>QQVD01000027.1 GCA_003388555.1 Acidobacteriota bacterium | reverse complement strand
TGGGGGTTAGGGGTTGGGGGTTAGGGGTTGGGGGTCAGGGGACAGGGGTTGGGGGTTGGGGGACAAGGGACGAGGGACAAGGGACGAGGGACGAGGGACGAGGGACGAGGGACGAGGGACGAGGGACGAGGGAAAAGGGAAAAGGGAAAAGAGGGAGAAGGAAAAGGGGTCAGGGGGTGGGGGTCAGGGACAAGGGACAGGGAGAAGCGAAAAGGGACAAGAGGGAGAGAGAAGAGAGAAGAGGGAGAAGGGGAGAGAGAGGAGAGGAGAGGAGAGAAAGAGGAGAGAAGAGAGAAGATGGAGGGGGTTGGCAGGTGATCGCTTCAGGCGACACCCCCACGCCGCAGCGAGCACCGCGAGCTGAGCCGCAGCAGCGGCAGTGAGAGCCCGCGAACACTGACGCTGGTTCCCAGCCTCCCCCTGCAGGGGGAGGGGCCGGAAGAGAAGTGATCGCTTCAGGGGACAGCCCCGGTGCCGCAGCGAGCATCGCGAGGTGAGCCGCAGCAGCGACAAGTAGAGCCTGCGAACACTGACGCTGGCTGGCCGGGTGCGGCCATGGGAGCGCGGAGGAGACTCGATTGCTGGAAGGTCGGAAGATCGTGGTGGTGCTGCCGGCTTACCGGGCTGCGGCGACGCTGGAACGCACCTACGACGCCCTGCCGCGCGACCTGATCGACGAGGTGCTGCTGGTCGACGACGCCAGCGACGACGAGACGGTGGCGATCGCTCGGCGGCTCGGCATCCGCACCTTCGTGCACCGAACCAATCGCGGCTACGGCGCCAACCAGAAGACCTGCTACCGCGAGGCGCTGGCACTCGGCGCCGACATCGTCGTCATGCTGCATCCCGACTACCAGTACGACCCGCGCCTGGTGCCGGCGATGGCGTCGATGATCGCCACCGGCGTCTACGACGTCGCGCTCGGCTCGCGCATCCTCGGCGGGCGCGCGCGTGAGGGCGGCATGCCGCTATACAAGTACGCCGCGAATCGGGCGCTGACCCTGATCCAGAACCTGGCTCTCGGCGCCAAGCTGTCGGAGTTCCACACCGGCTACCGCGCCTACTCGAGGCAGGTTCTCGAGCAGCTCCCGCTCTCGACCTTCTCGGAAGACTTCGTGTTCGACAACCAGATCCTCCTCGCGGCGCTGCGCCGCGGCTACCGCATCGGCGAGATCAGCTGTCCGGCCCGCTACGACGAGCGCTCCAGCTCGATCGGCCTGTCAGCCAGCGTGCGCTACGGACTCGGCGTGCTGGCGACGACCCTGCCCCTGCGCAGGAGGATCCGCCGTGGTCGGTGATCAGCCGATGGGAGATTCGCGAGTCGAGCCCGATGCCGGGCGTCGGTTCCGACTGCTGATGTCGATCTCGGATCTCTCCGGCGGAGGCGCCGAGAGGCAGTTCCAACTGCTCTCGCGCTACCTGTCGCGCCGCCACTTCGAGATCCACGCTTGTTTCTGGCGCCGCGCGTTCCGCTACCAGCCACCTGACGACGTCACGGTGCACTGGGTGCCGAAGACCCGGGCATGGCATGTATTCTCGGCCATTCGGGGAACCCGCCGCCTGATCGACGAGATCCGGCCGGATCTCGTGTACAGCCAGCTGCACTACGTCAACATGGTCACTGGAACCGCTCTGGCGCGATCCCGGCATCGGCCGGCCTGGATCTGCCGACAGGTCAACGACCCCCGTCGCGAGATGCCCCACCTGTTCGGGATCTGGGCCCGGCGCGCCCTCCGTCGCGCCGACCGCATCGTGGGCTGTTCCGAGGGGGTGAGGCGCGCCACCGAGAGCCACCTGCGGCTACCCCCTGGCAGGACCGTACGAATCGACAACCTGGTGGAGGTGGAGCAGGTGCTCGCGAAGTCGCTGGAACCGCTTCCCTTCGAGCGCGACCCCGACCGCTTCGTCGTCGTTCACGCCGGGCGTCTGCACGACCAGAAGAACCAGGCGATGCTGCTCGATGCGTTCGCGACCCTCGGGCCCCGTGCCGAGCTCTGGATGCTCGGAGAAGGCCCGGACGCTCGTCGCCTCGAGCGGCGCGCCGCGCGACTCGGCATCGCCGGTCGGGTCCGATGGTTCGGTTTCCGCGACAATCCCTTCCCGTTCCTGCGCGCCGCCGACTGCCTGGCGCTCAGCAGCCATTTCGAGGGCCTGCCGAACGTGGTCATCGAAGCGATGGCCTGCGGCACCCCGGTCGTCTCTACCCGCTGTCCCTACGGCCCGGACGAGCTCATAGAGCACGAAGCGACCGGCCTGCTGGTACCGGTCGACGACACCTCTGCCTTCGCCGAAGCGCTGGCCAGGATGAAGGACGCCCCGGACGAACGGGCTCGGATGGGCGAACGAGCAGCGACCGCGACCAGAACACGCTTCTCGGCCGCCGAGAGCGCCAAGCGATTCCAGGAGCTCTTCCTCGAAGTGCTCGAGCGCCACGGGGCCTCGCCCGCGGCCGGTGGCGAGGGACACCCGACGTGTGCGGCATCGCGGGCCTGATCGGTCGCCGGATCGAGACCGGCGAGGAGCAGCTCTCCGGGATGGTCGCACGCCTGGCACACCGTGGACCCGACCGTCGGGCGCAATGGATCGATCCGAGTCGTCGGATCGCCCTGGGACACGCCCGTCTGGCGATCATCGACCTCTCTCCCAGCGGCGATCAGCCGATGCTCTCCACCGACGGGCGCTTTCGCATCGTCACCAACGGTGAGATCTACAACTACCTCGAGCTGCGTGAGGAGCTTCGTGAACGCGGGCGTCGCTTCCGGGGAACCTCGGACACCGAGGTGATGCTCGCCGCCTTCTGCGAGTGGGGTGTCGAGGGATCGCTCGAGCGCTTCAACGGCATGTTCGCCTTCGCCGTCTGGGACCACGAGCGCCGGGTGCTGACCCTGGCTCGGGACCGCATCGGCGAGAAGCCGCTCTACTTCGCCCGCCTCGGCGAAACGGTCGCCTTCTCCTCGGAGCTGGCTGGGCTGGCCGGACTCCCCGGGGCACAGCGCCGAATCGACACGGGAGCGCTGGCCTCTCTGCTCAGCCGCGGCTACATACCAGCGCCACACACGATCTATCGCGACGTGAGCAAGCTCCCGGCAGGATGCCTCGTCGAGGCCGACGAGGACGGCAATCTCGCCGCGGCACGCAGGTGGTGGGACCCTCGGTCCCTGCTCGGACACGAGGTAGAGGACGACGCGCTGAGCCCCGAGGACGCCCTCGAGATGCTCGATCGCCACCTGCACCGTTCGATCGAGCTCCGACTCCTGGCCGACGTCCCGGTGGGCGCCTTCCTCTCCGGCGGAGTCGACTCCTCTCTCGTCGTGGCGGTGATGCAGAGCCAACGCAGCGCTCCGGTGCGCACGTTCACGGTCGGCTTCGAGGATCCGTCGTTCGACGAAGCGCCCTGGGCGCGACGCGTCGCAGACCACCTGGGCACAGACCACACCGAGCTTCGGGTGACCGCCGACGACGTCCTCCAGCAGCTCTCGGAGTTGCCGGCGTCCTCCAACGAGCCGTTCGCGGATCCGTCCCAGGTCCCGGTGCACCTGGTCTCTCGAATGGCACGTCGTGACGTCAAGGTCGTGCTGTCCGGCGATGGCGGCGACGAGCTGTTCGGCGGATACCCGCGCTACGCCGCGACGGATCGCCTGTGGCGTCGACTGTCGCTCGTGCCAGCCTCGGTCCGTGTGCCGGCGGGGCGACTGGGAGCGGCGGCCAGCCAACTCACGCCAGTGCATGCGATGGCGGGAAGGCTCACCGGGAAGGTGGCACGGCTCAGTGAGGCGTTGCAGAGCCGCCGAGCAGACCACCTCTACGAGCTCTCCTTCTCCAACTGCCCGGAGCCGGAGAGATCGGTCCTTGGTGGCTCTGACTTCGCGCCCCGTCGCCTCGCCGACGAGCTCGACGGCAGCCTCGACGCACTCCCCCTGGAGTCCAGGTGGCGGTTCCTCGACCTCGTCACCTATCTTCCCGACGACATCCTCGTCAAGCTCGATCGGGCCACCATGCGTCACGGCCTGGAGGGACGGGTGCCGTTCCTGGATCACGAGCTCGTCCGCTTCGCCTGGCGACTGCCGATGGGCCTGCGCCGCCGCGATGGTCAGAGCAAGTGGTTGCTGCGTCGCCTGCTGGAGAGGTACGTGCCGCCTGCACTGGTCGAACGCCCGAAGGCCGGATTCGAGCTGCCTCTGGGCTCCTGGCTTCGCGGCCCCCTGCGTTCGTGGTGCGAGAGCCTCCTCGATCCGCAGCGGTTGCGCGACGAGGGCCTGTTCGATCACCGAATCGTCACGCGTCGATGGCGAGAACATCTGAGCGAGGCACGTGACTGGCGCTTCTTCCTCTGGTCGATCCTCGTGTTCCAGGTCTGGAACGAGAGTCGTGGACCGGCGCTCCTCGCCGACGAGCTGACCCGCGAGGCTTCCTGATCCCGTGCCGGAGACACCTCTGAGCCACCGGCTCGTCGAGTCGGGCTGTCTGGCCTACGGACTGTGGACCCTGTGCTGCCATCTGACGGTGTGGGCCGGCGGATCGCTCGTCCACCTGGTGTGGGGATTCGGGCTGTTGCTGGGTGTCGCCGTCGCACTCGCGCTACGAGCTCGAAGGACCAAAGAGAGTCGAGAAGCGCCGTCCAGCCCGGGAGCCGACGGCGGCGACGATGGCAGTGCCGACGAGCCTCGCTCGCCCCGGGACACCCGACCCCACCTGCGACTCTGCTGCGCGGTCGGAGCCGTTGTCGGTACTCCACTCCTCCACTGGTTCGGTACTCCGCTGCTCCTCTGGTGGTGGATCCTCGGCCTCCTGTGCGTCGGCTTCTTCTCGTTCGTCGCTGGATCGGGGGGGCGCCTCGAACAGGCTTCGACGTCGCGCCTCGGTGAGGCGGTGCTCTGGTGCGTCGGACTGGTCTGTGCGCTGCTGGCGCTCATCGCCCACCGCAGCGACTACGACGACTCTCTCTACGTCAACCTCGCCGTAAGCGCCGCGGACCACCCCTGGCAGCCCCTGCTGGCCGGCGACACGCTGCACGGCATCCCCGGCCTGCCCCTGCCCTTGGCGATCTACAGCGCGCAGTCCTGGGAGGTGGCGATCGGTGCCTTCTCCTGGCTGACGGGAGTCGCTGCCCTTCCGGCCTTCCACCTCTTCGCGGCGGCACTGGGGGCCGTCGCGGTGCCGCTCTGCTACGCGCGGCTCTTCCGCACCCTGCTCCCCGCGCAGTGGCTACCGGCCACGATTGCAGCGGTGGTCGTGCTGTGGGCGACGGGTGAAGTCCACCGGGGATACGGCAACTTCGGCTTCGTCAGGATCTGGCAGGGAAAAGGTCTGCTGGTCAGCCTCGCGCTGCCTCTGGTCGCCTCGTTCGCGCTGGAATATGCCAGTCGACCCAGGCGTCGCACGTTGCTGCTGCTCACCGCCTCGCAGATCGCCGCCGTCGGCTTCAACGTCACGGCGTTCTGGGCGGCGCCCGCGGTCTCGCTGAGCTGTCTGGTCAGCGGCCTGAGGGCCGGTCGCGACCGCTGGCGCACCTTTGCCATGGGCGCAGCGACCTCCTCGTATCTGATCGTCTTCGCGCTCGTGCTGCGGGGCGACGTTTCCAGGGTGATCACTCCCGACGGGGCGGTCTTCGACTACGGGGCTCTCGGCGAGATGCTGGCCACGGCGCTGGGAGAGGTGGTCGGCGTGGAGCGCCTTCGGGTCGTGGCGCTGATCGCCCTACCGCTCGCATGGACCATCACCCCGGTCGGAATGGCGCAGCGTTTCGCCATCGGACTTCCCCTGGCTGCGTGGATCGTCCTGCTCAATCCGTACCTGGCGTGGCTGGTTCACGATCTGGTGACCGGGCCGGCCTACTGGCGCAGCCTCTGGGTCGTGCCGTTGCCCGTCCTGCTCGTGCTGGTGATCCTGACGCCGCTCCATCTCGGCGGGCGAGACCGGAAGATGCTCGCGGCCAGCGCCGCCCTGTTGGCGGCCTACGCGATCTTCGTTCCCACCTCCAGCACCCTCGCGTCGGAGAACCGGACCCTGTTGAGATGGCCGCCGACGCTCAAGGTACGTTGGCCGATGTACGAGCAGGCGCGTCGGATCGACGAGCTGGTGCCCGACGGGGCGTTCGTGCTGGCGCCGGACCTCGTCGGTCTGTGGCTGCCGACGTTCCACCACCACCCGCACCCATTGAAGGCCCGCCACTATCTCGACCTGAACCGCTTCCATCGCGGAGAGGACGACTTCGAGCGGCGTTCCGCCCTGATCGACATCGCTTGGCTGGGAGCGCCGGATGCCGCCTCCGTGGAGCTCCTCAGGACGGGGCTCGAAGAGTTTTCGATCGACGCTGTCTGCTTCCGACGTCAGGCCGGCGAGCTCGAGATCGAAGCCGTCCTGCGCTCATCGGGCTTCGTCGTCGTCGATCAGGACGATCGCTTCGAGATCTGGTACCGCGATCCCTCGTTGCTCTTCTACGACGGTTTCGACAGCGGTGACACGTCCTCATGGCGCTCGCACACCGGGCGCTGAACCAGAGTCTGCCGACCAGTCAGCCGAGGCCGGCGCGGCGACCCGGAGCCTGGCCCCGCCAATCGGTCCTCGGCTCACATCACTCCCCACAGGACCCGAGGAGATCTACGACAGCTCGGTCTCTGGACGGTATGCAGTGACCGGACCGGCCGGAGACCCGGCGAGGCCAGGCGTGTTGACGAGCCAGTCATACGTACTGTCCAGCGCAGGTCCACCTTCGACCTTGACGGGCATCCGACACGGACCAAAGATTGGCCTCACTTCGTTCCTCTCGCTCTCTCTCGCGCTCTCGCGCTCTCGAACTCGCCGAGCGGCAATACGTGACCAGGATCCTCGTCAGCTCGAGCACGTTCCCGCTCGATCTCAGCGACACGCTGCCGCGCTTCGTGTACGACCTGGCGAACGCGCTCACCGCGCACGGTGAAGTGTGCGCTCTGGTTCCCGATGCTCCTGGAGTCCCTCGCGAGACCCGGCTGGGTGGCGTCGAGGTGCGCAGGTTCCGCTACTTCGTGCCGCGACGCCTCCAGGTGCTCGCCTACGGCCACGGGATGGCGGACAACTTGCGGCGCCATCCCCTTGCCTGGCTGCAGACACCGTTGTACGTCACAGCGCTCGCCCGTGCGACGCGACGTCTCGCGACGGCTCGAGGGATCGAGGTCGTCAACTCACACTGGATCGTGCCCCAGGGCCTGGCGGTCGCGTGGGCACGAGGTCGCAGGCCCCGATTCCGTCACGTGCTGTCCGTTCACGCCGGCGACGTCTTCATGCTGGCCAAGTTGCCCTTCGGGCGCCGGCTGGCGCGGTACGTACTCGATCGAAGCGATGCCGTATTCGCTGACGGCAGTCACGTGTCCGCTCGTCTGGAGTCGCTCGCCGGTAGACCGATCGGCGCCGAGATCCAGCCGATGGGTGCGCATCTCGAGCTCTTCCGCAACGCTCCGCCCCGGCCAGCCGATGATCCCGACTTCCCCTCCGGCTATCTCCTCTTCTTCGGACGTCTCAGCGAGAAGAAGGGCGTCGTCTACCTGCTCCGCGCGCTGCCGCGCGTGCTCCAGCGCCATCCTGGGCTCGGCCTCGTCGTCGTGGGCTACGGAGCGCTGGAGGAATCGCTGCGTCGCGAAGTCGCGCGCCTCGGCCTCGAGAGCAAAGTGCGGTTCGTAGGGCCCAAGACCCACGAAGAGATCGCCAGCTACCTGGCCTCCTGTCGGCTCAGCGTCGTGCCTTCGATCGTGGATCGCCATGGCGACACCGAAGGAATGCCGACGGTGGTGATCGAGGCGATGGCGGCCGGAGTCGGTGTCGTCGCCAGCGCTGTGGACGGGATCCCCGACGTCATCTCGCATCAGCGCAATGGCTGGCTCTGCCGGGAGAAGGATCCGGAGGACCTGGCGGACAAGATCTGCCATGCGCTGGTTGCCGTCGACGATCCTGCGGTTCGCAGAGAGATCACCGCCACGGCGGAGCGCCACTCCTGGCGCCGGGTCGCTGCACGATACGCCCTCGCCTTCTCCGGTGAGGGTGCACCGGGATCCGGAAGTCCAGCGGAGAGCGACACCCGAGTCGATGCGGTCTGGAGATGACCGCCGATGCCGCACGAGGCCTGCGCACGGTCGCGAAGCTGACCGGCGGCCGGTTCGCGGCCCAGGTCGTGCTCGTCGTCACGGCGGTCGTGCTCCCCCGTCTGCTGGGGGCCGAGTCGTACGGCTTCTATGCCGCCTGGATGGCGGTCGTCGCCATCGGCGGCGGTGTCGCGGCGCTCGGCCTGCCGATGGTCGAGGCTCGCTATCTGGCTCCGCTATGGAGTCTGGGTCGACGCGAAGAAGCCCTGGCGCTGGGGTCATCGATCTGGTTCGGAAAGTTGGCGCTCGGAGCCATCGCCGCCGTCGGCGTCGCCGCCTGGCTCCTCGGCTCACCGCAGCTCGGAGTCGACTCCGCCTTCATCGCCGTGCTCGCCTTGTTCGCGTTCGCGCTCTTCTCCAGCGAGGCGGCGACCAGCCTCTACCTGCCGTTCGACCGATCTGGAACTCTGTCGCTCTTCGTCATCGCACGGGCAGCACTGGCCCTGCCAGTCGTGGCGATCGGTTTCGCAGTCGCAGGTCTCGACGGTGTCGCCATCGGGCTGGCACTCCTCTACTCGGCTCTCTTCGCGGCCACGGCGTGGCTACTGCAGCGGATCGCGCCGCTGTCCCTCCGGGCGGCATCGTGGTCCACTCTCCGGCCCTTCACCGGCTTCGCGCTCGCCGCCTTCGTCGCCAACCTGGCCTGGCGCTTCCAGGGCCAGTTCGCCGTCTACGCCATCGCCGCCTGGTCGGCGCCCGCTCAGGCGGGCTTCCTGGCGCTTGCCCTTCAGCCGTACAACTTCCTCCAGCTCCTCGTGTTGTCGGCGCGGCGCGCGCTCACACCGACTCTCGCGGACCTCTACACCCGGGGGGAAATGCAGCGGGTCGTGGACTGGACCGAAGTGTCGATGCGATGCGTCGCGGCGGCCGTCACCTGCGTGGTGATGGGCTGGGCTCTGGTCGGCCGAGATCTCCTGGTGCTCCTCCTCGGCGACGACTTCCTCCCGGTGCACGCGACAGCCACGTTGATCCTGCTCAGTGCTCTGCTCTACGGTTGCGCCGAGTGCTGCAACATGGTCCTCTACCTGCAAGGCCACGCCCGCGACGCAGCCGGCGCGATGATCGTCTACGCGGTCGCGACGGTGGCCGGTTCGCTCGTGGCGATCCAGGGCGGCGAGGCAGGGACTGCCGAGCGAACGGCTCTGGCCTATCTCGTCGCCGCCGCTGTCTTCTTCTCGTTCTCGTTCGTGAACCTCTGTCTGCGCGGCGTTCGGCTGAGCCTCGTACCGACGACACTGGTCGGGGCGCCGGTGCTCGTCGGCGCGATGCTGGCCGGATGGCAATCGCCTCTCCCGACTCGAGCCGTGACTCTCGGCCTGCTGCTGACCGCCTATGTCGCGGCCGGACACCGTCTCGGCCTCCTGCCGCTCGCCGAAGCGCGGGCGGTGCTGGCCCGACGCCCGGCGACCGTTGGGGAGCGCCCGTGAGCAGCAGTGGTCGCCGGCCGGACTTCTTCATCGTCGGGGCGCCGAAGTGCGGCACCACGGCGCTGTACAGCTATCTCTCGGCACACCCCTCCGTCTTCATGCCGGCGAACAAGGAGCCACACCACTTCGCCGACGATCTGAGCTCGCCGTACTACGTGCGCTCGCCGGAGCGCTACGGAAGTCTCTTCGCCGACGCCGCGCCAGATCAGTGCATCGGCGAGGCCTCGGTCTGGTACCTGTTCTCGCGGAGCGCCGCCCTCCGCATACGCCGAGAGGTCCCGGAGGCACGACTGATCGTGATGCTGCGTCGCCCCGACGAGATGTACCTCTCCCTGCACAATCAGATGCTCGCCTCCCTGTACGAGAACGAGGCGGATCCCGAGCGTGCCTGGCGGCTCCAGCAGCCTCGACGCCACGGTCGGCAGATCCCGCGACTGTGCGACGAGCCGCGCTTCCTGCAGTACCGAGAGATCTGCAGCCTCGGGGCCCAGGCCAGACGACTGCTGGAGGTCTTCGAGCGGCGCCAGGTGCTTCCGTTGCTCTTCGACGACCTCGTCACCTCGCCGCGAGAGGTCTACTCCAGGGCTCTCGGCTTCCTGGGACTCCCCGACGACGGCAGGCATTCGTTCCCGAAGGTGAACGAGGCTCATCAGCCGAGGTGGCGGCTGCTAGAGGCAACGAGGAGAGCTGTCGATCGCAAGCTGGTCTCGCGGGGTCTCCGACTCCGTTCCCTGGCACGTCCGCTGAGCAACCTCAGCAGGCGGATGCGGGCAGTGAACACCCGCTTCGTCCAGAAACCGCGACTGAACGCCCCGTTCCGTCGCGAACTGAGAGCGGCCTTCCGAGCGGACATCGTCGACCTCAGCCGCGTCCTCGGCCTGGACCTGTCGGACTGGCTCGACGAACGCAGCCCGGAGAAGCCGTCGACCTCGGGCCAGGGGCGCCACTGAACGCTCCTGCGCGGCCTCACATGGGGATCGCTGTCGTGCCCCCGGCGCTACGCTGGCGATGCGACGTGCTCCGTCGCCTCCAGACCGCAGACGTCAAGCCCGCCAGGCGGCGAAACCGGGCACGGTCTGAGCCGGGGGCAGACACCAAGACCTAGGCAAACCGAGGGCTCACCCGACTCCTCGGCAGGTCACCGATCAGGCGACACCCCACCGACTCGCTGCACGACGAGCTCATTGATGCCGAGGCCGTCGACGGTGACCAGCTCACGCAGGGCGAAGCCCCTGTCGCGCAGGAAGCGAAAGAGGTCTTCGGGCCTGGCGACCTCGTACGGGTAGCCGCCGAGCCAGTCGAACCAGTCGTAGACGGCCGACATCCCTCGTCGCTCACGGTAGGCGCGGAACTGATCGCGCCCGTTCAGGAGGCTCTTGGCGAGCCGTCCGATGAAGAAGTACGGCAGATAGAGCGAGCAGACGACGAGACGGCCGATCAGGCCCGAGCAGTACAGTCGCTTGACGCCACGCCAGTACCTGGCCCGGATCCCACAGTCGTTGTAGATGGCGATGTAGAGCATCCCTCCCGATGTCACACGCCGCGTCACTTCGTCGAGCGCTGCGTACATCTGGCCGGTGTGATGCAGCACCCCCCACGCATAGACGATGTCGAACTCTCCGATGCTCCGCATGAATTCGGGATCGAGCACCGATCCACGCTCTATCTGCCAGTCCTCGTGGTCGAGATCGAAGCGCTCGCGCAGCTCTCTGGTGCACTCGACGGAGTCCGGGTCGTAGTCGAACGAGAACACCCTGGCCCCGAGCTGTCGCGCGGCCAGGGAGAAGAGCCCGCTCCCCGAACCGACGTCGAGGAAACTCCGCCCTCTCAAGCTCCCGTCGCCGAGCATCACTTCCAGCGATCGACGAGCCTGATCGATACGGTCCTCGTCGAGTACCCGCGCGTAGCGGCGCCAGTTGTTTCCGAAGGCGAAGCGGCGACCCTCCCTCACCTCCCGGCGCCAGGCTCGGGACGACGCACCGCCGCCGGACACCGTCGTCAGGCCCGCCCGCGCCGCGCCGGTATCTTCGCCGCCCCTCACCCGCCGTGCTCCGAACCGGAGTGCGCCTCGAGCAGCCGATCCACGCGCGAAGCGAGCGCAGCGGCGATCGCGCCGTGTCCAGCGAGCGTCCAGTGGTCGTCGTACATCGGTCCCTCGAGCGTCCGCCGCGAGACGAGCTCGTCGGTGGGGTCGACGAGGGGGATGCCCTCGTCGTCTGCCAGATCGGTGAGCCAGGCCCTCCAGCTACCACCGCCCGTGGCACCCTCGAGATCACTGCGATCGGGCACGTAGAGGATTGCGAAGCGTACGCCATCTTCCGTCACCGCGTCCCTGAAGGAGACGATCAGCGACCTCGTCAGCCGCTCCGCATCGGCGCGCAGCGGGGCGGGCCACTCGTCGGGCGCGAGACCACCGAGGCCCTCCACGGCCAGCTCGGCGTCCTCCTTGCGATTCTTCCTCCGACTCCACAGCTGCACCTGTGCGTAGACGACGCGGCTGAGCAGCACATGGTCCTTGATCCACCTCGCGGTTCTGGTCAGGGCTCCGGAGGAGGCCAGCGGGCGTTGGAAGACGTGGTGGCCCGGCGGGTCGTCGGTCGGCAGCGCGGTGGGGCGGACGGCGAAGATCCCGGAGCGGAGGTCCTGAGCGGTCTTGAAGTGGTCCGACGGGTCGTTGTTGACGAAACAGTAGACCGCCAGGTCGATCTCGTAGAGCGGCGCGAACTTCTCGTACAGCGCCATGGCGTGCAAAGTTCCGAGCCCGGAGAGACCGAAAGCGAGCGCCTCGATGCGGCGGCCCATTCGTTCGTCGAGCCGGCGAAAGAAGGTCTGCTCGAGGGGCACCTGCACGGACTCGACATAGGAGTCGCCAAAGAAGCCCACCCTGGCGATTCCCGGAGGCTTGGTCCTCTCGTGATCGATGTCCAGAAACCCGTCCCGGTTGGGGATCCGCTCGACGTAGCGGACCTTGTTGTAGTACACCTTCTGATCGGGCAATCGGAATCCGAGATCGGGGTCGAACTCTCCCGACCCGTAGTAGACCCCACGCGGCAGCAGTGCGGGGAAGGTCCGCAGCGCCAGCTCGATCGCGATCAGGGAGAGCGCGGCCGAAGCGGCTGCCAATGCGAGCCGCGGCACCAACGACCACCCTCGTCTACGAGACTTTCCCCTCGCGATGCTCATCCCCGTGCATCCTTCGACCCCGTCACCCAGCGGAATACAGACCCTAGCAGCCCGTCCGGTGAGACCGGTGAGGGCGCTTGACGAGGGCCACGTGCGGCCCGAGAATCGAGTCCTGACTGCAACGAGCTTCGCCAGGCGGGCGCACAGATGCTGGACTACCTACGCGCACGTCGAGGCGAGCTGAACGACTGGCTGACTCGGGAAGGACTCCAGCACACCTTCTCGCTTCCGACCTACCTGCTGCATCGCCGCACCCATCCGCTCGTCGCGGCGCATGCGCGCTCGCCCTGCCTCGATGCGGGGTCGGGGCGTTCTCCCTGGAAGCCCTTGCTCCTGGACATGGGCCACCGGGTCGTGAGCATCGACGTCGAGGACCGGTCCGGAGACGTCGACATCCTCACCGATGTCCAGGACATGCCCGAGGTAGCCGAGTCCTCGATGGCTACGGTGCTGTGCACCCAGGTGCTCGAGCACGTTCCCCGTCCGTGGCAGGCTCTACGGGAGATCCACCGGGTCCTGCGACCCGGGGGGCACCTCGTGCTCTCGGTGCCTCACCTCTCGGTCATCCACGAGGCACCGCACGACTACTATCGGTACACCCGCTACGGCCTGGCTGCGTTGTGCGAGGAAGCCGGCCTCGAAGTCGAGGAGATCGAGGAGTCCGGAGGACTGGTCTGCTTCCTCTCGCACGGCTTCTCGATGCTCTTCCTGTGCACGTTCGGCGTCCTCCCCGGCATGCGGCGCCTGGCGTGGGGGATCAACCTCCTCTTCATCCGGCTGCTCGAGCCGGTCGACCGTCTCCTCGGCGGCGCCAGCGTCTATCCGTGCGACTACGTCGTCCTGGCGCGCAAGCCCCACACGCCGGCGACCGAGGACGGCTCGGCGGCGTGAGAGTGCTCCACTTCGTCCCCTACTTTCCCCCGGAGCGCCTGGGCGGCGTCGGCGAGTTCGTCGCCGGCCTGCACGAGGGACTGCTCGGGAAGGGCCACGTCTCGACCGTGGTGACGACGGGGAGGCGATCGGGCGCCGGGGTCCACCGCATCGCCCGACGGCCCCTGGTGTGGTTCTTCAAGACCTCGCTCTGGGCACGGCGCGGCCGGACCTACGACGTCGTCCACCTGCAGGCGGGTGAGGCGCTGCCGGTGCTGTTGGCCCTGCGCCTGCTGCGACTCCTGCTGGGAGGTGGACCGAAGGTCCTGACCACCTTCCACGTCAGCTTCGTCGGCATCAGCGCCTCGTTCCGCCCCTACGCGCTCGGCGGTCGCACCTTCGCCGACGAGACGCGGGCCCTCGTCTACCGGACCCTCGTCTCGTGGCTTCATCGCGTCCTCGACCGGGTGACGATCATCCTCTCCGACCAGGTCAACACGATCAGTCGGCAGTCGCGTGCCGAGGTCTTGGGCAGCGACGACGACCAGCTCCATCCGGTGATCTACTACGGGCTCGCGGACCTCGACGAGGGCGACGACGGGAGCGTTGCGACCGGGAGCGTTGTGCCGTCTCCGGTCGAGCTCCTCTATGCCGGCAGCGGAGGTCACCGCAAGCGAGTCGCTGCGTTGTCCTTCGTCTTGCAGGAGGTGCGGCGCTCTGTTCCCGACGCCAGGCTCAGGATCGTGGGTTTCACCCCGCAGTCCGAGCCGCGGGTCGCCGCGCTCCTCGCGGAGCTGGGGCTCACCGAGCACGTCGATTTCGCCGGGGTCAAGACCTCCGCGCAGCTCCCCGAGTTCTACGCCAGGGCTCGGGTCCTGGTGGTGCCTTCGGCCTACGAGGGCCTTCCTTTCGTCATCCTGGAGGCCATGCGCTCGGGACTCCCTGTCGTCGCGACAAGGGTCAGCGGCCATCCGGAGGCCATCGAGGACGGAGTCAACGGCTTCCTGGTCGATCTGGACGATCCCGAACAGCTCGCCCAGCGCTGCGTCGAGTTGCTGCAGGACGACGGTCTGGCCGAGCGCCTGGGACGGGCGGCGCGAGAGACCTTCCTCCAACGGTTCGACATCGACCGTCAACTGCGACGCTACATCGAGATCTACCAGTGTCTACGGGGACACTAGGCGATCTGCTCGGCACTGCGAAGACCGCCGACCGGCTTCTCGACGGGGCGGTCGTGGCCTTCGCCGTCTGGACGCTCAGCTGCCACTTCGTGGTCTTTGTCGGGGGCAGCTTCGAGCAGCTGATCCAGCTCGCTTCGTTGGTGCTCGTCGTGGCGGTCGGAACGCTGATCTGGCGGCGCAAGCGAACCAGCGAGAGGCGGACGACGAGTGATCCGCTCGACGACCTCGCGATCCGTGGCCTGCGACAGCAGCTGGCGACGAGGCCACCGTTGTCACCACTGGTGCCCGCCGCGCTCACGATCGTCGGCCTCCTGGCCTGGCAGGGCGCCTCGGCGTGGCGCTGGCTGCTCGTGACCACGGCTCTGTCGTTCTGCGTGATCTGGTCCTGGCGAGCGGAACGGACTCAACCGGAGACACCGCCGGAGCCACCCATCGACAGTCGCTGGACACGTGCTCTGCCGTGGGGCCTCGGCGTGGTGGCGTCCTGCCTTGCCCTCCTCGCCCACCGTCCCGACTACGACGACTCGTTCTACATCAACATCGCGGTCACCGCCCTGGATCATCCCGCAGCGCCCCTCCTGAGGGGAGACTCGATGCACGGCATCGCGGGGCTGCCGATCCACCTGACGGCCTACCGTGTGCACTCCATAGAGCTCCTCCAGGCGGCCATCGCCCGCCTCACCGGCCTCTCACCGATGCTCGCCGCCCACTGGGTCGTCGCCGCGCTGGCAGCGTTCGCCGTGCCACTCGCACACGCCAGGCTCCTGCGAATCGTCACTCCGGCCATCTGGCCCTGGACCCTCGCGGCAACCCTCGTGGCACTGATTGCGGTCGGCGATCCACATCGCTGGTACGGCAACTTCGCTCTCGTTCGGATATGGCAAGGAAAGAGCGTCTTCCTCTCAGTTCTCGTGCCACTTCTCTTCGTGCACGCCTTCCGATTCGCTGCGCGGCCGGATCGCCGCTCGTGGGCGCTTCTGGTGTGCGGGCAGGTCGCGGCCATCGGCCTGACTTCGAGCGCCCTCCCTACCGCCCCGTGCATCGTCGTGCTCGGCCTGATGGCGGCCCTGCCGGCCAGCCTCTCCGGAGCCCGGAGGTTGCTGCTCGGTTCTCTCAGTGCAGCGTACCTCCTGGTCGTGGGCCTGATACTGAGAAGCTCTGTTCTGCCTCCCTCCGGCCACCTCGCCAGCGCATCGTCCAACGGCGAGCGCGATTCCGTGCTCGAGACCGTCGTCGGTACCGGTCCGCTGCTGCCGTTGAGCCTGGTCTGCATGCTCGTCGCGTGGACGATGACGCGCTCGGCTCTGGCACGCCGATTCGCACTCCTGCCCGGACTGGCGACCTGGCTCGTCTTCCTCAATCCGACCCTCGAGCCCTGGGTTCGCAACTGGCTGACCGGCACAGTCGGTTGGCGCGCACTCTGGATTCTGCCGCTGCCCTCGCTGATTGCCCTCGTCCTGACCGCGCCTCTCGTCATTCGAGGCGTTCGCAGCGCGGCGCTCCGCGCAACCACGGTGGTCGTCGCCATCTCTGCGTTCGTCCTCTGGATCCCGAGCTTCTCGAGCTTCTCGGTGGAGAACCGGAGCGAGTGGCGCTTCCCCCCTGGCGCAAAGGTCAACGCCCCTTACGAATGGGCCGGCGAGCTGAATCGACTCGTCCCGGCCGGTTCGTTCGTCGCTGCACCCGACGCGGTCGGCCAGTGGGTGCCGACCTTCCGCCGCCACGCCTTTCCACTCAGTGTCCGCCACTACCTGAAGGCGCAGCGACGCCACCTCCCATCGGGCGAGTTCGCGGAGCGAGAGAGGATCAAGCACATGCTCGACGGCCGCATACCCGACGGCCTGTCGGCTGGGATGCGATCACTGCGCGAAGGACTCGACCGCTACGAGCTGGCTGCCGTCTGTGTTCGAGTCCACAACAACCGCTTCCTGGACTCCATCCGCGACGTGCTCGCCCAAGGAGGTTTCCGGCGGGTGCGTGGCGACGGCACGTTCGAGATCTGGGTCCACGACGAGCCGTGATCGTAGAATCGGCTTCGACCCATGAGCATCTCGAACTCGACCTTGCTGGCGCGGAATACGTCGGCGGACCCAGGTGGCGGCCTCGCCATTGGCGGAGCCACTCGACGTCTTCTCGTCGCCCTGCCGGCGCTCAACGAGGAGCGCACCGTCGGAGACGTGGTGCGTGCTGTTCCGGCCGAGGTCCCCGGCATCGACGCGATCGACGTCCTCGTGATCGACGACGGCTCGCAGGACCGCACCGGCACCGAGGCCGCTGCGGCGGGCGCCACCGTGGTGCATCACGGTCTCCAACGAGGCGTGGGCGCCGCCTTTCACACCGCCCTCGCCTACGGACTCGACCATGGCGCCGACATCCTGGTCACCATCGACTCGGACGGACAGTTCGACCCCCGTGACATCCCCCGGCTCATCGAGCCGGTGGTCGCGGGCCGGGCCGACTTCGCCACCGCCTCACGGTTCCTCGACGAGGCTCTGCTTCCCGACATGCCGGCAGTCAAGATCTGGGGCAATCGGATGATGAGCCGGCTGATCTCCAGCCTGGCGGGCAAGCGCTTCTACGACGTCTCCTGCGGCATGCGGTGCTACAGCCGTCGGGCGATGCTCCAGCTCCATCTCCTGGCGCGCTTCACCTACACCCAGGAAGTCATCCTGAACCTCTCGTTCAAGGACCTGCGGATCGAGGAGGTCCCGATCCGTGTGCGCGGTGAACGCGAGTTCGGCGAGAGCCGCGTCGCCTCGAGCCTCTGGCGTTACGCACTGCGCACGGTGCAGATCATCTTCCGCTGCTACCGCGACTACCACCCCCTCAGGTTCTTCGGCGGGCTGGCGCTGATGCTTCTCGTTCCGGCCGTGGCGCTGGCGGCCTTCCTCGGTTGGAAGTACCTCGAGACGGGAGCCTTCTCTCCGTTCAAGTGGGCCGGCGCACTCGCTCTGACGCTCACCGCCGGAGCCGGAGTGCTCCTGCACGTCGGCATCATCGGAGACATGCTCAACCGTCACCGGATCTACCTCGAGGAGATCCTCTTCCGACAGCGCAGCGAGTCGGGCAAGGGACCCAGTCCCTGACGGAGCAGTCGACCGGGCAGCCCTGCCCTACCCGCGCCGCTACTGCGGACCGCCCTGACGGGAAGCCCAGCGAAGCACATCACCGAGTCGGGCAGCGATGTCGGCGCTGTCGAAGTGAGATCGCACGACGTCGCGGCCGCACCGGCCCATCTCCCGCGCCTCGGCAGGATGATCGGCGAACCAGTCGAGCGCCCGACGCCATTCGGCATCCTCGGTCGCCGGCAGACCGACCCGACCGAGGCCGAGGACCTCTCCGTTCATGCCGAAGGGAGAGACCAGCACCGGCACGCCGCACGACATGTACTGGAGCATCTTGAACGCGCACTTGCCGCGACTCCATTCGGTGTCCGGAAGAGGCATCAGACCGAGGTCCATCCTCGAGATGACGTCCGGCTCCTCTTCTGCCACCCAGGCGCGGAACTGGAGCTGGGAGGGGGCGATCGAGCGCATTCTCGGCGGCTCGCTGCAGACCACGAGGAGGCGAGCCGTCGGTCGCTGGGACAGGAAGGAGGCCAGAGGACCCTCGAGGCGTTCCAGGTATCTCAGGTTGGCAGGCGTACCGATCCACCCGATGGTGAAGTCGAAGTGCCCCGAGCGCATGCCTCCGATCCTGGGCTCGTAGACCGTGCTGTCGACGCCGGTCGGAACGACCTCGACGCGCGCCGCGCCGATCTCGCGGAACCACTCGCCGAGGAAGGCGTTGCCGGCGACGACGACACTGGCCCGACGGCCGAGGTAGCGCGCTGCGCTCCGCCCGGCCGGCGAGCCGAGCCAGATGGCGTCGTCCACGTCGAACACCATCGGACGCCCTGCCAGCGGCTCGAGCGTCAACGCTCCCGGTAGGAACTCACGCTCGATCCAGGTGACGTCCACGCGGTGTGACGCCAGCAGCCCTGGGACCCTGAGGCCGACCTTGAACAGCTGCCAGACCAGGAAGAACGGTCCTGCCAGGGCCGGTCGCAACGACTTCGGCCAGCCGATCGGTCGACTGTGTTTGTCGATCGCCAGGGGGTACTCCTGGACGCCGACCCCGAGAGCCTCGAGACGACCCAGATGCTGGCGGACCCTGAACCTCGCAGAGGGAACGTCGCGTCCGGAGGTCAACGCAGCGACGCGGATCGCTCCGTGGCGCGAATCGTTCACGGCCAGGTCACCGCGAGGTCGCCCGCCGTCACGATGGCCGCTCCGCCATCGGCAGGTCGCTGCTTCGAGCTCACGGCTACAGAATCGAGGTCCGGCAGCCGCCAGAGCTCGTCCCCTGTGGGAAGGATCGAGCGCTTGCCCCCGAGGCCTGCTGCGACCTCGCGTATCGCCTCGATCTCTCGCTCCACCGTGTAGGCCTCGCCCTCGAGACCGGTACTGGCACCGAGCCGCTGGGGCCGCGCCTGCCAGCCGTCGTCCGTTCGTATCAGGCTCTTGCGAGCTGCTTTGACATCGGCTCTCAGGTTTCTCCGAGTCAGCAGCACGGCGGTGACATCCTCCTCGACGATCAGCTCGCGGAGAGGGCGCTCTTGGTCGATCAGGTAGATCACATGGTCACCAAAGTAGCAGGGCAGCGACAGCAACCGGCGACCCGGCCAGGCGTCGTGGAGGCTCGGGGCCACGAGCAGATTCGAGTCCGCACCGACCTCATCGCGAAGCACATCGTAGACGCCGCGCGACCAGCGCTGCTCGTAGGTGTCGAGAACCAGCCTCTCGTACCCCTCCCGCAGCGAGCTCCAGCCGATCCTCGGCTGGAGCCACTCCTCCATCGTCTGGCGCTTGCGCAAGTCGACCTCAGCGTGGTTGCCGACGCTGCCGACGACCAGAATGCCCGCGACGAAGGCCTGCAGGAGGGCCGAGACGGCCGTCGGCCACTCCTCGACGATGCGGTGCAGCGCAACGAAGACCATGGCGAGCACCAGCGGCAGCAAGGCCAGCGTCCAGCGCGCGATGAAGAAGCGGAGAAAGCAGGCCACGACGCAGAAGTAGCACAGCTGCAGCACCCAGCCAGCGATGAGGATCCGTACCTTCCCGCGCTGCCTCAGCCGAGGCGCGAGGATGACGACGAGCGTCAGTGCCAACAGCAGCAACGGAAGCATCGAGGACCCCACGGCGGTCAGCGCGTTCCACCAATGTCGGGCGGCTCGCTCGACGATGATCAGCGGCGACCAGAATGCCGTCTCGAGGATCCCGGAGGCCCCCTTCTCGGCAAGCTCCGCGTACAGCCTCGGCTTGAGAGGAAACGGGATCCATCTGCCAACGACGAAGGCGAAGGAGACGAGGAGCGAGGCAACGGCCACCAGCTCTCCCCGTCGGCGCTCAGATCTCGCCAGAGCCGCCGCGACGAGCAGCAGCAAGCCGGCCGGCATGGTGGCGACCAGATCCTCGTGAACCAGGACCGCAGCACCCTGAAAGAACAGGTAGCAACCGATCAGGATCCGACGCCTGATCGCCGCCGGTTCTTCGAGCGCAGCGAGCAGCAGCGTGAAGGCCAGCAACACCAGGAGACCCGAAAGCGGGTGCGCCAGCTCACTGCGAGCGAAGGAGATCGCCCACGGCGACAGACCGTAGGTCAGGGCCGCCAGGGCGGCGGCCAGGAGGCTGCCCGCCTGGCGCGCGACCAACACGAACAGGAGCAACGTGGTGAGGACGTCAGCAGCCGCGTTGAGCCGCTTGATGGCATCGTCTCGATGGCCGAAGAGCTCGATGGCGCCGGCGAACGCGGCATACAGGACCGGCCGGACGAAGTACCGATTCGGGCTAGGGGGCCACGAGAGCACCGGCTCACCTTCGCTCCAACGGCTGGCGATCTCGTAGTAGAGAGGGCTGTCTCCGAACTGGACGCCGACCTCGTCGAGTCCGACGAGTCGAACCCAGGCAGTGATGGGCAACACGAGCAGCAGGAGCGTGGCCGTGATGCTCCCGAGCGAGACGGCCGTTCGCTTCTGCCGGGGGCTCGTTTGCTCGTCCACCGGCCCTCCGGAGGGCACCGGCTTCGGACCGTCCCGGAGCTCCTCGACGCTCATCCGGGGGCTCCACCACCGCAGTCCTCTCCGGGGACGAGGCGATCGTTCGCCTGGCCAGAGCGACGCTGTGGCGATCTCCGGCCCGCGCCCGGCTCGCACCTGACCAGTCGTCCACCCTCCAGGACCGCGACCTGATCGCAGAGCTCGACGGTGCTCTGACGGTGGGCGATGATCAACGTGGTGCATTCGCCGCGCAGCGACCCGATGCACTCGCGCACGACCCGCTCCGAGACCGGATCGAGAGCGCTCGTCGGTTCGTCGAGCACCATCAGGCGTGGTCTGCCGGCGAGTGCTCGAGCGATGCACAAGCGCTGCCTCTGTCCACCAGAGAGCTCGCTGCCGCGCTCGCCGACCCGCGTCGCGATGCCCTCCGGGAGCTCTTCGATCCAGTCCGCTAGACCGACGGCCCTGACCGCGTCGAGGGCGGCCGACGTCGAAACGTGATCGCGGTAGAAGACGACGTTCTCGAGCAGGGTGGCGTCGAGGAGCTGCGCCTCCTGCGTCACGACGGCGACATTCGCCTGCCACCAGCGCCGATCGATCTCCCGCTGGGGAACGCCACCGATCAGGATCCGGCCCCGATCCGGCGTCCGGAGCCCGAGGACGAGCTGCGCCAGGGTCGTCTTGCCGCTACCCGAGCGGCCGACGATGGCGCAGATGCCTCCTGCCGGAACCACGAGCCGTACGCCGTCGAGCGCCGGCCTCGCCGCGTCCGGGTAGCGGTACCCCACCTCCTCGACCTCGAGCTCCCACTGCTCTGGCTTCTGGCTCCCCCAACGCTGCTCGGCGTCGCCGGTCATCCGACTCTGGAAGAGAAGCAGATCGTCGAAGACGGGCTCGAGGTTCCGGATGTTGACCGCCGCGACCTGCAGCGTGCGGGTGTAGCCGATCGAGCGCAGCAACAGCAGGGCGACGATCCCGATGCCGGTGAACTGATCCGAGTCCAGGAAATGCAGCGCTCCCACCGCGATCCATCCACCAGTCAGCACCAGGGTGAAGTAGAGCTGGCTGGATGCGTTGCCCCACAGATGAGTCAGCCGCCGCCTGCCCTCGTGCGCTTCCATCTGCCTCGCCATCTCGCGTAGCGCCGCCGGAAGCGCACCGAAGACGGTCAGCTCGAGCACGGCGTCCAGGAAGGAGCGCACGACGGTCGCAGCCTGCAGACCGGCGGCGACGCCGGCGCGAGCACTCTGCATCGCGCGCCGGCTGAGCGGCCGGGCCGCCAGCATCAGCACCGACGCCGCGACGAACGCCGCCCCCGCGGCGAGCGGACTGATCGTCAAGGCACCCACCAGCACCGCCGACAGAGCCACTGCCGCCTGCAGCCATCCGAGGGACAGCCGGAGCATCTGTCCCACCTGGGTCGCGTTCTGGAACAGGCGCTCGTGGACCGAGCCCGAGCGCTCAGCCGCCTGCAGGTCCCAGCTGGCGCCCAGGAAGCTCTCCAGCAGCTCGGTGCGCAGCGCCAGGACCGAACGCATCACGAGGGTCTGGGAGATCCAGTCGGCCAGTGTCGCCAGCAGCCAGCGCAGAGCGACCAGGCCGAGTCCGATCGCCACCGCATGCTGGACCGGTGGCAACTCGAAGCCGAGGAACCGATCGGCCGCGCCCTCGGACGCGGGAAAGAACAGGGAACCGAGGGTCAGAACGGCGAACGAGATGGTCACCAGCTCGGTGAGGCCCACCGCGAAGGCCAGAGCGACTACCAGTGCGAGGTGGCTCCAACGACCACCGAAGCGCTTCCAAAGCAGCCCCGGTGACGGCCGACGGCGGTGACGGTGGGGCGCCATGCCGGCTCGCCGAGCCGGGTCTCGTGGTTCGATTTCAGACAAGGGATCTCGGGCCGATGCGCCCGGCGACGCAATACGGTCGCCCACGGGTTCGGGGATTCAGGAAGCCTACCGGTTCTGTCTCTCCGACGAGCTGCGGCTCACAGGTAACCGAGATCTTCCAGCTCGCGGCGCAGCTCCTCGGCGATCGCGTCGGCCGGCGCTTCGGTCGTGGCCAGACGCCGGTAGCGCTCCACCATCTCGGTCAGCACCCGCATCTCTCTCTCCTCGGGTGGCGGCAGCGGTTGCTCCTCGCCCGGGTCGACCTCGAGGTCGAAGACGAGCAGGCCGTCGTGCCTGAAGTGATGCGACCGCCCGCCGACCAGGGCCCAGACGTTGTCTGCCAGCTCGCCGTTCTCGCCGCCGACCTCGGCGACTCGTCGCACCTGACCCAGCAGCGGTCGCTCTTCGAGAGAACTTCCGTTCATCAGCGGCACCAACGACCGACCGTCACCGCCGTCAGCGGTCAGGCCGGCGAGCTCCACCAGGGTGGCGCGCAGATCGATCAGACCGACTGGATCCGAGATCCTCAGCGGGTCGATGTCCGGGTGGTTGACGATCAGCGGCACGTGCATCACCTGATTCCAGATCTTCCATCCGTGGCCGACCTCGTCGTGCTCGCCCAGCAGCTGCCCGTGGTCCGCGGTGAGCACGACGACGAGCCCCGTCGACCCCTCGCCTGCGCGGAGCCTGCGCAGCAGCTGGCCTACAGCATCGTCCATGGCGCTGACGGCGCCGTCGTAGAGGGCCCTCAGGACGCTTCGCTCCTCGGGATCGAGGCGGCGACCTTCGAGTGCGTAGAACTCCTCGACCGTGGCGCCGTCGCGCAGGGAGCCGTCGTAGGAACTCTCTTCGATCGCTGATGAAACGGTGGGCCGCACCGGATACGGCGAGTGCGGCTCGTTGAGGTGAACCCAGAGCAGGAACGGCCTCGTGCTGTCGCGGCGCCGTGACATCCAGACGTCGACCAGTTCGACGACCTCCTCGGCAGATCGCCGCCTGGCACGATCCCGCCACGGACCGAGCTCTTGTTGGGTGACCTCGAAGCCCTGCCCCAGCCCGCCGTGTCGAGTCAGTCTCGGCCAGCTGGAGATGGCCGCGGTGTCGTACCCGGCGTCGCGGAAGACCTCGGCCAAGGTCGAGAACCGATCGTCGAGCCGATCTCCGTTCCACTGGACTCCGTGGCGTTTCGGGTAGAGGCCGGTGAACAGGCTGGCGTGGGCGGGATTCGTCGTGCCGATCGGTGTGAAGGCACGGTCGAAGACCACGGACCTCTCGGCCAGGGCCGCGAGGTGCGGGCTCACCCCGGGGGTACCTCCATGGATCTCGAGAGCATCAGCACGCAGGGTGTCGACCACGATCAGCACGACGCTCGGGCCGCTCGGCATGGCACGGGTATCGGCGCAACTCGCTGTGTACGAAGCCGCCAGCAGGGTTGCCAACAGGGCCGCCAGCAGGACCGTCGACCGCAGGGGCTCTGGGTGGACCGCGCCACTCGCCTGCGAACGGCGCCGCGAGACCGAAGGACTCAAACGTCGGCCTCGTAGGATGAGGCCCCATGCACGGTCGTGTCCCCAGATCCAGGTCGCTCGGCAGCGAGCCCGTACCCCAGCTCGACGAGGATCCGATCGTCGGCGCTGCGCGCCAGCCGCGCGATGCGCCGACGATCCCACGCCGAGCGCCGGCGAGGGCGGCGCACCGGCAGCTCCACGGGGCGGCGCTCCGCCCCCACGAAGGCCGCCAGCTTCTCGACCGTCTCGTCATCGGCCCTGGCCAGATCCTCGTAGCGCACCCTCAGAGAGCGTCGACTCGACGACTCCGCACCGAGGCCGAGCTCGAGGTACAGGCGCCAGAGCTCGAAGCAGCCGCGCAAGGTGAGGAAGGTAGGGCGCTCGTCGCGACGCCGAACCCAGTAGCGCCGCTCCCGGCGCTGGAGACTGAGGGCCACGTCGAAGCCGTTGCGCACGACGTGGACGACGCGCGCTGCGGGAAAGAGCCGCAGCCAGACAGGGAGTGTCAGGGTGTTGCGGGGGTCCTTCCAGCCCCAGGGACCGCACTGCCGGCGAGGATCGATCGCCTCGACGCAGCGCTGGGCGACGGCGAGCATCTCGTCTCCCGCTTCGGCATTGTCTCCATCGACGATCGCCAGCGCCTCGAGGAAGGCCCTCGGCCGAGCCCAGTCCGCGCCCGAACGCGCCAACAGGGCCTGGTTGGCTCGCTTGAACTGCGGATCCTCCCAGTTCGGCTGCCCGACGCCGCCCATCGCGACGCCGAACTCCTCGAGCAGCCTGGCCACCATGCTGGTGCCCGACCGATGCATGCCGATGACCAGGACCGGCTGCCTGGCTCTGCTCGACGGGTTCAACGGGCTCTCGGCCATGTCTGCACTCGATGGAGGCCGGGCCGCTCCTGTCCGGCCGCGCGTCGCGCGCTGCGCACCGCCTGGAAACAGCGGGCCCACGAGACTGTAGCAGCGGTGGCCGAGAACTTCGGACGCTCCGGACGAGAGCTTGACCGGATGGCTTCATGAACACCCGGCGACCATCCAGGATCGGGGGCTCGAGTCGGCTCGAACGAGAGCCAGGACGGATCTGTGTCGTCGGCTGCCTGCGCAACGAGAGGGTCCGCCTGCCGAGCTTCCTCGCCCACTACCGGCGACTCGGTGCGAGCTCGTTCCTACTCGTCGACAACGGTTCCGACGCCGGCAGCCTCGAGCTCCTCGAGGAGCAGGACGACGTCGTTCTGTACACGACCGAAGCCAGCTACGCCGCCAGCCGCTTCGGTCTCGACTGGACCACCGAAGTCGCGAACCGCCATGCCGTCGGGCGCTGGGTCCTGACGGTCGACATCGACGAGCTGATCGTCTATCCCCACTGCGAGGAGCTCGACCTGCCGCGATTGACCTCCCATCTCGAAAGGCGGCGCGCCACCGGGCTGCTCGGGTTCCTGCTCGACATGTACTCGCATCGTCCCATCGCCGAGACGGTGCTCGGCGAGGGCGAGGACCTCCTCGACGTCTGCCCGTACCACGACGCCGACACCTACAGCTCGCCCCGTCGCGGCCCTCTGGCGCGGGTGCCCAACCGTGGGGGCCCCCGCCAACGGCTCTTCTGGGACGGTAGGAACCTGCCGCATCCACCACCCTTCCTGGCCAAGACGCCGCTCCTGCTCTGGCCTGGCGGCGACCCTTACGCGGTGTCGACCCATCAGGTCCGGGCACGCGTGCGATACGAGGGCACGACCTGTGCCCTCCTGCACTTCAAGTTCCTGGCCGACTTCCCACGCGCGGCGCTCGAGGAGGTCCGGCGTGGAGAGCACTTCGCCGGCGCCCGCCAGTACCACGCCTACGCCAGCCGCTTTCTCGAGGAACCGGCGCTCAGCGCCTACTTCGAGCGCTCGCGGCGATACCGTGGCTCGCGCGGCCTGCTCGACGAAGGTCTGCTGCGCGCCGACCGTAAACTGCCTCGGTAGTCGTTCACTGCGCTTCGGTGAACGACCAGCCGGGCAGGTCTTCTCCGAGAGGATGGTCCACCACCTGAGGCGCCTGGCCGATCCAGGGCATCTCCGCCTCCAGACATTTGAGATCCTCGATTCCGAAGGGCGACGACTGCGTCTCCTCCCGCTGCAGAAGGACGAGGTTGCGGCGAAACCAGTGAAGGGTCGACAAGCTGCGCAGAGCCAGGGTCGTGAACACGTCGGGGTACCAGCCGAGACGTGCGAAGTCGTCGATCCAACGCTCCAGGGGCCGGCAGTTGACATGGCCGTGACCGCGCTGCCCGGGCCGAGCGGCCGAGAACAGGATCCACCGTCCCGCGTGCCGATCCAACGACCGCAGCAGGCGACGACCGAATCGCGGCGCCAGGTGCTCGGCGACTTCCAGGCAGAGCACCAGATCGAATCTCCTGCCGAGCTCGAGGCGACGACGGAGGTCGTGCTGCACGAACTCGAGCTCGTGCGGCCAATCGGGCGACGGCTCGAAGCCCTCGACCCCGACAGCCGTCGTGGCGCCGGCGCTGCGAAGGAGGCGCAGATAGCCGCCACTTCCACAGCCGACGTCCAGCACCGTCTCGGGCTCCAGCCGCTCGGCGAGGTACCGGAACGGTGGGCGATCCTCGTACCGCCGCTGACGGTGGAAGGCGGGATCGAAGATCCCGGATCTGATCGCACCGAACCGCGGAGCAGGCGCGGATTCGGGAACCTGACGAGCCGCGGCAGCCTCCTCGACAGCGCACTCGCCGCTGGCGCCTCCTGCAGCTACGACATGCGGAGCCGACGAAGCCGGATCTCGTGACAGTGGAGCCGGGTCAGATGTCTCGAGTCGCGACCTGCAGGTGGGCGTAGAGGTCCGCCCGGGCTCCAGCCACACGATCCGATCCGGCCGGAAGCATCGGCGCACGTTCTCGTCGAGGACCGCCAGGCGACGCGGTTCCTCGGGCAGATACGATGGCCTCCGAAAGAGCACCAGCCGCGGGAAGGAGCGGACGATCTCCCGGTCCTCCGCAGCGCTCCGGCTCACCCCCAACATGCAGAGCACATCGAAGACCGCTGAGTGGGCCGAGAGCACACGGCGTCGCTCTTCCAGCTCGCCGGGCAACCAGCCGATGGCGGCGAGTCTCATGGAAACAGGTTCGTCAATCCGCGTCCGGCCTCGTCCCGGCGGGCTCGGCCCGGGCGGCCACCGGCCTGAAACGCGGGTTCGATGAGACGCGTGGCGCTACGTTCTCGGCTCGCCAAGATGCTCCCGGGGCGCGGCAGCGGACCGGTGGTGATGACGCTCCTGGTTCGAGACGAGGTCGACATCGTCGCCGCCCAGCTCGACTATCACCTGGCGAACGGTGTCGACCAGTACATCGTGACCGACAACGCATCGCGCGACGGCACTCGCGAGCTGCTGGCAGAGTACCAGAGGACCCATCCCCTGGTGGTGCTCGACGAGCCTGGCCGCGACTACGACCAGGCAGCGTGGGTCACCCGGATGCTGCGCCTGGCCAAGCAGCGCTTCGGCGCTTCCTGGGTGCTCAACAGCGACGCTGACGAGTTCTGGCGCGCAGAGAGCGGCGACCTCGCCGAGTCTCTCGCCAAGGCCGAGGCCCCGATCCTGGAAGTGCGGCGCTGCAACCTCTTCGCGGCCGCCGAGGACCTGGCGCTCGATGACCCGTGGTCGAGAACGGTGCATCGCGTAAGCGAGCCGATCGCCTTCGAGCGGCCCTCGGATCCGCTACGCGACCCACTGCCAGCTCCCTTCCTCTACCTCGATCTGCCACCCAAGGTGATGGCGAAGGCCCACAGCCTTCGTGCCGTGCGCCAGGGCAACCACGCCGTCGCCAGACGAGGCTTCGCGCGTCGCGCGCGCTGCAGCGACGTCGTCATCCATCACTTCCCGGTGCGCTCGCGGGAGGGGTTCCTGCGCAAGGTGGAACAGGGCGGGCGCGCCTACGAGAGGAACACGCAGGTCCCCGAGACCGCCGGGTGGCATTGGCGGCGCTGGTACCGGATGCTGCGAGAGGATGGCCCCGGGCGAGTGCTCGGCGACGTCGTGCCGTCGCGATCACGCCTCCACGACGACCTGCAGGCCGGCCTCGTGGTGGAGGATCGCCGGCTGCACGAGGATCTCCGCGCCCTGCAGGAGCTCTCGGTGGAGCCGCGAAGCTGATGCGTTTCTGCATCGTGGGAACGGGCCGCTGCGGCAGCACCATGCTGCGGGACCTGCTCGCTCTGCACCCCGACGGTTTCGTCTTCAGGGAGACCCACTGGATCCCCATCCTCTGGGAGCGGTGCGGCGAACGGCCGGTGAGGCTCGATCGCCTGCTCGAGGTCGTACAGCGCACCCGCTTCGTCGACGGCTCGAAGGTCACCGAGGTCGACGAGGAGGCACTGCTCCGGCGTTTCGCTGCAGATGGCCGCGAGGTGATCGGCATCAGGGAGTTCTGCGCTCTCCTGGCGACCCACCTGGCCGGGCGAGAGATCTCCTGGTGGGCGGACAAGACCCCGGATTACGGCCCGTACATGGGGCTGCTGCAGCAGCTCTGGCCCGACTGCCGGTTCGTCGACCTGGTACGCCAGCCGTGGGACGTCGTAGCCTCGATGAGCCGCCACCCCGGCTACCGGTGGCTGGCGGCGGCGCGGCGTCTCTCCTGGGTGAGTGCCGCACTGGATCACGAGCCAGAGGAGACGCCGGCGGACATCCCCCTCGAAGAATTCGTCTCGCTGTGGCGCGAGCGCAGTCTACGCACCGCGGACGAGGCGGCTCGGCTCGCACCCGGGAGCTTTCGGCGAATCTGCTACGAATCGTTCCTGCGCGATCCGACGCAGTCTCTGCGCGAGGTGGCGGAGTTCCTCGAGATCGATCCGGAGCCGGCCTGGATACGGCGCGCGGCACGTCGGGTCCGCCGAGCCGGGCGTGGGGCGCCGGCCCGTCAGATCACCGACGCGTTCGCAGAAAGCGACTGGCGGCTCGCCGAGCAGCTCGGCTATCCGCGATCGTGATCTCGATCGGAGCTCACTCGCGTACCCCACCCGGGCCGCCGCGCCCCGATGACTCAGACCGTCGGCGACGACCGGCGAGAAGAGCAACCGAGGCAAACGAGAAGGGCCGGCTCCGAAGAGCCGGCCCGGCGAGACTCTCAGGGACGCTCAGCAGTCCAGGAGGGAAGCTGAGGTAGGCCCCGGAGACAGCGTCAGTCCTGCTGCAGCCTCTGCTCGAGCGCCGCGATGCGCTCGACGAGACTCTCGATCACGTCGTTCTTCTCCTCCATCTGCTCGCTGAGCTGATGGATGTAGATGTGGGCCTTCTCCAGCTCGTGCAGCATGCCCATCGTCTTCTGGGTCAGGTTGACGGTCATGTTTGGACCGGTCGGGCCGACCGCGGGGAGATGCGACTTGGCGTACATCAGGTCGGCGTGCTCCTGGATCGTCGGCAGATCGAACTCCGGCGAGAAGACGGCGTCACAGCCCGCGTTGCAGGAGGCGCCGACCTCGGTGAAGATCTGGCCTTCGAGCGTGAGGTCGCCTGCAGCGCTCAGCGAGAACTCGGTGCCCGCAGAGTCGTTGAAGTTGATGGTGAACGCCGTGCCCGGGTTGTTCACCGAGATGAACACCTCGTCCTCGACTCCGGCGGTGCTGGTGTTGTCGAGCACGAAGCCCACGCCACCGTTGTTCGTCAACTCGAGCAGATTGCGGAACGAGGTGGTCGAGCTCGTTTCGCGAACGAAGATCGCCGCGCCCCCGTTCGAGCGCGTCACGTCGAGAGCCGCCGTGGGACTGGCGGTACCGAGTCCGACGTCACCGTCGGTATCGACGTAGAGCGAGTTCGTCGGCGCGCTGGGCCTGATCTTGAACGGGAGCCTCGAGCCGTTCGTCGCGTCGCGGACGAAGAAATTGGTCTCGTTGCCGGCGACGTCCCAGGTCTGCGGCGTGAAGCCTGACGACCCGTCCTGCTCCAGGCGCAGCGTCGGGGTGTCGCCGTCGACGACGTGCATCTCGACCACCGGGGTCGCGGTGCCGAAGCCCATCCGCCCGCCGTCGTCCACGTAGAGCGAGTGGCTCGGAGCGCCGGCTTCGATGGTGAACGGGGTGCGGCCGCCGTCGATGTCGTCGATCGAGAACTTGTTGGCGCCGCCGTTGCTCGAGTCGTTGAAGGTGATCTGCCAATCGTTGGAGGGGAAGCTGGCCGAGTTGCTGGTGTCCTGCGCCTTGATCCGCAGGTTGTTCTCCTTCAGGCGGAGGGTGTCGAAGCCGAAGCTCTCGCCGTTGACGCAGTCGAGACCGGCGCAGATGGAGCCGTCGACGATCAGATCGTCACTGATCACCTGATCACGGCTGGTCACCGTCTGGATGCCGTCGTTTCCGGCAGCGGGAGCGCTGATCGACGCGATCGGCTCCTCACTGCCCCGGTCGACGATGGCGCCGGCTTCGAGGGTGAAGTAGCCGAAGGCGGCGATGCGCTCGGTGATCTCGGGCGCGCCGTCCGTGCGCACGTCGGGCCGTTCGACGTTGACGGTGGCTTCGAAGGTGTAGCTGCCGTCCGGAAGGCCGTGCTCGGCCGGTGAGAAGACCAGCGCCTCGTCGGCGCCGAAGATCTGCTCGGCGATGTGGCCCTGACCGCTGACGCGAACCGTGACGCTGCGGTAGCTCGCGTCGACTTCGAAGTCGACGGTGTTGGCGTCGAGGTTGGCTCTCACGCCCGCGGCGGCGAGCGGCTGCGCGAGCACGCCGAGCACCATGAGGGCGAGGAGGACTCTGCGGATTCCGAGGATTCTGCGGGCACTTGTCATCAGATGGATCTCCCTTGAGACGTGTGGTTCCAGACCCCGCCACACCGGGTGTCCCCTCAGGGGACGAGTGAGAAGGCTCTCCGCTCTCAGCCGCCAGGCCACGACAGAAGGCGTTTCCTTCCGATTCCCAGAGACTAGAACAGACTCGCAGGACGTTTGTTGCGCTCTCCGTGTGGGAGTTTCGTGAAGCGTCCTACGTGCACCATGAAGAGGAAGGACCGGATCTTACCCCATCGGCGCACCCCCCAGCCAGGATGCGCAGCTCACCTGCCCAGGCAGCGAGCACGAGCTCGATCGATCCGACAGGACGCAGAACAGCCGCCGTCCGCGGTTCGAGGTCGAACCGACGGAGCGGCGGCTGCCTGGAGATCCACTCGCAGTCCCGGCCGGGAGTGCCGTCGCTGCCGCCGCCGGTGAGCGGCAGCAGCGGGTCACGGCCCTGTCGAGGATGCCGGGACCGAGGTGATCAGTCCACGGTGGGCGAGCCGATCAGCAGACCTTCGAGACGGGCGAGACGGTCCTTCATCTCGGCGAGCTCGGCGTCCTTCGCCTCCAGCTCACGCTCGAACTCACTGCGGCTCTCACTGAGCTGCGTGTTCAGCTGCGCGATGAAGATGTGGGCGTGCTCCAGCTCGTTGAGGATCCGGCCGGTCTTGTCGCCGAGATCGATCGGGGCGTTCTCCGGAGTCGGCCCGACGTTGGGCAGGTACCCCTTGGCCCACATCTCGGCCGCATGCTCCTCGATCGTCGGCAGGTCGTATCCGTCCGCGAAGACGAGGTCGCAGCCGCCGCCGCAGGTGCCGCCGGTGGTGGTGATCGTGCCGCTGAGGGTGACGTTGCCGTCGGCGTCCAGCGAGAACTCGGCGGGGTCGCCGTCGTCGTAGTTCACCGTGTAGGCCGTGCCGCCGTTGTTCACCGAGATGAACACTGCGTCGGCGGTGGTGTTGTCGAGGATGAAGCCGACACCCGAGTTGTTCTCGAGCTTCAGCACGTTCTCGAACGCACCGGACGTCGAGGCCACCTCGAGGGCCGCCTCGGGCGAGGAGGTCCCGAGACCGACATCGCCGTCGACGTCGATGAAGATCGAGTTGCTCGGCGCGCTCGGGCGGATGCGGAACGGCAGGGTCGAACCGTTGGTCACGTCGCGGACGAAGAAGTTGGTCTCGTTGCCGGCCACGTCCCAGGTCTGCGGCTCGAAGCCGGAGGAGCCGTCCTGCTGCAGGCGCAGGGTCGGCGTGTCGCCGTCGATGGTGTGGATCTCGACCGAGGGGGTCGAGGTGCGGCTGCCGATCCGGCCGCCGTCGTCGACGTAGAGCGAGTGGCTGCGGGCGTTCGCCTCGACCGTGAACGGGGTGCGGCCGCCGCTGACGTCCTCGATCGAGAACTTCGAGGCGCCGCCGTTCGCCGACTCGTTGGCGGTCAGCTGCCAGTCGTTGGCCGGGAAGCTCGGCACGACCGAGGTGTCGTCGAACTTGATCCGCAGGTTGTTCTCCTTGAGCCGGATGGTGTCGAAGGAGAAGACCTCGCCGTTGACGCAGTCGAAGCCGATGCACGCGGAACCGTCGACGATCAGGTCGTCGTTGATGACGAAGTCCGCCGCGGTGACCACCTGGATGCCTCCATCATCGCCACCGTTGCCACCGTTGCCGCCGGCGCCATGACCCAAGGAGCTGGTGACGGTGGCCGGACCGGCCACCGAACGATCCTCGATTGCCTCGGGGTCGTAGATGATGCGGCCGCGGTCGACGAGGAAGCCGGAGGTCTGCGACAGCGGCGGCGCCGGCAGCAGACCCTCACGGCACAGTGCCTTCGGGGTCTCGGCGTCGTTCTCCGCCCGCGCCTCGCGCAGGATCTGCACGATGTTGCCGTCCACCTCCTCCTCGCGGGTGACGTAGAAGCGGTAGACGCCGTCGATCGTCCGCTCGTCGAGCGCGAAGACCATCTCCCGGTCCTTGGTGACCTGGCGGAACTCGTAGCCGCAGGGGCCGGTGACGGTGAGGATCATGCGCTCGAATTCGACCGCCGGGTAGAACAGCAGCTTGTCGCCGGTGTTCTCGATGTCGACGATGGTGCCGGCGGGTGGCGCCGCCAGCGCGCCGCCAGTGCCGAGCGCCACCAGCGCGCAGAGCGCCAGCAGGACGGTGGGGATGCGGGGGACTGTTCGATCGGATCCGCTCGGGTTCATTCGTTCTCCCTCCTGGGTTGGGGTTCTCTGGCCGGGCCGCCGCAGGGTCGATCGCCTGCGGGACCCGCCGATCTCTGATCTGCGAGTCCACGACCGACCTCAGGGGGCGCGACGGCTCCCGTGATGTGGTTCCTTCACTCGATACATACGAGATCGAGTGGCGCCATCGGTCATCGACACCGAGAAAAGTCGGAGAATCTTCGAGAAGACCGGAGGTAGAGGGATCGAGAGACGGCAGGTCAGGCGGGGCGGGCGGGACGACCGTGGCAGGGCCCGCGGGCCCGCTCCGAGGAGGACCCGGTGCCAGCATGGATGGTCACCCAGGGCCCTGATCGCGACGCCGCATTGCACTGGCCGAGCGGAATCGATCCGGACCAGGCGCTGACCGATCGGAGCCCCGAAGTTCCCTCCGACGTCTACTCGACGGCCGTCCGGCGCTGCTCGCAGGCAGCCAGGAAGTCGAGCAGCAGGCGGTTGACCTCAGCGGCGCGTTCCTGCTGGATCCAGTGGCCGCAGCCGTCGAGGATGTGGCAGCCACGCAGACCCGGCAGGGTGTCGCCGAAGCGGTCGATCGCCGGGCGCCCCCAGACGGTGGGCCCGTCCTTGCCGCCGCCGATGAAGAGCGACGGGATCTCGATCGGCCGTCGGCGGAAAGCCGCGAAGTCCTCCCAGTCGCGGTCGACGTTGCGGTAGCGGTTCAACCCGCCGGTGAAGCCGCTGCGCTCGAACTCGGCGACGTAGAAGTCGAGATCCTCCTCGGTCAGCCACGCGGGCATCGTGCCGTCCTCGGGATACACCAGCTTCGAGCGCACCTCGCCGCCACGCTCCACCAACGCGATGTTGGTGCCGGCAGGAGCGTCGCCCGAGGCGCTGAAGTAGAAGCCGAGCAGCCAGCCGCGCACGTCGCGCTCGATCTCGGCCTCGGCCCGGCCCGGTTGCTGGAAGACCTCGATGTAGAACTCGCGCTCTCCGGCCATCGCCCGGAACGCCTCGCTCGGCCGGGTGGCGGTGGTGGGAGCCCAGGGCACGCTGAGCCCGGCGACACCGGCGAAGCGGTCCGGTCGCAGCAGGGCCGAGTTCCAGACGATCGGGGCACCCCAGTCGTGGCCGACCAGGTAGACGCGGGTCTCGGGCGCCAGCGCGTCGGCGACGCCGACGACGTCTGCAACCAGGCGCAGCATCCGGTACTCGTCGATCCGTACCGGCTTCGAGGAGCGGCCGTAGCCGCGGACGTCGATCGCCGCGGCGCGCCAACCGCCGGCGGCGACGGCGCGGAGCTGGTGCCGCCAGGAGTACCAGGACTCGGGGAAGCCGTGCACGAACAGCACCAGCGGCGGGAGCTCGACGGAGGCGTCGTGGTTCTCCGGCCCGGCGAGAAGGGCATGGATGCGCACGCCCCCGTCCAGCACCAGAGTGCGGCGGGTCAGCGCCGCTTCGTGCTCGCAGCCGTCCTGGTCAGGAGTTCCCGTCGCGTCGCTCATCGGCTCGGCCTCCAGCTTCGTCGTCGCCCCGCGGTTGCGGCGGGCGGAGCTCCGACAGTCTCCCAGACACCGCCATCCGGTCAGGCGCGGCGGCCCCGGCCCGCCAGTCGAGCGCCGGCAGCGCCAGCGCCCGTTGCAGCCGCCGCAGGTACTCAGTTCGGCGGATCTCGCGCGCCCCCAGGCTGCGCAGGTGAGGGGTGAGGAACTGTACGTCGAGCAGCACGCCGTCCCCGGCGCCCGCCAGTCTCTCGACGAGTCCGAGCAGCGCGACCTTGGAGCCGTCGCGGCGGTGGAAGAACATCGACTCGCCGGCGAAGAAACCGCCGATCGAAACGCCGTAGAGGCCCCCGGCCAGGCCGTCGTCGTCCCAGGCCTCGACCGAGTGTGCCAGGCCGAGGCGGTGCAGGCGGACGTAGGCGTCGCGGATCCTGCGGTCGATCCAGCCGTTGGGCCGCAACGGGTCGGCGCAGGCGTCGATCACCGCCTCGAAGGCGGCGTCGACCCGCACCCGGTAGCGCCGCGCCGCCTTGCGCAGGCTGCGACCGACGTGCAGGCGTTCGGGCTCGAGCACCGCGCGCGGATCGGGCGACCACCAGGCGATCGGGCCGCCGGCGCACAGCGGCATCGGGAAGATGCCCTTGCAGTACGCCGTCATCAGGGTGCCGGGCTCGAGATCGGCGCCCAGCCCGACGACGTCTGGGGCGCCGTTCTCGTCGGGATCGGGGAACTGCCAGGAGGTGCCGTGCCAGGCGCCGCTGCCGGGGTCTTCGGCCATCACGGCCCTGACTCTACGCCGATCGGCTCGTGTGCCGCGGAGCGGCCCCGAGCTCGAACGCCGGCTACATGGCGTTCACCGGGATTCGGTGCTCGAAGAGGACCGGCGCCGTCGATACGCGCCTGCGGATTCGGATCGTCTCGAGAGGAGCGGGCAAGACGCGGACCACGGTCAGCGTCAGCTCGCGCTCGGTCGAGTTCCGCATTCCCGCTCGCGGGCGCTGGAGCATCGCCTTGATGTTGGTGACCTTGCGGCCGTTCTGGTAGAGCTCCACCGAGCCGATCCTCTCGAGACCTTCGCCGCGGATCTTGATCTTCACCTTGTCGCCCTTCTTGGCGAAACCGCCACCGGATTCGACGACGACCGCCGTATAGGGGATCGGAACTGCCGGGGCCGGCGGAGCCGGCATCAGACAGACGTCGAGGGGGCCGGAGAAGATTCCTGCGCCTTTGGTGACGGCCGGAAGAACCGGCTGCGCCGCTGCGGCTTCCGCCAGGATCAGCGTCGCCAGCACGAGCAGCGGAGTCAGGACGCGGACGCTCGGTGGTTGCTTCGTGATCATCGGTCTGCCCTCCCGGAGTTCGCGGTCGGCAAGCACGCTCGATCTTTCATCGCACAGCGAATGTCCGGATCCCGGGGGGCGCCGGTTCGGATCGTCGGCTGCCTGTTCACTCTCGGGATACGCATTCGGCGGCCCCGCTGACGTCGCGCGGACGGTCGTCGCCGTAGAGCGGCACCTCACGCCAGCGACTAGACTCAGGCAACGACCTCCCCCGGCTGCCCCGGGCACCGCATGCGCAACGACGACCCCAACGACAGCACCGACACCCTCCGAGAAGTCACCCTGGTCGTCTACTCCGACTACCTCTGACCCTGGTGCTGGGTCGCAGAGGTCCGTCTGCGAGCGCTCCAGGACGAGCTGGCTGCCTCTGGGCAGAGACTCGAGCTGCGCTGGAAGAGCTTCCTGCTGCGCCCCGAGCAGGCCGCCAGCCCGAGGTCTCTCGAGCAGTTCCGCGACTACACCGGCTCGTGGCGGCGCGCCGCCGAGGAGGAGCCCGCGGCGGGCTTCCGCCCGGGATGGTCGAGCGACGACGGCCCCCCTTCGCACAGCCTGCCGCCGCATCTCTGGATGCAGGAGGCGCGAGAGCGCGAGCTCCAGCAGGCGGGCGGTCGCTCCGACGACACGACTGATGCCGAGACGCGGCCTCTGGGTCGCCGCGCCGAGGCGCTGCACCGCTCGCTGTTCGAAGCCTACTTCCGCGACCACCGCGACATCACCTCGGCAGACGTGCTCGCTGATCTCTGGCGTCACGCCGGACTGGGGGAATGCCCCCGAGACGCGTCACGTTGGGAGGCCCGCGTACGGGCGGAGCACCGTGAGGCCCTATTCTTCGGCGCCTCGGGCGCCCCTGCGGTGCGGGCCGAAGTCACGGACCCCGAGGCCAAGTCGGCCGGCGTGCTGATGGGCGCCCAGCCAACGCGCGTCTACCGCTCCTGGTTCGAGAAGCTGGCGCGCGGCTAGACTGCTCCGCGAACGTGGGTGTCCCAGAAGTCCGCGGGCACCGCTGGAACTCGGCGACGGCCGGCACGGCGCTCTGCAGCCTCCCCATCCGGGCAGCCGCTGCGCCCCGCTCCACTTCGCCCCACGTCCCTGAACTCTCCCCAACCAAACTGCCGCTCCCAGCGCGAGGTTGCGTGCGTCTCAATGCGTCGGATCGATCCGCCGCCGAGGACGAGGCCGACCACGACGAAGCGGCTCGCGAGGATCCCATGACTGCAGCTCTCCGCATCGCCTTCGCCACCACAGCGCTCCTCTTCACCGCCTGCGCCGACTCCCCGACCAGCGCCCAGGAGGGCTCGCTCGAGACCTTCGAGCAGAAGGCGGCCTACGCCATCGGCGTCAACTTCGGGCAGCAGTTGGCTCAGGACGCCTCGGACATCGACGTCGACATGCTGGTGCGTGGCCTACGGGAGGCGATCGCCGGCGAGGATCTCCAGCTCACCGACCAGGAGATCGGCCAGACCCTGCAGCAGTTCCAGCAGCAGCTCATGCAGCAGCGCCAGGCGCGGATGCAGGCGGAGGGTCAGGAGAACCTCGCCGCGGGCGAGGCGTTCCTCGCCGAGAACGCGCAGCGCGAGGGCGTCGTGACCACCGACAGCGGTCTGCAGTACGAGGTGATCGAGTCGGGCGAGGGCGCCAAGCCGGCCGCCACCGACCGGGTGACGGTGCACTACCACGGCACCACGATCGACGGCGAGGTCTTCGACAGCTCGGTGCAGCGCGGCGAGCCGGTCACCTTCGGACTCGGCCAGGTGATCCCCGGGTGGACCGAGGGACTGCAGCTGATGAGCCCGGGTGCCAAGTACAAGCTGTTCATCCCAGCCGGCCTCGCCTACGGGCAGCAGTCGCCTCCGGGCGCCAAGTTCGGCCCCAACGAAGCGCTGATCTTCGAGGTCGAGCTGATCTCGGTCGAGAGCCCGTAACCCTTCGCGCAGGGCGCCCCTGGCGAAGAGCCGGGAGGAGAAACGACGGCACCGGTCCGTAGGGGAAAGGCGCGACGGGGCGACCGCCGACGGCACCCGTCGGAGCCCTTCGCCCGGCGCGCTGCCGTCGCTTCCCCGCTGGCGAAACAGAATTGCTAGAAAACGCGTAGGATAGACGCAGCAAACCGACCCTCGGGATCGACGCTGTGGCGCTGCTCCGGCGGCCGCGCAAGCACGCGCCGCCGACTCCGTCTCTGGGTTTGTTTGCGCTCGTCGTCGCCGAAGCCCTCCCTGCCGAATCGCTCGAACCTCCTGGAGCCGATGAAGCCGCCGAGCCGATCCCCTCAGCCTCGTCGCGCGATCGCCGCCGCTCTCCCGGTCGTGGCGCTGCTCGTCCTGCTCGCCTCGTCGGTGGGTGCGCAGTCGCTGCGCCCGAGCTCCTCGGCGATGTCGCGCCAGGTCCAGGTCGCGCGCGACCACGACTTCACCTTCCTGCGCACCGGCACCCAGGTCAAACAGTTCGCCGATCGCGGCTACCTCATCAGGGTCTCGCCGAACCGCAACTTCGAGCTCTCTGGGGTCTCGTATCCCTACGCTCGCCCTGAAGTGGTGCTCTTCATCGAGCGGCTCTCCAATCAGTACCGAGCCGCCTGCGACGAGAAGCTGGTGGTCACCTCGTTGACCCGGCCACGGCTCGAGCAGCCGCCGAACGCGTCGCGCAACTCGGTGCACCAGGCGGGAATGGGCATCGATCTGCGCCGCAGCCGCTCACGCTCCTGCCGCCGTTGGCTCGAAGGCGTGCTGCTGCATCTCGAGGGTCGCAGGGTCCTCGAGGCAGCCTACGAATCGCGCCCTCCGCACTACCACGTCGCCCTCTTCCCGACCCAGTACAAGGACTACGTGGCGCGCCTCCGGCAGGGCGAGCCCGAGCGCCCCGACGTGGTCCGGGTGGCGCAGGGCGACACCCTGTGGGCGATCGCCAAGCGCCACGACACCTCGGTCGGCGCGCTCAAGCGCACCAATTCGCTGCGCTCGGCGACGATCCGACCCGGGCAGGTGCTGCGCCTGCCGCGCTGACCACGCCCCGGCGCCGCCGCGTCGAAGCCCGGTTCATCCAGCTGCGGCCGGACCGAGCTCGACCCGAAGCACGGCGCGACCCAGGTAGATGCGGTCGTCCTGGCGCAGTCGGATGCCGCGCCGGTCGCGACTGCTGACCTCGATCGCGCGGCCGTCGCGGAAGATGCGGGTGCCGTACGAGCTGCGATCGTCGATCAACCAGTAGTCGTCGGTACCGGCCTGATAGGCGATCTGCGCGTGCTCGCGGGAGACGGTGCCGTTGACCTCGCCGTCGTCCTCGAAGGCGAGATCGTTGCGCCTTCGGATCCGGCCGTGCTGGTCGAAGACGTCGCGCATGCGACCGATCGCGATGCGGGGGGAGGAGCCGCCTTCGAACTCGTAGACGTCCTGCTGCGCAGCGCCCTCCTCGACCACCAGACGTAGAGGCGTCGCCTCGCCCCGATCCACCGGTGCAGCGCCGCCCGCCGCGCCTTCGCGATCGCCCTCCCCGCCGGCAGACGCTGCCCGACGCGCCGCATCGCCCTCGCGAAACGGCACCAGCTCGAGTCGGTAGGCGGGGCCGGCGTCGGCGGACTCGCCCGGCGAGGCCGACCTCGAAGCGCCCTCGGCCGGGTCCACTTCGGGCTCCTCGACCTGGACTTGGACCTCGAGATCGAGCCGATCCAGTCGGGCGCCGGCCTCGTGCAGGCGCTCGACCACCGCTTCGCGCAGCTGCTCCTGCCAACCTTCGGCGAGGGCAGCGCGGTAGAGGGTCTCCTGCTCGGGGCCGCGCGGCTGCAGGACCACCACGACCCCCGCGTAGGGAAAGACCCTCCGGCCGCCGCCCAGCGGCTCCAGGGTCCTCTCGAGGTCGCGACGCACCGCCTGCGTCAGCTCGACCAGGGAGTCGCCGCTGCGCCACGGCTGCTGCAGGCGAGACCGCCAGGCATCGAAGCGGCGCCACCAGCCCTCGACCCGACTCGGTGTTTCGGCGCTGCCGGACCCGGCGCTCGCGGCGGCCGAAGACGCCGGCGCGCCCTGCCGTTCGACGGCGACCTCGACCTCACCTCCACCATCCGCCGCGCCGCCCGGATCGCCTCCGTCCTCCTTCTCGCCGGAGGACGACCGGTGCGGGCCGGCGACGGACCGGGGAGGCCGCTCTGAGGTCGACTCCCCGGCGTCTTCGACGGAAGGCTCCGAGGTCTGCTCCGCGGAGGCCTCGTCCTCGCCGCTCGGGCGCTCCCGATCGGTCGCCGCCAACGCCCGCCTCTCCTCGTCTTCTCGCTGCATCGGTCCTTCTCCGTTACGGCTCCGCTACGCGGTCAGAGGATCCCCAGACGGCTCGCCGCCTGCACCAGGCGTCCGGCGGCGCCAGCGGCTTCGAGACCGCCGTAGCCGCCGTTCTCGATCAGCACCGCGATGGCGATGCGGCGGCCGCCAGCCGAGTACGGCGCGAAACCGACGAACCAGGCGTGCGACGGCGCGCCGGCGACCTCGGCGGTACCGGTCTTGCCGGCGACCGCTGGCAGCAGGCCGGCCAACGCCCGCGACGCCGAGCCCTCGCTGACCACCCTGCGCATCGCCTCCGCGAGGCGCTGCGCCTCCTGCGGCGAGATCAGCCGCCGCGGCTCGGCGGCCGGCCCTTCGGCCCCACCCTCGACCCAGTGGGCCTCGGGCAGCAGCCCGCCCGTCGCCACGGTCGCCGCGACGCGCGCCATCTCCAGCGGCGAGGCGACGACCTGTCCCTGACCGTAGGCCGCCTGCGGCAGCGCATCGGCGAGCGCCTCGGGTGTGTTCGGTGACGCGACGTCGATGCCGAGCTCTGCTGCCGTCTCGAGCAGCGCCCGTGCGCCGACGTCGTAGACCGCCAGCTGCGCGAAGTAGGCGTTGCAGGACACCGCGATCCCGCGCTCCAGGTCCACCCGGCCATGAGGCCGCTGCACCCTCGGATCGTCACGGATGGGGCGACCCCAGCCGCGCACCTGCTGGCCGGCCCGCCCGTCCCCCAGCCGCTCACAGACGTATTCGCGATCGCCGACTCCCCGCCGCTGCGCAGCGATCGCCGTCACCAGCTTGAAGGTCGATCCCGGCGGGTAGAGGCCGTAACGCACCCGGTCGAGCAGAGCCTCGTCCGGGGGAGGCTCCTCGGCGTCGAGCGTCGGCCAGGGCACGCTGACGAGAGCGAGCACGGCGCCGGTCTCCGCGTCGAGCGCCACCAGCGCGCCGCGGCGGGCGTCGGCCCGCGCCACCGCGCTCTCCAGGATACGCGCCGCGGCCACCTGCAGCCGGGCGTCGACCGTGGTGCGCAGGGTGCGATCGCGCGCCAGCAGCTCCTGCACGTCGCGGCGCCGCGACTCGAAGCCGTGGCGCAGCAGCGGAAGCAGCGGCGAGTGATCGAGCGGCGCCGTGGTCCCGGAGCCTCCGGCGCCGCCTGCACCGGCGACGCCGCTCGCGGCGACCGAGAAACCCTGCAGCCAAGGTGACAGATCGCGCTCGAGGTAGGAGCTGTTCGGCGCCCCCCAGCCACGGCGCGCATTGAGGTCTCCGAGGAGATGGAAGGCGTAACCCCCGAGGGGATAGAGCCGCTCGTCGGCCTGCCGCAGCGAGCGCCGGGTCAGGTCGTCGAGTCCGAGCTCGGCGAAGATCGCGGCGTGGGTGCCGAGATCGCCGCGGGCACTGGTCGCCAGCACGATGCCGTTGCGATCGACGATGGCGCCACGCCCGATCTGCCGCGCGATCTGGAGCAGCCGAGGATTGTAGGCGTGGCGGCGCTCGCCATCGGCCTGCAGCGCCAACGTCGCCCGGGCGGCGACTCGATCGGCGGCGACGCCCTGCAGCCAGAGGACGCGGGCGGCGAGTACCACACCGACGAGCGCGAACGCGACGGCGATCGGACGCAGCGCCGGGCGCAGCGCCGTCACCGCGGTGCTCTCCGACGCGCCCTCTCGCGCCGCGGCGCTCAGTGAAGCGATCGCACCCAGGGCGACGAAGTTGGCCAGCATCGAGGAGCGGCCGTAGGAGAGGAACGGCGTCACCACGCCGGAGAGGGGCAGCAGCCCGAGCACACCGCCGACGATGAGAACGATCTGCAGCACCATCGCCACCACCAGGCCGAGGCCGAGGAAGAAGCCGAAGGCACCCGCGGCGCGCCGCACGGCGTGCAGGGCCCGCCAGCAGATCAGCGCGTACAGGCCGAGCGCCAGCAGCACGCCGAAAGCGCCGAGCTCCTCGCCGAGGGCCGCAAGCACCATGTCGGTGTGGGCCTCCGGCACGAAGCCCGCATCACCGCGACCGAGACCCCGACCGAGCAGCCCCCCGGAGCCGAACGCCCAGAGCGAATGCGCCAGATGGTCACCGCCGCGGAAGTCGCTGCTCCACGGCGACAACCACATCTCGATGCGTCCGCGCACCGTCGCCGGCACGCCCAGGAGGTAGCCGACCCAGAAGCCCAGCAGCAGCACCGCCGTGCTCGCCAGCGCGAGGCCGACCCGGCGGCGGGCGGTGCTGTAGAGGATCAGGAAGAGGCCGCCGATCACCAGCGCCGGCCCGAGGTCCTTCTGCAAGAAGAAGAAGGCGAGCACCGCCGCGATGGCGACCGCCGGCGGAGCCAGGTACTCGAGACGCGGCACGCTCAGTCTGTTGCCGAGCGGCCGCAGCTCGCTGCGCCGCTCCTCGACCTCGCGCAGCAGCTCCCACCGTTCGGCGAGGTAACCGGCCAGGAACACGGCCACCAGCAGCTTGATCGCCTCGACCGGCTGGAAGCCGAACAGGTTCACCTTGGCGTCGCTGTTGCCGGGACCGCTGCCGAAGAGGAGCAGCAGCACCGACAGGCCGAACGCCGCGACCAGCGCCCAGGCAGCGTGTCGCTGCAGCCGCAGTCGCTGCAGCGGGATCATCGCGACGACGCAGCACAGCGCCAGCCCGGCGACCGCTCCCTGGACGAATCGACCGGCGAGCACCAGGTCGCGCAGCGGGTCGCGCACCGCCACCATCATCAGCAGGCCGAGACCGACGAGAGCCGCGGCCGCGGGCAGCAACGCCTCGTCGATCTGGGGAGCGAACGCCGTCCAGATCAGATGCACGCTCCACAGAGCGGCGATCAGGAGCAGGGTCCAGCCGCGCAGCAGGCGGCGCACCGAGTCCCCCTGACGCACCACCACCAGCGGCTTGAGCGTCCTCAGCTCGGCGGCCGAGAAGAGAGCCACCTCGGGCGCCGCTGCGGCGGGATCGCTGCCGCCTGCCGCGGCGGAAAGCGCCGCGAGCTCGGCCTCGAGCCGCGGCCCGAGTCTCGGGTAGGAGCGGCCCGCGACCTCCTCGCCGCCGACGGAGAGGGCGGCCAACGCTCCGACGTTGGGGAACGGACCGACGGCGTCGCGCGCCGCCAGCACGCTCTCGGCGATCAGTCGTCGCTCGCGGGGATCGCTCCAGGCGCCGAGAACCGCTTCGAGCTCGCCAGCATCCTCGATGCGGTTGAGGTCCAGCGGTGAGCTCGCCGGCGAGGCCGCCGCGGTCTCGGCGGCGACGTCTTCCGCCGACCCCGGCACACCGGGACCCCCGTCCCAACCCGAGAAGGTCCGCTCGGCGCGCTCGAGGCTGCGATGAGTCACCAGGTGGGCCGCAAGCACGGTCAGCAGCGTGATCGCCAGCAGCGCCCAGCGCTCGCGACGACGTGCACGGCCCCAGTCACCGAGGCCAGCGAAGCCACCGCCGCGCGCGCCGGACACGGGCGCCCGCCGACGGGTGCGCGCCGCGTCCGGCTGCGGCGCGGCGCTGCGCCGGGTCACGACCATCGCGTTCTCCGCCGAGCAGCCACGTGGCTCACAGGCGTCTCCGGCCACCGAGCCGCTGCTCGATCTCGTCGATCGCGGTGCGCGCCAGATCGCGGTTCTGCGCTGCGTTGCCGAAGCCGGGGATCTGCTCGTACATCGACACCGCCAGCGCCAGGTGGTCGCGCGCCTCGAGCAGCAGGTCGCGCTCGCGTTCGACGTCGCTGCCGCGCAGCTCGTCGGCGTCCGAGACCAGGCGCCGGGCCTGCGTGCGGTGGGCGTCCGCGAGCTGCGCCTTCTCGCGGTCGGCCCAGGTGTAGCCGCGGCCGAGGGCCGAGCGCAGCGCCTGTTCGAGGCGCCCCAGGTCGAACACCTCGTAGGCGTGGATGCGCGCCAGGCCGAGATAGGGGTCGGGCCACTCCGGATCGAGCTCCGCGGCCCGCTCGAAGCCCTGGATCGACCGGTTCCAGAGGTTGCGGGCGCCGTCCCGGTCGCGTTCGTTCCACGCCGAGCGCGCCGCGATGCGATCGTCGTGCGCCTGCGTGTAGTGCAGCCGGGCGCGCACCCCGTCGTCGTCCCGGCCCAGCTGGATGGCGGCCCTCAGGTGCTCGTGGGCCTGCTGCCAGTCGCGTTGGCGCGGCACCGCCGCCTCACCCGAGAAGGCGGCGATCACCTGCTCCGCCGACTCGACCAGCGCTCCGCGCAGCGCGCGGCGCGCCTCACCCAGGCCGAGATCGAACGGGCGCATGCGGGCAGCGAAACGGTACGCCGACAGCGCCTGGTCGACATCGGGCCGGGCCTCGCTCGTCACCTCGGCGACAACCGAGCGGGCTGCGTTGTGGGCGGAGTACTGCAGCACCAGGAAGATCATGGCGCCGATCCACAGCCAGCGCGGCAGCCGCCGGCGACGACGGCCCGAGGTGCGGCGGGTGGAGGACGCCTGAGCCGGCGTGACCGACGATTCCGGCGCCGCGGCGGATCCGGTCCCGGAGGCGGAGGAGGTCGTCGGCGCCACCGCGCCAGGTCGCCGGCCGCGGGTCTCGCCGGAGCTCGAGCGTGGTGGCGGCGGCGGCACGGTGCGCCGTGTCTGCGAGGAGGATGGCGGCGCCGCCACTCCCGGCAGCGGCGGCAGTCCCGGCGGTGCCTCCGCAGTCGGCAGGGGCACCGGAGCGAGCGGCGCGGTGCGCCGGGTCGCTTCGACGTCGTCTGCCTCCGAGGCGCCGGTCGACGCGGTGCGTCGGGTGGCCTCGTCGGCGGTCGGCGGCGCCGACGGCGGGAACCTGCCAGCCGCCGGCTGGCCGGCCGGCGAGGCGGCACCGGCTTCTGGCGAGATCTCCACTCCACGCAGCGCCTCGCGCATCTCCCGGGCGGAGGAGAACCGGTCCTGCGCATCGAAGGCGAGCGAGCGATCGACCAGCCGCAACAGTGGATCTGGGTACGCCCCGCTGACGACCGCCTCGCCCAGGGGCGTCGCCGGCCGGGTGCGTAGCTCGCGCTCGAGCTGCTCGGCCGAGGTCGCCGCGTACGGCGAGCGGCCGGCGAGCATCTGGTAGAGGATGACCCCCGCCGCCCACAGGTCGGAGCGCTCGTCGACCATGCCGGTGCGCAGCCGCTCGGGCGGCGTGTAGGGATAGGAACCGAACAGGTTGCGGGTCGCCTGACGGGTCAGGGTCAGGTGCTTGGCGACGCCGAAGTCGAGGATGCGCAGTCTCTCCCCGCCTTCGCCCGGCTGCAGGCGCAGGTTCTCCGGCTTGATGTCGCCGTGCAGCACGCACTTGATGCGGCGCCCGTCGATCTCGGTCTCGTACTCGTGCAGCGTCGCCAGCACGCTGAGCAGCTCGTCGGCGATGTGCAGAGCCCGCGGTAGCGCCAGGGCCCTACCAGCCTGGTCGCGCAGCACGGTCACCAGGTCGACGCCGTCGACGTACTCCATCGCCACGTAGAGCAGTCTGCCGCGCAGGTCGTCGTCGAGCTCGCCGTATTCCCAGACTCCGGCGACCTGCGGGGCGATCTCGGCGACGCGACGCTGCAGCTCGGCGCCCTGACGCTCGGCAGCCAACGCATCCGGATCGCTGGATTCGAGACGCATCCACTTGAGCGCCACTTCGCGGCCGCTGCGTGGATCCCACACCAGCTCGACGTCCCCCATGGCGCCGCGTCCCAGGTGACGACGCAGCTCGAAGCGGCCGATGGTGTAGGCCGCCGCGGATGCCGGCTGGCGGCTCAATCCGAGCCTCCTCCACTGCCGCCGCCGCCTCCCGCACCGGCTCCGGTCGCGGCGCCGTCGGTGGCCGGTGGCGTCGGCTCCCTCAGCGGCGGTCCAGACACCACCTGCTGATCCGGATCGAGGTCGAAGTCGTTGACCAACTGCAGCTCCTCGAGCGGCCTCAGCCCCGCCCACAGCGCCACCCGGTTGTCTCGGAAGTCGTTGCCTCGCACCACGGCTCCGATCGCCTCCCGCGCGTCGATCGCCGGCTGCGATCCATCCTGGCCGCAGCGCACGAAGAGGTTCTCGAGCACCTCGGTGGTGGCACGCGGCGCGATCCGGACGCAGGCGCCGCGGTGGTCGCGGAGGTAGGAGCGGACGATGATGCTGTCGTCGGCGCCGAGCGCCTCGATGGCGGCATCGGTGGAGCCGGAGATCTCCAGGTCGCTGAGCTCGACTCGGGCATCGATCAACCGCAGCGCCACCGGCAGGCCGGCGTCGCTGCCCGCTGCCCCAGACGCCGCCTCGCCGGAGACGGCGATGCTGATCCCTTCGAGGCGGGCGTTGCGCACCCTCTCGGCGAGCACCGCGGCGCCATCGTCGGCGCTGCTCTCGGCGGCGGTCTCGAGCACCACCGCCCGTGGGTTGCGTGCCCGCACGCTGACCCCCGAGCGCAGCTCCAGGCGCTCGCGGTAGGTGCCGTCGTCGACCAGCACCGTATCCCCGCCGAGGGCGTCGGCGAGCGCCGCGCCGATGGTCTCGTAGCCGCGTCCGGGGCCGACCTCGAGGGTCCAGGCCGGACCCAGACCGATCCGCCGGGTCACGCGATCGGCCGCACGTTCCACCGCCGGAGGCGCACCCGGCTTGCCCAGCAGGAGCCAGCCGAGCAGCAGCAGTGCGGCCAGCGCCGCCACCCCGGCGACGGTGCGGATTCGTGAGGTGCGCGCCGCCGCGGCGCCGCGCAGGGCGGCCGGCCGGTCGCCACTGCCTCTCGGGCCATGGGTCGCGGCGGCAGCGGAGCGCCTCGGCGCCGGCGGGCCGGGATCTCCCACCGACGCCCCGGCAACGGCGAGCCGGGCGCCCTCGCTGCCGGCCTGCCGCGCTGCGTGCGCGTCGCCGGTCTGCAGTCGGCGGGTGTCGCCGAGCTCGTCGGCGCCTCGCTCGGAGTAGAGGACCTCGGCCGCGAAGTCCTCTCCCTCGACCAGCACCAGCGAGACGTTGTCCTTGCCACCGGCCTCGTTGGCCAGGCGAACCAACTCGTCGACCGCGACGCCCGGATGTCCGGCGCACCGCCGCACGACCTCGAGGATCTTCGCGGTCCCGACCTGGTCGGTCAGCCCGTCGGAGCAGATCAGCATCGCCACCTGGCCGGGGAAGTCGCGGCGGTAGATCTCCAGGAAGTCTGCGTCGTCGGGCTCCCGCCAGGCGCTGCCGACGTCGCGGAAGATTTCGTTGCGTCGCGGGTGGCGCATCGCCTCCGCCTCGCTGAGCTCGCCCAGCTCCTCCATCTGGCCGACCGGAGAGTGGTCGCTGGTGACCTTCTGCATGCCGTCCTGATCGATCAGGTAGAGCCGGGTGTCGCCGACGTGGCCGACGACGATCTCCTGCGCACGCAAGAGCGCCACGGTCAACACGCACGACATGCCGCGCAGCGACGGATCGTCCTCGGAGAGCTCGTAGAGCCGGTTGTTCGCCAGCGCTACCGCCTCGCGCACCTGGCGCTCGGTCGAGCCCTCCTCGCGGCGCAGCCGGCGGCGCAGGATCTCGGCCGCCTCGGCGGCGCCGCGCTCTCCGGCGACCTCGCCACCGACGCCGTCGATCACCGCGAACAGGCCGAGCTCCGGCTCGCAGACGACGACGTCCTCGTTGCCCTCGCGCTGGGTGCCGACGTCGCTCTTCCAGGCGATGCGCAGGCCCTCGCCGGCCACGGAGTCGCTCATCGCCGGGGCCCCCGAGGGCGCTTCGCCGCGGCAGGAACCGGCACGAGAGCCACGTGGGCGCGTCGCCGCGCGGTGCGGCGCAGAGGCTTCATCGCGCTGCCTCGGAAGGCTCCACCGAGAAGCGCAGCTCGAGGACGGAGGCGAGCTCGAGCACCGCATTCGGGGGCAGCTCGACCGGGCTCTGCCTATCGAGCTCCTCGCCGTTCAGCCGGGTCCCGAACTGACTGAGGTCCTCGACCCAGTAGCGCCGCGCGGCCTCGGCGCCCGGCTCAGGCTCCCGCCGTTCGATGCGCAGGTGGCGCCTGGAGACGTCGGCCTTGCTGCGCACCCGCACGTCGACCCAGACGTCGACGGCGCCGCGACCGACGAAGATCTCGGACTTGTCGAGCTCGAAACGGTGATCGCCGTCGTCGTCCTGCCAGCGCAGCACGCCGACCAGCGGCGGCGGCACCAGCCGGGCGGAGGCGAGGGTGCGGTCCATGTCGACTTCGGGTGCCGGCCGCGCAACCGCGTCAGCCGATTCGGCGCCGGAGGAGGTCGCCGACTCGCCGGTGCTCTGGCGGCGCGTCGCGCTGCGGCCGAGCCGACGCGTCGTCGACACCGCGATGCGCTGGGTGGCGCTGCCGCCTCCGTAGTCGGGGAGCTCGCCGACCGCCAGCTCGGAGACGACCTCGATCTCGCCCGGCTCCAGCGACTCGTTGGGGTCCTCCTGGAAGCGGAAGTGCCAGGCGCCCTCCGCCGGCACATGACGCGACACAGGGGCGCCGTCGTCGCCGCCGCGCAGACGTTCGGGCAGCTTGCCACGCACCTTGCGCGCCACCGGCACCGCCTCCTGGTCGAGCCGCTCGAGCTGCTGGTCGAGGTGCAGACGGGCCTCCTCCTCGATCTGCGGGAAGATGGTGCGCAGACGGTCGTAGTCCTCGCGATGCAGGTAGACCTGGTAGAGCGACGGCGCCAGGGTCTTGGTCAACAGCGGTTCGAGACCCTCCCGCATGTTGTCGCCGATCGCGAAGATGATCTCTCGTGCCAGCTGACGTGCCACAGCACACCTCCTACGGCCTTCCAGCAGCGCTAGTTTCGCCCTCGGGAAGCCCGGCGTCGTCGACCGTGGCGCGCACGGTCGTGGCGGTGATCTCCACCGTTTCCACGCGGCGCCGGCGAGGGGCGCCGCGACCGCGACGGCCGCGACCCGGGCAGTCGGAGGCATCCACGGGGACTCGCACCGCACCGCGGCCTTCGAGCATAGCGCCCGTCGGCTCGGCCCGAGTCCACGCCCGTGGCCCGATGACACAGACGGGCCGCGCGATCGCCGGCAACCCGTTGATACCAATACCCCGTATGGGTATAGTCGACTCCGGGAGGTTTCGCGAATGCACCAACGGCAGCAGGAGACACGACGGCTCGTGCAACGGTTGAAGCGAGCCGAGGGCCAGCTGAGCGGCATCCGCCGCATGATCGAGGACGACCAGCCGTGCGTCGACGTGCTGATCCAGATCGCCGCGGTGCGCGGTGCTCTCGGCAAGGTCGGCCAGTTGCTGCTCGGCACCCACGTCGAGACGTGCGTCGCCGACGCCATGCGCAGCGGCGACGATTCCGAGCGTCAGCAGCAGGTGACGGAGCTGCTCCAGGTGTTCGAGCGCTTCGCGGGGATCACCGGGCGGTGAGTCGCACGGTCGGAGCGATCGCTGCGCCGTGGCCCGGCGTCGAGCCGAACCCATCCGACGTCGGCCCCTTCCGCACGGGGACCCGGGCCTCACACGAAGGCCCGCGCGCCATCGGAGCGACTCCGTGAGCGCGGCGGTTCCTGCGATCGAGCAGCTCGCCGCCTCCTGCTGGGAGATCCTGCTCGAGCTCGCTCCCTGGCTGCTCCTCGGCACCCTGGTCGCCGGTGTGCTCCACGTGGCCCTCCCCCGCAGGCTGGTGCGCGGCGCGCTGCAGGGGCGTTGGGGGGTGGTCAAGGCGGTGCTGGTCGGGGTGCCGATGCCGCTCTGTTCGTGCGGGGTCATCCCGGCCGGCCTCGGGTTGCGCCGCGAAGGCGCCAGCCGTGGGGCTTCGATCGGCTTCATGATCTCGACGCCCGAGACGGGGGTCGACTCGATCCTGGTCAGCGCCTCGTTCCTCGGCTGGCCCTTCGCACTGTTCAAGGTGGCGGCTGCGGCGGTGCTCGGGGTGGTCGGCGGCTGGTGGGCCGACCTGGTGCCCGAGGGCGGCGACGCCCGCCTCCGCACCGACGGCGGCGACGACGACTCCGGGCCCCGCCGGCCCTGGCCGATCGAACTCTGCCGCTACGGTCTCGAGCTGCTGCAGACGATCTGGGGCTGGCTGGTGGTCGGCGTCGTGATCAGCGCCCTGATCGACGTCCTGGTCCCGGAACGGGTGCTCGCCGGCCTCGGCGCGCTCGGTCCCCTCGGCGCCGGCCTGGTGGCGCTCGCCGTCTCGCTGCCTCTGTACGTCTGCGCCACCGCCTCGGTCCCGATCGCCGCCGCCCTGGTCGCGGGCGGCATGCCGGCCGGCGCCGCACTGGTCTTCCTGATGGCCGGACCGGCGACCAACGTGGCGACGCTCGGAGCCGTGCTGCGCGGCTTCGGCGCCCGCGTGCTGGGCGTCTATCTGACCGTTCTGGTGGTCGGCAGCCTGCTCGCCGGGGTGCTGTTCGAGCGCCTGATCCCGGCCCAGGAGGCACTGCGCCAGGGCCACGAGCACGGCGTCTCGTGGTGGGCCGTTGCCGCCGCCATGCTGCTCCTGGCGCTGCTCGCCCGCTTCGCGTTCGAAGACGCCCTGCGGCTGGCCCGCCGCTGGCGGGGCTCTCGCTCCGGATCCGGATCGCCCCCCGGTCGCCACCTCGCGGTCACCGGCATGACCTGCGACGGCTGCGCACGGCGCGTCGAGGGAGCGTTGCTCGCGGTGCCCGGCGTCGTGCGTGCCGACGTCGACCGGCCCGCCGGTCTGGTCACGGTCTCCGGCTCGGCCAGCCTCGTGGACCTCGAGCAGGCTCTCGCCACCGCTGGCTACCCCGTCGCCGAGCTGGCTCCCTCCACCGCCGCGGAGCTGGCGAGCACCTCGTCGCCGTAGGCGAAGAGGGCAGGCAGTCCTCCGGTGTGCAGGAAAAGGAACGACCCCGGACTTCCGGCACGGCGGCGCGCGGCAGCGCGCCGCAGCAGACCCGCCATCGCCCGTCCGGTGTAGACCGGATCGAGCAGCAGTCCCTCGCTGCGCGCCGCGAGCTGCATGGCGCCACGCACCGCGGAGCTCAAGCGTCCGTAACCGGGGGCCAGCACCGCGTCGTCGACGACGACGTCGGTCGCGGTCACGCCACCTTCGCCCGACGGCCCGCCGAGCAGCTGCTCGACCTCGCGGCAGCGCGCCGCGATCCTCTCGGCCTGGGCGCCGGCGGGACGACGCACGCAGACCCCACAGACCGGCGTGCGCTGCCCCAGCCTGCGCAGCCCGACCAGCAGCCCGGCGTGGGTGTGCCCGCTGCCCGAGCCGACCACGATCTCGGCGATCTCTTCGAGCGCCCCCTGCTCGAGGAGCTCGGCGGCGGCCTCGACGTAGGCGAGAGCACCGAGCGGCGGCGGCCCGGGCGCCAGACGGACCAGGTAGGGGCGACGACCCTCGGCGGCCAGTCGTTCGGCGAGCCGCTCCATCGCCGCGTCGGCCCCGGCCTCGTCCTCGCCCTCCGGGTACTCGTGCACGATCGCCCCGAGCAGGCGATCGAGCAGCACGTTGCCCGAGGTCCGGTAACCGGCGTCCTGTCGCGGCACCCGCGCCTCGAGCTGCACGTGGCAGGCCATGCCGAGTCGCGCCGCGGCGGCCGCCGCGCAGCGCACGTAGTTGCTCTGCACCGCGCCGGTGATCAGCACCGTGTCGGCGCCTTCGGACCGGGCGGCGCCGAGCGAGAACTCGAGCTGCCGCACCTTGTTGCCGCCGAAGGCGAGCCCGGTCTCGTGGTCCGCCTTGCAGAGCAGCCGGCGAGCGCCCGCCGCAGCGGCCAGGCGCGGCAGCTCGACCACCGGCGTCGGCAGGCGCGCCAGCGAGACGCGCGGAAAGTCGCGCAGGGTCCGGCGCAGCTCGTCGGTGTTCATCGGCGTCGAGGAGAGTCGTCGGTCGGGGAGAGCGTCGTCGCCCCGACTCTGCCATGCACTCGCCTGCACCGCCCTGCGACCCGATGGAGGACCGGCGGTCACCGACCGGCTACGCGCTGCCAGCGCCGCGCAGCGTAGACTCGCGCCCGCCACGAGCCCCGCGACCAGACGCCGGGAGCTCGCCGCCGACTCGGCAGGAGATCCGTCATGCGCTGGAGAGGCAGGCAGCAGAGCCGCAACGTCGAGGATCGCCGAGGCCGAGGCCGCGGCGGTGGCATGCGGCTGCCCAGCGGCACCGGCGGCCGGGTCGGCTCGATCGGCTGCGGCGGGCTCCTGCTAGTGATCGTCTTCGCGGTGCTCACCGGCAACGACCCGGCGGCGCTGCTGCAGCTGCTCTCGGGCGCCTCGGCGCCGAGCGCCGACGTGGGCTTGCCGCCAGCCGATGCGGCGCCGCCGTCCGATGAGCTGGGGCAGTTCGCCGCCGTCGTGCTGCGCAGCACCGAGGAGATCTGGCACGAGGCGTTCCCGCAGCTCGGGCTGCAGTACCAGGAGCCCGGCCTGGTGCTGTTCACCGATTCGGTCGACTCGGACTGCGGCTTCAACTCGGCCGCCGTCGGCCCGTTCTACTGTCCGGCGGACCGCAAGATCTACATCGACCTGTCGTTCTTCGACCAGCTGTCGCGCCGGTTCGGTGCCCCGGGCGATTTCGCGCAGGCGTACGTGATCGCGCACGAGGTCGGCCACCACGTCCAGAACCTGCTCGGCATCTCCACCCAGGTACGACAGATGCAAGCGCGCACGTCGCGGGAACAGGCGAACCAGCTGTCGGTGCGCCTCGAGCTGCAGGCCGACTGCCTGGCCGGATTCTGGGCCGCGCAGGCGCACCGGCGTCAGGCTCTGCTCGAGCCGGGCGACGTCGAGGAGGGCCTGCGTGCCGCCGCGGCCATCGGCGACGACAACATCCAGAAGCGCTCGCAAGGCTACGTGGTGCCGGAGTCGTGGACCCACGGCTCGTCGGAGCAACGCCAGCACTGGCTGCGCGAGGGCCTCGCCTCCAGCGACATCCGCCAGGCCTGCGAGACCTTCTCCGACCAGGGGTTCTGATCGGGTCGACGCAATCGCGCGTGCGGCCGGCTCACCTTTGGCGCAACCGGACCGCGGCGTCGCTGAGGCCGAGCGACCGTACCGCTCAGGATCGCCGCGCCACGGCCAGGGCCCGCTCGAGGGTCCGGGCATCGAACGGCTTCTCGAGCCGCGCCACGAAGCCGTGCTCGCGATGACGCGCCATCACCTGGTCGTCACTGTGGCCGCTCATGACCACCGCGCGAGCCCCGGGGTCGACCTCGAGCACCTGCCGCAGGGCCTCGGCGCCACCGACACCGCCCTCGATGACCAGATCGAAGAGGGCGAGGTCGAAGGGGTCGCCCGCAGCCAGCGACGCCTCCCACTTGCCGGCCGCCTCACCACCGTCGGCGATCGTTTCGATGCGGTGACCGTGGCGCTGGAGCAGGCGCACGATGAGACGGCGAATCGGCTCCTCGTCGTCGAGCACGAGAATACGCAGCGGTCGCGCGACGACGGCGTCCTGCGTCGCTTCGGATTGCACGCTCTCCGGCATCGCGACCCGCCCGACGATCGCGGGCAGGGTGACCTGGAACGCGGCGCCGGTGGCCGCGCCCCTCTCGAGCAGCTCGAGCCGACCGCCGTGCCGGAGGACGATCCAGTAGGCGGTCGCCAGCCCCAGGCCACGGCCGGGCCCGCGCGAGGAGAAGTAGGGGTCGAACAGACGCCCTCGAGCCACCGCGTCGACTCCCGGCCCATCGTCGCGGATGAGCAGCGCGAGGCTCGGCTCGGCGGTCTCGCGTCCCGGGCAGATCAGCTCGATCCGCAGCCGGCCGCGCCCCTCCATCGCCTCGACGGCGTTGCTCACCAGGCCCTCGACGACCTCGCGCAGCTGCGCCGGATCTCCCTGGATCCAGGGCAGATCGTGCTCCTCGCGGACCTCGAGTGCGATCGCGACGGGCAGCTCCATCGAAGCCAGGACCTGGCGCACCAACGGCCCCAGCTCGAGGGGCTCGCGCAGCGGTGCGCCTCCCGACGAGAAGACCTGCAGTCGCCTGGTGATGGAGCGGATCGCCGTGACCGCGTCGTCGATCTCGGCGAGCGCCTCTTCCTGCTCCGCAGCGGTGTCTGCGTGCCGCGCCAGCTCGGCGCTGAGCGCCAGCACCGCGAGCTGGTTGTTGATGTCGTGGGCGATGCCGCCGCCGAGACGACCCAGAGCCTCGAGGCGCTCCTCGTGCCCGTTCTCCAGCTCGCTCTGACGGCGCCGCTCCGAGCGCAGCCAGGCGATGCGCACCGCGGCGATGTCGGCGATCGTCTCGAACAGCTTCAGGTCATCCTGGCCGAAGAAGCCGGGAAGCGAGGCTTCGGAGTCGAGCACACCGATGGTGCGGCCCTCGAAGCGGATCGGCACCGCGAGCTCGGACGCACCCTCGAACTGGTCGGCGATGTAGCGCCGGTCGCAGCGGGTGTCGGCGACCAGCTCGGGCTCGCCGGTGAGAGCCACGGTGCCGACGATGCCTTGGCCCACCGGCACTGCGATCGGCTCCTGCACCCTCCCTGGAGCGGCCGTCTTGACGCCGAAGGCGGCGACCTGCTCGAGCACGTCGCCGTTGCGCAGGTAGATGACGCAGTCCTCGTAGCCGAGCAGCCGCCCGATCTGCTCGGCGAGCGTCCACAGCAGGTCGTCGAGGTTGTCCTGCTCTCCCGCAGCGGCGGCGAAGGCGCGCAGGCGCTCGAGTCGCTCGGCCGCGGTGAGGCGGGAGGGGGGTGCGGTGGAGCGGAACATCGTCGTTCGAGGTTCGGGTCAGGCGTAGCCGACCGGAGCCGCCCGTTCGGAGCGGCGGATCGATTCGGACCGAGGTGAATCGAAGTGGGGTCGGAGTGGGGTCGGAGTGGGGTCGAAGCGGGGTCGGAGCGGGGTCGGAGCGGGTCGGAGCCGATCCAGGGACGGGGGCGTCGAGGGCGCAGCCCATTTGCAGTCGGGGCGCGACGGGGGTCCGAGGGCGACCTGCAGCGCGTCGTGGACCCAAGGACGGGCACTCCGACGATTCCGGGACCTGCCGCCGCTGGCGATACCGCCGCAGCACGGCGACCGTCCCTGGGCTCCGGGCGCCCCGGACTTCCGGGGCGGGACACGACCGCCGGTCACTGGGTAGGACGAACGCGGACGAGAACCGGCAGATCTTGTCATGCTGCAATCCGCTCGCCAGGTTCGAGTCGGTGCGTTCGGTGTGACACGAAGTGACCTCGGCCACAGCCCCGGCACTGCGCCAGGAGGGCAGCAGGGCCGGTTCACCGGTCCTGCCGTGCCTCTGCCCTCGAGGGCCTTGCCTCCTCGGTTCGGGCTGCCGATTCACCTGACACCGGAGGCGCCGGGCATGGATCAACCGCCGCGATCGCCCTCGTCTCCCGGTCCTTCGCCGAACGCAGTCGGCCCGTCGCCACGGCGACGGCCGGAGTCAGCACCGGCGATGGTGATCGTTCGCCGCACCACGTCGCCTCGTCGAACCCGTCGGCCGGTCGTAGACTGCCTCCCGCGTCGCCACCCCCCGGGAAGCCCTCCGCTCGCGCAGCCTCCCGCAACACCTCTCCTCCTGCTGCATCCTCGCCGCACCGCGGCCCGACGGGACACGGCCGGCGGGCACCCTCTCCCAGGCCCCTGGAGCTCCACGGTTGCTTCTCCGCCGCACCGACGTCGTCGCCGCGCTCGAGGCGCGCGGTCGCTACCCCCAGTGGGTGCTGGTGACCGCACTCATGGGGATGTTCGCGACGAACTTCTCGTTCACCATCCTGACCGTGTCGTTGCGGCTGCTCAGCGACGAGCTGGGCTCCTCCGAGACCACGATGGCCTGGGCGGTCACCGGACCGATCCTCTTCTCTGCCGTCGCCCTGCCGGTGCTCGGCAAGCTCGGCGACCTGCACGGCCACCGGCGGATCTACCTGCTCGGTTCGCTCGGCGGCGCCGCGGCATCGGTGGCCACCGCCTTCGCCTGGAGCGCCGGATCGCTGATCGCCCTGCGCATCGTCGCGGGAGTGCTCGGCGGCGCCACCCAGCCGAGCTCGATGGCGCTCATCTTCCGCGAGTTCGCGCCACGGCAACGCAACCGCGCGATGGGCTGGTGGTCGATGGTCGGCGCCGGTGCGCCGGCACTGGGCCTGATCGCCGGCGGGCCGCTGGTCGACGCCTTCGGCTGGCGCATCGTCTTCCTGCTGCAGGGGCTCTTCGGCTTCGTGGCCCTCGCCTTCGCCGTCTTCGTCCTGCGAGAGACGCCGCGCCAGTCGGTGCGCTTCGACCTGCTCGGCGCCGCCACCCTCACCGTCGCGGTCGGCGCCTCGATGTACGGCCTCAGCCAGGCGCGCGAGCTGGGCCTGACCAGCCCCCTCCTGCTCGGCTGCTTTGCGTTCGGCGCGGTCGCGGCGGTCCTCTTCGTGCTCGTCGAGCGGCGCGTCGCCCGGCCGCTGCTGCCGCTCGGCTTCTTCCGCGAGCGCAACTTCACCGCGCCGCTGCTCTCCAACATGCTGCAGGGAGCGGCCTACATGGGCGCCTTCGTGCTCGCTCCGTTCCTGCTCCTCGCCCGCTTCGAGATGACGATCACCGCGGCGGCGCTGTTCATGGCCATCCGCACCGTCTCGCTGACCATCTCCTCGCCGGTCGGCGGCCGCCTCGGCGAGCGCATCGGCGAGCGCCGCGCCGCGCTGCTCGGCACCGTGGTGATCACCGCCTCGATGCTGGTGCTCGCCTACGGCAGCCAGGCCGGGTCGGCCGCCACCCTGGTCACCATCGGCGTCGGCCTGATGCTGCAGGGCGTCGGCCAGGGAGTCTGCATCCCGCCCCTGACCACGGCGCTGTCGAGCTCGGTGCCGCTCGAGGACCTCGGCATCGCCACCGCCTCGGCGCGGCTGATGAACCAGGTCGGTGTCGCCTTCGGCATCACCGCGATGACCGTCGCCTACGGCGGCGATCCGAACCGCCTGCCGGGATCGTTCCTGCTCGGCGCGGCGATCTCCGCCGCCGCGGTCGTCGTCGCTCTGTGGGTGCACGACGTCGAGGAGGAGGTGGAGAGCGGTCCCGATCCACCGGGATGACCGCGATGACCGGGCTGCGACCTACTCCTCGATCCGCGTCGCCTCGAAGATGCCGTTGGGCTGGATGAAGCGCGCACCGCTGACGGTCTCCTCGCCGCCTTCGGCGAACTGGAACTCGAGCGAGAAGCCGGGCAGGCCTTCGAGTGCGAACTCGGAGCCCTGCTCGGGCTCCAGGGTGTAGACCGGCTGGCCGGGCAGGGCGACCTTGAGCCGGTCGCCGGCCAGGCTGACGACGGCGATCTGCTCGTCGAGCTGGTAGCGGCCGACGAAGCGCTGCAGGTACCCAGGATCGGTGAGCCTGGCGTCGGGCGCCTTCTCGAGCACGATCGGCGGCAGGGTCTGCTCGAGGGCGACCAGCGCCTCGACGATGTGACCGTCGACGTCGGCTCGGAAGAGGATCTTGGTGTCCTCGAGGTCCTCTTCGCTCTCGTTCCGGGCCACCGCGCTGAAGGTGTCGTAGTGCCAGTGCTCGAGACCGGCTCGCATGCCGTTGTACTCCAGCGCCAGGGACTCGCCATCGAGGGTCACCTTCACCGCTCCGTAGCCGGGGTGCTCGTACTCTCCGGCGTACTCGGCCAGCGCGCGGCTCGGGCTGGTGCCTTCGATCCGCCGTTCCTGCTCGCTCTCCTCCTGCTTCGCCTGCGCCTCGGCGAACTGCTTCAGGTTCTCCTCGGCCTTGGCCAGGTAGTCGATCTCCTCGCGCTCGGCGAGGCCGAGAACGCGGTCGAGGATGGCGCGGCCGACCACCGTCGGCACCGGGTTCATGCCGGCGCCGTTGGTGTAGACCGCCACTCCGAAGCGCTCGCGCGGCGCGATCGCGATCCACGAGATGAAGCCGTCGATCCCGCCGCCGTGATGGGCTAGGAACTTGCCGCGGTGCGCCTCGAGCACCCAGCCAAGGCCGTAGCCCATCACCATCGAGGTCTGGTCCTCGGGAAAGGCCCCGATCGCCATGTGGTTGGTGACCATCTCGCGCAGCGTCGCGGACTCGATCAGGCGCTCACCGCCGAACTCGCCGCCGCTGAGCAGCATCTGCATCCACTTCGATGCCGAGGTCGCCGAGGCGTTGATCGAGCCGGCCGGGCCGATCGCGTCGATGTTGCGGAAGGGCACCGGCTTCGCCGTGCGGTCCTCCACCTGGTGCGGCGTGGCGGCGTCGGCGTCGCGCCCGGACTCCTCGACCGAGAAGTTCGCGCGCTCGATGCCGAGAGGCTCGAAGATGCGCTCTCGCACCAACTCCTCCCAGGTCTTGCCGGTGATGCGCTCGGCGAGCCATCCCGCGGTCATGAACATGAGGTTCTGGTACTGGTACTCCTCGCCGAGATCGCGGGTCGGCTCGAGGTGGCGCAGGCGCGCGAAGAGCTCGGCTCGGCTGGCGTCCGAGCCGTACCAGACCAGGTCGTGGCGCGGCAGCCCCGAGCTGTGGATCAGCAGGTCGCGCACCTTGAGGCGCTGGGTGGCGTGCTCGTCCCAGAGCCGGAAGTCGGGCAGGTACTCGCGCACCGGCTCGTCCCACTCGAGCAGTCCCTCGTCGACCAGAGTGCCGAGAACGAAGGCGGTGAAGGCCTTGGAGGTCGATCCGATCGCGAACAGCGTGTCTGCAGTCACCGCCTCGCCACTCTCGACGTCGCGCACCCCGTAGCCGCGCTCGAGCACCACCTCGTCGCCGGCGACCACGGAGACGGCGGCGCCGGGCACGCCGAAGGTCGCGAGCACCTTCTCGACGTACTCGTCGATGCCTTCGAGGGCCGCGCGAGCCCTCTCGCCCAGATCCTCGCCGGCGCTCATCGAGAAGCTCAGCGACTGCCCGCCCTGGGTGAAGTCGCCGGAGATCTCCTCGCCCTCGATGGCGCCGTCGAAGGTCGGCTCGCCCGGGACGCCCGGGATCACGAAGCGGATGCGGCCGTCATCGATCGCGAGGTCCTTCAGCGGCACGTCCTTGGCGCCCTGCGCCGGAATCGAGATGTCGCCGCTCCAGGCCCCGTCCTCGCCGAGCACGAGATCGACGTCGAAGGCGAGCGGCGATCCGGGGATCTCGATGGCCCCCTCCCAGTGGCCCGGCAGCTCCGCCGGCTCCTGGGCCGGCGCGCTGGCCGCCGCGACGAGCAGGACGAGGGTCGCGATCGAGGCGCGCAACCCGCCTGCGCCAAGGGTCCGAAGTTCCGCGTTCTCGACTTTCATGACAACTCCTCTGGTGGAATCTGGGGGGGTGCGCGGACCGACGTCGCGCTGCGAAGGCACGGGCCGAGGCCCTGCCGGCGCTGCGACGGGGTGCCGTCGTGCCCTTCGGGATCTCGTGCACACTACGCCACGGCACCGCCGACTGTTCCCGGCACACTGCCGCGGAGGGTCCGGGTCGCCGCGGCGCAACCGTTCGCTGGCCGTCACCGAACTGCAGTCGGCGACGGGATCGCGGGCTCGTGCGGCAAACTTCGTTGCCGCGATCGCTCCCTCCTCACACCCACACCCGGGACAGCCTGCGGGAAGACCCCGCACGCCGCTGCCGTGCCGCCCCGCGCGGCGAGCCACCCGGTCGCCCGACCGCCGAACGACTCCAGGAGCGCACCATGACCCCACGTCTCCAGCCGGCCGAAACGACGCGCCCGCTCTGCCTCGCCACCGCGCTCGCTCTCGCTCTCGCTCTCACCTCGCTCCTCCTCGCTCCGAGCCTCCTCGCGCAGTCCGGCGAGGAGCGCACCTACGCAGGGCGCGAGATCGCGGGAGTGATGAGCTTCCACGGCGCCAGCTGGCTGGAGCGCGACAGCCGGATCGAGGAGGAGGATCCCGCGGCGCTGCTCGCCCTGCTGCCCCTCGAGCCCGGCGACACCGCGGTCGACATGGGATGCGGCAGCGGCTACCACGCCCGCAGGATGGCGTCGAAGGTGGGACCCGAGGGCCGTGTGCTGTGCGTCGACATCCAGCCCGAGATGCTCGAGATCGCCCGCCGGCTCGCCGAGTCCGAGGGGATCGCGAACATCGACTACGTGCTCGGCGCGGTGGACGATCCCAAGCTGGCGCCGGCGTCGGTCGACCTCATCCTGCTGGTCGACGTCTACCACGAGTTCGCCCGCCCCGAGCCGATGCTCGCAGCCATGCGCCGGGCGCTGCGCCACGACGGCGTCGCGGCCCTGGTCGAGTACCGGCTCGAGGGAGAAAGCGCGGCGTGGATCAGGCCAGAGCACCGCATGTCGATCGAACAGGTGAAGAAGGAGTGGCTGCCGGCCGGGTTCGAGCTGCGCCGACTCGTCACCTCGCTGCCGAGTCAGCACCTCTTCCTGTTCGCCCCGGGCGAGCAGGAGCCGTAGGCCCTCCTCCGCCCTCCTCCACCAGACCTGCACCGCGGCGCCGTGCCGCCGCCCGGGCCGCAGCGCCGTGGTCCCCGCGATAGCATCGCCGCTGATCACCGGGCGTCGCCGGCCAAGGTGTGACGTGACGCCCCCACGAGCAGGGATGCCGCCATGAACGACCTCACCCTCCTTCAGCATCGCCGGGCCGCGGACGCGGGCGACCACCGCTCACGCTGGCAGCGCCTGGGGCGCCGCGGGAGCCTGCCGATCGCAGCAGCGATCGTCGCCGCTGTAGCGCCCGCGGCCTCTCCGGGCCAGTCGCACGGAGTGCTCTCCGGTTTCGTGCCGAGCGGCGAGTACCAGCTGACCATCGACGGCGAGCCGGTCGACGCCGAGATCGCTCTCTCGCAGCGAGCCGCCGCCCTGCTGGTCGAGAGCGAGGTGCTGCCGGCGCCGCTGCTCGTCTTCGCCCGCACTCAGCGGGTCGACCAGGTGGCCGAGGCCGGTCTTCTGCGCGGCGACGACGAGATCGACCTGCGCGAGGACGCCGAGCGCACCTACGTCGGCGACTTCACCCAGGACGGCCACGAGCTGATCCTCCCGGCTCCCGAGAACGCCCGTCTGCGCCCCAAGCCGCCGCTGCTCGGCCCGCGTGAGCTCGGCGACCTCCTCCAGCACTCGCCGGCCTACCGCACCGGCATGCGGGAGTACCGCGTCGACCCGGCGCAGGTGGCCAAGCTGACGGCGCTCGAGCAGCCGGTGCGGGTGCGCATCGTCTTCGGCAGCTGGTGCGGCCACTGCAAGCACTACCTGCCGCACGCGCTGAAGCTCGAGGAGTCGCTGCGCGGCGCAGGGATCGACTTCGACTACTACGGCATCGACTATCCGCCGGAGGGCTGGCAGGACGCCGAGGTCCGCGCCCTCGAGGTCACCGGGCTGCCCACCGCCATCGTCTACCGGGGCGACCGCGAGGTCGGACGGTTCACCGGCGCCAAGGGATTCGAGCGCATCGAGTCCACTCTGGTCGACCTGCTCGACTGAGCACCGGAGCGCTGGCGGATGGACCTCGACATCGGGCCCGAGTACGACGGTCTGCGCCAGCAGGTGCGTTCGTTCCTCGACCGCCACCGCGACCTGGCGGTGCCGGCCGGGCCGGGTTCCGGGGCCACCATGGAGCAACGGCTCGCCTGGCAGGACCTGCTGGTCGACGGCGGCTGGGTCGGCCGCACCATCCCGGAGCGCTACGGCGGCGCCGGCCAGCAGCCCGACCTGCTCGGCGATCTGGTCATCGAGGAGGAGTTCCGGCGCGCCGGCGTCTCGCAGGGGATCGCCAACCAGGGCATCTCGATGTTCGTGCCCACCCTGCTCCACTACGGCGACGAGGAGCAGAAGCAGCTGTGGGTCGAGCCGACGATGCGCGGTCGACTGCTCTGGTGCCAGGGCTACAGCGAGCCGGGCTCGGGCAGCGATCTCGCCAGCCTGCAGACCCGGGGCCGCCGCGACGGCGACGACTACGTGATCAACGGGCAGAAGATCTGGACCTCGACCGCCCAGATCGCCGACATGATGTTCGGGCTGATCCGCACCGAGCCGGAAGCCGGCAAGCACGGCGGGATCAGCTACATGGTCATCCCGATGCAGACCCCCGGCATCGAGGTGCGGCCGATGCGCCAGATGACCGGCGAGTCGGACTTCAACGAGGTCTTCTTCACCGACGCCCGGGTACCGGCCGGCAACGTCATCGGCGAGCCCGGTCAGGGCTGGGAGATCGGTACCGCGACGCTGCGCTTCGAGCGCGACATGCTGGGGCGCTCGGCCCAGGCCGAGACCTTCCTCGACGGCGCCGAGCGCATCCTGCGGGAGACCGGCAAGATCGACCATCCCGTCTGGCGCGACCGGCTGATGCGGCTGCGCGCCAGGGCCCTGGCGATGAAGTTCCACCGCTACCGCATGTTGACCGACCGCCTGCGCGGTCGCGACAGCGGCGCCTCGGGGCTGATCACCAAGCTCAACGGCTGCCAGCTGAACTACGACATCTGCGCCCTGGCGATCGACGCGATGGGCGAACGCGGCATCCTGCGCCGCGGCTCGGCGCACGTGCGCGACGACGGCGAGTGGCAGATCCAGTACATGTACGCCCTCGGCCTGATCATCGGCGGCGGCACCGCCCAGATCCAGAAGAACATCATCGCCCAGCGCGGGCTCGGCCTGCCGCGCAGCGCGGCGAAGAGCTGAGGCCCGCTTTGGACTTCGGGCTGTCGCCACCCCAGGAGCTACTCCGGCGTTCGCTGCGCGAGCACCTCGACCGCAACGTGCCGATCGCGCGGGTGCGCGAGATCATGGAGTCCACCACCGGACACGACGGCTCGCTGCACCGCGAGCTCGGCGAGCTGGGGGTCTGCGGTCTCCTGGTGGGCGAGGAGCAGGGCGGCGCCGGCCTCGGCCTGCTCGACTCCGCCGTCGTGGCTCAGGAGCTGGGCCGTGCCGCCTGTCCGCTGAGTTTCCACAGCGCCTACGTGCTGGCGCCGCTGCTGCTCGCGGCGGCCGAGGATGTCGACCGGACGGAGCCCCTGCTGCAGCGCCTTGCCGCCGGTGAGCTGCTGCTGTCGCCGGTGCTCGGCGCGGTGCCCGGTGGCGACGGGCTGAGCTGCCTGGCGCCGTACGTCGCCGACGCCGGCGTCTGCGAGCGGCTGCTGGTCGAGGCCGACGGCGAGCTCCACCTGGTCGCGCCCGACGCCGAAGGCGTCGCGATCGAGACGCTGCTCACCGTCGACGAGACGCGGCGCCTCGCCGAGGTGCGTCTCGACGGCGCCGAGGCCGAGGCGAGTCTCGGCCGGCTGCCCATCTCCGCCAGGCAGCGGGCGCTCCAGGCGGCGCGCGTCGCCCTCGCCGCCGATGCCTTCGGCGCCGCCCAGCGCGGCCTCGAGGCAGCGGTCGACTACGCCAAGCAGCGCCAGCAGTTCGGACGCGTCATCGGGTCGTTCCAGGCGGTGCAGCACGTCTGCGCCGAGGTCTTCGCCGAGCTCGACCCGGTGCAGTCGCTGCTCTGGTACGCCGCCCACGCTTGGGACGAGTCGAGCGCGCCGGAAGACGCAGCGGTGCGCGAGCTCGTCTCTCTAGCCAAGGCGCACGCGTGCGACACGGCGACCTTCGCGGTCACTCAGGCGACCCAGGTCTTCGGCGGCATCGGCTTCACCTGGGAGTGCGACATGCACCTCTGGTACAAGCGCGTCGGCTACGACCGCCAGGTGCTGGGCGGACCCGAGGAGCTGCGCGAGATGGCGGCCGCCGCGCACCTCGGCTGAGGTCGCTCAGAGGTCGCGCCGGCCCGACGCGCCGCATCGGCATCGGCGGCCCCCTGGCCTCCTCGGTGCCGCCGCCCCTTCGACTCTTCCGAGCGATCGGGCGCTGTGGGAGAATAGACGGCTTCCCCCAGCCGTAGCAGAGGAGCGCAGCGCGGAGGCGCCCTTCGGCTCGCGCCGACGCGTACCCGCGAGCGGTCGCCGTGCGAGCGATCGCCAGCCGCCGGAACCGAGTTCCCAGGAGAGACGAGATGGCGTTGTTCTATCGCAAGGTCGACCAGGGCCGTGCCCTGGTGGTCACCCGCCCCGGCAAGATCAGCGTGTCGTTCACGCCGCGGCTGGTCTTCCCGATGGCCTACCGGGTCGAGGAGATGGACATCTCCCTGCAGACCATCGAGATCGACCGCCGCGGCACCGAGGGCCTGATCTGTCAGGACAACATCCGCGCCGACATCAAGGTCGCCTTCTTCGTGCGGGTGAACAAGACGGTCGAGGACGTCATCCGCGTCGCCCAGTCGATCGGCTGCCGGCGCGCCTCCGATCACCAGACCCTCGAACAGCTGTTCAGCGCCAAGTTCTCCGAGGCGCTGAAGACGGTCGGCAAGCAGCTCGACTTCGTCGATCTCTACACCAAGCGCGAGGAGTTCCGCGACCAGATCATCCGGGTGATCGGCCGCGACCTCAACGGCTACATCCTCGAGGACGCGGCGATCGACTTCCTCGAGCAGACGCCGCTCTCCTCCCTCGACGAGTTCAACATCCTCGACGCGCAGGGCATCCGCAAGATCACCGAGCTCACCGCCCGTGAGCACGTGCGCACCAACGAGTTCCAGAACTTCGAGCGCAAGCAGATCAAGAAGCAGGACGTCGAGGCGCAGGAGGCGATCTACGAGCTCGAGCGGCAGCAGGCCGACGCCGAGGCCAGGCAGCTGCGCGAGATCGCGACGGTGCAGGCGCGCGAGCAGGCCGAGACGCGCAAGGTGGAGGCCGAGGAGCGCCTCAAGTCCGAGAGCGCCCGCATCCGCACCGACGAAGAGATCGCGATCAACGAAGAGAACAAGCAGCGCCAGGTCGAGGTGGCGAAGAAGAACCGCGAACGGGTGGTCGCGGTCGAGAACGAGCGGGTCGAGAAGGACCGGCAGCTCGAGGCGATCACGCGCGAGCGCGAGACCGAGCTGATGCGCATCGCCAAGGAGAAGGAGATCGAGACCGAGAAGAAGGCGATCGCCGACGTCATCCGCGAACGCGTCGCGGTCGACCGTACGGTGGCCGAGGAGGAGGAGCGCATCAAGGAGCTGCGCGTCGTCGAGGAGGCGAACCGTCAGAAGAAGGCCGTGATCATCGGTGCCGAGGCCGAGGCGCAGGAGATCCTGGTCAAGGACATCAAGAAGGCCGAGGCCCAGGAAGAGGCGGCCAAGTTCAAGGCGCGCGAGAGGCTCACCCTCGCGGACGCCGAGCTGCAGGCCGCCGACAAGGAGGCGCAGGCCAAGATCCGCCTCGCCGAGGGCATCCAGGCCGAGGTGGCGGCCAGCGGTCTGGCCGAGGTGCGGGTGAAGGAAGAGGACGCCGCGGCGGTCGAGAAGCAGGGGCGGGCGCAGGCCAACGTGGTTCGGGAGACCGGCTCCGCCGAAGCGTCGGCCATCGAGGCCAAGCTCACTGCGGAGGCCGCAGGGATCGAGAAGAAGGCGACGGCGATGGCGGCTCTCGACGAGGCGAGTCGCGAGCACGAGGAGTTCCGCCTGCGGATCGAGAAGGAGCGCGCGGTGGAGAGCGAGGCGATCGACGCCCAGCGCCGCGTCGCCGAGGCCCAGGCGCAGGTCCTGGCCACCGCCCTCGGCCAGGCCAACATCGACATCGTCGGCGGCGACGGCGCCTTCCTCGACCGCCTGGTCAACGCGATCTCGGCCGGCAAGTCGCTCGACGCCTTCGTCGGCCGCTCCGGCACCGTGCAGGCGACCCTGTCGGAGTACCTCGACGGCGAGCGCAGCCTGCCCGAGGACGTTCGCCAGGCGATCTCGGGTCTGGCCAGCTCGGGCAACGCCCAGAGCCTGGCGCTGCTCGCCCTGCTGGCCCGTCGTCTGCCGCGCGCCACCCCGGCGCAGCGCGACGCCCTGGCCAAGCTGCTCGAGGAGGACCAGGGCGAGGAGGGCGGTGGCGGTTGAGGCGTCGGAACCGGGCCGGCGCTCCCTCGCCGGTGGCCGAAGTGGTGGAGTGACTATTGATGAGCAGCGACCCGACCCGAAGTGACATCAGCCGTGCCGAGCTGCCCAAGAAGATCGTCGAGGTGCTCGGCAGGAGGATGGCCTACGTCGAGCTCGGTGAGGCCACCGGCAGGCCGATCCTCTTCCAGCACGGCAACCCGACCTCGTCGTACCTGTGGCGCAACGTCATGCCGCACCTGGCGGACCGGGGCCGCTGCATCGCCCTCGATCTGATCGGCATGGGCGACTCCGAGAAGCTCGCGCCCGGCGGGCCCGATCGCTACACCTTCGCCGAGCACTACGACTACTTCGCCGCCGCCCTGGCCGCACTCGGCGTCGAGCGCGACGTGACCCTGGTGATCCACGACTGGGGCTCGGCGCTCGGCTTCCACTGGGCCAACCTGCACCGCGACGCGGTGCGCGGCATCGCCTACATGGAGGCGATCGTGCGGCCGATCGAGAGCTGGGACGACTGGCCCGAGGCGGCGCGCGGCGTCTTCCAGGGATTCCGCTCGCCGGCCGGCGAGCAGATGGTGCTGGAGAAGAACGTCTTCGTCGAGCGGGTACTGCCCGGATCGATCCTCCGCCAGCTGGACGAGGCCGAGATGGAGGTCTACCGCCGACCGTTCCGCGAGCCTGGCGAGAGTCGCAGGCCGACCCTCACCTGGCCGCGACAGATCCCGATCGAGGGCGAGCCCGCCGACGTCGCGGCTCTCGTCGGCGACTACGCCGGGTGGCTCGCCAGCGACGCCTCGGCGAACGTCCCCAAGCTGTTCATCGACGCCGACCCGGGAGCCATCCTGATCGGCAGCCAGCGCGAGTTCTGCCGCCGCTGGCCGAACCAGCGCGAAGTCACCGTGCGCGGCAGCCACTTCCTCCAGGAGGACTCGCCGCACGAGATCGGCCTCGCGATCGCCGACTGGCTGCCGTGAGACCCCTGGCGCCGAACCGCGAGCCCTGACGAGTGAGCGCATCCGAGACCGAGAGAGCGACCGCGGAAGCCGAGCAGGCTGCCGACGGGCAGACCGTCGACCGCGGCGCCTTCGAGCTTCTGTCGGCGCGGCTGAGGCGTCAGGCCGAGGCTCTCGGCCAGGCGGCGGAGGCGCTCAACGAGCGTCGCGTAGAGCGCTTCGGCGGCAGCGAGCTCGCGGTGATCGGCAGCGTGCGCATCCGTACCGAGCACAACTGCGTTCCGCGCGACATCGCCCGCGTCGGCGACCGCCTGCTCTTCGGCTACAACGTCTTCATCGGCCTCAAGAAGCAGACCGAGGTCGGCGATGTCTTCTCCTGCCACCGCTTCGTCGAGGAGGGGCCCGACGCGAAGGGCGACACGCCGGGCGACGGCGGTCCGGACGGGGCCGGCAGCGACGAGCCGGCGGCGCCGCCGCGGTTCGCCTTCCGCGACGTCGACGCCGACTTCCTCGACGACGGCCGTTTCCAGGCCGACTTTCGCGAGCTCTACGAGTACTACAAGTCGACTCGGCTGCTGCAGCTCCGCAATCTCGGAGGCCGACTGCTGGCGGTCTTCCAGACCGGCGCCACGGCCTACGACCACAAGGTGCTGCGCTGGCAGATCGAGCCCGGCGGGGCGCGCTACCTCGACAACCGCGGCGAGCGCGACCACGTCTTCGATCCGCCCCACGACTTCGAATGGACGACGACATCGCGCGAGGACCACGTGGCGGGCAAGCACCCGCACGTCGACGTGCTCGGCAAGGTCTTCGTCGAGACCGTCGGCGGCGACCTGACGATCAAGGTCGAGAACAACACCGAGGACGGCCTCGGGATCTACCGCGAGCCGGTCGACGATCCCGACCAGTCGCTCGACGACGCCGAGATCCACTACGCCGAGCTCGGCACCCTGATCCTGCTGCGGGTACTGCCGTTCCGCGAGGACCGCTGGCGTCACTTCGTCTTCAACACCCGCACCCGCTCCGTCGAGCGGATCGACGCGATCGGCTCCTCCTGCCAGCAGCTGCCCGAGGACCACGGCATCATCTTCCCCGGCGGCTACCACCTGCAGAGCGGCGAGACCAAGGTCTACGAGCAGCAGATCACCGACCTCGAGTTCGTGCGCCGCATCCGCGCCCCCAACGGGGAGGACGTGCTCTACGCCTTCCACCACCGCGGCTCGGGCGCCACCCTGCTGCTGCCGTACAACCTGATCCGCAAGCAGGTGCAGACACCGATCCGCTGCAACGGCTACGCGATCTTCGACAGCGGCAGGATGGTGATCTTCCGTGCCGCCGGCGAAGAGCCCACCAGGGTGCACACGATGCAGATCTGGCAGACGCCGTTCTGCACCGACGAGTACGCCGCGCGCGGCACCGCGGCCTCGGCGAGCACCTTCCTCGAGCGCCTCGGCAACGCCGAGCTGGTGCGCGCCGTCGCCGAGCTGCTCAGCCTGGTGCGCGCCGCGCGCAAGGAGGAGAGCGAAGGCCTCGGCTCTGCCCACTACCACGCTCTGGTCAGGGCGTGCGGTCGGGCGCTCGACAGCTACCACTGGCTGGGCGAGGCCGAGCTCGGCGAAGAGCTCGAGGGGAGGCTGCCCGAGGGTCCACTCGACGAGCTGGTGAGGCAGCTGCGCGGCACCGCCGAGCGCGTGGTCGACGAGTACCAGAAGGTCGAGAGCCTGCGCGCCCAGGCCGGCGAGTCGCTCGACGAGGCAGCGGCTCAGGTCACCCTCGCCGAGCGCGAGGTCAGGCCGCAGAGCTTCTCCGAGGCGAGCCAGTTCGTGCGCGGGCTGGCGCGGCTGCGCACCCTGCGCGGTCAGCTGATCACCCTGCGCGACCTGCGCTACGTCGACCGCGAACGCCTCGACGGACTCGAGACGCAGGTCGCCGCGCAGGCCGAGACGCTGGCCGCGGCCACCGCCCGCTTCCTGCAGCGTGACGACGCGCTGGAGTCGTTCCGCCGCGAGGTCGGAGAGCTCGAGGAGCGGGCCGCCGCGGTCGCCCGCGTCGTCGATGCCGACCCTCTGCGGCGCGAGCTCGACGAGCGCGAGCAGGGAGTGCGACTGCTGGCCGAGGTGGCGAGCAATCTCGAGATCGACGACGCCCTGGTGCGCACCGCCATCCTCGAGTCGATCTCCGAGGTGCTGGGCTCGATCAACCGGGTGCGCGCCCGCCTCGACGCACGGCGCCGCGAGCTGCGCTCGAAGGAGGCGGTGGGCGAATTCGGGGTCGAGTTCAAGCTCTTTGGCCAGGGAGTCTCGAGCGCCGTCCAGATGGCGACGACGCCGGAGGAGTGCGACGATGCCCTGGGCCGGCTGATGGTGGCGCTCGAGGAGCTCGAAGGTCGCTACGCCGAGTTCGACGAGTTCCTCGAACGCCTGGTCACCAAGCGCGAGGAGGTCTACGAGGCTCTCAGCGCCAAGAAGCAGCAGCTGCTCGACCAGCGGCAGCGGCGGAGCGAGCAGCTGGTGCAGGCCTCGGCGCGCATCCTCGACGGCGTGCGGCGGCGGGTGGCGGGCGTCTCCGACCAGGACGCCCTGAACGCGTTCTTCGCTTCCGACCCGATGGTCGCCAAGCTGCGCGACCAGAGCGAGCGGCTGCGCGAGCTGGGAGAGGTGGTCAAGGCCGACGAGCTCGAAGGCGCACTGCTGGCGGCACGGCAGGAGGCCGGACGGTCGCTGCGCGATCGCCAGGAGATCTTCGAGACCACCGGCGACGGCAGCGAGCTGGTCCGCTTCGGCGATCACCGGTTCTCGGTCAACACGCAGCAGGTCGACCTCACCCTGGTGCCACGCGATGGCCGGCTCGACCTTCATCTCGGCGGCACCGACTTCTACCAGCCGGTGCCGGAAGACCAGCTCATCGGCACTCCCGACCTCTGGCTGCAGACCCTGGTCTCCGAGAGCGACCAGATCTACCGCGGCGAGTACCTCGCCGCCTCGTTGCTGCGCAGCGCCGAGGAGGCCCTGGCGGAGAGGGCCCTCGCGGTGAGCGACGAGGCGGAGTCGGCGACGGACGACGAGGCGGGAGAGGGAGAGGACGCGGAGTCGCCGCCCTCGCGCCGGATGGCCGACGCTGCACCGAGTCTCGACGATCTGCATGCGGCGCTCGACTCCGGCGAGCTGCTCCAGGTGGTGCGTGCCGCGAGCGCAGAACGCTACGACGAGGGCTACGAGCGCGGCGTGCACGACGCCGACGCGGCGCTCCTGCTCGAGCACCTGCTGCGGCTCCACTCGGCCGCCGAGCTGCTCGCCTACCGGCCGGTCGACCGGGCTCTGGCGCTGCTCGGCTGGCAGCTCGGACTGTCGGAGGAGCAGAGGCGGCGCTGGGCGCGGCGCATCGCCGGAGTGCACCGTCTGCGGCGTGCCTACGGCAGCGGCACGCGCGTCGCGGAGCTCGTCGCCGAGCTCGCTCCGCTGCTCGCCGACCTTGCAGAAAGATCGGCTCGCCTCGAAGGCTGCGACCCGTCCGCCGCCGCTCGCTACCTGATCGAGGAGGTGGGCGAGCGCGGCCCCCGCTTCGTGGTCGGTGGCGAGGCGCTCGAGCTCGAGGCAGCCTTCGTGCGCTCGCTGCGCGATCACCAGAACGACACGGCGCTCGCCGAGGAGCTGGCAGCGGCGGGGGATCCTGCCGAGAAGTTCGCCGTCGCCTCCTCCTGGCTCGGCGCCTTCGTGCGCCGCGAGGAGAGCTCAGCCGACGGCGAGGGACGACGCCTCGCGGTCAGGAGGCGGCGCCAGGTGCCGCTGGTCGCGGCGTTGCGCACCGCCGGCGAGGAGCTGGCGCGGCGCGAGAGCCACGCCGCGGTGGAGACGGAGGTCGAGGGCCTCCTGGGGAGTCATCGCCGCATCGTCAGGGGACGACTGCGTCTGCGCGTCGACGAGACCCTGGCGCGCTACGACCGCTACGTCCGCGAGCGGGTGCCGGCGTTCCGCGAGTTTCAGCGCCTGCGCCACGAGCTGATCGAGCGCCAGCGCAAGGTGCTGCGACTCGACGAGTTCGAGCCCCGGGTGCTGAGCTCGTTCGTCCGCAACCAGCTGCTCGACCAGGTCTACCTGCCGCTCATCGGCGACAACCTGGCGAAGCAGATCGGAGCCGCCGGCGAAGGCAAGCGCACCGATCTGATGGGACTGCTGCTGCTGATCTCCCCCCCGGGCTACGGCAAGACGACGGTGATGGAGTACATCGCCAGCCGGCTCGGCCTCGTCTTCGTCAAGGTCAACGGACCTTCGCTCGGGCACTCGGTGACCTCCCTCGATCCGAGCGAGGCACGCAGCGCCACCGCCCGCCAGGAGGTGGAGAAGATCAACCTGGCGCTCGAGATGGGCAACAACGTGCTGCTCTACCTCGACGACATCCAGCACACCTCGAGCGAGCTGCTGCAGAAGTTCATCTCGCTGTGCGACGGCCAGCGGCGCATCGAAGGGGTGTGGCGCGGCCGCACCCGGACCTACGACCTGCGAGGAAAGCGCTTCTGCGTCTGCATGGCGGGCAATCCCTACACCGAGTCGGGTGAGCGCTTCCAGATTCCCGACATGCTGGCCAACCGCGCCGACGTCTACAACCTGGGCGACGTGCTCGAGGGCCGGGAAGACCTCTTCGCCCTCTCCTACCTCGAGAACTCGCTGACCTCGAACGGCGTGCTGGCGCCGGTCGCCGCCCGCGACCCCCGCGACCTGCGGGTGCTGGTGCGCATGGCGCGCGGCGAGGCCGACGCCGAGAGCGACCTGGGCCATCCCTACTCGGCGCTCGAGCTCGAGGAGATGCTCTCGGTGCTGCGCCATCTGCTGCGGGTGCAGCAGGTGCTGCTGCGGGTCAACCGGCTCTACATCGAGTCGGCGGCCCAGGACGAGCGCTTCCGCACCGAACCGCCGTTCCAGCTCCAGGGCAGCTACCGCAACATGAACAAGCTGGCGGCCCGGATCTCGGCGGTGATGAACCAGCAGGAGCTCGAGGCGCTGCTCGACGACCACTACCTCGGCGAGGCCCAGACGCTCACCCAGGGCGCCGAGTGGAATCTGCTCCGGCTGCGCGAGCTGCGCGGCGTCCTCGATGTGGACGAGCGCCGTCGCATCGCGGAGATCCGCGAGCTCTACGCACGGGCGCGCGCCATCGGCGGCGCCGAGGACGATCCGGTCACCCGGGTCACCGGCACCCTCGGTCTGGTCGCCGACGGGTTGCGCTCCATCGAGCGCTCGATCGGCCAGGCCTCCTCGGCGGCGGTGCAGCGTACCGCTGCCGAGGAGGAGGAGCGCCGGGCCCCGGCAGGGGACGAGGAGAGCGCACAGGCGCTGGCGACGGCGCTGGGCCAGAGTCTCGAGCGCACGCTGCAGCCGGCGGCGGCCACCCTCGCCGCGCAGCTCGCCGAGGTGCTGGCGCGGACCCCGCACGGCGCCGCGACCGGGGCGCCGGACGCCGGCGCACTCGAGCCGATCCTCGGTGGAGTCGGCGAGCGCCTCTCGGACCAGCTGGCGCAGGTGGTGCGCTCGCTGCAGGGGATCGGCGGAGCACTCTCGGCGCTGGAGCGCCCCGCGGCGGCGAACGCGGGAGCCCCCGGCGCCAGCGTCAGGGTGGTGCAGACGCTCGGCTCCGGAGTGCACGAGGTGCTCGACGACCTGGGAGGCGATACCGCCGAGCAGCTGCTCGAGCTGGTGCGCGGGATCTCGCGCTGGGCCAACCGCCAGCAGGGCGAGCCCGACCCGCGTCTGCGCTCCCTCATCGACCGCACCCTGTCGCAGCTAGACCGCTTCAAGGACCTGGTGAACACCCTGAAGCGCCTGGACACCGCGAGTCTGCAGGGTGCCGCCGCGAGCCTGCAGAGCGAGACCGCGACTCCGGCGGGCGAGGACACCGGCGCACCGGAGGGCGACCCGGCCGCCAGCGAGCGGCCGCGCTGAGACTTCACGGACCCTGCCTGGTCAGGCGCTCACCCGGTTGCAGCCGGAGCGCTCGGCGCGGTAGACCGCGTCGTCGGCGGCGTCGAGGAGCTCGGTGCACAGCGGCGTGAGTGACCGGCAGGTCTCCACCCCGACGCCGACCGTGACCGCCAGCTCGAACGGCCAGCCGTTCTTCGTGCATCAGTCCTCGCAGGGACTGCCCCCGCCTCGCGGCGCATCCTCTCGGCGAGGGCCAAAACGCCGTCCCGGCTATCCTCTCCTGCGATCCCCGCGTCACCCTCCGCCGACCGCCTCGCGCCAAGGAGACCCCCGTTGAACTTCGACATCCCCGACGAGATCGCTGCCTACCTCGACGAGCTCGACGACTTCATCCAACGCGAGATCAAGCCGCTCGAGGAGCAGGACGACAACATCCGCTTCTTCGACCACCGACGCGAGGACGCCCGCACCGACTGGGATCGCGGCGGCCTGCCCAACGAGGAGTGGGAGGCGTTGCTACGCGAGGCGCGCCGCCGCGCCGACGCCGCCGGCCACTACCGCTACCCGCTGGCGGAGGAGTACGGCGGCAAGAACGGCACCAACCTCGGCATGGCGATCATCCGCGAGCACCTGGCGAAGAAGGGCCTCGGGCTGCACAACGATCTGCAGAACGAGCACTCGATCGTCGCCAACAACGTCGGCGTGCTGCTGATGATCGAGTACGGCACCGAGGAGCAGAAGCGCGATTGGGTGCCCGGCCTGCTCGACGGCAGCAAGGGCTTCGCCTTCGGCATCACCGAGCCCGAGCACGGCTCGGACGCCACCCACATGGAGACCGTCGCGGTGCGCGACGGAGACGGCTGGCGGATCAACGGCGAGAAGACCTGGAACACCGGCATCCACAAGGCGCCCTACGACCTGATCTTCGCGCGCACCAGCGGCAAGGCCGGCGACGGCAAGGGGATCACCGCCTTCCTGGTGCCGACCGACGCCGAGGGCTTCCGGGTCGAGGAGATGCTCTGGACCTTCAACATGCCCACCGACCACGGACGCATCTCGCTCACCGACGTGCACGTGCCCGACGACGCGATCTTCGGCGGCGAGGGCAACGGGCTCGGAGTGGTGCAGCACTTCTTCAACGAGAACAGGATCCGCCAGGCTGCGTCCTCGCTCGGCGCCGCACAGTTCTGCATCGACCAGGCGGTCGCCTACGCCAAGGTGCGCAAGCCCTTCGGCAAGGCGCTGGCGACCAACCAGGCGATCCAGTTCCCGCTGGTCGAGCTGCAGACCCAGTGCGAGATGCTGCGCGCCCTGATCCACAAGACGGCCTGGCAGATGGACACGTACGGCAACTTCTCGGTCTCCGACAAGGTGTCGATGTGCAACTACTGGTCGAACCGGATGTGCTGCGAGGCCGCCGACCGCGCCATGCAGGTGCACGGCGGCCTCGGCTACTCGCGCCACAAGCCGTTCGAGCACATCTACCGCCACCACCGCCGCTACCGGATCACCGAAGGTGCCGAGGAGATCCAGATGCGGCGCGTCGCCGGCTACATGTTCGGCTTCATGAAGCAGCGCGCTCCCAAGGGCGTCGACGAAGACCGCGGATGAGCCCCACCGCGAACGGCGACGCCGACCAGCCGCCCGACGATCTCGAAGCACGCTTCGAGCGCCTGGCGCGGCGGCGGCTCGGCGCAGAGCGTCTGATCTCCGGCGTGCGCCTCAGCGGCGGCGCCAGTCAGGAGACCTACCGCCTGCGGGTCGAGACCAGGGACAAGAGCGAGCGCAGCTTCGCCCTGCGCCGCGCCCCGGGGGGACGTGGCGCCGCCGCCGCCGAGGGCCGACCCATGCTGGAGATCGAGGCGGCACTGATGCAGGCCGCCGGCGCCGCCGGCATCCCGGAGCCCGAGGTCCTCTGGGTGCTCACGCCGGAGGACGAGCTCGGCGTCGGCTTCGTCATGCAGTGGCTCGAGGGCGAGACGCTGGGAGCGCGCATCGTGCGTTCTCCCGAGCTCGCCGAGGTGCGCCCGCACCTGGCCCGCCAGTGCGGCGAGATCCTGGCGCGCATCCACGCCCTCGATCTCGACGCCTGCGGGCTCCGGGGCGCGCTCGAGCGGATGCCGACCGATCGCTACGTGAGCCAGACCTACGAGCGCTATCTGCGCCTGGGCACCGCCCAGCCGATGATCGACTACGCCGCCCGCTGGCTCCTCGACAATCTGCCGAACAGCTCCCGCGAGACTCTGGTGCACAACGACTTCCGCAACGGCAACCTGATGGTCGGAGAGGACGGCGTGCGCGCGGTGCTCGACTGGGAGATCGCCCACGTCGGCGACCCGGTGCGCGACCTCGGGTGGATCTGCGTCAACTCCTGGCGCTTCGGGCGGCGCCAGCTCGAGGTCGGCGGCTTCGGCAGCATCGACGACCTGCTGGCCGGCTACCGGGAGGTCTCGGGGATCGAGATCGACCGTGGGCACCTGCGCTTCTGGATCGTCTTCGGCTCGTTCTGGTGGGCGATCGGCTGCCTCGGCATGGCGCAGCACTTCCGCAGCGGTCCGGACCGGTCGGTGGAGCGCGCCGCGATCGGCAGGCGCAGCAGCGAGTGCCAGGTCGATCTGGTGAGCGAGCTGATCCCCGGGGAGGTCGAGCTCGTCGCCGATCCGGAGACCCTCGTGGAGCCGGACGAAGACGGCGCCACCCGAGCTCCGGGCGAGAGCCCCGACGCGCGCGGCTCCGAGATGCCGCGCATCGACGAGCTGGTCGCCGCCGCCGCCGGCTACCTGCGCGGCGAGGTGATGCCGGCGAGCTCCGGACGCGCCGGCTTCCTGGCGCGAGTCGCCGCGAACGCGCTGGACGTGGTGCGCCGCGATCTGCTGATCGGCCCCGAGCACCGTCGTCGCGAGCGACTGCGCCTCGTCGAGCTGCTCGGCGCCGCCGGAGAGGCTGGGCCCGGCGGCGACGAGGCCGACCTGGCCGGATTGCGCACCCGACTCTGCACCGCCCTGCGGGAGGGCCGCATCGATCTCACCGACGAGGCACTGCGTCGCCACCTGCGCACCACGGTGGTCAACCAGCTGGCGATCGACCAGCCGCGCTACTCGGGCTTCCGCGCCGCGCTGGCGGAAGGCTGAGCGGCGGCCAAGTCGGCGAACCAGGCGGCGATCGCGAAGGCGTCCGCCTCCTTGCTCTCGTAGCTCCCCGAGTTGCACAGCAACGCCACGACCACACCCGCCTCCGGGAGCACCACCAGCATCGACCGGCCTCCCATCGACGAGCCTCCGTGGTGCACCGCGAGTCGCGGATAGGTCTCGGCGGCGGCACGGACCCGCCAGCCGAGGCCGTAGCCGGTCTCTTCGCCGGCCGCCGTGCGCAGCGGCGAGAGCACCCGGTCGAGTATCGCCTCGTCGAGGAACCCCGGAGCCAGGAAGGCACTGCCGAAGCGCACCAGGTCGGCGGCGGTCGACAGCAGACCTCCCGACGGCGCCTTGTAGGAGTCGTCGACCGGCAGCGCCGGTCTGGGGCCGTCGGAGCCGCCGACGTAGAAGGCGGCGCGCTCCGGGATCCAGATCGTCGGATCGTCGATCCGGGTGTGTGTCATGGCGAGAGGCTCGAACACCTCGCGGCCCGCCAGGTCGCCGAACTCGAGGCCGGACACCTGCTCGAGCACCGCCCCGGCCAGGTTGAAGCCGTAGCTCGAGTAGGAGAAGCCGGCTCCGGGCTCGAACAGCGGCGGATCGTCGCGGAAGATCGCCAGCCCCGCCGCGAGCGAGGCGTAGCGCTCCCTCGACACGTACTCGGCGCCCCGGTAGTGGCGCACCCCGGCCTGGTGCGAGAGCAGCTGCGCCAGCGAGGGCGACGGCTGGTGAGGGTAGAGCCCGCCGGCGAGCTCGGCGATGGGGCGATCGAGGGAGAAATCATCCCGCTGCGCCATCCGCGCCGCGACGGCGGCGGCGATCGGCTTGCTGGTGCTGCCGATGCGGAACAGCGTCGTCGGTGTCGCGGCGCGGCCGGACTCGACGTCGGCGATCCCGAAGGCCTGCTCCCAGACCAGGTCGCCGCCGATGCCGACCGCGACCGAGAAGGCGGGCACGCCCTCGGCGAGGCGCTCCTGGACGAGGGCGCGTGCGCGCTCGATCGCGTCTTCGAGATCGGCCGGCCGCCTGCCGTCGGCTGGCGACTGCCCCGCGGCCGTCGCCACCGACGACACCGCCAGCAGGGCGGTGAGGAGACCCCGACGAGGAGCGATCCGTCGCCGGCTCGGCCGCGAGTCGGAACGACCCGCTCTCACCGACGCGCCCCGGCGCGCCGCAACAGCTCGGCGACCTCGTCGTGACCGCGCGCGAGAGCCTGGTTCAACGGCGTGCGCACGGTTTCGAGGCGACGATCGAAGTCGCCGGTGAGGTCGGGGTCGGCGCCGATCTCGAGCAGGTAGCGCACCATCTCGACGTGGCCCTGCTGGGCGGCGTTGATCAGCGGCGTGTCGTCGTCCGGCACGTGGATGTCGACGCGGGCGCCACGCGCCACCAGGAGCCTCGCCATCTCGACGTCGCCGGCGAGGCTGGCGGCGATCAGGGGATTGCCGTCGCCGCCGCGACCGGCGTGGTCGACGTCGGCGCCGTAGGCGAGCAGCAGCTCGACCATCTCGACGTCGCCACGGCGCGCCGCGGCGATCATCGCCGTGCCGTCGCCACCGACGCCGAGATCGACCTCGGCGCCGCGGTCGAGCAGCAGCCGCAGCAGCTCCGAGGAGCCGGAGCGCACCGCCTCGATCAGCGGCGAGCCGTCGCCGGGCCAGACCTGGTTCACCGGCTCGCCGGCGTCGAGCAGCGCCCGGGTGAGATCGATGTCACCGCGCCGGATCGTGGCGTAGAGCGGCGCGTCGTCGGCCCGCAGCCGCGGGTGGCGCTCGCTGCCGGGAGCGTTGGCGACGGGCATGGCCACGGTGGCGGCGTGCACCGTCGTGGCGGTGGCCACGGCTCCCTGGCGCGGCCAGGCGGCCGCCGAGCCGAGCAGTGCGATGCCGAGGCTCGCCGTGGCCAGCGTCAGCGGCAGACGGCGAACGGCGATGCGGTGGTCTCTGTTGGCGTCGATCATGGTGCGGATCCTCCGTTGCAGTCGGGTGCGGTGGTGAAGGTAGCCGGCAGCCGGTATCGGCCGTGGAAGGGGGACGACGTCGACGTGCTCCAGCAGGCTGCGGCCGTAGCCGACCGGAGAATCGCCGGAGTGGGCGATCGCCCAGTCGTCACAGGCGATCTCGCGCTCGAGATCGATCTGGCGCGAGATCCACCAGGCCGCCGGGTGCCCCGCGAGCAGCACTTCGAGAACACGCTGCACCAGCGCCACGAGGCTGTCTCGCCGCACCGCGTGGGCGAGCTCGTGCAGCAGCGCGTGACGCCGCGCGTCGCAGCCGAGACCACCCGGCCAGTCCGCTGGCAGAGCGATCCAGGGCGAGGTCCAGCCGAGGCAGGCGGGTCCCTCGAGGCGTCGCAGACGGCGCAACGGCGGGACGGGATCCACCTTGGCCTCGGCGGCGAGGCGCGACAGCATGCGCCTGTCCGCGGTCGCAGCCGGCACGGCGCCGGAGGCGAGGAGGCGGACCTCGACCCAGGCGCCGACCAGGCGCAGCGTGCGCCAGACAGCGAGGATCAGCCAGACGCCGGCGTAGACCAGGCCGAGCCACGTCGGGACCCGAGCCGTCCAGCGCGCGGCGAGACTTGCGAGGGCGGCGAGACCGGGAGCGGGATCGCCGTCGCCAGCGGTGGATCGAAGATCGGCGCCCTGCAGCGGCCCGCTCGCCGCTGGCACTCCACCGGTCGACGACGGAGGCGCCTGCGAGGACTCGGAGATCCGGGGGTCGGCGCCCGCCGCGGCGCGTTCGAGGCGCGCGCCGAGGGCCTCGGCGTTGTCACGAACGAGCTGGTGCGGTGTGAGGGGGATCGCCGCGACCAGGATCAGAGTCGCTGACCAGATCCACACCCGGGTGCTCGCGTTGAGGGCTCGGGTGAGTCGCAGCGCCAGGGCCACCCCCGCGGCGGCGAGGGTGCCGAGCACGGCCCAGGCCAGCAGAGTCTCGGTGAGCACCGAGGGCCCACCGCGAGCCGCCCAGGACTCGAACACCGGCATCACCTCCACCAGGGGCCCCAGGAACGGCGAACCAGACGAGCCAACGTCGGGGATCACCGGCGGTCCTCCTCGCTCGACCGGGGGTCGGGGGCGGAATCGGCCGGCTCCTCGGCGCTCGAGGGAGTCGCGGGTCCGAGCAGCTCGCGCAGCTCGTCGAGCTCCGAGTCCGCGATCGGCTCGCGGTCGATCAGGTTGAGCAGCAGCTCGCGCCGCGAGCCGCCGAAGAAGCGGCCCAGCAGGTGGCCGAGCGCCTCGGCGCGAGCCTCGTCACGGCTGACTGTCGGCTCGTAGACGTAGGCCCGCCCGTCGCCCGCGAGACGCCTCAGGTAGCCCTTGTCGACCAGGATCCCCATGATCGTCTGCACGGTGTTGTAGGCCACCGCCCGCTGCTCGCGCACTTCGTCCGCGGTCTGCCGCACGGTGGCGCGGCCCTTGCGCCACACCACCTGCATGATGCGCAGCTCGGCGTCGGTCAGGGTCTTGCTGGGACGTCTTGCCATGACCTCCCGTACGTCTCCTAAGGAAATAGGTTTCGTTGCGGAGGGCAGACCTCCCAAATCCTTCGGACCCGCCCGGGGCAGGTCGGCCTCACCCGACCCGTGGGGCTTCAGCGCGTGCTGCGGCGCAGATCGTCCACCAGGGTACCGATGGCCCGCCACTCCCGCTCGTGGGACTCGTCGCGCCACTCCTCGCGCAGAGCCGCCTCGTACCAGCTCTGCATCGACTCCAGGCCCAGCAGCAGGTCGACGTACTCACGCGCCTTCTGCACCATCTCGAGACCGTAGCTCTGCACCCGGAAGGCGACCGGAGCGTAGAAGGCGTCGACCGCCGTGAAGCCGGTGCCGGTCAGGAACGGTCCACCGAAACGATCGAGCCCGTCGTCCCACAGCTCGTCGAGGCGCACCAGCTCGCGCTGCAGCTGTGGACCGACGCTGTTCAGCTTCACCCGGATGCCACAGTTCATCGAGCAGTTGGCTCGCAGCTGGGGGAAGCCCGAGTGCATCTCGGCTGCCGCGCAGCGGGCCCAGGCGCGCGCCGCCGGGTCCTCGGGCCACACCCCGGCGTGGCGCTCGGCGAGGAACTCGGCGATCGCCAGCGAGTCCCAGATCACCAGGCCCTTCTCGGCGCGCCGCTCCTCGCTCGGGTTCGAGACGATCAGCGTCGGCACCTTGCCGGTGGGCGAGAAGCGCCGGAAACGCGACCAGTTGTCGGCACCTTGAAACGACTCGAGGCGCTCGTGGAACGGGATGTGCAGCTCGCTCATCAGCACCCACGGGCGCAGCGACCAGGAGGAGTAGTTCTTGTTGGCGATGTAGAGGTCGTACATGGTCGCTGTACCTACGGCACGTTGCCGACGGTGCGGCTCGCGACACCCGACTCGAGCCGCGCCAGCCGCTCCTCGATCTGCTGCAGCTTGTGCAGGATCAGGATGTGGGTCTTCTTGGCGTCGATGCCGACCGGGCTCTCATCGCTCTCGATCAGCTCGCCGATCCGGCGGTAGGTCTCGTCATCGATCTGCACGGCGATCCTCCCTGCTCTGTGCGCGTGGCGACTTCCGTCAGCTCTGCCTCTTGGCGTTCTCTCGTCCCGTCCTTACCCGTCGTCTGCCCTGTCTGCCCGCGATCCGGACGCGCCGGACGATGGGCCACGTCGCTCCCGGGAACCCACCATTGTACGACCCGGGCCAGGCGGCCGTGCGCCCGTGTGAACCGAGTCGACGAGCGAATCCCCTACGCGGCAACGACGAGCGACGACCCGCCGCCGTCCCGACGCCTCACAGCGCCGCCAGGATCCGGCCCGCGGTGGCTGCGTTGCGCACGGTGACGGAAGCGCCGGCGGCGCGGTTCAGCTCTTCGGCGAGCTCGCCGCCGCTGAGGCCGCGTGGACACCAGGCAAAGGCGGCATCGGCCCCGATCCGCAGCGCCTCGTCGCCCCAGTCGCGCTCGGCGAGCGGCTGTAGCCGCGGCGCCACGGCGGCGTCGAGATAGAGCGCGATCTGCAGTCTGGACGGCTGCTCGCGCGCCGCGGCCGCGATCTCCGGGAAAGCGGAGAAGGCCGCGAAGGCCTCGTCGACGACGCTCCGGAAGCGCGCCTGGCACCACACCCCGACCCGGCACTCGACGCCGAGCTCGCCCGCGATCGCCTCGCGCAGGGTCCGCGCCGCGGCCGGCTCGGCGAGCTCGGTGGTGAAGACGACGTTGCCGCTGGCGAGCAGCGTGGCGACCTGCCGCCCACCGACCTGCTCGACGACCCGTCGCAGGTCGGCCATGGCGATGCGCTTCGCCTTGCCGACGTTGATGCCGCGCAGCAGTGCGACCGCCCGCATCAGCCCTCGGCCCCATCGGTGTCGTCGACCGGCCTCGCCGACGGCGCCGCCGGGAAGGGCTCGCCGGCGCTCAGCCGGTAGATCTCGATCGTGTCGCCGCGTCGCAGCATGCGGCGGTCGAGCTCGGGGAAGTCGGCGATCTCGTACTCGAGGTTCTCACCGCCCATCAGGTAGACCAGCTCCTCCTCGAACGGGTTGCTCATCAGATGCGGCACCGAGGGCGTCGGAAAGCCGATGAAATCGCCCGCTTCGACCTCGTACCCGGTGCCGTCGATGCGGGCCACACCGCGGCCGCAGAGGACATAGATCCACTCCTCCTCGCGGTGGTGCAGATGGTAGGCGAACGACTCCCGGCCGGGCGCCAGACGCGCCAGGCTGACGCCGGCGCGCTCGAGGCCCGCCAGCCGCGAAAGCGCCGCGCCGCGGATCTCGGAGCGGGGGTTCCACGGATGGCGGAAAGTGGCCTCCGAGGCTTCGGCGGCGGCACGCCGCACCAACTGCGGGCACTCCTGCCCGGACGGCGAGCCCGCGCCTGCCTGCGTCTGCTTCTCTCGACTCACGACTCGACTCCTCTCCTGCAGATGGGTCCTTGGCAGATGGGTCCTTGGCAGCTGGGTCCTGGCAGATGGGTCGCGGGGGCCGCGCGACACCTTGGAACATATGATGCCGCCTCGTGCGCGAGACCACCTCCAACCCGCTGGCGACGACTGACGATCGCGCCGCCGCGCTCGCGACCGAGGGGGGCGGGCGAGGCGCCGGGCCGGAGCGCATCGCCATCGTCGGCGGCGGCATCGCCGGCCTGGCCTGCGCCCTCGCGATGCAGGAGGCCGCAGGGGACCGCCAGATCGAGCTCTTCGAGCGCGACGAGGTGGACACCGCGCTCGACCCCGAAGCGGCGTTCGCCTCGTGGCGGCGACCGGGCGTCAGCCACCTGCGTCATTCGCACGTCTTCCTGGCCCGGCTCTACAACCTGATCCGCGACCGCTATCCCGATCTGCTGCGCGAGCTGCTCGCCGCCGGATGTCGCGAGCTGCGCTTCGCAGAGGGCCTGCCACCCGCTCTGAGGGCCCGCTACGTGCCGCGGCGGGAGGACGACGACTTCACCATCCTGTCGAGCCGCCGTACCACGCTCGAGCTGGTGATGCGACGCTTCGTCGAGCGGCGCGGTGGAGTCCGTTTCCATCCGGGTCGCACCATCCGCGGCGTGCGCCTGGAGCCCGGACCGGAGGGGATCGCGCGCGTCGCCGCGCTGCGCTGGTCGAAGGCGGGCGAAGCCGCAGGGGACGCCCAGTTGCACGAGCAGGAGTTCGACGTGGTCGTCGACGCCTCGGGCAAGTCGACCCGGTTCCCGGCCTGGCTGGGCGAGCAGGGCGTGCGCAGCGAGCAGCAGTCGGCGCCCGCCGGAATCCTCTACTTCACCCGCCACTACCGCCTGCTCGAGGGGCGCTGCGAACCGACGCGCGGCGACCTGCCAGGCAACGGCGACCTCGGCTACTTCAAGTTCGGCATCTTCCCGGCCGACGGAGGCAACTTCTCGGTCACCGTCGCGCTGCCCGAGGAGGAGGTCGCCCTGCGCCGCGCGGTGCAGACCACGGAGGGCTTCGACACCGCCTGCCGGGCCTGCCCCGGGGCGGCACGTTGGATCGAGGCGGACCGCGCCGAGCCGGTCTCCAAGGTCTACGGGATGGGCGGCCTCGAGAGCCGCTGGATCTCGTACCGCAGCGAGGACGGCCGTCCGTCGGTGCTCGGCTTCTTCGCCGTCGGCGACTCCGCCATCCGCACCAACCCGCTCTACGGCCGGGGATGCTCGAGCGGCGCCCTGCAGGCGCACCTGCTCGCCGAGGTGCTGGCCGAGGTCGGCGATCCGGTGCTGCGGGCGGTGCGCTACGCCGCGGCGCAGGAGGACGAGATCCGGCCGCACTACCGCTCGATGGCCCGGCAGGACCGCGAGGCGATCCGGCGCGCGGCGAGACTGCGTGAGGGCGGCACCATGCGAGGGCTGCGCCAGAGGCTGCGTCGCAGCTTCGTCGAGGACGGGGTGCTGGTCGCCAGCCGCGGCAGTCTCACCGTGCTGCGGGCGCTGATGCGCGGCTTCCACATGCTCGAGGACCCGGCCCTGGCGCTCGGGGACCCGCGGATCCTGTTGCGGGTGCTCTCCTTCTGGGTCAGGCCGGAGTGGGCCCGGCAGCCGCTGCGGGCGCCCGCCGCAGGTCCCGACCGGCAGGCGATGTTCGAGCTCCTGGGCCTGCCGCGGGGATGACCGCCGTTCGATAGCGGCTTTCGGCGAGCCGTTGAACCCGGCGCTGGACGCGGTCGTATAAGGTCCGACCGCGCCCGGCTCCGACGGCGCGCCGACGCTGCCGCACGGGCGCCAGCCAACCGCCCTACCGAATCAGAACGCACCGTTGCGACCTGCGCCGGTCTCGTCGAGACCTTGGGGCGAGAGGGCTCGCAGCACGGAGCGAGCAGTCCCCTGTCCGAACGCGGAGACCCGACCATGATGCACCCAGACCGCGACGAATCCGCCACTCCGCACGGCCCGCGCCGGCGACCCGCCCGGCCGGGGTGGATCGCCGCAGCTCTCTGCTCCACGTCGACGCTGCTCGGCTCGCTGCCAGCCGCCGCGCAGCAGCCGGCCAGCGACCCGGTCGAAGAGACGGTCACCGTCACCGCGCAGCGGGTCGAGCAGGACCTCCAGGAGGTGCCCATCTCGGTGATCGCGGTCTCCGGCGAGGAGCTGGACGAGCGCGCCATCGACGACCTCCAGGAGCTCGCCGATTCGACGCCGGGCATGGTCGTCACCGGCCAGGCTCCCAGCAACGGCGAGATGACGATCTCGATCCGCGGCATCGGCTCGAACACCTTCGGGCTCGGCACCGAGTCGACGGTCGGCTTCTACGTCGACGGCTTCTACGTGCCGCGGCCGCAGGGCTTCGTCAACCAGTTCCTCGACCTCGAACGGGTCGAGGTGCTGCGCGGTCCGCAGGGCACGCTGTGGGGCCGCAACTCCACCGGCGGCGCGCTCAACGTGCTGACCACGGCGCCGGGCCGCGAGCTCAGCGGGCGCATCAGCGCCAGCTACGGCGAGCTCGACAGCGAAGACACGGGGGCGACCGAGAGCCAGCTCGAGCTGGCCGTCGGCGGTGCCGCCAGCGAGCGCGTCTGGGCCCGCTTCGCCGGATCGCTGACCCAGAACGAGGACTACACCTACAACGAGCTGCTCGACCGCCGGTTCGACAACCTCGATGGACACAGCCTCCGGCTCGGCCTGACGTTGCTGCCGACCGACGCCGTGAGCCTGACGCTGCGCGGCGACCTCACCGAGGACGACGCCCACAACAACTTCAACCTGCGCCCGGGCGACATCTCGCCGCTGAGCACGCTGGGAACCCTGCAGCGCTTCTACGGGCTGCCGACGGCCCCCGCCGACGTGCACCGCATCGCGGCGAACGTACCTCCGATCGCGACCTACGAGGAGAACGGCCTTTCGCTCGATCTCTCGTGGGTGCTGACGCTGCGCGTCAACCTGCAGTCGCTCACCGGCCTACGCGACTTCGACTCGCTGCGCCAGGCGGACATCGACGGCACTCCGCTCGACTTCGTCGAGAACCTCTCGGAGCTCGAGGGAGAGTGGTGGTCGCAGGAGATCAAGCTCGACGGCCGCACCGAGCGCACCGACTGGATCGCCGGCGTCTACTTCTTTCACGAAGAGGGCTTCAACCAGATCGACACACGCACCGATCTGGCGCTCTTCGAGGTCGACTTCTTCGCCAACAACCCGGGCCTCTTCCTCTTCGACCCGTCGACTTTCTGCTCGCTCGGCTTCATCGCACCGAGCTTCCTCTGCGGCATCGACTACTACAGCGCGATCGCCCCCTTCCTCGGCCTGTCGCTGCCCGGCAACGTCTCGACCGGCAACTTCTTCGTCACCGATCTGGAGACCGACTCGTACGCCGTCTACGGCCAGGGGTACTGGCATCTCGGCGACCGCTGGACCCTCACCGGTGGCCTGCGCTACACCGACGACGACAAGAGCCACCTGCAGACCACGATCGACTTCCAGACGCAGCAGCCGTTCACCCAGCTCCAGGAGGGCGGCTGGGACGCGCTGACCCCGAAGCTCGGCCTCGAGTACCGGCCGAGCGAGCGCACCCTGCTCTACGCTTCGCTGACCACCGGCTTCAAGAGCGGCGGCTTCAACTCGATCAGCGTGCAGCCCGCCTTCGACGAGGAGACCATCCTCAGCACCGAGGTCGGATTCAAGACCCGGCTGCTGGACGATCGCCTGGACCTGCGCGGCGCGCTGTTCAACTACGCCTACGACGACCTGCAGGTGGCGGTCCTCTTCCCCGATCGCTCCACCGTGGAGAACGCCGCCGAGGCCACCGTCAACGGGCTCGAGCTCGACCTGGTGGCGCGGCCGAGCCGGGCACTGACCTTCACCCTCGGCGTCTCCCTGCTGGACGACGAGTTCGACAGCTTCCGCTCGCAGGATCCGCTGGCCGCCGCTGCGGCCCAGAACGCGCTGCGGGCCCAGGGCATCTTCGACCCGGTGCTGCTGGCGCAGGCCGCCGCCGCGGTGCCGACGCGCGACCTGTCTGGCAACGGGCTTCCCCGGGCGCCCGACTACTCGATCAGCGCCGCCTTGCAGCACCGCTGGGACCTGCGCCGGGCTGGCGCGCTCACCACGCGGCTGCAGCTCGACGCCACCGACGACGTCGCCTACGACGGCTTCGGCAACCTCGGCCAGCCCGCCTACGAGCTGCTGGCGGCGCAGCTCTCCTACCGTCCCCAGCGCGGTTCGTGGTTCGCCAGCCTCTACGCGCGCAACCTCACCGACGAGGAGTACATCGTCAACGAGATCTTCTTCTCGGTGGCCGGCTCGGTGCAGGTCTGGGCGCCGCCACGCACCGTCGGGGTGCAGTTCGGCTGGGACTTCTGATCGAAGGCGGCGCGGTGCGACGGGAGCTCACTCGCCCGCCGCGAAGAGCCGCACGAAGTCGGACTCGGTGAGGATGCCGACGACGCGCCCGACGCCGTCGGCCTCGGTGACCGGCAGGCAACCGATCTTCAGCTCGTAGAGGGTCTGAGCCGCCGAGCGGATGTCCTCGTCGACCAGGGCGGTAGCCACCTGCTCGGTCATGATGTCGCGCGCCCGCATCGAGCCGAGCCACTGCCGCTCCTGCTCGGCGGTGGTGTGCGCGTCGAAGAAGCTGCAGGCACGCAACAGGTCGCGGTCGGAGATGATGCCGGCGAGGTCGCCGTCCTCGTCGAGCACCGGCAGATGCCGGATGCGCAGATCGGCCATCAGACTGCGCACGGTGTCGAGCCCTTCGTCGACGTTCACCCAGGCGACGTCCGGCGTCATCAGGTCGGCGACCTTGAGCACCGCCCGGGAGGGGGTCGCGCCACTGTCCTGGTTGCCCAACTTCGGCCTCCTTCAGCTCTTCGCCTGCGAACGCGCCGCGGCCACCTCGTCCTCGGCGCCGGACTTCGGGTGCTTCACGGTGAGTACCGGACAGGTGGCGCGGGCCATCACCTTGGCCGCGACGCTGCCGAGCAGCAGCCGGGTGAAACCGGAGGCTCCGTGCGAGCCCTGGACCACCAAGCCGATGTCGCCCTGCTCGATGCGCTCGAGGATCGCCGACTTGGCACGCCCCTCGACGAGGTTCACCGAGTGGTCGAGCCCGTCGAGGTCCACCTTGCCGAGCAGCTTGTCGATCTGCGCCTGGGCGGCTCTCTTCAGCTCCTCGACCGGCACCGTGGGGATCTCCGGATACCCCTCGACCACCACCGGCGCCATCGGGTTCTCGACGACGTGGAAGACCTCGAGCTCGGCGCCGGTGGTGCGTGCCAGCTGGGCCGCGGCGCGCAGCGCGTCGAGCGAGAGCTCCGAGAGGTCGATCGGCACCAGGCAACGCGTTCCCTGCGACGCCTCGGCGCGGGCCGGCACCGTCAGCACCGGGCGCGAGGTGTAGCGCACCACCTCTTCGGCGACGCTGCCGAGGACCCACCGCGACAGTCCCCGCCGCCCGTGGGTCGACAGCACGATGAGATCGATGTCCTTCTCCTGGGCGTAGTAGATGATCTCCGGCCCGGCGGCGATGGCGCGACGTCTGGCGCGCTGCAGACGCACCCCGTGCTCGGCACCATCGCCCTTCTCGAGCGAGGCGATCAGGCGGTCGAAGAGGGCGCCGGTCTCCTCGTTCAGAGCCGCCAGCAGCTCGTCCTTGCCGGGAGCGTTCGGCCAGTGGTCGGACAGGTCGTGCAGCTCGTCGACGTGCAGCACGTGCAGCTCGGCGTCGAAGCCTCTCGCCAGCTGCGCCGCATAGGGCAGCGCCGCGCGCGAGACGTCGGAGAGATCGGTCGGGAAGAGGATGCGTCGGGGTCGATCCATGGGCTCACTCCTGGGTCGTTTGGTTCGATGGGGGTTCGGCCTTCAGGCGCCGCTTCGGATCGGCGGCAGGGGGCGGCCGCGATGGTTCGAGGCGCAGCGCTCGAGCCAGCGGTGCAGCCGCGGCGAGCGAATCGGTCGCTCGAACACCTCGTCGCACCCCAGCTCCATCAGTGTCGATACCAGCTCCTCCTGTCCCGGGTCCAGCAGGGCGGCCCGCCGCACCGTCCACCAGGCCCGGGGCAGAGCCCCCAGGGTCGGCGCCAGAGCCGAGGGGCCAAGGCCCCAGCAGAAGCCGTCGACGAGCAGGGCGATCGGCTCGACCGGAGAGTGGCCGCCGAGGGGACCCGGGGCCATCGAGCGGTGGTGCAATCGCAGACCCAGCGTCTCGACCAGGCGCGCCAGCTCGGACACGGTGGCCCGCGACGCGCCGACCAGCACCACGGCAGCGCCGCGACGGATCGGGCGCGGCCGCAGGGCCGGCCTCACCCCGCGCGGCCGGTCGCCGGAGGCGGCTGAGTGCGCGGCGATCATCTTCGGCAGCCTACGAGGGACGTCCGGTGCACGGCCATTCCGAAGTTGTGCACACGCGGCTAGGGAGATCTACCTAGGCCGACACCGCGGTCACGACGCACGCGACCTTTCTGACCTCCCGCTCGGCGGTCAGAGCCCGAGCACGACGGCGGAGCGCACCAGATCGGCCAGCGAGTCGGCCTCCATCTTCTCCATAGCGTGGGCCCGATGGATCTCGACGGTGCGCTGCGAGATGCCGAGACGCGAGGCGATCACCTTGTTCGCCGCTCCCTGCACCACCAGGTGCATGACGTCCTGCTCCCTCGGCGTCAGCCGCTCGTATGCCTCGCGCACCTCCGCCTCGCGCCGCCTCGGCTCCTCCTCGCGCTCACCGATGCGCAGCGCCCGGTGGATGCGGTCGAGCAGCTCCTGGTGGGAGAACGGCTTCGAGAGGAAGTCGGCGGCGCCTGCCTTCATCGCGGCGACCGCCATCGGGATGTCGCCGTGCCCGGTCATGAAGACGATGGGCACTCGGCTGTTGCGGCGGCTCAGCTCCTGCTGCAACTCGAGGCCACTCATGCCGGGCATGCGCACGTCGAGCAGCAGGCATCCTCGCATCTCCGGCGAGAAACGCCGCAGGAACTCGGCGGCGCTGGCGAACGCCTCGGTTTCGAGTCCCACCGAGTCGCAGAGCATCACCATCGAGTCGCGGAAGCCCTCGTCGTCGTCGACGATGAAGACCCGCGGCGCCTCCTCCTCGCCTGAGTCCGGCTTCCCCGACGCGGTGTCGTCGCTCATCGCTGCAGCCCTTCCAGGTGCTCTCGCCGCAACCTCAATCCCCTTGCGCCGCGCTGGGCAGTCTGATGCTGAACGTCGCTCCGTTCCGCGGGTTGTTGCGGAACGACAGCTGGCCTTCGTGGTTGTGGACGATCGACTCGCTGATCGCGAGCCCCATCCCCATGCCGCCCTCCTTGCCGGAGACGAACGGCGTGAACAGCGTATCCGCCAGCTCTTCCGAGATGCCGGTACCGCAGTCGACCACCTCGAGCAGCACCCAGTCGCCGTCCCGGAGAGTGCGCAGACGGATCGGTTCCTCGGGGCGGCCGGCGGTGCGCTGCGATTCGACGCCGTTGCGCACCAGGTTCAGGATCACCTGCTGGATCTGGATCGGGTCGGCCATCACCGGCGGCAGCTCGCCGGCGAGCTCGACCTCGAGCGAGCTGCCGTCGGAGGTCGCTTCGATGCGCGCCAGCTCGAGGGTCGAACGCACCACGTCGTCGAGATCGACGCGCACGATCTCCTCGTGCTGCGCGCGCGCCAGGGCGCGTAGCCGGCGGATCACGTCGCCGGCGCGCAGCGCCTGGTCGCCGATCTTGGCCAGCACCTCGTCGACCCGGCCGAGACGATCGTCGTCGTCTCCCGACCGGGCCTCGCGGGCCAGCAGCATCCTCGCCGCCTGGGCGTAGTTGTTGATCGCTCCGAGAGGCTGATTGACCTCGTGCGCGATGCCGGCCGCCATCTGGCCGAGGGTGGAGATCCGGTCGACGTGGGCGAGGCGCTCCCGGTGCCGCTGTGCCTCGAGCCGGCGCTCCACGAGCTCGCGCTGGAGTCTCCGCCGCGACGAGAGGTCGCGCAGGATGCCGACGAACAGTCGATCGCCCAGCGCAGCGGCCTCTCCAACCGACAGGTCGAGCGGGAACACCTCGCCATTGCGCCGCCGTCCTTCCACTTCACGACCGATGCCGATGATCCGCGGTTCGAGGGTCGCCAGGTAGCGAGCGAGGTACCCCGCGTGCTCGCTACGGTAGGGCTCCGGCATCAGGATCGACACGTCGCGACCGACCAACTCCTCGCGGGTGTAGCCGAACATCTCGACGGCTGCTTCGTTGACCCGCAGCATCCTGCCGTTCGAGTCGATCACCACCATCGCGTCGACGGCGGCTTCGAAGGCCGCTTCGATGAGGTCGAGCCGATCCTGCGGTGACGGCTGCGCGTCGGTCGTAAACTGCTGCATCTTGGCTGTCGAGAATGGGGCTCGGGCCGCAACGAGAGCCGCCGCCAGTCTTCGAGATAACGCCGGTTCGCGCCGATTCTAGATGCACTCCTCCCCCCTACCCGCCGACGCCGCCAGGGTGCTCGCACGACACCGCGAGCACTTCGGACGCGGCGCCGAGGCGCTGTGCCGCGCGCCGGGCCGGGTGAACCTGCTCGGCGGCCACATCGACTACTCCGAGGGGCTGGTGCTGCCGGGAGCCATCGACAGGGCGCTGTGGGGGTGCGCCCATCGTCTCGAGGGCGCCGCCGGCCGGGTCGAGGTCCTGGCTGCCGACCTCGAGCGCCACGGCTCCTTCGCGCTCGACGACCTGGCGCCGCCGGTTCCCCAGCGGCCGGTTCAGCGCGCCGACTGGCTCGACTACTTCCGCGGTCCGGCGACGATCTACTGGCGCTGCGCGGCGCGGCGCGCTGCCGACTTCGGCGTCGCGATCACGGTGGCCGGCGACCTGCCGATCGGCATCGGCGTCTCCTCGTCGGCGGCGCTGAGCGTCGCCCAGCTGCTGCTCCTCGACGCCCTCGACATCGCCGCGAACGAGCCGACGTCACGACTCGAGTGGGCGCGCTTCGCCCAGCGCTCGGAGAACGAGTACCTCGGTGTGCAGTGCGGCCTGATGGACCCGTACGCCTGCCTGCACGGCAGCGAGGGCGGCGTCGTGCTGCTCGACTGCCGCAGCGAGACCCACCACGAGGTGCCCTTCCCGAGCGACCTGGCGCTGCTGCTGGTCGACACCGGTGTCCGGCGGCGCCTCGCCGGCTCCGGCTTCAACTCGAGGCGCGACGAGTGCGTCGCCGCGGCGCAGGCTCTGCGAACACTCTGGCCCGAGCTGCGCACCCTGCGCGACGTTCCCGCCGAGGAGCTGGAGCGTGCGATGGCCTGCGTCGATCCCCCACTGGGGCAGCGGATCCGGCACGTGGTCAGCGAGTGCGAGCGGGTGCGCCGCGGCGCCAGGGCACTCGCCGAGGGCGACCTCGAGACCTTCGGAGCCGCCATGCGCGCCTCGCACGCCAGCTCGCGCGACGACTACGAGGTGAGCATCCCGGAGCTCGATCTGCTCGCCGACGCCGCCAACGAGCACCCCGGCTGTGTCGGCGCCAGGGTCAGCGGCGCCGGCTTCGGTGGCGCCATCCTCGCGGTGGTGCACGCCGCCCAGGCCGATCGAGTCGGCCGGTGCGTCGCGCGGCGCTTCGAGCAGCACTTCGCACGCACGCCGCGGATCGAGCAGGTGAGGATCGGTCCCGGAGCGAGCTGCCAGCGGCTGGTCTAGACCCTCGAGGGCCGCTCGCTCCGATCCCACGCCTCTCTCTGCCGCCGGTACTCGAAGGCACAGGCGGCTAGGTAGCCGAGCGGATAGCCGACGTCGAACAGCGGGCCGGCGAGCACGTAGCCGACGGCGCCTCGGCGCTCGATGAGGCGCTGGTAGGCGGGCACCTCGTCGAGCTCTCCGTCGGCTCCGTGACGACGCATCTCTTCACGCACGGAGTCCAGCTCGTCGAGCAGCTCGGGAGTGCAGACGTAGCGACCGCAGGTGCGCCGCTTGACCTCGCCCTCGCCGACCAGCAGACGCCCGGGGCCCTTGTCGTGCAGCCGCAGCAGCTCGAGCACCCGCGGCCTCGACGGGTCGGGGACGCGGTAGTCGATGAGGCCGCAGTTGCCGTACTCGCCGCTCTGCTCCGCACCCAGCTCGAGCACACCGAGCACGTCGCGCCCCGTCTCGGCGTGGAGGCGCGTCAGGTCGGCGAGGCGGTGCTCGGCCCCGAGCAGCAGGTTGTCGGGCAGCAGCAGCGCGAACGGCTCGCGACGGAGGAATCCCTGTGCGCAGAGGATGGCGTCGCCCAGTCCCCTCGGCTGTGGCTGCTCGATCCAGGTGACCTCGAGGCGGCGCGGGTCGGGGCCGTCCGCTCGCGGCCCGGTCTGCTCGACGCAGCGCTCGATGAGCTCGGCCTTGCCCGGCCGGACGACGATGCCGACCTCGACCAGGCCCGCCGCAGCGATCTCCTCGAGCACCAGCTGCAGCGCCGGGACGCTGCCGATCGGCGCCAGCTCCTTGGGCGCCAGGCGCGAGAAGGGAGCCATCCGGGTGCCGCGGCCGGCCGCCGGGATCAGCGCCCGCCGCACCGTTCGGGCGGCCGCCGTTTCCGCCGTGGCGTCCTCTGCTCCACTGCTCTGCATCGCCTCTCCGACCCGCCGCGCCTCGTGATCCTACCGCTGCGCCGAGAAGGCCGCGCCGCCGCTTGACCTAGGTCATGGAAGGCAGGACGATTCCCGGCGCACGATATCGATCGAGCCGGGGTGCGCCTGTGGCGGCCCGCTGCTGACGCGTTGCCGACGACCGCGATGTCCGACCCCACCACCACTGCACGCCTCCGCTCCACCGCAGCAGACAGGCCCGGCCCGGGAGGTGCTTCGCCTTCGACTCTCGCCGAGCTCGAGGTCGGCGCCAAGGCACGGGTGATCGACTTCCGCGACCGCGACGACCGCTCCGTACAACGCCTGATGCACCTCGGGCTGCTGGTCGGCATCGAGATCGAGATGGTGCGGCGGGCCCCGGCGGGTGACCCGCTGGAGATCCGCCTGCTGGGCTTCGCTCTGTCGCTGCGACGCCGCGAGGCTCGGCTCGTGCTGGTCGAGACGAGCTCCGGATGATCGGGCGGTTCGGGCGGCGCCGGCGGGATCCAGCTCGCGGCCGCAGGCGCACCGAGCTCGTGCAGCTCTCCACCGGCCGGCAGGCGCGGGTGGCGCTGATCGGCAACCCCAACACCGGCAAGACTTCGCTGTTCAACGCCCTCACGGGTCTGCGCCAGAAGGTGGCGAACGTGCCCGGTGTCACCGTCGATCTCGGTCGCGGGCGCTTCCCCACCCCGCGGCGCTGGATCGACCTGGTCGATCTGCCCGGTCTCTACGCTCTGGCACCACACTCGCCCGACGAGGAGATCGCCCTCGACTTCCTCACCGGGGCTGGCGGCGAGCCACCACCCGACGCGGTGATCGCCGTCGTCGACGCGACCCAGCTCGAACGCTCGCTCTACCTGGTCACCCAGCTGCAGGAGCTCGGCCTGCCCCTGCTGGTGGCGCTCAACCTCTTCGACGCTGCGGGGGCGGAGGGCAAGGTCATCGACGCCGAGCGGCTCTCCCGGCAGCTCGGCGCTGCGGTGGTGGTGACGAGCGCGCTGACCGGCTTCGGTCTCGACCTGCTGCCGCACGAGCTCGACCGCGTGCTCGACGACGTGGTGCCGGAGCAGCCCGGCGACAGACCCGGGCCGATTCCGCCCCTGCGCCAGGCCGCGCGCCGCTGGGCGACGGCCCATCCGGCCGCCTTCCGGGACGCCGGGCCCTTCCGTGAGCTGCTGGTCGAGCGCTCGCTGATCGACGTCGGCGGGGCGCTCGAGCGTCGCCTGGTCGACGCCCTCGGAGTGCCGACGCGTGGGGATCTGGCCGAGGTGCGCCACGACCTGCTGCGCTCGCTGGCGCCGCGCAAGAGCCTCACCGAGCTGGAGGCCGAGGCGCGCTACGCGCGGGTGCGCGAGGCGCTCGCTGGAGTGGTCGAGCGCGACGAGGCCACGGCCTACTCTCCGGCCGCCCGGCGGCGCCTGCGCGCCGACCATCTGCTCAGCCACCCGGTGCTGGGCAGCCTGCTCTTCTTCCTGACCATGGCGGTGGTCTTCCAGTCGGTGTTCTCCTGGGCGACACCGCTGATGGACGCGATCGACGCCGCCACCGGCTGGTGCGCCGACCTGGTGCGCGCCAACCTGCCGGAGGGGGTGCTCGCCAGCCTGCTCGCCGACGGCGTCATCGCCGGGGTCGGCGCGGTGGTGATCTTCCTGCCGCAGATCCTCATCCTGTTCACCTTCCTGCTGCTGCTCGAGGACTCCGGCTACATGGCGCGAGCGGCCTTCCTGGTCGACCGCCTGATGCGCCTGTGCGGCCTGTCGGGCCAGTCGTTCCTACCCATGCTGTCGAGCTTCGCCTGCGCCATCCCCGGCATCATGGCGACCCGGGTGATCCCCAACCGACGCGACCGCCTGGCGACGATCATGGCCGCTCCGTTCATGACCTGTTCGGCGCGGCTGCCGGTGTACGCGTTCCTCATCGCCGCCTTCGTGCCGCGGCGCAGCTGGGGCCCGGTGAACCTGCAGGGGCTGGTTCTCTTCGCTCTCTACCTGCTCGGGATCCTCGGCGGCATCGCCACCGCCCTGCTGCTCAAGCGCAGCCTGCTGCGCGGACCGACGCCGACCTTCCTGCTCGAGCTGCCGCCCTACCGTCGTCCCGACCTGCGCTCGCTCGCCCTGCGGGTGATGCAGCGCGGCCGGTTGTTCCTCACCCGCGCCGGAACGGTCATCTTCGCGGTCACCGTCGTCGTCTGGGCGCTCGCCTACTTCCCGCGCGATGCCGCCTCGAAGCTCGCCGTGGAGGCCTCGGCCGCGCCGGTGCCCGGCGTCTCGGCGGAGGCGGAGCCACCCTCGTCACGCGATGCGGAAGCCGCCCAGCTGGCGGGCAGCTATCTCGGCCAGATGGGACGCGCGGTCGAGCCCCTGTTCGAGCCGCTGGGTTGGGACTGGCGGGTCTCCTCGGCGGTGATCGCCTCGTTCCCGGCGCGCGAGGTCCTGCTCGCCGCGCTAGGCACGATCTACGCCCTCGGCTCGGAAGTCGACGAGCAGGACGCCGGGCTCATCGACAGGGTGCGCACCGCCCGCTGGCCCGATGGCAGGTTGATCTTCACCCTGCCCGTGGCGCTCGGCCTGATGGTCTTCTTCGCCTTCTGCCTCCAGTGCGGCGCCACCATGGCGACGATGCGCCGCGAGACCGGTTCCTGGCGCTGGCCGATCCTCGCCTGGCTCTACATGACTGGCCTCGGCTACCTCGGGGCGTGGCTGGTGGTGCGGATCGGGTCGACGGTCGGCTGAGCTGCGCTGCGCCGAGGACCTCCTCGCGGCCGGCGCCACGCGCAGCGCCGCACCGTAGCCCCACCCCGGATGTTCGAGCGATCGACGGGCGATGACCCGTCGTCGCCCGGCTCGTCACCGCGCGACAGCCGCAGCGCCAGCGGCGCGCCGACCGAGAGCGCGCCGACCGTCCGCAGCGCGGCCCGCTCCAGCGGGCCATGGAACGAGCTGCGCCTGAGGATGGGCAGTCAACCGTCGAGCCGACGCAGAAAGAAGCCGGCCGCCGGGTCTTCCGGAGCACAGCGGCGCACCGCCAGCGTGTGCTCGCCGGCCGGCAGCTCGAACTCGAGGCCGCGTCCCAGCACGGCGCCTGGTGAGGTGCGCACGTCGAGCAGCAGCTGGCCGTTGCGCCACAGGCTCACCGGATCCCATGGCGCGAACTCGAAGCGGCTGGTCTCGTCGAGCCGTAGCGCCGTGGCGAGCACGGAACACTCGATGCGCGATTCCAGAGCGGGCTCGGGCTGCGGCAGGCGCACGTAGGCGTGCAGTGCGCGCCAGGGGTCGGCCGAGACCTCGGCACCGAGCCGTGGCGGTCCGACTGCCGACACGGACTCGACCGGAGACCAGTCACGCACGAACGACTCCGTTGCCCCCGGCTGCACCCGGAAGAGCACGTTGACGCCATGCCAGACCTTGACCATGCGCGGATCGTTCTCCAGCCGCTGGTAGAGGCTGCCGACCGGCGCCGTCGGATTGAAGGCTATGAACGACGAGTCGAGGTCGCGGGCCAGGACCAGCGGCGTGTCGGGCTCCTGGCCGTGGAAGACCCGCCACTGCGCGTCGAAGGCCTCGGGGTAGGTGCGCGCCATGAAGATCGGATCGAGCACGTTGAGGTACTCGCCCTGGGGCGCCCACCAGAGATAGAGCGGAGTCTGCTGCCAGCGTGCAGCGACATGGGCGCCGTCGGGGATTCGCCGCGCCAGCTCTTCGCGATCTCGGATCCGCACCTGATCGGGCCCGGGGTGGTTGCGGAAGCGGTACTCGCCGATCTGCTTCGTGGTCTCGGGAGCGGCGGCCAGACAGGCCACGAGGAGGACGAGCGCCAGCGGGATGCGCAGTCGTCCGAGCCGGCTGACGCGCTCGAACCCGCCGTTGGCGGCCAGCAGGCTGAGCAGCCAGAGCAGACCGAAGGGGAAGGCGTAGATGGAGAAGCGCGCCATCAGCAGGTAGAGCACCCAGAAGACCGCCGCCGCCCAGCCCCAGACGTCGACCGCGAGCGTAGAGGCAGACCACGACGGCAACTGCACGGCGGCACGGCGTCGCGCCAGCCAGAGCCCCAGCGCCAGCAGAAACAGGCCGCCGTCGATGCGCAGCAGGAGGTCGGTGGTGTGCGGCTGGATCTCGTTGCCGACGTCGAGGTTGGCCGCCTTGCCCTGGAAGTAGTCGAAGGACTGCAGCACCCAGATCGTCAGGTTGTGCGGGAAGTGGGGATGCAGGGCCAGGCCGCTGAACACTCCCAGAGTCGGGTAGAGGAGGATCTGCAGCCGTCGATCGTCACGCACCAGGAGGCGCCAGACGAAGATCAGGCCGAAGAGGCCGAGGTAGGCGTGCCAGGCGGTGTAGCTCCAGGCGAAGAGGAAGCCGAGTGGCACCAGCCAGCGCTCCCGCTGTCGCACCACGCAGTGCAGGGAGAGGAGAAGCAGGAGCAGGGCGCCGAGCTCGGCACGTAGCCGCACGAGGCGCCAGGCGAACTCCGACGAGAGCCAGGGCAACAGCACCGGCAGCAGATAGGCCCAGCGCGGCGAGACGGCGCTCTCGGCGAGCAGAGAACGCACCAGCAGGGCGAGCAGACCGAGGATCGCCGTCACCAGCACGGTGACGGCGAGCTGTGCCGCGAGCACCGGCTCGAGAGTCGCGACGAACGGCACCAGGAAGAGGTGCAGGCCGAGCTCCTTGTCGCCGAAGCCGTCGCCGAGCTCGGAGGCGCGCAGCGGCAGCTGGTCGACGAGACCCCGTTCGGCGAACAGACGCGCCACGGCCAAGTGGTAGTAGGAGTCGCTGTCGTAGATCAGCGGCGACTGGCGAAACCAGGCGAAGACGGCCAGGAACAGCAGCGCGAGGAAGCCCGCAGTCTCGAGTCGTCGCCATCGCGAATCGGACACAGACACGAGCTCCTGTTCCTCCGGCGCGGTCTCCGCCGGGGCCGCGTCGGTGGGCGGTTCCTGGGGGCCGGTCGAGGTCATCTCTTCGCCGCAGACACCGCATCTGCTCGGCGGCGCGGATCGGCCGGGCGCAGCACCAGGGGCGCGCCGATCGAGAGCGCCGCGACCGAAAGCAACGCGAGCCGCTCGAGTGGCCCCTGCGGAGCCGGCAGCCGCCACCACGCGGCGGTCAGCGCCGACGCGACCAGAAGCCCCTGGTAGGCGAGCGCCAGCACGAAGAGCGGCAGCCAGGCGGCCCGCCTCCACCGCGGATCGCGCCACGCGGCGGCGGCGGCCACCGTCAGCAGGAGGCCTGGAACGAGGTACAGGAGCATCGGCATCGTCGGTCTCCTCTCCGTCGGCCCGGCAGGTGGTTCCCGAGCGCGGGCGTCAAGCACCGCCGCCGCGCGCCGCCACACACTCGATCTCGACCATCGCGTCGAGCGGGTTCTGGCGCACCGCGACGGTGGTGCGCGCCGGCCGGTGGGTGCCGAAACGCTCGGCATAGACCCGGTTCATCTCCTCGAAGTCGGCCATGTCGCGCAGGAAGACCGTCGTCTTGACCACGTGACGCAACGTCAGCCCGAGGCCTGCGAGCACCGTCTCGAGGTTCTCGAGCACCTGCGCGGTCTGCTCGCCGACGTTCTCGCCGACCAGCTCCCCACTCACCGGATCGAGTGGCGTCTGGCCGGAACAGAAGACCAGGCCTGCGACCTCGGTGGCGTGGCTGTAGGGCCCGATGGCGGCCGGCGCCCCCTTGACGCGGTGTGTCTTCAATCGTGCCTCCTCACGAGCCTCGCTGCGCTCATCCGTTGCTGCCATCCGGAGACGATCGTCCCCGCGACCCGCGTCGGCCCAGCGCCGAGCGCATCGCCCGCCCCGGCGCCTCGCCGGCGAGCGCCTGGGCGAAGGCGCCGACGCCGGCCTCGATCGCCTCGTCCATGGGCAGATTCGACCAGCGATGGATCAGCGCCTTCTGCAGCGCCAACGTCTCGCCGTCGTGGCGCAGCAGCGCCGCGACGATCTCGTCGACCGCGGCGTCGAGCCCGTCGACCGGTGCCACCCGGTTCACCAGGCCGAGCTCGAGTGCCCTGGAGGCGGGGAAACTGTCGCCGAGCAGCAGCATCTCGCGAGCGCGGGTGAGTCCGACGATCCCGGGCAGCAGAGCGGCCTCGATCACCGAGGGCAGGCCGACGTGCGGCTCGGGCATGCCGAGGACCGCGTCGTCGGCGGCGACCGCCAGGTCGCAGGAGGCGAGCATCTCGAGCCCGGCACCGAGCGCCGCGCCGCGCACGCAGGCGACCACCGGCAGCGGCAGGGTGCGGATGGCCCGCAGGGTCTCGTGCAGTCCACGGATGAAGCGCGCGCCGCCGGCGACGTCGAGCCGCGACATCTCGTGCAGGTCGGCGCCGCCGCAGAAGTGCCGCCCGGCGCCGCGTAGCACCACCACCCGGGGCAGGGCGGCGCATGCGACCTCGTCCCCCTCCGGCGCGCCGCGCTGGACGAAGGCGGCGAGCTGTCGGAGGTGGTGCTCGAGCTCTCTGGCGAGTGCGCTGGTCAGCGCGTTGGCGCGGTGGGCGCGTTCGATCACCAAGTCGACGCGCCCGCCACCGCGATCCTCGAGGCGGACCGAGCCGGCCTGCTCGGCGCCCGCTGCGCCTCCCGGCCTCATCGCCGGCGCTCGCTCGCCCACGGTGACCCGAGGCGGCGCGACGCCGCGCCCCGTCTGGCCCCGCGAACGGCGCGGAAGCCGCTCGGGCCACTGGTGCCGCCCGCTGGGATGATCCTCATCGCGTCCGCAGGATACGCTCTGCGACCCCCTTCTCCAACGTCGGCCGCAAGGCGCGCCGCGCAAGACTGGCAAGGCCGACACCCACCCGCGGCCTGCGCCGCCGGACGAGAGGGTCGCGAACGTCGATGCCGGAGAGAGTCACGAAATGAGCCCAGCCGAAGAGCAGACGCCCGACGCCCCAGACGCGCCAGACGCCTCGAAGGGCGCCGCCGCCAGCCCGCCGCAGAGCGACTACCTGACGACGATCGCCGCGCTGCAGCCCGACAAGGCGGCGGTGATCGACGATCGTCCGGGGATGCCTCTGGTCCGCTGGACCTACCGCGAGCTCGAGGCCAACGCCAACCGGCTCGCCAGCGCGCTCCTGGCGCACGGTGTGGCGCCGGGAGAGGGCGTCATCTGGTGCGGCCAGAACTCGCCCTGGGTGGTGGCGATGACCCACGCGTCGCGCAAGGCCGGCTTCGTCGCGGTGCCGCTCAACTATCGGCTGTCGCCCGAAGAGGCCGCCTACGTGATCGACGACTCCGACGCGGTCTTCGTCTGGGTCGACGCCGAGTTCGCGCCGCTGATCGCCCAGATCCGGGGCGAGATCCCCAAGGTGCGCACGGTGGCGGTGTTCGAGCACGATCCGTCCGCCGACCTGCCGGCGGCGACGATCACCGCCGAGCAGCTGCTCGCCGGAGCTCCCGACGATCCGCTGCCGCCGCCGCGCGACGAGTCGCGCACGATGATCTACACCTCGGGCACCACCGGCCAGCCGAAGGGCGCGGTGCGCACCGGCACCGGCGACCCCGAGCAGCGCCAGGCGATGTTCCAGCTCATCGGCTACCGCCCCGACGACGTCTACATCACCACCGGGCCGCTCTACCACTCGGGGCCGGGTGGCTTCATGGGCATCGCCTACCTGCACGGCCAGACGGTGGTCGTGCAGCGCAGGTTCGATCCCGAGGACTGGCTGCGCCTGGTCGAAACCCACGGTGCGACATCGACCTTCGCCGCGCCGACACCGATCCGCAGGATCTGCAGCCTGCCGAGCGAGGTGAAGAGCCGCTACGACTGCTCGAGCATGCGGGTCATGGTGGCCAACGCGGCGCCCTGGCCCTTCGCCCTCAAGCAGGCCTACCTCGCCGACTTCCCAGCCGACTCGCTGTGGGAGGTCTACGGCTCGACCGAGCTCGGCGTCAACATGATCCTGGGACCGGCCGACCAGCTGCAGCGACCCGGTTCCTGCGGCAGGCCGGCGCCGCTGGTCGACGTCAAGCTGATCGCCGAGGACGGCAGCGAGGTCACCGAGCCCGGCGTGCCCGGCGAGGTCTTCGTGCGCAGCCGCAGCGTCTTCGACACCTACCACAAGGCGCAGGAGAAGTACGACGCCGAGACGCTCGGCGAGTTCCACACCGTCGGCGACATCGCCTACCGCGACGCCGACGGCTTCTACTACATCTGCGACCGCAAGAAGGACATGATCATCTCGGGTGGCGTGAACATCTATCCCGCCGAGATCGAGGCGGCGCTCGAGAGCCATCCGGCGATCTACGAGGCGGCGGTGTTCGGCATCCCCAGCGACGAGTGGGGCGAGCTGGTGCACGCCGAGGTCGTCCGGGTGCCGGGCTCGGATCTCGACGCCGAGGCGGTGGCCGCCTTCGCCCGCGAGCACCTGGCGAGCTACAAGGTGCCGCGCTCGATCGCCTTCACCGGCGAGCTGCCCAAGACCGGCTCGGGCAAGGTCCTCAAGCGGCAGCTGCGCGATCCGTACTGGAAGGACGCCGGCCGGGCCCTCTGACCGCGTCGCGGCCGTGGGTGCGGCGGCGCCTCGAACGCAGCGCGGGCTCCGGACGGGTGCACTACCACTACGCGCCGGCGGGCCTTCGCTCAGGCCTTGCTGCCGCCGACGACGCCGCTGCGGTCGTAGAGCAGCCGTCCGGCGCGCTGGCCGGTGAGGTAGAGCACGAACCACTCGAGCATCACCACGACGCGGTTGCGGTAGCCGATCAGGAAGAAGATGTGGATCAGGCTCCAGGCCAGCCAGGCGAGCAGGCCACCGAAGCGCAGCCTGCCGATCCAGGCGACGGCGCGTGCCCGGCCGATCGTCGCCATGGTGCCGCGGTTCCAGTAGCGGAACGGCTTGCGCTGCCTGCCGGCGAGATCGGCCCGGATCGAGTCGGCGACCGACTGTCCAGCCTGCATCGCCGCCGGCGCCACTCCCGGCACCAGCTCACCCTCCTCGTCCTCGAGGCGCGCCGCGTCGCCGATGACGAAGAGGTGTGGGGCACCGGGCAGCGACAGGTCGCTCTCGACCCGTGCCCGGCCGGCGCGATCGACCTCGCCGCCGACGCGATGCACCGTCTCGCGGACCAGCGGCGGCACCTCGTTGCCGGCCGCCCACACCACGTTGCGGGTGACGAGGCGCTCGCTGTCCTTCGAGCCTGCCTCACCGCTCGCGTCCGCGCCTGCACCCACCCGCTCGACGGTGACGCCGTCCTCGTCGATCGCGGTGACCCGGGTCGACAGGAGCACCTCGACGCCGAGGCCCTCGAGCTGACGCCTGGCGCTCTCGCGCAGCTCCTCGGGATAGTTGCTGAGCACCGAGTCGAGCGCCTCCACCAGCACCACACGGGTGCGCTGCGGCGCGATGCGACGGAAGTTGCGCCGCATCGTGCGTTGAGCGATCTCGATCAGGGCGCCTGCCATCTCGACCCCGGTCGGCCCGGCCCCGACGACGACGAAGGTCGGTGGCTCGGCGTCGTGCGGCCGGTACGTTCGGTCGGCGGGGTCCTCGGCGCCGCCCGGCTCGAGCTCGCCGGCGCGCAGCGAGGCGGCGGCACGCTCGGCGCGCTCGAACGAGCGCAGGGTCCGGCTGCGCACATCGAGCGCGTCGCCGAGAGTCTTGAGGCCGGGTGCATGACGCTCCCAGCCGTCGTTGCCGAAGTAGCTGTGCCTGGCGCCGACCGCCAGCACGCAGTAGTCGAACGGCACCTGCTGGCCGCCGTCGAGCGTCGCCAGCCGCGCCTCGGCATCGACCGCCGTCACCTCGGCCATCAGCACCGTGGCGTTCTTCTGCCGCCGGAGCACCTCGCGCAACGGCCGCGCGATGTCCGCCGGCGACAGACCCGCGGTCGCCACCTGGTAGAGCAGAGGCTGGAACAGGTGATGGTTGCTGCGGTCGACCAGCAGCACCTCGACCGGCGCCCTGGCGAGCCCACGCGCCACCGCCAGCCCGCCGAAGCCGCCGCCGATGACCAGCACCCGCGGGCGCGAAGTCGAACCGACCTGAATGTCGTCGGCTGCGCTCACGCCACCAGCACTCCCGAGATCCCTGCAGGAAGCACGCCCGAGAGCCCCGACGAAAACGGCCGGCGGAGCCTGTCCGCCGGCCGCCGCCGTCCGATCAGACCACCGGCGCGGCCGGCTTCTTGTGGAAGACGGCGGTGCCGATCAACGCTCCGACGGTCGCCAGCACGGCGTAGACGATGAAGGCGAAGACGGCGCCGACGAGCACCCCGACCACCGTCATGCCGGCGGAGCCGGCGCTCGAGGAGAGCATGTCGACCAGCTGCTGCGGCACCTCGACGTCCTCCGGCATCGACTCCAGCGCCTGCTGCATGGCATCGCTCATGCCGCCGGCGCCCATCAGCAGATTCAGCGGCAGCTGCACGAACATGCCGGCGATGGCGCCGATCGCGGCGGTCATCAGGCCGAGCAGGGCGCCGTCGCCGTAGGGCGGGCTCAGCGAAGGCGGCTGGTGGCGCATCCACAGGTACGACGCCAGCAGACCGCCGCCGACGGCCCAGGCACAGCAGAGACAGCCGAGCAGCGGGATCGACGAGGCGACACCCATGGCGACGCCGCCGATCGCCGCTGCGGTGAGTTTCGAAGTCGGATTCATCGCACGCCCTCCCTTGGCTTCCTCGGCCTCCCACCGGCCGTTCGCTTCGCGCCGGCGCCGCGGTCACCACGGTGGCGCGGTGGCTGCGCGGCGTCCGCTGATCTCTTCGTTGCGCCGACGATTGTGGCAGAAAAGCGTCGCGCCCTGGCACGACCGCTGCCGCCGCGCGGATCACGAACGCAGAGCGGCGCCGCGCCTGCGGCGCAGGTCGCGCGCCGCCAGCTGGGCCAGCAGGGCGAGCGGCACGGCCGCCAGCACTCCGGTGGCGAAGCGACTCCAGGTGGTGTTGTGCCGCAGCAGGGCGACGTCGACCAGCAGCGGCAGCGCGAACACCACCACCAGCCAGGGCCTGCGCTGCAGCGGCTCGCGCAGCGCGCGCAGCCACGGCATCACCAGCAGCCCGAGCACGAACCCCGCGTAGAGGCCGACGCAGCGGTGGCAGGCCGCCGCCTGGTGCCCCCAGAGCTCGAACGAGCGCTCCGGGAGCTGATGGCAGATCGGCCGGTAGAGGAGATAGAGCAGGGGCGCCACTGCCCACCCGCGCTCGGCGGCGAGCGGCGCCAGCAGCGCTCCTGCCAGCCACGCGGCGGCGATCGCCAGCACGCCCCACGACCACAGACCGCCGACGGTCGCAGGTGCGTCGCCGCCGCCGAGCGCCTGGCCCGCCTCCCCGTCGGGCGCGGCGAGCGGTCTCTCAGCCGCCGCCACGTCCGAACAGCTCGAGCAGCCCGAGGGTGAGCCAGGGCACGTAGGTGATCAGCAGCACGCCGAGGCCGAGGATCACCAGCATCGGCACCGCCGCCCGGTAGATCTCGAGCAGCGGCCGCTCGAAGCGGTACGAGGCGAGGAACAGATTGAGCCCGACCGGCGGGGTGAGGTAGCCGAGCTCGAGGTTGGCGATGAAGATGATGCCCAGGTGCACCGGATGGATGTCGAAGGCGGCGCCGAGCGGCACGATCAGCGGCACCACCACGATGGTGGCAGAGAAGATGTCCATCAGGCAGCCGACCACCAGCAGGAAGAGGTTGAGGCAGAGCAGGAAGACCAGCTTGGACGAGATGTTCTCGCGCACCAGCTCGAGGATGCGCTGCGCCACCTGCGCGTCGACCAGCCAGCTGGTCAGCCCCATCGCCACGCCGAGGATGATCAGCACCCCACCCACCAGCACGGTGCACTGGCCGGCCACCCGCGCCAGGTCGCGGCCGATGCCGATCTCACGGTGCACGAAGATCTGGGTGAACAGCACGTAGGCGGCAGCCAGCGCCGACGCCTCCACCACGGTGGTGTACCCGCCGAAGATCGCCACCAGGATGACCACCGGCAGCGCCAGCTCCCACTTGGCGCGCCAGATCGCCACCACCGCGGTACGGCCGTCGAAGGGAGTCCTGCGCGCCCGGTTCACCAGGCCCTCGCGCAGGCCCCACAGGGCGATCAGCAGCACCAGCAGCAGCCCAGGCAGGATGCCGCCGACGAACAGGTCCTCGATCGAGATCTCGGCGACGATGCCGTAGAGGATCAGCGGCAGCGCCGGCGGCAGCAGCAGGCCGAGCGAGCCCGAGGCGGTGAGCAGGCCGAGCGAGAAGCGGTCGCGGTAGCGGTCCTCCTGCAGCGCCTGGAAGAGCAGTCCGCCGAGGGCGAGAATGGTGACGCCCGAACCACCGGTGAAGACGGTGAAGAAGGCGCAGACCACCGCGCAGACCACCGCCGTTCCACCGGGGATCCAGCCGACCAGGCCGCGGAAGACGTCGAGCAGGCGCTGTGACGCCCTGCCCTCGGCGAGCACGAAACCGGTGAGGGTGAACAGCGGGATCGCCGCCAGGGTCGGCGACACCGAGAGCCGGTAGGTCTCCACCGGGATCGCCGCCGCCGGGATCCCGTCGGCGAGGAAGAGGAGCAGCGCGGCGCCACCGATGGCGACGAAGATCGGCCCGCCGAGCACCGTGGCGAGGAGCAGCACCAGCAGGCCCGGCACCACCGAACGGCCCTCGAAGAAGAGCGGATGCTGGGCGATCAGCCAGCCGACGACGAGCCCGGTCGCGGCGAGCGCGCGCAGCCGCCAGGAGCGGTCGGCGGCGAGCACCAGGCGGATGGCGAGCAGGGCGAAGCCGATCGGCATGACGATCTGGCCGATCCACACGGGCACGCCGAGGGCGATCTCGAGCCCGCCCTCGCGCTCGATCGCCACCAGCTCCCAGCTGGCGAAGGCGAGAGCCACACAGACCGCCGCTCCCACCGCGGCGGTGAGCACGTCGCTCCAGCGCTTGAGGCCGGCGGGCACGAAGTTGCCGGTGGCCAGCGACAGCAGCCGGCCCTCGCGTGCCGCCAGGGCGGCACCGAGGAATCCGATCCACAGGGTCAGGTGCTGGACGAAGGGGATCGCGCCGGGCACGCCGCGCGAGAAGAAGGTGCGCGCCACCGCCTCGGCCAGCGGCAGCGCCACCATCGCCGCGAGCACCACGAGCGCGACGACGTCTTCGCCGCGGTGCAGGCGGGCGAGCACGCGGCCCGGGCCGCTCTCGTCCTGCGGGGCTCCGGTCGATTCGGTCGCTGGCGACGGCGCAGCCGGTGGTTCTTCACCGCGTGGCGCGGTCTCTTCGTTCACCGGTGCCTCCCTGCTCTCCCGCCCGCCGCGGGCGCTCCTCGACGGGGCCCTGCTGGCGCGACTCGTGGAGAGAGTAGCGCACCCGCGAACGGCTATTCGCCGCTGCCGCTGGCCGCCTGCTGGCGACGGAACTTCCCCCGCGCCGCGAGCGCCTCGTCGAAGATCGACACCGGCACGATCTCTCCTCGCATCGCCTCAGCGAACTCCTCCGCTGCCTTCACCCAGCCCTTGTGGTGCTCGGTGTCGTCGACGGTGACCAGCTCGAGGCCGCTGCCCTTCATCAGCTGGATCGCGGTCTCGTCGAGCTTGGGGATCTGCTCGAAGACCTCCTTCTGCGCCGCCCGCCCGGCTGCGAGCACCACCTTCTGGTCGGCGGCGCTGAGGCGGTCGAAGGTGCGCTTGGAGACCAGGATCGCGCCCATCATCGGCGCCAGCGGCAGATCGGCCATGTACGGCGCCTTCTTGTAGTACTGCATCTGCATGGCGTAGAGCGGCGGCATCGAGACCGCGTCGATCAGTCCCGTCTCGAGCCCGGTGAGGATGTCGGTGGCAGCCAGCGCCACCGGCTTGAAGCCGTTGGAGCGCCACCAGTTGCCCATCGCCTCGTCACCCGCCCAGGTCCAGATCTTCAGCCGCTGCATCTGCTGCACCGACTCGGCCCTCTCGGTGGTGAAGAAGTGCACCCAGCCGACGTAGCCCCAGCCGAGGAGCTTGTAGCCGCGCTCCTCGAGTCGCCCCGAGAGCGTCGGCTCGAGATCGGCCAGCACCGCTTCCATCTCCTCGAACGAGTCGTAGAAGAGCGGGATCTCGAAGATCGTGAAGTCCTTGTGGATGTCGACCAGGCCGCTGACCGAGATCGCACCGGCCTGGTACTGGCCGATCTTCATCTTGCGCAGGATGTCGGGCTCGTCGCCGGCGACGCCGCCGGGGTAGATGGTCAAAGAGACGCGTCCGTCGGTGCCTTCCTCCCACGCCTTGCCCATGCGCTTGAGGATGGTGTCCCAGGGCGAGCCCTCGGGCGACAGCGTCGCCATCTTGATCCGCTGCGCACCCGACGCTGGGGAGAGCATGAGAACGCACGCCAGGACCACGGCCAACCGCACCACGTGACGGCCGAGGGCCGACCGCCGCAGGGCTTCTCCTCGGTGCGCCCGGTGGGCTGCGTATGCCTGTCCGGCGGCCTCGGGGGTCGGCGAGCTCATGGCCATCCTCCTTCTCGGTGCCGGGTGCGTCGGATAATGATCGGCGACGGAGTCGCGGCTCGACGCGGTGCACCGGCGGTCGTTCGTTGCTTCACTGTACGCGTCGACACGCCGGTGCGGTTTCGGCGTCCAGCGGCCCACGGTGGGACCCTGCGGGGACTGTAACGGGTGTGTGCCCGGCCCACCGACAACGGACCCTCAGTCGACCGGACGTGCCGGTCCGTCACCGCGGACCCAGATCCGGGTCGGGGCCCGGGCGCGCTCGGCGAGCAGGACGGCGAGTCGCCTCACATCGTTCTCGCCGCGTCGGGCGGCGGCCCGCCCCGCCGCGACGTCGACGACCAGGAGCTCCAGCCGCTCCAGCGCCCGACGCTGTGGTCGCCGCCCGGTCTCGAGACGAGCCGCCAGAGCCGCACACTCCTCGATGCCGACGAACGCGGCGTGGGCGCGCGACCAGAGCAGATCCTCGACGAAGTCACGGCCGGGGTCGGCGAACAACCAGCAGGCGCGGTGTCCGGCGCCCCAGACCATGCCCAGCCGCGCCACCTCCGAGATCCCGGATCCGGCGAGGAGGACCGCTGGACGTCGGTCGCTGCCTCCGGGCCGGGGCAGGCGCGCGGCGTCCTCGCCGAGGGCGACGGCGACCGCCTCGAGGTCGACCGGCTGCGCCCCGGCCACCACCGATGCGCCGTGCGGCGGCCGACGCAGCTCGAAGCGCCCCTGTTGCTCGTCGCACTCGAGCTGACAGAGGAGCGTCGACGGCGTCGCCGGGTCGCCGCCGTGCGGTGGCGACGATCCCTCGGAGGCCAGCAGGAGAGGCCAGCCGCACCGCTGCGCCGCTGCTTCGACCGCCCAGGTCAGCGGATGGCGACGCGGCACGAAGACGAGGCTGGGCTGCGCCTCGGCCCGCTCGGCGCCGAGGTCGCGGCGCTCCGCATCGAGGCAGAGCCCGATCGCCGAGACCGTCGCCCGGAACCGGGCGACGTCCCACCATGGCCAGTGCCAGCGATCGCGCCAGAACGCGAGCGGTTGCCACGGCTCGAGAGCCAGGCCGGCGAGCAGGGGGTGCGGCGCCCGACCGAGGTCGCCCGCCGCCGCAGGCGCCCGCTGCGCCCCGAGCCCGGTGCCGCTCGGCTCAGGGCCGGCCACCGCCACCCTCCCGCCTGGAGAGACTGCGAAACCGCCGCGGGCCGCCCCGGAGGCGGAATCGGCGCAGCGCGCCGGGCTGTTGTTGGCAGAGTCGGCGCGGCGAGGCGTCTTCGGGACGAGGATCGTCTCGATCCTCGAACGCCCACGGGCAGGTCAGCGTGTCCACGACCCAGTCTCCCATGAGTCCACCTCCCAGCGCCTGCCCGCGGCGCCGCGAGCATGCGCGGCCGGCCGGAACGGCAGCTGCGGTGCTGGTGACCCTCGCCGGCAGCGTCGGCGGCTGGGCCGGCGCCGCCATCGGGCAGGAGCCGTCTCCGACCCCGCCCGATGCCGTGACCGAGGTCACCGGGGGCACCGGGGGCACCGAGGTCTCCGAGGTCTCCGAGGTCTCCGAGGTCGCACCGTCCGCGCCGCAGGCCGAGTCGACGGCGGCCGGCGGGACGGATCCGGGGCTCGAAGCGTCGCCGGCGCCAGCGCCGCGCATCGCCAATCCCGATCTGTTCTCGAAGAGCGTCAGGGCGGCAGCCGAGGCGACCCGGCAGTACGGGTTGCTCGAGGAGCATCCGGACGCCGAGCGGGTGGCCGAGATCGGCTACCGCATCGCACTGGCCTCGGGCTTCGACCAGTACCCGTTCAGCTTCGGGGTGGTCGATCTGGCGATCCCCAACGCCTTCGCCCTGCCGGCGGGCCAGATCTTCATCACCCGCGGCATGCTCGACCTCGACCTGACCGACGATCAGCTCGCGGCGCTGCTGGGCCACGAGGTCGCACACGTCACCGAAGAGCACTTCCTGCGGATCAAGCGCCGCGCCAACCTGCTCAACGCACTGGCCCAAGTCGCAACGATCGGTGCCGTCGTCGCGGCGGCGAGCGGCGACGACGACTACTACCAGGGCCCGGGCGGCTACATCGTGCGCGATCGCAATCCGACCGCCGACCTCGCCGTCGCGGCGCAGTCGACATCGGTGGTGCTCTCGGAGCTGCTCCTGCGCAGCTACAGCCGCGACAACGAGGACGAGAGCGACGAGGTGGGACAGCGGCTCGCCGCCGCGGCCGGCTTCGACCCGGACGGAGCGCGTCAGCTGATGACCAAGATGCGCACCCGGATCCCGCAGGAGAAGAGCTTCGGCTACTGGCAGACCCACCCCTTCTTCGACCAGCGCATCGACGCCGCCGAGGCGCGGGCCAAGGGGCTCCGGGCGCAGCCGCCCGCCGCTGCGGACCGGCTGACGGGACTGCGCAAGGCGACGCAGCGGGTGCTGCACGAGTACGAGCCCGATCCGACCCGCGGGCGGCGGGGCGACCGCCGCGCCACCGGCGACGACGCGACCGGCGCGGAAGCGCCAGACAGCACCACCGAGTTCCTCGAGAGCGCCACGCTCACCGCCTGGCCGAACGGCGAGATCTCGCACCGCATCCTCGCCGACCGGCTCGCACGGTTGCGCGCCGAGGAGTTCGAGCGGCTACCCTCGTCGCGCGACTACGGCGCACTGATCGACTCCTACCAGCGCCAGATCGCGCGCATTGCCCGGCACGACACCGACAGCCAGGTGGTGGAGACGCTGCGTGGCGAGCTGTCGCAGCTGCGCCGCGAGTCCCAGGATCTCTATCCCGAAGCCGAGCGCATCTTCGAGCGAGGTGTCTACGAGACCTCGTTCCTCGAGTCGTTCCTCAGCAACTACCCGGAGAGCAGCCTGCGGCGTCGCGCCGCCCTGCAGCTGGCCCTCGCCTGCAGCCGTCTCGGGCGCGAGAGCGATGCCGTCGCCAACTTCCTGGTCGCCTGGCGACGCGACGACGCGGACGCGGCACCAGCGGGCGGCACCGGCGGAACCGCCGGAACCGGCGACGACGAGCTCGCGGCAGCCGCGGCGCGGGGTCTGCGCAACCTCGCTCCGGTGCTGCAGCAGCTCGCCGCACTCGAGCAGCTGGCGACGCAGGACGAGGATCCCGAGCTGCAGGAGCTCGCGGCACGACGCCTCGACGAGCAGGCGAGCAGCTTCCGCGAGCTCGAGAACGGAGCCGCCTACCTCGAGCGCTTCCCCGACGGCCTCTACGTCGACACCGTGTCGGCGCGGATGGAGACGCTGGCGGACACCCTGTACCGCGAGATGGTGCTCTACCAGCAGATCGGGGACTCGGCGAAGGCGATCGCCCGGGCCAGCAGGATCCTCGAGCTCGCCCCCTTCTCCGAGGCGGCGCGCCGGCTCGGAGAGCAGCTCGAGGACCAGGGCGTCGAGCCGTGAGCCCAGCGGCCGTCCATCGGCGACAGCCCGAACGCACCGCCGCCGCCGGGCGGCAAGGGTCGTCTACAGCGAGGCCGACGCCGGGATGCGGCGGGACTTTGGATAGACTGATGCCACATCCACAGGACCTCTGTCGGGGCGCGATGTGGCAGGGATGCGAACGCCATCGGAAGGACTCGGCCTGCTCGGCCGATCCAGCCGACCCGGGCCGGCGGCACCCGAGCGGCACGCACCCGCACGACGGAGACCGGGGTCTCCTCATCCGACTTCTCCGATCTGCTCCCACCGGCGGCCGCCCGCGACGGAATTCCGCGTTGGATCCAGTGGCCCTCGGCCGCTCCGGGCCCGCCGCTTCCGGTCCGGCTGCCACCACCCGCCACCACGCTCCCAGCCCCGACGACCGGTGACGATCGCGGCCCGCCGGGTCGGCAGGATGGCCTGGACGGCATCGCGGACAGCCGAGCTCGGAGCGCTGACGGCGGCACACGCTGAACACCCGCCGAATCCCTTGAACCCAGTGAAACCACTGAACCCACTGAACCCACTGGACCCACTGGACCCACTGGACCCACTGGACCCACTGGACCCACTGGACCCACTGGGCTTCAGCCCACCGAACCCCTCGACCAAGCCATGACCTCCTCGAGCGAGAGCCCTCCTCCCAAGACGGCGAAGGCTGGATCAGGACTGGTCTTCGGCCGTTTCGTCACCGAGGCGGTGATCGGACGCGGCGGCATGGGGGTGGTCTACCGGGCACGCGACCCGGTGATCGGGCGCACGGTGGCGATCAAGGCGCTGCGCACCGACACCGACCTCACCGACGCCCGCCGCGACGAGTTGCAGTCGCGCTTCGAGCTCGAGTTCCAGTCGGCGGGCACCCTGTCGCACCCCAACATCGTCACCATCTTCGACGTCGGCCAGGAGGATGACGTCGCCTTCATCGCGATGGAGTTCGTCCAGGGGCAGACCCTCGATCAGATGCTGCGTTCGGGCGACACGATCACGTTCGAGGAGATCTGCGACATCGCCGACGGACTGTGTGCGGGACTCGACTTCGCCCACCAGTCGGGCGTCGTGCATCGCGACGTCAAGCCGGCGAACATCATGCTCACCGGCCAGGGCCAGGTGAAGATCACCGACTTCGGCGTCGCCAAGGTGCGCTCGGCCGACCTCACGCAGACGGGCACGGTGATCGGCACCCCGTCGTACATGGCGCCCGAGCAGATCATGGGACGCGACATCACCGGCGCCTGCGACCAGTTCGCAGCCGGAGCCATCTTCTTCCACATGCTCACCGGTGTGCTGCCGTTCGCCGCCGACGATCCGGCGACGATCCTCTACCGGGTGGCGCACGAGGCACCGCCAAGACCCAGCGACCTCTACGACTCCCTACCCGAGGCGGTCGACGCGGTGCTGCTGCGGGCGCTGTCGAAGGACGCCAACTCCCGCTACGCCACCTGCACCGAGTTCGCACGCGCCCTCAGGCGGGCACTGCTCACCGGCGAAGGTGCGATCCCTGGCGGCCGCGGCGACGACGCACCGACGCACGACATGCACCACCTCGATTCGCAGAGCGGCGGCATGCCGCAGACGGTGACGCTGTCGCACGGCCCCGAGCTGGGCTCGTCGACCTACGAGGGAGCCGCTTCGTGGTGGCACCGCAGCTCGGGCGGCCCCAAGCTCGCCTTCGTCACCCTGCTGCTGCTCGGGCTAGCGGCCGCTGCCTGGTTCGCCTACCAGCAGTGGGGTGTCGGCGTAGCCGCTCCCGACGTCGCCGTCGCCGCCGATCGCACCGGGACCGAGGCGGTCCCGGAGCCTGCCGAGCCGCCGCCCCCGGCGACTGCCACCTTCCTCGTCGAGACCACCCCCGGCGGCGCCAGCGTCGAGGTCGACGGCGAGGCGATCGAAGGCACGACGCCGCTCGAGATCGAGCTGGTCCTCGGAGCCCCGCACGTGCTCACGGCGAGCCGGCAGGGATATCGACCCGAGTCGCTGAGCCTGACCCCCGACGCAGAGAGCGAGCGGCAGCTGGTGCTCGAGCTCGAGCGCATCATCCAGCCCGGACGCATCGAGGTCGCCGCCGACTACCCGGTGCAGCTGCGCATCGGCGGCCGTCGCATCGATCCCAACGCGGTGTCTCCGGGCGACCACGAGGTGCAGCTGGTCTCGCGCGACGTCTATCTCGACGAGCATCGCCCGGTGGAGGTCCGCTCCGGCGAGACTTCGACCGTGCGCCTGCCGCCGGCGGTCTCGGTGCGGCTGATCGCGGTGGTGCCCAACGGCCGTGTCTCGATCGACGGCGAAGAGCCCCTCGAGGCGCCCGCCGACGTGCGCCTCGTCGCGGGCAGCCACCGCTTCGAGTTCCTCTGGCCGGACGGCGAGCGCACCTCGGCCCGGCTGCGCATCGACGCGGGGGTGTCGCAGGTCATCGGCTCGCCGACCGAGATCATCCCCCGCTGACATCCGCAGGCCGCAACGCCGACCCTCGGGCGGACTCCCGGCGTCGAGGCCGGCACGCAACGGCGCGGCCGGGCGTTTAAGATAGGGCGCCGGGTCGAGGAACCGATGCCGCGAGATGGTGCGCCGTCGGCGCTCGCCGGCATCCTCCTGACCTCCCCCACTGCATGATTGCCCTCTCGCCCAACCCAGGAGCCGGCCGCCCACGCGCGTCCGGAGCCGGCCGCGTGGCCGACCGGCAGGTGAAGACCGCCGTGGCGACTGCCGCGCTGATTCTCTGCGCGAGCCTGTCCGTCGCGCCGCTGTCGGCGCAGTCGGACGCCGCGGTGCAGCGGCTGATGCTGCAGGCCGAGAGCCTCGCCGCTTCCGGCGAGGTGGACGAGGCGATCGCCGAGTACCGCCGCGTCGCCGAAGCGGTTCCCGACAGTCCGCTGGCCGCCGACGCCCTGCTCGCGGCGGCCCGGCTCTACGACGCCGACGGGCGAGGGGTGCAGGCGTCGCGGCTGGCCGAACAGGTGCTCGACGCGTACCCGACGAGCACCACGGCGGCCGCGGCGGCGGTGCTGCGGGCGAGGATCCTCGCCGAGGGAGCGGACGGACCGCAGGCGCTGGAGGCGATCGCCGCCGACCTGGAAGCCCTGCTGCTGCGCTTCGGTCGCGAGCGCTATCCGGCCCTCACAGCGCGGGCCGAGGCGCTGACGCTGATCGGAGCGCTGCGGCTGCGCCTCGGCGAGACGGCGATGGCGGCGGCGCCCCTGGTCGAGGTGCTCGAGGACGAGGTGCAGAGCGAACAGACGGCGCGTGCCGATCTGCTCTTCGGCGAATCGCTGCTGCTGCGCGGTCAGGTCGTCGAGGCGGTCGCCCCGCTGCAGAGGGCCTCCCAGTCGCGCGATCCAGAGGACGCCGCGATCGCGCGCGCCCATCTGACCCTGATCCACCGGCTGCACCTTCGGCCCCAGCAGGGGATGCCGCCGTGGAGCGGAGCACGCGCCCTCGTCGGCCCCTCCGGCGGCTTCAAGCGTCCCCGCAGCGTCGCCGCGAGCGGCACCGGAGATGTCGCGGTGATCGACAACGGCATCGGCGCGGTGCTCTTCGACGACCGGGGGATCACCACCGCGGCCGCCCTGCAGGATGCATCGCGGCCCTTCTTCGAGGGCGGCGAGATCGTCTACGTGACTCCCGGCGCGATCGAGCTGGCAGGGGTCCGCGGCGGCTTCACGACCGGTGGCGCCAAACCCAAGGAGCTGAACCGGATCGAGGCGGCGACCCGCGACGGGTACGGCAGGTGGATCGTCGTCGAACGCAGCCTCGACGGCCTCGGGCGTTTCGATCGTGAACGCGGCTGGCTGGGCGAGGAGCGGCTCGCCGGCGAGGTGGTCGACGTGACCCGCGACCGCTGGGGACGCGTCTACGCGCTGTCGCACAAGCCGTCTCAGGTGCGCGTCTACAGTGGCGCCTTCGAGTCCCTGCGCAACGTCACCGTATCGGCGAATCGCCCCAGTGCCCTCGACGTCGACTCGCTGGGCAACCTCTACATCCTCGACGACCAGCAGAAGCAGATCACCGTGGTGGCTGCCGACGGCACGGTGCGGGCGCGCCTCGGTCCGGTGCTGCCGGGCGGCATCGAGCTGCGCTCGCCTCAGGACTTCGCGGTCGACGGGGCGGGACGTGTCTACATCGTCGACGGGCGTGACGACGCCGTCTACCTGGTGGAGTGATCGGTGATGCGAGTTGCAGCGAGGAAGGCACCTCTCGAAGAGAGACCCGCACCCGCCCGGCCGCGAGTCGCGTCGCTGGCGGCGGCCTCGAGGCTGCCGCTCCTCCTGGTGGCTCTGCTGTGCGCCTCGACGGCCACGAGCGCCCAGGTGGAGGAGGAGGATCTCGAATTCGACCAGTCGCTGGTGCCGGCGACGATCCAGGAGCTCTACCAGGAGGCCGAGGCGCTGTTCGACACCACCGACCAGGCCGAGTCGCTGCCGATGTTCAGCCAGGTCGTCGAGGCGCTCGAGCCACTCGCCGCGGGCGGCGACGAAGAAGTGCTGGAGATGCTCCAGGAGGCCCTGCTCTACCGCATCCGCGGCAACTTCAACTTCGGCCAGCGGCAGGAGGTCGAGGACGACATCGCGCGCCTCGTCGAGCTGGTACCCGAGCTGCAGCTGGATCGCGCCGAGGTCTCGTCGCGGCTGGCGGATCTCTACGACACCGTGCGCTCGCGACGGGTCGGCTTCCTCGAGCTCGACGTGGTACCGATCGACGCGGAGCTGTGGGTGCGCGGCGAGCCGCTGCCCGTCAGCACCACGGCCTACGCCCTGCTCGCCGGCAGCTACACGGCCGAGGTGCGGCGGCCGGGTTACGAGTCGCAGGCTCTGGCGTTCGACATCGAGGCCGGCAGGACCCTCTCCCAGACCGTCGAGCTCGAGCGCACCAGTGCCGTGGTGGCGCTGCGCACGAGACCGACGGGCGCCAGCGTGCGCCTCGACGGTCGCAAGATCGGCGAGACGACCGGTCAGGCGTTCTCGGACTGGCAACCGCCGAGCGCCGTCGCCCGCCACCCTGCACGCGAGTTCTCGCAGGAGTCCGAGTTCGACGGCATCCTGCCGGGCAGCTACACGCTCGAGATCGGCAAGCCCGGCTTCCGCACCTTCAGGGCCAAGCTCGACATCGGCAGCCTCGACGACTACCGCTTCCAGCCGGTGGTGCTGGAGGCGGAGGAAGGCGTGCTGGTGCTGCGCTCGCTGCCCGACGACGCCGAGGTCCAGCTCAACGGTCAGCGCGTGCGGCCGACCCCGGCGCCGGACGGCACCGCCAGCCTACGCCTCGCACCCGGGAACTACCGGGTCTCCGTGGCCAGAGGCTCCTCGGGACGCTTCGAGGGAGTGGTCGACATCCTCGATCGCAGCACCGTCAACCTCGACGTGACGCTGCGGCCGGCGCTGGTGCTCCTCGGCATCCTCGGTCGCGACGATGTCGCCGCCGAGCGCCTCGGCGACGAGATCGGCGACGCCTTCCGCCGCGCCGACACCTGGGTCGTGCTCGACCGCACCGACGACTCACGCCCCGAGCTCGCCGGGCTCGGCCTCACCGCCGAAGCGCTGCGCCAGGCGGCCCAGCCGGGAGCGGCGGTCGAGGTGGACTGGAACGCGGTGCAGGAGTGGGCCGACCGGCGCTTCCAGGGATCCGCCTACCTGCTGGGAGTGCTCACCGACGACCTGATCGCCAGTGAGGCGGACCTGTGGATCTTCTCCGCCACTCCGGGACCGAGCCGGCCCGAGCGACGGCGGGTCGAGGTCGCCAGCCGCACCGCCGTCCCCGAGCTCGCCACCGCCTTCCAACCGCAGCTGAGTCTCGAGCGTGCCAGCCTCGGAGCCGATCTCTTCGACTCCGAGCTCGCCGCCGGAGCCGTCATCGCCTCGGTCACGGAAGGCGGTGCGGCGGCCCGCGCGGGTCTGCTGCCGGGAGACGTGATCACCTCCTTCGCCGGCATCGAGGATCCCACCGCCCAGGCGATCTCGCAGCGACTGGCTTCGCTGCCGCGGGACGAAGCGGTGAGCCTGCGCATCGAACGCTCGGGCGACACGCTGTCACTGACCCCGGATCGCTCCCACGTGATGATCGACTTCACCGATCCCGACCTGGTCTATCCGGCGATGTTCGCCAGCCTCAATGCCGAGCTCGAGCGGCGCAGCGACTGGCCTCGCTGGCTGCTGCAGCTCAACCAGGCTGCGCTGCTGCTGCGTGCCGGCGATGCCGAAGAATCGATCCGCACGGTGCGCAAGATCGATCTCGCCTCGGTTCCCTCCCGCGCCCCCGCCGGACTCGGGCGCTCGGCGGCCGACTACCTCCTCGGCTTGGCGCTCTCGCAGGCGGGGCCCCGCTACCTCGAGACGGCGAGGGAGGCGTTCGCCCGCGCCGCGCAGTCCGCCGACGAGCGCCTCTTCCACGACGACGGGCCGCGGGTCGCGCCGCGCGCCAACGCCCGGCTGGCGCGGCTCGGAGGCGCCCCGCAATGACCCGTGAGGGCGCCGGCGCCGAATCACCGGTCGGCGGCGCCGGGGTCCAGCCGAGCGACGTGACGACGATCCGGCGTTCGCCGGAGGTGCTGGTGCTCGGCGGCGGCATCGTCGGGCTGTGCTGCGCCCACGTGCTCAGCGAGCGCGGTCACCGGGTCGAGGTCCTCGAGGCCCTCAGACCCGGCAGCGGCGCCACCGGCGCCGCCGCCGGGATGATCTCGCCGCTGGTCGAGTCCGACTTCGACCACACCTTCGCCCGCACCTGCCGCACCGCACGCGACCTCTGGCCGGCCTGGGCCGAGTGGTTGGCGGGCGAGAGCAGCGTCGATCTCTCGTTCAGCACCGACGGCACCCTGGTGCCGGCCTACACCACGGCAGGGCTGCAGCACCTCGACCGTCTCCAGGAGACCGCCGAGCGGCTGGCCGAGAACTGGGAGCGCCTCGATCCGGACCAGGTCCGCGAGCTGGTCCCCGAGCTACGCGATGGAGCCCTCGCGGCGCTGCTGCTGCCGAACGAGTTCTCGGTCGATCCGGCAGCGGTGGTCGAGGCGCTGCGCCGCATCCTGCTGCGCAGCGGCGTCCTGATCCACGCTCGACGCCGGGTCGTCTCGCTGCGCGCTCGCCAGAACGGCGTCGACGTGGAGGGCGAAGGCTGGAGCGCCTCCTGCGACCACGTGGTGATCGCCACCGGAGCCGGCAGCGGCGCCATCGAGGGCGTCGGCAACCTGCCGATCCGCGGCGTTCGAGGCCAGATGATCTCGTTCGGCGGCTTCGCGGCCCACAAGGGACCGAATTTGCGGGCCGGAGGGCACTATGCCTTGCGCCGCGGCAGTGAGCTACTCGTCGGCGCGACGGTCGAGAAGTCGGCCGACGACGACGCGGTCACCGAAGCCGGAAGGGACGAGCTCCGCGACTTCGCCCTCGAGCTGTTCCCCGGACTGCAGTGGAAGGCTGTCTCGAGGCACTGGGCGGGGGTGCGCCCGGCAGCGCCGGACGAGCTTCCGGTGATCGGCCCGCTGCACAGCCCGAGGGTGGTGATCGCCACCGGCCACTACCGCAACGGCATCCTGCTCGGTCCATGGACGGCCCGCGTTGTCGCCGACCTGATCGCCCACGGCCGCTCGACGGAGCTGCCCGAGGAGTTCTCCCCGAATCGCTTCTGAAGCGGCACCCCAGCGGCAGCCGGAGCCCCTGCAACGACCAGAGACTAGACCGCATCTCGCGGTGGTTGCTGTGGTTATACTCGCCTCGCCGCCGCGCCCGGTCGACGAGCGTTTCGCGACTGCTTCGCTCTCCTGCGCCGCATCTCCCGAGAGAGGACCCAGATGACCCACATCATCACTGAACCTTGCATTGGTGTGAAGGACACCGCCTGCGTCGACGTCTGCCCGGTCGACTGCATCTACGGCAAGGAAGAGGCGAGCTGGGAGATGCTGTACATCCATCCGGAAGAGTGCATCGACTGCGGCCTGTGCGTCGATGCCTGCCCGGTGCAGGCGATCTTCCCGGAAGAGGAAGTGCCGGACGCGATGCACGCCTTCATCGCCAAGAACTACGAGAAGTTCGACGTCGACCCGCCCGGCTGACCCTCGCTGTTCGGCGGCATCGCCCGCAGCGGCCGACGCGTCTCGGCGCAACTGGGTGCAGCCGGGTGCCTCGTGGGGAGATCCGCGGCGACCGGGCGCAGGCCGGCGCATCGGCGACTGAAGCCGCACCGCGGCAAGGCGGCGCGGGAACTCGCCGGCAGCGGACCCGAAGAGGCTCAGCTCCCTCCCCTCGCGGGCGTGCCGGGCGCTCGCCGTTAGGCCCGACGCCGCTTTCCGGCGATTGCTCGCCAGATTCGACCGCAACGCCCGCACCACAACGGGCGTCGCCGACGAGAATCCCTCCACCGGCAAGATCTGCGCCCGGAGGACTAAGAAACTTTGCGGAATCAGAAATACACATCCGGCCTGGGCCGTTGGAGGATCTGACTGTGATGCACTAAACTCGTGCGTCCATCCTCCGCCTCAAAAACCTCCACGCTTCGACCGGGGTGCGTCTTCCGTGCAGTTCCAGGACTACTACGAGATCCTCGGCGTCGATCGCGACGCCAGCGAGGCCGACATCCAGAAGGCGTATCGGCGCCTCGCCCGGCAGCACCATCCGGACGTCAACAAGGAGGCTGGCTCCGAAGATCGCTTCAAGCAGATCGGAGAGGCCTACGAGGTGCTCAAGGATCGCGACAAACGCGCCAAGTACGACCGCTACGGCAAGGCGTGGAAGACGGCGCAGGCGACCGGCTCGCCGCCGCCGGGCTTCGAGGGCTTCCACTTCGACTTCGGCGGTGCCGGCGGACGAGGCGACGGGGGGGGATTCGACTTCGGCTCCAGCGGCTTCAGCTCGTTCTTCGAGATGCTCTTCGGTGACCAGGGGCCGACCCACTGGAACCGTCAGCGTGGCGCCGCGCATCGGGACCAGGGGCCGCGACCGACGCCGAGCCGCGAGAGTCGGCTCGAGCTCTCACTCGAAGAGATCGCCGCCGGGGGCTCGAAGCGGATCTCCTTCTTCGACCCGCAGAGCCACGAGCAGCGATCCCTGGAGGTGAAGATCCCGCGCGGCGTGCTCCCCGGCCAGAAGATCCGCCTCGCGCAGGCGCCGGGCCGCAGCGACGGTGACCTGCTGCTCGAAGTCGCCCTCAGGCCGCATCGCCTGTTCAAGCTCGAAGGACGCGACCTCGTCGTCGAGATCCCGATCACACCGGCCGAAGCGGCACTCGGCGCCGAGGTCGACATTCCCACCCTCGATGGCCAGGTGGCCATCAGGATTCCCCCCAACTCCTCCTCCGGGCGCAAGATCCGGCTGCGCGAGAAGGGGCTTCCCAACCCTAAAGGCAACGACGGCGACCTCATGGTGGTGCTGCGCATCGCCCTGCCGCCCGAACTGAGCGCGGAAGAGATCGCTGCATACGAACGACTCGCCGAAGTCACCTCGCACCAGCCTCGAGAGGAAACCACGGCGAGCTCCGGATAGGAGAACGCCGCTATGGATCCCAACCGCCTCACCCTGAAATCGCAGGAAGCGATCCAGGCCGCCCAGTCCAAGGCACTGCGCGCCGGTCACCAGCAGGTCGACAACGAGCACCTGCTGCTGGCGCTCCTCGACGATACGGACGGCATCGCACCGCGCATCCTGCAGCGCCTCGAAGCGCCGGTGCCCGAGGTGCGCAGACAGCTCGAGGAGCGCCTGGCGAAGCGCCCCCGGGTTCAGGTCGGCGGCCAGGAGGCCGACAAGATCTACGTCACCGGACGCTTCAACGAGCTCTTCCTGCGCGCCGAGGACGAGGCGAAGAAGCTCTCGGACGACTTCGTCTCGGTCGAGCACCTGCTGCTCGCCATCGTGCACTCCGGGGGCGACGCGGGCGAGGTGCTCGCCGGCCACGGCGTCGAGCGCAAGCGCCTGCTCGAGGCGCTGAAGTCGGTGCGCGGCAACCAGCGGGTGACCTCGTCGACACCCGAGTCCTCGTACGAGGCGCTCGAACGCTACGGCGTCGACCTCGTCGCCCAGGCCCGCGCCGGCAAGCTCGACCCGATCATCGGCCGCGACTCGGAGATCCGTCGGGTCATCCGCATCCTCTCGCGCAAGACCAAGAACAACCCGGTGCTGATCGGCGAGCCGGGGGTCGGCAAGACCGCCATCGTCGAGGGCCTGGCGCAGCGCATCGTGCGCGGCGACGTTCCCGAGTGGCTCAAGGATCGCTCGCTCTTCTCGCTCGACATGGGCTCCCTGCTCGCCGGCGCCAAGTACCGCGGCGAGTTCGAGGAGCGTCTCAAGGCGGTGTTGTCGGAGATCAAGGCGAGCGAGGGCCGGGTGCTGCTGTTCATCGACGAGTTGCACAACATCGTCGGCGCGGGGCGCACCGAGGGCTCGACCGACGCGGGCAACCTGCTCAAGCCGATGCTGGCGCGCGGTGAGCTGCACTGCATCGGCGCCACCACCCTCGACGAGTACCGTAGGTACATCGAGAAGGACGCCGCGCTCGAGCGCCGCTTCCAGCCGGTCCTCGCCGACGCGCCGTCGGTCGAGGACACCATCTCGATCCTGCGCGGCCTGCGCGAGCGCTTCGAGGTGCACCACGGCGTGCGTATCCAGGACAACTCTCTGGTCGCGGCCGCGACCCTCTCGGACCGCTACATCTCCGACCGCTTCCTGCCCGACAAGGCGATCGATCTCGTCGACGAGGCGTGCGCCCTGATCCGCACCGAGATCGACTCGATGCCCGCCGAGCTCGACGCCGCCACCCGGCGCAAGCTGCAGCTC
>QQVD01000022.1 GCA_003388555.1 Acidobacteriota bacterium | reverse complement strand
CGACTCCCAGCTCGCTCAGCCGGTCGCCGGGGCCCAGCAGCTCGGCGCGGGAGCGGAGGAGGCCGGCGAGGATCTCGAGGATCTCCAGCTCGGTGTCGTCGCCCGCGACCCTCGACGCGGGAGACGCGGCGCTCGGTGCGGGCGCCGCCGCCCCGGCCGCGGCGCCGTTCTCTCCTGCCAGCAGCGCCTTGCGCAGCGCCGCGCGACGCACCTTGAGGGTGCTGGTCTTGGGTAGGTCGCCGCGCCAGATCTCGACCCGGCCGATCCGCTGGTAGCTCGGCACCTGGCGCGAACGCTCGTGAATCGCCGGCCAGATCGCCATGACGTCATCCTCGCTCGCCGTCGCCTTCGGAGCCACCACGGCGCAGACGACCTCGCCCCGACCGGTGGCGGACGGCAGGCCGAGCACCACCAGGTCCTCCACCATCGGCAGGTCGCGGTAGCGACGCTCCACCTCCTCGGGGTACACGTTCTTGCCGGCGTCGGTGACGATCATCTCCTTGGTGCGGCCGCACAGGTGCAGGTATCCGTCGCCGTCGAAACGGCCGAGGTCGCCGGTGTTGAGCCACTCGCCCTGCATCACCTCGGCGGTGGCCTCGGGGTTGTCGTGGTAGCCCGACATGACGTTCGGGCCGCGCACCCAGATCTCGCCGACGTCCACCGTCTCCTCCGCGCCCTCGCCCTCGACCTCGACCTCGCGCAGCTGGAACTCGACGCTGGGCAGGGGTCTGCCGACCGAGCCGAAGCGGATCTCGCGCCACGGATTCACCGACAGCACCGGTGCGGTCTCGGTCATGCCGTAGCCCTCGGCCACCCGGAAGCCCATCCAGAAGAAGCGGCGGCCGAGATCCGGGTCGAGCGCGGCGCCGCCGGTGGCGATGCGGCGGAGCGAGCCGCCGAAGCGCTGGTGCACCTTGGCGAAGAGACGGTGGCCGTAGCGCCCACCGGTCGCCTTCGACAGCGCGAACATCAGCTTGAACCAGAGGCCGAGCATCGGGCCGCCGGCGGCGACGCTGCGCTCGATGCCCCCGTGCAGGAGCTCGAGCAGCCGCGGCACGGCGACCAGCACGGTCGGCCGCGTCGTCGACATCATCCAGCGGATCTCGTCCGGCTTGAGCTCGGCGACGTAGCTCACCGTGCTGGCGCCCGCGAGAGGCACAAGCAGGCCGACCATCTGCTCGAAGACGTGATGCACCGGCAAGACCGAGAGCAGCCGTTCCCCCTCGAGCTCCATCAGCGGCACCAGGTCGCGCACGTTGGCCAGGTAGTTGGCGTGGGTCAGCGGCACCGCCTTGGGGGCCACCGTGGTGCCGGAGGTGAACAAGATGCTGGCCAGGTCCTGCGAAGCGGCCGGAGCGGCGAGTGATGCGAAGGCCTCGGCCCCCGGCAGGAGCTCGACGTCGGGCTCCGGCACCAGCGGCGCCGCCAGCTCCACTACAGGACAGGCCGGGTCGGCCGCCGAGGCGAGTGCCGGGTGCAACCGCGGCATGGCGCAGATCAGCTTGGCGCCCACCAGCTTCGCCGCGTCGACCACCTCGCCGGGCGGCCACTGCGGATCGAGCGGTACCGCGACGGCGCCGAGGCGCCACAGGGCCATCGTCATCAGGACCCACTCGGGAGAGCCGGTGGTCCACAGCACCACGCGGTCGCCGGATCCGATGCCATGACGCTGGGCGAGGCAGGCCGCGATGTTGCTCGTCGCGGTGAGCGCCTGGCGGTAGGTGTAGCGCAACCACCGGCCCTGGCGGAAGGTCTGCAGCGCGATGCGGTCGGGATGGCGGCGGGCGACCTCGATCAACAGCTCTCCGAGACTGCCCAGCTCCCCCAGCCTCGCCCGAGACAGCGTCGACGCAGGACCGGGCGACGGCGGCGGCTCGCCGCTCTCGGCGCACAGGGCGAAGCGCTGCAGGCCGGGGACGTGCATCCGCGCGACGTAGTCGCGCCAGTCGAGTTGCGCGACGTCGAAGGGGAAGGCGGCGCGCTCGGTGTCGGTGAGACGGGCGGACAGCGCCCGCGTCGCCGTGTCGTCGTAGCGCGCCGGGTGGTCCAGGTAGGGGCCATAGACCTCGAACAGGCGGGCGAAGTGCTCGTGCACCCGATCCCTGCCCTGTCGGTCCGTGCGTCCGGCGTTCGCCGGCCGGAGCTCGTCTCCGGGAGAGACGAAACGCACCGGCGGGACTTCGATGGCCCGACCCTGCTGATCTCGCAGCGGCGTCTGCGCGAAGCCGTCGCGGGCGTGGGCGAGCAGCTCGCCGAGGGTGAGCGGATTGCGACTCGAGCCGACCTGGTAGTAGCGCACCGGAGCCGGCCCGCCGGCTCCGCCGTCTCGTCTTCGGATCACGTCGCCGCGCCCGAAGCCGGCCTGTGCGGCGTCGGCCGTCGTGGTAGCCGGCCCCAGATCCGCCAGCGCGGCGAGCGTCGCGTGCACCACGAAGTCGACCGGAATCAGCTCGAGCCTGCCTTCGGGGTCGGCCGGGAGCTCGCGCAGGCGACCGCGTCCGTAGGCGACCAGAAGCGGGTCCGCCACCCGCACCGCCTCGATCCAGCCGGGTCGCGGCTGCGCCAGGGCGCTCTCGACGATGCCCGGCCGCACGATCGCCAGCGGCACGCCGCCACGCTGCTCCTCGAGCATGCGCTCGGCGAGCGCCTTGGTGAGGGTGTAGACGTCGTTGAAGCGGTGCGCCGCGGCGACCTCACGGCCCTTCGCCACGGCGGCCTCGTCGCCGTCGTCGCCCTCCACCTCGGCGCAGGCCCGGTCGAGCTCGGCGAGCAGCGTGCGGGAGTCGAATCCGAAGTCACCGGCAGACTCCTCGATCGTGCCCGAACTGCGGCCGCTGACGAAGCAGGTCGAGAGGTGCAGCAGCGGCACGTCGCCGGCGGCGCGCGCCAGCTCGAGCAGACGCACCGCGCCGCGCACGTTGGTCGAGGTGGCGCGGTCGACGCGCTCGTCGAAGGTGACGCTGGCGGCGCAGGAGACCACCCGATCGATCCGCTGCGCCAGCCCCTGCCACGCCGACGCGTCGAGGCCGAGGCGCTCCGTCGCAAGATCGCCCTCCACCACGCGCAGCTTGCTGCGCGCCCACTCCTCCCACCCCGCCTGGTGGCGGGCGCGCAGCCTCGCCATGACCGGGGAGTCGAGGATCTCGCGCCGCACACGCTCCTCGACGCTGTCGCCGCGTCGCGGGCGCAGCAGCAGGACGAGCTCGCCGACCTCGGGCACCGACCAGAGCAGCTTCTCCACCAGCACCTTGCCGATGAACCCGGTGGCGCCGCTGACCAGCAGTCGCTGTCCGGCCAGAGACCTGGCGATCTCGAGAGGATCTGGTTCGACCTCGGGTGGTGTCATGGCGGAGCGTCTTCGAGCCTTTGGAGAATCGCCGCGAGGCGGAGCCGGCCCGCACCCTCGTGGCGTGCCCGGTCTTAGGTCCTTGGGCGACGGGAGTGTCACCACAAGAGACGTAAACCGACGCCCCGAAGGGACAACGACGCTTTCGGCCCGACAGCACGCCCAGGTCCCGGCCCGTCAGGGGGAAAGCCGGGAGGGGGCCTGCCAGCCATTCGGTTCGCCCCAGAGCGAGTAGCGAGGAGGATTCCCGGCCTTCGCCAGCGCCGAGGGCACGCGCCGACCCTCGCCAACCGCAGCGCGAGCTCCGACTAACGAGACGGAGGATCGACGAACGGCAGCACGACCTCGACCTCCCCGGCTGCCGTCTCCAAGGACACCCGCACCGACTCTCCGTCCGTCGCCAGCATCTCGGCCCGGCGGATCGGCACGGCGCCGCGAGCGGGCTGGAGCAGCCAGACGAAGGTCTCTTCTCCCGCTCCGATCTCGGCCGAGAAGACAGCCGCCGTCGCCGGCCGCTTGTGCCCGTACGCCTCGCTCCACCAGCCCTGGATCTCGGGCTCCTCTTCGCCCCGGGCCAGCGCGACGCCCCAGGCCACACCGCCGACGGGTGCGATGCGGAGATTCCCTACGCCCTCATCGACGGAGTGCACGCCGGAGCCGTCGATCTCCACGCTGCAGTCCGGGTGGAAGTGCCAGAGAGCCTGGATCGCGCGGCGACGATCGGTGACGATCCGATCGGCGACGACCCAGAGCTCACCTGCGACGAAGGCCACGGTGCGAAAGTGGGAGGCTTCTCCCGCCGCGCCCTCGAAGCCGTCGGCGTAGACACCCCGAGCGATCTCGAGACCGGGCTCGATCGTCACCCGATCGAGCAGGGGAGATGCCGTGGAGTGAATGCTGGTGTTCTGGCCCCCGCCGTCGACGAGGATCACGTTGTGGCTCGCAGAGCCGCGGAAGTAGTCCCTGAAGGCGCTCGACCTGTCGTAGGTGAAGCGGCCGGCGTCCACCAGGAGATCGCGGCCGAAGGCGGAGACGGAGAGATGGAGCCGATCCGCGTGCTGATGGCTGCCCTCGCCCGCCGGACCGAAGTCGAAGAACGACCAGAGTGCGTCCCTCTCCCAGCCGCTCCGCATCACGACCTGTCCGGCCCAGGGGAAGAAGCGCGTCGGCGCGCCTTGGGGAGGCTCGCCTCGCCGACCACCGGTCGCCGCGTGAAGCCAGTCCGGGCGGTCCTCGCGCTCTGCGATCCGACTCAGGAGATGGAGAGCGCTGACGAGGTCTCCGTCGTTGTTCAGCGGAACCGTGCCCGATGGGCGCACCACCCCTGCCAGGTAGCCGTGAGCTCGCTCCAGGGACTCGCCACTCGCCCGCGACGCCGGCACGCCGGCCCGATCGAGGATCTCGCCGTACGAGGCGAGGCGTTGGAGAACGAGCCACTGGTAGAAGGCCGAGAGCTCGCGGTCGGCGCCGTCCGGGTAGAACTGCTGCTCGATCCAGCCGTCGACCTGATCCAGGGAGTACCGGATCCACGCGTCGGCCGCCGCGAACTCCGGCCAGCGCATCGCGATCGTCGCCAGAGACTCCATCTCCATGATCAGGTGGTTGTGCTTCGGCGAATGGTGCTCCACCAGGAAGTCGGCGTGGTCCTGCAGAGAGGAGAGCATCAGCAGCAACGTCGAGTCCCTGAGCTCCAGCCCGAGAGCCAGGGCGTCGAAGATCTGCCGCCAGACGAGGGCCCGATTCGCCGGCTCCAGCGAGAGCCAGCGGAGATCCAGTCCCTCGCCTCGCCTCCCCGGGCTCCGCTCCCCCGAGTAGGGGCTGTTGACCAACCAGTCGGCGAGGTCCTCGTCGAGACGACGCGCGTACTCCTCCCGTCCTGTCTCCAGGTAGGCGTCGAGCAGCACCTTCAGATGCATGTGCCGGTTCAGGTACGAGTTCCACTCGCGATCTCCGAGCGGGCCGTGGTCGAGCCAGTCGATACCGCCATCGGCACGTCGAGCCAGGCGTCCCTGTGTGTTGAGGAGGGTCACCTGGTCCTCCAGCACCAGGTCCGCGGCCGCAACGGTGCCGCCAGGACGTGGCTTCGAGGCCTGCGGATCACGGTCCCGGGCTGGGCCGCGATAGTGGCGGACGAGGGCTCGGCAGGCCTCGGACCATTGCTCTCCAGCGACGAAGCCACGCACCTCCGCAAGCGCCCCCGACGTCAGATCGAGAGCCTCGAAGAGCCGCAGCATCCTCTTCTCGTCGTTGCCGCAGATCTCCGCCCCGATGGCTGCCGTCGGCAGCACCGCGGCTTGCATCGCGGAGAAAGCGATCGCCGAGACCACGCAAGCTCTCGAGACCTTCAGGGATCTCATTGGATGTAGCCCAGAGCCCTGAGGGCTTCCAGCTGGCGTGCGTCGATCGGATCAGAAGGTGGCTCCCCCTCGCGACCGTCGTCCCCTCCGACGGCGGACAGGTGGTCCACGGCCTCTCTCATCTGCGCCATGAGACGCGGATGCTCGTCCGCGACGTCGTTCTTCTCCCGCGGATCGTGCGTCAGGTCGTACAGCTCCTCGACTGCTGGCCGGTCCGGATCCTGCCGCCCGTTCTCGTACCGGATGTACTTGAAGCCACGGTATCTGAGGGAGAGCGAGGATTCGTCCTGACCGACGCTGAGCACCGGCCGGTCGTCGAGCTCGCCGGAGGAGCCCGCAAGCAGGACCGACGCGAAGCTCTCCGCAGGGCTTTTCTCGACCGGCGACTCGGCGCCGGCGAGCTCGAGGAGCGTCGGCATCAGATCGATCAGCCGCACCTGGGAGCGCACGGTCCGGTTCCTTGCCCATCCGCTTCCGCCCGGCACCTTGACGATCAGCGGGACGCGGATCAGCTCGTCGTGCAGGTTGCTACCGGCGTGGCCGAACTGGTCGTGGTGGTTCCACAGAGCCTCGCCGTGGTCGGAGACCAGAGCGATGACACTGCTGTCGTAGAGATCGGCCTCCTTCAGCGCATCCAGGAACAGGCCGATCTGTCCGTCGACGTAGCGGACGGCGTCATCGTAGAGCTCGTCGGCCAGCTGACGGAAGTCGGGCTTCAGTGCGCCGTCCGCGCGGCAGTCCCGGCATCCTCGGCGCTGCTCGAAAGCGCGCATGGGGTGCTCGGGGTCGACGCTCGAGGCGTGGCGATCCGAGACCATGATCGGCAGCTCCAGGCCGTACCCTTCGAGCCGAGCGCGCAGGTCCTCGCGCAGACTTGCCGGCGGCTGGCAGAAGGGCTGGTGCGGATCGTCGAAGTGCAGGAAGAGGAAGAACCTCCTGTCGCGATTGCGATCGAGCCACGCCAGGGCGTCGGCGAGATTCTCCTCGGCCCTGATGTGATAGCGCGGGGCATTGAGGAAGATGTCGAAGCCACGGTCGAAGGCCTTGTCGTACAGAGCCGGCTTGTAGAGGATCGCCGCGGTCGAATACCCGGCCTCCTGCAGATGCTCCGCCAGCGTCCTCGCCTCGACACGGCCCAGGTGTTCGGCGAATCGCGGACCGCTGCGGCCGGTGAACAGAGCCTCGAAGCTCGGCGTCGTCCAGTTGGCGGACGAGATCGCCTGCTCGAAGCGCGTGCCGTCCTCGGCCAGGGAATCCATCGCCGGGGTCGTTCCGGGCGCGTTGCCGTAGCAGGAGAGCCGGTCCGCGCGCAGGGTGTCCACCGCGATCAGGATGACGTTGGTCTCCTTCTCACGTCGGTTGGTGTGGATCTCGGGATTCCCCCAGTAGACGTAGGCGCGACCTTCCCGCGATGCGGCCCTGGTCTGGAAGACGAGGTCGACGCGGCGGCCACCGTGCTCGGCGAGCGAGCCGCTCCATTCGTGCCAGCGCCAGCTCCCGGCCTCGAGGGTGAGGTCCTCTTCGAACAGGGTCCGGTCCTGCCGCCCCTCTTCGCTCACCACGACCCGCAGATTGGCGCGATCGCCCGGGGTGGCCTCGCGGGCGAACGCGTAGCTGAAGCTCAGCCAGGCTCCTTCCGGAACGACGAGACTGAACCTCAGGTCGGTCGGGGCCGGGGCGAAGATGGCGTCGCGGATCGCGTAGTTGGAGGCGCGCGGTGAGTCGGCATCCTCCGGGTCGTCGATCGGCAGCAGCCTGCCGCGCTTCACCAACCCGAGATCCGTCGCCGGGTCTGCTCTCGAGTCTTGCGACTTGAGCAGGCTCATCTCCTGCTCGGGCGTCAGCTCGAGGCGCTCGAGGACGAGGTCCGCGATCTCGAGCTCGGCGCTACCGTGCCGCGGCTCGACGACGATCTCGAGCGAGCTCGACTCCTGGGTCGAGCGGAACCAGATCTCGAACGGCTGCCAGCGGCCGCGGAAGTCCGGGTACTGGAAGATCCTCAGCGGACCCTGCGGAGAGCTCTCCACGAGCTTGACCAGGTAGCCGAGCGGTCGCTTGTTCCTCGCCTGCAGAGCGACACGGTAGTACCGGCCGGGATCGATCCGATGGGTGGTCGTCGCCCGTCCCTCCCGCGAGCAGAGGAGGGTCGGCCCGATCTCCTCGTCGCTCCGGCCAACGCACTGGCCCTCGATCGAGAGCGCTGCCGCGGGCTGCCGGAGATCGGCACGCCAGATCTCCTCGACCCGGACGTCTCCGAGCTCGCCGACTCGCTCGGCTGCGGGCAGTCCGGCGAGGGGGCTCTCGATCTCGGCGGTCGGAAGGAGGTCGGCGAGGCGGAGGATCTGCGACGGACCCGACGGCTGGGAACAGGCGACCAGGACCAGCAAGCCGCAAACGAGCCGCGACGCTCTACAGACCGTCTTCGCGAGATCCTGCTGCGGGTAGACCTTCATCTCGCTCGACCACCGGCACGTGCTGGCGTCGCCATCGCGTCGTTCCCCTTCCGCCGGACTCCTTTCGGATGGGGCCGGAGACCGATTCTTGCCGCGCCGCCGCGGAGCCTCAGTCCGCGGACGACTCACCCGCGCCCTCCTCACCGAACGCCTTCAGCACCTCGCGCAGCAGATCCCAGCGGTCGAAGCCCTGGCGCCCCCAGTCGAGACCGCGACGCACGATCACGAGCTCGTGGCTGGGATCGATGACCACGAACTGGCCACGGTTGCCGGCGGTCGAGTAGGCGCCCGGAGGCACGTCGCTCCGATCCGTGGGCACGAGCCAGAACTGACCACCGTAATCGGAGTGGCGCACCGCGCTGGCCGGCGCCGGCGTGCGCACGAAGTCGACCCACTCCTGCGACAGCAGGCGCTCGCCCATCCACACGCCTCCCTGCGCGTAGAGCATGCCGAAGCGCGCCAGGTCGCGCGCGTTGGTGTACACCTGCGAGCTGAGCACGAAGTCGCCGAAGCGGTCGACGCTGAGCAGCGTGCTGTGCATGCCGAGCCGCTGCAGCAGCTCCCGGTGCGGGAACTCGAGGTAGCGCTGCCGCGCCTGCTGGGGATCGTCCTCCGGGTGGCGGCGCTCGAGCGCCCGCCGCATCGCCAGCACCGCGAGCAGGGTGTCGTAGTTCTCGTAGTCCCAGTAGGTGCCCGGCTGACGGATCAGCCCCCGGCGGCGGGCACCGTCGACCGAGCTCGCCCCGGCCCAGTAGGAGAGGCCCGAGCCGCTGGCGTACTCGAGGCCGAAGCTGTCGACGGGATCGAGCCCACTCGACATGTGCAGCACGTGGCGCAGGGTGATCGCGCGGCGCGGGTCGGTCTCCGCAGCGGCCACCTCGGGCAGCCATTCCACGTCGAGCGGCGCGTCGAGCTGCATCTCTCCACGATCCACCAGCAGACCGATCAGCGTCGCCGCGATGCTCTTGGCCGTCGACCAGGTGCGGGTACGGGTCGTGCGGTCGACACCGTCGGCGTAGCGCTCGTGCACGATGCGTCCGCGGTGCACGATCAGCAGGCTGAGAGTGTCCTGCTCCGGCGTCCCACGGTCGAAGGCCCAGTCCGACGCCGCCTGCAGCTTCGCCGCGTCGATCCCCGCCGTCAGCGGCTCCTCCTCGACGAGATCGCCCATCGGCCACGGCACCTGCGAAACGTCGGGGGCCGGCGGCAGCTCGAGCCGCGGCAGCTCCTCCAGGTCCTCGAAGGTCTGGTCCGGCGCCAGCACCACGCACCCCAGGCCATCGCGGAAGGCAGCCCGCATCACCGGCACGCCGCCCGGCGTGCCCACCGCCACCGTGCGCCGCTCGCGGTCGACCTCGTAGTCGCCGCCACGGGCGCTGCCGATCGGCCGCTGCAGGTAGGCCAGCTCCTGCGCGAACACCTGCTCCAGCGAGCGGTTCGAGGTGAACAGCCCGTTGCACATCAGCACCGCCTGCACCCCCGCCTGGATCATCTCGCGGTTGTGGCCGAAGTAGTCGTAGCGGTCCTCCTGCTGGGCGGCCAGCGGGCCGATTCCGAAGGCAGCCGCGATGAGCAAGGACGACCAAGCGCCCAAGGAGCGGGTAGCGCGAGACCTCTTCCAGGGCGGTTGACGAGAGGGGAACGCGAGCCTGCCGTGTCTGTCCATGACGAGAACTGTAGCCCGACACACGTCCTCGACTGGACCGGGAGCCTCGACGTGACCGGCGCACCGCGAAGCCCGACACGACCCGACGATCGTGGACGGTCAGACTCCGCCGAGAGCCTCTCGGCAGGAACTCGACTTCGCAGTCTTCGAATCGATCGGCTGTCCGCTACTCTGTGCGTCTCACAGACGAACATGGATGAATCAAAGCCGACAATGCCAGACCGCCCCAACCTCCCCGTCTGCTCGGTCTGCATCGCCAACTACAACGGTGGCGACTTCTTGATCGAATGCCTTGACTCCGTCCACGGTCAGGCAACCAGCTTCGACTTCGAGATCGTGCTCCACGACGACGCTTCGACCGACGGATCCATCGAGCTCGTTCGAAGTCGCTATCCAAGCGTCAGAACGATAGAGAGCGCGGACAACGTCGGATTCTGCGTCAGCAACAACCGCATGGTGCAGGAGGCCAGGGGAAGGTACGTCCTGCTCCTCAACAACGACGCCTGCCTGCGGCCGGGCGCACTTCAGGCCCTGTTCGATGCGCGTGGCGGCGACGAGCAAGGGAAGATACTCAGCCTCTCGCAATACGATGCCTCCAACGGAGATTTGATCGATCGCGGCTACGACCCCGACCCATTCCTCTATGCCGTTCCCAACCTCGATTCGAACCGCACAGCCGTCGGCGTCGTGCACGGAGCGTGTCTCTGGATCGAAAAGAAACTGTGGAACGAGCTCGGCGGCTTCCCTTCCTGGTTCGTCAACATGGCGGAGGACCTCCTCCTCTGCTGCGCCTTGAGACTGCGTGGCGGATCCATCGAGGTCCCGGTCGCAGCTGGCTTCGATCACCGTGTGGGCCAGAGCTTCGGAGGAGGCAAGTTCGTACACCGCAGTATTCGGACGACTCGGGTGCGCCGGGCCTGGAGTGAGCGCAATCGGATCTTCGTCCTGATCGCCACTTACCCGTTCCCCTGGATGCAGGTCTTCCTCCCGATCCATCTCGCCGTCCTCGTCGCAGAGGGCCTCGTCCTTTCTTTGATGCTCCGCGATCGTAGACTGTGGCGCGAGGTCTACAAGAAGGCGCTCTTCGAGGCCTGGACGCACCGCAAGAGAGCCTGGCAACTCCGACGTCGCCTCCAAACTGCGCGAACGGTGAGCGCACTACGTTTTTTCTCTACCTCGCGCTGGTTTCCCGCCAAGCTGGCCGCCTGGCTCCGCTACGGACTCCCTAGGGTCAGCTGAGTCTCTGATGGGTCATCAGCCGGTCATCGTTCTGGGCATGCATCGCTCCGGCACCTCGATGCTGGCTCGGACACTGCAGGACCTCGGACTGTTCTTGGGAGGATCCGTCGACGAGCACTGCGAGGCGCGCTTTTTCATCTCTCTGAACGAATGGATGCTCAGCGAGGCGGGTGGGCGATGGGATGCCCCCGTCGAGATACCGGAGGAGCTCGTCGAACGCCTGGAGGCCGTCACACGTCGTCACCTCGGCAGCTGGCGCACCCTGTTCTTCCTCGGTGGCCACTACCGACCCGGCCGACTCTTCCGAATGACCTTCCCCTGGGGCTGGAAAGATCCGAGGACGGTTCTCAACCTAGCGGTTTGGAAGCGGATCTTCCCAGGGGCCAGGTGGCTTCATCTCTATCGGCACCCGCTCGACGTAGCCGAGAGTCTTCGGCGAAGGTCTAGAGAAAGTCTCGCTCCCCGAAGAGGATGGCGTCGAAGAATCTCCGAATCCACCCTGGTCCGATGGCCGCCTCTCGACCGATCGAGCCGCCTGCTGGAGCTCGAAGTCGGAATCGATCTGTGGCGGGAGTACGTTTCACGGGCTCACGATTTCTGCAAGACACTGCCGGCCGATCAGACACTGTCGCTTTCCTACGAAGACCTGGTCGACCAGCCCTTGGTTCGACTCGCGCACATCGTCAGCTTCCTGGGACTCGAGGCGGATCGACGACTCCTCGAAGGAGCCGCCGCCAGAATCCACTCGCAGCGTCGGTTCATTCACCGCCGACGTGAGGTCCCGCTCGAGGCCGAAGAGAGTGTTCGCGACGATCCCCTGCTCAGGTCGCTCGGCTACTCGTAGGGCCGAGCCTGTTCGTCGCCGTTGCGATGTCCGCGGCGAAGCGCCGCGGGCAATCTCCGCCTCAGGTACTGCACCCAAGCCGACGGGTTGGTCAGGAGCCGTGCCCAGACCGCGAAGGGAAGCGCTCCCCATCTGGCGGCTTCGGGAGCAGCGACCGAGAGCGCGATCGACGGGAGGACTGCTCGTCGGACCCGACCCACGAAGATCGGCGTAGCCGCGGGCGGCTCGAACCGCCGGCCGCGGATCACTCGGTACTCGGCGTGAAACTCCTTCCAAGAGGACTCTTCCGAATTCGTCGCCACCCCGCCGTGATACTGGTGGAAGGTGGCTTCTCCCAGGAGGACCACGAGCTCCACGTCCGGCAGTTCGCAAGCACGACGATAGGCATCCAGGTTCACCAGGCCTCCACCTCTCGACACGAATCGCTCATCGAAACCCCGGAGCTCGGACCACATCTCCTTTGACATGAAGAGGGCGCTCGATTCATACATCGGCGAAAAGAAGCCTCCACGACAGGAATCGGAGAAGACTCCGACCTCGAAGAGCCGGTATCCGTCCTCCTCCCAACGCGATGCACGGAGGAGTCGATCCTCCGCTTCAACGCCATAGCCCTTCCGAACGGCCAAGCTCTGAGACTCGCGACCCAGGTGGAATCCCATCGAAGCGATCACCGCACGATGATGGAGCTTCGACGCCCGCAACGCTCCTGCCAGTAACCCTGGCGAAGCCAGCCGCGCTCCATCGACGAACACCCCGACCAGCTTGCCGCGGGCCTCGGCCAGTCCCAGGTTGACCGCCCGCGCCGGCGAGCGGTTCGGATTCTCGACGTGAAGGACTCTCGCGGAGACTCCCAGGCCGGCCAAGACCTCTTCGTCCGGCTTGGCACGAGACCCGTTGTCGACCACCAAGACCTCGTAGTCAGCGTGCCCGATGTCCTGCTGCATCGAAAGGGACAGGGAACGAATCGTTCGCGGCAGCTCTCTCGCCATCTCGAAGGACACGACGACCACGGACAGTCTCGGCGGCTTCACGGAAACCTCGTGCAAGGTCTCAGCCGCTGGAAAGATGCCACGATCATCTATGGCTCCCTCGATCGCGGGCTCGGTGTGCCGACCAGGATTGGCGGCCGCGTGCCAGCTCTACCTCTCGTTAGACTATCGAGGCGTCGGCCCCCCCGGTCTCATGCTGTCCTCCGCCCCCTCTCAGCGAAAGTCGGCTCACTGATGAGCTTCGGTCGGCTGCTGAACCGCCTGCTCTCGCTGCTCGATCTGAAGCTGACTCGACTTCCCGCAGGTCCCCGACGCGCCTACGACCAGGACGGCCTGACCAGCTTCCACAACCACGACTTCATCGGCGAGAGCGATTTCTCCCGAGCCTACGCGAGAGGCGTCGAGGCCGCCGGCAGCGACTATCGATGGCACTGGAGGGTCCACGTGGCGCTCTGGGTCGCCCATCGCGCCCTCGATCTCGCTGGTGACTTCGTCGAGTGCGGCGTGAATCGAGGCTTCTTGAGCTCAGCGATCATGCAGTATCTCGACTGGAACCGCCAGGAACGCGATTATTATCTCCTCGACACCTTCAGCGGACTCGATGAACGCTACGTCTCCCGCGCCGAGCTCGATTCCGGCATCCTCCGGCGCAACCAAGAGAAGCTTCGCTCTGGCTTTTACGTGGACGGTGTGGACGCCGTGAGAGAGAACTTCTCCGAGTGGCCTCGAGCCAGGCTGGTCGTCGGCAGCATTCCGGAGAGCCTCCCCCAGGTCGTCCTCGAGCGGGTCGCCTTTCTGCATCTGGATCTGAACTGCTCTCCGCCCGAGATCGCAGCGCTAGATCATTTCTGGCCGAGCCTCAGCCCAGGCGCCTTCGTCCTTCTCGACGACTACGGCTATGCCGGCTTCGAGACTCAGAGAGCCCCGATGGACGACTGGGCTCGAGATCACCGCCTCAGCGTCCTCTCCCTGCCGACGGGCCAGGGACTGATCCAGAAGCCCCACAGACAGTCGTGAAGACCTGCGCCCTCCCTCGCAAGTTCACGTACTGCGAGAATTCGCTCCGAAGAATCGACTGGAAAGCAGTCGAACCGCGTTCCTGAGGAACCTTCTCTCCAGCGGCGAAAGGACTCCGGTAACCCAGGAGCTGAGAAGCAAGACAGCAAAGCCGACCGGGAGGGCCGCCCACCTGTCGAAGCTCGCGATAGACACGAGAGTCGCCGCTGCCGCCGAGGACACACAGAACAGAGGTAGCAAGATCGACCGCTTCACGTCGATCAGGACCTTGGCGACCGTAGCGATCATGCTCGACAGCGCCCAGAGCGCCAGCCCGATCCCGATGGCGAGCAGGGCGGCGGAAGCACCATCGGAACCGACGCGCAGAACGAGCACCAGCGTGGTGGCCACGAAGCCGGCCACAAGGCCAAGGCTCGCCTCGCGAAGGAGACCTCTCGCCAGCAGGGCGCTGTGGCAGAGTGTCGAAACGGTCATCGGGATCACCATCCACAGTCCCCAGGTCAGCAGCCAACCGAGCGGCTCATAGGACTGGCCGAGAAGGACCGGCACCAACTCCGGCGACAACGTCGTCCCCAGGATCCCGAAGGCGGCGCCGCCGATGATTGCCGAGCGCAGGGACACGGAGAGGTAGGACGCCGCTTGTCGGTTCGAGCGTTCTCCCCTGCGTCCGAGCACCGGGAGGGCCGCGTGCGCGACCGAGTTCGGCACCAGCGCCACGAGCATCAGGACCTGTAGGGAGATCGCGAGATGTCCGAGACCCGCGCCATCGGGATGAAGGTGGCGGTGGAAGAGAATCGGCCCCCGCATGAACCAGAAGGTCGCCCAGCCGATGAGCCCGAGCGGGACACCTTGGCGGAGGAGGGTGGGCGCCCAATCCCATTGGACCTTCCAGGTGACCTCGGCATGATCTCTCCGGATGCGCCACCAGCAAGAGAATGCCTCAGCCCACCAACTCACCGCGTGGAGCGCCACCAGCCAGACCAGTTGGGCGCCCATCAACGCCATGCAGATGCCCAGGAGTGCTTCTCCCGACCGAAAGGAGGCCTCCTGCTTCATCCATCGATCGGCTCGCTCCGTGGCCACGAAGACGGAGAGCGCCCAGTTGGCAAGTGAACGCGCGACCAGGGCCGCGGAGAACAGCAACAGCAGACGCCGGAGCTCCCACGTTGGCTCGCCCCAGATGGCGACTACGGCCAACGAACCTCCAGCCACGACCGCGACGACGGACGAGATTCCGAGGGTGGTCGGGATGAGGACCTCCTCTGCCTCCTTTCCTCTCGATCCGAGCTCTCGAGCCAGGATGATGGGCAGCCCCAGTACGGTCAGCGGCAGGATCACCGTGTAGCCTGCGAGACCGTAGTAGTAGAGGCCGTAGAGTTGCGGTCCCAGCGTCTTCGCCATCACGAAGGCGTAGAGGGCTCGCAGGCCGACAGCCGCGCCTTGGCTCCCAAGCAGGAAGGCGGCGTTTCGGAGGATGGTGTTGCTGGCGTCGCTTCCCAATGGGCCACTTCCTCGGGACGCGCTCGCGCAGCTACGCTGGGCGGATCTCGCTCTCCGATGGACGCCTCAGACCTTCTGTCGGGGGCGCCAGCCTAGCGCACCGACGCTCAGCCGCCGGGATTCCCGACAAGCGGTCGAGAGCACCGCCACCACCCTATGACAGCTCCGCACCCCGACAGGTCGACATCGCACTCGGACTCGCCGGCGGCGAGGCCCACGACCACGACTGTCGTTCTCGTCTTGCTCTTGCTCGTCCTCCTCGGAGGGGGCCTGAGGATGCACCGGCTCGGCGATGTCGGTCTCAGCGGAAGCGACACCGTCTACTACACGCATCTCGCCCAGCAATGGTCCGAGGGGAACAGGGCTCTGCGGGTTGCTGGTCAGATCTCCGTACCGCGCCCACTACTGCACTACCTCAACTCCCGTGCCGTTTCCCTTCTAGGACCGACGGACTCGTCGATCAAACGACTCAACGCAGGCGCCGACTGTCTCAACATCGTGTTGATCTTCCTGGTCACGACCCTGGTGTGGCCGCGAAGTCGAGGAGGCCCGCTCGCCCCAGCCGCCCTGTGGGCCTTCCTGCCCGCCGCGATCCACTTCAGCCGAATCGAGCTTCCTCATACGCTCTCGACCACCTGCGTGCTCCTGTCCGCGATCGCCTTCTCCCTCTCGCTCCGAGCGTCTCCTCGACTGCGGAGGCTGGCTTTGCTGACCGCCGGAGCAATCGTCGGGCTAGCGGCCATGGTGCACGAAGATCTGGTTCTCCTCTCGGTCGGCTATGTCGGATTCCTATGGCTTCGGCTCCTCACGAAAGGCAATCGAGTACGGAGTGCCGAGCAATCCCTGCTCGACACGCTCTTCTTCGCCCTCGGACTCATCCTCACCACCGGAGACCTGCGCGACGCACACCTCGTCTCCACCGCCGCCCACGGAGTCTCGCTGGCGAGTCACGGCAGTTGGAATCCCATTCTGGAGGCCCTCGTCCGAACGCCGAGATACCTTTGGAACGGCATCATCGGCCTCGGCTCGTCCGCCCTGCTCCTCCTCTTCGCTGGCACCACGGTCGCCTGGCTCTGCCGTTGGCTCTTCCATCGTCCATCGTCCGCCGCAGTGCTCGGATGGAACGACACAGACCCGAGGCTCTTTCCCATCGTCGCGGTGCTCGGGTACTCAGTCTCCTACGGCCTGTTCCTCGACTTCTTCATCCTGCGGGTCTTCCTGCCCTTGATGCCCCTGGTCCTGATCGCCACGACCGTCGCCGCTGGCGAGCTGCTGAAGATTCCGGGTCAGCCCGCTCCGCGGGCCACGTTGTGGCTTGCGGTTGTTCTGATCGTCGCCGCGAATCTGTTGCAGTTCCCGGCCCTTGCCACGTACACCAAGAGCGACACCGAGCTGTGGTTCCCGCTTGGTCTCGCGCCCTCCGGGCCAGCGGACGGACTCGATGCGATGAAGGACCTGTACGAGAAGAGCTGGGAGCGCACGGTCGTCGACCTGGTTCGATCCGAAATCGGGCCAGAGAGTCGCCTCTTGGTCGCGCCCAGCCTCTTCTACAGCTATCCAGGACGGAGAGTCTTCCAATCGATCGTTTACTTGGGTGACGACGCGGTGTATCTAGTCGACCACCCAGAGGCCCTCGGAGAGACCTTGCGCGACATGAGAATCGGCTTCGTTCTCATCAGCCATAGGTGGTTGAACGAGCGCCTGCTCGACAGACCTCATCACTCGAGGTACATGTACGACGGAAGATGGGCGCGCGGATCCCCGCTGTGTCTCGGTGCCGCATGCGCCATCGACCGGGAGCAGTACACGGTGGAGGCCGAGATCGCGTGTCTCCTGAGAGAGCTCGACCGTCGCGGGGCGCGCCTGGTGGCGGGAGTCGGAGACCTCGAGCAACGAACGCCCAGGTCCGGGGCATGGGCGCTGTATCGACTTCCCGAGAAGACACGACCTGACTTACTGACGGCCGCCCGAGACCGCCGAGGACCGACCCGCGGTTGCGACTCGCGACGGTGGCCGGGCACGATGAAGACGCCGAAGGGGCCTTCGTGAGCGAATCGAACAGCCTCGGATCGAGTCGCCCGGAAACTCTCTATCTCGATCTGTTGAAGAGCTCACTCATCAATGCTCTCTATCTCGATGACGAAGAGAGGATCTACTACCTGAGGCGCTGCATCGACGGCCAGGAGCGATTCGACTATCACGTCCTCCACGACATCACCCGACACTTTCCTCGTGTCCATCGAGAGTTCGAGAGATCACGACACATCGGCCAGTTCCCTTTCCGGAAGATCCACAATTCTGGATTCAACCACTCCATGATCGGACGTGTACGAATGGACCATCTCCATCGATGCATGGATGCGATCCGCACCGAGTCGCTTCCGGGAGATCTGATGGAGTGCGGAGTCTGGCGAGGCGGCGCCTGCATCTTTCTACAAGGTTACCTCCGGGTGTTCGGGATGCTGGATCGGGATCTGTTCGTAGCAGACTCCTTCGAAGGCCTTCCAAGTCCGCGCGAGAAGGACCGACTGAACCTCAGTCGGCAGCGATTTCCCGAGCTCGCGGTGCGCCAGGAAGACGTCGAGGAGAACTTTCGGCGTTATGGGCTTCTCGATCCGAACGTCGTCTTCCTCCCCGGCTGGTTCGAGGAGAGCCTGCCGGTCGCGCCCGTCAACGAACTGGCGTTGCTTCGTCTCGACGGAGATCTCTACTCATCGACCATGGACGCGCTGATACATCTCTACGACCGGGTCGTCCCTGGAGGCTTCGTGATCGTCGACGACTACAGAAATATTCGCGAGTGCCGCGAGGCCGTCAACGACTTCTTCAGATCGCGCGGAGAGCGCCGACCGCAGGTCGAGAAGATCGACTGGACAGCGGTGTACTGGCGCAAAGCCTAGCTCTCACCATGCGTTCTTTTCGTACACCGTTCGGCAGACGGTTTCTCAGCGGCTATCAGAAGGGATCTCTCGCATACCGGTACAAGGAACTGCCGTGCCTGAAGAGCCCCATCGATCTGGCGATCTATCTACGTCTGCTGGGCACCGAACGCCCCAAGACCATCTTCGAGGTCGGCTCGAAGGCCGGTGGAAGCGCTCTCCTCTTCAGGGATCTCGCTCGGCTCTTCCAGTTGGACGCACGGATCGTGTCGATCGATCTTTCGCCCCCCTCGATCGAGGACGAGGATGGCATCCGCTTCGTGCGCGGCGACGTCCTGCACCTGGACGAGGTCTTCGAACGCGAGCATCTCTTTCCTCTGGAACGACCCTGGCTCGTCGTCGAGGACTCTGCACATACGCGTGACGGATGTCTAGCGGCCCTGGCGTTCTTCGCCGACCACCTTCGTGCGGGCGAGCTGATCGTCATCGAGGACGGCGTGCTCAGCGACCTGGGGCTGGCCCGCAGGTACGGCGGTGGACCGAACCGGGCGATCGCAGAGTTCTTCGAGGCCCGGCCCGGGGTGTTCGAGATCGCGACCGAGTACACGGACATGTTCGGCCGCAACGCCACCTACAACCCCAACGGCTACCTTCGCCGTCGAGCAGGCGACGAGCGGTCGTGACCGCCTAGGCGAGCCAGTCCTTCGGGTTCTCGCGCTGTAGGCCCGGAGGCTTCTGAGGAGGCCGCGATCCACTCCTCGGGCGGAGCGCAGAGCCGCCGCGCCGGATGTCCGGCGGGACGCGTCGCGGCAACGCTCCGAGATCGTCGAATGTCCAGACGGCGTAGCTCAGGGACTCGGATGCGTTCCTCTGGCGAAGGCACGACAGGAGATGTCCGACGCGGGAGGCAATCCGCGGAGCCAGGTGGAGGCCCTTCGGGAGTTCATGGAAGCAGGCCCGCGCAGCCCCGGGGAAGTCTCGCTCTCCTCCCTCTCGCTGCGGTAGCGCCTCTCCAGAATGCCGTAGTAGGAACCTCCTTCGGGCCCCATCCCGAAGGCCGTGGCCTCGACGCTCGCCTTGCGCGCAGCGAGACCCCGACGACGGAAACGACACCAGGTCGCTGAGTAGGTCGAGGCCAGACGAGTCGCGAGAAGGAGGCGATCTCCGAAGAGAGCGTAACGCTCCGCTCTCGCTTCCGACCTACGCTCTCGAACCACCCAAGGAGCCCTTCCGATGAAGTACCTCTTCGCTGCCCTCGCCCTCCTCGTGGCGACCCCGATTCCGGTGCGGGCCCAGCTCGGCGACTCCGGCGCACAGACCCTGGCCCAGTCGGCGGTCGCTCTCGTCGACGAGGCGGGGGACCACTTCGGCGAGAGCCTGGCCGCCGGAGACTTCCACGGCGATGGCTACCAGGATCTGGCGATCGGCATCTCGGATCAGAATGTCGGTCCCGGCACCGACGCCGGCGCTGTACACGTCGTCTTCGGCCACCGTCGCGGCTTGGGGACCGGGCCGAGAGCGCCCCAGCACCTGCATCGGAACACCTCCGGCGCCCCAGGTGCCTCCGAGACGTCCGACCGTTTCGGCAGCGCCGTCGCCTCGGGAGATCTGGACAGCGACGGGTTCGACGACCTCCTGGTCGGTGTACCGCTGGAGGACGTCGAGTTCGTCGGCCGCGCCGGGGACCAGACGACGCAGATCCCCGCGCGAGGCTCCACAGGACTTCTTCAGCAAGCCCCTAAACTCCACGCTAGCGTCCGCAGTCCTCCCCCAAAAGCCCCTGCACCCGTCAGCTCCACATGACCCACCCCAAGCCCGTCCTCGTCCTCCAGCTCCGTCCCGAGGACGAGACGGCCGACAGCGAGCTCGCGGCGATCCTGCGCTACGGCGGACTCGAGCCCTCCGGCGTGCGGCGGATCCGGCTCGAGCGGACGCCTCTCCCCGACCTCGACCGGGAGCTAGACCTCGACGACTTCGCCGCCATCGTCGTCGGCGGCAGCCCGTTCGACGTCAGCACGCCGCGCGAACAGAAGTCCGAGCTGCAGCTGCGCATCGAGAGCGACTTCCGGCAGCTGCTCGAGCGCGTGCTCGAGCGCGACTTCCCCTTCCTCGGCTGCTGCTCCGGCTGCGGCCTGCTCGGCGACTTCCTGCAAACGCCGATCTCCGGCCGCTACGCCGAGCCCGTCGGCGGCGCCACCGTCACCCTGACGCCGGCCGGCCTCGACGATCCACTGCTGGAGGGATTCCCGCAGCAGATCCAGGTGCTGCGCGGACACAAGGAGGCGTGCGACGTGCTGCCCCGCGGCGCCACCCTGTTGATGACCAGCGACGCCTGCCCGGTGCAGATGTTCCGCGTCGGCCACAACGTCTACGCCACCCAGTTCCACCCCGAAGCCGACCCCGAGGGCTTCGTCGTCCGCATCCAGGCCTACCGCCACCACGGCTACTTCGCGCCCGAGGAGGCCGACGCGCTGATCGCCGCCGTCACCGGTTTCGAGACCGCGCACGCGCAGGAGCTGCTACGCAGGTTCGTGGCGCGGTACGTCGGGTAAGAGCGCCAAGACAGACGGGCTCGGCGCTTCCGCCTGCTCGCGATCGCGTTCGCCCCTCAGGCTCAAGATCCCGTCCTCACCGCGAAGGCGGGGATCCACGCTCCTCCTGGAGGCAGAACGGGTCGTCCCGCAGGAATCCTCCGACGCGTCTGTCCCCGCCTCGGAGCCCACGTCGCAGGTATGGCTGAGGCCGGAGGCCACCGCCGGCCGAGCCGGCGCTCAGCCGATGTTGAGCCGCTCGGCCTCACCGACGACGTTGGAGGAGTGCCCCCCGTGACGATGAGCAGTGGAGCGAGACGAACGAGGAGTCCACGCCGCGGCTGCCGCTGGATCGGCGGCGCGTGCACGCCATCGCTGGCACTGCTGCTCGCCGCCGTCGCCGGCGGCTCGGCGCACCCCGGTCCGCATGCAGCCCTGCCGATGGGAGACGGGCGCAGCTCGGGCGGCGACTTCGCCCTGCATTCAAGGGGGGCACACGACGCGAAGGTGGAGTCGACCAGCGGCTGGTCGCTCGAGGCCTCGGCGCTCTCCGCCGAAAACCTCGGCGAGGACGGTTGGCGGATGCTCCGGGGCGCCACCGGCGGCGGCTCGCGCAGCGGAGCGGACTGTTTCTGCGGCTCCGGTCTCTTCGCCGACGGCTTCGAGAGTGGCGACACCTCCAGCTGGTCGTCGACGGTCCCGTGATCTCTCGTCCAGCACGAGGCCTCACCCCCTCTGGCGGCTCAGGCAGGTCCGGAGCCCCGTCAGAGCTCAGGCAAGGAAAGGAGCGCTGCGCAGTGAAGACCGAGCGGCAGTCGATCGACCGCGGGGCAGGCGGGCACGAACCTCCGCCTCGCCGCCACCTCGGACTACCGACGAGCACGTCGACGCCATGCCTCCTCGCACGGCGCGCGGTCGCCGTCCTCTGCGCGCTGCTGGCGCCGATTGGCGCCGGCGCGAAGGCGAACGAGCCTTCCTCCGCCAAGCTCCTGTCGCCCTACTCGCTCCCCTCCGACTTCGACTTCCAGACCACCGTGTACCGTCACGGCGAACCGGTGGACGGCCTGTTCGACGTCGCCTTCGAGCTCTGGGACAGCCGGAGCGGCGGCGAGCTGCTCGGCCGCATCGATCGTTCCGGGCTCGAGGTGGCGGCCGGCGACCTGCGCGCCGCGCTCGACTTCGGCGACGTGGCCATGGACGGCGATACCTGGCTGGCGGTGCGGATACGACCCGAGGACGCCGCGTCGTACGTTCAGCTCGGGGCACGCCAGCGCCTGCGCGGAGCCGGAGGCTGCACGGTGAACGAGGACGTGCGGATCAACGGTCCGCTGTTCGTCGACGCGGCAGGACCGCAGAGCGACGTCAAGCTGTTCAACCACCGGCTGCGCCTCGCCGGCAACGGCGTCGGCGGACTCCGCTTCGACACCTCCACGCTGCAGACCAGCACCACGCTCGGAGCGCCGGGCGCCTTGGTCCTCAACCGGCTGGGAGGCACCGTCGCGATGGGGCTCTCGGCGTCCGCCGTCGGATCCACCAGCGCGGCTCTGGTCCTGCCTGCGGGACCCGCGACCGACTGCTGCTCGGGAGGGTCTCTGCGTGTCGGAACAGGCCAACGCACGATCGCCTTCGACGCATCCTCGATCCAGGCCCAGAGCGCCGACGCTCCCTCCGATCTCTTCCTCAACTTCGAAGGCGGCACCGTGCAGGTGGGTCCGGGCGACCTCGACATCGGACTCGGCGTCGACTTCAACGCCGCCGACGAGGTGACCGTCGACATCACCTGCTCGACCGGCACCCACATCCTCGCCGGGGGCTGCATCTCGGGCAGCGGACCCATCGGTGCGATGTATCCCATCGACCGCAGCACCTGGAGGTGCAGCTTCGACGGCACCGGCTTCGCCCTCAACCAGGCGTTCGCGATCTGCGCCCGTCTCGAGTACTGAGCCGCCGACCTCGAACAACCCATCACAGGGTCAAACTCGAAATGGAGACACGAATGGCATCGGAACCTAAGTCGGTGATGGCCACGGCAGCATGGCTCTGCGCGGCGGCGCTCCTGCACCTGTCAGCGCCGAGGCCCGCGTCTGCTCAGGCGGCCGGCTCCAGCTCGCCCCACGACTCGCTGGGCGGCTTCACCATGCCGACCCGCTTCCCCTTCGCCGTCGAGCTCGACCACCACGGCGAACCCGCCGATGGCCGCTACGACGTCAGACTCCGGCTCTACGATCGGTCAGAGGGCGGCGCGGCGCTGGCCACGGTGGAGCAGCCAGAAGTCTTGGTGAGAGACGGCGCCCTCGAGGCCTTCGTCGACTTCGGAACCGACGTCTTCTCGCTGCGGGGCGCCTTCATCGAGGTGTCGATCCGGGAGGCGGCCACAAACGCGCCCTTCACCGAGCTCCAGCCGCGCCGGCGACTGGGGGGACGTGGCGCCGCCTGCACCGTCGCGCAGGACGTCCAGATCAACGGCACCCTCACCGTCGACGCGCCAGCGGGCACCAGCGACGTCACGGTCGCCTGCTGCAATCCCAATGGAGATCCGCTCGAAGACGGTGGCCAGATCAGGCTGTTCAGCTTCGCCTCCGACCTGCGTCTCGATTCCTCGGGACTGGCGGCGCAGGGGTTCGGCGCGCCGCTGTCGCTCCGGATCAATCCGGCGGGAGGCAACGTCGGCATCGGACCGGACGCGCCCGAGGCTCCGCTGCACGTCAGCAGCGGCTCGGTACGCGTCGGCCCCGCGAGCGGAGTCGACATGAGACTGGCTCCGACCTCGATCAGCACCGACGCGACCGCGCTGCGCCTCAACCCCCACGGCGGCAACGTGGTGATCGTCGGCGGCCCACTCGACCTCGGCATCACGCGGGTGGTGGCCAGCGGCACCGCCACGCAGTTCGAAGCACACTGTCCGACCGGCAAGCAGATCATCTCCGGCGGCTGCAGTTCGGGAGGCGACGTCTCGCTGCTGTTCAGCAATCGGGCCGACGCCGACAGCTGGACCTGCGCCTTCGACGACGAGGCCCTCGCCTCCTCGCATCAGGCGTTCGCCCTCTGCGGTCATCTGGCCTGGGACTGAGGAACCCAACTTCTGGACGAGCTACGACGCCAGGACATCGCAACTGTGGCGAACCGAAGGACCGCGAACAGATGAGTACACCCTTCAGCACCACCTCCGCACCGATTCCACTCTGGCGCCGCGGACGGCGGCGCTCGCCGTGCGAATTGCTCTCGACGTCGTGGGCGCTGACGCTCGCCCTGCTGTGCTGCGGTGCCGCACTCGCTCACGGCCAGGACGAATACTCGCTCGCCACCGGCTTCCTCTACGAGGGGCGTCTCGAGCGGGGCGGAGCACCCGCCCAGGGTCCTCACGACCTGCTCTTCGATCTCTACCTCGCCGCCGGCGACGCGTCGACGCACGCAGGCTTCCTCGGCCGCGAGGTGCGACCGGCCGTCGCCGTGCGCGACGGCCGCTTCCAGGTGCGGCTCGACTACGGACTCGACGTCTTCGCCGACGACGCGCCCTGGATCGAGGTCTGGGTGCGGCCCGCGGGCGGGCGAGACGACTACATCGCCTTGCCCAGACGTCCCCTGCGAGGCGTCGGCGAGGTCTGCATCGTCGACAGCTCCGTCACCATCGACGGAACGCTGACGATCGATCCGCCCGGCACCGCGACCGACCTCACCGCCGCCTGCTGCAACGATGTCGCCGCCGGAGGACAGCTCCTGCTGAACGGCTTTCTCGGCGCGCTGCGGGCCGACGCCAACGAGATCCAGACCACCGTCCTCGGCGCTCCGGGGACGCTGACGGTGAACGCGAACGGCGGCCAGGTCGGCATCGGGGTCGGCAGCACCACGGCGCCGCTCACCCTCCCCGGCGCACCCGACATCACCGCCTCGGGGGGAGGGGCGCTGCGCATCGGCTCGAGCTCCGGCTTTGAGCTGTCGATCGACGACAACGAGATCCAGGCCCGCAGCAACGGAACACCTTCGCGGCTGGAGCTCAACCCCGTCGGAGGACGCGTTTGGGTCGGCCGCGACCTCGACTTCGCCATCGAGCAGGTGAGCCACGCAGCCGCCACGTCCTCGGTGTTCGTCAACTGCCCGACAGGCAAACGGATCCTCTCCGGCGGCTGTCTCACCGACTCCTCGCCGACGGTGGACATCGAGGCGAGCTTCCCGTTCGACGAGGACACCTGGGCCTGCCGCTTCGAGCAGGGAGCAGCCGGTAACACCGCGTTCGCGGTGTGCGCCAACGTCGAGTGGGAGGACTGACGACGGCGCGGAGAGGCATGAGACCCACCAGCACGATCTGCCGGATGGGCGAGAACGTCTGAGCCACTCAGTCCCCCGTCCGAGGCGGTTCGAACCGTGACGTGGTGTGCGTTTCGCTCGCGGTCTCTTCGCCGCCTCGAGACCTCTGAGCCTTCAGCCCGCGGCCGCGGCGGCCGGCCGGCGCTCGAGCCATCGGGCCTGCCGCGCCGTCGACATCCACGGGAAGGTCGCCGGCAGCCCGAGGCGCACGCTCGCCCGACCCGCGGGGCTCGTCGGCCGGGGCAGCATGTCGGCGAGGCGGCCGAAGCAGCGGATCATGGCGGCTCGCGAAGGGGCCAGGTCGTACTCGGGGCCCAGCTGCAGCACGCTGCGCACCTCGGGCGGCAGGATGGCGATCGAGGCGTTGACGAAGTCGCTCTTCAGCCAGCGCGGAACGCCCCGTCCCACTCGCGTCGACCGGGCGATGTCGAGGAACTCCTGGTTGATCGGGTGCGGCTCGAAGCCGGCGAGCCGCTCCGCTCCCATGCGCTCGAACTCCGCGAGGCTGGTCGGCAGGTCACGGGCACCGTAAAGGCCTCCGACCTCCACCGAGCCCGCGAAGAAGCCGTCGATCTGTTCGTCGCTCAGGCGACGCACGAAGCGGTGGTAGGCCATGACGAAGCCGTAGGTCGCGGTCGCCGCCACCCAGTCGAGGAGCTCGGTGTCGAGCGCGGCGTAGGGAACGCCGCCCGGCGTCTCGCCGGAGACCTTCGCGTGCATCCGGTTGATGCGCCCGATGACCTCCTGCGCCGCGCTGCGTGGCCCGAAGACACCGATCTGCGCCGCCATCATGGTGCGACGTCCTCGGCCGATCGGATCGGTCGAGAACGTCGAGTGGTTCCACACCCCGCTGCGGATCCGCGGGTCGGCGAACTCGAGCAGCACCGCGCAGACGCCGCCGATCCCGAGCGCCACGGGGTTGGCGAAGACCCGCCAGTGCACCGATCCCGGCGCCGCGAACGAGGCCTCTCCGCGCGGTCGCGAGAAGTCGATCTGCCACCCCATGTAGCTCTTCAAGACGTACTCCCAGTGACTCCCGGTGTCTCCCGAGCCCCGCAGCGCCAGACCTCTTTGCACGCGAGCGCGAGCCGCGCCCGCAGAGCCCCGGACGCCTTTGACGCACCGAGTCGCGACCCCAGAAAGAGCCTCCCGCTAGCCGTCCTTCTTGACCGCCTCGAACGTGCCCTCGCCGAGCTGGCCGTAGGTGCAGGTGCCGGTGATCTTGCCGTCAGCGAAGGTCCCCTTGTAGGTGACCTTGCCGGCCTGCGAGTCGAACGAGACGACCACCTCCGCGCCGTCGACCGTACCCTCGACCTCCTCCTCACCCAGGGCCCCGGTGTAGGTGCCGGTGAGCTTGCCGCCCTCCTGCTCTTCGAGAGCGAGAGTCGCCGAGCCGCCCTGGCCGTCGCCGAGCGTCACCGTGACGTTCCAGCTGCCGTTCAGGTGATGCGCCGCCGACACCGAGCCAGCGATCGACAGTCCGAGCACGAGCACCAGAGCCAGCGTCCTTCGCCAGTCGAGCTTCATCTCCGGATCCTCCTCTTCGATGGGTTGGCTGCCGCCTCCGATGATGGCACGCGGCCCTGCGGCCGTTCCACCGCCCGTCTGCGTCACCCCGACCTGGCCCACTACCGCCGACGCAGGACCGCGGTCGCCGCCAGCGCCATCAGCAGGGCGAGAACCGCCGCAGCGGTGGAGCCCAGGGTCGGGATCTCGGTCACCGGCACCAGCACCGGGCAGTCGTCGGCAGTGGCGGGCGCGACCAGGAAGGGGCTCCACGACACCACACCGACGCCGCCGTTCGCGGCGTCCAGAACCACGTCGCCGGTGCCGGAAGGATTGCCGGGGTGCGTCGGTCCACTCGCAGCGCCCCAGTAGTTCAGGCTCGCGTCGACCGTCGCGGCGGTCTGCAGCTCGAAGCCCGAAGGCCCGTTGGCGACGAAGTCGGAGCAGTGCACCCGCACCTGGTTGGGGCTCAGCAGGGTCATGTCGACCGACCCGAGCACGTTGCTCTCGGTGCGCGTCTGCTGCATCGTGATCCGCTGCGTCGGCCCGCCGCGCGGCGGCGGTGCGGCGGTCGCGTCCAGCAGCCCGGCGAAGCCCTGGCCGAGAGCCCCGAGGCCGGCGAGGACCTCGGGGTCGCGCGGGTTCTGGGAGTCGGCGAAGAACCAGCCGATCTCGTTGGTCTCGGAGACCGCCTCGGAGACCTCCAGGCCTGCGACACCCACCAGAGCGTAGCCGGCACCATCCGGTGGATTGCCGCCCGACGGTCCATTGCCGGTGGCGGAGGTCCGCTCGAGCACGATGTCGGTGCTGCCGAAGAGCCCGAAGCCGACGACGTTGGAGTCGGCGGAGCTGTCGCGGATGGTGAGGCTCTCGGCGAGGCCGCCGATGCCGAAGCTGCCGTGGCCGGTCGCGGTGATGAACGACAGCTCGGCGGTGCCGCCGGCGAAGACGCCGACCCCGACGCTCACGTTGCCGCTGGCCGAGACCTGGTCGATGGTCAAGGAATCCTCGACGATCGCCGCGACTCCGCCGGCGCCATTCGAGTTCGCAGTCACCCCGACGATGCTCGCCCCGGAGAACGCCGGCAGCTGGGGATCGACCAGGCCGAGGGTAAACCCGTCCTCCATGTTGCCAGTCACAATCACTCCGTCGACCGTGGCAACCGCACCTGGAGCCCCGGCAGTCAGCAGATCGAAACCCGACGAGCCGTTGTCCCGAGCGGTGATGTCGAAGGCAGCCGCCGACACCGAGGCGACCGCGAGGATGCCCTCCGAGCCGTTGTCCTCGGCGGTGACCTGGGAGAGGTCGAGGGAGTCCGCCGCGGCGACCAGCCCGCTGCTGCCGTTGGAGCTCGCCGTGAGCTGGCTCACCGTGAGGTCGGTCGCCGCCAGGGTGCCGCCGTCGTCGACGTTGCCGCTGAAGACCGACTGGCTCACCACCGCGGTGGCGAACTGCTGCGGCAGGAACACATTGAGCACGAACACGCCGTCGCCTCCGTTGCCCTGGGCAGTCACGTCGTCGAGCATCAGAGCGCCTCCCGCCGTCGGCGTGTTGACGAGAAACCCGTCCCCGCCGTTGTTCAGCGCCTGCGAGCCGGTGGCGCTCAGCGAGACCCCGGTGAGCGAGAACCCGGAGCCGTCGTTGCGCTCGGAGAGCGAATCGACCACCTCGACCGTGCCGGCCTGGCTGGCGAGCGCGAAGCCGGCGTTGAAGTTGAGCCGCGCCACCGAGCTCTCGACGCGCACCAGACCGGCGCTGTTTGCCACCACCACGCCGTTGCCCGTCGGGCAGGTGTTGGCGTCGACGTTCACCAGCAGCACCGGTTGGATGCCGGAGGCCAGGAGGATGCCGTTGTCGTCCACCGAGCGCACCTCGAGGCCGTCCAGGCTCAGCGAGCCGGGGAACGACGTCGCCGTGATCGCGGGCCCACTGGCCGGAGCGATCAGCGCCCCGGGCGCCGGCTGACCGCCGACGTCGACCGAGGTCACCGTCAGGTCGCCCGGCATCCCCCCGACCAGGGCCGAGCCCATCGTGTTCAGGTCGACGCTCTCGGCGAAGGGGCCCGGGAAGACGAACACCTGCGCCGGCGCCGGCCCCGCGTTCGCCACCGCATCACCGATCGTGGTGAAGCAGGGGTTGTTGCCGGCGCAGACACCGGTCGGATCGGCCCAGGTGACCGGAGCCGCGGAAGCCGCCGAGGAGGCGGCGAGAACGAGCGCGGCGGTGCTCCAGAAGCTCCAGCGAATCGAACGACTCGAGCCGTTCCTGGGGACAGGACCCATGGCGACACCTCTCAGGCTGTTCTCGGACGTGCGGAACCCGACGATACTGGCCCAGGGCCGCGGACCTCTCGGCGAAGCCGAGACGTCTCCGCCGGCCAGACGTGAATCGTCATGCCCGATACGTCGTCGAGAGCGACGGTCGGACAGCGTCCTCCGAGGTGGTAGTTGCTGCCCCGCGAGCCACCGCACGGCCAGCTTGCCAGCGCGCTCGCGATCCTCTCCGCGAGGACCAGGTGCACGCTGAAGCGACAGCCGACTCTGTCGTCACGCGCGCCGCTTCAAACGTCCATCAGACCCTCGATACCCAGCCACTCGGCCGCCTCCGTGGCAGTGCGGAAGACCCTGAACTCCAGCGGCAGCTCCTCGAGCTCGCGGAGGACTTCGAGCACCCTGCCCATGCCGTAGGCGAGGTCCCCCGGCGCGATCATCGCGGTCCTGCCGTTGGCACGTAGCGCCGCACTGCGCCGCACGTGTCCCGCGATCCGCCGCAGGTCCTCGGACCTCAGCTCGCCCGGCGAGCCGTGCGTGAAGTCCCAGACCACCATGATCGTCGGGCGGTCCTGGTAGATCTCGTCCACCGCCTCGACGAACTGGCGCACCGAAGGCGAGCCCACCACCTCCTTCACCGTCACGCCGCCGACCACTCGGCTGCGGATCACGTTGACAGTGGCGCCTGAGGACATGACGCGAGCTCCAGTGGCTTCCCTGGCTCTTGCGGAGGAAGGAGCGCGGCGCCGTCTGCCACGCCGCCGCTGGAAATCAAGGGTACACCGGGGGGCGACGGGTCGGTTCTCCAACCAAGTCCTTCCCGCGAGGACGGGCATCCACGGGAATCCACGCTCCAGGCAAGGAAGGCTGCTACAGCGGCCACGCCAGAGGCACGGGCCGACGAGCACGCATTCCCTACGCCCGCGCCACCCTCATGATCACTCCGCCACCGCCTCCAGGCGCTGCTCGATCCACTCCTCGAGCTCCGACTCCGCGAGCTCGCCAGCGGCCAAGGCGACGAACGTGCGGTACTTCTCCTCCCTCGTCGCGGCGAGCTCGAAACCGTTGAGAAGCAGGAAGGTCCGACAGACGACGAAAGCAGTGCGCTTGTTGCCGTCGAGGAACGGGTGATTGCGCGCGATCCCGAAGGCATGGGACGCGGCGAGAGCAGCGAACCCTGATGCCTGCTCGGCATAGGCATGCAGTTTCTTTGGCTTCGCCAGTGCCGACGCCAGAAGACCCTCGTCGCGGACTCCGGCCGCCCCTCCGTGCTCGGCGATCTGACGCCGATGGATGGCCATCACCGCGTCGCCGCGAACCCAGACGGGCAAACGCCACTCCCCCGCTACTCGCTGAGGAGTCGGAGGACGTCGCGGTCTTCGCGCATCACACGCTCGGCCACTTCCATCTGATCCGCGAAGTCGGGATCGTAGGGCGTGAGCTCGATGCCGTCGGGCGTCTCGACAACCGAGAGGACGTCACCCCGTTCGACGCGCAGCTTCTCGAGGACCTCCCGCGGCAGGATGACACCGGTGGAATTGCCGACTTTGGTGAGTTTCACGGTCTTGGTCGTCATGTGAGCCTCGATCGCCCTCGAAACCGAGGATCTAACAGAAGTTAGAACACAACCACTCCAAGTCTTCGTCGCCAGGGCGAACCGATGCCGACCACCTTCAAGGCACCGTCGACGACCACGCCGCGGTGCTGCCCGCCTCGAATCCGTCGTCGAAGATCGACCCGTCGTCCATCACGATCACGACGCCGGCGTCGGTGGCGGTGCCCACGCAGTTCAGCGTGCACGGCACGTCCTCGCCCGGGGCCGCGATCACCGCCTCGTAGTGGCCGTCGCGGTCGAAATCGCCGAAGGCGACCGTCATGCCGAAGTAGTCCGCGGTCTCCGAGGTCTCGACGGAGATGGCGGCCTGAGTGATCCAGTCGGCCCGCTCGGGCTGGATGCCCTGGTCGGAGCCGTAGGCGATCACGAACGCGCCGGCGTTGACGATGGCCACGACATCCTCGAACGGAGAGCCGATCAACAGGTCGTCGTACTCGTCGCCGTCGACGTTCCCGGCCGCCAGCGAATAGCCGAACTGATCTCCGCCCTCGCTGGCGCCTCCGCCACCGATCTGATCCTGGGTGTAGCTGTCGTAGCTCGCCGCGAGCGGACCGAAGACCGAGCCGTACATCACGCCGAAGGCTCCGGCGTCCGACGCTCCCACCAGGCCTTCGAGCGGTGAGCCCACCGCCAGGTCTTCGTAGTCGTCACCGTTGAAGTTGCCGGCCGCCAGCACCCGTCCCCACTCGTCGTCAGGCTCGGACGCAGGCCCGATGCCGGGCGTGTCCTGCGAGTAGAGCAGGTCGGCGTCGGGCGTCAGCCCGGTCGCGCTGCCGACGATGACGCTCACCGCCCCGCTGCGCACGTCGCCGTCGATCTCCTGCCCCGGCACGCCGATCGCGAGATCGTCGAAGCCGTCGTCGTCGAAGTCGCCGGCGGCCAGCGAGTGCCCGAACTCGTCGCCGGCCTCCTCGACGCCCTGGATGTCGGCGCGCGCCTGCGACCAGCCCGAGTGCACCACGAGTCCGGTCGCCGAGCCGTGGTAGACGATCACGTGCCCCGAGTTCGTGGTGGTGTTCCAGTTCTCGAGCGGCGCGCCCACCGCCAGGTCGTGGTAGGCGTCGCCGTTGAAGTTGCCCACCGCGAAGCTCGAGCCGAACTGGTCGAACGCCTCGGGGGTGCTGCCGTGGTTGTTCAGGGTCGGTGGGCCCACCTGGTAGAAGGTCGTCGACGTGTCCTCGAGGCCGCTGCTGCTGCCGTAGAAGACGTCGAAGGCGCCCACGTCCTCGTCGCCGTTCAGGTCCTCACCGGGCGAGCCCACCGCCAGGTCGCAGTAGAGATCGTCGTTGAAGTGGCCGGCAGCCAGCGCCGAGCCGAAGAAGTCGTCGCTCTCCGGCAGAGAGTTGCCGTTCTGGTAGAGGATCTGGTCATCGCTCGCCGACAGACCTGCAGGTCCGCCGTACAGCACGCTGACGGCGCCCGAGTCCTCGAGCAGATTGCCGAAGAACTTGTCGCCCGGGGCGCCGACCGCAAGGTCGGGGAAGCCGTCGCCATCGAAGTCGCACGTCGCCAGCGCGGTGCCGAACTGGTCGTCCGGATGCGCGTTGTCGAGCACGCCCGGCGAGTCCTTGAACCAGAGCTCCGCCGTCTCGACGGCGAGGTCCTGACCCAGCGCCGGCAGTGTGCCCCCCGCGGCGATCAGGACGCCAGAGAGGAGCGCCGCGCGCCGCGCCCTACCCCACCGTGCTCTATCGGCTGCCTTCTCTCGGAACGAATATCGCGTTGCTGACATGGCCCCTCCTCGTCGGTCGATGAGCAGCGCCCCGTGGCGCCGGCGTCGACCCACCAACGAGGAAGGAGTCGCGATCCCCTCACTCGGAGTTTCGGTGGAGAGGATCGCGCCGAAGAAACTCACCACCACCGTCGTTCCCGGCAAGGCGGGAATCCACGCCTTGCCTCACGCCGAGCTCCGCAACAGCGACGCGGTGGCACCCCGAAACCCTCCACGAGAGCTCCCCACCCACGTCATTCCCGCGAAGGCGGGAATCCACGCCCTACCTGAAGCGGGCTGGTCAGCGTTTGGCAGAACGGTGAAGACCCCGATCTCCGTCTCGACTCCGAGGCGGCATCGAGTGCCGGGGTCCGTCGCCGCGCCTTGACTCCGCTCGAGATCCGGAGAGGTTGTGGAGTGACCCACCACCTCGACTCGGCGGCCAGCTTCTCGAGCAACTCGAGACCACGAGCAGGCGAACCAAGGGCCGCGCGGGCCAGAAAGCGGGTCTCCGTGTCGAGCTCGGTGAGGGCCGAGATCTTCAGAGCCGCTCCACCAACCCAAAGAGCACCGACCGAATCCTCGCTGCCAGCCCGACCAGCTCCTCGGGTGGGAGCTGGCCGGCGAGCTCGGTCGCGACGCCTTCGTCCGTGAGCGCCTCGAGGGCCTCGCGCAGCTCCCGGGCGATCTCCTCACGGGTCATGCGTCTGCGTCCTCTCAGCCGCGGAATCCGCGACTCGACCTTCCGCAGCCGGGCGTCGAGCCGGCCCTCGTCGATTTTCGAACCTAGGCGCGAAACGAGGAAGTAGCCGTCGTAGAGGTCACGGACGAGGCGACGCTCGTTCCAAGCCGCCAGCTTGTCGCTCAGCGCCGCATCGAAGTCCATCACCGCAACGACCCGCGACGGCTGACCCTGGCGACGAGCGAACTCCCCGGTGATCAGAGAGGTCGTCGGACAGGCCGGAGCGACATTCACCTCCACCTGGATCGCCGCCTCGTCCAGTGCGACAGTGGCGCGAACCATCTTCGAGTGGATCCGGACCTCCACGGCCGCGTCATCGAGATCTCCGAGGATCCGCTCGATCAGGACTGCAACCGCCTTCTTTGACTCGAAGGGCACGAACACGAAGTCGATGTCTGTCGTCGAGCGCGGGCTCTCGAGCAGGCGGAGCGCGATGCCGCCCTTCAGCACGGCCCCCGCACCGAGCTCCTCCGCGAATCGGTGCAGAACCCAGAGGAACAGACCGTCGACCGTAGCCGGCCTCGAGACCTTCACAGCTCCAGCACCCCGCGGGCGAACTTGACGAACTTGGGGTTCCGATACCGCTCGAGATAGCTCCTCAGCCGATCCTCGTCGAGCCGATCGAAGTCGATGTCCGAGAAGAGGTCGAACGAGTACCTCCGGCCGCGAAGGTGGAAGTACAGCGTGTCGAGCACCGCCTTCTCGGCATCTGCCCAACGCACGCCGTCCTCGACCTCGAATCCGAAGAGGAGCTCGGGGCTCACCGACAGATGCACGATCTCCACTCCGAGCGCGCGATGGGTCCTGCCGCGTCCGACCTTCGTGGCCATCACCTGTCGCCGCGGCGCGGGGCCGATGAGCAGGCGCCTGGCCAGCACATTGGCGAAACTGACGACCGACTCCGGAGCCAGACGCTGCGACAGGGTGGCGAGGTCGAACTCCTCGGCCACGTACCAGCCGCGTTGGAAGCGTCGCAGGCGACCCGTCCCGATCAGGGCATCGACCCGGCGCGAGAACGAGGCCCGCTGCGGATCGCGGAGCGCGATCTGCAGGTCGCGTGTCGAGAAGACACCTCGCTGCCCTGGTGCGAATGCCTCTAAGACACGGAGATCGTCCAGCACTTTCATACTGCTGGATATTCTACACTCTTGTAGATTATCTGTCGGCATGAAAGCCCCCGGCGAGTTCCCTCGAGCCGAGATCGTTTCGAGCCCCCGAACGCCTCCACGAGAACTCCCCACCCCGTCATTCCCGCCAAGAGCCTTTACCCCTCGACTCGGATCCGGGGCGGGAATCCATGTCCAATCTGAAGCCGAGCTGCCGCGCAGAAAAGCAGGGGCACCCGAAGGCCTCACGAGAACGCTCCAGTTCCGTCATTCCCGCGAAGGCGGGAATCCACGCACTACCTGGGGCGGGCTGGTCACCGAATGTGGAACCGCCGAAGACGCATCGATCTACGTCTCGACTCTGAGCCGGCGTCAGGTGCCGGGATTCGCCACCGTCCGTCATCCGGTCTCGAGGATGCCGCGGCCCTGCTCAGGCCGAGATCGGTTCGAGTCGCTCGATCTCCGCTGCCGCCTCGGACCGCATCGCGTGCCAGAGATCCCAGTCGAGCTGCAGCCCGAGCCAGAAGTCCGCCGGCATCCCGAGGACCCGCGCCAGGCGCAGAGCCGTGTCGGGCGTCACCGACCGCTTGGCCAGGATCACCTCGTTCAGCCTCGGGAAGGAGACCCCGAGCTGACGGGCGAAGGCCGACTGCGAGATCCCGAGCGGCTCGAGGAACTCGGCTCGGAGCATCTCGCCGGGATGCGTCGGGGGACGGTTGCGAGGCAGCCGCCTCGCCACGAGCGTCGGACCTCCGAGGCCGCTGGGCTCTCGACTAGTGGTAGTCGACGATCTCGACTTCGAAGGCACGATCTTCCTCCCACGTGAAGCAGATACGGAACTGTTGGTTGATTCGAATGCTGTGCTGGCCCCGTCGGGTACCTCTCAACGCCTCGAGGCGGTTCCCCGGCGGAATCGCGAGGTCCCCGAGCTGCGTCACTCGGTTGATCTGATCGAGTTTGCGCCGGGCAATGGTCCAGAGCTGCCGAGGGCAACACCTCCGAGCGGCCTTCGAGTCGCGGCCATCGAACACATCCTCGGTTCCGGGGTCCGCGAACGAGGCAATCACGGACCCCATTATAACGGTGTCCGTAGCAAGTCAGCTTCCGGCCTGGGGTGAGGTCCACTCTCTAGCTCTTCGCCGTGTTACCGCAGGCAGCGGCACGGCGGCACCCCGAAGGCCTCACGAGAACGCCCCACCCGCGTCATTCCCGCGAAGGCGGGAATCCACGCCCTACCTGAGGCGGGCTGGTCACCGAATGCGGAACTGTTGAAGACGCAACGATCTCCGTCTCGATTCCGAGGCGACGGCAGGGTGTGGAGGCAATCGCTCCCTCCAGCCGAAACACTAGGAGCCCGGACAGCTCTCCAACGACTCCGCATCGCCGAGCTCGACGATCTCGTGGAGAGTGACCTCGAGGCGATCGTCGGAGAGACTCTGCTCGGTGGCGATGCCGTAGGAGACGCCGAGGATCGACCAGACCGCCTTCAGCTCCTCGTCCTTCGCGATCTCGACGGCGCCGATCCGGCGAAAGCCGATGCTGCCGGTCCGCGCGCAGACGTCGGCGAGCGACGTCCTGAGGATCTCCTCGTCGGTCGGTCGGGCCGACGCGGCGACCTCTGCGGTGGCCGTGAGCAACCACACGCCCTCGCGGATGCGCTGCGCCTCCGTTGTCACCGTGGGCGGCGGAGGTGGGCCCGCTGATGCAGGCGCATCGGACGCTGCGGCGACCTCCGGAGGAGCGGGATCCGACGCCGGTTCCGGCGCTGGCTTCCGGTAGTTGAGCAACCGGAGTTGGTTCTCGATCTTCTTTCCGATGCGAGGAGTGAACGCGTGCTCCTTGCACTCGGTGCGTCCCTCGGCCGGCTCGTCGAACATCTCCAGGTCGAGCGTGGCGCTCGCCTTGCGCCCGTAGCCCACCAGAATGCGCTGCGCCTGCTCGCCCCGGTCGACATTGGCCGCCACGGCTCTGAAGTAGCTCCAGCCAGCGGCCAGGCACAGAGCGTGGGCCGCCTGCTGCACGCGACCGCTCACCGTCGACGCACTGCCGATGGTCTGACTCGTCTCGTTGACGACCCAGAACCGGTTGGCGCCTTCGTACCCGACCTGGTACTGCGCCTGCAGCGCACCGCCCAGACCGAGCCCGAGAACCGCGCAAGCCAAAACGCGGCCAGCACGACGCTGCCGAATGCTCAATGCGTCCTCCGCCATTTCAGTCGGCGGTCACCTTAGCACCTGGTGTTTGCTTCAGGCATGAGCCCGTCTCTTCCACCGCCGGGAGCTTCTCTCGAGAACCCGGCGCTTCCGGGGGGGCGCACCGACGCGCCATCGAGGCGGCGGCGCTACCGCAGCCAGAACTACTTCGACTCCCCGTCCAGCTTCTCGAGCAACTCGAGACCCCGAGCAGGCGAACCAAGGGCCGCCCGGGCCAGGAACCGGGTCTCCGTGTCGAGCTCGGTGAGGGCCGAGATCGACAGGCGCTCGAAGAGTGTGTTCAGGCTGATTCCCTGGCGCCGCGCCAGCGCCTTCAATCGCTCGTGCTGCGCGTCGGGGAGACGAACGGTCACTGTGGCCATCGTCTCGCCATTCCTTCGGACTCGCTCCGGGCCCACTGACTCGGGCTGAGGCAACGGACCTGCGGAAAGCGGAGCTCTGTTCCACGAAGGTGGCGAAAGTGCCGGAGGTTCTTCGTGATCAGGATCTGAGCCGACCGGGCAACTGCTCGCCTGGCAGTGACGGCGCGCGGCACCGGTCTTCTCGCAGGCCACCGCAAACTCATATCCCTCTACGCTCGTGCTGCTCGCTCATGCCAGCTCCTTAGCCAGCTCGACCATGGAGCGCGAAACCGACATGCGCGCCGCGTCGGCAGACGGTAGGTCCAGCTCCTCGGCGATCTCCGGGAAGGTGAGGCCGAACTCGAGCCGCAACACCACGGCGTGACGCCGGGTCGCAGGCAGCCGCTCGAGAGCCTTCTCGTAGGCGTCGAGCTCGGCGACCAGCTCCTGGCTGGCCGCGGTGCCGGCGCGACGGGACAACTCTTCGTCCATCGGTTCGGTCCGGGGCCGGCGTGAAACGGTACGGAGCTCGGTGCGCACCGTGTTGACCAGCGTCTGGCGCAGATAGGCGAGGAAGGCGCCTTCTCGACCCGGATCGAAGTGCTCGACGCGCTGCAAGGCGCGCATCAACGTGACCTGGACCATGTCATCGGTGTCCGAGAGCGAGCGGCCGTACGCGGGAAGGCGGCCGCGGGCCCAGCGACGTAGCGCGGGCAGGCAGCGCTGGACCAGCAGCTCGCGGGCGCCCTGGTCCCCTTCTCGAATCCGACCGATCAGCGTTGCGGTGGAGGCCAGGGGCGTGTCCGCAGGGGACGGATCGCTCGAAGGGGTGGTGCGCTCTTCGGCGTTGGTGTTCGCTTCGTGAGACATCCGAGTTGATCCGAGTGCGCAGGGAGGTCGAGCGTACCGTGCAGAAGACCACTGCCCGAGGGGCTGGCCAGGCCAAGGGGAATCGTGGGGCCGTAGGCCGTGGCCCCGCCGTACTGGCAGGAGCCGCATGGTACGCCAGCGAACAAACGTGGGTGAGGCGTGCACTGGCAAGTTGTTCCGAGATGCCCGCCATCCCCGGCAGACGTGCCGCATGCACCGTTCAGTCAGGGCAGCCGCCGGCTTCCTCCAGTCGCGCCGCGCTGGTCCGGCTCATCATTCCCTCCGGACCCTGGATCTGGACGTACTTCGCGTGCGCGGCGCACAGCGAAGCGCGCGCGGCTGCAAGGTCGCCCGTGGCGAGTTGCGCTTCGCCGAGCATCAGCTCGGCCTCGATCGTGTCCGGCGCCAGCTCGCCGAGACTGCGGGCCGCCCGCTCGACGGTGCTCCGAGCGAGAGCCATGGCGTCGTCGAAGTCCTGGTGCGTGGCATCCCTGGAGGCGAGACGCGCACGGGCCAGACGGATCTCGTTGGTGATGGTCAGGGGACTGTCCGCACCGAGCGACTCGCGGGCGCGTCGGACCGACTCCGCCGCGATCTTCTCGGCGGCCGCGAATTCGCGAGCGTCGAGGAGGGCCTGGGCGAGCAGCATGCGCGCGTGCAGCAGCGCTGGAGCCGCCTCGTGCTGCGTCGCCGCGAGTTTCTCCACCGTCTGTTCGAGCATCGGACGCGCGGTCTCGTGCCTTCCGAGCAGTAGCTGACGGTTGGCGGCGTTCATCCGCTGGACCTGCGTCTCGAAATGATCCTCACCCCACGTCTCGATGGTCAGGCGCAGGGCCTCGGGATCGAGCTGCGCGGCCTGCTCGACCTCGCCTCCGTCGCCGAGCACGTTGACCAGGTTCCTGAAGTTCCAGGCGTACAACTCGTGGTTCCTGCCCAACCACTCCGATGTGACGTCGACGTTGCGGCGAAGCAGCCGCTCTGCCTCGGCCCACCGACCGAGGTACGCCAGCACCGTCGAGAGACGGTGACGCGCTGCGATGGTCGACTCGTGGCGATCGCCGTAGTGCTCTTCGCACCAGGTCAGATAGCTCCGGTGGAGGCGCTCGGCCTCCGCGAGCCTGCCCTGCCGCTCGAGCAGGCTGGCCAACTCGCTGCGCGCCTGGAACAGTCGAGGGTCGTCTGACCGGCGGTCGAGCCGCTCGACCACTGCGCGCAGGCTGCGCTCGGCCACGGCCTGGTCTCCACGCCGGATCGCCGCGATCGCAAGGGTCCGGGTCCACGCGACCCACAGATCGAGGCCGTTGATCTCCTCCGCGTGCTCTTCGGCCACGCGGTCGAGCTCAGCCCGCGCCTCCTCGTGCCGGCCGAGCTCCGCCAGCAGGCGGCCGCGCTCGATCATCAGGAAGGCGCGCTCCCGATTCGCGTCGGGTGCGTCGCTGCGCGCGAGGGCGTTCTCACCCTCTTTCAGGATCTGAAGACCCTCGTCCAGCCGCCCGAGAGACGCCTCCACCTGACCGACCAGACCCAGCACGCGTCCCTGCACCGTCGGCTGACGCTCGAGGGTGAGATGCGCCCGTTCGCGCGCCCGATCCATGACCTCGATCACACGGGCATCCGGACCTAGGCTTCGGGTCCCCGGCGCCAGCAGGACGTCCCTGAGCAGCTCGGTCGTGGCCTCCGCCTCCTCGCGGGCCTGCTCAGCGCTCGTCCGCGCGCGCTGCGAAACGGACCAGCCGACGAGCGAACTGACCAGCGCGAGGGACAGGCTCGCGAGCACGGCGCCGAGCGCGCGCCGTCGGCGTCGGCGGGCCGGAAGCTCGACGATTCGCCGCAGGTCGTCCGCGATCTCGACGGCCGCCGGTCGCCGATCGGCCCGTCGCTCCAGCATGCGCTGCACGAGCTCGCGGAGCGCACGTTCCTGAGGCGTGCGCAAGGCAGGCAGATCGTCGGTCCAGGGCCCGGGGCCTTCGTTCGCATGCAGAGCTTCGAGCTGCTCGAGGGTCTCGGCCTGCACGGGATAGCGACCGATCAGCGCGCGGAAGAGCAGGACGCCGAAGGCATAGACATCCCCCGGCTTCGATGCATGCCCGCCCGCGAACAGCTCCGGCGCCATCGACAGCGGGGATCCGAACGCCGGACCCTCACGCCGGGCACCGTCCGATCCAGCACCGAAGTCCATGAGAACCGCGCGCCCGTCGCACTGGAGCATGACGTTGGAGGCTTTGACGTCTCCGTGCACGATCTCCGCATCATGCACCGCGGCGAGTGCGTCGGCGACCTGCCGCCCGAATGCGAGGATCTCGACGACCGGCAACCGACCACCTTCGGTCAACCTCTGCTCGAGCGTCTCGCCTTCGATCAGATCCGACCAGAGGCCGGGCTGCCGATTGTCGACATCCGCACCGTAGATCGCAAGCACGTTGGGGTGACGAACGCGAGCGAGGCGACGGGCTTCCGCCAGGAACGATGCGGTCCCCTCGCCGCGCCGTCGCAGCAGCTTCAGCGCGACGTCGCGCTGGAGCACCGGATCCCAGGCCCGCCAGACTTCACCAAAGGACCCGCTTCCGAGCGGCTCGCGGAGCTCGAGGTGGCACCAGCTGCCGCTGCGCGCGACGCCGCGCGCAGAAGCCGCGTCATCAGCTCCCGGTGGGTCGAAGTGGCCGAGCAGGTGCGCCAGGCGCGCCAGCCCACGCAGCCCACGATGGACCGGCGAATCGCCCTTGCCCCGATCTCGTTCACCCAGCGACTTCCAGTCCACCGGCCTGCCGTCCGCCAGCCGGCCGGCCAGCTCGAGCAGTTCGGCTTCAGATCCCTCGTCACTCATCCGACTCGTCCTTCACTCTGGGGCCTCCGCCCGCATCCAGGAGTCCGGCGGACCGACAGGGTCTGCAGCGAGTTCCCGTTTTCAGGACGATCAGCCGCGCTCTCGGCATGCTTCGAGCCTGCGTGTCCACCGCCACGGTGCACCCGCTCCGCCTCGGCGTGCAGGCACCTCCCGCCCGCAACGAGCGATCTCCGCCCGGAGTCCGACATGCGAGTCCGCAGGATCAGGCTGCCACACGCCCCGGCCTCCGTCCAAGGCACAGCCGTGCCAGTGGACAGCCGCATCGCCGAAGCCGGGCCGAGTCAGGGCTGCCATGCAAGGGCGTCACCGCTCTCGAAGCCGTCGCCGAAGACCACCGGGCCCGGCGGCACGCCGTAGTCGAGCCGTTCATGGGCGCCGAGGTCGCAGTACGCGAGGAACAGGAGAGGTCGAGCGGCATCCCGCTGGTCCTTCTGCGGGCAATGCGTGTACCACGACCCGTTGATCAGCGGGCTGTCGGCCTCGGGACGGTGCGTCCGTCGGGACGAGCCGTAGGAAGCCAAGGGCTGAAGCCCCGCGTCCGCGACCACCTGCGCCGAGATCGTGCACCCGCTCCAGGTGGGGCCTCCCGGAGGCGTGTCCGACGGCAGGACCTCCCGGTTGGTGGTCCCGCTCGCGCCGCCGCTGCTGGAGCAGCCGCCGACGAAGACCGATCCTTCGACGATGAGCTGAGACGACGCGCCGCCGTCGAGCGCGGCCTCGCTCGCGGCGTGACTCGCGGCGGGCTCGACGATGGTGACGAAGAAGAGCTCCGTGTGGCCCTCGGCACGCAGGCCGACTCCGCGATTGAAGCTGCCCTCGATGAGGTTGTGCGAAATGGTGGTATTGCGGACGGTCACCAGGCCCGAGCCAGTGGAGGCGATGCCGCCGCCGTAGCCGTTGCCCGACGAGGAGTTGCCCGCCCGATTCTCGGAGATCTCGCTCTGGCGAACCGTGATCGTGCCGGTGTTCGGTGCGGCACCACCGGTGATGAGCTGCAGTCCCCCGCCGATGCCGCTCTCGCCCAGCGCCGTGCCGCTCGCGTTGCCGCGGACGATCGAGCGGACCAGATCGACACTGCCCGCGCTCGTCGAGCGGATCCTCATTCCGCCGGCGGACTCGGCCGCACTGTTCTCCGTGATCTCGACGCCATCCATGACGACCTCGCCGCCCTCCAGCGAGACGTTCGCTCCTCCGCCGTTGTTGCCCGAAGCGCAGCCGTCGACGATCATGCCCGTCCAGTTCCAGTCGACCGGACCGGTCAGACCGACGTCCGTGGCGAAGAGACAGCCGCCGGAGTCGGTGGCGACGCCATCGATCAGGGCCACCGCATCCAGCTCGACGTTCTGTGATTGCACGTAGAGAACGCCGCCGAATCCCGCGAATGCCCCGGGGCCCGCGTAGCGCAGGATCATGGGGCCGCGGAGGGTCACTTGCGAAGGCCCGCTGCGCAGGTCCATGACGCGCGCGCTCGCCGTCTGCTCGATGATGGGGTGGGCGCCGCTGGCGGCGGAGATCGTGAGCGCCTTGCCTGTTTCGTAGACATCGAGGTCGCCGACCAGCCCGAGATCGTCCTCCGGGCCCGCGAGGGTCAACTGATAGACGCCGTCGGGTATCCGGATCTGACTGTCGAGCCCATCGGTGTTTGCCTTGTGGATGGCGCCGCGCAGGCTGCAGTCGTCGGGCGTCACGAGACTGCAGTCGTCCAGCGCCGCATCATCCAGCTCGGTGTCGACGATGTAGATGAATGGCACCTGTGCGACCGCGGCCAGCGGCCAACCCGTTCCGAGGAGCAGAAGCAGAGCCCCCGTCAGTCCCGATGTCCAGCGTTCCGTTCGCAGTTGCACTACGCATCTCCCTTCGTCTCGAGCCCGGATGAACCCATGGCCCTCTGAACATTGGAAATGCCGGATTCCGGTGCAACCGAACATCGCGACCAACGCTTCTTTCCAGCAGCTATCTCCATTCTCCAAGAAGCCGGGGCAATTCCACTACGGGACGCTGGTCGAGCAGACGCTCGCCGATCGTTCGCAGACTCCGCTGAGCTCATCGCATCCAGGCTGATATGGCGGTCTGCGAGATCGCCGACCTGCTCCTGCGTCTCCTTCGCTGAACGAAGAGGTGAAGGAGACCGACTGCGCCCGGTGCGAAACTGCCCACGCTGAGAAACGGCCACGAAGCCACCGTCGAGCTCACCGCCCGCCCCCTGCCAGGCGCAAGTTCGAAGGTGCAGCCCTTGACAGCGCGTGCACCTATTGCCAGGCCGCGGAGTCGCCGGACTCGAAGCCGTCGGCAAAGATGCCGGGCAGGGGCGACGTCGCGCCGTATTCGAGAGCTCCGGTGTCGCAGTTCGGCGAGCTCCGTGGCGCCTCCCGCTGATCAGCCTCCGAACAGGTGCTGCTGAAGTCGCGCGCCAGGCTGTCGCTCTTCAGCGCGTGACTCCGAGTCGGTCCTCCATAGTAGGCGAGAGGCTTCAAGCCCGGATCCCCGACGCTGAGCAGATTCATCATCGGCGAGAGGCCGCAGGAGTCGCCCGGGCTCTCCAGGTTGTCGCCGAAGTCGGCCAACAGGCCGGGGATCGCGCTACAGCCTCCCGAGAGGATCGAGGACTCGGGGTTGAGCTCACAACTGCCCTCCACGGCGAGCGCCGCGCCTTCGTTGTCGTGCACCGTCGTCGAGGTCAGATCGATGCGGGTCGACGAGCAGTAGATCGCACCCGGGGCGCCGGTGTTGGCGGAGATCGTCGAGTGGAGGATGCTCAGGGAGCGCCCGGATCGGGCTCGCGCGGCCGGGCCAGTGCCCGCGTCGTTGTTGACGATCTCGGATCTCCTGATCAACCCGCTGCCATAGATTCCGCCACCGAAAACCGCCAGGTTGTCGCGGATCGATGCCCTGTCGAGGAGAACGCTCCCCTCGGCTTCGGTGAAGATGCCGCCACCCCGACTCGCCCTGTTTCCCCGCACCGCGCCGTCGGTGAAGGTGACCGCACCATCCTCCACGTACAGTCCACCGCCATCGCCGGCCCCGTCGTCGGCGTCGCCGCCGACGAGGTCCACGAACGAGAACACGACGTTGGGGGGTTGGGTCACGGCGACATGCACCACCCGATCGATGTCCTGGGCGTCGATGACCGCGACCCCACCCGTACCGAGGATGGAGACCGGCGCCGTGATGTCGAGATCTCCGACCGTGGGTGAGTCGGGACCGACACCTACCAGGCTGAGTGTGTAAGTGCCGGCGGGCACGAAGATCGTTGCGCCGCCACCGGCGGCGTTGCTCTCCTGGATCGCGGCGCGCAGCGAGCAGAAGGTGTCCTGGAAGAACACCGCTTCGCACACACCGTCACCGACGCTGACGTCGGGACGGTCCACCGAGCCGTCGACCGTAAAGGTCTGGAGGGCCGCCGACGGAAGGGCGGTCGCCAGCACGAGGAGGCAAACGATGGCGGGGTTGGGCTTCATGAAGGTCTCCTTGGCTGTGCTCGAGACGAGGGACCCCAGCTGGGTCGTGCCGCGGAAGGCTCGGGATCGAGCCTGTCGGCCGCGGTCTGGTCTTCTCCTGAGTGAACACCGCGGACCGGCTGAAGCGAACACGACCTTCGAAGATGTCGGACGCCTGGTGAGCGCGCGGCCGCAACCGCTTCAGAGCATCCAATCAATGGCCACAACCACAGCTAGGTGGTCGTCGCACTCGGAGGCCTCCGCATCTCCGCAGACCTCAAGGTCCTGAGCGCCGAGAGCCCAGAGCAGCTCTCGCATTTCATGCAGCACGTCATCTCGCCCGTGCGCCAAGGCCGGTTCTACCGGCGCCGGCCGTTCCCCGAAATGGCTAGGGCCTTCTCAGGTCCTTCTCTAGGCTGAGCGTCGCGCTTCCCTCAGCTCCCACAATCCACCGCTTCGATCCCGGGCCCACTTCGCGTCGCGGGATTCGCGCGTCTGGTGACGGAGTAGAGGGGCCTCGCGGCTGGGCCTACCCGGCCCGAACCGGAGGCTGCATGGCGTCGAGACGCGCACTTCAGGGCTCGATCTGCCATGTGCGCGGGTCGGCAAGCACCCGACCCAACCGGTAGGGCGCCTCCGACGAGTGTCCGTTCCCCGAAATGGCCGGGTCCTTCTCAGGACCGCGGCGGTCCTCCCGCGGTGGGGGTCACGCCCCTTCCGCTTAGAAGCGCGTGCCCAGCGACAATCCAACGGTTCGCGGCCGGATCTGGCCGAGTGAGATGGCACCGTTGGGCAGGAAACCGGTCCCGCCGACCGACGTGATCCCCATTTCGTCGGTGAGGTTCTTGGCGTAGAGCTCGACCGACCAGCGGCCGAAGTCGACCCCACCGTTGACTCCGACGGTCGTGTAGGCGTCGAACTCGACGACCTGGCCTCCCGGCGTGCGGTCGTCGAAGTTGGCGGGCCGGTCACCGACGTACGCCACCATCCCACCGACGTGCGCGATCCACTCGTCGCTGATGGGCCACGCGTAGTCGCCATACAGGCCGAAGCTCAACTCGGGCACCCAGGACAGCGGGTCGCCATCCATGCCGCCGACGACCGGGTCGGTGTCCTGCGTCAGCTCGGCGTTGGTGTAGGCGCCGTTCAGCGACAACGTCAGGCCGTTCACCGGCCGCAGGCCGATCGTGAACTCGGCGCCCCGGCTCTCGGCGGTGCCACCGTTGGCATTGATGCCGAAGTTGTTGACGACGGCGAGGAGCTGGATGTCCTCCCAGTCGAGGAGGTAGACGGCCGCATCGAACGACACCCGGCCGCGGGACGAGATGGCCTTGTAGCCGACCTCGTAGCTGGTGAGACGGTCGGAGTCGTAGGTCGACGGAGTGTCCGGCGGCGCGCCCGGCGGCAGGACGTTGGGACCGCCGGGCCGGAAGCCGGTGGCGACGCGTCCGTAGATCGACGATGCCCCACCGAGCTCGTAACGCGGCGAGATGGAGAAAGTGACCGGGGTCTCCGACGACCGCACCTCGTCGAACATCGTCAGTCCGCCGACGAGCGCACCGTCGCTGATCTGGGACGCCACCTGCTCGTTGTCGCTCACGCGGGCGCCGAACGACAGCTCGAAGCGCGGCGTGACGTGCCAGCTCGCGTTGCCGAACACCGCGACCTCCTCGTAAGTCGACTCGAGGCTGACGACGGCGAGTGGCGGGATCGCCGCGACCGGGTCGTCAGTGCCCGCAGCGACGGTCAGCAACTGCTGAGCGATCTCGGACTCCTCGTCGGTGTAGTAGGCCCCGAGCAGCCACTCGAAGCTGTCGCTGTCGACAGAGAGCAGGCGCACCTCCTGGGTGATCTTGTCGGTGGTGACGAGGTTGGGGAAGATCGCGCTCAGCGGATTGGTCGCCGGATCACCGAACAGGAAGGTGAGCAGCGCCGAGAGCGGCGGCCCGCCGGTGAGGGCGGTGGCGATCGCGGTGTCGGTCTGGGAGTCCTGCTCGAGCGTGCTGTAGCTCGAGATCGACTCGAGACTCACGTCCCCGAGCTGCCAGTTCAGGGTGGCGCTCAGTACCTCGTAGTCGGTGTTGCTGAACTGCGCGTGGTAACGCGACTGCACCGGTTCGTCCAGGAGGGGGCGGAACGTGGTGGGGCTCGCGTCGACCGTGCTCGGCGAGTCGCTCTCGATGCCCTGCAGTTGACCCACGAGGTGCAGCGAGAATCGGTCGGAGGGCTGCACCAGGGCCGAGAGGCGGCCGCCGGTGCGCTGGACCTCGTTGATGCCGTCGATGACCAGCGTGCCGTCGAAGATGGGGTTCGCGGGATCGGTGAGGCTCGGGATCGGATTGTTGCCGATGGAGTCGATGTAGCCGGCGTCCTCGCGGGTGAAGCCGCTCAGCCGGACGGCGAACTGATCGCTGACGGCGAGGTTCAGCGCGCCGGTGAGGTGGAACCCGTCGCCGCCGCCCTCGACGTCTTCCAGGCTGACGCGGAAGCGCCCGGCGAAGCCTTCGGTGCTGGCCCGGTTCGGCACGTACTTGAGCACCCCGCCCAGGGAGCTCGCCCCGTAGAGCGTGCCCTGCGGACCGCGCAGCACCTCCACGCGGGCCATGTCGAAGGTGTCGAAGTCGCCGGAGAGCACGGCGCCGTTTGCCAGACCGGTGCTCGAACCGTAGGGGACGTCGTCGACGTAGACCCCCACCGTCGACGCGACGCCGCCGGTGTTGATCCCGCGGAGCGTGATGCGTGTGGTTCCAGGAGAGGCGGAGGTGACGCTCAGCCCCGGCACCACCGCGACGAGATCGTCGAGGTCTTCGGCCCGCTGACGCTCCAGCGATTCGCCATCCACGACGGTCACCGAGATCGGCACCTCGGTGAGCAGCTCGTCGCGCTTGGTCGAGGTGACCGTGATCTCCTCCGCGAAACTGTCGTCGTCCCGCTCGGTCTCCTGCTGGTCCTGCTGGTCCTCCTGTGCCCCTTCCTGGGCCGCGGCAGTGGGCGCCGTCACGAGGAGAGCAGACGACACCAGCACGAAGAGCGCCCCCGGCGTTGCCGAGATCGGGATCCGACGGGCTCCGATGAACCGAGAAATCATGACGTGCTCCTGGAGTTCCGAGGTCGTGTCGTGCGACTGGTCACGGTAGCGAGGTTGGTGTGCAGGGAGGTGGTCAGTAGCTGACGGTGAAGGCGAGGAGTTGGTACGCCATGGCAGTCCAGAGGACGACGGCTGAGGCGGCGACCAGCACCACGCTCCACAGCTTCGACGGCCACCGCCGCTCGCCGCGGAACGCGAGCCAGGCGTTCCATGCCGCGATCAGCAGTCCGCCGACGAACACCACCAGCCCGGCGATCTGCAGCAGCCAGAGCCACGGGTCCATGGCGTTCGTGAGGCGGTCGAGGTTCGACGCCATCGAGCCGATCAGCGTGCCCCAGCCGACGAGCACCAGCACGGTGAGCCCGGCGGCGATCCGCACGAGCCGGTAGACCAGCCGCTCGCGGCCGCGCAGCGCCAGAGGCGCGCGGTAGTGCCGGCGCACGAGCGCCGCCACCGGCCACAGGACGAGCGTGAGCACCAGGGCGACCATGCTGACGATGAGCGCGGGGAGCAGCCAGGCCGACGACTTCGACGCCGGCACGCGCTCGAACACGGTGAAGGGCGACACCATGTCGAAGCTCCACCGGACGACCTCGCCGTCGACGACCTGCGCCGCGATGCGTTCGTGGCTGTCCGGGTCGTGCCAGACATAGGGCTCCACCTCGACCCAGGTCCTGGGTGCGCCGCTGGCGTCGACCAGGGAGGGCACCACCAGCTCCCCGTCCTCGCCCACCGTGATCTCGGCCTGACCGAGCAGCCCGATCGCGGCGAAGAAGTTGCTGTCGGCGCGGCGGCTGGGCTGCCACCTGCCGACCATCTGGCTCGCGTGCCCGGGGTCGACGGGCGACCCGTCCAGCGCGGGGTCGGGGCCAGGCGCTGGGAAGTAGCGATCGGCGAAGTCCTCGAAGAGCCTCGCCCGCAGGGTGCCGGCCGCACCGTCCACACCGGCGCTGTTGGTGGAGAGATACAGACCCACCCCCTCGTCGAGGAAGAGGTGCAGTGCGGTGTGGAAGTACACCGTGTCGCCGAGGTGCGCGATCACGTCGCGGCCGTTGATGTTGGTCTCGAAGAAGCCCAGCTCCATGCGATTGAGCGGCGGGATCACGGTGAGCGGGCTGTCGTGCATCTGGCGCGCGGTCGCCGGCTCGAGGATGCGGCCTTCGTCGGTAGCGCCGTCCTGGAGATGGGCGATCATGAACTTCGCCATGTCGGCGCCGGTCGACGACATGCTCCCCGCCGGCGCCGGCCCGACGATCTCGAACGGTTCGGCCTCACCGGCGGCAGTCACGTAGCCCTTCGACATCGAGTCGACCAGGTCAGGCGGCAGCGGCTGACGGAAGGTCGAGTGATCCATGCCGAGCGGTCCGAAGACATGCTCCTCCACGTAGTCATCGAAGGGTTTTCCGGTCACGCGCTCGACGACGTAGCCGGCCAGGGCCGTCCCGTAGTTGGAGTAGGCGGGGGTCGATCCGGGCTCGAAGATGCGTCGGGGGACCCAGGCCTTCAGGTAGTCGCCCAGGGACATCAGGCGCTCGGGCTCGCTGAACATGAGGTTCTTGATCGCCTCTTCGAAGCCGGCCGTGTGGGTCATGATCTGCCGCATGGTCACGGGCCGCTCGCCGGGCGTGGGGACGGTGAAGTCGAGGTACTGGTTGACGTCCACGTCGAGGTCGAGCTGGCCGCGCTCGACGAGCTGCATGACGGCGGTCCACGTCACCAGCTTGGAGACCGATCCCGGACGGAAGAGCGTGCGCTCCGGATCGACCGGGGTGCGCTCCTCGACGTCCGAGAATCCGTAGCCGCGCTGGATCAGCACGTCGCCGCTTTCGACCACCACCACCACCGCACCGGCGATGCCGCCGACTCGCAGCGCGTAGGGCAGATAGCCGTCGAGCCAGGCCCCGAGGTCCTCTCGCTCGAGTGCACGTCCGCCGGTGCTGGTGGCGGGCTCGGAGAGCGGTTCGGCCTCGGCGGCCGGGGTCAGTTGAGCTTCCTGCCCGGCGAGCATCGGGGTCGGCAGGAGAAGCGCAGCGACCAGCCAAGCTGACGGCGGTGCGAGAAACCGGGTTTGCATGCTGTACTCAGAGGTCTGTGGAGGGTCTGTGGAGCCGTCGCCTGCCACTTCCCACGAGGTCAGGCGGGAGCTTGGAGCACGCCGTGGCGTCCTAGGTCCAAGCGAAAAGGGTTTCCGTCGGGAGGGCCGATCGCTACACTGGCATGGCACTTATGTATCCGTCAAGGGATACATAAGTGATGTCCCTCGATCGACGAGCTGCCAAGAGGACGAGCGATGAGTCCGACCGCCCCCTACCCCGCGCCCCCAGCCGCCAGCGAACAACCGACCGCCGAAGATCGGCCGGAGATGGTCTATCGCGAGCTCCGTGAGCTCATCGTCTCGGGGCGCATGGCGCCCGGTTCCCGGCTCGTCGAGACCACCGCCGCAGAACGGCTAGGGGTCAGCCGGACACCCGTCCGCTCTGCGTTCCACCGGCTCCTGCGCGAGGGATACGTGGTCGCGGCGAACAAGGACGGCGAGCGCCAGCGCCTCGTCGTCGCGCCGGTCACTGCCGACGATGCTTCCGACCTCTTCCACATCGTCGGGGAGATCGAGGGCCTGGCGGCCTTCTACGCAGCGAGCCTCGAGCTGGGGCGACGCGAGCAACTGATCGACAGACTCGAAGTGCTCAACGCCACTCTCCTGAAGGAAGCCCGGGCCACGACCCCAGACGCCCATCGAGCCTTCGAGCTGGACATCGAGTTCCACCAGGAGGTGGTGCTCGCAGCCGCGCCACCTCGTCTGCACGCCCTGCACCGCGCGATCAAGCCGCAGGCCGACCGCTACGCGCGGCTGTACGTCTCGGCGCTGACCAATCGGCTCGATCTCTCGGCAGCGGAACACGAAGACATCGTCACGGCGATCGATCAAGGCGACCCCGACCGCGCACAGAGCGCGACGCAGACGAACTGGCGCAACGCCGCCCACCGGGTCGCCGATCTGATCCGGGCGTGGGGCGAGAGCGGTCGCTGGTAATTGGAATCGAGCGGTTGTAGTGACGCACGGAATCCCGTATGCGGTACGGGCCTCCATGAGGAGCATCTCAGCGACTGAAGCGCGGAGGAACCTGTACGGGCTCTTCTACGAGGTCGCTGAGAGACCGCACCGAGCTCTACGAGCATCGCCGTTCCGGCGAGCAGGAGCTGAACGCCGCCGACGTCACCTCTCCCAACACCCTGCGCCCCGCCAAGCTCCCCGCCTTCGATCATCTGAGCGACGCTGAGTATCGCGATCTCATGCAGCGCGTTGTCGCTGGGATCGAGCGGGAGACTCGAGAGCGACACGCTGAAGAGAGGACCCGGCCCCTCGGAGTCCAGCGCATCCTCGCCGTGCACCCCCACCAGCTCCTATGAAGACCAGGCGCGCTCCCGGCCCCTCTAGTGCCCGCCCCCGAAATGGTTAATTACTTCTCAGCGACGGATCGCAGCCTTTCTCCATTTTGTTGAACACCGATTGCTGACCTGCTCCTACACGCCGCGTGCCCGACGCTGCCATTCCCGGGCACCGTCGACCTGCGCTCGCAGCCGAGCTTCGGCCTGCGAGCGCTGCACGGAGTTCCCAATTGTGCTGATCAAGCCTCGAGCCTTTCGGATGAGACGCTCCGCCTCTGCGTCCTGACTCGCACCAATCTCGCTGAGGACCCATGCCTCAAGGGTTCCCGCGTTGATCGTCTTGTTGCTGTCCGTCGTATCCGGAAAGACGCGCAGGGCCTCCTGATATCGTTCCCTTCCCTCTTCCTGACGGCCCACCATGAACAGGAAGTCTGCAAGCCCACGGCTGTTCACGACACGATAGTAGGGGTCGGGCGCCGCGTCGATCCCTCGGCTCCAGCAGCTCTCGGCCTTGAGCAGGTCTCCAGCCGTCCAGAAACCTTGTGCCATCGTCACCCACTCGACGTCGGTAACGAGGGAGCTTTCCTCTTCGGCAAGATAGTAGGCTTGGCGCGCCAAAGCCGAGTGCCTCTGAGCCGCGATCGAGCTCCGGGCGATCTGTTCCGGTGTCGGCGCCTCTCCCGGCGGGAGGAAAGAGACCTCGCGTGCGGCAGAGGCCAGCATCTCGGCGACGACGACGTTCAGCTGATTGCGAATGCTGCGCCGGAGCTCGAACTGCTTCAGACGAGTCGAGACTACGAGCGCCGAGACCGAAACACCTAGCGCGAAGACGCTCAGCACCACGGTTACGAGATTCATGTCCAAGTCCGAGCCCCCAGCTGGTAATCGCGATCGGGTGGAGTCGTCTCGTCCTACCCCACCCACCCCTCACTCAACACCTCCGCCTGCTCCAGCACCAACGCCGTGGCCCGCTCCTGCAGATCCGGCGGGTAACCCCATTTGCGGAGGATTCGTTTCACCATCACCCTCAGCCTCGCTCTCACGTTCTCGCGCACGGTCCAGTCGATCGTGACGCTGGCGCGCACCTTGTCCACGAGCTCGCGGGCGATGTCCCGCAGGGTCTCGTCGCCCAGGACCTGAACTGCGCTGTCGTTGGATTCGAGAGCATCATAGAAGGCGAGCTCGTCTTCTGACAAACCGAGGTCTTCGCCGCGCTCCTGCGCTTTGCGCATTTCTTTGGCCAGGGCGATGAGCTCCTCGATCACCTGGGCGGCTTCGATGGCGCGGTTCTGGTAGCGCAGCAGGCTCTGCTGGAGCATCTCGGAGAACGTGCGGCTCTGCACGACGTTCTTCTGTCGCCGTTTGGCGAGCTCGCCCTGCAGCAGCTTCTGCAGTAGCTCGACTGCGAGGTTGCGGTGCTGCATGCCCTGCACCTCACGGAGGAACTCGTCGGAGAGGATCGAGATCTCGGGCTTGTCGAGACCGGCGGCCTCGAAGATGTCGAGCACGCCGTCGGGGGCGATCGCCTTGTCGACGATCTGGCGGATGGCGTGGTCGAGGTCGTCGCCACGCCGGGGGTCCTCGGGGCTCTTCTTGAGCAGCGAGGCGCGGATCGCCTGGAAGAGCTCGACGTCCTCGCGGATCGCCTGGGCGTCTGGATGCGGCACCGCAAGCGCGAACGCCTTGGAGAGTGCGTTCACCGCGTCGAGCCAGCGCTGCTTTCCGTCCTTCTGTGCCAGCACGAACTCCTGCGCCGCCGGCAGCACGGCCAGGCGCTCGCTTGCCAGGGCGCTGCTCCAGGCGGATCGATCGAAACCGTCGAGGATGCCGCAGCAGACGTCGTGCTTCTCGAGCAGGAGCGCGACGGCCTCCTCCTTGTCGAGCGCGGTGCTGCCCTGGCCGCCGCTCTCGGTGTAGGTCTGGAGGGCGCGCTTGAGGTCGCTCGCCAGGCCGATGTAGTCGACCACCAGGCCGCCGGGCTTGTCCTTGAACACCCGGTTGACGCGGGCGATCGCCTGCATCAGCCCGTGGCCGCGCATCGGCTTGTCGACGTACATGGTGTGCATCACCGGCGCATCGAAGCCGGTGAGCCACATGTCGCGCACCAGCACGATCCGCAGCGGATCCTCCGGGTCTCGGAAACGATCGCCCAGCGCCTTACGCCGCGCCTTGGTGCGGATGTGCTGCTGCCACTCTGGGCCGTCGGAGGCGGAGCCTGTCATCACCACCTTGATGGCGCCCTTCGCATCGTCGGCGTCGTGCCACTCGGGCCGGATCGCGACGATCTTCTCGTAGAGCTCGACGCAGATGCGGCGGCTCATGCACACCACCATCGCCTTCCCCTCGAGGACCTCGCAGCGCTTCTCGTAGTGCTCCACCAAGTCGCGCGCCACCAGCTCGAGACGGCCGCTCTCGCCCACCAGCGCTTCGAGCGCCGCCCACTTCGTCTTCAGCTTCTCCCTGCCCTCGAGCTCCTCGCCCTCAGTGAGCTCATCGAACTCCTCGTCGACCTCGACGCCATGCTCGAGCCGGAGCTTGGCCAGCCGGCTCTCGTAGTAGATCGGCACCGTGGCGCCGTCCTGCACGGCGCGCTGGATGTCGTAGACGCTGATGTATTCGCCGAAGACGGCGCGGGTGTTGGCGTCCTGCTTCTCGATCGGCGTGCCAGTGAAACCGATGAACGAGGCGTTGGGCAGCGCGTCGCGCATGTGGGCCGCGAAGCCGTCGATGAAGTCGTACTGGCTTCGGTGCGCCTCGTCGGCGATCACCACGATGTTGCGCCGGTCCGAGAGCATCGGGTAACGCTCGCCCTTCTGCCCGGGGAAGAACTTATGCACCGTGGTGAACACCACGCCACCGGACTCGACCTCGAGCAACTTCCTCAGGTCCTCGCGGCTCTGCGCCTGCTTCGGAGATTGCCGCAGGAGGTCGCTGCACTGCGCGAAGGTGCCGAAGAGCTGGTCGTCGAGGTCGTTGCGATCGGTGAGCACCACGAGCGTCGGGTTGCGCATCGCCGGCTCGAGCACGATGCGCCCGGCGTAGAACGCCATCGTGAGGCTCTTGCCCGAGCCCTGGGTGTGCCACACAACGCCCACCCGCCGATCGCCCACGTCGCCGCCTGGCTGCCGGCCCGACTCGTAGTGGCCCTCCGGCTCCACGATCACGTCCTCAAGCTCCGCCGCGCGCAGCGTCTCGCCTACTGCCGCTCGCACGGCGTGGAACTGGTGGTAGCCCGCCATCTTCTTGACCAGCTTCTCGCCGCCCCGATCCTCGAAGGCGATGAAGCTGCGCAGCAGATCGAGCAGCCGGCCATGATCCAGCATCCCCTCGATCGCCACCTGCATCTCTGGGACCGACTTCGGTGCCAAATCTTCGCCCGAGATCGTGCGCCACGGCTTGAACCACTCCTTGCCCGCCGTCAGCGTCCCCACCCGCGCCTCGGTGCCGTCCGAGATCATCAGCAGCTCGTTGTAGGCGAACAGCGTCTCCAGCTCCGCCTTGTAGGTCTGCAGCTGACTCCAGGCAGACCAGATCGAGGCCTGCTCCGCCGCCGCGTTCTTGAGCTCCAGGATGCCGATCGGCAGACCGTTGAGGAACAGCACCACGTCGAGCCGACGGGTGCGCTTGTTCTCCACCACCGTGAACTGGTTGACAGCCAACCAGTCGTTGTTCTTGGCAGTGTCGAAGTCGACCACCCGCACCGTGTCGCCTCGAATCGACCCTTCTGGCGTGCGGTACTCCACCTCGACACCGTCCACCAGCAGCCGGTGGAACGCCCGGTTGCGCGCTTCGAGGGTCGAGCCTTCGAGGCGGACGAGCTTGCGTGCGGCGTCGTCGAGGGCCTCGGCAGGGACGGTGGGGTTGAGCCGCGCCAGGGCGTCGCGCAGCTGCTGCTCAAGGACCGCGTCGCCGAAACTCGTCCGCTCCGCAGGTAAGGTGTCGGGAGCGAGATCGACACCCTCTCGTGTTTCCCAACCGAGAGCCTCAAGCCAGGCGAGCGCAGCCTTCTCCACTAGGGCTTCGCTGAGGCCACTAGCCATTCTCATTTCCCGCCTCGTACTCCGCCAGCTGGTTCCTGTAGCCCGCGGGGTCTAAGTGAAAGAGCACCTCGCTGGGCCGAAACTCGAAACCGAACACGCGGAGTATCTCGTGAGCGTCATCGATCCAGCAGTTGAAGCTCTCCAGCTCCTCATACTTCAGCAGGGCGGGCGCGAATCCGCTCTCCTGGCGGTGACTCCGGTAGAGGAAGCCGACAATCGCGTCCGCAGCTGAAGCCGCGAGAAGAGCCTGAACCGCCTCCAGCTGTGGCGATGCTTCTTCCTTGCCGTGAGAAGCGAAGCCACAATGGTTCCTCAGCTCGCAGATCCCATGGATCGCAGTTCCAAGTCCCTGAAGAGTCTTCTTCAAGCCCTGCTGTGCAGCCGGGTCGGCCTCTGCGTTCGCGGGCACGAACGAGATTCTGCTGGTGGTCTCGCGAAAGAGCTTAGGGAGATCGTGGTTCTTCCAGTTGCCGCCACCTCTCTCCGACAGGATCGTCCTGCATGCGCTCTCCACCAGAAGTCGAGCCAAGTCGAATGCTAGGCCTGGTTCCTCCGCTACGGCGCGCTCCAGAGCCTCGATCTGACGTCGAACATGCTGAAGCCCCTGATCTGCCGCCTGCCGACAACCCGTCAGGCGAAAGTCTGACGGAACGGCGCTAGTCAACTGGTCCCTCCGTTGGAGCTACTCGGATCTCTCCGGAAATGAGCTTGGGCAGCAACGAATCTCGGCTCTTCGCCATTTGTTGGCTCTCGGAGAGTCTCAGTAGCTTTGCGTCCAAAAGTACTTCGATGGCCCCTCCCGCTCCCTCGACGAGACGATCTCGAGGAACCACGACCTTCGCTTCGGCGAGGTGCGAGCGCTTTATGTGCCCCATCGTGGTCGCCTTGTCTGCGGCGATCCGTCTGAATCTCTCGAGGTGGTACCTAGTCCAGTAGAAGTAGAACCACCGGGGAAAGCCCCCGGAGGAGATCCGGAACACGTGCTGGTTGACGAAGCCCTCTCCACCTGTCCAGATCTGACACTGGAGGCTGCCAGACCATGAAAAGAGGACATCGCCATCGCGTGCGCGGTGTTTTTCCGGGAAGTTGGTACACACCCGGTCCGAGGACTCCGTGACACCTTGATTCAGCTCACGAATCTTGATCACCGGCAAGCTCGGCTCGCCTTCTTTCGGAGGAAACCGCTGGCAAGCCGCCCCGTTCACGAAGTCTGCGACTTCATCCAGCGCCTTCACCCCCCACCCCTCCGGAATCTCCCCCAACTCCGACGGCACCAACCGATCCGGGAACAGATCCCACAGATCCGCCGGCATCCCCGGCAGCCACTCCCCCTGTCGCCACCGCCCCTCCATCTTCGCGCGCACCGGCTCGAAGTCGACGAACCACGCCTTGAACAGCGCTCGCGCCATCCCCTCCAACACCTCGCTCTTCTTGCGGTTCAGCTCGATCTTGTCGTCGAGCGTGCCGAGAATGTGGGCGATGGCCCGTTGTTCTGGGAGGGGTGGAAACAACACCTCTGCTTCATGTAAATCGTTGCGGTTAAGTCCTGGGACAGCAGCCTTGTCGGAGTAAGAAAGGAACTGCAACTCTCGAAGGGCTCTTCGGGAATCGTGGTGGAGATCTCATAGTCTGTCTGGATGCGAGACACAGAGCTGTATGCCCAGATTCTCGGCGTGAGGTCGCCTTGGGAGGTGACCAGCGTCGATTTGCGACTTGAGGCTGGCGAGGTGGAGGTCGACGTGGTGCACGCGTCGCCGGAATCTCTCCGTTGTCCGAAGTGCGGTGGTCCAGCGAAGCGCCATGATGCGCGTAGGCGTCGTTGGCGCCACCTGCCGACCTGTCAGTACAAGACGATTCTGACTGCGGACGTGCCCCGGGTGAAATGCGCGGAGCACGGCGTGCTGACGATCGAGGCTCCGTGGTCGGTGCCGAACAGCGGCTTCACGGCCTTGATGGAGGCCATGATCATCGACTGGCTTCGAGAAGCGACGATTTTGGCCGTTGCTCGTCGCTTGGGCCTGAGCTGGGACCAGGTAGCTGGGGTGATGGAGCGCGCAGTCAAGCGCGGCCTGACCCGCCGCTCGCTCGAGCCCGCCAAGCGATTGGGGGTGGACGAGACCTCGTTCCAGAAGCGCCACGAGTACGTGACCGTGGTCGCTGATCTGGATGCGGGTGTTGTGCACCACGTAGCCGATGGCCGGGGCATGGCGGGCCTGGACGAGTACTACCAGAGCCTTGATTCCACTGCGCTCGCCGCGATCGAGACGGTGGCGATGGACATGTGGCCTCCGTTCGTCGTCTCCACGTACAAGGCCCTCAAAGGTGCAGCGGAGATCGTGGCCTTCGACAAGTTCCACATCGCGATGCACTTCGGCAAGGCGATCGACGAGGTCCGTCGCGAAGAGCACAGGGAGCTGATGGGTCGCGACGACGAGTCGCTCAAGGGCACCATGTACCTCTGGCGGCGCAACCCCTCTTCGCTGACCGAGAGCCAGTTCGAGCGAATGGCTGGCCTGAAGCAGATCGCCAAGAAGACGGCCCGCGCCTGGGAGAGCCGAGAGATCTTCATGGGAGTGTGGGACTGCGAGGACAGAGACGACGCCGAGAACTACCTCCGCGCCTGGTGCCAAGGAGCCATCCGCTCACGGCTGAAACCCATCAAGAGAGTGGCGAGGATGATCCGGCGACACCTCGATGGCGTGCTCACCGCAGTCGTACAGCGAGTGACCAACGCACGGCTCGAGGGAATCAACACCGTCATCCAGTGGATCAAGCGATCAGCAAGGGGCTTTCGAAACCGTGAGCGCTTTCGCCAGGCGATCTACTTCCATCTCGGAGGGCTAGATCTCTACCCAGATGCCCTTTTCCACTCCAATTCCTGAAGAGCCTCGGTGCGGTTGCCATTTGCATCGTAGTCGTAGCCGAGATCGCCGTCCTGGACCATGCGGCCGAGGTCGTCGTAGCCGTAGACGAGCGAGGCGCCGTTGCGGGTGATGCTCGACAGGCGGCCGAGGCCGTTGAGCCCTTGGTCGTAGGCGTAGGTGACGTCGAGGCTCGAGGTCGGATAGCTGACGCTGGTGACGCGGCCCGCGGCATCGGTGGTGCGATCGGTCTGCACCGCACGCGCGTCGACGGTGCGCCGCAGGTCTCCGTGGTCGTCGTAGGCGTGGGTGGTGGTGCCGGCCACCGGCGACGTCTCGCTGGTCAGCAGGTCGCGGTCGCTGTAGACGTAGGTGGTCACGTTGCCCTCGGCGTCGGTCACCGAGGTCAGGTGGTCCTGCACGTCGTAGCCGTAGCTGGTGGTGATCAGGCTCGGGCCGCCGGCGCCGCCCCAGGGATTCATCACCGTCTCCAGCCGATCGAGCTCGTCGTAAGCGTAGATCGACGACGGCGTCGTGGTCTGGCCCTGCGAAGGGTTGTCGGGAGCCCACACGCTGTCGAGGCGCCCGCCGCAGTCGACGGTGCCTGCGGTTGGGCGCGCCGTCGCGCAAGGCGCAAAAAAGACGCAAATCTGTCAGGATGGGCCGTGATGTCGGGACGAGCCATGTCGGGCGGAGCGGCGAGAGGGTCGCATCCCAAGGTGCGTGGTCGCGGCAGCTCGGCGAATCCCCGCAGCCGATTCGAGACCCTCGAGGTCGAGGCGGAAGAGCCGAATCCGGATCGGGTGCCGACCGAGCTGATCGCCGATCACTCGCGCACCATCCTGTCGCGCAACGTGAGCCCCGACGTGCCCTTCGACCGCTCGATCAACCCCTACCGGGGGTGCGAGCACGGCTGTGCCTACTGCTACGCCCGGCCCACCCACGAGTACCTGGGCTACTCGGCGGGCCTCGACTTCGAGACTCGTATCCTGGTCAAGCACGACGCGGCGTCGCTGCTGCGACGGGAGCTGTCGCGGCCCGGCTACGAGCCGCGGGTGGTCGCGATGTCGGGGGTGACCGATCCCTACCAGCCGCTCGAGCGCCGCCTGCGGATCACCCGCCAGGTGCTCGAGGTGCTCGCCGAGCACCGGCACCCGGTGCAGATCGTCACCAAGAACCACCTGGTGACGCGCGATCTCGACCTGCTCGCCGAGCTGGCGGAGCACGACGCCGTCTCGGTGCACCTGTCGATCAACTCGCTCGACGTCGAGCTGGTGCGGCGGATGGAGCCGCGCACGTCGAGCCCACGGCTCAGGCTGCAGGCGCTCGAGGCGCTGCACGGCGCGGGAGTGCCGTGCGGCGTGCTGGTGGCGCCGATCGTGCCCGCCATCAACGACCACGAGATCCCGGCGGTGGTCGCCGCTGCCGCGGACGCCGGGGCGCGCTCGGCCGGCTACGTGATGCTGCGTCTGCCTCTCGGCGTCGCGCCGCTGTTCGAGCAGTGGCTCGAGGAGCATTACCCGGATCGCCGGCAGCGGGTGCTGCACCGGATCGAGGAGCTGCGCGGCGGCGAGCGCGACGGCGGCCGCCGCAACAGCTCCCGCTTCGGCGAGCGCATGCGCGGAGTCGGCGCCTTCGCCGAGCAGACCCGGCAGCTGTTCGAGGTGTCGTGCCGGCGCGCCGGCCTGGCGACTGGCCAGCGAGGGCGCTTCGAGCTCTCGACCGCGGCGTTCCGGCGGCCTGGCGAGCAGCTCAGCCTGCTCGGCTGAGGCGCGAACCGCTCTGGTGTCAGCCGGTGGTGCCAGCTGGTGGTGCCACCCGTCGAACCGGGCCCCGCAGACGGCTGCAGCGGAAACAGGCTGGATCCGGTTCCGCCGCCCGGTGCTACGGTGCGCTGCGTGAAGCAGAGCATGGAGACCGAGCCGCGCGCCTACTGGGACGAAGAGGCCGGCCCACGCTGGGCCGAAGCCCAGCGGATGATCGATCGGGTGCTCGAGCCGGTCAGCTCGACTCTGGTCGAGCGGGCGGTGCCGGCGTCGGGGGAGCTCGTGCTCGACATCGGGTGCGGATCCGGCGCGCTGAGCCTCGAGGTCGCCGGCAGGGTCGGTGAGGCGGGCCTGGTCGTCGGCGTCGACGTCGCCTCGTCGCTCGTAGAGCAGGCGCGTTCGCGGTCCGTCGGCAGGCCGAACGTCGAGTTCCTGCTCGCCGACGCCGAGGAAGACCCGTTACCGCCCTCCGACCTCGTGCTGTCGCGCTTCGGGGTCATGTTCTTCCGCGACAGCCGCCGCGCGTTCGCCAACCTGCGGCGGGCCCTCGACGAGCGGGCCGGACGCCTGGCGGTGGCCTGCTGGCAGAGCGTCGAGCTCAATCCATGGATCACCTGGCCGATGGCGGCGCTGGGCGACCTCGCCGATCGGCTCGAGCGACCGGTCGACCCGCACGCCGACGTGCCGGGCCCGTTTCGCTTCGCGGACCGGGACCGCCTCGAACAGGTCCTGCGCGACGCCGGCTTCGTCGACGTCGTCGTCGAGGCCGTGGCGCGGCCGCTCGTGCTCGCCGGTTCAGCGGAGGAGATACTCGGCTTCACCCGTCGCATCGGACCTCTCTCGCGAGCGCTCGGCCAGCTCGACGAGACCGCCTCGGGTATCGCGCTGCAGCGGGTCGCGGCCCGGTTGGCCGAGTTGCACGATGGCCGCGAGATGCGACTCGATGCGGCCTGGTGGGTGGCCTCCGCCCAGGCGGGTTGAGCGGGCTCGGGCCGGTGGTCTGAGCGGTAGCCCTGCCAGCGTCTGCTCGGCGGTGCAGGAGCCGGACGTTCCTGAGCGAGGCGATCCGGATGCTGCGCGGCGCCGTAGAGGAACTGTTGTGATGGACGAAGAAACCGCCGAAGGAAACGCCGGAGCCACGGGCGCGACGCGACGGCGCGAGAGTGCCGCCTCGCAGCGACGCGCAGCCGACTCACGACGTCGTAGCCGCCCCGGTCCGGGCCTCCTCGCGCTCTGTGCACTCTGGACCTGGACCTCGGCTGGTCCGGTGGCGGCCGACGGGGCGCCACCTTTGATCGTCGTCGAGCTCTTCACCTCGCAGGGGTGCTCGAGCTGCCCGCCGGCCGACCGGCTGCTCGGCGAGCTCGCCGAGGAGGGCGACGTGCTGGCGCTCTCCTTCCACGTCGACTACTGGAACCGGCTCGGCTGGACCGATCCGTTCTCCGCCCCGCAGTGGTCGCAGCGCCAGGAGGAATACGCCCGGCGCCAGGCGAGCGACTCGGTCTACACACCGCAGATGGTGATCGACGGCCGCCACGGCTTCGTCGGCTCGGACCGCGCCGAGGCGAGCCGCCTGCTGGAGCGGCAGCGCCGTGATCCTCGCCCACTCGAACTGGCGCTCACTGCCGAGGTCGCGGGTCCCTCACGCGTCGACGTCACCGTCGAAGGCACGGCGGCGGGCGACGCCGAGCGCCCAGCGGCCGCTGGAGCGGATGTCGCCGACCTCCTCGTGCTGGTGGTCGAGCGGGAGCTGGTGACACCGGTGCGGCGCGGTGAGAACGGCGGCCGCACGCTGCGCAACCACCGCGTGGTCCGCAGCCTGACACGGCTGCCCTGGCCGGGAGTCGGCGAGCCGGTCTCGACCTCGGTCGCCGTGGATCCGGCGTGGGGCGACGATCTCGACGTCGCCGTCGTGGTCCAGCACCGTGAGACGCTCGAGATCCTCGCCGCGGCGCACGTCTCGCCTCGAGGCTCCCGCCCCTGACGGGGTATCGGTGACGGGCTCAACGCTCCCACAAAAGGCGAGACCCGGACGCGCAGTCGCCCGGGTCTCAGTGGAGCATCGCGTCGATGAAAGACCTCCGACAGATCTTCGGGTCGCCGCTGTGTTCTCCAACGACGTATACGATGCAACCGGACACGATGTTGTTGCGAAGCGTCTCGTCCTGCTGCTGCCGCGCCCTGCCTCCGACCGCCGTCGTTTCGTCACTGGCCCTGGGCCCGTGGACGAGGACGGCGCGCACTCCCATAGCTCCCAGACAAACTCCCGAGGAGTTCTCGAGATGACCCTGAACCGCACTTCCTCCAACCGTTTCAACGGAGCTCGCTGGCTGGCGAGCTGGATCTCCGTCGTGCTGCTCGCTCTCGCGGCGCCGACCCTGGCGGCCGACTGGCCCGAATGGCGCGGCCCCACCGGCAACGGAGTCGCCGCCGGCAAGCCGCCGATCGAGTGGTCGGAGAGCGAGAACATCAAGTTCCGCACCGAGCTCCCCGGTCTCGGCATCTCGACCCCGGTGGTCTGGGGCGACCGGATCTTCCTCACCACCGCGATCGACACCGGAGCCGGCCCCGACGGCAAGCCGGGTGAGAAGGACCGCTCGGGCCGGGTGCCGGGGAACATCCACCAGTTCACGGTGCTGGCCTACGACCGCAACAGCGGTGAGGAGGTGTGGCGCACGGTGGTCAACGAAGAGGTGCCGCACGAGGGCAGCCACATGACCTCGACCTGGGCGTCGAACTCTCCGGCCACCGACGGCAGTGTGCTCATCGCCCACTTCGGCTCGCACGGGATCTACGGCATGGACCTCGACGGCAAGGTGCTGTGGAAGCAGGACTTCGGCAAGATGAACACCCGCAACGAGTTCGGTGAGGGCAGCTCGCCGGCGCTGCACGGCGACTACGCCGTGATGCTGTGGGACCACGAAGGCGACTCCTTCATCGTCGCGCTCGACAAGAAGACCGGCGCCGAGAAGTGGCGTCAGCAGCGCGAGGAGCGCTCCAGCTGGTCGACCCCGCTGCTGGTCGAGCACGACGGTCGGGTCCAGGTGATCACCAACGCGACGACGAACGTGCGCAGCTACGACCTGGAGACCGGCGAGCTGATCTGGAAGACCACCGGCATGACCGAGAACGTCATTCCCTCCCCGGTGTACGAGGACGGTGTGGTCTACGTGATGAGTGGATTCCGCGGCAACAGCCTGCTGGCGATCGGGCTCGAGGGCGCTCAGGGCGACATCACCGGCAGCGAGCAGATTCGCTGGAGCTACGATCGCGACACCCCCTACGTCAGCTCGCCGCTGCTCTACGAGGGTCGGCTGTACTTCTTCAAGGTGCTCACCCCGATCCTCACCGTCTTCGACGCACGCAAGGGCGAGAAGCTCTACGGGCCGGAGCGCATCGAGGAGCTGGGCAACATCTACGCCTCGCCGCTCGGCGCCAACGGCCACGTCTACCTGGTGGATCGCGCCGGCAAGACCGTGGTGCTCAAGGCCGGCGACGAGTTCGAGATCGCCGCCGTCAACGAGCTCCCCGACGAGTTCGACGCCTCCCCTGTGGTGGTGGGAGACGTGCTCTACCTGCGCGGCCGCGAGGCCCTCTGGGCGATCGCTGCGCCCGGCAGCTGAGCCCCTGCGCAGGCCGTTCGAGGGACCACGACGGAGCGGATCGATGCGTGTCGAGCTGCAGTGGGACGGGGGTGAGCGGTTCAGCGGCCGTGCCGACGGCGTCGAGGTGGTGCTCGACGGCGCCGGGCCGGCCGCCGGTGCGCTGTCGCCGATGCAGGCGTTGCTCGCAGCTCTCGCCGGCTGCATGGCGATCGACGTCGCCAGCATCCTGGAGAAGGGCAGGCAGCCTCTGGAGGGTCTGTCGATCGAGCTGACCGGCGACCGCGCCGAGGACCCACCGCGGCGCTTCGTGCGCTTCTCGCTGCGCTTCGTCGTGCGAGGCGACGTCGACCGCGGTCGCCTCGATCGCGCCATCGCGCTGTCGCGGGAGAGGTACTGCTCGGTGTGGCACACGTTGCGCCCGGAGACGCCGTTCGAGATCGAGGCTGTGATCGAGGCGTGAGCGCACCGGTGGAGAGGGTGAGGGAGAGGGTGAGGGAGAGGGAGAGGGAGAGGGCCCCGCGGCGCGGTCGCCGGCGGGTGATGCGACTCTCGTCGCTGCTGGTGGCATGTGCGATCGGGCTGCTCGTCGTCGAGCTCGGGCTGCGGTGGCTCGGCCTGCCAGGCGGAGGCGATCGGCTCTCGGCGCAACGACTGGAGCAGCGTCTCGCCGAGTCGGCCGCTGCCGACCTCGAGCAGGCGCAGCAGCAGGCCGGCGGCGCCTTCAGCCTCTACGGCCTGGTCGAGCCCAGCCCGAGCCGCGACGTGGTCTACGAGCTGAAGCCACACCTCCACGGCGGCTTCCGGGGGGAGCCGTTGCGCACCAACCGGTGGGGCCACCGACAGGACGACGAACCGGAGATCGACAAACCGTCCGGCGTCTGGCGTCTCGTCGGTCTCGGTGACTCGCACATGTTCGGCTGGGGGGTGGCGCAGGGGGAGAGCTACCTCGATCGGGTACGCCTGACCCTGGCGGAGGAGGTCGCGGCGCGTGCGGATCTCGCGGCGGTCGAGGTGATCAACTGCGCCGCCCCCGGCTACAACACGCACATGGAGGTCGCCCTGTTCGAGGCAGAGTGCCGCGCCTTCTCCCCCGACCTCGTGCTGCTGCACTGGATCGGCAACGACTCCGATTTTCCCCACTTCCTACGCCCGGTCGTCGAGGCGACGCAGGGAGAGGTGGAGGCCACCGCTGCCGGCGCGGCCGAGATCGCCACTGCCCGGCGAGGACCTCTGTCGCGGCTGCGCACCTACCGGGTGATCGCGGAGCTGCTGGCGGGCCGGGAGCACCAGCCGGAGTCGGTCGGCGACGCTGCCGACGAGATGGACCCCGAGCAGATCCCCGACCTGCTCCCGCACAGTCAGCGGACCGCCTCAAAGGAGGTGCGTCAGGCGGCCCGGCGCCAGTATCGCGACAGCGTCGGCATCTCCGGGGTCCTGCGCGCCCTCGATCGGCTGCGTGAGCTGGTCGAGCCGACCGGCACGCCCGTGGTGGTGCTGATGCTCGGCACCGGCAACGACGACCGCCAGGCGGTGGCCGAGCACGCCGCCCGGCTCGGCTTCGAGGTGGTCGACGCGTCGGGGCACTTCGCCCGCTCGCTGGAACGTGAGCTCGGTGGCGCAGCCACGCGCCAGCAGTGGCAGGCGAGCTACCAGATCCCGGAAGACGGTCACCCCTCGGCGAAGGCGCACGAGCGCTACGCCGAGGTGGTGCTCGAGGTGGTGCGACGAAGACTCGCCGCCGCCACACCGGCGCAGGCTCCGGGCGCGGCGACTGGAGCCCGGTAGGCCTAGTCCTCAGAGGATGCCGGCGGCTGCTCGTCGTCGCCGCTCTTCGCCTGCCGTCGTTCGGGCAGGCGGCCCGCACGGCGCAGGGCGTCGCGCAGGATCCAGTCGAGCTGGGCGTTGGCGCTGCGCAGGTCGTCGCTCGCCCAGCGTCGCAGGGCATCGAGCACCAGGGGATCGGTGCGCAGCAGGAAGGCCTCTCGATCGCTCATCGCGTCGTGGGGGAGTCGCCGTGCCGGATGCAGCGGCGACTCTCGGCGAAGTGCCTCAGGTGTAGAGCGAACCGGTGTTGACCACCGGCTGGGTGTGGCGATCGGAGCACAGCACCACCAGGAGGTTCGAGACCATCGCGGCCCGACGCTCGTCGTCGAGCTCGACGATGTTGTCGCGCTTGAGGTGGTCGAGAGCCATCTCGACCATGCCGACCGCTCCCTCGACGATCTTGGTGCGTGCCGCCACCACCGCCTGGGCCTGCTGACGCTGCAGCATCGCCGCTGCGATCTCGGGCGCGTAGGCGAGGTGGCTGATGCGCGCCTCGATGACGTCGACGCCGGCCTTGTCGAGCCGCTCCTGGATGTCCTCCTTGAGCTGCTCGCCGATCTCCGACGTGCTGCCGCGCAGGCTCATCACGTGGTCTTCGCTGTCGTAGGGGTGGCGGCTCGCCAGGTTGCGCAGCGCCGCTTCGCTCTGCACGGTGACGAAGTCCTCGAAGTCGTCGACCTCGAAGAGCGCCTCGGCGGTGTTGACGACGCGCCAGACGACCACCGCCGAGATCTCGATCGGGTTGCCGTCGCGGTCGTTCACCTTGGCGGGGCGGCCCGACGTGCGGCCCGCCTTGTGGGTGACCCGTCCGCTGCTGTCCTTGGTCTCGGGCACCGCGGACGACCCGGTCTCGAAGTTGCGCACCCGCAGCGAGATCTTCTTCTTCGAGAAGAAGGGATTGACCCAGTAGAAGCCGGAGGTGCGCACGCTGCCCTTGTAGGTGCCGAACAGCAACAGCACCCGGGCCTGGTTGGGCTGGATGGCCATGAAGCCGAACAGCATCAGCACTGACAGGGCCATCGCGCCGCAGGAGGCGAGGACGAGCGGCACGTTCTCGCTGCGCGCGGCGAACACCAGCAGCGCGATGCCGCCGAAGAAGAGCAGCAGGCAGACGAAGAGTGGGAGCCAGCCTGAGGCGGGACGGTAGGGCTTCTCGGCGTGCACGGTGAGTCTCCTGTGAGGTTCGAGGAAGATGATATCACCTAGATATCGATCTGACATCGTTCTCTACGGAACACGTCGGACGTCTATTCCACCCTCCAGCCCCCCTTTCGGCGATCGAGCGAAGAGTCTCCTCTGCTTCCCCCAAGAACCACCCACCGTCGCCTCGAGCGCGTAGGCGATCGAGCGGAGGGCTTCGCGAGTGGAGGTGGAGCGGAGGCCATCTGGAGGCGCGTCGCTCGTGGACGCCGCCGTTGCCAGGGCCTCGCACAGCGCCCGGAAGGAGGCGCGACCAAAGGCTCCCGTTGCCAGTGGAGTCGCGCCGTGCCGAGCTCCCCTGCACTCGCGTAGCCGGAGCGAGCGCCGGACCCGCTCGCGACCTCTTTCAGTGCCCGCCGTAGATCTGCTCCAGCAGCCCGGCGAGACGGCGTCCGGCACGGTAGAGCTGACGGTCCACCAGCGGTCGCATGTCGTGCACGTACTGCCAGCCCAGGTCGGGCAGTCGGTTGTCGCGCGAGGTCCGATCCCAGATGCGGTAGACGCGGCTGCGCACCTGCTTGGCCTCGCGCGCCCAGGCGGCCGCGTCGCCCTGCTCGACCGGCTCGTCGCCGAGCGCGGCGAGCAGGCCGTCGCTCATCTCGGTGAAGCTGAGCTGCTCGTGGTCGATCAGCCCGGAGTCCCACACCGAGTGCAGGTTGCTCACCTCGCCGAACCAGTTGACCGCGATCTGGTTGCCGCCCTGGTCGTCGCCGCGGCCGACGTGCAGCGGCTGGTGGATGTCGCCGACGAAGTGCACCAGGAGTGCCAGGGCGCTCAGCTCGAGCGAGCCGTCGTAGTGCTGCGCCCCCACCTCCTGGGTGCGCGCCGCGAAGCGCTGACGCTGCGGACCGTCGTCGCGGAGCACCGCGGCGAAGAACTCGATGGCGGCGATCACGCCGCACGGAGGCTCGGCACAGGTCCTCGACAACGCCTCGTCGACCTGACTCTCGTCCTCCACCGTCACGTAGTGCCAGGTGTTGGCGATCCGCCAGGGATCCTCGGAGCGCACGAAGTCGGCCCAGGTGCTGGTCTGCCAGAGCGCCAGGCCGCCGGTGACCTGGCGCACGGCGTCGCGCGCCTCGTCGCTGAGGTGCCGTTCGGCGATCTCGGCGGTGACCCGGTGTCCGTTCTTGCCCCAGGCGTGAGCCGACGAGGCGCCGAGGAGGGCGAGTGCGACGAGCAGCAGGAGGGTGAGGCGGCCGGTCGCGGTGAGAGGACGGGTCGGTCGGGCCGGGACTGTCGCGACTGCGGTGGAGAGGCTCATGCACTGATCCTACGCCTCGGGCGGCTGGTTAAGATCGCGGGCCCCGGTCTCCCACTCCGTCAACGCCTGCAGTCGCGTCTCGCGGCCCTCCCAGCCCGAGGCGTCGGAGGAGTCCGCAATGCCTTCGCCGAGCCCGGCACGACCGCTGCCACGGGGCGCGTCCGCCGACCTGATCAACGACGATCTGGCGCCGACTTCGCCGGCCGAACGCACTTGGCGGGTGCGTGACATGGCCTCGCTGTGGATCGGCATGGTCGCCTGCGTGCCGACCTACATGCTCGCCGGCGGCCTGGTCGAGCTCGGCATGGCCTGGTGGCAGGCGGTGGCGACGGTGGCGCTGGGCAACGTCGTCGTGCTGGTGCCGATGGTCCTGTGCGGTCACGCCGGCACCCGCTACGGCATTCCCTTCCCTGTCCTCGCCCGCGCCAGCTTCGGCACCGCGGGCGCGCACGTGCCGGCGCTGCTGCGCGGCCTCGTCGCGTGCGGCTGGTTCGGCATCCAGACCTGGATCGGCGGTGCGGCGATCTACCAGCTGCTCGGCGCGCTGCGCGGCGCTCCGCTCGGCGGCGCCGACCTGCCGCTGCTCGGCATCAACCTGGCGGAGCTGGTCTGCTTCCTGGCCTTCTGGGCGCTCCAGGTCGCCATCCTGGTGCGCGGCATGGAGTCGATCCGCTGGCTCGAGAACCTGGCGGCGCCGGTCCTGGTGCTGCTCGGGGGAGTGCTCTTCGTCTGGGCGGTGGTGCGCGCCGGCGGTCTCGGCCCGATGCTCTCGCAGCCGTCACAGTTCGGGGCGGGGGCGGCCCAGGAAGGTCGATTCTGGACGGTCTTCCTGCCCGGGCTGACCGGCATGGTCGGTTTCTGGGCGACGCTGTCGCTGAACATCCCGGACTTCACCCGCTACGCCCGCAGCCAGCGCGACCAGATCCTCGGCCAGGCGATCGGACTGCCCACCTTCATGACCCTCTTCTCGTTCCTCGGCGTCGCGGTGACCTCGGCGACGGTGGTGATCTTCGGCGAGCCGATCCCCGATCCGACGGTGCTGCTCGGTCGACTCGGCGGGGGCCTGACGGTGGTGCTCTCGCTGCTCGCCCTGAGCCTGGCGACGCTGTCGACCAACCTGGCGGCGAACGTGGTGTCGCCGGCGAATGCCCTGGTCAACCTGCGGCCGCGCCGGATCTCGTTCCGGCTCGGGGCGCTGTTGGCGGCCGGTCTCGGCGCGGCGATCTTCCCCTGGAAGCTGATTGAGTCGAGCCAGGGCTACATCTTCACCTGGCTGGTGGGCTACTCGGCGCTGCTCGGCCCGGTGGGCGGCATCGTGCTCTGCGACTACTACCTGGTGCGCCGCACCGTGCTCGACGCCGAGGGGCTCTACCGCAGCGACGGTCCCTACTCCTACCGGCGCGGCGTCAATCCGGTGGCGCTGCTGGCCCTGGCGGTCGGCGTCGCCCCCAACGTCCCGGGCTTTCTCGCCGAGGCGGGCCTGGTCGAGAGCGTCCCGGCTCTCTTCGCCAGCTTCTACACCTACGCCTGGTTCCTGGGCTTCGGCCTCTCGGCGCTGGTCTACTGGCTCGGCATGCGGGCCGCGGGCTCCCGTTCCCCGGCGTGAGCGAACCCACCGGGCCGGCCACGCCGGCAGACGGCGGCGTGCTCTACGGAGTCGAGGAGCGGCCTCGTCGCCTCTGGGAGAGCCTGCTCTACGGCTGGCAGCACACGCTGGTCGACGTCTCACCGTTCATCCTGCCGCTGGCGGTGGCCTCGGGGCTCGGCTTCGACGCGGCGCAGACGGCGCAGCTGATCAGCTTTGGCCTGATCGCCATGGGCCTCGCGACGCTGCTGCAGACGACTCTGGGCAACCGCCTGCCGATCGTGCAGGGTCCTTCGGCGACGGGAGGGGCTTGCTGAAGAAGTCCTGCGGAGCCTCGCGCGGGGATCTGCGTCGTCTGGTCGTGGCGCGGCCGACGAGCTCGATGCGGTGCCATCGTGGAGGAGGCCCAACGCGGCCAGGCGGCGCAAACCCCCGCGCCCTGCGGGTTTCGGCGGCGTTGACCCATCTCCTGCGTTGCGCTCCCTCTACAATGGCACCGCATTGCCATCGCTCGCGCGCCACAGGATCTGAGGCCAACGGCGCTCGAAACGAGGCCCACAGGACTTTTTCAGCAAGCCCCTAGTCGGGGTGTTGGCGCCGCTCGCGACGCAGGTGGGCGCCGGCGCGATGTGGGGCGCGGTCTTCGTCGGCGGCCTCGCCGAGGCGTCGCTGGGAGGGCTCCGGCTGGTCGGCCGGGTGCGGCGCTTCTTCCCGCCGGTGGTCTGCGGCACCGTGATCGTGGTGATCGGCCTGGCGCTCGGCCAGGTCGCGGTGCGACTCTCGATCGGCGCCGGCCGGGTGATCGATCTGGCGTTCGCCCTGGGAGTGGTGGCCACTGTGCTGACGCTCCAGCTCGGCGCCCGCGAGGTGCTGGGTGGGATCCTGGCGCGCGGCGCGATCTTCGTCTCGATCTGGGTGGTCGGGCTCGGGCTGGGCAGCGTCGCCGGTGAGGTCGAGTGGAGCCTCGTCGCGTCGCGACCCTGGCTCGCCTGGCCGCAACTCTTCCCGTACGGTGGTCCTGGCTTCGGCTGGGAGTTCCCGCTCGCCGCGGTGCTCGTGGTGCTGGCCGCCTACCTCGGCTCGATGGTCGAGTCGCTGGGCGACTACGCCGCCACCTGCGAGGTGGCGGGCGTCGCCTACCGCGAGCGGCACATGAACCGCGGCATCCTCGCCGAAGGGCTGGGCTCCGCCTTCGCCTCGGTCCTGGGAGCGCTGCCGTGCACCAGCTACACCCAGAACATCGGCATCATCGCGACCACCCGCGTGGCCAGCCGTTTCGTCGTCCAGATCGCGGCGGGCGTGCTGCTGCTCTACGGCCTGTGCCCGAAGTTCGGCGCCCTCCTGGTGGCGATGCCGCGGCCGGTGCTCGGCGGGGTCTTCGTGCTGATCTGCGGCTCGATCGTGGTCGCCGGGCTGCGGCTTCTCGGCCAAGGAGCCGACGGCGGGCTCGGCGAGCGCCAGGCACTGATCGCCGGGACGACCCTGGTGCTGGCCCTCGCAGCGCCGGTGGTGGTCGAGCGCGTTCTGGGACCCGAGTGGCTCGCCGCGCGACCGGCGGCGCTGTCGTTGGTGCTCGGCAACTCGGTGGTGCTCGCGGTGCTCGTCGGGGTGACGCTGCAGGTACTGCTCGGCCCCGATCGTCCGCTGGATCGGCGCGGCTGAGCCGCCGCTGCTCCGGCCCGGTCAGAGCTGCGGTAGGCCGATCGGGCAGCGCGCCTGGATGCCGGCCGCGGCGGCGAGCACCTCCTCCTCGGCGGCGCGTCTTCCGACGACCTGCAGGCCGACCGGAAGCCCGGCGGCGTCGAGGCCGCAGGGCACCGAGGCGACGGGCAGGCCGCTGAGGCTGAGGATGAACGTCGGCGCGATCCAGTCGACGTAGGTCTGCATCGGCTGGCCGCCGACCTCGGTGGGGTAGTTCTCGCTCACCGGGAACGGCGGCACCGCCATGCTCGGAGTGATCAGGTGATCGAAGCTCTCCAGGAGCTCGCCGAGCTCGGCGCAGAGACGGGCGCGGCCGTGCTCCGCCGCGGCGAGCTCGAGCGTGGTGCGCGCGAGACCGGCATCGACGTTGCCGCGCAGGTTGTCGCCGAACTCCGCCTTGCGCTCGAGGCGATCGAGCTGCTGCACCACCATCCAGTGGCCGCGCAGCGCCAGGAACGCCTCCTTGGCGTAGCGCACGTCGAGCTCGATCTCCTCGACCTCGGCGTCGGCGTCACGCAGGGCGAAGGCGGCCTCGCGCGCCACCTGTTCGATGCCGGCGTCGACGCCGATGCCGGCGATGTCGGGGCAGTAGGCGAAGCGCCGCGCTCGCAGCGGTGCCTCGCGACCGGCCGCGGCGACGAAGTCGCGCCCGCCGGGCTGCGCCAGCGGCCAGCGGGGATCGTTGCCCGCCATCGCCTGCAGCGCCAGCGCCACGTCGGCGGCGGTGCGCGCCATCGGTCCGGTCACCTGCAGCGTGTCCCAGATGTAGTCGCTCGGCCAGGTCGGCACCAGGCCGGGGGAGGGGCGCAGGCCGACGATGCCGCAGAACGACGCCGGGATGCGCAGCGAGCCGCCCAGGTCGGTGCCTTCGGCGATCGAGATCATGCCGCTGGCCAGTGCCGCGGCGCCGCCGCCGGTCGAGCCACCGGCCGAGAGCTCCGGATTCCACGGGTTGTGGGTGCGGCCGAACACCTCGTTGAAGGTGTTGCCGCCGGTGGCGAACTCGGGAGTGTTCGTCTTGCCGACGATCACCGCGCCCGCGGCACGCAGACGTCGCACGACCAGCGCGTCCTCGCCGGCGACGTGGTCGCGGTAGAGCGGCGAGCCGTAAGTGCAGCGCAGCCCCGCCACCGGGGTCACGTCCTTGATCCCCACCGGCAGACCGCACAGCGGCAGGCTCTCGCCTTCGCCGCGCTCGAGCCGCCGGTCGAGCGCCCGCGCCTCGTCGAGCGCGCTCGGCGACAGCGTCACCACCGCGTTGAGCCGCGGGTTCAGGCGCTCGATGCGCTGGAGGGTGCGCTCGATCAGCTCGCTCGGCAGCAGCTCGCGGCGGGCGATCAGCGCCCGCTGCGCGCAGGCGCCGAGCAGGGTGGGATCGGCGGTGTCTTCAGGCATCGAAGGGAAGGATGCGGAACGGACGATCGTCGGGCCCCTTCAGTACTCGGAAGTGCCGTTGATCGAGACTCAGCAGGTCGATGGTGCCCGATCGGCGGGCCAGGACGACGATGGAGGCGTCGGCGAGCCCGACATCGAGATCCTCATACTGGCTGCCGATGCTGGCTGCTTCCGCGACATCCGTGGCGTCGTAGGGCGCAAGGTCGTACGCGCCGGCAACGACCTCCTCCAGTAGCGCCTGGCGGGCATCGAATCCGGCGAAACAACCGACCAGATGGTCGAGCTCGGCGAGCACGAACGGGGAGAGGACGAAGGGACCGTCGCCAGCGAGCACTGTCGCGCATTCCTGGTGGTGCGTCTGATCCGGAAAGAGGGCCGCCAGGAGCCCGCTCGTATCGACCAGGATCACCCCTGTCCGAACCCTGCCAGCAGTTCGTCGGTTCGCTCGGCGATCGATGCATCTCCCAAGCCCCTGCCGGTCAGGGGGACGCGGGGCCGGGGTCGCTGCCGTTCCGCGAGCAGGCGTTGCAGCGCCTCACGCACGATCGTCGCCTCGGAGCTGCCCCTCTCCGCCGCCAGCCGTTCGAGCGCGGCCTTGAGATCGTCGGGGAGGTAGAGGGTCGTCTTCTTCACCACCCCAAAGTACCATACGTTGTGCCATACCTCGTCGAGTGCTGGCCGATCACCGGCAGGTCTCGCTGACCACCTCGCCTTCGATCACCACCCCGCAGACCTGGCTGGTGTACTCGAAGGGATCGCCGGAGAAGAGCACCAGGTCGCCGTCCTTGCCGACCTCGAGGGTGCCGACGCGCTCGTCGATGCCGAGCAGGCGCGCCGCATCGCGGGTCACCGCGGCCAGCGCCTCCTGGGCAGAGAGTCCCCAGGCGGCGTAGTGGGCGACCTCGAAGAGCAGCACCCGGGTCTTGGGCACGTAGGCCTCGTGGCCGGTCTGCACCGCGAAGGGGATGCCGGCGTCGCGCAGGATGCTGGCGATCTCGATGTTCTTGTTGCGGATGCGGGCCCTCGGCGGGTGCAGGAACACCGGCACGCCGGACTCGCGCAGGGCGTCGAGCACCAGGTAGGCCTCGGCGCCGCCGTCGATCGCCATCTCGAAGCCGAACTCCTTGCGCAGCCGCAGGGCGGAGGCGATCTCGACCGCGGTGTTGGCTCCGACCATGAGGCCGATCTCGCCATCGAGCACCCGGGCCAGGGTCTCCTTGCGCAGGTCGCGCGGCAGACTCTTCTTCTCCTCGTCGCCCGAGCCGGCCTCGTCGCCTCGTGCGGCTTCGGCGCGCTTGTCGCGGTACTCGCGCGCCTCGAGCAGGGCGCCACGCAGCATCGCGATGCCCTTGGCGCGCGTGCCGGGGCTCTTGAAGTCCGAGTCGAGGTCGCCGAGGGTCACCGAGAGCATGCGCACCGGCTCGATCACCGCCTCCTCGACGCTGTCGCCACGGGTCTTGGCGATCAGCGTCTGGCCCGAGACGAGCGCCCCGGGGCCGTGTCCGGTGTGGATGGTGGTGACGCCGAAGCCACGGGCGTACTCGATCAGCTCCTCGCGTGCGTTGTAGGCGTCGATGGCGCGCAGCTCGGGCTGGATCGGGCTCGACGTCTCGAGCTGGTCCTGATCGCGCACCGGACCGACGTTGCTGTTGTAGGCGCCGGAGAGCCCCAGCGTCGAACGCACGTCGACCAGGCCGGGGGTGACGACGGCGGCTTCGAGCTGCCTGGCGCCGGCCGGGATCACGATCTCGGCGGCCGGCCCGACCGCCGTGATGCGGCCGTCCTCGACGACGACCACGGCGTCGCGCAGCGGCTGGTCGGCCGCCAGGGTGTAGACCAACTCGCCGCGCACCGCGACCTGGGCGCCGAGCGGAGCGGCCAGGAGCGCGGCGCCGATCGCCGAGAGGAGGCCGGCGATCGTGGCTGCCGCGAGTCTCGAGTGACGGATGACGGAAGGGGCCCGGTCGTCGCTTCGCACGGGTGTCATCATCGCCGGGGTCATCGCCACTCTCCAGCTTCGATCGCCGCGGCGCTGTCGTGCACGTGCACGTCGGCCAGGTTCCTGTACACGTCGTAGCCGCCGGTGGCGTACCTGCGGTGCTCGGGATCGTCGAGATCGAACACCCGCTCGCCCTCGACCCAGGTCTCCTCGACCCGCGTGTAGACGCTCAGCGGATCGCCGGAGAGGATCACCAGATCGGCGTCCTTGCCGACCTCGAGCGAGCCGACGCGATCGGCGAGCCCGAGCTGGCGCGCCGGCGCCAGGGTGACCCCCTCGAGCGCCTTCTGGCGCGACATGCCGTAGCGCACCGAGATCGCCGGCGCACGCAGCAGGAAGCGCGAGTCGGTGATGCCGTCGTCGGTGTTGAAGCTGACGTCGACGCCGGCCTCCTCGAGCAGGCGTCCCGATTCCATGGTCCAGCCGAGCGCCTCCTCCTTGCCGCCGAAGGCGTCGATGAAGGTGAGCGAGACGCCGACCCCAGCCTCGGCGATCTGGTCGGCGACCTTCCACGCCTCGCTGCCGTGCTGGATCACCGGAGTGAAGCCGAACTCACGACCCAGGCGCAGCAGGGTGGAGATGTCGTTGTGGCGGTGGCTGTGGAACTGCACGATGCGCTCGCCGTCGAGCACCTCGACCAGCGCCTCCATCTCGAGGTCGCGCGCCGGCGGCGTCGCTCCCGCGCGGTCGTCACGCAGCTTGTCGCGGTACTCCTGCGCCTGCACGTACTTCTGGCGCACCAGCGCGGCGCTCTTGCCGCGGGTGCCGGGCGCCGGCGGCTGACGGATCGAGTTGGTGCCGTTGGCCATCTTCATCGAGCCGCAGACCTCGGCGATCGGGTCGTCGCAGAGCAGCCAGTCCTCGATCGTGCGCGGGTCCTTGCGCAGCTTGAGGTGCACCGTCTGGCCGCTCATCAGCAGGCCCGAGCCGGGCATGACGTTGAGCGTCGTCAGGCCGCCGGCACGGGCACGCCAGAAGCCGTCGCTGCGCACGTCGACGGCGTCGAGCGCCCGCGTCTCGGGGTGGATCGCCGACGAGCTGTCGCCGCCGGACGGGCCGCCGATGTGTGAGTGGGTGTCGACCAGCCCCGGCATCAGCACTTTGCCGGCGACGTCGATGGTGGTGGCGCCGGCCGGCACCGCGGTCGCGGCGCCACCGACGGCGACGATGCGTCCGTCCTGGACGACGACCACACCGTTCGGGATCGGGTCGCCGGCGATCGGCAGCACCTCGGCGCCGACGAAGGCGATCGGGGAGTCCTGGGCGATCAGGGCTCCTGAGAACAGCAGCAGGCAGCAGCCGAGCCGTTGGGCCGCGACGCGGCGTGAGTCGGGGTGATTCGAGGGCGAGCGCATGAAGTCTCCGTGGCGGAAGAGGGGGAAGGAACCGTCGTCGGAAGGTGGTGCGATGTCCCGACGCACGCTACCCGTTGTCGGTGGCCTGCGTCCAAGACGGTCGACGATACCGGTACCTACAGGGAACGGTCGTTCAGAGATCGGGGAACGCCACCACGCGGCAGAAGGCTGCTTCGCCACCGCGGAACTTCCAAGGGAAGCAACCGATCTTCATGCGGCGGTTCTGCAGGTCCTGGCGGTCGATGTCGCCGCCGAGATTCTCGATGTGCATGCAGTTGTCGGGGAAGAGGGCATTGTGGGTGAGCTGGTACGCCTCCTCGGGGAAGAGCTCTTCGAGCTGGTCCTCGCCGAACTTCTCGATCGCCAGGGCGCGCACGCGGTCGCAGTGACCGTGCATGCCCTTGCCGAGGAAACGGCCGATCGGCAGGTTCATCGGGTGGTCGGTGGAGATGCAGTCGACGCCCCAGATGTGGATCTTCTTCTCCAGCAACCAGGGGACCATGTCGGGATGCGCGCCCGGATGCAGGTGGATGTAGCGCTCCTCGTCGGGCTCGGCGCCGAACTGCGCATAGCGGTGCCAGCCGGTGTGCAGGATGAGCAGATCGCCTTCGCGGACCTCGACGCGCTCTTCGATCATCTCGGGCGTGTACACGCCGAGGTCGTCCATCGCGTCACTCAGGTCGACGATCACACCGTCGCCGCAGAGCCACTCGAGAGGGATCTCGTCGATGGTCATGCCGTTGGTGACGAAGTGCCTCGGCGCATCGAGGTGCGTGCCCATGTGGTTCGAGGTCTGGATGTACTGGGCGTTGACGCCGTGCTCGGCCTTGCGCTTGATGTACTTGACCTCGAAGGGCGGGTAGTAGGGCCAGAAGGAGCACTCCTGGTTCAGCGGCTGCGACAGGTCGACGAGCTTCATGGGGTCTCCGGTTCTCGAGTGTGGTCGTGGAGTCTCTGGATCAGGAGCTTGCGCCTCCGTGGTCCGTGGCGCCGTGCGCAGCGGTGGCGCGGCTCACCGCGGTGGCCAGAGTGCGCCGGGCCAGCCCGGCTGCGAGATGGCGCCGGAAGGCGCTACTGGCGTGGATGTCGCTGCCGGGATCGATCTCCCGTCGGGCTGCGTGCTCCGCGACGGCGCGCAGGAGCTCGTCGTGCGGACGCTCGCCGAGCAGCATCTGCTCCGCCTCGAGGGCGCGGACGGGGAGATCGGCGACGCTGAGGAAGGTCAGCCGGGCGAAACGGCACGTCCCGTCGGCGTCGAGTCGCACTCGCGCCGCGGCGCCGGCCAGGGCGTAGTCGCCGCGGCGGCGCGACACCTCCTCGAAACAGCTGCCCTCGACGGCGGACGCAGCGTCGATCTCGATCGCCGTCAACATCTCGTCCGGCTCGAGGGCGGTCTCGAACAGGCCGAGGAAGAAGTCACCCGCGTCGACGGCGCGCTCGCCGCGCACGCTGCGCAGGTGCATGCGGGCATCGAGGGCCAGCATCACCGCCGGGAGCTCGGCAGCGGGATCGGCGTGGGCGAGGCTGCCGCCGACGGTGCCGCGATTGCGGATCTGGGTGTGGGCGACGGAGGGGAGCGCCTCGCCCATCAGGGGGGCCAGGCGCGCCACGTCGGGGCTGTGCTCGGCGGCGCTCTGCCGCACCATGGCGCCGAGGCGCAGGATCGACCCCTCGGCGTCGTCTCGGGTGGCGATCGAGGCGAGCTCGGCGATCCGGTTGAGATCGATCAGCAGGCCCGGTCGGGCGAGGCGGAAGTTCATCGCCGGCACCAGGCTCTGGCCCCCCGCCAGCAGCTTCACCTCGTCCTCCGGATCGCCCGTTGCGAGCAGCTCGAGTGCTTCGTCGACGGTCTCCGGAGCGCAGTAGCGGAACGGCGCCGGCTTCACCGAGCGTCTCCTTCGTGGCCCTCGTTCTCTGCCGTGTGCTCGCTGTCGGGGTGCAGGAGGCGGTAGACCCGCTCGGGCGACAGCGGGATCGAGTCGATGCGCGTGCCCGGCTCGAGCCGGCCGCTCAACGCGTCCTCGACCACCGCGGCGTAGAGCGCTCCGACCGGGATCGCGCCGGCCTCGCCGGCACCCTTGACGCCGAGCGGGTTGAGCGGCGACGGCGTCTCGAGATGGTGGCTCTCGATCGCCGGAACGTCGGTGGCGGTCGGCAGCAGGTAGTCCATGAAGGAGCCGCTCTGCAGTTGCTGCTGGTCGTCGAACACCAGCTCCTCGAAGAAGGCGTTGCCGATGCCCTGGGCGATGCCGCCGTGCATCTGTCCCTCGAGGATCATCGGGTTCAGCACCGTCCCGCAGTCGTGCACGACGACGTAGCGCAGCGGCGTGACCTTGCAGGTCTCGGGGTCGACCTCGGCGATCATCGCGTGGGCTCCGGCCGCGGTGGTGCCGGTGGCGGGTCCGAAGTACGACGTCGCCTCGAGGCCCGGCTCGGTGCCCGGCTCGACCGCGCCACGCAGCGGGTTGGCGCGCTGCGCCAGCTCGCCGAGCGGAATCGCGCTCTGCGGCGCTCCGCGCACCTGCACCACGCCGCCGGTGAGCTCCAGGTCCTCTTCCGGAGCCTCGAGCTCCTGGCTGGCCAGCCGCAGGATCTTGCGCCGCACCTCGAGCGCTGCCGCGTGGCAGGCGTTGCCGGCGACCACCGCGCCGCGGCTGGCGAAGGTCCCGGTGCCCCAGTGGAACTCCTGAGTGTCGCCGGTGACCAGGCGCACGTCGCCAGGGTGCACCCCGAGCTGGTCGGCGACCACCTGGGCGAAGCTGGTGAAGTGTCCCTGGCCCTGGGTGCCGACACCGGTTGCGACCGCGACCCTGCCGCTGGCCTCGACCCGCACCCTGGCGCCCTCGTAGGGGCCGATGCCGGTGCCCTCGACGTAGGTGACGAGGGCGATGCCGACCAGGCGGCCGGCGGCGCGCAGCTCGGGCTGCTCTTCGGCCCGGAAGCGCTCGTAGCCGATCTCCTCGGCAGCCCGCTCGAGCAGGGCCGGGTAGTCGCCGCTGTCGTAGGTGAGCTCGGTGAAGTCCTGGTAGATCAGCCCCTGGCGGACCGGGAAACGGTCGGGGTGCAGCAGGTTGCGGCGGCGGATCTCGACCCGGTCGATGCCGAGCTCGTCGGCGGCGTGATCGAGCAGCCGCTCGATGACGAACACGCCGTGCTGGCGACCGGCGCCGCGGTACGGGGTGACGATGGGCCGATGGGTGAAGACGCAGGTGAACTCGCTGTCGTACGCCGGCACGTCGTAGCAGCCGAGCAGGGTGCACTGGCTGTTGATCGGCACGGTGAGGCCGTAGGGGTCGTAGGCGCCGGTGTCGTGCAGGAAGCGGTCGCGCACCCCCAGGATCCTGCCGTCGCGGCGCAGCGCCATCTCGGCGTGGTGGATCTGGCTACGCTCCTGGGTGGTGGAGAAGAAGCTCTCCTCGCGATCCTCGATCCACTTCACCGGCCGGCCGAGCCGCATCGCCAGCCACGGCACCAGCAGCTCGTCGCCGTAGAACATGATCTTGGGGCCGAAGCCGCCGCCGATGAAGGGCGCGATGACCCGCACCTGGGATTCCGAGAGACCCAGGGTCGCGGCGATCGCGCCGCGCACCGGGATCGGCGCCTGGGTGGTGTCCCACACGGTGAGCTGCTCCGCGCGCTCGTCCCAGACAGCGGCGACACCGCGGTTCTCCATCGGTGCACTGGCGCCGTGGTCGTAGACCAGTCGGCGCTCGATGACCAGATCGGCGGCGCGACGCGCCTCCTCCCAGTCGCCCCGGCTCTGGCGGGTCCGTGCGGCGAGGTTGGAGGGCAGATCCTGGTGGACCCGCGGTGCGTCCTCGGCGAGGGCCGCCTCCAGATCGCCCACCGCCGGCATCGGCTCGATGTCGACGAAGACCTCGTCGCGCGCGTCCTCGGCGAGATAGCGGCTGTCGGCGACCACCAGCGCGACCGCCTCGCCGACGTGCCGCACGACCTCGCGCGCCAAGGGCGCCGGGGTGCGGGCGTGGAACTCGATACCGTCGATCGGTGGCGGCGGCACCAGCACCGGGCCGGGCGCGTCGAGCCTTCCGAGGTCCTCGGCGGTGAGGACGGCGTGCACTCCGGGCATCCGCGCGGCGGCGGAGGTGTCTATCGAACGGATCCGCCCGTGGGCGAACGGGCTGCGCACGAAGGCGACGTGCAGGGCGCCGTGCAGCGCGACGTCGTCGACGAACTGTGCCCGACCGCGCAGCAGGCGCTCGTCCTCGAGGCGGGGCAGGGACCTGCCGATCCAGCGCGTTTCCATCGCTGCGCCCTCAGCTCGCGGCGTCGGGCTCGCCGGGCTCGGCGCGCAACCGCCGGGCCGCGCTGCGCACCGCGGCGACGAGGTTCTGGTAGCCGGTGCAGCGGCACAGGTTGCCCGACAGGGCCTCGCGGATCTCCTCGTCACTGGGATCGGGGTGACGCTCGAGGAAGGGCACCAGCGACATCAGGAAGCCCGGGGTGCAGAAACCGCACTGCAGAGCGTGCTCCTCGCGGAAGGCCTCCTGCAGGGGATGCAGCGGATCCTCCGTGGCGGCGCCTTCGCCGGCACGCTGACCGGCCAGCGACTCGACGGTCCTGACGTCGCAGCCGGAGCACTGCACCGCGAAGAGCAGACAGGAGCGCACCGCGTCGCCGTCCAGCAGCAGGGTGCAGGCGCCGCACACGCCGTGCTCGCAGCCGACGTGGGTCCCGGTGAGGCCGAGCTCGTGGCGCAGGAAGTCGGAGAGCAACAGGCGAGGTTCGACGCGGCGCGTCACCCGCTCGCCGTTGACCTTCAGCGAGACTTCGACCGGGGCAGATCGTTGCGGAGGATCGGACAAGCGTTCATTGTTGCCAATGCCGACCGCTCCTGTCGAGGCGGCATGGGTAGAAGGACCGATCGGCCGAGCCGCCCTGCGGATCGGCAGATCTACCGGAGGAGAGCCGTGGCGAGATCGAAGGCGCAGCGTCTGGTCGAGTCGCTCTGCAAGGTCTGTCGGGCCCTGCCGGGAACCACCGAGGACGTCAAGTGGGAGCATCATCTCGTGTTCTCGGTCGGCGGCCGCATGTACGCGATCTTCGAGACCTCCGGCGAGCTGCCGCTGTCGATGAAGGCCTCGCCCGGGGCCTTCGAGCAGCTCTCGGCACAGGAGGGGGTCATCCCGGCGCCCTACCTGGCCAGGGCGCAGTGGATCCAGGTGCGCGAGGCAGACGCGCTGCCGCGCCAGATGCTGGTCGAGCTGATCGAGGAGTCGCACGCCCTGATCGCGGCCAAGCTGTCGAAGCGCAGACGAGAGCAGCTGGGGATCGAGTGAGCCACGGGGCGAGATCCGGTCAGGGGTGGGCGCTGGTGGCGGGATCGACGGTCCGGTGGGGGCCGAGCGCCGGAACGGAGAGCGACGCGCCGACGGGTCGACCCGTCACGAACGCCACCCGCAGCTGGCCTTCACGGATCGTTCCGACATCGAAGGCGTAGGCGTCGAGTCCGGGTGGCAGCAGCCGGTGCAGCTCCTCCGGCCGATAGGCGCGCAGCTGCGACACCAGGCCGTCCCAGGTGCACAGCAGAGGCACCAGCGGTACAGGGTAGGTGAGGACGAGGCGCGACCAGCGGTGTGGCCGCAGCCGGGGCGTGATCAGCCAGACGATCAACGGCACCAGAAGCATCGACAGCACGCCCCGCGCAGACCTCTCGACGACGTCGAAGGCGACGATCGGCTGCGCTTTGGCGGCGGCGTCGGCGAACATCGCGCGCACCTGCTCGGGGCGCAGGTGGTGCAGCGCGTTGACCAGGGTGCGGGTTCCCACGAGATCCTCCGGCACCGCGGTGGCGTCGACCGGCTGGGAGAGGTAGCGAACGCCCGGTTCGCGCGACAGGCGTTCGAGCGTCTCGGCCTCGGGGTGCAGGTCGGTGAGCACGACGTCGAGCTCGATGCCGTCCGTCGCCAGGTGGCGACGCAGGCCGACGATCGGTCCGCCGGCTCCGGAACCGAGATCGACGATCTGGTGCGACTCGCCGGATCCGCCACAGGAGGTGAGGAAGTCGCCGAGCTTGCGCGCCATCAGGCGGTCGAAGCCGAAGCGGTTCTGGACGTGGGCGAGGTAGTCGCTGGCGTAGCGACGCAGCCGGGCAGGCAGCCAGGGCTGGTCCAGGAACTCGAAGAGGTGAAGGCGCGGGAGCATCGCCGGATCGCGCCACACACCACCCGAGGGGCTGCGTGGATCGCCGCCAGTTCTGTCTCAGCTGGTCGAACGGGGGGAGGGAGCGTTGCGGTTCCAGATGCTGCGCGAGATCCTCCAGCGGCCGCCCTGGCGCTCCAGCACGTTGAGCCACTTGCCGACCTCGTCGAAGCTGGCGCCGCCCGCCACCGGCGTGAGGCTGAGCGCCCAGGTGCCACGGGCGAGCCCGAAGTCGCCGCTGAAACGGGTCTCGTCGACGTTGAGCTGTACCGTGCCTTCGTAGGTCGCGAAGATGGTCGCGAACCGGTTGCGGATCAGCAGGCGTCCGTCGACCGAGGTCTCGTCCGGAGGCATCAGGATCGCGTCCTCGGTGAAGAGGTTCGCCATCATCTCCTCGTCGCCCGTGTTGTACGCCTCGCCGTAGTCGGCCACGAGACCACGGATCGCGGCGAGGTTCTCCTCCGACGTGTCGCGCACCGGCAGCTCGCTCTCCGCCGACTCCGGCTGCGGAGCGCAAGCCAGCCCGGTCATGACGAGGGCCGCGGCGACGAGGGCGAGAGCGGATCGACGAAGCATGGGTCCTCCTCGGATCGTCGGGGACGCCGCTTCGAGTTCGGTCGCCGTGGACTGTTTCCCGAGTCGAGAACTCGAAGGGCGACGCGCAGGACAGGGATTCGTTGATTTACAGGTTACTCCCGCAGCGGCAATTTGACAACTCAGCCAGCGCCCACTCACCCGTGACGGGGGCCTTCGGGTCGCGAGGCGACGAGGGCGAAGGCCAGCGGCAGGCGGGGGTGCTCGGCGGGCTGCTCCCAGCTCCCGTCGTCGCGCCGCTCCATCCACGGGTACATCGGCCAGGCGCAGTAGGAGAGCTCTTCGAAACGCTCGATGCGCAGCCCGCCACGGAGGAGGGCCGAGAAGATCTCGGCCAGGGAATGCTGCCACTCGTAGGTGACGCTGCGCACCTCGAGATCGGGCTCCGAGTAGACCCGGTCCGACTCCAGCCGCAGCGGTTCGCCGCCGAAGTACGGATAGCGCAGGGCGTAGCGGGCGACCCGCCCGCTGGCGGCTCCGCACGCACCGCTCGTCGTCGCCGTCCCGCCGGAGGCGCCGTCCGCCTCGATCTGGCCGTCGCCCGGCCGGTCCCCGAAGACCAACGCGAAGGGGTGGCCCTCGATCAACACGAAGCGGCCTCCCGGTGCCAGGTGGCGCGCCACGACGGCGGCCCACCGGTCGAGATCCGCCAGCCAGCCGAGCACTCCCCAGGAGGAGAACACCAGGTCGAAGGTGCGGCCGAGATCGAGCTCCAGCACGTCGCTCTCGACGAACTCGCAACGGTCGTCGAGCTCGACGCGCCGCGCCAGCTCGCGGGCGCGGCCGATCGCCTCGGGCGAGAAGTCGACGCCGACGGCTCGCGCCCCGCGCCGGACCTGTTGCAGGGTGTCGAGGCCGAAGTGGCACTGCAGGTGGAGCAGGCTGCGTCCAGCGACGTCACCGAGCAGCCGCGCGTCGAGCTCCTCGAGTCGGCGGCCTCGCGTCGAGCGCCCTGCCACGAAGCCCTCGACGTCGTAGAAGTCGGAGTCGTAGTTGACCCTCGTCCAGGCGTCCCAGGTCTGGCGGTTGGTCCTGGCTCTCTCGTCCACTGCCTCGGCTCGCGGCGGCCTTGCGGCTCCTCCCGGCCCTCGTTCGATGCCGGGTTGGCGGGTGATACCTTCCCAGTCCTCACAGACCTCGAAGACGGGTGCGCGTAGGCTACGACGAAGCGACGCGCGGGCGAAGGAGGGAGGCCGGAGATGAAGTCACGAGCCGCGGTGGCGCGAGCCGCCGGTGAACCGCTGACCATCGAAGAGATCGACGTCGAAGGCCCCGGGCAGGGCGAGGCCCTGGTGCGCATCGTCGCCACCGGCGTGTGCCACACCGACGCCTACACTCTGTCGGGCGACGATCCCGAGGGGCTGTTCCCGGCGGTGCTGGGCCACGAAGGTGGTGGCATCGTCGAGGAGATCGGGGCCGGCGTCACCTCGGTCGCGGTCGGCGACCACGTGATCCCCCTCTACACGCCCGAGTGCCGTGAGTGCTCCTTCTGCACCTCGGGCAAGACCAACCTCTGCCAGAAGATCCGCGCCACCCAGGGGCGGGGGGTGATGCCCGACGGCACCTCCCGCTTCTCGCTCGGTGGCTCGAAGGTGCACCACTACATGGGCACCTCGACCTTCTCCGAGTACACGGTGCTGCCCGAGATCTCGCTGGCGAAGATCTCACCCGAGGCCCCGCTCGACAAGGTCTGCCTGCTCGGCTGCGGCATCACCACCGGAATCGGCGCCGTGCTCAACACGGCGAAGGTCGAGCCCGGAGCGACGGTCGCAGTGTTCGGGCTCGGCGGCATCGGACTGAGCGTCATCCAGGGCGCCGTGATGGCGAAGGCGAGTCGTATCGTCGCGATCGACGTCAACCCAGACAAGTTCGAGATGGCCGGGCAGCTGGGTGCCACCGAGTTCGTCAATCCGAAGGACTACGACCGGCCGATCCAGGAGGTGATCGTCGAGCTCACCGGCGGTGGTGTCGACTACTCCTTCGAATGTGTCGGCAACGTGCAGCTGATGCGCTCGGCGCTCGAGTGCTGTCACAAGGGCTGGGGGGAGTCGGTGATCATCGGAGTCGCCGGCGCCGGGCAGGAGATCTCGACGCGTCCCTTCCAGCTGGTCACCGGCCGGGTCTGGCGCGGTACCGCATTCGGCGGCGTCAAGGGTCGCAGCGAGCTCCCCGGCATGGTGCAGCAGTACCTCGACGGCGAGATCGAGATCGACAAGATGGTGACCCACACCATGCCGCTCGAGGAGATCAACCGGGCCTTCGATCTGATGCACGAGGGCAAGAGCATCCGCTCGGTGGTGCACTTCTGAGCAGAGCAGCGGCCGCAGCGAGGCCGGCTCGGGCCGCGTCGCGGTAACGTGCCGATGCTGCTGCGGCGCGGTGGAGCGCCGAAGCCTGCGGCGCGGTGGCGCGCCGATCCCGCCGCGGCTCAGAAGCCGATGCGGCGCATGACGAAGCGCGGCAGCAGGCGGATCGCCAGCATCACCCAGCGCCAGATCCAGGGCGTGTAGACCACCGGCGTGCGCCGGCGCAGGGCGCGCACGACGTCGCGTGCGACGGGCCCGGGCTCGCCCGCGAACGGCGGCGGTCGCAGGCCGTCGGTCATCGAGGTGCGCACGAATCCGGGCCGCACGTCGACCACCCCCAGGCCCTCGAGCCGGTGGCGGTGGTCGAGGCCCTCGAGGTAGGCGCTGAGCCCTGCCTTGGAGGCGCCATAGATCACCACCGGCTTGCGTCCGCGGTCTCCTGCCACCGAGGTCAGCACGCAGAGCACGCCGCGCCGCTCGAGCAGCCTGGGTCGCGCGTGCTCGCAGAGCGCGACCGTGTTGGCGTAGTTGACGGTGGAGACGCGCAGCGCCTCCTCGGGGTCCGCCTCGAGGGCCTGCTGGGTGGCGAAGCGGGCCGCGGTGATCACCAGGGCGTCGAAGCCGTCCAGGGCCTCGTCGGCGGCGTCGAGCGCGGCGCCGAAGCCGCCCGGCTCGGCGAGATCGCAGCGTGCGTGACCGACCTCGAGGGTGTGACCGGCGGCGACGGCGCGTTGCTCGAGGTCGCGCGCACTGCGCGCCAGCTCGTCGTCGTCGCGCCCGAGCAGGAAGAGGCGATCGCCCTCTTCGGCGAGGCGCCGCGCCACCGCCCGGCCGATGCCTCGGGTGCCCCCGAGCAGCGCGACCTTCATGGCGAAGAGGCCCCGGCGAGCGCCGGCGGCGGCGCGACTGCCGGCTCGGCGGCACCCGAAGCGCGTGGCGCGGCCTGCGCGGTGAGACCGAGGCGGTCGCTCTGGGCGCTGCGCAGCGCCCCGCTCGGATCCCAGCGTCGCTTCGCTTCGAGGAACCGCTCCAGCCGGGGCTCCATGTGGCGGAAGTCCTCCGCCCGAGTGAAGCCGTCCTTGGTGAGGTAGATACGCCCCTGGTGGCGGATGACGCAGGCGTTCAGGCGGTCGATCACCTGGCGGGTGGCGTCGGCGTCGCGCTGGATCGGGATGTCGAGCGCCAACGACATGCCGGGACGTGGGAACGACAGCATCCCGTCGCCCTGCTCACCGCAGTCCTTGACCACGGTGAGCAGAGAACAGGCGCCCGCGTCGGCGAGCACCTCGAGCAGCTCGCGGATGCCCTGGTTGGCGCTCTGCCGCGGCAGCACGCTCTGGTGCTGGGTGACCCCGCGACGGCCGTAGGCGAGGTTCCAACGCCGCACCCGATCGAGCGGATAGAAGAAGCGCAGCGCCGGCACCACGTCGCGTCGGTGGGCGCGCCAGTGGGAGGCGTAGACCAGTCGGTTGAACCATCGCAGGGTGGCACGGTTGAGCAGGCCCGAAGGCAGCTCGAACGGGAGCGGCAACGGTCTCGGTGCCCGGGCCGGGCGACTGGGCGCTTCGTCGCCCTCGGCCCAGCGCCCGACGTAGAGGATGCCGCGGCCGAGCGTGCCCTGCTCACCGCGCCGCCGCGTGATGGTGTCCATCCACGCCGCGGTGAGCGGCCAGCGGCGGCTCTCCTCCTCCAGCCTCGCCAGCAGCCGGTCGAGATCGGGCAGCCGGAACGATTCGCGCACGATCCAGGCGCTCGGGACGCGCTCGAGCTGCAGCTCCACCTCGAGGATGTGGCCGGTGAGTCCCATACCGCCGAGAGTGGCGAGGAAGAGGTCCGGATGCTGCTCGCGGCTGCAGTCGACGATCTGGCCGTCGGCCAGCGCGATGCGCAGTTCGCGCACCCAGCGACCGATGGTGCCGGCGACGTGGTGGTTCTTGCCGTGCACATCGGAGGCGACCATGCCTCCGAGGGTCACGTGTTGTGTTCCCGGGCTCACCGGAGTGAACCACCCCTGGTGCAGCATCAGCCGGGACATCTCCGCAAGACCGAGACCGGCCTCGGCGCGCAGTCGGCCTGACTCCGGGTCGAAGGAGAGAACGCGGTCGGCCAGCGCCGAGCCGGCGACGCGGGTGCTGCCGGGAGGCGGCAGCGACGAGTCGCCGTAGGAGCGCCCGAGCCCTCGGGTCAGCGGCAACCCGGCGGCGGCGCGCTGCAGGGCCTCGTCGCGCACCTCGATGCCGCGCACCGCGGTGCGCCCCCAACCGCAGAGGAGGGTCTCGGGCACGGGTGCCGCAGCGGCAGGGCCCGCCGCCGGCTGCTCGCTCCGGCTCATACCGGTTCCCGTCCCCGGCTCACTGCTCGATCCATCTCGCGGCCTCCACGACCCCGATTCTCGCATCGTCGGCCCGCGCCTGGCTCGGCACGGCCCGCTGGTAGAGTGCGCAGCAGAGAGGAGATGCCGCGATGCGCCGATCCGCAGATCCCCGAGACCGCCGGGTGACGCCGCCAGAGGTCTTCTGGGACCGTCGGCGGATCGTCCGTGGCCTGAGCCTCGGGATCGGTCTCGCCGCGCTCCCCCTGCCCGCCGCGGCACGTTCGGCTGCGGGCCGGTCCGGCCGCGGGGCGCAGGAGAGTGCCGGTGCCGCCGAGGAGAAGGAGCGCACGCCGCTCGACGTGCCGCTGCGGCGCCCCGAGATCTTCCCGGCGCAGCGCAACCCGGCGTTCACCATTCCCACCGGGATCGCGCCGCAGCAGACCGAGCGTCTGCTGGCGGCGACCCACAACAACTTCTACGAGTTCCTGCCCGGCAGGGGCGGCCCGGTGTGGGAGCACACCGCCGACTTCGAGGTCGAGCCGTGGTCGGTCGAAGTCGTCGGGGAGTGCGCCAAGCCCCGCACCTTCGACCTCGACGCGCTGTTCTCCTTCGCCCAGGAGGAGAGGCTCTACCACTTCCGCTGTGTCGAGCGCTGGGCGATGAACGTGCCGTGGAGCGGCTTCCCGTTGCGCAAGCTGCTCGAGGCGGTGGAGCCGAGCTCCAAGGCGAAGCACGTGCGCTTCGTCACCGCGCGGCGTGACGAGCAGATGCCGGGAGTGCGCGAGGCGAGCTACTACGACTGGCCCTACTACGAGGGCCTACGCATCGACGAGGCCACCCATCCGCTCACCTTCGCGGTGATGGGCGCCTACGGCGAGCCGCTGCTCAAGCAGCACGGGGCTCCGATCCGTATCGCGGTGCCGTGGAAGTACGGCTACAAGAGCCCGAAGTCGATCGTGCGCATCGAGCTGGTGGAGGAGCAGCCGCGGACCTTCTGGCAGCGTCAGCCGCACGAATACGGCTTCCTGTCGAACGTCAACCCCTACATCCCGCATCCCAGGTGGCCCCAGACGACGTCCTACTGGCTGGGCAGCGAGGAGCCTTTCGAGACCCAGCTGTTCAACGGCTACGCCGAGCAGGTCGCGGGCCTGTATCCCGACGAGCCGCGCACGCCGCAGCAACCGCTGACGCAGGGACAGATCGCTCGCTGAGTCGACTGCGTCGATCGAGCTCCCAACCTGTGCCGACTGACGTGCGATCCGCGAGGCAGCCGAGATGAAGACCGAGAAGAGCCTGCACCAGCGTCACCTCGCCGTCCTGCCGCGCTGGGTGGCGCTCTATTACGACCAGCCCCTGGCGCTGGAGCGTGGCTCGGGCCGCACGGTGTGGGACCAGCGTGGCCGCGAGTACCTCGATTTCTTCGGCGGCATCCTCACCACCTCGACCGGACATGCGGTGCCGGAGGTGGTCGACGCGATCCGCGATCAGGCGGGTCGGCTGCTGCACTCCTCGACCCTCTACCTGATCGAGTCGCAGATCGAGCTCGCCGAGCGCATCGCCGAGCTCTCCGGCATCCCGGACGCCAAGGTCTTCTTCACCACCTCCGGTACCGAGGCGAACGACGCGGCGTTGTTGTTGTGCACCGCCTATCGACGTTCGAACCAGGTGCTGGCGCTGCGCGGCAGCTACCACGGCCGTTCGTTCTCCGCCCTCGGCGTGACCGGCAACCGAGGCTGGTCGCCGACCGGGCTGTCGCCGCTGCAGGTGGCCTTCGTGCACGGCGGCTACCGGCTGCGCAGCCCGTTCGGCGCCCTCGACGACTCCGGACTGATCGCGGCCTGCGTCGCCGACCTCGAGAACCTGCTCGAGGTGGCGACGTCCGGTGACGTGGCCTGCATGATCGCCGAACCGATCCAGGGGGTGGGCGGTTTCGTGGTACCGCCGGACGGCCTGCTCGGCGCCTTCGGCGAGGTGCTCCGGCGCGAGGGGATCCCGCTCGTCGTCGACGAGGTGCAGACCGGCTGGGGCCGCACCGGTGACCACTTCTGGGGCTACCAGGCCCACGGGGTGCAGCCCGACCTCCTGACCTTCGCCAAGGGGATCGGCAACGGTCTGGCGCTCGGTGGCGTGGTCGGTCGCGCCGAGATCATGGACTGTCTGCCGGGTGGCTCGATCTCGACCTTCGGCGGCAATCCTCTCGCCACGCGCGCCGCGCTGGCCAATCTGGAGTACCTGCTGCGCCACGATCTGCAGGGCAACGCCCTCGCTCGTGGTCTGCAGCTCCGGCGCCGGCTGGAGGAGGGACTGCGCGGCGCGGCGTCGGTCGCCGAGGTGCGCGGCAAGGGGCTGATGTACGGCGTCGAGCTGGTGCGGCCGGGCACGCTCGAGCCGGACGCCGATGCCGCCCGCCGGGCCCTCGAATCGACCCGCGAGGCGGGCGTGCTGATCGGCCGCGGCGGCCTCTACGGCAACGTCCTGCGGCTGGCTCCGCCCCTCTCGGTGACCGAGCAGGAGGTCGACCGCGCCGCCGACGCGGTGATCGCGGCACTGTGCGAGCCGGTGGCCGCCACGGTGGGCGCCGGACCGGCCGCGGTGCCGACTGCGGTCCGCTGAGCCGGCGATCCGAAGAGGGGGACGCAGTGTCGACGCGACAGGATCCCGACGACGTCGTCGGAGGCCGGGAGGAGCTCGGCGACTCGGCCGCGGCGCCCGCGCCGGCGAGCTGGGGGCGGCAGGCGAGGCGCCAGATCGAGGCGCTCTTCGAGCCGGTGCCGATCGATTCACTGGCCTTCGCGCGCGGCTACTTCGGCCTGGTGATGGCGGTCGACTGCGTGATCTACCTCGGCATGCTGCTCGAGATGCGCTTCGCCGATCCGGTGTTCCACTTCAAGTTCCCCTACTTCGAGTGGGTCGCCACGGCGCCGTACGAGGTGATGAGGATCATCTTCTGGGTGCTGCTGCCCTGCGCGCTGCTGATCGCGATCGGCCGTTGGGTGCGGCCGGCGGCGGCCGTCTTCGCGCTGCTGTGGACCTACGTGCTCCTCGCCGACCGCGCCTTCTTCAACAACCACGACTACCTGATCTCGCTGATCGCCTTGCTCTTCGCGGTGGTCCCGAGCAGCCGCCGCACCGGGGGTGGATTCCGCTCGACGGTGCCGGCCTGGGCGCTCCGGCTGCTGCAGTTCCAGCTCGCGATCCCGTACGTCTACGGCGCCATCGCGAAGATCAACTACGACTGGTTGGTTCGCTTCGAGCCGATGAAGTCGTGGCTGCAGTCCGGACGCGCCGAGGGAGGCCTGTTCTTCTCGTGGTACGGCACCGCCTGGGCCCCGGCGATGTTCAGCTGGGGTGGCTTCCTGCTCGACCTGCTGGTCGTGCCGGCGCTGCTCTACAGGAGGACGCGGATCGCCGCGTTCCTCGTCGTGGTCGGCTTCCACCTCTTCAACTCGCAGCTGTTCAGCATCGGCATCTTCCCCTGGCTGATGATCGGTGCTACGACGATCTTCTTCGATCCCACCTGGCCGCGGCGCATCGGTTGGCGTCCGGACGCGGTGGGGCCGGCAGCGCGCACCGCGAAGAAGAAGGCATCGCGACGAGTCGCTGCGCGCCAGGTGATCGGCGACGAGCCGTCCCAGCCGCAGCGTGCCGGCACCCGCCTCACCCTGCGGCAGCGCTGGATCGCGACGGCGCTGGCGGTCTGGTGCGCGGTGCAGCTGCTGGTGCCGCTGCGTCACTTCCTCTACCCGGGCTGGGTCGACTGGACCGAAGGCGGCGCGCTCTTCGCCTGGCGGATGAAGATCCACGACAAGGTCGGGCGACTCGACTTCGTGCTCGTCGATCCGGTGTCCGGCGACTTCCAGCCGGTGCGCGACATCGACGCCCTGCTGACCCCACTGCAGCGTCGGGTGATGCTGCACGACCCGGAGATGGCCCGCCAGTTCGCCGTCTACCTCCGCCAGCGGCTCGCGCAGGCGGGGATCACCGACCGCGAGGTCCGGGTCGTCTCCTCGATCTCATTGAACGGGCGCCCGCAGCAGCAGATGATCTCGCCGACGGTCGATCTGGCCCGGCTCGCGCCACGCACGCCGAGGCTGCAGTGGATGGTGCCGCTGCAGCCGCTGCCGCTCGACTGAACCGCCCTACTGGGCCGCTCTGCTGAGCCTCGCTGTCGACCGCGTCGGTCAGGCCGGCGCAGCGGGGGCGTCGTCGGAGTCGGCTCGCTGGACGAAGGAGCGCGGCTTGCGACGCTTCTCCTCGGGGACGTCGAAGTCGAGCTCGATGAGCGGCGGGATCGTGTTGATGCCGAGCTTCTCGCCGGCCCGCACCACCAGGTAGTGCACTGCCGGCACCATGATCAGGGTGAAGGCGGTCGAGAAGAGCAGGCCTCCGACCACCGCGACGCCGATCGGGCGGCGGCTCTCGGCGCCGGCGCCGAAAGCCAGGGCGAGCGGCAGGGCGCCGAGGATCGAGGTCAGGCTGGTCATCAGGATCGGCCGGAAGCGGGTGCGGCCGGCGGCGTAGAGCGCGTCGAGCAGGGCGGTGCCACGGGCTCGTTCCTGGTTGGCGAAGTCGACCAGGAGGATCGAGTTCTTGGTCACCAGGCCGACCAGCAGGATGATGCCGATGCCGCTGTAGATGTTGAGCGTGTGGCCGGTGAGGCGCAGCGAGATCAGAGCGCCCAGGCACGCCAGCGGCACGCTGAGCATCACGGTGAAGGGGTGCAGGAAGCTCTCGAACTGGGCGGCCAGGACGAGGAAGATGATCAGCAGCGCGATGCCGAAGGTGAAGTAGATGGCGCCGGCGGACTCGACGAACTCGCGCGAGACACCGCCCAGCGCGGTGCTGAAGCCGGAGGGCAGGCGCTCCTCGAAGCCGGCGAGCACCCGCGGCAGCACGTCGCCCATGTTCGTCCCCGGCGCCAGATTCGCGGTCAGGGTCATCGACCGCTCGAGGTTGTAGCGGTTCAGCGTCGCCGGCGCGGTGGTGGTCTCGGCAGTCACGATGCTCGACATCGGCACCATCTCACCGCTGCCGCCGCGCAGGTGCACCTCGCGCAGCTGCTCGGGGAAGGAGCGGTAGCGCGGCGCCAGCGCCATGATCACGTCGTACTGCTTGTTGCGCAGCACGAACTCGTCGGCCGGGCCCTCCGAGACCAGCAGCCGGAGCGAGTCGGCGACCGAGGATGCGCTGAGGCCGAGGTCCGCCGCCTGCTCGCGGTCGATCTGCACGTCGACCTGAGGGTTGTCGAAGAGCAGGTTGCTGTCGGCGTTGAGCAGGCCCGCCTCCTCCTGCAGCACCGTCAGGAGCTCCTCACCGACCTGCCGGAACTCGTCCAGCGAGGCGGACGAGCTCTTCACCGTGATCTCGATGTCGGCGCTGCGGCCGCTGGTGCCGAGCGAGGGGGGGTTGATCGGAAAGGCCAGGGCCTCGGGAATCGCCTGGAACTTGCCGAACAGCTCGCCGACGATCTCCTGCTGCGAACGCTCGCGCTCGTTCCACGGTTTGAGTCGGGCGAAGACGATCCCGTTGGCGGTCTCCGCCGGGCCGCCGAAGCCGAGCGCCACCGCGGCGAAGCTGCCGTGCAGCTCGGGCAGGGCGAGCACGTGCTCCTCGACCTTGCGCAGGGCGCGATCGGTGTAGGCGGCGGTCGATCCCTGCGGAGCCTTGAGCACGGTGAGGAAGGTGCCACGGTCCTCGGTCGGCACCAGGGTGGAGGGCGTCGAGCGGAAGAGCAGGAACATCGCCACCAGGGTGAGCAGGAGCATCCCCGCCATCAGGCCGCGATGGTGGAGCGCGAAGTCGAGTCCGCGGCGGTAGCCACGATCCAGAGCCCTGAAGCCGCTCTCGATCGCCTCGTAGAGGCGGCCGTGCTTGCCGCGGATGCGCAGGAAGACCGCGCACGCCATCGGCACCGCGGTCAGCGCCACGAAGGTCGAGAGGATGACCGCCGCCGCCATGGTCCAGGCGAACTCGCGGAACAGACGACCGGTGTTGCCCGAGACCAGGGCCAGCGGCACCAGCACCGCCACCACGGCCGAGCTGGTGGCGATGACCGGGAAGAAGACCTCGCGGGCGCCGTGGAAGGCCGCCACCCGCGGCGACTCGCCGAGCTCCTGCCGGCGGTAGATGTTCTCGAGCACCACGATCGAATCGTCGACCAGCATGCCGATCGCGAGGATCAGACCGAGCACGGTGAGCACGTTGATCGAGAAGCCGAGCAGGACCATCGCGGCCATGGTGCCGACGAGGGAGATCGGGATCGCGACGCTGGTGATCACGGTGGTGGTCACCGAGCGCAGGAAGAGCAGGTTGACCAGGACGACGATGACGAAGACGATCGCCAGCGTCCGGTACGCCTCCTCGAGCGACGCCTCGACGAACATCGTGTTGTCGGGGCCGATGAAAAGCTCGGTGTCCGGGGGCAGCGACTTCTCGATCTCGGGCAGCATCTGGCGCACCGCCCGCGAGACCTCGAGCTCGTTGGCGGTGGACTGCGGGATGATGCCGACGCCGATCGTCGGTCGGCCCTGCGAGCGGGTGATCGCGTTGTAGTTCGAGGAGCCCAGCTCGACGTTGCCGATGTCGCGGATGCGCACCGTCTGGTCGCCGTCGCGCCGGATGACCAAGTTCTCGTACAGCGATGGGTCGGCCAGCTGCGCCTCGACGTTGAGGGTGAACTTCCGGCCTTCGCCCTGGATCTCGCCGGCGGGGACCTGCAGGTTGTTGGAGCGGATCGCCGCCCGCACGTCGCTGGCGTCGACGCCGCGGGCGGTCATCTTGGCGGGATCGAGCCAGATGCGCATGGCGAAGCGCTGCTCGCCGCTGATCATCACCCGGGCGACACCGGGCAGCAGCTGCAGCGGAGTGCGCACCAGGCGCTCGGCCATGTCGGTCTTCTCCTGGGCCGAGTAGGAGTCGCCGAACAGGGTGATCCACATGATGGCGCCAGAGCCGCCGGCCGAGGCCTTGGAGACGATCGGTGTCTCGGCCTCGCTGGGCAGCTCGCCGAAGGCTCGCTGGATCGAGTTGCTGACGTCGGTGGCGGCGTTGTCGATGTCGCGCCCGGCGTTGAACTCGACGTTGATCTGGCTCACCGAGTAGGCGCTCGTCGAGCGGATCGAACGCACGTCCTCGATACCGCCGAGAGCCTGCTCCAGGGGCTCGGTCACGGTGTTCTCGACGGTCTCCGGGCTGGCGCCGAAGTAGGTCGTGGTGATCGAGACGACCGGCACGTCGATGTCGGGATACTCGCGCACCGGCAGCACCCCGAAGGCCGCCACCCCGAGCACCGCGATCAGGAGGTTGACGACGGTGGCGAAGACCGGCCGGCGGATCGAGACGTCGGAGAGGCTCAAGAGGCCGCCTCCGGCTCGCGCACCGTGCTCTGCTCGCCGAAGCAGTCGTCCTCCTCGCTGGCGCCGCGCGCCAGGTTGGGATTCATGGTGGCCTGCCACGGCTCGGGCGCCACCGGAGCACCGGGCTGCAGCTTCTGATGTCCCGCCGCCACCACCCGGGTGCCGGCGGCGATCCCCTCCACCTCGACCACGTCGGGCAGGAAGCGGACCGGGGTGACCGGCTGCGGCGCCGCGGTGTCGTCGTCGGCCACGACCCAGGCGACGTAGCCGGTCCCCTGCGCCACCAGCGCCTCACGGGGGATGACCAGAGCCTCCGACTGCTCGCCGACGCGCAGGCGCACGCGCACCGACATGCCGGGCAGCAGCTCGCGCTCCGGGTTGGGTACCGCGGCCTGCACGGTGAGGGTGCGGGTGCTGGCGTCGAGCGCCGGGTTGCGCGCTTCGACGACCGCCTCGAAGGGCATGCCGCAGCGGCCGACGCGTCCATCGATGACCTGTCCGATGCGGACCTGAGACGCCTGCTCCTCGGGCACGGTGAAGAGGAGCTCGAGGGGATCGAGCTGGGTGAGCTCGATCAGCGGGTCGCCGGAGCCGACGTACTGCCCCAGCTGAGCGGTCTGGATGCCGACGAGGCCGGCGAACGGCGCCCGCACGACCGTCTTGCCGAGGCGGGTACGGGCCTCCTCGAGCAGTCCTTCGGCGGTGGCCAGCTCGGCCTCGGCGTCGTCGAGCACCTGCTGCGCCACGACGCCACCGTCGACCAGTGGCCGCGCCCGCTGCACCGCCAGCTCGGCGTTGCGATGCCGCGCCTCGGCGACCTTGACGGCGGCACGGTCCTCGGCGTCGTCGAGGCGCGCGATGACGTGTCCGCGCCCGATCTCGCGACCCTCGGGGGCGTCCAGCGCCTGCACGATCCCGGCGACGTCGGGCGAGACCACGGTCGTGCGGGGCGAGCGCAGCGAACCGACGGTGACCACGTCACTGCTCGTGGTGTGGGTCGACACCTCGGTGACGAACACCCGGGTCGGCGGGCGCTCTCGGTCGTTCGCAGCTGCCGGCGCCGGGTCCGAGGTGCAGGCTAGGGCGGTCGCCACGAGCGTGGCGACCAGGAGGAGAGCCGCCAGAGGGGCGGCGGGGGCGACGGAGCGAGTGAGTTTGGACAATGGAGTCACCGTATGGCAGCGAGGCCTCGGGGCCCCGAAGGATGCGTCTGCGGCCGAGGCGCCGGGGACGAGACGCTCGCCCCGGTGCGTTCGCGGTCGGGAACTCGGTCGGATGTTCGCCTCTGACTGGAGGTCCGTGCGTGTTGGCGCTGGAGTACGCGAAGCGGCGGGCAGGGTGCGAAGGGCGGTCGCGGACCCGGCAGAGGACTGCTGGGAGACGGCCCGGCCTCCTGCGCTGTTTCGGCCTGCGGGCCGTCGCCGTCGGGACTCGAGCCGCCGCTCAGCCGAGATCGCCGCCGACCTTGCTGGCGCGGAAGCGGCGCACGGCGCGGATCATCTCGAACATCGACTGGAATCGGTTCGCGGGGTCCTTCTCCAGCGCCCGGAAGCAGATCGCGTCGAGCTCGCGATCGACCTGCCACTGGGTGGCGATCTCGCTCGGCGGAGTCGGCTTCGCGTTGCGGATGTTGTCGAAGGTCTCCTCGAGATCGCGGCCACGGAAGGGCTCGCGGGCGGCCAGGGCCTCGTAGAGCACCACACCCATGCTGAAGATGTCCGTGCGCTCGTCGACCTCCTCTCCGGCGACCTGCTCCGGCGACATGTAGAGGGGTGTGCCGGGACGCTTGCCGGTGATCGTCAGGCGCTCGAAGAGGGCGGCGTCGTCGATCTCCTCGCTGTCGCCTTCGGCGGCCATGCCGCGCACCTTCGCCACGCCCCAGTCCATCAGGTAGACCTCGCCGTAGGTCCCGATGATGATGTTCTCGGGCTTGACGTCGCGGTGGATGACGCCATGGGTGTGCGCGTAGGCGAGTGCCAGCGACGCCTGGATCAGGGTCCCCAGCATGCGCTCGACGTTGAACTCGGCGCGAGTCGCCTCGTCGCCGCGAGCGATCCGGCGGATGATCTCGAACAGGTTCTCGCCCTCGATCCGCTTCATCGCGAAGTAGACGTCGCCGTAGTGGTCGAGGCCCATCTCGTAGACCGGAACCGTGTTCGGATGTTGCAGCTGCGCGGTGACCCGGGCCTCGCGCATCAGGCGCCGCCGGTCCTTGGGCTGCTTGGCCAGCTTCTCCGGCAGAGTCTTGAGCAGCACCCAGCGCCCCAGGTTGCCGTCGAAGCACGAGCGCAGGATGCCGTTGCCGCCGGTGTACAGCGGCGAGAACTGCGAGTAGCGCCCGAAGTCGTTCTTGAACGCCGGGCCGACCTCCTGGTCGGTGCCGGCGGCGCTGATCTGGGGGTAGTGGTCGCGGGGCTCTTCCATGTCGAATCGTCCTTCCGGGAGAAAGGGGCTTTGCCCGGAGGTTGTCGTTGCGTTTCCTTGCCCGGCCGGACGCTGAGTCCAGCGTGCGGTGCGAGCGGCCGGCGCGCCGCCTCAGAACTCTTCCGGCTCGGTGGGCACTCGCGACTTGATCTCGCTCAGCACCACGACGACGATGAGGTTCAGCACGCTGAGGGTGATGGCGATCGACCAGCTGCCGAGCCCCACCGCCACACCGACCGCGCCGGTGATCCAGATGCTCGCTGCCGAGGCGGTGCCGGCGACCTTGTCGTCGTTCTTCAGGATCGCTCCGCCGCCGATGAAGCCGATGCCGGAGAGGAGCCCCTGCAGGATGCGCGCCGTCGCGCCGGGGTTCTCGGCCGGGTTGGCGATGAAAACCTCACCGACCAGGACGTAGGCGCAGGCGCCCATCGAGACCAGGGGATAGGTGCGCAGCCCGGCGCTGCGGGTGCGCCTCTCCCGGTCCCAGGCGATCGGCAGGCCGAGCGCCGCCGCCAGGCAGAGGCGGAAGACCAGCTCGGGGATCTCGGGCCATTCCATCGGATCGAGCATAAAGGATGGGGCTTCGTGAAGTCGGTATGGTTCCGTGGGCGGATGCAGCGGACGATCCGCACGCGGCTCGCCGCTGATCCGCACTACCGGAGCTCCTGGCGAGGAGGCGGGATCTTGCTGGCGCAGGTCGCAGGGCGGCAGGCGGGGAGCCCTGAAGGAGTGTTCGCTTGACGGGACACCCCCACCTCGATCCTCCCCCTGAAGGGGGAGGAGGCGGAGGGTCGCGTTGGGCTGAGTGCTCGCTCGACTCGTGGAGCAGCTCGGCGGCGTAGGCCGCCGCGGGACCCTCCGGTGAGCCGGTGACGGCTGGCGCGTGGACGAGGTTTGCTGGAGCGTCACCGGACTCGTGGAGCACCTCGGCGGCGTAGGCCGCCGCGGGACCCTCCGGTGAGCCGGTGACGGCTACCGCGTGGACGACGTTTGCTGGAGCGTCACCGGACTCGTGGAGCACCTCGGCGGCGTAGGCCGCCGAGGGACCCCTGGTGAGCCGGTGACGGCTACCGCGTGGACGACGTCCACGCGGAGACGTCACCGGACTCGAATCCGTCGGCGAACAACGGCGTGACCGGCTCGAGCACGAAGACGCCGCCGCCGTAGGTCGAGGCGATCAGTGTCTCGCCGCTCGCGCCGGGTCCGTAGAGGACGCTCGAGGGCACCAGATCGAGCGCGTAGACGCCGGTCTGGGGCATGCCGGCGCCCGCCGGCGCCCAGTCCGGATCGCTGCAGCCTTGCGTGAGGCGCCAGACGCCGGTGTCGAGGGTCGCCGCCCAGACGGCGCCGTCGTGCTCGCGGATGGCGGTGACCCGCTCCCCGTCGAGCCCGCAGGGCTGCGGCAGTGCTCCTGTCGCCCCGACCGTGGACCGGTCGCCGCGGCCTGCGGTCGCGCTCGGCGGCCCGGTCGACCAGACCCCGGACTCACTCGCCACCCAGAGAGCCAGATCGCCGCCGTAGGAGAGATCGCGCGCGGCGGCGCCGACGTCACCGAACGGCGCCCAGCTGGCGCCGTCGTCGATCGAGTACGAGAGCGCACCGCTGCTGGCGCCGGCCAACCAGTGCGCGCTGTCGACCGGTGCCGCGACCAGCGCGCGCACGTCGACGCCGGGGAGACCGCTCGACTGCCAGGACTGTCCGTGGTCGGAGCTTCGCAGCACGCCGGAGCTGGTCGCCGCGAGCAGATCCGCGGTGGCGCTGCGCCGGACGCGTCGGACGAAGGCGCCGGAGATGCCGGTGCCCGGCGGCAGCCAGCTGGCTCCGAGGTCGTCGCTGCGCTGCACTCCCGAGCCGGCGGTCGCGGCGTAGAGGCGGCCGCTGACAGGGTCCTCGGCCAGAGCGGTGACGAAGTTGCTTGCGAGACCCTGCGAACGTGTCTCCCAGTCTCCTCGATCGAAGCTCCACACGCCGGCGCCGCTGGTGCCGACAAAGAGCTGGTCGGTGGCTGCCGCGGCCGTCGCGGCGAGCGCGAAGGCCGCTTCGAGGCCCTGGTTGCGCGGCGTCCACTGGCCGCTGGCGCCCGCTCCGGGATCGAAACGGAAGACACCGCTTCCGGCGCTGCCTGCGAACCAGGTGCCGCCGAGGTCTTCGAGGCTGCGCACGGTCGACGCCAGCGCCTCTCCCAGCGGTGTCCAGCCCGGCACCGCGACGTTGCGGGTCAGCACCCGGGACCCGCTGGCGGCGGCGAGCAGGGTGCCGCGCTGGAGGAGGGCGCGGACCTGCGGATCGCCGACTCCGCCGTTGTCGGCGCTCCAGGTCGAGCCCCCGTCGGTGGAGAGGAAGATGCCGCTGCCGGCGGTCCCGGCCCACAGTCGACCCGGCTGCGTCGAGTCGGCGAGCAGGCAACGGACCAGCAGGCTGCCGATGCCGGTGCTGGCCGAGATCCAAGTGGCGCCCGCGTCGTCGCTGCGGTAGACGCCCGCCGCGGTGCCGGCCCAGAGCCGGGAGGTCAGGTGCGGATCGGGCTCGAGGTCCTCGACGAACGCCGAGCCGAGGCCGGTCGACGACGGCTGCCAGCTCGCCCCGACCAGCCGACGGACACCGCTGCCGGCGCCCGCGACGAGCAGCTCGCCGGAGCCGGTGCGGGCGAGATCGTTGATCGCGACGCCTTCGGGCAGACCCTGGGAGATCTCGGTCCAGCTGGCGCCATCGTCGAAGGAGCGGTGCACCCTTCCCTCCTGGGTCCCCACCACGATCTCCCAGGGAGCCGCCGCATCGACGTGCACGACGGTCGGATCGAGCCCGACGGGCTCGCCCGCGCTGGACCAGCTCGCCGACGTGTCGGAGCTGGTGAACAGACCCCCTCCCGCGGTGGCGGCGATGAGAGTCGACCCGGTCGTGGCCGGAGCCGCCAGGTCCAGGACGTCGGCGATCGGAGGGCCGAGCGGTCGCCACACCCACTCGGCCGGGGTGGCTCCGCAGGGTGTCACCAGGGTCAGCAGCACCGCGAGCCGACCGGCGCCAGGGGCGGCGCGAGTGGGACGCGGTGGAGCCAGCTGTCTCAGGGTCGTCGGTCGTCGCCCGCCGTCTCCGCCCCGGGCGCCTCCGCGTCGGCCCGTGCGCTCATGATGAAGCCCATGACCATCTCGTCGGTCGACGGTTGACCGAAGGTGACGGTGCGGGTCGGGTCGAAGCCGTAGATCGCGGCCTTCTCGGGCGAGTTGTCGTACCACGCCGTGTACTCGATCCGGGTCCCCGCCGGCACCTGTTTCAGCTGGTCGTAGTAGTAGACGGTCTGCCACTCGAAGTCGTAGCGCGGAACGTCGAGGAGCGTCTCGCGCGTGCCGTCGGGGTAGATGGCGACGAACCGGGCCGCCTTGCCGCGCATGTGGGCGTGCGGCATCAGGGCGATGATGTCCACCGGATGGGCCGCTGGCGGCGACACCAGAGGACCGACCTGATGGCTCTCGGCTCCCGGCGGGATGGCGAAGGTGAAGTTCATCAGCGGCGCGAAGCCAGAACCGAGCGCCTTGCTCACCGGCTCGTCGGCGAAGCGGAAGCCGATCGAGCTCTGGTCCCAGACCGCGGTGCCCGCCCCCGGTTCCTTGTGGTAGTGGATGTCGAAGGTCACCCGGCTGCCCTTCCTGAGCAGGAACCCGTAGCCCTCGGGATAGAAGTTGGCCTCGCTGCCGGAGGAGACTCCGCCCATGTAGCGCCCGGCGTTCTGCGGCGACGGCGCGATCTGGGTCTGGTCCGGGAACTCCGGCGGCGGCGGCAGCTCTCCGTTCTCGTCCGGCTCCAGCAGGTGCAGGTTGAAGTGGTGGATCACCTGCGAGTCGGGCTGGCACTGGAAGGCAACGACCCAGCGGTCCTCGGGCAGCATCTCCTCGGTGAGCACCAGGGAGAAGGCGGCGTAGAGATCCTCGACGTCGTCCTCGACGAGAAACGGCTCGGGCATGCGCACCACCAGGTCGGGCTCGCCGATCTGCCAGCCGCCGCTGGCGGGGAAGACGCGAGGCGGTGGCGCCTCGGAGGCATCGCCCGCCGGCGCTCCGGCCCGCGCCCACGAGACGAGGGTGGCGATCTGCTCGTCGTCGAGGGTGCGCTCGTTGCGGAAGACGCCGTTGTGCTCGGGCGCCGCGTCCCAGGGCGGCATCTCGCGGCTCGCGACCTGCCTGGCGATCGATCGAGCCCACGGTCGGGTGCTCTCGTACGACGTGAAGGCCATCGGCGCGCGCATGCCGCCGTAGTTGGCGCCGGACTCGCGGTGGCACTCCTGGCAGTTGTCCTGCAGCAGCGGCAGGACGTCACGGTAGAAGGTCGGTGGCGAGTCGGCCGCCGCCACCGCCGCGACCGGAACAGCGGCCGAGGCGATGGCCAGGACGACCCGTACGGTGAAGCGATTCCAGGTCACTGCAGCTCCTCCTCGTGCACGGTCTCGGCCTCGGTGTCGTCGTCGCGGGCGTCGTCACCGGACGGTGTCGGGGCGCGACGATGGGCGTGTCGCTGTCGCGCGATCAGGCTGGAGGTGTCCCACCGCCTGCCGCCGATCGCCTCGACCTCGGCGTAGAGCTGGTCGACGAGCGCGGTCACCGGCAGCGACACGCCGCGGGCGCGCGCCTCGCGCAGAGCGATGCCGAGGTCCTTGCGCATCCACTGCACGGCGAAACCGTGATCGAACTCGCCGGCGAGCATGGTGTCGGCGCGGTGGTCCATCTGCCACGACTGCGCCGCGCCGCGCGAGATCGCCTCGACCACCCGGTGCGGATCGAGTCCGGCCCGCTCGGCGAAGTGCAGCGCCTCGGAGAGCCCCTGCAGCAGCCCCGCGATGCAGATCTGGTTGACCATCTTGGCGAGCTGTCCGGAGCCGGCCGGCCCGATGCGGGTGACGTTGGCGGCGTACGACCAGATCACGTCGCTCGCCTTGTCGAAGCTCTCCTCGGAGCCGCCACACATCACCGTCAGGGTGCCCTTCTCGGCTCCCGCCTGGCCGCCGGAGACCGGAGCGTCGAGGAAGCTGCCGCCGTTCTCCCTGCACACCGCGTCGAGCTGTCTGGCGACGGTCGCGGAGGCGGTGGTGTGGTCGACGAGCACGGACCCCGGCTCCATTCCCGCGGTGGCTCCGTCCGGTCCCAGGGCGACGGCGCGGACGTCGTTGTCGTCGCCGACGCACAGCATCACGTAGTCGCCCTGCAGCGCCGCCTCTCTCGGTGTCGGCGCCAGAACGCTGTGCTCGTCGCCGAGCTCCTCGAGCCAGCGCTCGGCGCGGCTGCGCGTGCGGTTGTACACCGCTACCCGATGCCCGGCGCGCACCAGGTGCCCGGCCATCGGATAGCCCATGACGCCGAGCCCGATGAATGCGACCGTGGCCATCGCCCTCCTCCTGCACCGCCGAGAGTGCACCGCCGAAAGCGCCCCGAACGATAGCAGCGTGGCCTGCGGCCCCCTTCTGTCAGAATGGTCCCTCCTGCTGAGAGGGTCGCCGACACGGAGGTGGAGATGCAGCGCTGGAGCGAACGATCGAAGCGATCGCAGCGTCGTGCGACCCGGGCGGCCGTGGCCGCGATGGCGTTCGCGATGGCCGCGGCGCCCGGTGCCGAGGCCGACGACGTCCACCTGCGCAACGGCAGCAGCTTCGAGGACGTCGTCGCGGTGCGCACCGAGACCCACGTCGTCGTCGAGCTGCCGGAGGGCGGCAGGCTGCGGCTGCCCAACGACCAGGTGCTCGAGGTCGTCGAGCGCAGCTCGGCCCTGCAGCGCTTCCGCGAGTACCGCGACCGGTTGCTCGAGCACCCCGGCAGCTCGGGCGAGGATCTGCTCGACCTGGTGCGCTGGGCGCAGCTCAACGGACTGGCGCGGGAGGCGCGCTCCCTCGCCCTGGTGCTGGCGCGTGCCCGTCCCGAGCTCGAGGGACTGGAACCGCTGCTGGCGGCCAGCGGCTACGTGCGGGACGACCGCGGCGCCTGGGTGCTGCACGACGAGCTGATGCGGAGTCGCGGCCTGGTGCCGCACGACGGCGAGTGGATCACCCCCGAGCAACGGGCGGCGGCGTGGGCCGTCGCGGCGCCGGGGCCGCTCCGCCGCGGGGGCGCCGACGACGGCTTCGACGACCGCGGCGGCGATCGACCGAGCGACAACGAGGTGGCGCTGGAGTCGATCCGGCTGGCGCGCTCGGTGGTCGAGCAGCAGGGTGCCGGCAACGACCGGGAACCTCGCGCAGGCGGAGCGGGTCATCCCGTGGCTGCGGTGGTCGGCGGCTATGCCGTGGTGCCAGGAGGCTCCTCCTCCGAGGCCTACCAGGCCTACCGGGCGCAGATCCGCGCCGACATCGAGGCACTGTCGCGGCGCCAGCCGGGCAGCATCCTGCCGCTCTCCACCTTCCGCGCCGGCGGCGAGGACTGAGCGTCGCGCCGCGCCCGGAGCTGCCCACCGGCTGGCGCCGGCTGCGGCGCGAGGCTCTCGAGGGGTCGGTGCTGCGGGTGGCGCCGGCGCTGCTCGGGAAGATCCTCGCCAGCCGGTCGCCGGCCGGCGAGCTGACTGCGGGCAGGATCGTCGAGGTCGAGGCCTACCGCGAGGACGATCCGGCGAGCCACAGCCACCGGGGCGTGACGCCACGCACCCGCACGATGTTCGGACCGGCGGGCCACCTCTACGTCTACTTCACCTACGGCATGCACTGGTGCTGCAACGTCGTCGTCGGGCCGCCGGGCGTCGGAGCAGCGGTTCTGCTTCGTGCCGTCGAGCCCGTGCTCGGCGAGGAGATCATGTGGAGCCGACGAGCCGCGGCGCGCACCTCAAGAGACCTGGCATCCGGCCCGGCGAGGACGACCCAGGCCCTGGGCCTCGACGGCTCGCACGACGGCGTCGACCTGCTCGACGAGGGCGCCGCCGTGGCGCTGCTCGACGACGGCAACCCGCCGCGTGGGCGCCGCCGTCGCGGCCCCCGCATCGGCATCCGACAGGCGACGGAGAAGCCGTGGCGGTGGTGGCTCGACGGCAACCCCCACGTCTCACGCCGCTGACCCGTCGCCTCAGCTCTCCGGGGCGCCGAAGTCGACTTCCATGCCGAGCTGGTCGGCGAGGAAGGCGTACTGGTCGGCGAGGTTCTCGATCTGCATCCAGGTCGGCGTGCCAGCGCCGTGGCCGGCGCGGGTCTCGACCCGGACCAGGATCGGGTTGTGGCAGCTCTGCCGATATTGCATCTCGGCGCCGAACTTGAAGCTGTGCCACGGCACGACGCGATCGTCGTGGTCGGCGGTGGTGACCAGGGTCGGCGGCAGGCAGATGCCCTCGCGCACGTTGTGCACCGGCGAGTAGGCGCGCTGGGCGCGGTACTCCTCCTCGACCTCGCTGAGCCCGTAGTCGGTCGACCAGTTGCGCGCGTTCGCCGAGGCGGTGTGGTAGCGCAGCATGTCGAGCACCCCGACCGCCGGCAGCGCCGCTGCGAACAGCTCCGGGCGTTGGGTGATCACCGCGCCGACCAGCAGGCCACCGTTGCTGCCGCCCTGCACCGCGAGCTTCTCGGACGAGGTGTAGCGGTTGGCGATCAGCCACTCGGCGGCGGCGATGAAGTCGTCGAAGACGTTCTGCTTGCGGTCCTTGGTGCCGGCCAGGTGCCACTCCTTGCCGTATTCGCCGCCGCCGCGCAGGTTGGCCACGGCGAGCACGCCGCCCATCTCCAGCCAGGCGGCTCGCGACAGGCTGAAGCTGGGGCTCAGCGAGACGTTGAAGCCGCCGTAGCCGTAGAGCAGCGTCGGGTTGCTGCCGTCGCGCTCGAGGTCGTTGCGGTGGACGAGGAACATCGGCACGCGGGTGCCGTCCTTGCTCTCGTAGAAGATCTGCTCGGTGGTGTAGGGAGTGGAGTCGAAGGCGACCTCCGAGCGGCGGAAGAGCTCGCTCTCGCCGGTCTTGACGTCGTAGCGGTAGATCGACGCCGGATCGATGAAGCCGGTGAAGGTGTAGAAGGTCTCCGGATCGTCCCACTTGCCGCCGAATCCGCCGACGCTGCCGATGCCGGGCAGCTCGACCTGGCGCACCGGAGCTCCGTCCGGGGTGAAGACCGAGACCACCGACTGGGCGTCGCGCAGGTACTGCGCCACCAGGTGACCGCCGACCATCGAGGCGCCCTCGAGAGTCTCCTCGGCTTCGGGCAGGACCTCGACCTTCTCCTGCGGCCGCTCGAGATCGATCGCGATGACCCGCTCCTTCGGCGCCTCCAGGTTGGTCTGGAAGAAGAAGCGGTCGCCGACGTTGCCGAGGAACGAGTAGCGGGCGTCCCACTCGTCGAGCAGCTTGACGACCGGTGCGTCCGGTCGATCGAGCCGCTGGTAGTAGACGGCGTTGGTGAGGTAGCCCTCCTGGATGGAGAGGACGAGGAAGCGGCCGTCCTCGGTCACGTAGCCGTAGGGGTTGCGCTTGGGGTGCTCGGGGATCTCGTAGACCAGCCGGTCCTCGGACTGCGGGGTGCCGAGGCGGTGGTAGTAGAGCTTGACCGCCAGCTGATCGTCGGCCTGGCCGTCCTCGCCCTTCGGGTAGCGCGAGTAGTAGAAGCCCGCCGAGTCGCGGGTCCAGGAGGCGCCGGTGAACTTGGTGTCGGCAATCGTCTCGGCCAGGTCCTCGCCGCTGTCCAGGTCGCGGACGGTCCAGTAGTCCCAGTCCGATCCGCCGTCGGAGCGCGCATAGGCGATCTTGCGGCCATCGGGTGACACCGAGAGCCCTGCCAGCGACACGGTGCCGTCCTCGCTGAAGGAGTTGGGGTCGAGCACCACGCGGCCCTCCTCGGCGACGTCGTCGGTGAGGAAGAGGACGCTCTGGTTCTGCAGGCCGGTGTTGTAGAAGTAGAAGTAGCGCCCACTCTCCTTGAACGGCTGCGTGTAGCGCCCGTAGTCCCAGATCTCGGTGAGTCGCCGCTGGATCGCCTCGTGCGCCGGCAGCGCCTCGAGCAACGGCCGCGCCAGCTCGTTCTGCGCCTCGACCCAGCTCGCCGTCTGCGCCGAGTCGAGGTCCTCGAACCAGCGGTAGGGGTCCGCCACCTGCTCGCCGAAGTACACGTCGACGTGGTCCGTGCGCTCGGCCTCCGGATAGTCGAGCGGACCGCGGATCGTCGGGCCGGCTGCGGCGGTCTCTGTGTCGGTGCTGCAGGCCATCAGAAGGGTGGAGGCGAAGAGGGCGGAGAAGAGGACGGCGCAGAGGCCGCGGTGATGGCCGCCGGTGACCGTCCTTCGGACGTCGGATCGTAGCGTTGGCATTGGGGCACTCCAGACGGGTGTCGTTGCGCAGCGGCCGTCGGCGGCTCGCGGCGCCGGGTCGCAGGTGCCGGGAGCTTAGTACGGCGGCGCTTCCTCCGGCACTGAGCGAGCCCACGAGGCGACCCGGTCGGCGAGCTCGGTCTCGACTTCCTCGAGACTGCGGCCGAGGCTCTTGAGGGTGCGGAAGGAGTGGTCGGCGCCTTCGATCCAGTGCACCCGGCAGCGTTGCGGATCGGTGTCACCGAGCGCCGCCTCGAGCAGGTGAGGGCGGGCCAGCGCGTCGCGGGTGCCCTGCAGCAGCAGCATCGGCAGGTCGGCCCGTGACAGGTGCACGGCACGCTCGAGACGCTGCGGATCGTCGTCGCGGACCCGTAGCGCCCGGTGCAGCGGGAAGGCGAAGAGCACCAGGCCGGCGACGCCGGGGAGCGGCTCCTGCGCCGCCGCGCGCAGGGTCATCCGCGCCCCCATCGAGCGGCCGCCGGCGAACAGCGGCGTGTCGGCGGCCAGCTCGCTGGCGCCATGCACCGCGGCCCGCACCGTCGCCTCCAGCGCCGGCGGCCGGTCGGGCCGCCGATCGCCACGCTGCATGTAGGGGAACTGGTAGCGCAGGGTGGCGACGCCGCGTTCGGCGAGCCGGCAGGCCAGTCGCTCGAGATGCGGATGCTCCATACCGGCGCCGGCGCCGTGGCCGAGGACCAGCAGCGCCTCGCGGCGCTCGCCGACGGTGTGGATCGCGTCGATCGGCGCCGCGCCCTCCGTGCCCTCCGCGCCCTCCGCGTCCGGCGGTGCGGCGAGCTCGAGACGCTCTTGGCGCACGGCGTCGTGCGCGCCGCTGCTCTCGGAGCGCGTCATCCGGCCCTTCTCGGCTGAACGCCGGGCGTCAGAAGCCCGAGCTCGTCATGCGCCCGCTCGACGATCCGCTCGGCGATCGCCAGCGACGCGGTGGCGGCGGGCGAGGGTGCGTTGAGGACGTGCAGGGCTCCGGGCGAGCGCTCGATGGCGAAGTCGTCGAGCAGCCTTCCTCCGTGGCTCAGGGCCTGGGCCCTGATGCCGCAGCCGCCCGGCTCGAGATCCGCGGCGGTGATCTCCGGCACGAAGCGCGCGAGGGCGCGGGCGAAGCGCTCGGGCGAGCCGGCGCGGAGGAACTCGCTGGCGGCGATGCGCCAGTACTTGAGGCCGAGCACCCAGGTCCCCGGGTAGAGCAGCGCCGACGCCGCGTCGCGCAGACCGAGCTCCCCGGCGTAGCCGTGCCGGTGCAACGCCAGCACCGCGTTCGGTCCGGCCTCCACCGAGCCGTCGATGCGCCGCGTCAGGTGCACGCCGAGAAAGGGGAAGCGGGGATCGGGCACCGGGTAGATCAGGCCGCGCAGCAGGGGGCGCCGGTTCGCGGCGAGGTCGAAGTAGTCGCCTCGGAACGGCACGATGCGCAGCCGTGGCCTGGCGCCGGCGAGGCGAGCGACGCGGTCGCTCTGGAGACCGGCGCAGTTGATCAGCGACCGCGCCTCGACGGTGCCGGCGTCGGTCTCGACGACGGTCGAGCCCGAACGACGCCGCACTCCGACGACCCTGGTGCCGAGGCGCAGCTCGCCACCCAGCTCCTGGAAGCGCCTGGCGTAGGCGTGTGCGACCTGGGTGTAGTCGACGATCCCGGTCTCGGGCACGTGCAGGGCCGCCAGGCCGACCGCGTGCGGCTCGAACTCGGCGATGCGCTCCCCGGGTAGGCGCTGCAGCCCCCGCAGGCCGTTGGCGCGGCCGCGTCGCTCGAGCTCGTCGAGTCGCGGCAGCTCGTCGTCGGAGGTGGCGATGACCAGCTTGCCGCAGAGCTCGTAGCGGATCTCGTTGCGGTCGCAGAAGTCGAGCAGACGGCGCCGTCCCTCGACGCATCCGACGGCCTTGGCCGAGCCAGGCGCGTAGTAGAGGCCGGAGTGGATGACGCCGCTGTTGTGGCCGGTCTGGTGGCGCGCCGGGCCGGGCTCGGCCTCGACCACGACCACCCGCAGACCGCCGTCGGCCTGCAGGCGCAACGCCGTCGCCAGGCCGACGATGCCGGCTCCGACGATCGCGATGTCGTAGCGACTGTCGGGGAGCGCTGTGGGGCCCGCCGGGTCGCTCACTGCTGACCGCGGGCCCGCGGGTAGGTGCCCAGGATCGCCAGCTCTTCGGTGTGCTTCTCGATCGCCCGCAGTGCTTCGACCACCGGTCGCGACTGCGCGTGGCCCTCTATGTCGAGGTAGAAGCAGTACTCGAAGGGGCGCTGCGGCACCGGCCTCGACTCGAGCTTGTTGAGGTTGATGCGGCGGCTGGAGAAGTGGCGCAGAACCTCTCCGAGGTCTCCCGGCTCGTTGCCGGTGACCAGGCGCAGCGAGGTCTTGCACGGCCGGTCGGGAGGACAGGGCGCCGCCTCGACGGCGACCTCGACGAAACGGGTGAAGTTCGCTGAGTGGTCCTGGACGTCGCGGGCGAGTATCTCGAGCCCCCACACGCTGGCGGCGTTCTCGCTGGCGATCGCGGCGATCGTCGCATCGCCGCGATCACGCACCTGCTGAGCCGCCCCGGCGGTGTCGAAGACCTCCTCGACGGCGACACCCAGTCGCTGCAGGTAGCGCTCGCACTGACGCAGCCCCTGGGGGTGCGAGAAGACGCGGCGCACCGCATCGAGCTTCGCCCCGGGCAGGCCGAGCAGGCAGTGCGACACGCGCAGGATCTCCTCGGCGTTGATCACCAGACCGCCCTCGGAGAGCAGGTCGTAGGTCTCGTTGATGCTGCCGGCGGTGCTGTTCTCGATCGGCAGCAGAGCGACGTCGTTGATGCCCTCGCGCACGCTGTCGGCGGCGCGGCGGAAGGTCTCGAAGCCGGTGAGCAGCACGCCACCGGCACGTCCGGCGTAGCGTCGCTGGCAGGTCAGGTGGCTGTACGAGCCCTCGACGCCCTGATAGGCGACCCGCAGCGGCACGTCGCCGAGCTGCTCGAGGTACGCCTGCTGGTGGCTGATCGAGATCTCCATGACCAGCCGGTAGAGGTGCTCCATCTGGCGCGGGTCGAGGCCGAGATCGAGGGCGCGTTGACGCACGCCGGTGAGCACCTGCTCCTCGCGCAGCGCGTCGCGGAAGGGCACCGCCTGCTGGATCTTCGCGGAGGCGACGGCCTCCGAGACCTCCTTGCGCTGGCGCATCAGCTCGATGAGCCGAGCGTCGATCGCTTCGATGCGGTCGCGCAGCGCGACGAGGTCGGTGGATCGCCCGACGGCCGCGGCGGCGTCTTCGGCGGCCTCGGCTTCTTCGGCGTCGCCGTCGGCGCCCGGCGGGTTGCGGCTCCTGGTCAAGTCGTCGATCTCCGGAGAGGTTGCGGAATCCGTCCACGTGGATCGCGGGTCGGCCCGACTCCCGTGCCCGCGACGGGAAGATGGCCGGACGGCCGACGATTCGGGATGCGCGCGTCGGGACAGTCGCGTCGGGATAGTAGTGCACCGCCGGCGGCGTGGATCACCCTTAGCCTGGGCGGACAGTCGCCCGGGAGCCACCGCGGGGCGTCGAGGCGGGCTGGCCGCTGCTGCTGGTAGGGTGAGCGATGCGCCCGGATCCCAGGACGACACCGAGCCTCAGGACCGCCTGGCGGTGCACCGCGTCCGTCGCCGCCGGCGCCCACACTCCCAGAGCCGGAACATGACGATCTCCGTGCAGCTCCGCGAAGCCGACGCCGCCGGCGGGGAGCTGCCGCGTCTCGAGATCGTCGCCGCCGACTTCGCCGAGTTCGTCGAGCGTTACAGCGCCTGGATCTCACCCGACGGCCTCTTCGTGCCCACCGATCTGGTGCTGGCGAAAGGCCTCGAGGTCGACGTCGAATGCCAGATGGAGGACGGGTTCCGCCTCTTCGCCGGACGTTGCCTGGTGGCGTGGGTGCGCGGAGAGCGCGATGCCCTGCACCGGCCCGCCGGCATCGGCATGCACTTCCTGGATCTCGACGAAGGCTCTCGACAGTTCGTCGAGAAGGTGGCGGAGAACCACGGACTGGCCGGGGGAGAGGCCTTCGACGTCGATCGCGAGCGGCCGCGCTCGTCGCATCAGAAGCAGCCCAGCGAGGAGCGGCTGCATTCGATGGTCGAGGACCAGGACAAGCAGCGCGAGGCGGCCGTCGGCTCGCTCTCGTCGCGCGGCAAGAGCCCGGTGAAGGACCTCTCCGTCGGTCGCGGCTTCGCTCCCGGCCTCGACGTCGGTGAGATACCAGTCGAGCTCAAGGCGACCCACGAGTTCCGCGCCCCGGTGCCGCGCTCGGTGCTCGACACCCTTAGCGGCGTGTCGCTCGAGGAGCTGCAGCGGCGCGAGCAGCAGGCCACGGCGCAGCCGTCGCCCGAGGAGCCCGGCGCGGGGCCTCCCGAGGCAGACGACGGGGAGCGCGCGGCAGCGCCTGCCGAGGAGGCGGCCGACGACCTCGCCGAGGAGAAGGAGGGCAGGCCGTCGGCGACGGCTGCGACGGCTGCGACGTCGGTGCCGGGGCGCCAGGCCGAGCGGCCGGGCGCCGGGACCGCGACCGCCGCGGAGGCCGACGAAGAGGCTGAGCGGGAGTCGGCCTCCAGCGCGGTGGAGCGGCGCGCCTCGGAATCCAGCAGCGACTTGTGGCGTCGCGCGGCCAGGCGCGCCGAGCTGCAGTTCGGCGAGGTGCCGCGCCGGGAGCCCGGGACGGGCGGCGCCGCCTCCACCGGACCGTCGGAGCCCCAGTCGCACTCGGCGTCGTCCGCAGCGGCCGGTCAGCCGGTGTCGTCGGAGGGCGCCGCTGGCGGCGTCGAGCAAGACGATGTGGCGAGCTGGGACACCGGCCTCGATCTGCGGCTCGAGTCGCAGCGCCTGCAGGCCCCGGAGGCTCCGGTCCCCGCGAGCTCGCCGACCCCGCCACCCAATCTCCGACTGGAAGCCGCGACGCCGCAGAGCGAGCTGTTGCGCATCGACCCCGAGCTGCTCGGCGAAGCGAAGCCGAGTCGACGCTGGCGCGTCTCCCGGCGTCTCGCGGTGACTCTGACCGTGGTGGCGGTGCTGGCGGCCGGCGTCTGGTGGGTGGCCGTGCCGGGCGAGGGCCGGCTCTCGAGCCTCCTGCCCTGGCTCGCGGATCGCCAGGCCGGCTCGATCGAGGAAGGCGGCGACGCGGCTCTCGAGGCGATCGTGGCCGAGGGGCGCCAGCCGGCTCGGGTGCTGCAGACGATCGAGGTGGAGGAGGTCGGTGGGCAGACCGCCGTGACCCTGGTCTTCGACGGTGAGGTCGTCGCCGAGGCGCTCAGCGACCTCCGCCTGCCCTCGGGCAGGCCGCGCCACGTGATCAAGATCGTCGGCATCGTCCGGCCGCCGGTGCCGACCGAACGCGACGTCGACACGACCCACGTGAGCAGGATCCGCTTCGGGCTGCACCGGATCGAGGGCAGCGCCCAGGTGCACGCGGTGTTCGACCTCGCGGACCCGCGCTACGAGGTGCTCGGAATCCGGCCTCTGGGCGATCGCCTGGTGGTGCGGGTGGGCGACCGCGAGGCGAGCGGCGGCGGCTGAGTGGGGCGGACGGGCTCGCCAGGCGTCCCGCGACTCAGGAGTGCGGCTCGAGGTGCACCTTGAGTACCCGTCGTTGCTCCATCTCGTCCAGCGCATCGGGAAGATCGGAGAGCCTGCGCGGCGGACCGACCAGGGGATCGACCGGCAGCGTGCCCTCGAGCAACACCTCGAGCGCCCTGCTGAAGGTCGCCGGACGGTGGTGGTAGACGCCGCGCAGGTTGATCTCGTCGTAGTGGATGGGGTGGGCGCGCAGCGCCAGGACTCCGGCGGACACTCCGCCGAAGAAGACCGCCGTACCGCCCGGGCGCACCGCGCCGAGGGCGCTCAGCCATCCCTCGAGCGTGCCGCTGGCATCGATCGCGATGTGGTGCCGACGCTCGAGCAGCCGCTCCGGCACCGTCAGCTCGGGATCCCGGCCGGGATGGCGTCGCAGCGCCACCGTCTCGTGGGCGCCCAACTCTTCGGCGAGGTCGAGCCGCTGCGGATGGGGGTCGGCGGTGGTGACCCTGAGACCACCGGCGGTGAGTTGGTGGGTGATCAGCAGGCCGAGCGGACCGGCGCCGAAGACCGCAGCGTCGAGGCGGGTCGGGGATCCCTCGCGGCGCCAGAGGTCGAGGTCGCCGCGCACCAGCTCCATCATGTGCAGCACGCAGGCCAGCGGCTCGGCGAGCGCCGCGTCGCGGCTCGAGAGCCCCTCGGGCACCGGATGCAGGGCGCGACGCACGAAGCGCGGCGACAGCACCAGATACTCGCCGAAAGCGCCGTTGAGATAGTGCAGGTCGGTGCAAAGGTTCTCGCGACCGCTGCGGCAGGGGGAGCAGCGACCGCACGAGGCCGAGTTGGCGATCGCCACCCGCTGGCCGACACGCCAGCGGTGTGGCCCCTCCGCCGGCGCTTCCGGCCCTGACGCGAGGGTGACGATGGTGCCGGCCATCTCGTGTCCGAAGGCACACGGCGGCTGCAGCATGCGCGCGTGGCCACCGGCGAGGAAGACCTTGAGGTCGGTGCCGCAGGTCAGGGCGGCGTCGATGCGCACGACCGCACCCCCGGGCGGCGGCGCGGGCAGCGGCAGAGAGCGCAGCTCGAGCCTGCGGGCTCCGAGCAGATGCCACTGACGGTGCTCGTCGGGCGCGGGAGCGGTGGGGCCGGTCGCGGCCTCGGGGTCGGGTGGGTCTTCCACGTCGGCTTCTCTGCGATCCCGGCTCCGCGGCTCCGGGGTCAGGCGGTCGCGGGAAGGGCCATGGGGCGGGCCGGCGCAGCCTCGTAGTGCGGCCGGAAGACGACCTTGAGGGCGCGGCCCGCCCGGCAGTGTTCCACTCCGATGTCGAAGGCGTCCAGAGGCAGCTCGTGAGTCACCAGCGTTCGCGGGTCGAGCGCCCCGGACGAGAGCAGCTGGAAGGCGAGACCCTGCTCTCTGGCCGAGCCCGAGTAGCTGGCGACGATCCGCTGCTCGGAGCGGAAGAGGCGATTGAACGGCAGCGCCGCGTCGCTGTCGTCGTCGGCGTGGGCGAAGAGCACGACGGTGCCTCCGCGGCGCGCCAGCTCGATCGCCTGGCGCAACGCCGCGCCGCCTCCGACGGTGTCGAAGACGACGTCGGCGTCCAGCCCGGTCGGGGGTGGCCACACCGTTCGATCGGCGCCGAGCCGCTCGGCGAGGCGTCGTCTCGCCGGATCCGGCTCGGCGATCACGATCTCCGCGTGCAGCCCGAGGGCGCGGATCACCAGCAGGTGCAGCAGGCCCATGCTTCCGGCGCCCTGCACCACGACGCGAACCGAATCGGGCGCCGGTGGCTCGAGCGAGAGAATGCCGTGCTCGAGGCCGCCGCGCTCGAGAGCGCGCAGCACGCAGGCTGTCGGTTCGAGGAACACGGCGGCGAGCGGATCGAGCGCGTCGTCGAGCAGGTACGCGGCATGATCGACCGCGCGTCGGGCGAGGATCGTGTGGGTGCAGAATCCTCCGGGGTCGAGCAGGTTCTCGCGGAAGCCGTCGCACTGGGTCTCGCTGCCGCCCCGACAGAGGGCGCAGACTCCGCAGGCGACGTGGTGCGCCGCGACCACCAGATCGCCGCGCTCGAACCGGCAGCGTCCGGCGGTCTCGATGACCTCTCCGACCACCTCGTGTCCCAGCACCGTGGCCGCCCCGTCGTGGTGGCGCAGCTTGAACAGGTCGGTGCCGCAGAGCCCGGCGGCGCGCACCCGCAGGAGGACCTCGCCCTGGCGCAGGCGGCGCAGGGGCAGCGGACGCAGTGCGGTTCCGCCCTGCTCCAGGACGACGGCCGTGGTGGTGCGCTCAGCGTTCACCCCGAGGCTCCATCGCTGCCGCGCCAGGCGCCGTCCGGCCTGCGCTGGCGGTCGTCGTCGGCGCCAGCAGTGCCCACCGGCATCTGCCTCAGGTAGACGTCTTGCTTGGCGTAAGGAATCTCGATGCCCTCGGCCTGGAAGCGCTTGTACACGGCGCGGTGCAGCTCGTGCATCGCACGGCCGCGCAGCACCGGCTCGTCGACCCAGCAGAGCAGCTCGAAGTCCAGCGACGAGGCGCCGAAGCCGCGCAGGCGGACGCGCGCCTCGGGCTCGGCGCAGACCAGCTCCTCCTGGTGGGCGACATCGAGAAGCACCCGTTCGACGTGGTCGACGTCGCTGCCGTAGGCGACTCCCACCGCGATACGCAGCCGGAACTTGGGGTGCGGGCCGCCGGTCTCGTTGATGATCTTGGCGTTGCCCATCACCGCATTGGGGATGGTGATCTCGACGTCGTCCCGGGTGAGAAGCCGGGTGCTGCGGATGCCGATCTCGGTGACCCGGCCGCGCTCGCCGGTGTCCAGGTTGATGAAGTCCCCGATCTGGTACGGGCTGTCGGCGAAGATGAAGATGCCGGCGAAGAGGTTGGCCAACGTGTCGCGCGCCGCGAAGCCGAGGGCGATCCCGGCGATGCCGCCGGCGGCGAGGAGGCCGGTGATGTCCTGGCCCCAGACGTTGAGGATGACGTACGCCGAGAGCAGCACGACGACGACCTTCGACAGATTGTCGAAAAGCGGCAGCGTCTTGCGGCTGACGAACGACAGCGCGTCGGCGCGGTCGGCCAGGCTGCCGAGCAGCAGCGAGCCGATGCGGATCGCGGCGACCATCCAGACGATCACCGCCACGGTCGTCAGCAGGTCGGCGATGCGCTCGGTCGACTCGGCGCCGAGCTCGAGGCGGGTGACCGCCACGCGCAGGCCGAAGGCGAGCACGGTCGTGTAGATGGGCGGCGTCAACGCCGACAGCAGGTGGTCGTCGAGCTTCGTCTCGGTCTTGCGGAACCAGGACGCGACGACCCGCTTGAGGAACCACGACAGGAGGCTGGCGAGGACCAGGAACAGCGCCACCAGTGTGACCATCTGGAGCAGTGGCGCGTCCTCGTAGATGGGGAAGGCGCTGATCAGCTGCTCCTCGAACTGGCGCACCGCCAGCTCGAGCAGACCCGGTTCGGCGTCGGCGCCCGCGCCGCTGGACGCAGTGTCGGCGGACTCCGCGGCCGCCGTCGCTTCGGCGGTCGTGGCCCCGGCTTCTCGGGTCGATGGCTCCTGCACGCTCGTCGAGCTCCCTGTCGTCGGCGAGGCCGAGGTCTCAGTCGGTTGCCGTGGCGGCGCCTTCGCCCGCCGTCACGGCGATCACCAGCGGCAGTCTGTCCGGCTCGCGCGGCGGCCAGTCGATCAGCAGGCCGCCCCCGACGCCGCGCGCCACCGCTTCGCCGTAGAGGTGGTCGACCAGGTACATGGCCGGGTCGTAGCTCTTGGCGCCGCCCTCCGAGGTGATCGCCGGGCCGTCGTGCACGAAGCTGACGCCACGGCGCAGGTCGAGTTGCGGGAAGCGCTCGGCGAAGCGGTCCTGGTCGCCCGGGAAGGTGGTCACCGCGCGCCCGTCGAGCAGTCCAGCCGCCGCGAGCACGAAGGCGCCGTCACACAGCGAGACGACGAAGCGGGCCTGCGCCCCGGTGCGCCGCACCCACTCGATCATCGCCGAGTTCTCGAGGTCGGTCGTCATGCTGCCCTCTGCGCTCGGCACCACCAGGATGTCGATCGGCGGGTGGTCGTCGAATCCGTGGTGGGCGTCGATCACCAGGCCCTCGAAGGTCGTCACCGGACCGCCGTCGGGAGAGACGGTGAAGACCGCGACCCCCGGCGCCGGCTCGGTATGGAAAGGGGTGTGGTGCAGCACGTCGTAGGGGGCCATCAGCTCGCTGTTGTAGACCCCGTCGACGATCAGGAAGCCTGCCGTCAGCGGCGCCTCGGGATCGTGCGCGAAGTGGGTGGGAACACGTCGCAGCGCACCGTGCGCGGACGTCGCGGTGTCCGGCGCGGTGTGCGCGGCCGCGGCGCTGGCGGCGACCGCCTCACCGTCGGGGCTCGGCGCAGCACATGCTGCCGCGAACGCGGCCGCGACGGCGGCGATGGCGAGGGATGGCTGGCGGCGCCAGTGCGGCAGCGCTCGGGGAGTGGGGTGGGACTCACGGGCCGACATGTGCAGTGACTCCTCCAAGAATCGAGCCCCGGGGCGCCCGGCCGGACAGCGTTGGGAGTCCGCGCGAGCGTCGGGGCAGTGGGCCGACGGATCCCGCGCGGCGAGCAGGCGCGTTGTACTCTGCCCAGACTATCGAAGCGCGACCTGGGTGCCGGCTTCTCGGAATCGTGGTCGACGGCGTCGCGGGAGGAGAACAGGATGGCGATGACGCTCGGAGCCCTGCTCGCGGCGATCGCGGTGACGGCGGGGGCGTTCGGGGCGCACGGTCTGGCGGAGCGACTCGATGCGCGGGCACTCGAGCTCTGGGAGACGGGAGCTCGCTATCTCCTCTACGGCGGGCTCGGCGCCTTCGTCGCCGGTCTGGCCCGACGGGCCGGTGTGCTCGCCGAAGGGTCGGCGGGCAACGCGGCGCCCTGGCTGCTCGCCGCCGGAGCCGGCCTCTTCGCCATGACCCTCTTCGCCATGGCGCTCGGTGCACCTGGGTGGCTCGGCGCCATCACCCCGATCGGCGGCGCGGCGATGATCGCCGGCTTCCTGGCGCTGGCCTGGGCCGCCTGGCAGGCCAGCGCCTGACCCCGGGGAGCCGCGCGGGTCAGCTCAGCGGGATCGAAGCCGTGAGGTTCTCCGGCTCGGCCTCGGTGACCACCAGGTTGTCCTCCAGGCGCACGCCGCCGACGTCGCGCCACGGTTCCAGAGCGGTCCAGTCGACGGCGTCGGCGAAGCGCTGGCGGCGCTCCGGGTCGTCGAGGATCGCCGGCACGAAGTAGAGGCCGGGCTCCACGGTCATCACGAAACCTGCCTCGAGAGGCAGGTCGACCCGCACCCTCGCGCCGCAGCACTTGCGGCCCGGCTCGCGGTCGGGAGCGTGGCCGCCGACGTCGCGCACTCCGAGCCCCACCATGTGGCCGATGCCGTGGGGGAAGAAGAGAGCGATCGCCTCGGACTCCAGCAGGCCGTCGACCGAGCCGCGCAGGATGCCGAGCTCGACGAGCCCCGAGGCGAGGATCTCGGCGGCGCGGCGGTGCACGTCGTGCCACTCGATCCCGGGACGGCAGAGGTCGCTGCACTCGCGCAGCGACCGCGACACCAGATCGAAGATCGCCTGCTGGCGCTCCGTGAACGTGCGGCCGACCGGGTAGGTGCGGGTGACGTCCGAGGTGTAGCCGGCGACCGCTCCACCGGCATCGATGAGCACCAGCTCGCCTTCTTCCGCGCGGCGCCGGCCGGGAGCGAAGTGCAGCACCGCCGAGTTGGCTCCGACGCCGACGATCGATTCGTAGCCCATGGCGTCGGCCCCGTGGCGGAAGGTCTCGGCCTCGAGCTCGATCTGGATCGAGCGCTCGTCGACGCCTGGCGCGATCACCTCGCGCGCCCGCGCGTGGCCGGCGGCGGTGGCGCGGGCGGCGCGTCGCAGCAACCCGATCTCCTCGGCGTCCTTGTGGCGACGCACGACGTCGAGGCGCTGGCGTGCCCCGTCGCGACAGGCGGCGGTACCCTCGACCTGCACGGTACCTGTCGCGCCGGCGCCGAGCAGCGCGGTGCGCTCGGGTGACGCTCCGCACGCCTTCAACCAATCCTCGAGCTCTGCGACGTCACGTCCCTCGGGCGCCTCGGGGTCGCCCTCCCAGAGCCGCTCCTCGGCGGTCACCGGGCGCACGAAGGGTGTCCAGCCGTCGTCCGGGGTCCACGCCATGGCGCCGCCCGAGCGACGCGAGCCGCTGAGCCAGTAGTACTCGGGGTGGGGCACGAAGCGGTACTGCTGGTCGAGGCCGCCGGGGATCTGCAGCGGCTCGCCCGCGGTGACGAGCACCAGGTCGGCGGCGCCTTCGATAGCGGATGCGGCGCGGTCGCGGCGTTCAGCCAGGGCGTCGGTGGAGAAGAGACTCACGGGTGCTCCGGGGGTGCGGTCGGTGGATCGTCAGAGGCGTGTACGTCGGCTTCGTCGCGGCTCGCGATCGCGGTCAGATGGGACTGCGAGCGCAGGAACAGGATGTCGCCAGAGATCGCCGGGGTCGCCATCAGCGGCTCGCCCATCTCGCCGACCCCGAGCTGCTCGAACTCGCGTCCGGCGGCGACCACCAGCACCTGGCCGTCCTCCCCCGACAGGTAGATCCTGCCGCCGGCGGCCACCGGCGAAGCGCTGTAGCCGCTGCCGCCGTGCTGCAGTCGCTGGCGGTACACCTCCTCGCCGGTGCCGAGGTCGTAGGCGTCGAGCACGCCGTTGTTGGCCAGCACGTAGAGGAGACCGCGGTAGGCGAGGGGAGTCGGCATGTAGGGACCGCGGCGCTGGTGGCTCCAGGCGATCGCCTCGTTCGAGCTCTCGCCCGCCTCGAGGGTCAGGTCGCCGCGGCTGCCCGGGCGGACGGCGAAGATCGGCCTCTCCGGCGCCCGTCCGCTGGCGACGACGATCAGGCCCTCGGCGGCGATCGGCGTCGGCGCGGTGATCTTCGAGCTGCCGCCGAGCCGCCACAGCTCCTCGCCGTTGCGCGGATCGTAGCCCCGGATCCAGTGGGCGCCGTTGGTCACCAGCTCGGGGCCGGTCGGCGCCTCGATCACCGTCGGGGTGCCCCAGGTCGGCAGCTCGTCGCGCGGCGTGCGCCAGAGCAGCTCGCCACTGGCTGCGTCGAGCGCCATGACGAAGTCGTCGGTCTGGGTGTCGACCTGCAGGATCACCTTGCCCTGCCAGAGGATCGGCGAGCTGGCCGGTCCCCACTCGTAGCTCGGCACGTCGTAGGCGCCGAGGTCGATGTGGCCGTGGTCCAGCGACCAGCGCAGATTGCCCTCGACGTCGAAGGCGTAGAGGCCCTGGGAGCCGAACCAGGCGACCACGGTGCGCCCGTCGGTGGCCGGTGTGGGGTTGGCGTAGGTCGACTTGATGTGGCGCTTCTCGCGCGGTGCCATCTCGACCGCCAACTGACGCCACAGCGGCTCGCCGCTCCGCTTGTCGAAGGCGAGCAGCTCGAAGCGTTGCTGCGAGCGGTCGGGGTCGGCGTCACCGTCGCCGTAGAGACCGGGCCGGAAGGTCGCCTCGCCGGCGCTGCTGATCGCGGTGGTCAGGAAGACACGATCGCCCCACACCACCGGGCTGGAGTGAGCCAGCCCCGGCACCTCGACCCGCCAGAGCACGTTCTCGCGCCGCCGTGCCTCGTCCTCGGCGGTGACGTCCCAGGAGACGGGGAGATCGGCGTCTTCGGCGACGCCGCTGGCGGCCGGGCCGCGGAACGAGGGCCAGCTCCCGTCGGCGGGCCGGGCCTCGGGCAGCGGCCGCTCGGTTGCGGTCCGCTCGAAGGCGAAGCGGCGCTCGGGGACCTCGATCTCGCTGCCGCTCGGTCGCCAGGTGCTGGCGCCGAGGAGCATCCCGCGCATGCGGCAGGGATCTTCCTCGAGCAGCAGCTCGAGCCGACCGTCGCGCACGGCGGCGTTGTAGGTGCCGGCCTGATCGCACCCCGCCAGCGGTCCCTCGGTCGCGGTGCTCGTCGGTTGGCGGAGCTCGAGCCGGTCGTTCGCCAGCGTCTTCCACTGCCCGCGCAGCGGGGGCCAGCCGGCGCCCGCGGCGACGATCTCGAAGCTGCCGTCGGCGGCGAAACGTGCGGTGAAGGCGCCGAAGGCGAGCTCCTCGCCCTCGAGCTCGCCGAGCGTCGACGCCGGGCCGGTGCCGGCCGGGGCGGCGAGGGCGGCGCAGAGAAGGAGAATCGTGGCGAGCATGGTGGGCCTCCTGACGGTTCGGGCGTCGGCTTGGATCGATCTCGGAGAGCTCCGGCCGGCTCTTGGAGTCGGAGGTGTGGCGACCGCCGCCGAGCTTACCGTCGTCGCCGGCGCCTGTAGACTGCCGGCGAGCAGCGACCGATGATGGGTCGCCGCTCGCGCTCTCCGGGCGTCGACGCCCTCCGGACGACCGCGAGCCCCCGCGCCGCACGCAGGCGCGCCGCGCAGCCCCGCCGCGCGCTGACACAGCGACACCACTCCCGAGACCTGGCCATCCCAGAGGAGGTCCTCGATGCCCGACGGCATGTTCTTCACTCCGCAACCCGACAACGAGCCCAACCTGACCTACGCCCCAGGAAGCCCCGAGCGCGCCGAGATCGAGGCCGAGCTGCAGGCGCAGCTCGGCGAGCAGATCGAGATCCCGGTGATCGTCGGCGGCGAGGAGGTGCGCACCGGTCGCACCGAGCCGGTGGTCTGCCCGCACGACCATGGCCACACCCTGGCCACCGTGCACCTGGCCGGCGCCGCCGAGGTGGAGAAGGCGATCGCGGCGGCCGCCGACGCTTGGCGTGAGTGGTCCGAGATGCCGTACCACGCCCGCGCCGCGATCTTCCTCAAGGCCGCCGACCGGCTCGCCGGTGAGTGGCGCGCCAAGGTCAACGCGGCGACCATGCTCAACCAGTCGAAGACGGTGTTCCAGGCCGAGATCGATTCGGCCTGCGAGCTGATCGACTTCTGGCGCTTCAACGTCTCCTACGCCGAGGAGATCCATGCCGAACAGCCCAACTCGTCGTACGGAGTCTGGAATCAGACCGACTACCGACCGCTCGAGGGCTTCGTCTTCGCGGTGACGCCGTTCAACTTCACCGCCATCGGCGGCAATCTGCCGACCGCGCCGGCGCTGATGGGCAACACGGTGCTGTGGAAGCCGGCGACCACGGCGGTCTACTCGAACTACCACGTCATGCGCCTGCTGCTCGACTGCGGCCTGCCGCCCGGGGTCATCAACTTCCTGCCCGGCCACGGCCCCGACGTCGGCGATCCGGCGTTCGCCGACCCGGGTCTCGCCGGAGTGCACTTCACCGGTTCCACCGGCACCTTCCAGCACATGTGGCGCACCATCGGCGAGAACATCGCGCGCTATCGCGCCTATCCGCGCATCGTCGGCGAGACCGGCGGCAAGGACTTCATCTTCGCCCACCCCTCCGCCGACGCCGCCGCCCTGGCCACGGCGCTGGTGCGCGGCGCGTTCGAGTACCAGGGTCAGAAGTGCTCCGCCGCGTCGCGCGCCTACCTGCCCAACTCGCTGTGGAAGCAGGTCGAGGAGCAGATGCACGCCGAGCTCGAGGAGGTGAAGATGGGGCCGGTCACCGACCTCTCCAACTTCATGGCCGCGGTCATCGACGAGAAGTCGTTCGACAACATCTCCCGCTACCTCGATACGGCGCGCAGCGGATCGGAGTACGAGGTGCTCTCGGGCGGCGGCTGCGACAAGAGCACCGGCTACTACGTCGAGCCGACGGTGGTGCGCACCACGGATCCCCGGTCCAAGCTGATGCGCGAGGAGATCTTCGGCCCGGTCCTGACGCTCTACGTCTACGACGACGGTGCCCTCGACGAGGCGCTCGAGCTCTGCGACACGACCTCGCCCTACGCGCTCACCGGCGCGGTGTTCGCCCAGGACCGCTCCGCCATCGTCGAGATGAGCCGCCGCCTGCGCCACGCTGCCGGCAACTTCTACATCAACGACAAGCCGACCGGCGCGGTGGTCGGTCAGCAGCCGTTCGGCGGCGCGCGCGCCTCGGGCACCAACGACAAGGCCGGCTCGGCGGTCAACCTGCTGCGCTGGGTCTCGCAGCGCTCGATCAAGGAGACCTTTTCGCCGCCGGTCGGCGTGCGCTATCCGCACATGGACTGATCGGCGCGGCGAGACGGCTCAGGTCGGACTTTGGTCGGGCTCTCTTTACACCGACCTTGCAGCCCCCGAACAGCGGACGGTGGGCGGGGACTCGGCCGCATCCGTAGGTTGTGGGTGTAGGCCCCAGAGCGGAGCCAGCCACGATCCACTTCCGACAGGAGTGAGGCCATGAGGCCAGCCCACCGTCCACCGATCCGAGACTCTGCGAGGAGCAGGAGCGCTGCCTCGCTCCAGGTCGCCGCTGCGGTCGGCCTCGTGCTCGCCGCCTTCCTGTCGCTCGGCGCCGCTGGACGCTCGCAGCACCCCTTCGAGAGCGCCTGGCGCGCCGCCGGGCTCGACGAGCGCGCCGCCACCGCCCTGGCGCTCGACCGGCTCGGCTTCGGGCCGCGCCCGGGCGACGTCGACCGGATCTCGGATGGCGGGCTCGCCGCGTGGCTGGAAGCGCAGCTCGCGCCGGCGGCCGAGGATCCCGCGGCCGAGCTGCGCCTGGCGCGTCTCGACGCCGTCGACATGCCGCTCACCGAGCAGCTGCGCACCTTCCCCAACCCGGCGCAGGTGCTGCGCATGGCGCGACGGGAGCAGGGCGGCAGCGGCGCTCCGGGCGCGGATGCACGGCGGCAGGGCGCGGCCGCGATCCCCTCGCGATCCGACGCCGAGGCCGCCGCCGAGGCAGAGGCCGGCGGAGAGAGCGAGGCAGCGGGCGACGACGCCGGCGGCATGGGATCGCGGACCGCGTCCTCGCCGCGGCCCCAGCGCATGGACGGTGCCGAGCGTCGCGAGCTGATGCGCTACGCACGCTCGCAGGGGATGCGGCCGCAGCAGGAGCTGCTCGCCCAGCTCTTCGCCCAGAAGATCTTCCGCGCCGTCTCCAGCGAGCACCAGCTGCAGGAGATGCTGGTCGACTTCTGGTTCAATCACTTCAACGTCTCGATCGGCGACGGACAGACTCGCGGCGCAGTGCTGGCGTACGAGCGCGACGCCATCCGCCCGCACGTGCTCGGCTCGTTCCGCGAGATGCTCGAGGCGACGGCGCGGCACCCGGCGATGCTGGCCTACCTCGACAACGCCCAGTCGCGCGCCGAGAAGGGGGTCCGCACGGCGCTGACGGAGTCAGCCGGCCGTCCCGGCGTCGGGGCCGGGCGCGGCCGCGGCC
>QQVD01000071.1 GCA_003388555.1 Acidobacteriota bacterium | reverse complement strand
CCTCGAAGAACCGAAACGTCTCCTACCGGACGCCACTGCGGGAATTGCGATGCGGCGCCTCAGCCGAACGGCCGGTCGCCCATCTCCAAAATCCCGCCGCCTCACCGGCGACGAGCGAAAGCGAGGAGTGGTGGCCGCCACGAACTCCTCGAACGCAACGAGTTCTCCTCGAAGAGCCGAAACGTCTTCTACCGGACGCCACTGCGGGAATTGCGATGCGGCGCCTCAGCCGAACGGCCGGTCGCCCATCTCCAAAATCCCGCCGCCTCACCGGCGACGAGCGACAGCGAGGAGTGGTGGAGGCGGCGGGATTTGAACCCGCGTCCGAAGAACCCACTTCCGAAGCGTCTACGCGCATAGCCTTCACGTTCTTGGATTCGCCCGGCCGGGTGTGGCGGAAGGCGGCCGCCCGGCGTCGCTAGCTCCGAGAGTATCCGGGCGGTCGTCGGAGCACCGACCGCCCTTCGATCTACTTCGTCAGCGCTCTGCGACCCCGCCGTAGATCAGGGCCGGGTCGAGAACGTGGTGCGGGTCTTAAGCCGCAGCCAGAGCCAAGTTGTCGTTGGCAGTTCTGAGGTTCCGTTTTAACGAGACGGTACTCGGCGCGCAACCTCGGAAGCGTCTGATTCCCCGTCGAAGCCAGACGCCCCCATTTCTCGGGTCCCTCGATCGACTCGGCCCTCAGGCCAGTCCGTTCGGGGACCGATTACACAATGTACAACACCGCTCCCCGGGCTGGCGATTCCGCAGCCGCCCGCGGCGGCACCCGCCCCGTCGAGGAGGCAGCCTCCGGGACCGTCCTGCTCGTCCCGTCCCTACGGTCGGGACAGCGCCGCCGCGATCGACTCCTCGTAGGGTGGCTCGAGAACTCCGACCTCGGTGATGATGCCGGCGACCAGCTCCGCCGGGGTCACGTCGAAGGCGATGTTCAGCGCCGGCGCCTCGAGCGGCGCGACGCGGGTGCCGAACACCTCGGTGACCTCGAGCGCGTCGCGCTCCTCGATCGGGATCTCGGCCCCGGTCGCGGTGCGCGGGTCGATGGTCGAGCGCGGGGCGGCGACGTAGAAGGGCACCCCGTGGCGTTGGGCCATCACCGCGACGGTGTAGGTGCCGATCTTGTTCGCCACGTCACCGTTGGCGGCGATGCGGTCGGCCCCCACCACCACCTTGTCGACGTGACCACGCGACATCAGTGCGCCGACGCTGTTGTCGGTGACGATGCGGAACGGGATCTCGAGCTTCTGAAGCTCCCAGGCGGTCAGCCGCGCCCCCTGCAGCAGCGGCCGCGTCTCGTCGACCCAGACCGCAGCGAGCGCCCCGGCTGTCCACGCCGAGCGGATCACCCCGACCGCGGTGCCGTATCCGGCGGTGGCCAGGGCGCCGGCGTTGCAGTGCGTCAACACCCGATCCCCGGGGGCGAAGAGGCGCACGCTGTGCTCACCGATCGCCCGGTTGATCTCGGCGTCACGCCGGTGCAGCTCCTGCGCCCACGCCAGGAGTGCGGTCTCGAGCTCCTCGGGCCCGGCGTCGTGGATCTGCTGGCCCTGCTCGAGGGCCCAGCGCAGATTCACCGCGGTCGGCCGGGTGGCCAGCAGCAGGTCGTAGGCCGGAGCGAAGGCCTCGGCTCCGCCTTGCGCCACCGCGACGACGAGGCCGTAGGCGGCGGCGACGCCGATCGCCGGCGCGCCGCGCACGGAGAGTCGACGGATCGCCTCGGCCACCTGCTGCGGCTCGGTGCAGCGCAGCCACTTCTCCTCGCGCGGCAGCAGGGTCTGGTCGAGGATCTCGATGGCGCCGTCGCTCCAGCGCAGTGGCGAGAAGTCCGATGCCAGGCGGTCCTGGATCGCTGCTTCGGGGGCCGGTGCCTGAGATCCCTCGGCCTCGGCGCGGCTCTCGGCGCCCGTCTCTCGTCTTTCCTCCACGCTCCCTCCCGCTCGCTGCCCGTCGTGTCGCCGCCGATGGGCGGCTCGGCTCCGTACAGCCCCTGTGACGAAAGTGCTGCAGAGTCGAAGGCGCGAAGAGGAAGATCGGCCGCTTCGCGCTGGCGTGCTCGCGCCCAGGGCACTGCGCGAGCCCAGCGAGCATAGCCGCAGGCTGCGAGCCGATCGGCGCCGGCGGACGTATGCTCAGGGCTCGTGCCGCGGCGCAGCCGGTACTACCGGTGGCCGCGGCCAGACGACGACTCGCACCACCTCGGGCCGGCCACGCCGCCTACGACGTGGCCGACGAACGGAGGATCTCGTGAAGGGAAATCCCAGCGGGCGCGGCTTCGCCACCCGCGCCATCCACGCCGGCCAGGCGCCCGATCCGCGCACCGGCGCGGTGGCGGTACCGATCTACCAGACTTCGACCTACGTGCAGCCGGAGGCCGGCGTCACGGTCGAGTACGACTACGCGCGGGTGCGCAATCCCACCCGCGACGCTCTCGAGCAGTGCGTCGCGTCGCTCGAGAGCGGCGCCGCGGGCCATGCCTTCTCGTCGGGAATGGCGGCGATCAGCGCGCTGCTGACGACGATGCGCTCGGACGAGCACATCGTGGTGTCTCGCAACGTCTACGGAGGAACCTTCCGCCTGCTCGAGCAGGTCCTCGATCGCTACCGATTGCGGGCCAGCTGGGTCGACACCACCGACCTCGACGCGGTGCGCGATGCGATCGAGGACGGCACACGTTGGGTGCTGCTCGAGACCCCGACCAATCCGATGATGGAGATCTCCGACGTCGCGGCGGTGAGCGAGCTGGCCCACGAGCGTGGCGTGCACGTCGCGGTGGACAACACCTTCCTCTCGCCCTACCTGCAGCGACCGATCGAGCTCGGAGCCGACGTCGTGGTGCACTCGACGACGAAGTTCATGGGTGGTCACAGCGACTCGATCGGCGGAGTGCTGATCACCCGCCTCGAGGAACACGCGAGCTGGTTCCGTTTCATCCAGAAGTCGGTCGGCGCGGTGCTCGCTCCCTTCGAGTGCTTCCTGGTGATGCGCGGGCTGAAGACGCTGGCGGTGCGCATGGACCGCCACGAGCAGAACACGGCGCGGATCGTCGAGTTCCTGACTCGTCATCCGGCGGTGCGGAAGCTCTACTACCCCGGGCTGCCGGACGCTCCCGGCCACTCGGTGCAGAAGAAGCAGGCGAGCGGGTTCGGCGCCCTGCTCTCCCTCGAGCTGGGGAGCTTCGCCGCCGCCAAGAAGCTGCTCGACCGGGTCGAGGTGATGTCGCTGGCGGAGAGCCTGGGCGGTGTCGAGACACTGATCTCCCACCCGGCTTCGATGACCCACGCCGCGGTGCCGGCGGAGCGCCGGGCGGCGCTCGGCATCACCGAGGGTCTGGTGCGCATCTCGGTCGGCATCGAGACCATCGACGACCTGCTCGGTGACCTCGAGCAGGGATTGTCCTGAGAGCTCACGAAGGAGCGACGCAGCGACGCCGGCGGGCTCAGGCCGTGGTGTCCTCGGGTCCCTCGCAGAGGGTGGTTTCCGTCTCGCCGAGCAGCCACGCCAGGTAACCGCTCTCTTCCCGGGCCGGTAGCGCGACCAGCTCCGGCGTCTCATAGGGATGCAGCTCGCGCACCCGGCGGCAGAGCCGATCGAAGAGCGAGGTGCGGCTCTTGATCAGCAGCAGGACCTCGGGGTCGTCGGCGACCCGGCCTTGCCAGCGGTAGAGCGAGCGCAGCCCCGGCACCAGCTGAACGCAGGCGGCCAGTCGCTCCTCGACGAGCGCACGGCCGATCCTGGCGGCGGTGTCCGCATCGCCGGCCGTGGAGAGCACGACGCAGGGCTCTTCGTCGCTCGTCGCGGGGGCTCGGGCGCCGGAGGGATCGGGGCGGTCGGGCACGGTGGAAGGGCAGCAGGTCGTGGAGTGGTGGCCAGATCTGGGCGGCGTGTCGGGCAGACCGGTCGGAGACGACGTGGGTGACGACGCTCGACATGGTATCGCCCGGCGTCCGGCCGGCGCAGGGACCTGGCGCAGCGCCGCGAAGGTCGACCAGCGGGACAGCGCACGGACAGACAGCGCCTCGCGGCGCTCCGCCGGTCTCTTGCTCGCGCTGGAGCACTGCCCCGGACGGAGGGAACCGTTGGCCGCTGGCGGCGGACTCGGAAACGGGGTCATCGCCAGACCTCTCGATGTCGGTCGTAGTGGAGGATGCGCACTCGTCCGGAGCGGTTGGTGACGCGCACCGCGGCGAGATCCCATCCGTTGGTGAGGTAGAGGGTGCCGGGGCTCGACGTCCCGAGGTGGTTGAAGACCACCAGGTCCGAGCGCCCGAAGCGGATCGGGTCGTGCAGGCGATCCAGATAGCGCCCCGGGTCTCCCGGGTCGCGCGGTCGCAGGCCCAGCGGGAACCCGAACCAGACGGAGGCGCCGAGTCGCCCCTGCGCACCGTGCAGGCGGACCGGTGGATCGTGTCCGCGCCGTATGTCGGCGGTGAGGACGCCGTCGCCATCGCCGTCGCGGTAGACGCCCCAACGTACCGGCTGCGACTGGGTCCAGTACTTGAGGCCGACGAACTGCGAGTGGGTGAAGGCGTGGAACTGCGCCTGGCGCAGACCGGTGACCACCTCCGAGCAGACCAGCTCGAGTCGCAGCCGGGCGCTCCATCGCCAGAGCGGCGGCACCACGAGGGTGAGGATCGTCGCGACCAGGGCGGCGCCGAGGACGACCTCGATCAGCGTGTAGCCAGCAGGCGCCGCGCGACGCGGCCGACCCGGCTGACTCTCGATCACCGAGCCCGGGACTCTCATCGCTCGCTCCTGGTCATTCGACGAGTCCTCACTTCCGCCGCCTCGGCGGCCGTCGGTCACGATCCGACCGATTCCGATGGATTTCCGATGAATACCGGTGGAGGAGACCGCCCGCCTGCCGGCGAGCGGTCCCTCCTCCGTACCGTCAGCGGTGGTCGGCGGTCAGCCGGCCGCCTCCTCACCGTCCTCGTCGTCGCCGCTGGCGCGGCGCGGCGAACGCACCTTCTCCTGCAGCGTCGTCGAGCCCTCCAACGTCACGTAGGGCTCGAGGCGCTCGTAGGTCGCGTCGCCGATCCCGCGCACCATCAGCAGGTCGGTCTTGTCGCGGAACTTGCCGCTCTGCTCCCGGTGGTCGACGATGCGCTGCGCCACGGCGGGGCCGACCCGCGGGAGCAGCTGCAGAGTCGACACGTCGGCGGTGTTGATGTTGACCACGCCGCTGGGCGCGGCGTCTTCCTGGGCGCCCGCCGGCAGGGCGATCGCGGACAGGGTCAGCACCAACAGGCAGCCGAGCAGACGGCGCACGAGGACCGCAGCTCCGCCGATGCTCTGGCTGTGGGGATGGCTCTTCATCTCTTACCTCTCCTTCTCGATGCGCTCACGGCGAGCGCTGTTTGGGTGCCTCCGGAGCTCGCCGCCCCGGAGGCCGATGAGGTCGAGGCCGGACGACCCGCCCCCGACCATTCCGCGGCTGTCCTTGCCGCGAGTTCCTGCTCTGCACTGCCGGGAGGGCGGTGCAGGAAACGACCAGACTGTTGTGCTCCGTGGCACCTCCTGGGTTGTTGTGTGCCAGGTCTCATCGCAACCCGGAGGCCAACCAGACCCGAGAGCGCCAAACCATTGGGCTCCGGTGGTTTGCGCCGAACCGTCGGGGACCGGCGACGAGCCACCGTCGTCACGGGTTCTTGTCGCCTCGAGGGCCGCGGAGGGAGACGGGGAGCGGCCGAGGTCCGGCCGGCGGGGGTCGGCGCGCCGGTCAAAGGATCTGGACGTCGACAAGTTCGTTTGACGTCCGCCGGCGCTGCCGCGCGCCGCCTCGCAGAGGTCGGGCTGCGCTCTCCGCCTCGGGCACTCGCCGCCAGACGAGTGCACTGCCGCGCTGTCGCTCGAGACGCCACGTCCTCCGACGTGGTGGCCCTCCGACTCGGCCCGCCAGGGCTGCGTCACGCTGCTAGATTCGGCGTCCGATGAGTCAGCAGGAACGCCCGCAATCCGTCTTCCGCGAGTACCTCGAGGCCCTGATCGTGGCGGCGATCTTCCTCGGGTTCACCAACACCTTCGTGCTGAAGACGTTCTACATCCCGAGCGGCTCGATGGAGGAGACGCTGCTGATCGGCGACCACCTCTTCGTCAACCGCTTCATCTACGGTCCGCAGCCGTCTTCGCTGGAGTCGACGCTGCTGCCGGGGCGGGCAGTGGAGCGGGGGGACATCGTGATCTTCCGCTCGCCGGAGGAGCCGACCCTCGACCTGGTGAAGCGCTGCGTCGCCCTCGCCGGTGACGTCGTCGAGGTGCGGGCCAAGGAGTTGCTGGTCAACGGCGAGCCGTTCCCCGACGACGGCTTCGCCCGCCACACCGATCTGCGCACCTTCCCGCCGAGCTCACCGAACAGCAACGGGCGCATCCGCGACCACTTCGGTCCCTTCACCGTGCCGCCCGACCACCTCTTCTGCATGGGCGACAATCGCGACCAGTCCTACGACTCGCGCTACTTCGGGCCGGTGCCGCTACGCCACGTCAAGGGGCGCGCGGTGATGATCTACTGGTCCAACGGTGGCGGCACGCCCGACGGCACCTGGCGCGGCTGGGGACCCCGCCTGCGTCAGCTCGTCCAGACGGTCATCGGCTTCCCGACCAAGACCCGGTGGAGTCGAACCTTCCGGATCATCCGGTGACCGCGGCGGCGGCCTGACCTGCGGACGCCAAGCCAGCTGACGAGAACGGGAGCTCCAAGAACGATGCGGGGGGTGCGCAGCTATGCCATCGTCCTGGCCACGGCGGTGATCCTGGCGGTGTTCGTGCGCACCTGGCTGGTGCAGGCGTTCGTCGTGCCGAGCAACTCCATGGCTCCGACGCTGGCACCGGGCGACCACCTGCTGGTCAACAAGTTCGTCTTCCGAGCGGTGATGACCACCCGGCTCCTGCCTGCCCGACGACCGCGGCGAGGCGATGTCGTGGTGTTCCGCGATCCGCGCCAGCCCTCCAGGTTGCTGGTCAAGCGTTGCCTCGGGCTGCCGGGAGACCGGGTCGACCTGGTGGACAAGACGCTGATCATCAACGGCCTCGCCCGCGACGAGGCCTACGCGGTGTACGCCGACGACCGGATCTACCCGAGCTCCCGCTTCCTCGAGGAGTCGCTGCGCCCACGCGACAATTTCGGTCCGCTCTGGCTGGGTGATCGGGAGCTGTTCTGCCTTGGAGACCATCGCGACGTCTCCCTCGACTCGAGGCACTGGGGACCTGTGTCGATGGACTCGGTGATCGGCCGGGCCGCACTGGTCTTCCGACGCGAGAGGGCCTCTGCCGCCGCCGAGAGGGAGGGCGTCGCCGGCGAGGACGGGAGCGGCGACGGGAGCGCTGCTCCGATGCCGACTCGGCGAAGGGTCCCCCGCTGGGTGCGCTAGAACCCGTGGTCGGGCGGCCCGGCTCAGCCGCGCCCCCTCTGCTCGCAACGCCCGGCCAGGCTGCTAGACTCGTAGATCGTTGGCTATACGCTGCGCGCCGCGATCCGTCGATCGGCGCGCGATGGATGCGACGAAGGAAGGCGACGCGATGCGAGACGAGGAGCTATCGAAGATGCGCGCCCACCAGGACCGACGCAGGCAGGCCGGCGAGGGGAAGATCGGCTTCGTCTTCTCGGTGATCGTGCTCATCCTCGCCGGGATGGCGATCGCAGAGTGGCTACCGGCGCGCTGGAAGGTGAGCAAGTTCGAGGATCACCTGGTCGAGATGGCGGCAGAGGCGGCACGCACCAAGATCCCGCGGCTGCGCAAGTCGGTGATCTACAAGGCCGGTGAGCTCGACATCCCGCTCGACGAGGACAACCTCGAGATCACCGTGGCACGCGGCAAGATCATCCTGCGCGCCGACTACGTGCTGACCCTCGATCTGCCGATGTACACCTACGACTGGCACGTCAAGCACGACGTGCAGCGACCGCTGTTCAGCTTCTGACCGACGGGCACGCCGTTCGCTGACCGGGGCCCGCCTCTCCACGGCGGGCCGATTTTGCCTCGCGCAGTCCTCCGTCGTGACGGACCTGCAGCGACGACCTTTCGACCGCATCGGCGGCGCGGCGGCGCCGTTCAGAGCACGGATGCGATCTCAGCGACGATCTCCCTGGCGACGCCGGGCGGCGAGTCGGCGCGGGTGATCGGTCGCCCGACGACGACGAGGTCGGCACCGGCCCGCAGCGCCGAGGCCGGGGTTGCGACCCGGCGCTGGTCTCCGCTGTCGCTGCCGGCCGGCCGGATGCCCGGCGTCACCAGAAGGAACGGCTCGCCCAGACGGGGCCGGAGGGTCGCCAGCTCCAGCGGCGAGCAGACCACGCCGGCGCAGCCGGCGGCGCGCGCCTGGCTCGCCCAGAGCAAGGCCCGCTGCGAGGCGCTGCCCGGGAGGTCTAGGCGATCGAGCTCCTCCTCATCGAGATGGGTCAGCACCGTCACCGCGAGCACCTCGAGCCGCCCCGCGGCGGCCTCGCACGCGGCGCGCATCATGCGCTCGCCGCCTCCGGCGTGTACGGTGAGGTAGCGCACCCCGAGATCGCAGGCGGCACGCACGGCGCCAGCCACAGTGTTGGGGATGTCGTGCAGCTTGAGGTCGAGGAACACCGAGGCGCCGCTGCGTTCGGCGGTGGCGACCGCCTCGTGCACGGCTTCGTGCCCCCAGCGCACGAAGGACTCCAAGCCGACCTTGAGTACGCCGACCTCGCTGGCGAGCTCGCGCACCCAGACGGAGAAGGTCGAGCGATCGTCGCTGTCGAGAGCCAGGACGAGGCGCTGGCGAGCGCTTGCGGGAGCGCCGGCTGCCCCAGGGGAGGAGGGTGGTGGGTCGTTCACGGCGGCGATCCTCCCAGCTCCACCCCGCCGACCAGCTCGCGCACGCTGCGCACGCCATCGCCGGCGAGGCGCTGGCGCAGGCCTTCGACGAGCTGCTCGACCGTGTCCGGTCGCCGGAACAGGGCGGTTCCGACCTGCACCGCGGAGGCCCCCGCGAGCACGAACTCCAGGACGTCGTCGACGCTCTCGACGCCGCCGATCGCCATCACCGGCAGGCCGACGCCACGGGCGACGTCGAAGACGATGCGCAGCGCGATGGGCTTGATCGCGGGGCCGCTGAGACCACCCTTGACCGTGGCGAGCAGCGGTCGTCGGGTGCGGCTGTCGATCGCCATCCCGACGACGGTGTTGATCGCCGAGAGGATGTCGGCGCCGGCATCCTTCGCTGCCAGTCCGAGCTCGACCGGAGAGGTGACGTTCGGTGACAGCTTGACGATGATGGGCTTGCTCGTCGTGGGCCTCACCGCGGCGACGAGCGCCGACAGCTGGTCGGGATCGTGTCCGAACTGGATGCCACCTCGCTTGACGTTCGGACACGAGACGTTGAGCTCGATCGCGGCGATCCCCGGCAGACCGTCGACCCGCTCGGCGAGGCGAGCGTACTCGTCGCGGCTGTAGCCGAAGAGATTGACGATCACCTGTGCCGGGTAGTCGGCCAGGCCCGGCAGCACGTCGCGGACGAACGCCTCGATGCCGATGTTCTGCAGGCCGATGGAGTTCAGCATCCCGCCGCGGGTCTCGGCGATGCGCGGCGGCGGATTGCCCACCAGCGGCTCGAGCGAGAGGCCCTTGGTGACCAGACCTCCGAAGTGCTCGAGCCGCGTCAGAGCGCCGAACTCGAGCCCGTAGCCGAAGGTGCCGCTGGCCGAGAGCAGCGGATTGGCGAGCCGGAGCCCGGCGAGCTCGACGGCGAGATCCACCGCGGACGGATCGATCGCCACCGCAGGAGCCCTCACGGCCCTCGCCGGGCCGCTCACCAGGCCACCTCGCGGCCGTCGAAGACCGGCCCGACCCGGCAGCACAGCGCCAACCCGCCGTCGCGCCGTGGCACGACGCAGCCGAGGCAGGCGCCATAGCCGCAACCCATCGGCGTCTCGAGCGCCGCCTGGACCGCAGCGCCGTGCTCCTCGGCGAGGGAGCAGACGGCCTTCATCATCGGATCCGGTCCGCAGGTGAAGATGCGCTGGCATCGACCCTGGTGGAGCAGGCGCGAGAGAGGAGCGGTGACCAGGCCGCGCTCGCCGTGGGATCCGTCCTCGGTGACCGGGAAATACTCGCCACCGCTGGCTCGAGCCAGCTCCCCGAAGCGGTCGCCGTGCGCCAGATCGCTCTGTCCGCGGCCGCCGTAGACGAAGTCGAACTCGACCCGGCGCGCCACCAGCTCCTCGGCGAGCATCGAGAGCGCCGCCGAGCCGACCCCTCCGGCGACCAGCACCGCGCGGCCGCCACCCGAGAGATCGAACCCGCGGCCGAGAGGCGCCAGGAGCCGCAGAGTCCGGCCGGGCACCGCCGCCGCGAGCGCAGCGGTCCCGGGGCCGATCACCTTGCCGTGGATCTCCAGCTCGAGCCCCTCCCCGACGCTCTCACCTGCCCGCTGCAGGGTGAAGACCGAGAAGGCGCGCCGCAGGTACGGCTCGAGGGTCGTCGGCGCCTGCACCATCGCGAACTGGCCCGGATGCACAGACGGATAGGGAGCCTCGACTCTCAACCGCAGCGTGAACAGAGGCAGGGGGTGGTGCTCGACCGACACGACGAGCGCGCCGCGTTCGACGGCGGAGAGGCTCTCCATGGCGGCCGGACAGTAGCAGAGCACGGAGGGCCGGGCGGATCGTCCCGGGCGTCGTCCGTGGCACACTGGCGTCGCAGCGGCCCTGGGAGTCCGGCCGACCTCCTGGGTCGCTGCCGACGGCCTCCACGCCGGCGGCACGGAGGCATCGATTGACCCGACGACGCAGCCCCGATCCCCCCCGATTCGGCGTCGAGTCGACCTCGCTCCGGCGGCGTGCCGTGCGCTGGGCGTGGTTCCTGGCCGCCGCGGCCCTGCCGGGCGCTCTCGCCGGAGCCCAGATCGCCGGCCTGCTGTTCTTCCTCAATCCTCACTGGCGCACCGATCTGGGCCCCTGGCTGCGCACCGTGCTGCTCTACTCGACGCTGCTCGCGCTCGCCGGTCTGCTGCTCCAGCTGCCCTTCTTCTGGGCGCGCCCCCGGCGGCTGGCGCGGGCCCTGCCGTGGATGCTGGTGATGGTCTTCGTCGGCTGCGGCGCGCTGCACTGGTGGCACGCCTCGCACCTAGGTCACTACCTGCCACCTGGCATCAACCGGCGTCTGATCAAGGCGGGCTTCCTGCTGCTGTCGTCCGGCCTCGCCGGCTTCTACATCGCCCTGCTGCACAGCATGCAGCGCCGCGCCTACCGGCTGCGCTCCCGCGTGGCGCTCTGCGTGCTCTGCCTGCTCAGCGTCTACGTGGTGGTGGAGCGACGTGAGGCCTACCGGCCCGGCGCCGCGCCGACGCCACGGCCGGCGAGGGTCGCGCCCGATGTCGACGCACCGCGGATCCTGGTGGTCGGCATCTCGGCGCTGACTCTCGATGCGGTCCTGCCGCTTGCCGAGCAGGGGCGTCTGCCCTTCCTCGCCCAGGTCGTGCGCAACGGCTCAGTGGTGCGGCTCACCAGCCTCGAGCCCTCGCGCCACGAGCCGCTCTGGTGGACCGCGATGACCGGAGTCCTGCCGTACCGCCTGGCGGACACCGGCGCCCAGCGCCACGCCGCGGACTTCATCGAGCCCGGCGAGGTCTTTCGCGAAGTGCCGTCGGGGATCGGGTTCCGCCACTGGGGGGTGCCGGGAGGATCGCTGCCGATGCGCCGCAGCGAGCCGGCCTACCCGCCGCTGTGGGACGTCGCAGAGCGCATCGGGGTGGAGTCGGTCCAGCTCGGCTTCCAACCCGAGCCGACGACTGCATCCGCCGCGGCTGGCGGCGGCGCACCGAGCCCGACGTCCCCGGACTCTGCGCGCCGGGCGCCGGCGCCGCCGGGCTCCGCGTCGGCCGCCGCCGGTGACGCTGCGGTCTGCGCCGGCGCACGCGACTTCCTCGATCAGATGCGGGCCGAGCAGGTGGCGCAGTCCTGGCTCGACGCAGCGCGTCGGGATCTCGAGCTGGCCGAGCGCGCGCTTCCCGTCTGGCGGCCCGCTGCGGTCGCAGGCGCGCCCCATCCGCGCGCCGTCTTCCTGCGTCTCGACGGACTGCGCGGGATCTCGAGAAACAGCTTCGGCGCCTTCGTCCGGGTCGAGCTGGAGGCGTCGCGCAGCGAGGCGCTGTACGGTCACGCGGCCGACGTCGAGCGTTACTACATCTTCCTCGATCGCCTGCTGGGAGACCTGTGGTCGGCGGCTGCCGACCCGGTGCAGTCTCCCGGCCGGACTCTGGCGATCGTCTCCGCCTATGGCGTCCGCGACACGCCGTCGAGCGTCCTCGACTGGACGGGCCTGTGGCCCTCCCGAGCGCACGAAGGCAGCTTCCGGGGCGCTCCCGACGGCACCCTGCTGCTCGCCGGACACGGGGTGCGGGCCGGAACGAGTCAGGGAGAGATCACCGACGTCTCACCCACCCTCGCCTATCTGCTCGGCATGCCGGTGGCGCGGGATCTGGACGGTACCGTGCTGGCCGAGGTGTTCGTGCCCCAGTTTCTCGCGGAGCGACCGCTGCGCTTCGTTCCGTCCTATGGAACGGTCGCGCGGCCGGTTGGCGCCCGCACCAACGTCGGCTTGTTGCCCGAGCGCCCGACCTCGCCGGCCGACTTGCCCTGAGCCTCCTCGGCCGCCACCGTGCCCTGGGTCACCGCGCGCTCCATCGCACAGCGCCCCTCGAGGAAGGCTCCCTCTTCGATGACCAGGGCAGGGGTGATCACGTCGGCGTAGACACGCCCGCGCTCGCTGATCTCGAGCCGCTTCTCGGCCCGGATCTCGCCCCGGACGGTGCCCGAGACGAAGACGCGGCCGGCGTGGATCTCGCCCTCGACCGATCCCTCGGCGCCGACGACCAGGTCGCCCGGTGACCGGATCTTCCCGGTGAAGGCGCCGTCGACTCGGAAGGTGTCCTCGAACTCGAGCTCGCCGGTGAGCCGGCTGCCGGCATCGAGGAAGCCGTTGAGGTCGCCGCTGCGCTCACTCTTGAACACCGGTGCTCTCCTTGCCGTGGGTCAGCCTCTCGAAGATGCGCATCAGCTCCTCCTCCGAGTGGAAGTGGATCCTAACCTGCCCGCCCTTGCCGCGCCGGCGGATCTCCACCCGGGTCTGCAGGGCCCGCGTCAGCCGCTCGCCGGCCTTGCGGGTGTGCACGTCGACCGTGGGCTTGCCGGTGCTCCGGGTGGGTTTGGGGCCGGCGTCCCCTGCGCGCTCCTGCACCAGCCTCTCGACCTCGCGCGCCGAGAGCGATTCCTTCTCGATCCTCGCGGCCAGCTCGACCTGTTGCGACGGCTTCGGCAGGGCGAGCAGCGGCCGTACCTGGCCGGCGGAGAGCGATCCGGCACGTAGCGAGGCCACGACCTCCTCGGGGAGCTTGAGGAGGCGCAGCTGGTTGGCGACCGCTGATCGGCTCTTGCCGACCCGCGAGGCGATCTCCTCCTGCGACAGGCCGAATCCCTCGCGCAGCTCACGGTAGGCCTCGGCCTCTTCGATCGGATCGAGGTCGCTACGCTGGAGGTTCTCGACCAGGGCCAGCAGCAGGGTCGCCTGGTCGTCGAGCTCCTCGGTGCGCACGACCACCGGGACCTGCTCCAGCCCGGCCAGCCGGGCGGCCCGCCAGCGGCGCTCACCGGCGACGATCTGGTAGCGCTCGGCGGAGCCCGGGTCGGCGGGGCGCACGACGATCGGTTGGATGATCCCCTGGGCCCGGATCGAATCGGCGAGCTCGGTCAGCGCGGCCTCGTCGAAGCGGGAGCGCGGCTGCCGGGGATTCGGAGCCAGAGCGTCGATCGGCAGTGCGACCGGCGGCGCCGAGGCGGCAGGCGCAGCGGCGGACTCGACCGGTCCCTCGCTCAGCAGGGCGTCGAGGCCGCGTCCGAGGCCGCGCCTACGCTGCGCCATGGGCCTCACCCTCTCGCCGCAGGTGCTCCCGGGCCAGCGCCAGGTAGGCCTGGGCGCCACGTGAGCGGAGGTCGTAGCGGAGCACCGACTGGCCGTGGCTCGGCGCCTCGGCGAGGCGCACGTTGCGCGGTACCACGGTGCGGTAGACGCGACGCTCGAAGTGGCGACGGATCTCGTTCATGACGTCGCGCGACAGGTTGGTGCGCTCGTCGAACATCGTCAGCAGCACACCGGCGATCTCGAGCTGCGGGTTGAGGCTCGCCTGGATCCGGCGGATCGTACCGACCAGTTCGCTGACCCCCTCGAGAGCGAAGTATTCACACTGCAGCGGCACCAGCACGTCGGTGGCCGCGGTCAGTGCGTTGACCGTCAGGTGGCCGAGCGAAGGAGGGCAGTCGACGACGATGCGGTCGTAGTGCTGCCGCAGCGGGGCGATCGCCTCGGCGAGGCTCCACTGCCACCGCGGCTGACCGACGAACTCGACCTCGACTCCGACCAGGTCGCGGTCGGCGGGGAGCAGATCGAGCCCCGGCTCGGCGGTCTTCCTCAGGGTGTCGCCGACCTCGGCGGAACCCGCCAGGAGATGGTAGAGGTTGGCGTCACCGGCGGCGACTCCGAGTCCCCGGCTGGCGTTGCCCTGAGGATCTGCATCGACCAGCAGCACCCGTTCACCGAGGCTGGCGAGGGCAGCCGCGAGGTTGATCGCGGTCGTCGTCTTGCCGACGCCGCCCTTCTGGTTGACGACGGCGAGGATCTGGGTCGAGACCATGGGCTGGTGGTGGGAGCGGGCGGGAGAAGGTCGGGCTCTGAAGCCCTCGAAGGCGTTGCGGGGATGCTGCGATGCGGAGGATGCCGAGTGGGTGGCGCGGGTCACACGGAGGGCTTCGCTTCGGTCGCCTCCGCGCTGCCGGATCGGTGCCGCAGGTAGCAGGCAACGGCTCGCTGGGAAGCTCCAGCCAGGGGGATCCGGCGCTGCAGCTCGAGTTCGACCGCGAGCGCCGGAGGCTCCTCGCCTTCCCAGCGCACCAGTCGGGCCGAGCCCGCGAGGGCCGGCTCGACCGCGCTCCACAAGCCGTCGTCGAGACGCACTGCACGCAGGGTCAGGCAGTCTACCCGGGCGGCCCCGACTTGAGAAGTCAGGAGGCGGCCGCCAGCCCGCGGATCGAGTCGCGTCGCGTGCACGCGAACCCGCTCCAGACCCATGGCGCGAGCCGCCTGGCGCAGGAAGGCCGCCTTGCGCTGCCTGGCCTCGACCAGGTGCACCTCGACCTCCGGGAGCGCCGCGGCGAGCACCAGGCCGGGGAAGCCGGCACCGCTGCCGAGGTCGAGCAGGCACCCCGCGCCGCGACAGAGCTCGACCCCGGCGAGCGACTCGAGGTAGTGGCGCTCGACGAGGTCGTCGTCACCGCGCCCGACCAGCGAGGTGAGGTCGCTCCAGCGTTCGAGACACTCCGCGTGGCGCAGCAGGCGGTCGACCGTGGCCGCCGCCAGCGGCACCACCGGGTCGTCTCCAGGCACGTCGCCGCGATGCGCCGAGGCTCCGGGCGGGAGGGAGTGCAGCCGCTGGCGGAGGGTGGCCGCGAGGCCTTGGATGCGAACGCGCCCGCGCCGTCTGTCGCCCTGAGGCGGGCTCAACGCGGCGTTCCGGGAAGAGCCCGGCGGCCCAGCGCCCCGCGGCGTTCCCGGGCACGCCCTGTTTCACGTGAAACAGTCTCCGTCCCGGGGTGGGAGGCGGATCGGTGTTTCACGTGAAACACGCCGCCTCCGTGCTCACGCGGGACGAACCGTGATCCGCTTGAAGTACCCGCGGCCGGAGCTCTCGGTGTCGACAGCGGGATCCTCCGCCAGGGCGATGTGCACCTCGCGGCGATCGGGGGGGTTCATCGGTTCGAGCGAGATCGCCCGCCCATCCCGCCGCACCGCCTCGGCTGCCTCGACCGCCTGCACCCGAAGTCGCTCGGCGTGGTACTCACGGAAGCCGCCGCTATCCGCCACGCAGGTGACGACCCTGCCCAGGTCCGACTGCATCAGACGCGGCATCAGGTGCTGGATCGACTGCAGCAGCTGGCCGCTGTCTTCGAGCAGCAGGTCCTCGTCCGGCCCCGAGAGGTCGATCCAGACCACTTCGCCACGCATCTCGACCCGTGCCTCGGTGTCGAGATCGGCGAGATCGAGCACCGCCTCGACCCAACGCGCCGCGGAGGCGGTCTCCTCGGTCTCCTCCTGGCCGGCCCCCACCGAGAGGCCCTCGGGGCCCGACGGCAGCTCGATGCGCTGGCCGGGGCGTGGTCCGCCGGCTCTGCTCGCGGAGACGACTTCCGGCTCCTCCTCCTCACCGTCCTCCGCTGCCGCCACCACCGGCTCGTCGGCTGCCGCTTCCTCCTCACCGGACTCCTCGGTGCCGCCCTGCACGTCCTCCTCGTCCTGATCGTCCTGATCGTCCGCGCTCGGGCCGCCCGGGGACTCGCTGGCTGCGCTCTGCGCGTCTGCTGCGCCATCCTCGTCGTCGGTCACCTGCGACGCCGTGACCTCCGGCGCCTCGACGGTCCCGGCCGGCTCCACCGCGTCGCGCTCCGGCGTCGCCACCTCGACCGGCTCCTCCTCCACCGCATCCCGATCGATCCGGATCGTCACGCCTCCTCGCGCCAGGCCGCGCTTGCGGACCTCCGCGTAGCGCACCTGGCTGGCCGGCACGCCGAGGTACGACGCAGCCTCGAGAACCGCACGCTCCACCGTCGAGGCGGTAAAGAACCGCCGCTGTCGCTCGCTCATCGCTTCTCCTTGGCCTCCGACGGCTGCTCGCCGCCGAAGAGGCCGGCCTTCTTCAATCGGTTATAGCCGGCCTGTTGAAAAATGGTCAAGACGTTGTTGGTGAGCCAGTAGAGAACCAGACCCGAGGGGAAGTTCAGCGCGAAGACGGTGAAGAAGACCGGCATGGTGTTCATGATCATCCGCTGGGTCGGATTCGGCGACGCCGGCATGAGCTTCTGCTGCAGGTACTGGGTGCCGCCCATGACCAGGGGCAGCACCCAGATCGGATCGCGGCTGGAGAGATCGTTGATCCACAGGATCCACGGCGCGCCCCACAGCTCCACCGCCTGCACCAGCAGCTGGTAGAAGGCGAAGAAGATCGGCATCTGCAGCAGCAGCGGCAGGCAGCCCGCGGCCGGGTTCACCTTCTCCTGCTTGAACAGCGCCTGGATCTCCTCGTTCATCTTGCGCTGCTGCTCGAAGTTGGGCCGGCCCTGCTTGTCCTTGAGCTTGGGACGGTAGCGGGCGCGGATCGCCTCCATCTTCGGATTCAGCTGCTGCATCTTCTGCATCGACACGAAGCTGGTGTGGGTCAGCGGCAGGAGCGCGATGCGCAGCAGCAGCGTCATCAGCACGATGCACCATCCGTAGTTGGTGGTGACGTTGTCGTGCAGCCAGCGCAGGCCGTAGAGCAGCGGTCGGGCTATGAAGCCGAGCCGCCCCCACTGCACCGCCTTCTCGAGCCCGCTACCGAGGCGGCGCAGCTCGACGTACTGCTTCGCACCCCAGTACGTCGACAGCTCCAGGCGCTCCCGCTCCGGCTCGAGGATCACGCCGAGGTCGATCGGCCGCGACTCACCCTCGGTCGTCGCCACCGCCTGGTACCCGGTGAGCCCGAGGTCTTCGCCTCCCTCGATCGCCACCGGGACAACGTTCGCCGACCGCAGTCCGGCCCGCGGCAGCACCGCGCTGAGGAAGTACTTGTCCTGGAGTGAGAGCCAGGCCACCGCCGCGGTATCGATGCGCTCGGCCGCCTTGATCTTGTCGGCGACGACGCGTTGCGCCTCTTCGCCGACCAGGTAGGTCACGTTGCGGTCGCGCTTCTGGAAGCGATCGTCGAGCTCCGACCACGTCGGGTTGCGCAGGCCGGGGCCGAGCCAGAGGTTCCATCCGGGCAGGCTGCTCTGCACCTCGACGGCGAGGAAGTCTCCGTCGCCGCGCCGTTCCACCGAGAAGATCTTCTCCACCGCGCCGCTGGCGTCCGCAAAGCGGAAGGTCACCGACTCGGTGCCTCGTTCGGCGACGAAGAGAGCGTCCGCGACCGCCAGCGCCTCGCCGCTGTCGTCCACCAGAGCGAAGGGCGACGGATCGCCCGGCTGTCGCTGACGCACCAGCTGCAGTGGCTCGCCGTCGGCTCCGAGCCGCGCCTTGAGCACGAAGGAGGTGAGCACGGCACCGCGGTTCGAGAACCGGGCCTCCCAGCGCTCGGTGGCCAAGGTGACCTCTTCCTCGGCGCTCGCCGACACCGGTTCGACGGGACGAGTCGGCTCCTCCTGGCTCTCTCCGCCAACGAGTTCCCCGGTTGCCTCGGGCGTCGAGCCCGGATCCGGCGATCCGGTCTCGCGACCAGCTCTCGCTGCGCCCTGCGGCGAGCGCTCCGAGGCGGCGTCGCCAGCCGGTGAGGCGACACCGTCGACCGCGACGCCTTCCAGGTCCACCGGAGGCGCCGGAGGGAAGACCCACTGCCACAGCACCAGCACCGCCAGGGACAGGACAGCGGCGATCAAGAAACGTCGGGATTCCAACTCACTACTCCCACTAGCTTCGGTAGTACGGCTTCAGCTCGACGCCGCTTCCCCGGCTCGCTCGCGCGTCCTCGGCAGATCGATGCCCCCCGCGGCCAACGGGTGACAGCGGCAGACGCGGCCGGCCGCGAACAGCACACCCCTCGGCACACCGTGCTCGAGGATCGCCAGCCGGGCGTACTCCGAACAGGTCGGAGAGAACCGACAGCTCGGCGGCAGCAGGGGAGAGATCCACCGTTTGTAGCCGGTCAGCAGTCCGACCGCGAGCCGGCGCGCCCTGGGCACCTCGTCCGCAGTCGTGGGCGCCGTGGCGACTTCCATCAGCGAGGACCTCCCCGGCGTCGGTCCGCGAGCCGCTCGAGATGACGGCCCAGGCTTCGTTCCATTTCATGAAACTCGAAATCGGCCGCGCCGGGATAGAGGTGCACCACCAGGTCACCGGCAGGGATCTGCGACCGCCAGTGCGATCGACGGAAGATCTCGCGCACCCAGCGCTTCAGGAGATGCCGCCTCACCGACTTTCCGAGCCGGCGCGAGACAGTGACACCGAGGCGCAGCTCGCCGCCGTGCTCCCCGTGCTCCGCCGGGCCGGCGAGGAAGAAGACCGCGGTGTCGCGGTCACGGACCCGGCGACCCTCGCGATAGCAGCGCGCGAACGACGACGACGAGCCGAGTCGCTGGGAGCGCCTCAGCCGCTGCTCGCCGACACCCGCCGGGCCGGGGTGCTCCGGCTCACACCGAGAGACGCTTGCGGCCCTTGCGACGACGGCGGGCGAGCACGGCGCGCCCGTGCCGGGTCTTCATGCGCACGCGAAAGCCGTGCTTCTTCTTGCGGCGCCGGTTGTTCGGCTGGAATGTCCTTTTCACGATCTCACCTGTTGTTTGCCGGTAGCGCCTTGACGGCCGTGGCCGCGGGTGCCACCTGTTGGACGACTGCCTGGCTGGATGCGGCGCGGTTGCGAAGCCGCGGCCGCCGAATGCTACGAATCGATGGGGGGTCCTTCTCGGACGGATCGTCGACGTGATGGCGGAGAGGGTGGGATTCGAACCCACGGACCGCGTAAACGGTCAACGGTTTTCGAGACCGCCCCATTCGACCACTCTGGCACCTCTCCTGGGACTCCACGTCGATTCTCCTCTTCGCTCACGCGATACCAACCGGAGCCGCTCGGGCGCCCGGTGCAGCCTCGTGCAACCAGGCGGCGCGGGCGAACGCTCGCCAGGCGAGCCCCGGGCGGCAGTTGGCGGAGAGGGTGGGATTCGAACCCACGGTAGAGTGTTTAGCCCTACACACGATTTCCAATCGTGCACCTTCGGCCACTCGGTCACCTCTCCAGAAGAACCTTGTCAAAGAGGGGCTCGCCGGCTAGGCGAACTCCGTTCCCACCGGCGGACGCCGCCGGCGGAAGAAGTCGACCAGGAGCCGAGAGCACTCCGCTGCACGAACCCCGGACGTGCACGACATCCGGTGGTTGAGTCGCGGATCGCGAACGATATCACCCAACGAACCGCAAAAACCAGCCTTCGGATCTTCGGCGCCGTAGACCAGCCGCTGCACCCGCGCATTGACCAGCGCGCCGGCGCACATCGCGCACGGCTCCAAGGTGACGTAGAGGGTGCATCCGATGAGTCGCCAGCTGCCCAGCCTGCGCGCTGCCGCAACCAGCGCGACCACCTCCGCGTGGGCGGTCGGATCCTGCCTCGTCTCGCGCAGGTTCCATCCTTCGCCGACCGCACTACCGGCGGCATCCACCACCACCGCGCCGACCGGCACCTCGCCGCTCGCCGCGGCCCGCCGCGCCAGCTCCAGCGCCCGACGCATCCAGAGATCGTCCTCCCGGGCCTGCTCTCGGGCGGGTCCGGGATCGCCGTTCCTCGTTGCGCACACCGGCCGACTCCTCCTGGCGCAGCGACGCCGGCGCCGATTCACCGAACCGCGTCGCTTTACAGCACGCGACCGGCACCGTACCATCGAAGGTCCAGCGGCGCGGGTGGCGCGCCGTCTCGGTGAAGGATTCGGGCCCTGTGCATCGACCGGTTCCGAACCTCGTCAGGCCCGGAAGGGAGCAGCGATAAGGTCCTCGCGTCGAGTGCCGCAGTTCAGCCGGAATCCTTCACCGAGACGACGACTCCCGTCCCTCCGCCTCCATCGCGACGACCGCGTCGCCGCCCCCGGGCCCCGGGCCGTTCACCAGCGGCTCCCACCGCCTCCACCGAGCTTCGAGACGTGACCTACCAGGTACTGGCGCGGAAGTGGCGGCCCCAGGACTTCTCGGCGATCATCGGCCAGGAGTCGATCGTGACCGCGCTGCGCAACGCGCTGCGCGAGGGGCGCATCGCCCAGGCATACCTGTTCGCCGGGATTCGTGGCGTCGGCAAGACCACCGCGGCTCGGGTGCTGGCCAAGGCACTGAACTGCGAGCGCGGGCCGGCCGAGGATCCCTGCAACGAGTGCGCGACCTGTCTCGGCATCACCTCGGGCTCCGATCTCGACGTGCTCGAGATCGACGCCGCGACCTACTCCAAGGTCGAGCAGGTCCGTGAGCTCACCGAGAGCCTCAGGTACGGCCCCGCCAACGATCGGTACAAGGTCGTCGTGCTCGACGAGGTGCACCGTCTGTCGCGCCAGGCCTTCGATGCGTTGCTGAAGATCGTCGAGGAGCCGCCGCCCCACCTGACCTTCATCTTCGCCACCACCGAGATCGACGCGGTCCCGGCGACCATCCTGTCGCGCTGCCAGGAGTTCCACTTCCGGCGCGTTCCCGTCGCCACCCTCGCCGAGCACCTGCGCAGCCTCTGCGAGGCCGAGGAGATCGAGGCCAGCGACACGGCCCTGCGCCTGATCGCCCGGGCCGGCGAGGGAAGCGTTCGCGACGCGGTGGCGCTGCTCGACCAGCTCGCCACATTCGGCAACGGTGCGATCGCCGACGAAGACGCGACGCGGCTTCTCGGTGGCCTCGACATCCAGCTCTTCGAGCGCACCCTGCGGGCGATCCTCGACGGCGACCGCGGTGCCATCCAGCAGATCGTGAGCGAGATCGAGGACCGCGGCTGGGACCCTCGCTCGGCCTTCGCCCACCTGCTCTCCTACTGCCGCGACGGTCTGCATCTGATCGCCAGCGCCGAGGGCGAGGTCTCGCGCACCGTCGAGCTGCCGGAGGACGCCGCCTCGAGGCTGCGCGAGTTGGCGGTGGAGGCTGGCTTCGAGAGCCTGCTGCGACTTCTCCACCTGCTCCTCGGCTCGGAGCTGATCATCAAGCGCAGCGAGCTCCCCGGCCTCGCTCTCGAGGTGGCTCTGCTGCGTGCCGCGGAGCTACCCCGGGTGCGCAGCCTCGAGGAGATGCTCGGCTCGCAGGGACCTCCGATCTCGGACTCCGGCGACGCAACCCGCTCGAGCCCCGGCCCCGGGAGTGCCGGGCGGTCTTCGGCGAAGCGACCGGCGGGCCCGGACGGGCGTAGCGCCGGCGCCCCGGCCGAGGCGCCACTGCCGGAGCACGGCGACACCGCGCCGGGTGATGAAGAGAGTGCGCCGCCGGTCGACACCGTCGTTGCCAGACGGGCGTTCATCGACCACCTGCGCGGCAAGCCCTCCCTCGCCGCGCACCTCGACGAGGTCGAGATCGCTGTCGAGGCAAAGGCCTCCGGGCTCCTGGTCCGGGTCCTCGTGCAGGCCGACGACCAGGTCGCCCACGACCTCTTCTCCCACCACCTCGCCTTCCTCGAGGACGGCGCCGCACGCTGTACCGGCTCGGCGACACGCTGCAGTGTCGAGCGCGCCCTGCCGTCGCCTCCCCGAGCCGAGGCCGGGCGCCCCGACGACCACGAGCCGGATGCCGTCGGAACGGCCTCGCGGGGCGACAGGCAGCGGCGCCCACGCGCCGATGCCGATGACGGGCGCGGGCAGGGCCCTGAGAGTCGCGCCGAGAGTCACGACGCCGGGGCGAGAGGCTCCGGGGACGGCGAGACCCCTCGGGATCGCCTCGCCCTCGATCCGCCGCCGGTCGTCCAGGCCGTGCTCGAGGTGTTTCCGGGCGAGGTCGTGGCGGCCCTGCCGCGCGGCGGCGAGGCCGGCGGCGACGCTCACTCCGAGGCCGCTGCGTCGACCGAGGCGGGATCCGGCGGGCGCTGATCGCGGCCGCCCTGCCGTCCAGCGCGGTATCGCCTGCGGCCGCGACGATCTCCTCGCGGTCTCTTCCCTGCGCCGCGAACATGCGCCGCCGGCGCAGTCGACGCGTCACCCCTCAGCCTCTGCTACCTTTTCGAGCGTCCCGCTCGCGGCTCGGAGGGTGAGAGCTCCACCGCGCCGTGGGCGGGGTGCCGGCGAGCAAGACGGGAGGCCACTCGATGGACTTGCGCAAGATGATGCAGCAGGCCCAGGCGCTGCAGGAGAAGATGCAGGCCGAGATCCAGGCGATCGAGATCCGGTCGCGGGTCGGCGGCGGCCTGGTCGAGGTGACGATGAACGGGCAGAAGCAGTTGACCGCGATCCGCATCGATCCCGAGGTGCTCGATCCCTCCGATCCCGAGATGATCCAGGACCTGGTGCTCGCGGCGGTGAACGACGCGGTGCGTCGGGTCGACGAGGAGGTGCAGAGCAAGGTCGGTAGCCTGGCGCCGGGCCTCGGCGGTCTCAAGTTCCCGGGCATCTCCTGAGTGCGCCCGCTTTCGCAACAGCTGGGCCGCGTCGGCACCCTGGCGGCGCGATGACGACGGCGGCACCCCCGTCGCGGCGCGAGCCCGATCCGCTGAAGAAGCTGATCGGCGAGCTGGCCAGGCTCCCCGGCATAGGTCCCAAGTCGGCCGCCCGCCTCGCCCACCACATGCTCCGGGTCGAGCGCTCCGACTGCGAAGCGCTCGCGGCCGCCATCCTCGAGGTCAAGGACCGCCTCTTCCACTGCTCTCGCTGCCGTTCCATCACCGCTTCCGACCCCTGCCGATACTGCTGCGACCCGCAGCGCGATCCATCACGCATCTGCGTCGTCGAGCAGCCGTTCAACATCGAGCCGATCGAACGCACGCGCGAGTATCGTGGCCTCTACCACGTGCTGATGGGCGCCCTGGCGCCGCAGCGCGGCATCGGTCCCGACCAGCTGGCGATCGATCCGCTCCTGGAACGTCTCGAAGGAGTCGAGGAGGTGATCCTCGCCACCAACCCGAACGTCGAGGGAGAGGCGACGGCGCTCTATCTGGCAAGACTCCTGGCGCCACGCTCCGTGCGCGTCTCGCGGCTGGCCTTCGGTCTGCCGGTGGGCGGCGACCTCGACTACATCGACGAGGTCACCCTGGCCCGCTCGTTGATGGGACGTCAGGCCCTCTGAGCCCTTTCCCCCAATGCCCTCGCGCCAGCCGCCGACCGCTGCCGGGAACCGTCGTCTCGAGCGCGGCGACCGACTACCCGAGCTGTCGACGATGACGCCGGGCCCACGCACCACCGCGCTCGCGGCCCGCATCGCCGCCTGCGAGGCGCCGGGCATCAACACCCTGGTCGGCGACGCCGGGACCGAGACCGACTGCGTCTGGCTCGAGGCACTCGGCGCCAACGTGCTCGACGTCGACGGCAACGTCTTCCTCGACCTGACGGCCGGCTTCGGCGTCGCCGCCGTCGGACACCGCCACCCAGCCGTCGTCGCCGCCGCCGCGGCCCAGGCCGACAGGCTGGTCCACGGTCTCGGCGACGTCTTCTCGCACCCGGGACGGATCGCTCTCGCCGAGCGCCTGGCGGCCCGGTCCCCGTTCTCCGATGCCCGGGTCTACTTCGCGATCTCCGGCGCCGATGCGGTCGAAGTGGCACTCAAGACGGCGCGGCTGCACACCGGTCGCGACCGTGTCCTCGCGTTCGACCTCGGCTACCACGGGCTCACCCTCGGAGCCGCCCGGGTCACCGCCCGGGCGGCCTTCCGAGAGCCGTTCGATCCTCGTCCGGAGGGGGTCCTACGCGCCCGCTTCGGCGGTCCTCTGGCGCCGGTGGAAGAGCTGCTGCGCTCCGGACGTCCGGGCGCGGTGGTGGTCGAGCCGATCGTCGGACGCGAAGGCGTCGTGATCCCTCCGTCGGGCTGGCTCGCCGAGCTCGCGACCCTGGCACGCAGCCACGGCGCGCTGCTGATCGCCGACGAGATCTTCGTCGCCTTCGGCCGCGCCGGCGAGTGGTTCGTGTCTCCTGCCGAGGGAGTCGTCCCGGATCTCCTCTGCTGCGGCAAGGCTCTAGGCGGCGGCTGGCCGATCGCCGCAGTGCTCGCCGAACGCGAGATCATGGAGTGCTGGAGGAGCGACGGGGAGGCGCGGCACACCGCCACGTTCGTGGCCCATCCGATCGCCTGTGCCGCCAGCCTGGCGACTCTGGATCAGCTCGAGCAGTTGATCCCTGCTGCGCCACGGCGCCTCGCCGAGGGCCTGCTGCCGCTTCTCTCCGCTGCTCGTGAGCACGGCTTCGAGGTTCGCGGTCGCGGCGCCCTGTGGGGCCTCGTCGACCAGCGCGCTGCCCGGCTCCAACGCCGGCTGCTCGAAGTCGGCATCCTCGCCCTCGCCGGCGGACCCTCCGGCGACGTGCTGCAGCTGTGCCCGCCGCTGGTGATCACCGACGCGCAGCTCGCTGCGGTCTGCGAACGCGGCATCGCTGCGCTGGAGCGGCTCGGCAGCGGCTAGGCCGGCGTGCCTTCGCCCGGGTGCGGTCGCGCCACGTCGCTCGGCGCTGCGCTCAGTCTGCGAAGTGGGAGCGCACCGCCTCGATCACCCGCTCGGTGTCGGCCGCCGCCTGGTACGGATGCATCGGCAGGCTGACGACTCGGCCGCACAGGCGCTCGCTCACCGGAAGGCTGCCCTCGGGATGACTGTCGCTGCGATACGCCGGCTGCAGGTGCATCGGCAGAGGGTAGTAGACCGCCGTCGGCACGCCGCGGCGCTGCAGCGACACTCGCAGCGCATCGCGATCGTCGACTTGCAGGGTGTACTGCGCCCACGCCGACTCGGCGCCTTCCCTCCGCGCCGGCAACCACAGCGGCAGGCCCGAGAGCCCTTCGTCGTAGGCGCGAGAGAGCGCTTCGCGACGGGATGTCTCCTCGCCGAAGACCTCGAGCTTGACCAGCAACACGGCGGCCTGGAACGAATCGAGCCTGCCGTTGATCCCCAGCCGCACGATGTCGTAGCGATCCGGGCCCTTGCCGTGCTCGCGGATCGAGCGCAGGGTCTCGGCACGTGCCGCGTCGGTGACGAAGACCGCGCCTCCGTCACCGTAGCCTCCGAGCGGTTTGGCGGGGAAGAACGAGGTGGCGGTCAGCCCTGCCAGAGCGCCTACGCGGCGGCCGCCCTGCGCTGCGCCGAAGGACTGTGCCGAGTCGGCGATCAGCTCGAGGCCCTCGCGGGCACAGATCTCGTCGAGGGCGGAGTAGTCGGCAGGCAGTCCGAACAGGTCCACCGCCATCACCGCCCGCAGCCGCCGGCCGCCTCCACTCTCGCGGGCCCTGGCGATCTGCCGCTCGAGATCGCACGGGCACAGGTTCATGGTCTGCTCGTCGACGTCGACGTACCACGGAGTCGCTCCGACCAGCAGGACCACCTCGGCAGTGGCGGTGAAGGTGAAGCTGGGCACGAAGACGACGTCCCCGGCACCGATCCCCATCTCCAGCAGCGCCATGACCAAGGCATCGGTGCCACTCGAGCAGGCGACGCAGGTCACACCTCCACCGACGAAATCGGCCAGCGAGCGCTCGCGCTCCTCGATCTCGGGGCCGTTGACGTAGGCGCCGTGGTCCAGCACTCTGCCGAGCCGCTGTTCGATGCGCTGCCGCAGCCGCTCGCCCTGCGCCCTGAGACCCACGAAGGGCAGCGGCTCCGAGGGCGCCCCCTCGGGCTCGCGGTGGCCCTGCGCTGGCTGCGGCGCTGTCGTTCTGGTGGCCACGTCGCCTCCTGCTTCAGTGCTGGTCCGGTCCTCGAGACGATCGGTTCGGCGCCTCGCCCGGCACCGCCGATGCCCGGCACGCACGTCTGCCACGCGGCACCGGAAGAGTCTGGAATGATAGCCGTCGTCGTGCGGCCTTTGCGCCGCCAGACGCGTGCTCCGGCGGGGTCTGCTCGGCGACGCGTCCCCTCGCGACACGATTCGTCGCTTCGCCGCTGTCCGGCAGCGCGCCTCGCAGCCTCTCCGATGCCACCACTCCCGGCCACCTCCCGCGCTCCGGCGGCATCTCGAAGCGGTCCACACCCCGGTGTCCTCGTGGTGGCCACGAAGGCCCCCTGGCCCCCGGTCGACGGCGGTCGCCGACTGCTCCTCGAGCAGCTGCGGGCACTGGCGGAACGGGATCTCCGGCCGCTGCTCGTCGCCCCCTGTCCACGCCATCAGCTCGAGCAGTGCGCCGGAGCGCTGCAGCCGTACTGCGAGCCGCGACTCGTCGCGCGCAGGACCGCGCCCACTTCGCTCGCTGCCAAGCTGGCAGGCACCCTCGACCCCCGGCTGCTCGGACAACCATGGGCACTGGTGCGCCATCGCAGCCGGGCGCTGCGGCGTGAGGTGGAGGGAGCGCTGGCGGAGGGCGGCGTCGACCTGGTGCATGCCGAGCAGCTGCAGGCGTTGGCGATGCTGCCGCGGCGGACGCCTCCGGTGGTGGTGCGGGCGCAGAACGTCGAGTCCGACCTGTGGGCGGCCCTGACGCGCGAGATGCCGGCCGGAACGCTCGGATCCCTGGTCCGCTCCGCTCTCCGCTTCGAGGCGCAGCGTCTGCGCCGCACCGAGGCTCTCCTGCTGGCGCGCTGCGCCCGAGTCCTCGCGGTGAGCGACAGCGATCGCCGACGCCTGCTCGAGATCGGCGTGGACGGCGACCGGTGCACCCTGGTCCACGCTCCCTTTCCGCCACGGCTACCCGGCCGCGGCCATCCACTGCCGGGCTCGCCGGCGCTGGTGCTCTCGGGAAGCAACGACTGGCTGCCCAATCGACTGGCCTGGCGCCAGTTCGTCGACGAAGTCTGGCCGTTCCTGCGCCGCGATCTGCCCGACGCCGTGCTGCACGTCTTCGGGTCGCCGGCCGAGGCTGCTCCGGCGACCTCCACGCACGATCGCCTGCTGCTGCACCCGTCGCCGCTGGACTCGCGGGATCTCTTCGACGAAACCTCGATCCTGCTGGTGCCACTGCGCGTCGCTTCGGGGATACGGATCAAGATCCTGGAGGCCTGGGCACGCGGCGTGCCGGTGGTCGGTAGTCCCGTCGCCTGCCGGGGCCTCGAGGGACGCGACGGCCTGAGCCATCGCGAGGCTGCGACCAGGGAGCAGTGGCTGGAGGCGATCCGGGCTCTGCGGGATCCGGCCCAGCGACGCGCACAGATCGATGCCGGGCGCGAGGCACTGCGCCGCCACCACGATCCCCCCTCGATCGCCGACCAGATGCTCGCCCAGTACTCCCTCGCGCTCTCGGCCAACGGCTCGCGCGTCGCAGCCGGCGCCGAGAGCGACCGACCCGGCGGAGCTCCGTCTTGAGCGGCTCGCCTCGCCGGGGCGCCGCGACTCCGGAGGACTGCGCCCGCCGTTTCGTCGCCGTGGTGCCGACCCACCAGACCCGCGCGCTCACCCTGCGCTGCGTTGCCGGGCTCTTCGGCGCCGGGCTGTCGAGCGACAGGCTGGTCGTTGTCGACGACGCGAGCAGCGACGACACGCTAGCGGCTCTAGACGCTGTGGCACCCGACGCTCGCTTACTGCGCAACCCGACGCGTCGCGGCTTCACCCAATCGGCCAACCGCGGGGCTGAGGCGGCGGTGGAGCTGGCGCCGGAGGCGGTCGCGCTGGTCAACAGCGACACCGTGGTCCCGAGCGAGTTCTTCCAGCTCGCCGCCGCCGCGCTCGACGACGAGCCTACGGGTCTCTGGGCTCCGCGGCTGGTCTTCCCCGACGGGCGACCTCAGTGGAGCGCCGGTGCTTCGCTACCGGGGTTGGCCTGGCTGGCGGTCAATGCCAGCGGCCTCCTCCACCGGCCGCCGCCGGACCCTCCGCCACCGTCGCGGCGCGGCGCGCGTTCGCTGGGGCAGGCCGCGGCGAGCTCGCGTGAGGTCGCCTGGCTACCTGCCACCTGTCTGGTGGTGCGCCGCGAGACCTGGCTCGAGTTGGGCGGCTTCCACGAGGGCTTCCAGCTCTACGCCCAGGATCTCGACCTCTGCTCTCGCGCCGCCGCGGCGGGGTGGCGCCTGGTGCTCGACGAGAGGGTGGCGGTGCTCCACGAGCTCGGTGCCACCGTGCGTCGCGAGACACCGCGTGGCCGCGATCTCGTGCGCCTGTGGGTCGACCTCCTGCTGTGGGCGTCGCGTCATCGCGGTCCGCGCTGGGCCGCCCGCGCCCGCTCGGCGATGCTGCTGGGTGGCGCCTGCGGCTTCCCGATCGATCTCTTCAGGCGTCTCTCCGGCCACCCGGTCGGATACCATGAACGATGGATGGCGCTGCGTGCCCTGGCCGCGCACCCGGTGCGAGATTCCGCGCCCGCTGGTTGCGATTGAGGCCGATCGTGAGACGGCGGCCAGAGTCCGCGCGCGGTGTCGGGGCCCATCCCGGCCAGCGGAGACCACCAGACTGTTCGATGCGCCGCGCGACCCGCGCACCCTGAAGCCTCTCCTCGAGCCCATGACGCGGCGGCAATCGCACGGTTCGCCGAGCGGGCCCGTGGGCGCCTCGTCGTGCCCGCGGCCCCGTTGCGCTCGACTCTCCTCCGAGTTCTCGTCACGGTCCTCGTCATGGTCCTCGTCATGGTCCTCGTCATGGAGCTGAAGGACGAGCATCGCGCCACCCTGAGGGCGTGCGGAGAGCTGCGCTCGTACTCCGCCGGGCAGATGCTGCTGCAGCGTGGTGCCGAGTCCTCGAGCATCCTGCACCTGGTCGAGGGTGAGATCTCGCTGCTGCGCGAGACTCCCTACGGAGATCTCGTGCTCGACGAGCTCGGCCCGGGCGGCTATCTCGGCGAAGTCCTCTTCTGCTGCGGCCAGCCGCGGATCAGCAGCGCCCGCGGTACCACCAGCGGGCAGCTCCTGGTGATCAAGCCCAAGACCCTGCAGATGGCGATGGCCAACAACGACGGTTTCGAGGTCGCCGTGCTGTGGCAGTTCTGGGAGAGCCTGAGCCGCAAGCTGCGGCACGTGAATCGTTCCCTCGAGGAGTTCTTCGGCCAGAGCGAGACGGAAGACGTCGAGGCGCAGAAGGCAGCCGTGCCACGCGACGCCAAGCTCGACGTCCAGGCACGACGAGACGCGATCCGTCGACTCGGCCTCTCCAACATGGAGATCAACTTCCTCGCCTCGGTCGCCGAACCGGTCGAGCTGGATCCCGACGCCCTGCTGATGCGCGAGGGAGATCCCGCGACCGCCATGTACGTCGTCGCCGACGGTCGTCTGATGGTCAGCAAGGAGATCCCGGGCGCCGGGACCGAAGCCCTCTGCTTCGTCGATCCGGGCGGCCTGGTCGGGGAGATGGGTCTGATCGACGAGCTGCCGCGCAGCGCCGACGTGCGCACCACCGCCGCCGGGGCGACGCTGCTGATGATCAAGGCCGAGACGCTGACGAAGCTGCTGCATCCGGGGCGCGCCTCCTCGGTGAGGCTGATGCGTTTCCTCTGCCGTCAACAGGCACTCCGGCTGCAGGCGACCTACGAGAAGATCGTCGGTTGGTACATCCTCGCCGGGGGCTCGCTGCAAGGCCGTTGACGCGCCGAGTCTTCGGCCATCGCCGCGCCATCACCGCGTCATCGCCGCGTCATCGCCGCGTCATCGCCGCGCAGCGGCGACCGGGCCGCGGTCGGTGCCGTATCGCCTCGTCTCGCGCGCTCCGTCGGACACTTCGTCCAGCGCTCTCTCGAGCGCCTTGTCGAGTAGCGACGACCGCTGCAGAGCGGCGATCTCCTCGAGCTGGAACCAGTCGAGGGACTCGCCTGCGATCCGGCCGGAGGCCGTGGCCGCAACCAGGCGCGCCTCGATCTGGCGGTAGGTGATCGCGTGCCGCAGGCTCGCCAGCTCGCCGTCCACGTTCCACCGGCCACCGAAACGTCGCCGCAGCCACTGGTTCAGTGCTGACGGGCCCGCCTCGACGATCCTCTGCGACCGCGCCTCCCGCTCCGCCGCGTCGCCGCCATTGCCTTCCAGTTCGAGGGTCGGCAGCTGCCAGGCGCCGCGCAGGAACGGAGCCTCGTCGCTGCGCCGCTCGAGCAGCAGCGCCCCGTCGGCGCGCTGGCAGAACACCAGGATCCATCGGTGCCGCTCGAGCCGTCTCCTCCGTCGCGCGGCGGGAAAGGACTCGGGACGACCGGACAGGTGCCCCTGGCACGAGCTGCGTATCGGGCAGTGCCGGCAGCGCGGTGTACGCGGCAGGCAGACCGTCGCCCCGAGCTCCATCAGGGCCTGGTTCGAGTCCCCCGGGCGCTCGCGGTCGAGCAGACGCTGCGCCTCCTCGCGGACGACGCGCCGACCCTCCGCCAGCTTGGGATCTCCAGCGAACGCCAGCCGACGACTGATCACCCGTTCGACGTTGCCGTCGATCGCCGCGACCTCCTCTCCGAACGCGATACTGGCGACCGCTGCCGCGGTGTATTCGCCGATCCCGGGCAGGCTGCGCATCTGCTCGGCGCCCTGCGGGAAGCGCCCGCTGGCTGCGATCTGGCGCACCGCGGCGTGAAGGCGTCGGGCTCGTTGGTAGTAACCGAGGCCCGACCACTCCGCCAGCACCTGCTCCGGTTGCGCCGCCGCGAGAGTCTCGAGATCCGGAAAGCGCGTCATGAAGCGGATGAACCGGGGCGCGACGACCTCCGCCCGCGTCTGCTGCAGCATCGTCTCGGAGACCAGCACCGAGTACGGATCCCGGCTGCGGCGCCACGGCAGATCGCGTTGCTGGTCATCGAACCAGGCGAGCAGTTGCTGCTGCTGCTGACGATCGCCTCTGCCTCTGCCGCCTCTGCCTCTGCCGGTGTCTCCCGAGTCTGCTGTCATCGATCTGCAACCGGTGTGTTCGAAGCCTCGATCGAGAGCTCTTCGGGACCCCTCGCCGCCGCCGCTCCGCGGTCGTTGGAGACCGATCGATGATCGACGATTTTTTTTGTCTCGATGAAGTGCGCCGGACCCGAATCGTAAACCGTTGGCCGGACGATCCTTACTCGCCGACTCACTCTTCGCCGCCTCTCTTCAGCTGACCTTCACGGCGCTTTTTTTGGCCTCTCGTCCTTGCCGCCCGCAACGCTCGCTGGTACCCTGCCGACCTTCGTTCCCGAGGCAGCACCCTCCCCTCGACATCCCAAGAGAGACTTTTCCGCAGGATGTGGAAATCCTGTGGATCTGACCCGTTGTACTGCGCCCAAATGTCTGATTCCACTTGGCTTGACCTCAAGCGAACGCTGGCTTCCAAACTCACCCGAGACGAGTTCCAGACCTGGTTTTCGCCGCTCCGGGTGCGATCGGAGGACGACCGCAAACTGGTTCTCGAGGCGCCCAACGATCGTTTCATGCGCTCGCTCGAGGCGAGCTACCGTCCGGTGGTCGACCGCGCCATCGCGGGTCTTCGGGGATCGGCCTACGAGGTGCTCTTCTCGGTCCGCGACGAGGCAGGCGGGAACGGCGCCGGCGGCGAGCCCGGGACACCGGATCGGCAGCGGGAACGGTCTGCGCCGGAGCCGTCCAAGGCGGCCGGCACGAACAACGCGCGCGGCCGCGAGACGACTTCGTTCAACGAACGCTACCGCTTCGACTCCTTCGTCGTCGGCAGCTCGAACCAGTTCGCGTCGGCAGCCGCCCGCGCCGTCGCCGAGAGTCCCGGGCGCAGCTACAACCCGCTCTACCTGTACGGCGGTGTCGGGCTCGGCAAGACGCACCTCCTGCACGCCATCGCGCAGTACGTGCGCGCATCGCAGCCAGAGATCAAGCTGCTCTACCTGTCGGCGGAACAGTTCGTCAACGAGTTGATCAACTCGATCCGCTTCGACCGCATGCCGGCGTTTCGCGAGCGCTACCGCACCATCGATCTCCTGCTCGTCGACGACGTGCAGTTCCTGGCCAACAAGGAGCGCACGCAGGAGGAGTTCTTCCACACCTTCAACACTCTCTACACGCAAGAGAAGCAGATCATCCTGTCGTCGGACTGCTCGCCGAAGAACATCCCCACCCTCGAGGAGAGGCTGCGCAGTCGCTTCGAGTGGGGCCTCATCGCCGACATCCAGGCTCCCGACCTCGAGACCAAGGTCGCGATCCTCGAGCGCAAGGCCGAGCTCGAAGGGCACAGACTCCCAGAACGCGTGGCGCTGTTCATCGCCCAACAGGTGAAGTCGAACGTCCGCGAGCTCGAAGGCCACCTGAACCGGGTGCTCGCCTTCGCCTCTCTCACCGGCCGACCCCTCGATCTCGATCTCGCACGAGAGACCCTGCGCGACATCCTGCCGCTCGAGAGCCAGCGCACCGGTCCGGTCGAGATCATTCGCGCCGTGGCCAAGCACTACGGTCTCAGACTCAACGAGATCAAGAGCCGCAACAACTCGAAGCAGATCGCCTTTCCGCGTCAGGTGGCGATGTATCTCTGCAAGCATCTCACCGAGCTCTCCTACCCCGAGATCGGCAAGCAGTTCAACGACAAGCACCACTCGACGGTGATGTACTCGGTGGACAAGATCAGTCGCCTGCGGGCCGAGGATCCGGACCTCGACCGCACCCTGACGATGCTCAGCGACCATCTCTCCTGAGCCGAGCAGCCGCGAACAAGCCTCCCTATCGGCCGCTCCCGGTGTCGACGCACACCTTCGACGGTCACCATCGTGGCTCGAGCGGCGAGACTCGTTGCTCGCCCGACGTCCATGTTCATCCTCCCGGGGCGCCGGCCCACGTCGATGCGTCGACGGTTGGGCATCCGGCCGCAGATCACGACGTCCTCGTCAAGTCGCTGTGATGTCGCTGTGGAGGCGCTGCGGACGGCGCCGAGGAATCTCCCCAGACTCCTTCACGACGATCTCATCGTCACCTCGATGCACAGCCGGACCCGCCGCTCCGCCACAGCTTTTCAGGTCCTTTTTTCCACCGCTGTCTCTGCCGGAGAAGCCCGAAAATGTTGACGTTTGAAGCTCCGTCCACACCATCCGCAGAGCCTGCGATCGACTCCGGCTACTCTGGTATATTCCGGCTTCTTCTGTTGCCTGAGGAGGTGAGGCTGTGAAGCTGCGGATCGATCGTTCCGAGCTCCTGACGGAGCTCATTCCGATGCAGGGTGTCGTCGAACGCAAGTCGACGATCCCGGTGCTCTCACACCTCCTCCTGCGGGCGCGGGACGGTCGACTGCACGTTGCGGCCACCGACCTCGACGTTTCCCTGACCTCCTGGTGCGAGGCCGAGATCGATCGTGAGGGATCGGTGGCGGTGCAGGCGCGCAAGCTGCTCGAGATCGTGCGCTCGCTGGTCGGCGAGAAGGTGGATCTCGAGGTCGAGGAGTCGAACGCGCTGCGCATCGTGTCGGGACGTTCGCGTTTCAAGATCCACGGACTCGCACCCGACGACTTCCCGAGCCTCCCCGAGGTGCCGTCGAGCGATCGCCTCGAGATCCCGACCGAGGCATTTCGCGGCATGATCGCCAAGGTGTTCTTCGCGGTGTCGGCCGAGGAGTCGCGGTTTCAGCTCAACGGCGCCCTGCTGAAGCCGAAGGACGGATCGATCGAGATGGTCGCCACCGACGGACACCGGCTGGCGCTCGTAGAGACCGCGCACGAGGACGCTGCAGCAGGAGACGGAATCCTGATCCCCCGCAAGGCCCTGCAGGAACTGCAGCGTCTCGAGGGTTCGGAAGAGGTGGAGTTCCGGCGCGGCGAGCACCATCTGTCGTTCTCGGTCGGTCGCCGCGAACTGATCTGCCGCATCCTCGAGGGCACCTTCCCGGACTACGAGAAGGTGATCTCGAAGGAGAACGATCGCGTCCTCGAGTGCGACCGCAAGCGACTGAGCGAAGTCGTGCAGCGTGTTTCGCTGCTGTCGGGTGACCGTGCCAGGGCGATCCGCTTCCAGGTCGAGGACGGAGGGCTGCGCCTCTCCGCGGCGAATCCGGACCTCGGTGAGGCCGTCGAGGATCTCGAGTGTTCCTACGAGGGAGACAAGCTGGCGCTCGGGATCAACCCCGACTACCTGCAGCAGTTTCTCGTCGCGGTGGGAACCGACCAGGTGCGCTTCCTGCTGAAGGACGAGAACAGCCAGTGCATCGGTGTGCCGGTCGAGGGGGAGGAGAGCCGGTACCTGTGCGTGATCATGCCGATGCGGTTGTGACCGGGTCCGTGGGCCGGACGGCGCGTGAAGTCGGCGCCCCTTGATCCGTCGACTGCAGGCGCAGCGCTTCCGCAATCTGGAGGACCTCGACTGGCGGCTCGACGCCGGAGTGCACTTCCTCTTCGGGCGCACCGGGCAGGGGAAGACCAGTCTGCTCGAGGCGCTGTACCTCGCAGCGACGTCACGTAGCTTTCGCACCCATCGCCTCGAGCTGTGCGCCCGCCGCGCCAGCGTGCCGAGCGAGGAGCGCCGAGATCGGCGTGAGCCCAGCGATCTCGGAGAAGGCGCAGGGGAGTCTGCAAGCGGATTCTGGCTCGCCGCCGAGATCGAGGATGCCGACCGTCGCAGCCGGCTCGAGCTCTCCTGGGGCAGCGCTGGAGGGATCGAGCGTCGCATCGACGGAGAGATCGCTCCGGCGACTCGCTACCTCGAGGCCCAGAACGTCGTGGTGTGGACGAGCGGCGATCTCGAGATCCTCGTCGGGGCACCGCAGCACCGCAGGCGGCTGCTCGATCGCGGAGTCGTCGCGCTGCGTCCGGCCGCGCTGCGGACTCTGAGCACGTACCGCCGAGCACTGCAGCAGCGGCGTCATCTGCTGGCCAGCGGTCGTCGCGACGTCGCCGAGATGGAGAGCTGGAATCAGCTCCTGGCAGCGGCTGGCAGCGATCTCATCCGGAGACGCCAGGAGTACGCCCTGCTGCTCGACCAGCAGCTGCAGGAGGCGACCCGCTGGTTAGGCCTCACCTGGCCGGCTCCGAGAATCGTCTACCGCAGCTCCCCCAGGGACGGTAGCGACCCCGACCGTTTCACAGCCGCCCTGCGGCGCACGATGGACGAGGAGTGGCGTCGGCGTCGTCCCCTCGTTGGGCCCCATCTGGACAGCGTCGAGTTCTCCTGGCACGGTGCGCCGCTCGCCGAGCGTGCGTCGGCGGGCGAACGCAAGGCACACGGACTCGTTCTCACCGGCGCCCAGATCCTCGTTCTCGAGCAGGCTGGACGCGAGCCGATCGTGCTCCTCGACGATCTCGACACCGAGCTCGATGCCGAGCTGCTGCTCCGTTTCGCACCCCTGTTGGAGAGAACATCTCAGACCGTCGTGACCTCGAACCGGCGCTCCGTCTTCGAGCCACTCCTCGCCGCCGGAGCGCCGCCATCGAGCCGCGAGAGAGAGCCCGTGGAGGAAGCAGGTGATCGCCGTCAGGACGGCCCCCGTCGCCGTTTTTCGTGGAACCTCGAGGAGGGCCGAGTCCAGCGCCTGTAAATCGTTTATTTTCAACGATTTGTAGCCTTGGGATTCGGACCTCGGCGTGATAGATTGAGGAGTCCCAGAAGGGGCGCGAGGAGGAGCCCTGGAACGGGGTTCGCGCAGCCCGCGAGGCGACCCGCCACAGAGCGCCGAGACGGCCCGGCCCGGACTCTCGAAGCACCCTCCTCGGCGCCGCAGGCAAGCGCGGCGGAACGCTCTCTTCGATGCGGCGCAGAGCGCGCCGGAGGCGGGCGGGCAAGGGCCCCCGGCCCAGCGACCGGGCGCAGCCGCCAGCTCACCGGGAGTGGGACACCGAACAGGTGAACGATGATCGACCGGGTGATCCCATGAACAGAACCGACAGTGCGTACACAGAGGCCAGTATCAAGGTCCTCAAGGGCCTCGATGCGGTGCGCAAGCGCCCGGGCATGTACATCGGCGACACCGATGACAGCTCCGGCCTGCACCACATGGTCTTCGAGCTGGTCGACAACGCGATCGACGAGGCCCAGGCCGGTTTTGCCACGCGCACCGTGGTGGTGATCCACACCGACGGCTCGGTTTCGGTGCGCGACGACGGTCGCGGAATCCCCGTCGGCATGCACCAGAGCGAGAACCGCTCGGCGGCCGAGGTCATCATGACCGAGCTGCACTCGGGCGGGAAGTTCGACAACAACTCGTACAAGGTCTCGGGCGGACTGCACGGAGTCGGCGTTTCGGTGGTCAACGCGCTGTCGAGTTGGCTACGGCTGGAGATCCACCGCGACGGTCACGTCTGGCGGCAGTCGTACTCCCGCGGCGTGCCCGACGCGCCGATCGCCCGCGGAGAGGAGACGAGCGAGAGCGGAACCCTGGTGCGCTTCCTCCCCGACCCGGAGATCTTCTCGGTCCTGGAGTTCCACTACGACACGCTCTCGCAGCGCCTGCGCGAGCAGTCGTTCCTCAACCGCGGCATCGCCGTCGACCTGATCGACGAGCGCACCGGGAAGAAGCAGCACTTCCAGTTCGAGGGCGGCATCAAGACCTTCGTGCAGCACCTCAGCCGCAACCGCACCAACCTGCACCCGGAGCCGATTTTCCTGGTCGCCGAGCGTGACGACGGCACCGGCGCCGAGACCGTCGAGATCGCGCTGCAGTGGAACGACGGCTACAGCGAGCAGATCTACTGCTTCACCAACACGATCAACAACCGCGATGGCGGCACCCACCTCTCGGGATTCCGCGCCGCGCTCACCCGCACGATCAACAACTATGCGGCGGCCACCGGGCTGAGCAAGAACCTCAAGGAGAACCTCTCCGGAGACGACGTGCGGGAAGGGCTGACCGGCATCGTCTCGGTGAAGATCAAGGACCCAAAATTCTCCTCGCAGACCAAGGACAAGCTCGTCTCGTCGGAGGTCAAGGGATGGGTCGAGCAGGTCGTCGGCGAGAAGCTCGGCGAGTTCCTCGAGGAAAACCCCCGCGATGCACGGCGCATCGTCGAGAAGGGGATCGAGGCGGCCCGGGCGCGAGAAGCCGCGCGCAAGGCGCGCGAGCTGACCCGGCGCAAGGGAGCCCTGGACTCGTCCACCCTGCCGGGCAAGCTCGCCGACTGCAGCGAGCGGGATCCGGCCCTCGCCGAGCTCTTCCTGGTCGAGGGAGATTCCGCGGGCGGGTCGGCCAAGCAGGGTCGCGACCGCCAGTTCCAGGCCATCCTGCCGCTGCGCGGCAAGATCCTCAACGTCGAGAAGGCGCGTTTCGACAAGATGCTCTCGTCGGAGGAGATCAAGACCATGATCTCCGCCCTCGGCACCGGCATCGGCAAGGAGGACTTCGACGTCGCCAAGCTGCGCTACCACAAGCTGATCATCATGTGCGACGCCGACGTCGACGGCAGCCACATCCGCACCCTGATCCTGACCTTCTTCTTCCGCCAGATGCGCGAGCTCATCGAGCGCGGCCATCTCTACATCGCCCAGCCGCCGCTGTACCGTGTCGCCGAGGGGCGTCGGGCCGACTACCTGAAGGACAACGCCGAGTACCGCGAGTACCTGCTGGCGCGGATCCAGGACAAGTGGCAGGTGAGAGCCGTCTTCGGCGACGCCGAGGTCGACGGACAGGCAAGTCCGGAGGACCGGGGGAACGCGGATGCCGGTGAGTGGCTCGAGGGCGGGCGGATGCGCCAGGTGCTCGAGAGCCTCGACCTCTTCCGCGAACACCTCGATCGCCTCGAGGCCCGCGGAACGCCGCGCGATGCGGTGGTCCAGGCGTTGCGCGGCGGCTTCTCGACCGCGGCCGACCTCGAGGACCAGGCACGGCTCGGCGAGCTAGCCCAACGCCTCGAGGCGGGCGGGTTCCGCGACGTACGGATCGAGCGTCCCGAGGCGCCGACACGAAGGATGGGCGGAGACTCAGTGCCCGGCGGCGAGGACGGCAACCAACCGGAGACAGGACAGTCGGCCGACACAGCGGACCAGTCCTTCACCGAGATCGACACGACGCCGTTCCTCGTCTTCGAGTCGCGGCGCGATGGCGTCGAGCGCACCGTGTCGCTGGACATGTCGCTGCTCGACACGCCCGAGTATCGCCAGATGTCGCGCAACGGGCTGGCGATCGAGCTGCTGGCAGCCGACCGATTCGAGCTGCGCCGCGCCGGCGACGCCACCCCGGCACAGGTGCTGGCGTCGATCGAAGACCTGGTGGAGACGATGTTCGAGCAGGCCAAGAAGGGTCTCAGCATCCAGCGCTACAAGGGTCTCGGAGAGATGAACCCGACCCAGCTGTGGGAGACCACGATGGATCCGCAGCGCCGCCGCCTCCTGCGGGTGCGGATCGAAGACGAGATCGACGCCGACGAGGTGTTCACCACGCTGATGGGAGACCAGGTCGAGCCGAGGCGCCGCTTCATCGAGGACAACGCCCTCGCCGCGAACCTGGACGTCTGACCTGCGGGGTGGAGCCGACAGCCCGGGCGCCGCGCGCGAGGCGGCACCGGCGGGGCACCAGAACTTCGAGCGTGGCGATCAGGTCGCCGGGCTGCAGGGCGCGGTCCCACCGCTGAGAGCCGAGAGTTTGTGAGAACCGAACGGAAGACCGACCGATGAGCGACAACCAGACGCCAGACCCGCCGCCGATCTCCGCTCCGATCAATCTCGAAGAGGAGATGAAGCGCAGCTACCTCGACTACGCGATGAGCGTGATCGTGGGCCGCGCCCTGCCGGACGTGCGCGACGGGCTCAAGCCCGTTCATCGCCGGGTCCTCTACGGTATGTGGGAGAGCGGCAATCTCTCCAACCGGGCATACAAGAAGTCGGCCCGCATCGTCGGCGACGTCATGGGTAAGTACCACCCGCACGGTGACGCGGCGATCTACGACACGGTCGTGCGTCTGGCGCAGGACTTCTCGATGCGCTACCCGCTGGTCGACGGCCAGGGCAACTTCGGCTCGATCGACGGCGACAACCCGGCGGCGATGCGCTACACCGAGGTCCGCCTGACCCGTCTCGCCGAGGAGATGCTGCGCGAGGACATCGACAAGGAGACGGTCTCCTGGATCCCCAACTACGACGGATCCGAGAGCGAGCCGCAGGTGCTCCCGGCGCGGTTGCCCAACCTGCTGATCAACGGCTCCTCCGGCATCGCGGTCGGCATGGCGACAAACATCCCGCCGCACAACCTCTCGGAGGTGATCGCGGCGCTCGAGATCCTCATCGACCGGCCCGACGCACCGCTCGCCGAACTGATGCAGGTGCTGCCCGGCCCCGACTTCCCGACCGGCGGCTTCATCCACGGCACCACCGGCATCCAGGCGGCCTACGCCACCGGGCGTGGGTCGATCCAGGTGCGCGCCAAGGTCGAGTTCGAGGAGTTGCGCGGCGAGCGGACCGCGATCGTGGTGACCGAGATCCCCTACATGGTCAACAAGGCCAAGCTGCTCGAGAAGATCGCCGAGCTGGTCAAGGACAAGCGCATCGAGGGGATCTCGGACCTGCGCGACGAGTCGGACCGGCGCGGCATCCGGGTGGTCATCGAGCTGCGTCGCGGCGAGGTGCCGCAGGTCATCCTCAACGCGCTCTACAAGATGACCCAGCTGCAGACGACCTTCGGCATGAACATGCTGGCGATCGTCGACAACCAACCCGAGGTCCTCGGTCTGCGCCAGATCCTCGGCCACTTCCTCGATCACCGCAAGACGGTGGTGGTGCGACGCACCCGTTACGACCTGCGCAAGGCCGAAGAGCGGGCCCACATCCTCGAAGGGCTGCTCAAGGCGCTCGACCACCTCGACGAGGTGATCACCACGATCCGTTCCTCGGCGACTCCTCCGGAAGCCAAGGAGCGACTGATGGAGGGCTTCGCACTCTCGGACGCGCAGGCCCAGGCCATCCTCGACATGCGCCTGCAGCGCCTCACCGGGCTCGAGCGCGACAAGATCGTCGACGAGTACCGCGAGATCACCGCCACGATCGAGCGGCTGCGCTCGATCCTCGGATCCGATCGCCTGGTGCTCGACGAGATCCGCGGCGAGCTGCGGCAGATCCTCCAGGTCTACGGCGACGAGCGCAGGACCGAGATCGTCCCGCACGAGGGCGAGATCACCATCGAGGACCTGATCGCCGACGAGGACATGGTGATCACCGTCACCAGCTCCGGTTACATCAAACGGTCGCCGCTGTCGCTCTATCGCGCCCAGCGGCGTGGCGGCAAGGGTCGCACCGGGATGACGACCAAGGAGGAGGACGTCGTCGAGCATCTGCACATCGCCTCGGCCCACAGCTACGTGCTGGTGTTCACCGAGTCGGGGCAGATGCACTGGATCAAGGTGCACGCGATCCCCGAGATGAGCCCGGCATCGCGCGGCAAGGCGATCGTCAATCTGCTCCAGCTCGAGAACACCCAGCGGATCGCCACCACCGTCGCGGTGCGCGACTTCGACGACGAGCACTTCCTGGTCTTCGCCACCGAGCGCGGCACGATCAAGAAGACGGCGCTGTCGGCCTACTCGAACATCCGCGTCGGCGGCCTCATCGCGATCAACATCGACGAGGGCGATCGCCTGCTCGACGTGCGGCGTACCGACGGTCAGCGCGAGATCCTGCTGGCCACCGAGCGTGGCTACCTGGTGCGCTGTCCGGAGACAGACGTTCGGCCGATGGGTCGGGTGACACGAGGTGTCCGGGGCATCAACCTGCGCAAGGGTGATCGCGTCGTTTCGATGGACGTGGTCGAGACCGAGAGCGATCTGCTGACCATCACCGAGAAGGGCTACGGCAAGCGCACCGCGCTCGCGGAGTACCGCGTGCAGGGTCGTGGCGGCATGGGGATCATCAACCTCAAGGTGTCGGACAAGACCGGCGACGTCGTCGGCGTGCGTCAGGTGGAGCCGGGCAGCGGCGTGATGCTGATCACCCAGGACGGCAAGATCATCCGGATCGAGACCGACGGAGTCTCGCGCATCGGTCGCGCCACCCAGGGGGTGCGGGTCATGGATCTCGACGAGGCCGACCGGATCGTCGCGATCGCCCGCGTGCCCGAGCGCGACGAGGACGACGACGGTGCCGCGGAGGACGGCGACGAGTCGCCGGGACCGGAGCCCGACGGTCCCGACGATCCCGACGGGAACGACGAACCCGACGGTAGCGACCAGAGCGACGACTGACCTCCGCTCCCTCCTCGCGGCCTTCCGTCGCGCGGTCGCGGCGAGCGTGGCAAGATCGGGCACACTCGACGAACGGGCAGCAGACGGCACCGTCGGCCGGCGGTGCGACGCAACCTCGAGGCGAGCGAACGAGCAGACGGAGGATCGACGTGGAGTTCTTTCTCGACACAGCGGACATCGAGCAGATCGAGCGTGGGCTCGAATGGGGCAGGGTCCACGGCGCGACCACCAACCCCACCCTGATCGCACGCCAGGGAAAGGCCTATCTGCCGACCGTGCAGGAGATCGCGCGGCTGGTGCCCGGTCCGGTCAGTGGCGAGGTGCTGGCGACCGATTACGAGGGCATCCTGGAACAGGGCCGGCGGCTGGCCGGACTCGCCGACAACGTGGTGGTCAAGGTGCCGCTCGGGCCGCCGGGGCTGCGGGCGGTGCGCCAGTTCGCCGAGGAGGGGATCAGGACCAACGTCACCCTCTGCTTCTCCGCCGCCCAGGCGCTGCTCGCCGCCAAAGCCGGAGCCAGCTACATCTCGCCGTTCGTCGGCCGACTCGACGACCTCGGCGAAGAGGGCATGGCGCTGATCGAGGCGATCGTGGAGATCTACGGCAACTACGGCTTCTCCACCGGCGTGCTGGTCGCTTCGGTGCGCAATCCGCAGCACGTCGTCATCGCGGCTCGCCTCGGCGCCGACGTGGCGACGATTCCGTTCAAGACCCTCGAACAGCTCTACCAGCATCCGCTGACCGACCGCGGCCTCGAGCAGTTCCTCGAGGACTGGCGGAAGACCGGGAAGGGATTCGACGATCCCTGAGCCCGAGCCGTCTCAGGGGCGACCGCCGGAGATCCGGCCCGGCGCCCTGTACGGGCTCTCCTGGCTTCTCTACCTCCTGCTCGCCATCGTCTCGGTGTCGTGGATCGGCTGGCGTCAGGACGGGGTGCCGCTGTCTCTGTTCCTCGCCACCGGATCCGCGGGGGCGGTGGCGATCGACGTGGCGCTCGGCGCCGCCACGGCTGCGTCACTGATCGGCGCGTGGTGGGTGGCGCTGCGGATCAGCGTCACCGCACGTCGGCTCGACGCGACGCTGGCAGCTCACGTCGGAGGCCTCAGCGGTGACCGGCTGATCGCCGTGGCGCTGCTCAGTGGTTTCGCCGAGGAGCTCTTCTTCCGTGGCGCGCTGCAGGACGCGGTGGGGATCTGGTGGGCCACCCTGATCTTCGCTCTCTGCCACCTGGGTCCGGTCCGGGAGGCCCGGTGGTGGGCCGGCTTCGCTGCCGTCGCCGGTCTCCTGCTCGGCGGGCTGATGCTGTGGCGGGAGAACCTGACCGCTCCCGTGGTGGCCCACTGCCTGGTCAATGCGGTCGGCCTGCACCGGCTGCAGCGGGTGGCCCAGAGCCGCGCCGCGTGACAGGGCCGGCCCTGCGCGTGCATCCCTGATCTAGACTGGCGACGACCCAGATCACGGTGGCCGCCCGGATCGACTGGAGCGACCGAGCGCCGGCCCGCCGTGGCGGTGCGGTGGCGCACGTCGCGCGCCAGCGGAGGATGCCGCGCCGGCGGTCGCCCACCAGGCGACGACTGAGCCGAGGAGGACGAGTGAATCAGCGAGACACGGGGCCCGACAGCGCGGCGGTGCTGGAGCGGGTCGACAGCGAGAGAGAGGGGCAGATCGAGGCTCTCATCGACTACCTGCGCATTCCGTCGATCTCGACCGACCCGAGCTATGCCGCCGAGGTGCGCCGATGCGCGGTCCATCTTCGCGATCTGATGACCTCGATCGGCCTCGAGAGCGAGATCGTCGACACCGACGGGCATCCCCTGGTCTATGCCGAGCACTGTCGGGCGGAGGGCAAGCCGACGGTGCTCTTCTACGGTCACTACGACGTCCAGCCGCCCGATCCGCTCGACCAGTGGCGCAATCCGCCGTTCGAACCGACGGTCGAGGACGGTCGCATCGTCGCCCGCGGCGCGACCGACGACAAGGGACAGAGCCTCGCTCACGTGATGGCGGTGGCGCGGCTGCTCGAGGAGCGCGGCGAGCTGCCCGTCAACGTCAAGTTCCTGATCGAGGGCGAGGAGGAGTCGAGCGGCGAGGCGATCGAGACGTACGTGCGAGGCGACGGTGCCTCTCGTCTCGCCTGTGACTGCGTGGTGGTCTCGGACAGCTCGATGTTCGCCCGCGGCATACCGTCGATCCTCTACGGCCTCAAGGGCCTGCTCTACGTCGAGATCCGCGTCCAGGGCCCCGACCGTGACCTGCACTCGGGCAGCTTCGGCGGTGCGGTGCGCAATCCGGCGCAGGCCCTGGCCGACCTGGTCTCCGGCCTGCGCGATCCGAGCAGCGGCGAGATCCTGATCCCGGGCTTCTACGACGCGGTGCGCCCGCTCGAGCAGTGGGAGCGCGACGAGTTCGCCCGCCTCCCCTACGACGAGGAGGCTTACGCCGCCGACCTCGGGATCGGTGAGCTGTGGGGGGAGCGCGGCTATTCGACGTACGAACGCACCTGGGCGCGCCCCACCTGTGACGTCAACGGGATCTGGGGCGGCTACCAGGGACCGGGAGCCAAGACGATCATTCCGGCAGCCGCCGGAGCGAAGGTCTCGATGCGACTGGTTCCCGATCAGGATCCGGACGAGATCGCCGAAGCGCTGCAGCGGCATCTGCAGCAGACGTGTCCGAGCGGCGTGCGCTGCGAGATGCAGGTCCTCGGCCGGGCGCGACCGGTGCTCGTCGACACCGGCGGCAGGGAAGCCGAAGCGGCGCAGGACGCACTCGAGGACGTCTGGGGGCGCAGGCCGGTGCGGGTCCGGGAGGGGGGCTCGATACCGATCGTCGGCACCTTCGCCGAGGCACTCGACGTCCCGGTCCTGCTGATCGGCTTCGGTCTCTCCGACGACCGGCTGCACAGCCCGAACGAGAAGTTCGAGATCGAGAACTACCTGCAGGGGATCCGCGCCACCGTGCGGTTCCTCGACCGGCTGGGTGCAGCCTGACCGGCCGCATGGTGAGCGACCGAAGCCGAACCGATGCCGATCGAGACCGAGCTGAAGCTTCGCGGCGTCGTCCTGGAGAGGGTGCGCGCGGCGCTGGCGGAACACGGTGGACGCCGGCTGCGCCCACCCGAGCACGAGCAGAACCAGCTCTGGGACCGCGGCGGTGAGTTGGCCTCGGGCCAGCGCGTCCTGCGCGTGCGGCGCACCTGGCCGAGCGATGCAACGGACGCCACCGACACCACCGACACCACCGGAGGATCCGGAGCGCCGGAGCAGCGCTGCCTGCTGACCTACAAGGACCGCCCGCGCAGCCGCGACGGCGTCAAGTCGAGACGGGAGATCGAGCTCGAGTGCGATCCGGACGGAGCGATCGAGGAGCTGCTCGAGGCGCTCGGTTACGAGCCCTCGTTTCGCTACGTGAAGCTGCGCGAGAGCTGGACCATCGACGGCCACGTGGTCGCTCTCGACACCACTCCACTCGGCTCCTTCGTCGAGATCGAAGGGGCGGCCCCGCGCGGGCTGCTCGCCCGACTCGGCCTGGAGGACGCCGAGGTGGTTGCGAGTTCCTATCCCGAGCTGTGGCTGGAGCACCGCAACGCCCAGGATGCTCCGGCCGACATGGTGTGGCCGCAAGGGCATCCCCGGCCGTCTGGCTCCGGGCAGGCCGAGCGACCGTGAGTCCGCTGCTGCGGTGTCGCTCCGCGACGAGGGTGCACGGCGTGGTGCTCGCGGCTGGATTCGGCACCCGGCTGCGGCCGCTCACCACCCATCTGCCCAAGCCGCTACTGCCGGTCTGCGGTACGCCGGTGATCGCCCAGGCCCTCGACGCACTGCGCGGTGTCGGCTGCGAGAACATGGCGATCAACCTGCACCACCAGGGTGAAGCGATCGTGCAGCAGCTGGGCGATTTCTGGCACGGTGCCGAGCTGCGCTACTTCCGCGAGGATCCGATCCTCGGCACTCTCGGCGCGCTGCGGCCGATGCGAGAGTGGCTGCAGACGGCCGATCTCGTGGTGGTGATCAACGGCGACAGCCTCTGCCGCTGGCCCCTGGCCGCACTGCTGCGGCGCCACCGCCGCAGCGGCGCCGCCGTGACGCTGCTGCTCAGCGGTTTCGCCGATCCCGCCGCGCACGGCGGTGGCGTCGGATTCGACAGCACCGGCCGGGTGGTGCAGCTGCGTGGTGAAGGACCACCGGGCGCACGGGCCGACGCCCCGAGCGAGCGCGGCGTCTTCGCCGGGGCTCAGGTGTTCGCTCCCTCCCTGCTCGAGCGCGCCCTCTCCGGCCCCGCACCGGAGGACATCGTGGAGATGCTCCATCTGCCACTGCTGCGCGAGGGCGAGCGTCTCCAGGTGTCGACCAGCCGGCGCCCGTGGTGGGACCTCGGTACGCCGGAGCGCTACCTGCAGGGCGCCCTCGGCTGGGCCGCGTCACGTCCCGATCGGTCGGCCTGGGTTCGCGTCGCCCGTCGCATCGCGCTGCGGCGGCGCTTCGTGGCGCGCAGCGCCCGGACGGCGGCCGCGGGTCGCATCCGGCGTGCGATGATCGAGGCGGGAGCCAGCGTCGGCCGCCGAACCGTCATCGAGGACAGTCTGGTGCTGCAGCGCGCCGCGATCGGCGACGGCTGTCACCTGCGGGGCTGCGTCGTGGCCCCCGGGGTGTCGATCCCGGCCGGAAGCAGGATCGACCACCAGATGGTCACCACGCTGCAGAGTGGACGCGACCCGGCCGGCCGCGACTCGGTGATCGGCCAGCTCGTCTTCACTCCGCTCGGTGGATCCGCTCGGCGTGCCGAGCCGGAGGCACCGGCGTGAACCCTGCGCCTGGACACTGGCGCCGCGGTCGCCCGGCGGATGGCGACAGGCCGGCCACGGCCGAGGCGATCGACGCCCGCGGCCGGGCGCGCGCGAGGCGCCGGCGGCGATCCGCGGCAGCGACGGTTCGGGCGAGGGAGCAACGGCAATGAAGATCGACCGCGTGCGCTCGGCGCTCCCCGCGAACGCCTACGACCAGGAGGCCATCCTGGCGCAGCTCGAGCAGGCCTGGGCGGAGCACAACTTCAACCGCGACCGGCTGCGTCGCCTGCACCAGAACGTACTGGTGGGTGGACGCCGCCTCGCCCTGCCGATCGAGCGCTATCGGAGCCTCGAGACCTTCGGCGACTCCAACGACGAGTGGATCGCCGCGGCGGTGGAGCTGGGGTCGCAGGCGGTCGCCGCGGCGATCGAGGAGGTCGCACCGGAGAGCCTGGGCGCCCTGTACTTCGTCACCGTGACCGGCGTCGCGGTGCCTTCGATCGAGGCCAGGATCATGAACCGACTGCGCCTGCCGACCCACCTGCGACGGGTGCCGATCTTCGGTCTCGGCTGCGTCGCCGGGGCCGCCGGCATCGCCCGCGTCGCCGACGACGTGCGGGCGCATCCCCACCAGGCGAGCCTGCTCCTGTCGGTCGAGCTGTGCTCGCTCACCCTGCAGCGCAGAGACCTGTCGATCGCCAATCTCATCGCCTCGGGCCTGTTCGGAGACGGCGCTGCGGCGGTCCTGATCCTGGGCAGCGAGCACCCCTCGCATGCCGCGAGCGCAGGACCTTGCATCGTCGACAGCGCCTCGATCTTCTTCCCCGACAGTGAGAGGGTCATGGGATGGGAGATCGACGAGCACGGCTTCCAGGTGGTGCTCTCGGCGGACGTGCCCGCCGTCGTCGCCGCACACCTGCCGCACAACGTCGACCGGCTGCTCGCCCGTCACGGCCTGTCTCGCGCCGACGTCGCCACCTGGATCGCCCACCCGGGGGGGCCGAAGGTGCTCGAGGCGATGCAGTCGAGTCTGGGCCTGCCCGACGGCGCGCTGGACCTCACCTGGGACAGCCTGCGCGAAGTCGGCAATCTCTCCTCGACCTCCGTCCTCTTGGTGCTCGAGGAGACGCTGCGACAACGGCGCGAGCCGGACAGCTGGGGTCTCCTGCTGGCGCTGGGCCCGGGCTTCTGCGCCGAGCTGGTGCTGCTGCGTTTCTGATCTGCGAGCCGACCATGATGATGTCCGGGGCGCAGGCACACAGGACGGCAGCCGTATGGTGATCGCCGGTCCGGTCGCGTTGCTCGTCGGCGCGCCGTCGCCCTCCGCCGTCGCCAGCGGCCTGCTGTCGATGGAGCCACGCGCCGCCGACGGGCGCTCGTTGGCGGTCGCCACGGCGATCCTGCTCGCGGTGGTCGGCGAGCGGCTCTACGAGCTGTCGCTGTCGCGGCGCAACGCGGCTCGGGTTCGCGCCCGCGGTGGGATCGAGCTCGGTCGAGGGCACTACCGCTGGATGGTGGCGCTGCACGTCGGCTTCCTGATCGCGACGCCCCTCGAGTGGTTCCTGCTGCGGCCGTGCTGGAGTCCCCTGCTGCTGCTGCTGGCGGCGCTGACACTCGCCGCATCCATGGCTCTGCGCTACTGGGCGATCGCCAGCCTCGGCGATCGTTGGAACACGCGGGTGCTCTGCGAGCCGGGCCGTCCGGCGGTGACCACGGGCCCGTACCGCCACATGAAGCACCCCAACTACCTGGCGGTGGTGCTGGAGTTCGCCGCACTGCCCCTGCTGCACGGCGGCTGGAGGACGGCGGTGCTGGGCTCGCTGCTCAACGCCGTCGTGCTGGCGGTTCGGCTACGCTGCGAGAACGCGGCGCTGCGGACCTACTGCGGACCGGCCGCCGAGCTTGCGGGGACGGAGACGAGTGAACGAGGATGACGCGATGCACCGAGGCCACGACCCCGGTGGGGCGCAGGGCGCCGACGCGGCGGTGCTGGAGGAGATCCGCGACCTCGCCGCCCTCGGTGACGTGCTCGCCGATTCTCCCGTGGCGGCGAGCGAGCTGCGCGCCGAGCACCGTCTGGTCGAGGATCTCGAGCTCGACTCGATCGCCCTGATCACCCTCGCGGTGGAGATCGAGAACCACTTCCGGATCGCCTTCTCCGAGGACGACGATGCGAGCCTGCGCACCGTCGGCGACCTGGCGCGGCGGGTCGTCGCGCTGCGTCAAGGGCGCGACGGGGGCGGGTGATGCCGTCGCTGCCGCTGCCTCCGCCGGCCCGCCCACAGTCGTCCGGGTCGCCTCGGTCCACCGCCACGACGCTGGCCGCCCTGCTCGACGAGGTGCGGCACTCGGCGTCGGCCCGGCGCCACGGAGTCGGCTTCGTCGACGCGCGCGAAGAGCCGGGATTCGTCTCCTGGCGGGATCTGGTCTGCGACGCGGCAGCCGTCGCCCTGCGTCTGCGCCCGCTGGTGGCGTCGGCCGCCGCCGGCGGCCGCGGCGACGACACCCTGCCGCAACGGGTGGCGGTGGTGTGTCCGACCGGGGCCGACTTCTTTCGCGCCCTCTTCGGATGCTGGCTCGCCGGGCTGGCACCGGCGCCGCTGCCGCCGCCGCAGCGCTTCGCCCCGCGCGACGCTTACGTCGAGCGTACCTCTCGGGCGCTCGACGCCTGTGGTGCGGCGTTGGTGCTCTGTACGGCTCGGCACGAAGACCTGCTGGTGGCGGCGGCACGCCGCAGCGGTGAGTCGGCGTCGCGAGTGCTGCGCCTCGACCAGCTCTCTGTGCCGGCCCTGCAGGGCGCTCCGTCGCCGGTCGCCGATGCGGCCGGCGAGGGAGCGGGCAGTGCGCCGCTGAGCGAGTCCGTCGCCCTGATCCAGTTCTCCTCGGGCACGACCGGCGAGGCGAAGCCGATCGCCCTGAGCCATCGCGCCCTGCTGGCGCAGGCGGAGCTGCTCAGCTCGTGCTGGCCGGACGGGGCGCAGGCACGCCAGAGCGGGGTGAGCTGGCTGCCGCTCTACCACGACATGGGCCTGATCGGCTGCGTGCTGCCGGCGCTGCTGCGCTGCGCAGACCTGACCCTGCTGCGCCCCGAGACCTTCGTCGCCCGGCCGGCGACCTGGTTGCGCACGGTGAGCGACCGTCGGGCGACGGTGTCACCGGCGCCGGACTTCGCCTACCGGCACTGCGTGCGCAAGGTGCGCGACGCCGAGTTGGAGGGGGTCGACCTGAGCTGCTGGCGGACCGCCCTCGACGGCTCGGAGACCATCGCGCCGACGACCCTGCGTGCCTTCAGCGAGAGGTTCTCCCGCTGGGGCCTGCGCCCAGCTGCCCTCACCCCGGCCTACGGCCTGGCCGAGGCGGCACTCGCGGTCACCCTCTCCGACCTCGACGCACCGGCGCGCACTGTGCACTTCGATCGCGCGGCGCTCGAGCGCGGTGTCGTCCGTTCGCTGCCCGCCGCGCAGACCGCGGAGACGACACAGAGGCAGAGCGGATCGGCAGACTCGGTCGAGCTGGTCTCGCTCGGCCGCCCGCTGGCCGGCTTCGAGCTGCGCATCGTCGCGGCCGCCGACAGCTCTGGCCGCATGCCGCCAACGGACGCGCCCACCGACGAGGTCGGGCGGGTGTGGATCCGAGGCCCCTCGCTGCTCAGCGGCATCCTGCGCCGGCGGGGGGACTCCTGGTCGCTCGACCCGGCGACACGCGACGGCTGGCTCGACACCGGCGACCGGGGCCTGCTCTGGAGCGGCGAGCTCTTCCTGCTCGGTCGCGACCGTGACCTGGTGATCGTGCGCGGCCGCAGCTGGCCGGCGCAGTGGCTGGAGCAGATGCTCGCCGGCGAGGAGGCGCTGGAGGAAGCCGCCGTGGCGGCGTCCTCGGCGACCTGGCGACCAGGCGGCGAGGGCGCAGGGGACGACGGCGAGGGATACGTGCTGCTGGCGGAGACACGGGTCGCGGAGGAGCAGCGCGCGGGCCTGGTCAGGCGCCGGCGCGGGCTCCTCCTCGCCGGCGCCGGGGCGGCGCCGCGGGCGGTCGTGCTGGTGCGGCCCGGGAGCCTGCCGCGCACCTCGTCGGGCAAGCTGCGCCGGACCGAGGCGGCGTCGCGCTGGCGGGAGGGGCGGCTGCCGATCCTGTACGAAGCGGTGCGAGAGACGCCGGGCAGGGCGCCGCACCCGGCACCGGACCAGGGTTCGGGCGGCGGTCACGATGGTTGACGTCGCGGTGGTGGGCGCCGGCCCGGTCGGGATGGCGACGGCGCTGGCCCTGGCCCGGCGCGGCATGGTGGTGACCCTGGTGGAGTCGCGCCGGGGCGCGCCTCTCGACAAGGCGTGCGGTGAGGGACTGATGCCCGACGCCCTGGAGTCGCTGCGCGAGGTCGGGGTGGATCTGGCGCCGGGCGGCTGGGCGCTGCGCGGCATCCGCTATCTCGATGAGCGGCATCAGGTGGCCGCCGGGTTCCCGTTCCGCGGCGGTCGCGGAGTCCGTCGCCTCGAGCTCTCCGAGCGATTCACCCGCGCCGTCGCCGCGCAGCCCGCGATCGAGCCTCGACGCGGCGTCAGGGCCGAGCTGGTCGACGATGCCGCGAAAGGTCGCTGGGGACTGGCGCTGCGCCGGGGCCCCGGAGCCGCGGAGCCGGCGGAGGTGCTGTGGCCGCGCTGGATCGTCGCCGCCGACGGCCTGCGCTCGCCGCTGCGCCGGCAGTGCGGGCTTGCTGCCCCGGCCGGCGCCGCGCAACGCTTCGGCGCCCGGGTGCACTTCGAGGTGGCGCCGTGGAGCGACGAGGTCGAGGTCTACTGGCTCGACGGACTCGAGGCGTACGTGACGCCGGTGGCAGAAGACGTCGTCGGCCTGGCGATCCTCTGGTGGCGGCGCGGTGAGCGTGCCGGATTCGAGCAGCATCTCGAGCGGGTCTGGCGGGCGTTCCCGAGCCTCCACGAGCGTCTCGCCGGGGCGCCGCGCGCCAGTGCGCCGCGCGGCGCCGGACCGCTGCATCAGAGGGTCCGGGCGGTCGTCGACCGCAATCTGCTGCTGGTCGGAGACGCCTCGGGGTACCTCGACGCCATCACCGGCGAAGGGATGGCGCTCGGGTTCGCCGACGCCCTCGCCGTCGCCGAGGCGCTGGATCGGGGTCGACCGGCGCTCTACGCCCGGCTGCATCGGCGCCGCCGTCGCGTGCCGCTGCTGCTGATGCATGCTGCCCTGCAGCTGTCGCGCCGTCCGAGACTGCGGCGCGGGGCCCTGCGGCTGCTGGCGGCGCGACCGGGGATCTTCGCCCGCCTGCTGGCGCTGCACGTCGGTGAGTCGGGCGCGGCCCTGCGCGGCGGGGTGGTGCGACGGCGGCGCAAGGCCGACCTCGGCGCCACATGAGCGGTCTCGCGCGAGACCGGCCGGCGGCCTGGCCGGGAACCGCTCATGGCGCGCCCTGCTCCAGCACCGCGCACAGCTGCTCGTAACGGGGGTCCTCGCCGCCGGGCTGCGCCGCGCCGTCGCGGCTCAGGGTCACGATCCGTTCCGGCAGCTCCATGCACCGCGCCAGGGCCGGCGGCAGCGGTGGCGCGGTGCCCACGGCGCGCTCGACCACCTCGCGGAACTTGGCGGGATGGGCGGTGGCCAGGAAGACACCGTCGACGGGTCGTCGCGTCGCGTCCGTTCTCTCGCCGAGGGCGCGGCGCAGCCCGAGGTAGCCGACCGCCGCGTGGGGATCGAGGATCTCGCCCCAGCGCTCGTACACCTCGCGCATGGCGGTGAGCGTCTCCCGGTCGCCGAAGCGGGCGCCGACGAGGTCCTGGCGTAGCGCCCCATCGCTCGGGTAGAGCGCCTGGATGCGCTGGAAGTTGCTCGGATCTCCGACGTCCATGGCGTTGGACGGTGTGCTCACCGAGGGTCGCGGCGAGAAGGCGCCGCCGGCGAGGAACTCGGGCACCACGTCGTTGCGGTTGGTCGCCGCGACGAGTCGCGCGATCGGCAGCCCGAGCCGACGGGCGTACAGGCCTGCGGTCAGGTTGCCGAAGTTGCCCGAAGGCGTGCACACCCACAGCTCGGCGCCGCGGCGGCGCCGCTCCAGCACCCGGCACAGCTCGTAGTAGTAGAGCGTCTGGGGCAACAGCCGGCCGACGTTGATCGAGTTTGCCGAGGCCAGCCGTACCCGGCGCCGCAGCCGCGGATCGGCGAAGGCACGCTTGACCAGGGACTGGCAGAGGTCGAACGAGCCCTCGACCGCCAGCGAGGTGACGTTCTCTCCCAGGGTGGTGAAGAGTCGCTGCTGCGCTGGCGAGATCTGGCCCTGCGGGAAGAGCACCACGACGCGGAAGCCGTCGAGGCCGTGGAAGGCGTGCGCCACCGCGCTGCCAGTGTCGCCACTGGTCGCCGCCAGAACGGTCAGCTGCCGGTCGCCGCCGGGAAGTCGTCCCGTGACCCTCAGGCGCGCCATCAGTCTCGCCATGAAACGGGCGCCGACGTCCTTGAAGGCGAGGGTCGGACCGTGGAAGAGCTCGAGAACTCCGAGCGCTGGATCGCCTGCCTCGTCGAGCCAGCGCAGCGGCAACGGGAAGTCGATGCTGCCGCGCACCAGGTCCTCGAGCTCCCGGGGCTCCAGCTCCGCGAGGCCGAGCCGTGCCAGCAGGCGCGCTCCGCCCTCGACGAAAGGAGCTTCCAGCAGCGCCGCGATCTCGCTGGCGGAGAAGGGCTCCAGGCGTTCGGGGACGTAGAGGCCGCCGTCGGGCGCCAGGCTGCGGGTCAGCGCCTCGCCGAGATCGGCCTGCGGCGCGCCGCCGCCGGTGCTGAGGAAGCGCGAGCTCACCGCGGTCTCCGCCCTGGTCCTCGCTTTGGTCCTCGCACTGGTCCTCGCATTGGTCCTCGCAGCGGCCCGCTCAACGCCCGGCCGCTCGCGGCGTCGTCGACTCCGCGCCAACGATCTCGGTGCGCGAGCGAGCGCCGTCCATGGCGATGCGCACGCCGAGAGAGCGCGCGGCGACCCCGGCGCCTCTCAGTGTCTTCGCCATCGCCTCCGCCGCCCCTCGCGCCACCGACGGGACCTCGCCCGCCGCCGCTTCGCGGCAGAGGGCGAAGAGAGCGGGACCGCTTCCCGACAGGCTGCCTCCGAGCGCCCCGGCTTCGCGCGCCGCTTGCATCGCGGCGTCGAAACCGGGCACCGCTGCCTTGCGGCACGGTTCGGCGATCAGGTCGACCAGGGCGCGCCCGAGCAGATCGGCATCGTCGGTGTGTAGAGCGTGCACCAGAGCGGCGAGGTTGGCCGACTGCTGCACCGCCACCGGCAGGGCTACCCGCTCGCCGAGAGCGGCGCGCGCCGCACAGGTGCTGACGGCGATCTCCGGCAGCACCAGGGCACATGAGAGCCACGCGGGGCAGGGCAGGCGCACCAGGTCGGGCTCGGGGGCGAGGGTGCGCACCGCGAGCAGTCCGCCGAAGAGGGCCGGGGCGACGTTGTCGGCGTGGCGCGAGCCGCTCGCCAGGGCCTCGCCGTCGAGGGCGCAGCCGAGCAGCTCACCGCACGGCGTCGAGCCGCCGAAGAGCGCGTCGACGGCCGCGGCTGCAGCGGCGGCGCTGGCCGCCGAAGAGCCGATGCCGCTGCTGATCGGCATCCGCTTCTCGATCTCGATCTCGATTCCGACATCGGGCGGCGCGGCGCCCCGTGCGACGAGCCGCTCGAGCATCGAGCGAGCCGCGACGCCAGCGGTGTTGCGCGCCGGGTCCACGGGCAGCTGCCCGTGATCGCCCGAGATCGACAGCAGCCGGACCCCCGGTCGATCGCAGCGCTGCACACTCACCCGGTCGCCGAGCTCGCTGTCGAGGGCGAAGCCGAGCACGTCGAAACCGCAGGCGACGTTCGAGACCGACGCCGGGGCGAAGGCGCTGGCTCTGTCGCAGCCGCTCAAGAAGACGCTCCACCGGGTGCTACCTCGAGCACCTCGCCGGCGACCCGCAGCAGGTCGGAGAACACAGCGCCTGCGGTGACCTCGGTGCCGGCGCCGGGACCCTGGATGGTCAGGCCGCCGGGGCACCGCTCGGTGACGAACACGAAGAGGTTGTCGGTGCCTCGCAGGCCGGCGGCTGGATGGTCCGGATCGACCTCCTGCAGGGAGACGCGCGCCCGCCCGTCGGAGCGGTTCCAGGAAGCCAGGTAGGCGAGCGCGCGGCCGCGCTGCGCGGTCGCCTCGAGCCGCTGCCGCAGTGCGTCGTCATGGGCCGGCAGAGCGGCCCAGAACTCGTCGAGCGAGCCCTCGAGGTCGTCGCCGTGCACCAGCGGCTCGACCTCGACGTCCTGCGGGCGGCAGCGCTCACCGAGGTGGCGCGCCAGCACCAGGAGCTTGCGCGCCACGTCCTCGCCACTCAGGTCGGCGCGCGGGTCGGGCTCGGTGTAGCCGGCCGCGTGGGCCTCGTGCACCACCTCGGAGAGCGCCCGGCCCCGACGCAGCGCCGCGAGCACGAAGGCGAGGGTGCCGGAGAAGACCCCTTCGATGCGGACGATGCGGTCGCCCGAGAGCTCGAGCTCGTGCAGGGTCGACAGGATCGGCAGTCCCGCTCCCACCGTGGCCTCGTCGCGATAGACCGACCGGGTCTCCTCGCTGGGATCGAAGTACGGGCGCAGCGCCTCGGCCAGCTCCGCGTCGCCGGCGATGCCGAGCTTGTTGGCGGTGACCACCGAACAGCCTGCTCGCAGCAGATCCGGGTGGCGTCTGGCGAGCTCCGGCGACGCCGAGCAGTCGACCAGGACGCAGGCGGAGCCGTCCTCGCCGAGCTCCGCGCTGTGGGCCACGAGGTGATCGGCCAGGGCCGCACCGCCGCCTGGAGCGCCGCGCGCGTCGAGCTCCGAGGCGAGGGTGTGACGAGACAGGAGCAGGGGGTGATCGCCGTCGCCGGCGAGTAGCAGCCGTCGTGAATCGGCGACGCCGCAGAGGGCCAGCGGCGACGGGAGTCGCTCGAGCAGGTCGAGCACCGAGCTGCCGACGCCGCCGACCCCGGCGAGGTAGACGCGCAGCGGCGCCGGCGCCGGTTGGCTGCGGCGTCGCGGCAGGGTGGGCGCGAAGAAGGCGTCGTGGATGGCGCGCAGGGCGATCGTCTCGTCGGCTCGCGCCACCACGGTCGAGATGTTGCGCTCCGAGCTGCCCTGCGCGATTGCCCGCACGTTGACCCGCGCCTGGCGCAGCGAGGCGAAGAGCCGTGCCGCGATGCCGGGTCGCTCGGCCATCCCCTCACCGACGGCCGCGACGACGCAGACGTCCTCATCGACCGCCAGGTCGTAGAGCGCGCCGCCGAGGCGCTCGCGTTCGAACTCCCTGTGCACGCAGCGCAGCACCCGCTCGGTGAGTCCGGGCGCGGTGGCGAAGCTGATCGAGTGCTCGCTCGAGGCCTGGGTGATCAGGATGACGCTGACGTCGCACTGCGCGAGGGCCTGGAAGAGCCGGCCCGCGAAGCCGGGGATACCGACCATGCCGGGACCCTCGAGGCGGTAGACGCTGACCGGTCCGGTCGAGGTGACCCCTGCCAGCGGCTGGGTCGCCGAAGAGCCGCTGATGCCGTCGCGCACCTCGGTTCCGGGGTGCTCGGGATGCAGCGTGTTGCGGATCAGCAGCGGGATGCCCGCGGCGCGCGCCGGCTGCACGGTGGGCGGATAGACGACCTTGGCGCCGAAGTGCGCCAGCTCCATGAGCTCCTCGAAGCTCAGACGCCGACGCGAGACGGCGCTCGGCACCCGCCGCGGATCGGCGCTCATGACGCCGTCGACGTCGGTCCAGATCTCGATCGCCGCGGCGTCGAGCGCGCCTCCGAACAGGGCCGCGGTGTAGTCGGAGCCGCCGCGCCCCAGCGTCGTCGTAGCTCCGTCGCGGGTGGCGCCGAGGAAACCCGTGATCACCTGGATCGGCACTGAGGCCTCCTCGCCCAGGCGCTGGAAGTGCCGACGGATGCGCGAGCGGGTGAGATCGAGGAAGGCGAGCGCGCCACCGTGGCGATCGTCGGTGACCACCAGCTGCCTGGCGTCGAGGGCCTGAGCATTGACGCCGTCGCGGCACAGGCGTGCCGCCACCAGCTCGGCGGAGGCGAGCTCGCCCGTGGCCAGGATGCGGTCGCGGGTGCGCGGTGTGCATTCACCGACCAGGACGGCGCCACGGGCGACGTCGCGCAGCTGGCGCAGGATCTCCTGCAGCCGCGCAACGAGCGCTTCGCGAGCCTCGCCTTCGGCCACCTCCGCCGCCGCGGCGAGATGGCGCTCGGTGAGCTCGTCCAGCGTCGCCTCGGCGGCCTCGCCGGACTCGGGGTCCGCCGCTGCGGCGGCCAGCGCGACCAGCCGGCCGGTCACCCCCGCGAGAGCCGAGACGACGACCGCGACCGGTTCACGCCGGGTGGCTTGGCGCACGATCCCGGAGACCACCGCGATGCGCTCCGCGTCGCGCACCGAGGTGCCGCCGAATTTGAGGATGCGCATGGATCACCGGGTGCGAGTCGCCGTTTCGGGGTCGAGTTGCCGGGCCGATCTGGGGATCGCCGGACGCCCGCCGACCGGGGGATCGAGCCTCCCCGAAGAAGGCGCAGAGTACTACAGGTGGTGGCGCGGGTCAGGGCTCGCAGCGGAGCCGAGGATACGCAGAGCGCCTGGCAGCAACCGCACCCGCAGCGGCAGCCGCAGCTCGAGCGGATCACCGTCGAGCTGCATCGTCACCGGCCCGCTGCCGTGCAGGAACAGCTCCGGGGTGCGACGCACCGGAGTGCCTGGTCGCCGGCGTACCCCGCCGGCGACGCGCAGTGCCAATCCCAGCAGCGCCATGCGACTCGAGCGCTCGAGCAGCACGACGTCGAGCAGGCCGTCGTGGGGAGAGGCGTCCGGAGCGAGCAGAAAGCGGCCGCCGTACTGGGCGATGTTGCAGGCTGCGGCGAGCTCGGCCCGTTGAGAGGAAGACCGCTGTCCCCCATCCTCCAGCTCGATCTCGAATCCGCGCGGACGGTGACGGAGCAGCTCGCCGATGCCCTGCGCCACCACGCCGAGGCGCCCCCATCGCTTCTTGCGCCGCGGCGAGAGCCTGGCCAGCACGTCGGCATCGAAGCCGCGACTGGCCATCATCAGGAAGGGCCGGTCGCCGCACAGGCCGACGTCGATCGCGGCGCTGCCGGTCGGATCGGCGTCGAGGTAGCGCCTGGCGCAGGCGGTGGCGTCGCGGGGCAGGCCGAGCGCCGCCGGCAGGACGTTGGTGGTGCCGACCGGTAGCAGCGCCAGCTGACTGGCGCTGCCGAGCAGGCCCGCGGCGACCTCCCGAGCCGTGCCGTCGCCGCCCAGGGCGAAGACCACCTCGCGGCCGCTCGCGGCGGCCTCCCGGGCCAGGTCCTCGGCGTGGCCGGGGAACATCGACGTTTCGACCTCGATCTCGAAGCGCGAGCGGAGCAGGGTGAGCACCCGATCGAGGTCGAACCTCGCCGCGGCGCGACTCCAGCGCGGACCGGAGCCGGCGGCTGGATTGGCGATCAACAGTGCGTCGATCACGATCCGTCGAGGGGAAAAGGGGAAAAGGGAAGAGGGAAGAGGGAAGAGGGAAGAGGAGGGGCGGGGGGGGAAAGGGGTATCGGGAAAGGAGGGAAGAAGGGTGAGAGGGAGAAGGAAGAGGGGAGAGACAGGGAAACGGCAGAGAGGGCCCTTGTGACGTCTTCTTGGGGGAGAGACGAGAAGGGGCGGAGGCAGAAACGGAGAAGGGGAAGGCAAGAAGAAGACGAGGGGCGGGAGGCGCGGCTCCCTTGGCCTCAGCCGACGCGCTAGAAGAGCGCCGGGTTGCCGGTGCGTGGAGGGGGCAGCAGCCCGAGGTGCGAGTAGGCGCGGGCGGTGGCGACGCGGCCTCGTCGGGTGCGCTGCAGGAAGCCCTCCTGGATCAGATAGGGCTCGTAGAGGTCTTCGATCGTGCCTTCGTCCTCACCCACGGCTGCCGCCAGGGCCTTGAGTCCCGCCGGACCGCCCGAGTAGTGCTCGATGAGGGTCGAGAGGATCTTGCGATCGACCTCGTCGAATCCGTGCTCGTCGACCTCCAGGCGGTCGAGGGCGTCGGCCGCGGCCGCCGCGTCGATTCCCTGCTTGCCGGAGACCTGGGCGTAGTCGCGCACGCGGCGCAACAGACGATTGGCGATCCGCGGGGTGCCGCGCGCCCGGCGCGCGATCTCACGCGCGCCGTCCTCGGTGGTCTCGAACTCGAGCAGCGTCGCCGAGCGCCGGACGATCGTCGTCAGGTCTTCCGGGGTGTAGAAGTCGAGCCTGTTGACGATACCGAAGCGGGCTCGCAGCGGTGCCGTGATCAGGCCGGCCCGGGTCGTCGCCCCGACCAGGGTGAACGGTGGCAACGGCACGGTCACGGTGCGCGCGGCCGGCCCCTGTCCGATCACCAGGTCGAGCTGGAAGTCCTCGAGCGCCGGATAGAGGATCTCCTCGACGGTGGGCCCGAGGCGATGGATCTCGTCGATGAACAGAACCTCGCCGGGCTCGAGGTTGGTGAGGATCGCCGCCAGATCGCCTGCCCGTTCGAGCACCGGACCCGAGGTGGCCCGGAAGGCCGCCCCCATCTCTCGCGCGATGATGTGGGCGAGGGTCGTCTTGCCGAGGCCCGGTGGCCCGAAGAGCAGCGTGTGGTCGAGCGACTCCTGGCGCTCGCGGGCGGCGCGGATGAACACCTCGAGATTCGCCACCGTCTTGCGCTGGCCGATGTACTCCCGCAGCGTGCGCGGCCGCAGTGCCGGCTCGAAGCCGACGTCGTCGGCATCGGCGTCGCTGGAGAGGATCGGATGCTCCGACATCGCCGCAGTCTATCGGTCGCGGCGGCGATGGCCGGCCGTGCCCGGCGCCCTGCAGTCAGACCTTGGCGAGCCGCCGCAGCGCCGCACGCAGCAGCTCCTGGAGGGTGAGCTCGGCGCTCCCTTCGCCGGCGTCGCGCCAGGCGGCATCGACCGCCGAGCGCGCTTCGTTGGCGCGGTAACCGAGCCCGAGCAGGGCGCTGACCGCATCGGCGACGGAGTCTCCGCCGCCGCTCTGCTGAGCCTGGCTCTGGACCGGCTGCGACCGTCCGCCGTTCGGCAACAGCCCGGCGAGCTCCCGGGGCACCTTGGCGCGCAGCTCGAGCACCATGCGCTCGGCCGTCTTCTTCCCCACCCCGGGGATGCGCACCAGCTGCGGCACGTCGCCGCGGGCGAGAGCGCCGGCGACCTCGTCGGGGGCCAGCCCCGAGAGCACCCCCTGGGCCAGCCGCGGGCCGATGCCGCTGACCGAGACCAGCAGCTCGAAGAGGCGCAGCTCGAGGTCGCTGGCGAAGCCGAACAGCTCGATGGCGTCGTCGCGTACCTGCGTGTGCACCAGTAGCGCAACCTCGCGGCCCGGCTCGAGCCCGCCGTCGCCCTGCTCGAGGGCGTAGAGGGTCGACAGCGGAGTGCGCACGGCGTAGCCGACGCCGCCCACGTCGACGACCACCTGATCGGTCTCGACGCGCTGCAGGGCACCACGCAGCGAACGGATCAAGTGTCGGGGCCGTCCCCGAGGTCGAAGTTCTGGATCAGCTGCTGGGAGTAGGTGACGTTGGCCTGGTTGCGGCGCTCGTCGATCACCGCCTGCAGCAGCGCCGCGGCGCGCTCCTGGGTGAGTCGCTCGATCACCTCTTCACGCTCGCTCTCGAACGAGGCCGGGTCGAAGTGCTGGCGATCGGTCACCTCGAAGAGGACCAGCCCGCGGTCGATCTCGATCGGGCCGCCGATCCCGCCCAGCTCGAGCTCCAGCGCCGCGCGGTTGATCGCCGGCACGATGCCCAGACCGGCGATCGAGCCGTTGCGATCGAAGTCGCCGCCGTCGGTGACCTCGAGCCCGAGCTGCGACGCGGCTTCGTCCAGTGTCGTCTCGCCGGCCCCGATCGCGGCGGCGAGCTCGACCAGACGCTGCTCGGCGGCGGCGGCACGCTTCTCCTCGAGCACTGCCTCGCGGACCTGCTCCGAGACCTCCTCGAGCGGCGGCACCGCCGCCTCGGTGACGTCGAGCAGAGCGAGCACCGCCCAACCGGAGGCGATGCGTACGGGCTCGGAGAACGCCCCCACCTCCATGGCGAAGGCGGTGCGCGCGAACGGGGTCGAGCGCCCGATCCCGGGCAGGTTGTCGTCGACTCCGAACGGCGGCACCTCCTCGAGCGAGGTCGCGGGCTGGTCGATCGAGGCGGCCAGCGTCTCGAGGTCGCCGCGGCTGGAGTAGGTCTGGCCGCTCAAGGCGTCGCTCACGCGCTGAGCGATCTCCTCGCTCTGCTCTCGCGCCCGGTCGTTGAGCAGGCGCACGCGGATGCGGTTCTCGACCTCATCGTAGGCCTGCACTCCGCCGGCGCGCAGGTCCTGCACCTCGATGAGGTGGAAACCGGTGCGTGGGCCGAGCTGGTTCTCGACCGGCCCGACCAGCTGGCCGGTTTCGGCGGCGAACACGGCGCCCTCGAACGCCTCGGTCATGCGGCCGCGCGGGAAGTAGCCGAGATCGCCGCCGCGCGCGGCGGTTGCCTCGTCCTCGCTGAACTCGCGAGCCAGGGCGGCGAAGTCCTCGCCCGCCTCGATGCGCCGCCGCAGCTCCTCGAGCGTCTCGCGCGCCTCCTCGGCGCTGCGCTCGGGAGTCACGAAGAGCAGGATGTGACGCGCCCGCGCCTGCTCCTCCTGGGTGAACTCGGCCTGGTTCTCGTCGTAGTAGCGGCGCAGCTCCTCGGCCGGGATCTCGAGCTCCGCCCGCAGGACGTTGGTGTTGACGTGGAAGTAGGCGACACTGCGCTTCTCCGGGGTGAGGAACTCGGACGAGTTGGCCTCGTAGAAGCTCGCCAGCTCGCCGTCGCCGACCTCCACCGCAGCCGGGTACTCGGCCGGATCGAGCAGAAGGAAACGGATGCTGGCGCGCTCGGCCTCGGCCCTCGCCGAGCGCTCGGCGTCGGCCGCCGATACGAAGACCGCCGAGCCGAAGAAGGACTGGAACTTGTCGATCAGCACTCCCTCGGTGAGGTCGGCCTCGAAACGGTCCTCGCGGATGCGGTTCAGGGCCAGCAGACGACGGTACTCGTCGTAGCCGATGAAGTTGCCGCTGGCGTCCTGCAGCTGCGGCACGTCGAAGATCGCCTGGCGCACCTCCGGTGGCGAGGCCTCGATACCGATCCTCTTCGCTTCACGCACCACCAGCTTCTGCTGCACCAGGCTCTCGATCGCCTGCATCGGCAGGCCGAGCTGCTCGGCGAGCTCCGGGGTGTACGCCTCGCCGTAGATCGAGCGGAAACGCGACTCGAGATTGCGGTACGTCGACTCGAACTCGGAGAAGGTGATCTCGTTGCCGGCCACGGTGGCGGCGACCTGGGCGCCGGCGGTCGGCTGCGTGTTGCCGACCTCCCAGAACATCAGGATGACGAAGGCCGCGATGACCAGCCAGAGCAGGGGCGACAGGCGACGGACGTTGTCGCGGAGCACGTTCAGCATGACGAGAAACTCCTGTGGGGCGCGCTGCGCCCGCCCGGCCCGCGGCCGCGGACCGAAGATCAAACCCGGAGTCTAACGCAGGGAGCCACCCGAAGTCCTCTCCAGCGCCACACGACCAGGGAGGGAGCCGGGCCGGTGCGCCGCGGTGGAGGACCGTCGTGCGGCGGCGTTCGATTGCCGACCGTCGACGCCCGCTGCCGTGGCGGAGAGGGCGCGGAACGTGCTAACTTTCTGCGGCTCAGCAGGGTACACGGCGCGGAGTTTGCAGAGGCTCGGGTCGAGCGCGCGTCGGCGTTTCCTCTCGGCTCCGTCGATCCGGTCGGCTGGTGGCGAGCGGATGGTGTCGTCGGGGGCTCTTGCGGTGGCGGGAGGCTCGTCGGGCGTCGCCGGGCAGAGCCGGCGCCGAGCGAGGTAGGCACGTGGAGAACACCAGGGAGCGTCGTCGGCTCCGCGATTGGTACAGCATCTCGGTCGACACCGTTCGACTGTGGCTCAGCGGCACGCTGGCGCTGTTCCTGCTGGGTGTCGGCTACCTCGGCTACCTCGATTGGCAGGAGCGCCGACTCGAGCGCAGCGCCTTCGCCTGGGTGGCGCGCTCGGAGACCCTGCTCGGCCAGGCTCAGACCCAGAGCGACGTGCGGGTCTATCGCGAGGAGCTGAGCTACGCCGAGGGCCGGCTGGAGCGCGCCCGCGCCTCTCTCGAGCTGCGAGACTTCGCCGACGCGGAGCGCCACGGCCGCGACGCGCATCAGGTGTTGTCGGGGATCCTCGAGGCGCAGCGGCTGGCGCGCAGCATCGCCTGGTTCCGCAGCGTTCAGGGAGACGTGCGGTTCCGGCGCGGCGAGCGCGGCGAGTTCCAGCGCGCCTTCGCGCGCATCGAGCTGCAGGACGGCGACTACGTGATGTCGAGCGCCAACTCGTCGGCCGAGATCCACTTCCGCGAGGAGGACGCGGTGTTCACCCTGCGGCCCGGCTCGCTGGTCAAGCTGACGCGGCAACTCGCGGGTCGCCAGAAGACCCTCGGCGAGATGGAGTACGGCTGGGTGGCGCTCAGCACCTCCGAGACCTCGACCGGCGTGCGCACCCGCTCCGCCGATCTGATCGTGGCCGAGAACTCGCGCGCCTCGGTCGCCCTCGAGCAGGGGCGCGGCTCGACCGAGATCCGGGTCGACAGCGGTGAGGCGACGGCGAGGTCGAGCGGCAGCGGCGAGTCGCGGCGGCTCGGCGGCCTCCAGAAGGTGGAGCTGCGCCAAGACGGCACGTTCGGCGCCACCGTCGACCTGCCGGAACGGGTGGACCTGACCGCGCCGGAGGACGGTCAGGGGGTCAACATCGACGCCCAGCGCGACGTCGTGCTCGAATGGGACCCGCAGCCGGGAGCGGTGCGCTACGCGCTGCAGGTTTCGGGCAGCCGTTTGTTCGCCGAGACCTACGTCGACGTCACCGACCGCCGCCGGCCGTCGACCCGCCTGGGTCTGCGCGAACCCGGCACCTTCGCCTGGCGGGTGGCGGCGATCGACGGCCGCGGCAACCAGGGTCCGTGGAGCGAGTCCCGCTGGCTGCGGGTGGACTCCTACCGCAACCTGGCGCTCGAGGTGGACCGCTCGCCTCCAGCCCTCGAGGTAGAGGTCTTCCTCAGCGGCAACCTGGCTCTGGTGCAGGGACGCACCGAACCGGGGGCGACTCTCGAGGTCAACGGCGAGGAGATCTCGGTGGCCGCCGACGGCACCTTCGTCAGCACGCGGTGGTTGTTCGGTGCCGGCCGCATCCCCTTGACTTTTCGTGCGGTAGACGCCGCCGGCAATGATACGGTGCGGCAACACTGGGTGTATCTCGACGAGGCCTGACGGCAGCGGTCGAGAGGTCGCCCGAACCGTTTCGTCACCTGTCTCCGGATCACGCCCCGGATCCGGCCTCGGGACACCTCTCCTGGGCTTCGCTCCCTCGTCCCTGGATGTGATCGCGCATGCGCAGCTCTCTGTTCCGCTGGTTCTCCAACGACCTGGCGATCGATCTCGGCACCGCGAACACCTTGGTCTTCACCCGCGCCGGTGGGATCGTGGTGCGCGAGCCTTCGATGGTGGTGATCAACAAGCTCACCAATCGCATCGAGGCGGTGGGTCGCGAGGCCAAGGACATGCTCGGTCGCACTCCGGGCAACGTGATCTCGGTGCGGCCGATGAAGGACGGTGTCATCGCCGACTTCGAGGTCACCGAGCAGATGCTCAAGTACTTCATCAAGCAGGCGCACGGCGGCCGCCGGTTCCCTGCCCGTCCGCGTATCGTCATCGGCGTGCCCTCCGAGATCACGCCGGTGGAGAAGCGCGCCGTGCGCGAGTCTGCGATGAGCGCCGGCGCGTCGGAGGTCTTCCTGGTCGAGCAGGCGATGATGGCCGCGATAGGCGCCGGTCTGCCGATCACCGAGCCGTCGGGCAACATGGTGGTGGACATCGGAGGCGGCACGACCGACGTCGCCGTGATCTCGCTCTCCGGCACGGTGTACTCGAAGTCGGTGCGGGTGGCCGGAAACGAGATGGACTCAGCGATCATCCAGTACCTCAAGCGCAAGTACAACCTGCTGATCGGTGAACGTTCCGCCGAGCAGATCAAGATCGAGATCGGCTCCGCCTATCCGCTCAAGGACGAGCTGAAGATGGAGATCAAGGGCCGCGATCTGGTCGAGGGCGTGCCGCGCGAGCTGGTGATCACCGACGCCGAGATCCGCGAGGCGCTCGCCGAGCCGGTGTCCACGATCGTTGAAGTCGTGAGGATCTGTCTCGAGCGCACTCCGCCGGAGCTCTCGGCCGACATCATGGACAAGGGCATCGTGCTCTCCGGAGGCGGCGCTTTGCTGCGCGGTCTCGATCAGCGGCTGCGCGAGGAGACCGGGCTGCCGGTCGTGCCTGCGGAGGATCCCCTCGCCTCCGTGGTGCTCGGCACGGGTCGGCTGCTACAGGACATCGACCTGCTGCGCAAGGTGCAGATCCTGTGAGACGCGTCGCGCGCTCCGCCTCCGTACCGTGGTCGACAGAGGTGTGACGAGAACCGGAACATGAGCGCCCGGCGGGATCTGCTCGTTCTGGTGTTCCTGATCCTCGGCCAGCTGATCCTCCTGAGCGCGCAGGTGCGGGACTGGGCCGCTTCGGACCCGGCGTCTGAGCAGTCGCTTCTGGCCGGCACGGCGCTGCGCATCTTCGGCCCGGCGCTTCGAGCTTCGCAGGGTGTCGACTCGTTCCTCGCTCGCGTCTCCCGAGATCTCCGCGATCGTCGCCGGGCGCTGGCGGAGGTGGAGCGCCTCGAGACCGAGGTCGAATCGCTGCGGCGGCGCAACGTCGAGCTCGAGGGCGCCCGGCTGCAGCTCGAGTCGCTGCTCCTGGCGCTGGGCCAGGCGCCCGACGAGATCCCTGGCGCAGTTCCGGCGGAGGTGATCTACGCCGAGCACCGGCCCTGGCGCAGCACCGTCGTGGTGCGAGTGCCGTCGGCGCGGGGTGACCAGCGACAGCCCGCAGCGGGAGCGCCTGTGATGCATCACCAGGGCCTGGTGGGTCGCATCGTGCAGACCGCGGCTCCGCTGGCCCGCGTGCAGCTGATCACCGACCGGGCCTCGAGCGTCGGAGTGATGATCGAGCGCACCCGGAGGCAGGCCGTGCTGCAGGGCGCGACCGGCAGCGAGATGGAGCTCGAGTACGTGCCGCTGCAGGAGGATGTGCGGCCCGGCGACCGTCTGGTCACCGCTGGCATCGACGGCGTCTACCCGCGCGGCCTGCCGGTCGGCGTCGTGGTGCGGGTGGAGCCGGGAGACGAGATCTTCCATGAGATCCGGGTCACGCCGACCGTCGATCTGAGCCGCCTCGAGAGGGTCTTCCTGCTGCCGCCCCAACCTCCCCTCGAGGACCTGCTGCAGGACGAGCCGGGAGGGCCCCCGTCGCCGTGAAGCTGCTGCGCAATCTGATCGGCCTCCTGGCGATGATCGCCCTGCACGTGGCGCTGCAGCAGTTCGTGCCGGCGGTCGGGAGGCTGCTCGATCCGTTCCTGGTCTGGATCGTGCTGCAGGGCTTGGCCGCCAATCCGCTGCGGGGGATGCTCGCCGGGCTGGTCGGAGGCTGGTGCGAGGACGCTCTCACGGGTGAGAGCCTGTTCGGTCTGCACGGTGTGGCGGGTACCATGGTGGGCTACCTGGTGGCTCAGGCCACACGTCAGCTCTCGACCGCCAGTCTGCCGGTGCTCGGCCTGCTCTTCGCGCTCGCCGCGGCGCTGCACGAGGCATTGTTGATGGCTCTGCAGATGCTGCTCAACGCCAGCCCGGCGACTCTCGACCCCGCCTGGGTGGGCGTCCGGGCGCTGCTCAACGGTGTCTTCGGTATCGCGTTGATCCAGGGCGGCGGTCGTATGGGGCGCTGGGGGCAGGAGCTACGCCAGTCGCGCCGACGCAAGATCCGCCTCGACGCCTGAGCAGTCGCAGAGGCCGCCTCGACGCTCACACTCACCTTCCCGCACAGCTCGACCTCAACCACGATGACAGCGACGACAGACCACTCCGCGTGCTCGCCCCGCCGCCTTCCCGCGATGCCCCGTGGAGCGGTGGCGTGACCCTCGGGAGTCTGGCACCTCCGAAGCGCAGCGGCGAGTTCCGCGAGGTCCTCGTGGCACGCCTGAAGGCGGCCGGCGCGCTCTGTGCGACCGCTTACGCGATCGTCGTCGTCGGCTACTGGTACCACCAGGTGGTGCGCGCGGAGCACTACCGTCAGCTGGCCGAGAACAACCGACTGCGCGAGCGGGAGATCCAGGCGCCTCGCGGTCTGGTCGAGGACCGTCGCGGCCGGCTGCTGGTCGAGAACGTGCCCAGCTACAGCCTGCTGATCGATCGCAACCAGCTGCGAGATCGCGGCGCATCGCTGGCCTTCGCGGCCAGCGTGCTGGGTCGACCCCGCGCCGATCTCGAGGTCAGGCTGGCGAGCGCCGGCGGCAGCCGCTTCGAGCCCGCGGTGCTGATGGAGGATCTCGACCTCGAGCAGGTGGCCAGGTTCGAGGCGGCTGCCTGGGAGCACCCGGAGTTCTCGGTCGAGGTGACCCAGAGGCGGCTCTACCGGCACGGTGCGCAGACCGCGCACGTGCTCGGCTACCTGGGACAGGTGACCCAGGCGGATCTCGAGCGAGCGGCGGGAGCGCTGCGCTCCGGCGATCTGGTGGGGCGCAACGGTCTCGAGGAGCAGTACGACCAGCGACTGCGGGGGCGCGACGGAAGCCAGGTCGTTGTGGTCGACAGCCGCGGGCGTCGCATCGAGCAGGTGCGCCGGGTCGGTGCGCTGCCAGGACAGCGCCTGCGCCTGAGTCTAGATCTCGAGCTGCAGCAGGTCGCCGCCGAGGAGCTCGCCGACCGCGCCGGCGTCGTCGTCGCTCTCGACCCGCGCAGTGGTGCGGTGCGCGCCCTGCTCTCCTCTCCGTCCTTCGATCCCAACCGCTTCGCCCGTGGCCTCGACTCGCGGGAGTGGCAGGAGCTGGTCGAGGCGCCGCACGACCCGTTGCAGAACAGGGCGATCTACAACGCCTACTCGCCCGGATCGGTGTTCAAGATCGTGGTCGCGATGGCGGCGCTCGAGCGCGGCGTGGCGACTCCCGACACCAGCGTCTGGTGCGCTGGCCAGAAGCGGTACTGGGAGCGCCCCCGACGGTGTTGGAAGCGGGTCGGGCACGGTCGGGTCGATCTGCACGAGGCGCTGCAGTTCTCGTGCGACATCTACTTCTACGAGATCGGTCAGGCGCTCGGCGTCGACGCGATCGCCGAGTGGGCGCGTCGCTTCGGTCTCGGCCAGACATCCGGCATCGACCTCTCGGGAGAGCGGGCCGGCCTGGTGCCGAGCAGCGAGTGGAGCCAGAGGGCCCGGCGCTCACCCTGGTACCCCGGAGAGACGATCTCGGTCTCGATCGGACAGGGACCGCTGCTGGTGACGCCGCTGCAGGTCGCCGTGATGATGGCCGCGGTGGCCAACGGCGGCTACCTGGTGACGCCGCACCTGATCGAGCACACCGAGCCCGAGCTGCGCCCCATCGAGCTCGACCGAGGGCACCTGCGGGTGGTCCACGAGGCCTTGAAGGCGGTGGTCAACGACCGCGGCTCGGGCCAGAACGCGGCGCTGCCGACGATCGAGCTCGCCGGTAAGACAGGCACCGCGCAGGTGATCGAGCAGCGCACCTGGACCGATTCCGACACCCTGCCCTTCGAGCACCGCGACCACGCGTGGTTCGCCTCGTACGGCCCGGCCGACGAGCCGGAGCTGGTGGTCGTGGTGTTCGTGGAGCACGGCGGGCTCGGCTCGCGCAGTGCCGCGCCCCTGGCCAGGAAGATCTATGAGCGTGCTTTCCGCGTCGCCCGTCGCCAGGGCGTCTGACAGCTGGAGCGTCGGCCGCCGCCTCAGCGGCGCCATCCGCTCGCTGATCCTGACCTCGATCGTGCTCGCGGTCAGTGGCGCCGCTGCGATCCACAGCGCCTCGGCAGAGATCGGTGTCGCCTACCTGCCGCGGCAGGCTGTCTGGGTGCTGCTCGGGATCGTGGTGATGGCGGTGTCGGCGCTGCTCGACTACCACTTCGTCCTGCGCCTGGCGGTGTGGCTGTACGCAGTCGGTGTCGTCGCGGTGACCCTGATCCTGATCTTCGGGCACGAGGCAGGCGGCGCGCGCAGCTGGGTCGGCGTAGCCGGGCTCGGGGGGCAGCCCTCGGACTTCGCCAAGCTGGCCACCGTCCTGCTGCTCACCCACTTCCTCGGTGGGGTGCGTCTCGAGATGCTCGAGCTGCGTCATGTCGCGGTGTCGGCGCTGATCGTCGGCGTGCCGGTGGGGCTGATCGCACTGCAGCCGGATCTCGGGGGTGCCGCGATGTTCGGCCCGATCCTGATCGGCATCGTGTTCGTCGCCGGCGTGCGGGCGCGGCTCGTGGTCGGTGGCGCCGCGATCGTGCTGCTGCTCGGAGGCGCTCTCTTCTTCTTCGGCATGAAGGACTACCAGCGCGAGCGCATCCTCAGCTTCGTGTCGCCGCAGCACGATCCACTCGGAGCCGGGTACCAGATCCGGCAGAGCAAGATCGCTGTCGGCTCGGGAGCGGTGCTCGGCAAGGGGTACATGCAGGGCACCCAGAGCCAGCTACGCTTCCTGCCGGCACGCCACACCGACTTCGTGTTCGCGGTCGTCGCCGAGGAGTCGGGGTTCCTCGGCGTCGCCTTTATCCTCGGCCTGTACGGCGTCTGGATGGCGAGCGGGCTACGCATCGCGCTGCGCGCTCGAGACCGCCAGGGCCTGCTGCTGGCGGCCGGCCTGCTGTCGGCGATCGCGGCGCACGTTCTCTACAATACCGGGATGGTCATCGGGCTGGTTCCGGTGACCGGCATCCCGCTGCCCTTCCTCAGCTACGGAGGCTCGTTCACCCTCTTCTGCTTCGCCGCCACGGGTCTGCTCATTGGAATCGACCGGCGGCGGTACGTGAACCGAGCCCGAGCACGCTGAGCGCCGGCGGCGGTAGCCTCCATCCCGGCCAGGCGCCGACCGGGTGGGGCGCCCGGACAAGGCCGGCGCGGCGCCGGGCGAGCGCATCGTGACGCAACGCAGCCGACCGTCAGGAGGCGGGTCGCCAGCCCGATCGAGATGATCAAGAAGATGCTGATCGAAGGTGATCCGCACCAGGTGCGAATCGCCGTGCTCGAGGCCGATCGGCTCACCGAGATCTACATCGAGCCGCGCGGCGAGGGCGGCGTGGTCGGCAACCTGTACAAGGGGCGGGTCACCCGGGTCCTGCCGGGAATGCAAGCCGCCTTCGTCGACATCGGGCTCGAGCGCGACGCCTTCCTCTACGTCGCCGACGTGGTGCAGGTGGAGCTCGAAGAGGGCGAGTCCGAGGAGCTGCGCGGTCAGGGCCTGGCCGTGGAGCGCGGTGAAGAACCAGCCACACGCCCGATCGAGGAGCTTCTCCGGGTCGGCCAGGAGGTGGTGGTCCAGGTCACCAAGGACGCGATCGCCAACAAGGGCGCCCGGGTGTCCACCAACGTGACGCTTCCGAGTCGCTACCTCGTCCTGCTGCCGACGGTCGACCACATCGGCATCTCGCGTCGCGTCGAGTCGGAGGACGAGCGGGCGCGGTTGCGCACCATCCTGCAGGAGATCGGCACCGCGGGCGGAGGGCTGATCGTGCGCACCGCGGGCGAGGGCCGCAGCGACCTGGAGTTCGAGCGCGACGCGCGCTACCTCACGCAGCTGTGGGCCCGCATCCAGGAGAGCTCCCGAAAGGCTGGTGCTCCGGTGCTCCTGCACCGCGATCTGGACCTGGCGCTGCGGGTCGTGCGCGACGTCTTCTCCGACGAGTTCTCGGCTCTCTGGGTCGACGACGAGGAGATCTACCAGCGTGTCGTCGAGTTCCTCGACGAGGTGCAGCCGGCCCTGGCAGGCCGGGTTCGCCTCGACAGGCGCGAGGCTGGCCTCTTCGACAGCTTCAACATCGAGCAGGAGATCGAAGCGGCTCTGTCGAGCAAGGTGTGGCTCAAGTCTGGCGGCTACCTGGTGATCAACCAGACCGAGGCGCTCGTCGCCATCGACGTCAACACGGGGCGCTACGTCGGTCAGCACAGCCTCGAGGACACGGTGCTGCGCACGAATCTCGAGGCGGCCGGAGAGATCGTGCGCCAGATCCGGTTGCGCGATCTCAGCGGCATCCTGATCATCGATCTGATCGACATGACGGTGCAGGAGCATCGCGAGCAGGTGTTCGCCGCCCTGGAGGGCGAGCTCGCCAAGGACCGCGCCCGCAGCAAGCTGCTGAAGATCTCCGAGTTCGGGCTGGTCGAGGTGACGCGCAAGCGCAGCCGGGCCAATCTCGAGCGTTCCCTGACCCGACGGTGTCCCTACTGCCACGGATCGGGGAGGATCAAGAAGACACGCACGATCTGTCTCAACATCCGCCGCGAGGCGCTGAAGATGCTGCGCCGCACGCCGCCGCCGCAGGAGATCCTGCTGCGTGTCCACCCCGAGGTCGCCGGCGCTCTGCAGACGTCGGAGCGGGCGATCCTCGACGAGTTGCACGCCGCGTCGGGCGCCCCGGTGCTGCTGCAGAGCGACGCCGACCTGCATCACGAACGGTTCGATCTCACCGAGGCCTGAAGCGTGACCCGTTCGATACCGCACGGCTGCGAGGGAGGGCCTCGCGGCGCCGTCTCGCCCCCGGCCACGGGGCGGTTGTGAGCACGCCGAATCGTCAGATCGCCGAGGCCGCGACGGCGCCGATCCGCTGCGGCGACTTCGTCGGCGAGGTGGTGCGGGACCACGCGACCCCCGAGGTCGCCGAGCGACTGCTGCGCCTTGTCGACCCGTCCGCCGCCCTCGAGACGCTGCACTGGGGGCGCAACTACCTCTACAGCGCGCGGCTCGGAGAGGGCGCGACGGCGGCGACCGTGGTGGTCAAGCAGTTCCGCAACGACACCTTCAAGGCGCGCCTGCGGCGACGTCAGCGCGGCAGCAAGGCGCAGCTGAGCTTCCGCCACGCCCTGCGTCTCGGTGAGATCGGAGTCGGAACGCCGGAACCGATCGCGTACCTCGATTCGAGTGACCTCGCGGGGCCGTGTTTCTACGTCTGCCGGCTCGCCACCGACCGCCTGGAGGCGCGCTACCTGGTGCGCGCCCTCGAGGCCGGAACGGCGGACGTCGACTATCCGCAGATCGATGCCGAGGCCGTCTTCCGTGAGATCGGCCGAGTCGCCGCGCGGCTGCACGACGGCCGCTTCTGGCACCGTGACCTGACCGCCGGCAACGTGCTGATCGATCCGCGCGCCTTCCGGCCGGGTGGAACCGAGACCTCCGAGCCGTCTCCGCCGCTGCTGCTGCTCGACCTGAACCGGGCCCGGGTCGGCCGACAGCTGAGCCGTCTGCAGCGGGTCCGCGACCTCTCGCGCATGCCGGCGCCACGGCGCGACCAGCGCCAGGCGCTGCTCGACGGCTACGAGCGCACCACCGGTGAGAGGCTCGGCCCGTGGCGGGGCGTCTACGAAGTGTTGCGGAGGGGGTTTCTGCTCAAGAACCGCTCGAAGCGAGGCGTACGAGGCCTGGGTCGCCGGATCGGCGACCTACTGCTGCCGCGCCGCCGGCCGCATGCCCACATCCCGCCGGCCGCGGCTCGGGCATCGTCGCGCGACAAGATCGTCTGGGACGCCCTGTCGGATCAACCGCACCAGCACGCCACCAGGAGCGAGAAGCTGATCGTGCGGTTGCGCGATCTGCCGGAGCACGCCCTCGCGCTCGGCGGCGTGGCCCTGCACCTGGCCGCGGTACGGCGCCGGATGAAGGAGCTCGAGGAATCCCTCTACGCCGAGCCGAGCGAGTTCCGTGGCGTCGGAGTCGGACTGCGGCCGGGCGGCGACCCGAAGCGACTGCGCGACGCGGTGCGCGCTCTCGGTGTCGGCGAGGTGCTGCTGCGTCTGCACCCCTGGCAGAGCGAGAACGGGGCGGAGCTCGAGCTCGCCGAACTGCTCGCGGCGGACGGCGTGACGCTGACGTTCGCGTTGCCGCAGAACCGCGATCTCGTGCGCGATCCCGACCTGTGGACACGCAGGGTGCGCGAGCTGGCGAGGCGCTTCGCGCCGCTGGGCAGGGCGTTCCAGGTCGGCCAGGCGCCGAATCGCAGCAAGTGGGGCATCTGGCGACCCTCGGAGTACGTCGAGCTGTACCGCCGGGCGGCGACCGAGCTGCGCGCGGCGCGACCCGACGTCCTGCTGCTCGGTCCGGCGGTGATCGATTTCGAGCTCTACGCCACCGCGGCGCTGGCCAACCTTCGGCGAGAGGGCCTCGAGTTCGACGCCCTGGCGAGCCTCCTCTACGTGGACCGTCGCGGTGCGCCGGAGAACCGCCAGCTCGGACTCGATCTCGAGGGCAAGCTGCGCATGCTGCGGGCCATCGCCGAGACCTCGCGCAACTGCCCCAGTGGACGCAGCTGGATCACCGAGTTCAACTGGCCCCTCTGGCAGGGACCGCACTCGCCGGCGGGACGCGACGTGGCGGTCGACGAGGCGACCCAGGCCGGGTACCTGGTGCGCTACTTCGTGCAGGCGCTCTCGACCGGCCTGGTGGAGAAGGTGTTCTGGTGGCAGCTGGTGTCGAAGGGCTACGGCCTGATCGATCCGGTCGGTGACGAGCTGGCACGCCGCCCCTCGTTCCGGGCCCTGCAGCAGATGCAGGCCGAGCTCTCGGGAGCCCGCAGTCTCGGTCCGGTCGGTACGGTGAACGAGCGTCAGCGGTTGTTCCGTTTCGTCTGGCCGGACGGCCGCCAGACGCTGGTCGGCTGGACGCTCGACGGTCGCGACAGCCACGTCGCGGTGCCGGGCCACGTGCTCGGCGCGGTCGATCGTGATGGAGCCGAGCTGCCCTCGCAGGCGCACCTCCAGCTTGGCCCGCAACCGCGCTACCTGCGACTGGCCCCCGAGGCGAGGCCGCTGGCGATCGAGCGGGACGATCCAACTCAGACACGGACCGGTCCCGCGGCGGCGGGGATCGGCCCGGCATGAGGGGAGCGGTCGGCGCGGTGGTGCGCAGCAGTCGCGCCGTGGAGCGCAGCAGTCGCGCGGTGGCTGTGGTCAGTCGAGGTCGAACGGCCTGACCGGACGACTGTCGGCGTCGTCATCACTCTCGGCCGCTTCGAGCGCCTTGCGGAAGCGCTCGTCGAGCAGCCGGTCCCGATCTGCCACCGCGGCGCGCTCCTGGTCGAAGCGCCGCTCGGCCCGCTCGCGGCTGTTCTCGACGTCGCGGAGGAGGGCGTCGAAGTCCTTCTTGGCTGCCTGCCGGCGACGCGAGGAGAGGATCGCCCCGGTGCGTCGGTCGAGCTCGAGCTCACTCTCGCAGCAGGGGCAGCGCACCGCCAGCGGCGTGTCTTCGCTCTGCGCCCCGGCCTCTTGGTGTCGGCGATCGTCGCCCATGAGCCAACTGTAGCGCGGCGCGTCCCCGGCGGCCGGCACTGCGGAGAGCCGGGCGGGATTCCCATGGGTGAAGCTCCTAGGGGGTTTGCTGAAAAGGTACCGTGGGCCTCGTTTCGAGCGCCGCCCCGCCCAGATCCTGTGGCGTGCGAGCGATGGCAATGCGGTGGCATAGTGAGCGCACCCAGAGGCTGAGGCGAAGCCGAAGGCGACGGAGAGAGACCAGCGACAGCCTGCAGGCGGTGTTCTCTCACAGCAGGAGATGGCGGTGCGCCGCCGCTCTTGAACGCCCGCAAGGGCGCAAGCGCCGGAACGCGGGCCCCTCGGGGCTCGCGTTCGGCACAACCCCTAGGGCACGGGGGTTTGCGCCGCCTGGCCGCCCTGCTGTCTCGGGCCTCCTCCACGATGGCACCGCATCGAGTTCGTCGGCCGCGCCGGGGACCAGACGACGCAGATCCCCGCGCGAGGCTCCACAGGACTTCTTCAGCAACCCCCTAGAATGCCCGCTCGGGAACCGCGCCTGCGCCGCGACGTCGCCGGGGGATCCGCAACCGAGGGTGGCACGCCTTCCGGGAACCAGCGTCGGCTCGCCGGCCGTGCAAGCGTCCACCCACGCGCCGCTCACGAGTCGCGCCGAAGCCTGCTGCGTCAGTGCCGGTGGCCCGGCCGCTCGGTGACCGATGCGGAATCGAGCACAATTGGAGCCCGCCGTGCAGTCCGCACCTCCGACCAGCCAACCTCTGCCCGCCCGCCGCGGCGTTCTCAGCCTGACCGTCGGCGCCTGGCGTCGGCGCGAGCTGCTGCGCGTGCTCACGGTGCGCGAGCTCAAGGCGCGCTATCGCGGCAGCGCGCTGGGCTTCGTCTGGTCGCTGGTCAACCCGCTGATGCTGCTCGCCGTGTACACCCTGGTCTTCGGCACCATCCTGGCGCCCCGACTCGGCGACGGCTCGAGCAAGGACCCGTATGCCCTCTTCCTGATCACCGGGCTGTTCCCGTGGATCTGGACCAGCACCTCACTGCTCGAAGGAGCCGTGTCGCTGAGCGCCAACGCGGGCCTGATCCGCAAGGCTGTCTTCCCCTGCGAGATCCTGCCGCTGGTCTCGGTCGGCGCCAACCTGGTGCACTTCCTGTTGGCGCTCCCCGTCCTCTTCGGCGCCCTGATCCTCGGTCGACTGCTCGGATACGACGTGCTCGGCGCCTTCTCGCCCGCGGTGCTCGGGGTGGTGGCCCTCCAGCTGGTGGCGCTGGCCGGCGCGGCCCTCGGGCTCGCCGCGGCGTGCGTACACTTCAAGGACATCCGCGATCTGCTGGCCAACCTGCTCCAGCTGCTCTTCTTCCTCGCCCCGGTGCTCTATGCCATCGACGACATCCCGGTGCGCGCGGTGCAGCTGCTGATCCGCTGCAACCCGTTCACCCCGTTCGCGCTGGCCTACCAGGAGACCCTCTTCCGCGGTGATCTCCCGGGAGTCGGGCTCTGGCTCCAGATGGTCACCGTGGCGGCGGTCTGCTTCGTGCTGGGAGGCGCGCTCTTCCGTCGGCTCGAGGACACCCTGGTGGAGGCGGTGTGAACGGCGCATCGACGCGGATTGCCGGGGTCGACGTCGTCGGTGCGCAGGATCGTGACGCGACGGCGCCGGCGATCCGCGTGCGCGGGGTCAGCAAGAACTATCGCCGCATGGGCGCGGGCTTCCGTCTGCGCACCCTGAAGAGCGCCCTGCTGCAGGGCTCGCTCACCGCCGGGCTGAGCGCGGAGGAGTCGATCCGGGCGCTGCGCGACGTCGACTTCGAGGTCGGCCGCGGCGAGGCGTTCGGGGTCATCGGAGGCAACGGCTCCGGCAAGTCGACGCTGCTCAAGCTGGTGGCCGGCCTGGTGCGTCCCTCCTCCGGAGTCGTCGAGGTCGAGGGGCGCGTGGCGGCGCTGATCGAGCTCGGCGCCGGCTTCCATCCCGAGATCTCGGGCCGCGAGAACGTCTTCATCAACGGCTCGGTGCTCGGCCTCGAGCGGCGCGAGATCGAGCGTCGCTTCGACGACATCGTCGAATTCTCGGGCCTCGAGGACTTCATCGACGAGCCGGTCAAGAACTACTCGTCGGGAATGTACGTGCGGCTGGGCTTCGCGGTGGCGATCCACACCGACCCCGACGTGCTTCTGGTCGACGAGGTGCTGGCGGTGGGCGACGAGGCCTTCGCGCACCGCTGTCTGCGCCGGATCGAGGAACACCTGGCGAGAGGTCGCTCGATCCTCTTCGTCTCGCACAGCCTCGATCTGGTCGAGGACCTCTGTGATCGCGTGCTCTGGCTCGAGCACGGCGAAGTGCGTGCCCTCGGCTCGCCACGCAAGGTGATCGACGCCTACCGCGAGCTGGTGGCTCGCCAGGAGGGCGAGGAACACCGGCGCGAGCTCGACCGGCGCAGCGCCGACGGCGGAGGAGGCGATCGGACCGAGGCGTCGGTCGAGCGCGAAGCCGAGGCGACGTCGAGCCCGGACGACCGGCGTTGGGGCTCCCGGCAGGCGGAGATCGTTGCGGCCCGGCTCCTGGTGGGCGGCCGGGAGGACTACGTGATGCGCAGCGGTTCCCCCGCCTCGATCGAGATCGAGGTCGACGCGGCGACACCGCTCGACGATTTCGTCTTCGGCATCGCGATCAGCACCCCGCGTGGCGTCGAGTGCTGGGGCACCAACACCGATCTCGCCGGGTTCAAGTCACGCTCACTGCGCGGCGCGGCGAGGATCGAAGTACACTGCCCATCACTGTGCCTGGCGCCGGGCGAGTACGACGTCGACGTCGCGGTCCATGCCCGCAACGGAGCACCGTACGACTACCGACGCAAGCTCTTCCGGTTCACCGTGCACTCGCAGGCGCGGGGCGTCGGCGTCTACGCGCCGCCTCACGCCTGGAGCTTCTCCGGCGACGTCGACCTGGCGTCTCCGGAGCCCGAGCCGAGGGGCGAAGAGCCGACCGAGGACGAGCCGCAGGGCTCGCCGATCCGGTCCACGGGGGAGGAGCGCGATGGCTGACGACCAGACACCACGGCCGCAGGCCGAGGTGAACATCAAGATCGGCGATGACGAGCTCAAGGGGGCCTACTCCAATCTCCTGCGGATCGCCCACACCAGCGAGGAGTTCATCCTCGACTTCATCAACCTGGTGCCGCCCCAGGGGGTGGTGTCCGCGAGGATCATCACCAGCCCGGGTCACCTGAAGCGCATCATCCGGGCGCTGCAGGCCAACCTCGAGCGCTACGAGAAGACCCACGGCGAGATCCGTGAGGCGCCCGAGCCCGAGCGGACGGTGCACTGAGGACGGCGCCTGCCGCGAAACGGCCGTCGGGGCCCGACACCGCAACGAGACGGGATCTGGGGAGCGACCGGTCGACGCCGGCCGGTGCCCGGCTGGGCCCGCCGGGCTGCGGCTGGCACGCCGCCAGTCGGCAGCAACCCCTGTGAGCGGAGAGGACGAGAAGAGATGAGCCTAGAGATCGACACCGGGCGAGCGACCGAGGACGCCGCGGCCCCGCGGTGGACGCTGGGACGTTGGGACCTCAGCGAGCTCCTGCCCGACGACGACGCGGCGACGGAGAAGGAAGCGTTCGCGGCCCTCGAGCGGACGATGCGGAGGTTCGAGGTCCACCGTGCCGAGCTGGCGGCCCAAGGCGCCGACGGGATCGATGGGCCGAGACTGCGCGAGATCGTCACGCTCTACGAGACCCTGGTCGAAGAGGCCAGCCGCCTCTCGGCGTACGGCAGCCTGCGCTTCGCCGAAGACACTCAGAGCGAGAGAGCGCTGGCCTACCAGAACCGCGCCCGTGCCGTGCTCACCGACCTGCAGAACCGCACCCTCTTCTTCACCCTGTGGTGGCAGGGGCTGGACGAGCGGCGCGCCGTCGAGCTGCTCGCCGCGCTGGCGGCCACGGGCGCGGGCGACGGCGACCACGACGTCGCCACCCGCGACCTCGTCTTCTTCCTCGAGGATCTGCGCCGCACCGCCCGCTACCGCCTCGACGAGGAGGTCGAGCGAGTGATCAACCTCAAGGACGCCGACGGCATCCAGGGGTCGTTGACCGTCTACTCGATGCTCACCAACGCGTTCCAGTACGAGCCCGAGATCGAGGGGGTCGAGGGCCCGCTGACCCGCGACGAGCTCCTCGCCCACGCCTACTCGCCGGATGCCGAGGTGCGGCGCGCCGCCTACGTCGAGCTGCACCGCGTCTTCGGGCGCCAGGCCAAGGTGCTGGCGCAGATCTACGTGCACCGGGTACGCGACTGGCGCTCCGAGCAGATCGGACTGCGTGGATACGCATCTCCGATCGCAGTGCGCAACGTGGCCAACGACGTGCCCGACGAGGCGGTGGAAGCCTTGCTGCTCGCCGCGCGCGAGAGCGCGCCGGTGTTCCAGCGCTACTTCCGCGGCAAGGCCGAACGGCTCGGACTCGAGCGTCTGCGGCGCTACGACCTCTACGCACCCCTGGCGCCCACCTCGGCGGGTGCCGAGTACGCTGAATCGGTCGACCTGGTGCTCGAGACCTTCGGCCGCTTCAGCCCGCGCCTGGGAGACGCGGCGCGGCGGGTCTTCGCCGAGGGTCACGTCGACAGTCAGCCGCGCCCCGGCAAGAAGGGCGGCGCCTTCTGCGCCACCGTCTCGCCGCGGTTGACTCCTTGGGTGCTGACCAACTTCTCGGGCCGGCTACGCGACGTCGCCACGCTGGCGCACGAGCTGGGTCACGCCGTGCACTCGCTGCTCGCCTCCGAGCACTCGACGCTCACCCAGCACCCCTGCCTGCCGCTCGCCGAGACCGCCTCGGTGTTCGGTGAGATCCTGATCACCGATCGCCTGCTCGCCGAACGTCCGGAGCCTGCGGCGCAACGCGAGCTGCTCGGCACCCTGATCGACGATCTCTATGCCACCGTGCTACGTCAGGCCTACTTCGTGCTCTTCGAGAAGCAGGCCCACCAGGCGATCCACGAGGGGGCCTCGGGTGAGGAGCTGCATGCGCTCTACGCCGCCAACCTCGCCGAACAGTTCGGCGACTCGATCGACGTCGGCGAGGAGTTCCACCGCGAGTGGGTCGCCATCCCCCACATCTACGCCACGCCCTTCTACTGCTACGCCTACTCCTTCGGCCAGCTCCTGGTGCTGGCGCTCTACCAGCGCTACCTGGAGACCGGAGAGGCGTTCAAGCCGGGCTACCTGCGACTGCTCGCACACGGCGGGTCGCGGCGCCCGGCCGAGATCCTCGCCGAGGTCGGCGTCGACGCCACCGACGTCGAGTTCTGGCGCGGCGGCGTGCGGCTGATCGAGGAGCGGGTGCGTCGCCTCGAGGCGCTCTAGGGGGTTGCCGAAGAAGTCCTGTGGAGCCTCGCGCCGGGGCTCTGGGCTAGCGCACGGCGAGGAGCTCGATCTCGAACTCGAGATCGGTATCCGGCGGGATCCGCCCTGGCACCCCGCGCCTGCCATAGGCGAGCTTGGCGGGGATGCGCAGTCGTCGTACACCGCCGACCCGCATGCCGGGGACCCCGAGATCCCAGCCCCGGATCACCTGCCCTTCTCCGAGGCGGAAGACGAGCGTGCGGTTCTGACTGCGCGAGCTGTCGAACTCCGTGCCGTCGGGAAGCCACCCGGTGTAGTGCATGGTGACGTCGTCTCCTCGGCGTGCCTCGTCACCCTCGCCGACGCGCACGTCGAGGTATTGCAGACCTCGCTTGAGCTCCTGCCAGACGGCATCCTCGGCCGCCTTCCCGGAGGCTGCTCCGTCGCCGCCCTCCTGGGCGGCCGCCGTGCTGATCGCCGTGCCGAGGACGACTGCGAGCAGGCCGCCGACGAGCGCCGACCTCCGTGGCGCACGGCATGCCCCGCCCATCGAGCGCCCAGCCACCGAACGGCGTCCCTGCCTCTTCACGAGCCCACCTTCTGCGTCTTCAGGTACATCGAATCGATCACCTCGGCGTAGCGGTCGCGCACCTGGCGCCGACGCACCTTCAGGGTCGGGGTGATCTCGCCCTTCTCGATCGTCAGCTCGTGCGCCAGCAGGCGCCACTTGCGGATCCTCTCGTGGTCGGAGAGCCGCTCGTTGACCGTGCTGACCGCCTGGCCGACGATCTCGAGCAGCGTCGGGTGCTCGATCGCGCGCTCGCGGTCGAGCTCGTGTATCTCCGCCGGCAGCTCCTCGAACTGCGGCACGATCAGGGCGGTGAGGAAGGGGTAGCGATCGCCGAAGACGACCGCCTGGGAGATCACCCACTGCGCCACCAGGTGCTGCTCGATCGGCGCCGGTGCGACGTTCTTGCCGCCGCTGGTGATCAGCAGGTCCTTCTTGCGGTCGGTGATGAAGAGGAAACCGTCGTCGTCGAGGCGGCCGATGTCGCCGGTGTGAAGCCAGCCATCGGGGTCGATGGTCTCACGCGTGGCCTCCTCGTTCTCCCAGTAACCCGCCATCACTCCGGCGCCGCGGGCCAGGATCTCACCGTCCTCGGCGATGCGTAGCTCGACCCCCGGCACCGCCCGCCCCACGGCGCCGCGCCGCTTGGCGCCGGGCGAGTTGACGGTCAACACCGGCGAGGTCTCGGTGGGCCCGTAGCCCTGGTACAGCTGCAGGCCGACGGCGTCGAAGAACTGGGCCACCTCGTCGCCGAGCGGCGCGCCACCGGAGATCGCGAAGCGCAGGCGGCCACCGAAGCGCTGGTGGATCTTGCGGAAGACGAGTCGGTGCGCGATGGCCCGCTGCAGTCCCAGCAGGGGGCCGACGAAACGATCCGTCGAGGCCGCGGCGTAGCGTGTGCCGACGCCGATCGCCCACTCGAAGAGCTTCTGCTTCGTCGGCGACTCCTTCTTGACGTTGGCGTTGACCTTGAGGAACGCACGCTCGTACAGGCGCGGCACCGAGGTCATCACGGTCGGCCGTATCTCCAGCATCAGCGGCGGCACGCGCTCGATCGACGGCGCGTAGTGGATCGCCACCCCTTTGAGGAAGAAGAGGTAGTCGACCATGCGCTCGAAGATGTGCGACAGCGGCAGGAACGACAGCGCCAGGTCGTCGGGGCCGAGCTCGAACAGGTCCTGGCAGGCCAGCACGTTGCTGACCACGTTGTGGTGGGTCAGCATCACTCCCTTGGGGTCGCCGGTGGTCCCCGAGGTGTAGATCAGGCTGGCGAGATCGGAGGGCTCGACCCGGTTGCGCATGCGGTCGAGGGGCTCCCCGGGCAGCAGTGGAGCCCCCTCGGCGAGGACCTCGGTGAGCGAGGTCGCCTCGCCGCCGCCGTCGAAGGAGACCAGCCCGAGCTCGCGGGTGAGCGAGGGACGGATCTCGGCGATCTGCGCCGCCTTCTCGGCAGAGGAGACGAAGGCCCACCGCGGACCGCAGTTCTTGAGGATGAACGCCACCTGGTCGGAGGCGACGGTGGGATAGATCGGCACGCTGACCAGCCCGAGGAGTTGACAGGCGAAGTCGACGACGTGCCACTCAGGCCGGTTCTCCGAGAAGATGACGACCCGATCGCCCTTGTTTGCGCCGCGGCCCTGCAGCGCCAGGGCCAGCGCCTGCACGTCGCTGAGGAACGAGCTGGTGGAGACCTCCTCGAGCCGTCCGCGGCGCTTCACCGAGAGCAGGTCGTGCCGGCCCGCGGAGCGGTCGCGGATGACGAACACGAGGTCCGCCAGCGTACGGATGGGCATAGGAGGAGAGCTCCGGAGGGAAGGGTCCAAGGGGGGGGCCGCGGCGGCGGAGAGGGGGGGCCGCCGAGCGGCCGCCCAGCGAGGGCCCGAACCCGAAATCCTACCACTTGGAACCCGTCCGCACGGCCTGACGGGACCCGGGCGCAGCGGACGGGAGCAGCAGCCTTCAGCGCGGCTCGGCGATCATTCCGGGCGCTCGCCGAACAGGGCGCTGCCGACGCGCACGTGCGTCGCACCCTCCTCGATCGCGATCTCGAAGTCGGAGCTCATGCCCATCGACAGTGCACCACCGAACTCGAGACCACCATCCTCGCTGCGCTGCGCCACCCGGTCGCGCAGCTCGCGCAGCTGGCGCAGCCAGGGCCGGGCTCCCTCGGGCGTCGGAGTCGGCGGGGGGATGGTCATCAGGCCACGCACCCGCAGCGCCTGATAGCCGAGGATCTCGAGGCAGGCGTCGATCTCGTGGGGAGCGAAGCCGCTCTTGCTCTCCTCGTCACCGAGGTTGAACTGCACGAAGACGTCCAGCCTCCTGCCGGCTCGATCCGCCTCGCGGTCCAGCTTGCGGGCTATCTTCAGCCGGTCGACCGAGTGCACGGCCGCGAAGAGCGCGACGGCGCGCCTCGCCTTGTTCGACTGCAACGGGCCGATCAGGTGCCAGTCGATCGACGTCGGCAGCCGGCTGCTCTTCTCCTCCGCCTCCTGGACGTGGTTCTCGCCGAAGACGCACAGGCCGGCTCGGTGGGCCGCCGCGAGCGTCTCGAGCGGTTGCCGCTTGCTGGCGCCGATCAGCACGACGTTGGCGTACTCTCTGGCGCTGCGCACGCAGGCAGCCGCGATGCGCTCACGGATCGCCCGCAGAGAGGCGGCGACGGTGATGGCCGGCTGCTGTCTCATCGAGTCCACCGGGCGTCTTCACTCTCCAGGTGGTCGGCGGTCTGCAGGATCAGCGGTGGCAGGCGTGGCGACGAACGGCCTGCCGAGGCACTGTCCGCGGTCACTCGTCGAAGTAGAACACCCGCTGGCAGGTGTCGCAGAGTACGACGTCGTTGCCGGCGCGCACCTGCACCACGACCTGCGGCCGGACGCTGTAGTTGCAGGCGGCACAGCGCCACATGTTGGCTCCGGGACGCTCGATCTCGACGATGCGGGCGAGCGGGTCGCCGCCGTGCCGCTCGACGAGCCGCTCGAAGAGACTGGCGACCTGAGGCGTGAGCTGCTGGCGGAGCTCCTCGGCGCGCTGCTCGAGCTGCGCGACGGTCTGTTCGATCTCGGGTCGCTGCAACTCCCACTCGGCGAGGCCCTCGGCGAGTGCCGTGGCAACCTCCCCGTGTCTCTCTGCGAGAGCGTCCAGCTCGCCGCGCGAAGTGTCGGCGAGCTCGATCGCGGCCAGCGCCGCGTCGTCCGCCGCCTCCTGAGATCGCTTGGCGGCGTCGATCTCGCTCAGCAGGGCCCCGTACTCCTTCTGGGTCGTCACCCGAGGGATCTGTGCCTCGTACTTCTGAGCCTTGTCGCGAGCATCCGCGGCACTCCCCTCGGCGCTGCGCTTGTCCTGGTCGGCGGTCTCGATCGCCTCCTGAAGTCTGGCGATGCCTGCCTCGAGCTCGGCGCTCTCCCGCTGCAGCTCGGCCACTGGCTCGGGCACGGAGGCATGTCTCTCGCGGGCGTCGGCGAGCCGCACGAGAACATCCTGAAGCTCCACCAACGTGTCGAGATGACGTGCCATGAATCTCCTTGCGGGCAGGACGTGCGGGCCCGGAGAGCGGACGCCGGAGCGAAGCGGTCGGCCGCACGCTCGGCGAGCGGGCCCATCTCCGATGCTGAGTGAGCACGGCGAGCAGAGTGGGTCCACCTGGATTTGAACCAGGGACCAACCGGTTATGAGCCGGATGCTCTAACCGCTGAGCTATGGACCCCGACGCTGCCCGGAGGGCTGCGCGGGAGTATACCCCCCATGGGGCGAAGCCGAAGCGACGGGTCGCGGGTCGCCTGTGCACCCGCCGCGTGGTCGTGGCCTCAGGGCGGCGCTCGCTCCTCGTCGGTAGTTCTTTGCGATCGCCGGCACCGCCGGATCCGAGCGAACCGTGCTCGTCGGGTCACTGCGCGGCGCCGCTCCCGCGCGCCTCGTCAGCAGCCGAGGACCGAGGCGTCGCCGCGCGCCAGGCTGCGCAGCAGCTCGTCACGGAAGTAGTCCGTGCCGCGCAGCACCTGGGCCTCGATGCGCTCCTCGTACATACGCTTGGAGCGGTCGATGTCCTCTCGCAGCAAGCGGTAGATGTTGCCCTCCTGGCGGCCCCGCTCGATCTGGTCCTCGTTGTACAGCTTGATCTCGGAGACCAGCAGGCGGGCCAGCCGCTTCGCCTCGTCGTGCGCCGCGCCGGTGTCGGCTCCCTGCGCCGCTCCGCCCTGGCTCGCCGCAGCAGCGCGCTGCGCCTGGAAGGCCCAGCCCGGCCCGCTGACGTCCTCGGGCGGCTCCACCTGGCTCGAGCCCGCGTCTTCGGAGCGGTCGGTGGCGCGGTCGGCTCGACCCTCGCGAGTCGGCGCTGCCGGTGGCGGCGGTGGTGGTGCTGCGTCGCCCGAGATGTCGGTCGTGGGCTCGCTCTCCACCACCGGGCCGGCGGAATGGGGAGCGGGTGGCGGCGCCGGCGGGGCGGGGGGCGGCGAGCTCGCCGTGGCCGGGCCCTCTGCCGCGGCCCGGGCGGATTTCTCGCTGGAGTCGACGGGTCGCACCGGGGTGGTCTCGCGCGGTGCCCCGTGCTCGTCGGCGTCGCTGCTGCTCGGCGGAGGAGTGGCCGGCGGAGGTTGGCGTAGAGCCTGGAAAGCGCTGGCCCCGGGGATCGCGACGGTGCGCAGCGAGTCGAAAACCGCGGCACTCGGCGGACTCGACGGGTCGCGGGTGGTCGCAGGAGGTGAAGGTGGCGCGCCGCCCGGCGACTGCTCTGCCGCGGCAGCGGTGCCGTCGGAGGCCCGGGCAGCCTGCGTGGCCCGTGCGGGCTCTGCCGCATCGGACTCGGGCTCGCTGGCGACAGCGAGGTCCGCCTCGGCAGCCGACGGCTCGAGGCTCGAGTCCTCGGCCGGCTCGTCGTCGGCGAGCGGCACCGAGGCGTCGGGAGACTCGATCTCCTCCAGCACGAAGGTGCCGCTCTCGATCAGATCGTCCGAGCGCGATCCAGAGGCCGCTCCCCGCCGGCCATCGGCGCTCTCCGCGAGTCGATCCGGGCCGTGCTCGATGGTCATGGTGGCGCCCGCGGTCGCGGCGGACCGCTCGTCGGCACCCTGCTCGCTGGACTCGGGCTCCACAGCGACCCCCGACGGTTCGTCGCCCGACTCGGCGGACGCGAGCTCCGCCTCGCGGCCCCGCAGGTCGCCGCTCTCCGTCTCGGATGCGGTGGCACCAGCGGACCGGCCGGTCGCCGGGACGTCGGGCGGCGGCGCGGGCGTTGCGGACGCAGCCGGGGGAGGGACGTGCAGGGCGTCCTCGGCAGGCTCCTCCACTGGTTCCCCGGAATCCGACGACATCTCCGAGGCAGCGGGGGACTCCGGGACTTCCGCGTCTTCCGGGACTTCCGTGTCTTCCGGGACCTCCGGGACCTCCGGGACCTCCGGGACCTCCGGGACCTCCGGGACCTCCGGGACCTGTGGGACTCCGCTGTCCTCGGGCACCTGGCCGCCCGCCGCCCGCGGCACGTCGCCGACAGGGGCCTCCTCGGCAGGTGCCGCCTCGTCGTCGAGATCGGCGTAGAGCTGCGATTCCTGCCTCGCCGAGCCGGCAGTCTCCTCGTCCTCCAGGGCGAGGGTCGCATCGTCACCGGCGTCAGTGTCGAAACTGTCGTCACCGTCGGCGAGCAGCAGGTCTGCGCTCTCATCGCCGCCGGCCGCCGGCTCGTCGAAGGTGGCGTCGGCGACGAAGGCATCGGCGTCCTCGAGCTCCACGTCTCCGAGGCTCGCCCCGGGCACCGCGGCGGCAGCGGACTCCTCGGTCGCGTCTGCGTCCGCCTCCGCGGCCGTACCGGAGTCTGCCGCCGTGGGCAGCAGGGTGGCGGCTGGCCTCACGTTGCGCAGCGGCAGCGTCTCGAGGATCTGAGCGGCGCTGAAGCAGAGGATCTGTACCGCGTCGACGTCGAATCGACCCTCTCGACCGTCTGAGCCGTCCTCGGGGCCGCCGCCGGAGCAGTAGAGGAGGGCGCGGGTGGTGTCGCGGAGGATGAAGGGGACCAGATAGGCGCTGCCCTCGCCGCCGGTGCTCAGGGCTTCGGCGATCTGGCGCTTCGCCTCGCCGGTGAGGGTCAGGGTGTCCTCGCCGCGCAGCGCTCCGCCACACTCCTCGGGCAGCTCCAGCGTGCGTCCGGCGACGTCGACCGCGATGCCTGCGGCGTTCCAGACCTGCAGCCGCACCCGGTCGGTGCTCGCCGACGCTTCGGGGGGCGACAGGAGAAGAGCGCACGAGCTGGCGATCGCGGCGCTCTCCTCGAGCAGCCGGGACAACACTTCGCTCTGCGAGTCCGCCTCGTCGAGGCGACGCAGGGCCTCGCGCACGGCGGCGCTGGTCGGCGCCGCGGGCGTCGGCGAAGGTACGGCGGCGGGCTCGTCGCTGGCGTCTTCGAGCACCGGGACCTCGACGATCTCGGGCTCCGGCATCGTGACCCTCGCCAGCAGCGACAGCAGGCGCGTCTCGAGCGCGTCGATCTCCCCGGAGATCAGCGTCCGCAGGTCCTTGAACTGGAGCCCCTGGAGGTCCACCGGACCGTCGGCGTCGTGCGTGTCTCCCCAGGCGTCGGCTTCGGAGTCGTCGAAGCTCGCCGTGTCCGCGTCCACCGCCGACCCGGAGTCGTCGGATTCGGGGGAGGCTCCGCCCTGCCGCGGCTCTTCGGGCGAATCGGAATCGATCGGGGGCATAAGCAACCTCCTGGACGGACCGGCGCAGCGGCCGCCTCGCGTCTTGCGGACATACGCAGTTGTGCAACCGCTGATTGTGGCGACAGGAAAGCAGACGTGTCAAGGCTTCGCTCCCCACGCAAGTGGAGTCGTCACAGCGACTTCGCGCCGCTCTGTCGACTCGGTTCGCGGGCCGTTCGTCGGCAGGGCTCGGCACGGTTCGGCCACCACACGGCAACGACTCGGCACCGCGTTTCCGGCTTCCTCGCCGCCGACGCGGTAACCGCACCCGCGCCCGTGGCAGCACGGCCCGTGACGGCGAGGTCGGGTCGCAGAGATCGCGTTCACGGCTGGCCGTCGACGGAGCCCGAGATGCCAGGGAGTGCCAGACCGACGGCTCTCCCCTGGGGGGCCCGCGAGGGTTCCACCAGGGGCTGCCGGGGCTGCTAGACTGCTCACACATCGCGGTCAGCTATCGTCGTCCCGGCCGTGCTCGCCCTCGGACCTGGGCTGCGGCGCTGCGGTCCCAGGCGTCAGATGGAGCCGGTCCGTTCGCCGCCCTCGAGCCTCACGAGCCCGGAGTCTCCGTCGACGCGCTCCGGCCCGGGCCGGGCTCACGGCCGAGGCTTCGTTCGTGCGACGCGCTGGCGAGCGATGCACCGCCGACCGAGCCACGATTCGAATCCGGAGACCCGCCGCCACAGCGCTCGACGCACCGAAACTGCAGCCGGCGAGGCCACCCGACGCGACCTGCCGCTCGCGATATCGAAGGAGCGGGGTCCGTCAGCTCGTTCATCGATCCGCTCTGAGCCCATCTCCCCATCATCCCCTCGAATGAGAAGACCCTTCAGGAGGTACAGCATGCGACTCCCCCACCGATCCCGCCGACCCACGCCGCTCGCGGTGCTGGCTGCGATGGCCCTGGCCTGTGCGCTGACGTTCGTCGCGTGTGGTCCCAGTCAGGAGGAACAGGCCGCGGCGGCGCGCGCCGAGGAGTGGGCCCAGATCGAGGCGATGCAAGCCGAGCTGAACGAGAAGCGGCAGGCCCTGGCCGAAGCCGTGGAGACGGCGCAGAGCGAGCTCGAGGTGGCGGAGGGCGAGAGCATCGAAGAGGTGCGCGCCGCGGCCGAGGAGAGGGTGCGGCAGTTGACCAGCGAGGTCGACGACATGGCGGCGACCTTCGGCGAGCGCCTGGTCGCCTTCATCAACGACGATCCGATGGAGGTCGGTGCCGAGCCGACGGAGGTGCAGCTGGGGGCACTGCGCATGAAGAGCTCCGAGGATCTGCTCATCGCCGAGGAGTTCATCGCCAAGGGTGGTGACTGGGCGCGCGCCGGGGACATCGTCGAGCGGGCCTTGGCGATCGATCCCGACAATCCGGACCTGCTCGCCAAGAAGGCCGAGATCGAAGAGATGCGCTTCGTCACCCAGGAGCGCTTCGAGCGGGTCGAGAAGGGCATGACGCAGGACGAGGTCATCGCGATCCTCGGTCCGGTCAACATCAACAACATCCGAGAGTTCGACGACAGCAACCTCGGGTGGTTCTACCGCAAGGACCCGGACACCGAGGGAGGCGCGGCGGGCGTCTACTTCCGTCTCCGGGGAGGCGAATGGACGGTGGAGACACTCGACTACGAGGCGATCAAAGCTCAGGACGAGTGAACGATCGGGACCGGGCCGTGGCGGCTTGCTGCGCCGCCACGCTCCGCGTCGCCGGCCGGTGCCGTGCTTGACGCAGCTTCGGGTGGCGGGCATACTCGTGGGCCGTCCGCGTGCCCGGGCCGTGCGCGAGCTGCGTCCGGGCCTGCACGACGGCCGCGGCCGCCGGGCCGCTGTCCGACCCGACCGGAGCACGTCAGCCTTCGCCGCGGTGGCCGGCCCGTGGCGGGAGTGGGGAGGCTAGGAGCCGGCGAAGCCGGAGCCCGCCGGACCGCGGCGCGACTCGACGCTGTCGCCCGCCGGTAGCTCATCGACCTCATCGAGCCCCCACCCAGTCCATCGAGAGAACCAAGGCCGCACCAGTAGAGCCGGAAAGAGGTGATTGTCAGGCCATGCCGATCGTTCAAGTTCGCGACGACGAGAGTTTCGAGAACGCACTGAGACGCTTCAAGCGCAAGTGCGAGAAGGAAGGAATTCTCACCGAGCTGAAGAAGCGCCAGCACTTCGAGAAGCCCTCGATCAAGAGGAAGCGCAAGGAGATGCAGGCGCGCAAGAAGATCCTCCGCAAGATGGCGGAAGAGCGCCGTATGGGCCTCGCCTGATCGGCGCTGACGACCGCGTGGTCGTCAGCTGCTCGGATCGCTGAGATCCGTACACGGCGCGGCACGGGCCCTCTGCGGCCGTGCCGCGTCGTTTTGTTTGGCGCGGCGACTGGCCCTCGGAGGCCGGGTCGCGTCGTTGCCGTTCGGCGTCGCCGAGCCTTAGGCGGAGCCGCCAGCGGCCTGTCGGCCGACCCGCCGGACCTCCCGCCGCCACGGTGTCGCCGCTGCACCGGTTCCACGCACGAGGCCCGCTGACATGCCGCCATCGGACGATGGGCGAGACGTAGAGCGAGGAGCTGTGCGAGAGGGTGCCCGAGATCCCGAGCGTGACGTCACCTCCCGTGATGACGAGGCGATCGAGCTGGTCTGCGACGACGCCACGGCGCACGCGCTCGAGCTCGATCGGCTGCTGAGTCTCCTGCAGGGCCTCGCCTGCACCGAGCTCGGACGCGAGCGGATCGCCGAGCTGCTGCCCAGCCGCCGCCGAGAGCCGGCTCGCCGCCGCGGCGTCGGGGACGAGAGCGACCGCGACGCCAGTGGGCCGGGCGCCGGAGCGAAGGCCGGCACGAAGGCCGGCATGAGGCTGTCCGCCACCCAGCGTCGGGCGCTCGGACAGCTGCTGCAGCCGGTCTTCGACGCCGGCGAGCTGGTGCACGAGCTGGGCACCCCTGGCCTCGGCGAAGCCGGCGCCGACGGACCGCCCGAGCCGGGGCAGGCAGCGCAGCGCGTCAGCAGGGATCCCCTCCATCCTCTGCGGCGCGGCCTGTCGCGCGGCGCCTCGGCGCTCGACGGACCGTTGCTGGTCCAGCTGGCGCTGGTCGCTCGCGCGGTGCGCGTCGCGGTGCGCCGGCTGCGTGCGACGCCCGAACCGGCTCCTGCCCTGGAGGAGCTGCTCGCGCACTGGCCGCAGGACGACGGGTCGATCGCCTCGTTCAGCGAGACCGTGCTGCGCCAGCTCGACGAGCGCGGCGAGGTGCGGGACGACGCTACGCCTCGGCTGCGCGCCCTCGGCCAGCGTGCGCAGCAGGCACGTCGATCGCTCTACCGGCAGTTCGAGGCCTACGTCGAGGCCCATCGCGAGGACCTCGCCGAAGACACCCTCACGGCGCGCGAAGGGCGTCTGACGGCGCTGCTGCCGGCGGGAGGGCGGGGTCGGCTCCAGGGCCTGCACCACGGCCGGTCGAGCACCGGTCGCAGCTTCTACTTCGAGCCCCTCGAGCTCGTCGACGCCAACAACGAGGCACAGGAGGCGCGTAGCGAGGAGGCTGCCGAGCGCGTCCGCATCCTCTCCGAGCTGGCGCAGACCGCCTGGCAGCTGCGTCACCCGCTCCGCGCCTCGCGGGAGCTGTGGGGCACCCTCGACGAGCTGCAGGCTATCGAGCGGTTCCGGCGAGCCGTGCGCGGATGCTGGATCGAGTCGTGGCAGGCGCCCTCAGAAGAGGTGCCGACGGCCGTCGAGCTGGTGCAGGCCCGCCATCCGCTGCTCGACCCGGCTCTGCGCGCGATGCGCGAGCGGAGTCTCGGCGAACGCGGCCACGAGGGCGAGGTCGTGCCGCTCGACCTGCGCCTGCGCGAGGCTCGGGTGGCGGTGGTCACCGGCCCCAACGCCGGTGGCAAGACCGTGGCGCTCAAGACGGTCGGCCTGCTGTCGCTGCTGCACACGCTCGGGTTGCCGGTGCCCTGCGAGCCGTCGAGTCGGTTGCCGCGTTTTCGGCGCATCGTCGCGGTGGTCGGCGACGAGCAGGACATGCTGCGCGACCACTCGACCTTCAGCGCCAGGCTCCTGCGCCTGCGCCAGGCCTGGGAGGCCGCTGAACCGGGGTCGCTGGTGCTGCTCGACGAGATCGGCTCGGGGACCTCGCCGAACGAGGGAGTGGCGCTCAGCGAACCGCTGCTGGAGCGGCTGGTGGAGCGCGGAGCCTGCGCCATCCTGACCACCCATCTGGTCGAGCTGGCGGCCAGGGCGCACGAGATGCCCGGCGCCCTGTGCGCCGGAATGGAGTTCGATCCGGTGGCGCAGCAGCCGCGCTTCCGGCTCCAGATCGGCCCGCCGTCGGGCAGCCAGGCGATCTCGCTGGCGCGCCGGCTGGGCCTGCCGCCCGAGTGGTTGGCGGCGGCGGAAGAGAGGCTCGGCGACGAGTACCGGACCCTGATCGCACTCATCGCGGAGGTCGAATCGCAGCGCGATGCGGCGCGCTGCGAGGCCGAGCGGGCCGCCACCCTGCGGAGCGACCAGGAGAAGCTGAACCAGCGGTTGGCCGAACGCGAGGAGGAGGTGCGCGCGCAGGCCCGCAGCCTGCGATCGAGCCTCGACCAGAGGATGCGCGAGCTGCGTGAGGAGTCGAGGTCGCGGCTCGAGCGCGAGGTCGAGCAGCTGCAGCGGCGCCTCGACGAGGAGATCGAGCGCAGCGCTCGCGGCGCCTCGAAGCGAGGCCCGGTGGCCGGACGCTCCGCGATCGGCTCAGCGGTCGAACGCGTCGTCGGGCCGGTCGCCGAGGAGCTGTCACGGCAGCTGGCCGTCGGCACGCCGGATCCGGAAACCAGCTCGGCGGCGCCGATCGAGGTGGGTGGAACGGTGCGCCACCGGGCTCTCGGCTGGCGCGGTACGCTGGAGTCGCTGCAGGGGAGCGATGCGGTGGTGTCTGCTGGTGGCAAGAAGCTGCGCTGCAAGCTCGAGGAGCTGGTCGGCGAGACTCCGGCGAGCGCCGCACGGCGGGTTGGCGGTTCGACCGCCGAGGGCCGGTTCGTCGCCGGGCCGCGGCGAACCGGCGGTGCCGCGGGCAGTGCCGCCACGGTGGACCTCGGCGGACAGGTGCCGTCGGAGCTCCACCTCATCGGGCAGCGCGTCGAGCCGGCCCTCGAACGGCTCGACGAGTACCTCGACCGCGCCCTGCTCGCCGGGCACGACAGCGTACGGGTGGTGCACGGCCACGGCAGCGGTCGCCTGCGCGAGGCGGTGCGCCGTCATCTGGCGCAGCACCCGCTGGCGCTCGAGCACGGCCCCGCGGCGGCGCAGGAAGGCGGCAACGGGGCGACCCGGGTGGTGCTGAGGAGCGGAGGGTGAGCGCCCCCCCTTCCGGGCCACGTGAGTCCGGCCCACGCGATGACGGCTTCGTGCAGGCGGTGCGCGACGCCGTCGACCTCGTGGATCTGGCGCGCGACTACACCCAGGTCGAGAAACGAGGCGCTCGCTACAAGGGGCTCTGCCCGTTCCACAAGGAGAAGACCCCGTCCTTCTCGATCGATCCCGAGCGTGGTCTCTACTACTGCTTCGGCTGCGGCGCCGGTGGCGACGCGATTCGTTTCCACATGCAGCTCACCGGCGACGACTTCCCGCTGGCGCTCGAGTCCCTGGCGCGGCGGTTCGGAGTGCCGATCCCGGAGCGCCGTGGCGACACGAGTGGAGTCCAGGAGCAGAGCCGGGTGCTCGAAGCGGCGGCCGAGTTCTTCGTCCGCCAGCTCGACCGCCACGCCGCTCCGCTCGAGTACCTGCGCCGGCGCCAGGTGCCCAGCGAGGCCTATCGGGCGCTCGGCGTCGGCTACGCGCCGGACGCCTGGCGCGAGCTGCTGGGAGCGCTGCAGGGCCGCTTCTCGGAGCAACTGCTCGAATCGGCAGGACTGGTGGCGCGCTCGGCGAAGTCGGGTCGTCCCTACGACCGCTTCCGTCATCGGCTGGTCTTCCCGATCCACTCCACCTCCGGGCGCCTGGTCGGCTTCGGCGGCCGCACCCTCGGCGACGACCCGGCCAAGTACGTCAACACCGCCGAGACCGACAGCTTCCGCAAGAGCCAGCTGCTCTACAACCTGCACCGGGCACGGCCGAAGATCCGTGAGAGCGGCAGGGTGCTGCTGGTCGAGGGCTACTTCGACGTGCTCGGGGCGCAGCTGTGCGGCATCGACTGGGTGGTCGCGTCGATGGGCACGGCGCTCACCGAGCAGCAGGCCAAGCTGCTGTCGCGCTACGCCGGGGAGGTGATCCTCGGCTACGACGGCGACCGCGCCGGCGAGGAGGCGAGCCGCAAGGCGCTGCGCATCCTGCTGCGCAGCGGCGTCGCGGTGCGCCGGGCGCGCTTCCCGGCCGGTCAGGATCCCGACTCGCTGCGCCTCGAGGAGGGGCCGGAGGCGGTGCGTGGCTACGTCGACGGTGCGGTCGACGCTCTCGAGCTGGAGCTGGCTCGCCGGGGTCCGGAGACCGTCGCGGATCCGCGGCTGCGGGCCGCCGCCGCTGGCGAGCTGCGGGAGCTGCTCGAAGTGGTGCCGGACACGGTGCTGCGCTACTCGTACGGCGAGCGCGCGGCGCGCCACCTTGGGCTGCCGGTGGAGGTCTTCTGGCGCAGTCGCGGCGCCTCGTCCGCCGTCCGGCAGGGCGCCGCGGAGCCGGCGGAGGCGAACGTCGCGCCGGAGGCGAGGTCCTCGATGGAAGCGCGCATCCTGCACCTGCTGCTCTGGCTGGGCCGCGACGCGCTCGGCGCCCGGGAGCTGCCGGCGGCCGATCTGTTCGGCGACGCCGACTGTCGTGAGCTGTATCGCGCCTTCGCGGCCGCGGTCGAGGCCGACGGCATGCACGGCGGTGACGAGCAGGGTCCGGCGCTCGATGCAGCGCTGGTGCAGCAGGGACTGCCCCCCGCGTCGAGCGCACAGGGGCTGCTGGCGCGGCTTCTCGCAGCGCCGCCGGAGGGCGTGCGCGACGGTGAGGCGCTGACGTTGCTGGGCACCTTGGCGGCGAAGGGCGCCCTGGTGCGCCAACGCGCTCTACAGGCGGAGTTGTTCGCCGCCCAGGAGCGCGGCGACGCCGATCGCGTCGAACAGATCCTCGCTGAGCTGGCCGAGCTGCGACGGCGCCGTCACGGCGCCCGGCGATGAGCGGGTACCCCACCGGCGCCAGGGTGGGGCCGACACCCGACGAGGAACGCCCGGCGTTGACAGATCGCGCCGGGCCTTCCTAGGATCAAGGCTTCGCGCCACGCGTGCGAAGGCCGCAGGCCGTTCACTACGACGCGGGCCTGCGCGTCCCGACCGGGAACCGTTCCTCGGTAGCTCAATGGTAGAGCGTTCGGCTGTTAACCGAAATGTTGGGGGTTCAAGTCCCTCCCGAGGAGCCATTCCCGCGGAGCTTCCCGCTCGCGCCCGGATCCGCTAGCCTGGAAGCCCGTCACCGCCGTCGAGGTCCAACCCTCGGAGGGGCGTCGCGCGAGGTCGATCTCGCCCCCGACCCGACGGCTTCGCACGAATTCAGATCGACCGCGAGATCCCACTCCGCTGTACCGTCCGCAGTACCCGCGGCCACCGTTCGCAGTACCGATCCGAGCCTGCGCTCCGGCTGCGAGCACCGCGATGCCCATCGGTGTGCGATCGCGGCCCGCGGCGCCCGCCACGCCAGTGCGACGGGTCGAAACGGGACGTGGGTGTGCAGCCCCAGGAGCCTTCCACCGATGACCACCGAAGTGAACGTCCAACGTCACGCCTCCACGGATCTCGCAGCACCGCCCGAAGGTGGCGCCGGCGGATCGGCCGGGGAGCAGCTGGTGGCGACGTCGTTGGAGGCTGCGCGCTTCCATCGCGCCCTCAGCGTGCCGGCACTCTACGAGCAGGCGGTGCGGCGCGATGAGGCGGTGATCACCGAGGGGGGGCCGCTGCTGGCCCACACCGGGGAGCACACCGGTCGCTCGCCGAAGGACCGCTATCTGGTCGACGACCGCTCGGAGCACGCCGAGGTCAGCGAGAAGATCTGGTGGGGGCCGGTGAACCGGCCGCTGCAGCCGGAGGTCTTCGAAGACCTGCTGCAGCGGGCTGGTGAGTACGCTCAGGGCAAGGACCTCTTCGTGTTCGAGGGCTTCGCCGGCGCCGATCCGCGCCACCGGATGAAGGTGCGGGTGATCGCCGAGCGGGCGTGGCACTGCCTCTTCGCCCACAACATGTTCCTGCGCCCCTCGGCGCCGCTCGAGGACTTCGAGCCCGACTTCACCGTCATCGACCTGCCCGGTCTGCGCGCCGAGCCGGCGACACACGGGACCAACAGCGAGACGGTCATCGCGCTCGATCTGGGTCGCCGGGTCGCCCTGATCGGCGGCACGGAGTACGCCGGCGAGATCAAGAAGAGCATCTTCGCGGTGATGAACTACCGGCTGCCGGAAAGCGGCGTGCTGAGCATGCACTGCAGCGCCAACTGGGGCAGCGACCGTGACGACGTCGCCCTGTTCTTCGGCCTCTCGGGCACCGGCAAGACGACGCTCTCGGCCGATCCGCGTCGCACCCTGATCGGCGACGACGAGCACGGTTGGTCGGACCACGGAGTGTTCAACATCGAGGGCGGCTGCTACGCCAAGGTGATCCGGCTGGACCCCGAGGGCGAGCCTGCGATCCATCGCACCACGCGCACCTTCGGCACGGTGCTCGAGAACGTCGCCTACGACGAGCAGAGCCGGGTGCTCGATCTCGACGACGAGCGCTACACGGAGAACACCCGCTCGTCGTATCCGGTGACGCAGCTCGACGGCGTCGACCTCGGAGGCCGTGCGGGCCATCCCCGCAACGTGATCTTCCTCACCTGTGACGCCTTCGGAGTGCTGCCGCCGGTGGCTCTGCTGACGCCGGCGCAGGCGATGGTGCACTTCCTCAGCGGCTACACCGCCAAGGTCGCCGGCACCGAGCGCGGCGTCACCGAACCGTGCGCGACCTTCAGCGCCTGCTTCGGCTCCCCGTTCCTGCCCCTGCCGCCGGTGCGCTACGCCGAGATGTTGGGCGAGAAGCTGCGCGAGCACGGTGCACGAGTCTGGCTGATCAACACCGGATGGACCGGAGGTCCCTTCGGCGTCGGCCGCCGCCTCGATCTCGCCACCACGCGCCGGATCGTCACCGCGGTGCTCGCCGGTGAGCTCGACGACGCCGAGTTGCGCAGCGACGACGTCTTCCAGCTGGCGGTGCCGACCGCCATCGACGGAGTCGAGTCACGGCTGCTCGAGCCGCGCCGGACCTGGGACGACCCCGCGGCCTACGACGGCCAGCTGCGACGGCTCGCCCGGATGTTCCGCGACAACTTCGAGCAGTTCGCCGAGCACGCCACCGACGAGGTGAGAGCGGCGGTCCCGGGCTGACGTCGGGTCCGGGAGCTGCGGCTACAGCCGTCGGCGACGCGCCGGCGGGCCTGCGACCGCGCAGCGGCCGTCTCCAATCGCTACAGTCGGCGTGCGGCGCGCGCCATGCGACCGGCGGCGCTCGACTGGCGGCGCGAACCGGCGTCGGAAGGAGCTGAGATGCAGGGCAGCAGCAGAGATGGATCGGTTGGCGGCGCGCCAGGCGGGGAGAACGGGATGGTGCTCCCCAAGGCACGCATCGCCGAGAGCGCGCACGTCGGCAGCATCGAGCGCTATCGCCAGCTCTACCGACGTTCGCTGGAGGACTCGGCGGCCTTCTGGCTCGAGCAGGCGGCGCGCATCGAGTGGCGCCGACCGCCGAGCAAGGCGGGACGCTGGGACTTCGAAGCGGTCGACTTCGCCTGGTACGAGGACGGGCAACTCAACGTCACCGAGAGCTGCATCGACCGGCACGCCCGCGACACGCCGGAGCGCACGGCGCTGATCTGGGCCGGCGACGAGCCGGGCGAGTCCCGTCACATCTCGTACGCCGAGCTGCTGCAGGAGGTCTGTCGGGCCGCCAACGTGCTGAAAGAGCTCGGGGTGCGCAAGGGCGACCGGGTCTGCATCTACCTGCCGATGATCCCCGAGCTCGCCTTCACCATGCTGGCCTGCGCCCGCATCGGTGCGGTGCACTCGATCGTCTTCGCCGGGTTCTCCGCCGAGAGCTTGCGCAGCCGCATCGTCGACGCCGGCTGCGAGGTGCTGGTCACAGCCGACGAGGGCCTGCGGGGCGGCAGGAAGATCCCGCTCAAGCAGACCAGCGACGAGGCGATCGAGGGACTCGATCTGGTGCGTCACCTGCTGGTGGTGCGGCGCACCGGCAAGGAGGTCGCCTGGAAGGAGGGCCGGGACGTCTGGTTCAGCGAGGTCGCCGAGACGGTGGCCCCGACCTGCGACGCCGAGCCGATGGACGCGGAGGACCCGCTGTTCGTGCTCTACACCAGCGGCTCCACCGGTAAGCCGAAGGGACTCCTGCACACCTGCGGTGGCTATCTGGTCTACGCCAGCCTCACCCACGAGCTGGTCTTCGATCACCACCCCGGCGAGAGCGTCTACTTCTGCGCCGCCGACATCGGCTGGATCACCGGTCACACCTACATCGTCTACGGGCCGCTCGCCAACGGTGCCACCAGCGTCATGTTCGAGTCGGTGCCCACCTATCCCGACGCGGGCCGCTACTGGCAGGTCGTCGACGATCTGGGTGTCAGCATCTTCTACACCGCGCCGACGGCGCTGCGGGCGATCGCCCGAGAGGGCGACGAGTGGGTCACCCGGTCGTCGCGCCGCAGCCTGCGGGTGCTGGGGTCGGTCGGCGAACCGATCAACCCCGAGATCTGGCGCTGGTACCACGACGTCGTCGGCGACGGGCGCTGCGCGGTGGTCGACACCTGGTGGCAGACCGAGACCGGCGGCATCATGATCTCGCCCCTGCCGGGCGCGACGCCCACGAAGCCGGGCTCGGCGACGCTGCCGCTGCCCGGTGTCGAGCCGTTGCTGGTCGACGAGCAGGGCCGCGAGATCGAGGGCAACGAGGTGTCCGGGAATCTCTGCATCGGGCGCTCCTGGCCGGGTCAGGCGCGCACCGTGTACGGCGACCACCAGCGCTTCCGGGAGGTGTACTTCTCGACCTACCCAGGGCTCTACTTCACCGGCGACGGCTGCCGCCGCGACGCCGACGGCTACTACTGGGTCACCGGGCGGGTGGACGACGTGCTCAACGTCTCCGGCCACCGGCTGGGCACCGCCGAGGTGGAGAGCGCGCTGGTGGCGCACGATGCCGTCGCCGAGGCGGCGGTGGTCGGCTTCCCGCACGACGTCAAGGGCGAAGGCATCTTCGCCTACGTGATCGTCAACCACGATTACGAGCAGCACGACGCGGCCGAGCTGGAGAGCATGCTGCGCCAGCAGGTGCGCAAGGTGATCGGGCCGATCGCCACGCCCGATCGGCTGCAGATCGCACCCGGTCTGCCGAAGACCCGGTCGGGCAAGATCATGCGCCGCATCCTGCGAAAGATCGCGGCCGGCGAGTACGACCAGCTCGGTGATGTCACCACCCTCGCCGATCCCGGAGTGGTCGAGCGCCTGGTCGACGACCACCGCGCCGCGAGCGGCGCCGGATGACGATTCGCCCCGCGCGCCCCGCGGCGTGTGCGGTGTACGCTAGCGGTTGATGAACGAATCGCGGCGGATGAGCCGCCGGGTCACCCGCGAGGCCGAGGGCGGCACCCCCCGCGGCGCCCGCAATCTGCTCGCCGCGGCGAGCGTCGTGGTGCTCGTCGCCGGGCTCAAGGCAGCGTCGAGCATCATCGTGCCGCTGCTCATCGCGCTCTTCATCTCCGCCCTCAGCCTCCCCCTCGTCGGCCTCCTGCGGCAGCGCGGCTTGTCGCCGGGCCTCGCGGTCTTCGCGACCATGGCGGTCGACATCGCCTGTCTCTTCGCGCTGGTGCTCGTGGTCAGCAACTCGTTCAACGAGCTGGTGCGCGAGCGTGCCAAGTACGAGGCTCGAATCCGGGAGTTCCGTGCCGGCGTCGAACGTCAGGTCTCGCACACCCGCGCCTGGCTGGAAGATCACGGCATCGCCACCGAAGACTGGTTCGGCGATCGCTTCGGCGATCCGGAGGACGTCGAGCCGTCGCTCAGCCCGGCCGACGCGCCGCGGCAGCGTGCCGCGGCACTGCCAGCTTCCCCACGTCGTCGCGGCACCGCCACCGCCGAGCAGGGAGGCGAAGCCGTCGCAGCGAGCGACGCGCCCTGGCTGACGCTGTTCGACATCGGCGCTCTGGTCGACGCTGCGAACCGGACTTTACGCGGCGTCGCCAACCTGCTCACCAACGCGCTGCTGGTGCTGCTGATCACCACCTTCGTGCTGCTCGAGGCGACGACCTTCCCGAAGAAGCTGCGGCGGGCGTTCGGCAACTCGCTCGCCGAGGAGCGCTTCGGGCGCATCATGTTCGATCTGCGGCGCTACCTCAGCGTCAAGACGGCGATCAGCATGGCTACCGGGATGATCCTGGGCATCTGGGTTGCGATCCTCGGGCTCGACTTCGCGCCGCTGTGGGGCCTGCTGGCGTTCGCGCTGAACTACATCCCGAACCTCGGATCGATCATCGCCGCGATCCCGCCCGTCCTGCTGGCGCTGGTGCAGCAGGGCTTCGGTCTGGCGCTGCTGGTGGCGGCCGGTTACCTGGTGGTCAACGTCGTCATCGGCAACTTCATCGAGCCCCACGTCATGGGCAGGCGGCTCGGTCTCTCGACCCTGGTGGTGTTCCTGTCGCTGGTCTTCTGGGGGTGGGTCTGGGGACCGGTGGGCATGCTGCTGTCGGTGCCGCTGACGATGGTGGTCAAGATCCTGCTCGAGAACAGTCGCGACTTCCGCTGGATCGCGGTGATGATGGACGGTCACGAGCGGCGGCAGCCCTCGCCGCCGCGGGGCGAGTCGCGCGCCGAGGCCTGAAGGCGCTGTCTTCGTTGCGTCGCGGAGCGTCTTCCCCTACAATTAGGACCTGGGCGGTCCTTTTTGCCGCCCAGCCGGAACCCGCGCCAGTCGGGCTCGTCGCCTTTCCGCCTGTCGGATGAGGACGCTGGCCGGCTCGGCCGCATCCGGCGCGGAAGCCGCTTCTCGCCGCCGACGGTGCGGCGCCAACAGCTCTGTGCCGGCGCTCGGAGAAGAGACGAAAGTGATCCGCCTCACTCGCCAGACCGACTACGGGATCGTGCTGCTCTGCCAGCTCGCCGCCGACGGCGGCGGACGGCGCAACGCCGCCGAGCTGGCCGAGGCGACCCACCTGCCGGCGCCGATGGTGGCGAAGATCCTCAAGCAGCTGGTGCACGCCGGCCTGCTCGCCTCGCGCCGCGGCGCCCACGGCGGCTACGAGCTGGCGCGTGCGGCCGACTCGGTGAACGTCGCCGACGTCATCGCGGCGCTCGAGGGTCCGATCGCGATCACCGAGTGTGTCGAGGAGTCCAGCGAAGAGTGCTCGTACGAGGCGACCTGCCGGGTCCGGGGCAACTGGAAGCGGATCAACCGTGCGGTGCACGACGCCCTGGCGTCGATCTCGCTGGACGAGATGGCCAGGGGACTTCCGGTCGCGGCACCGGGCGCAGCTCGCCCGGCAGGCGACGGCGCCGGACTGGTACCGCTGAACGCCCTGGAGCGCTGAAGATGTCGGCGCCGTACTCCTCGCAGCCGCCGACCCGCCGCGGCGCCGCGGCAGCGCGGACCGGGTCGCATCCGAACCGCTCCGGCCACGAAAGCCCTGGCGACGGCCGGCCGCCGCGACGACACCTCCCGAGCCCCGTTTCGCAGAACTCGTAGAACGACCCCGCAGAGGACCGCATGCCAACAGCAACCGAGACCATCGGCCGTCTGACCGAACGAGAGTACGAGTACGGCTTCGTCACCGAGATCGAGCAGGAGACCCTGCCTCCCGGCCTCGACGAGGACGTCGTGCGTTTCATCTCGCGGCGCAAGAAGGAGCCCGAATGGCTGCTCGAGTGGCGGCTCAAGGCGCTCGACATCTGGCGCAAGATGAAGGAGCCGCACTGGGCCAACGTGCACTACGAGCCGATCGACTACCAGGCGATCTCCTACTTCGCGGCGCCCAAGAGCGACGCCGACCGCCCCAAGAGCCTCGACGAGGTCGACCCGGAGCTGCTGCGCACCTACGAGAAGCTCGGCATCCCGCTGCGTGAGCAGGAGATCCTCGCCGGTGTCGCCGTCGACGCCGTGTTCGACAGCGTCTCGGTGGCCACCACCTTCCGCGACAAGCTCGCCGATCTCGGCATCGTCTTCTGCTCCTTCTCGGAGGCGGTCGAGAACCATCCCGAGCTGGTCAAGAAGTACCTTGGCACGGTGGTGCCACGCGCCGACAACTTCTATGCGGCGCTGAACTCGGCGGTGTTCTCCGACGGATCGTTCGTCTACGTGCCCAAGGGCGTGCGCTGCCCGATGGAGCTGTCGACCTATTTCCGCATCAACGCCCTGAACACGGGACAGTTCGAGCGCACCCTGATCGTCGCCGACGAGGGCAGCTACGTGAGCTATCTCGAGGGCTGCACGGCGCCGATGCGCGACGAGAACCAGCTCCACGCAGCGGTGGTCGAGCTGATCGCCCACAAGGACGCCGAGATCAAGTACTCGACGGTGCAGAACTGGTACCCCGGCGACGAGAACGGCAAGGGCGGCATCTTCAACTTCGTCACCAAGCGCGGCCTGTGCGAGGGCGAACGGTCGAAGATCTCCTGGACCCAGGTCGAGACCGGCTCGGCGATCACCTGGAAGTACCCGAGCTGCGTGCTGCGCGGCGACCATTCGGTCGGCGAGTTCTACTCGGTGGCGGTCTCCAACCTCAAGCAGCAGGCCGACACCGGCACCAAGATGATCCACCTGGGCAAGAACACCCGCTCGACCATCATCTCGAAGGGGATCTCGGCCGGCCGCGGCCAGAACACCTACCGCGGACAGGTGAAGATCGGCAAGAACGCCGACAACGCGCGCAACTTCTCGCAGTGCGACTCGATGCTGATCGGCGACCAGTGCGGCGCCCACACCTTCCCCTACATCGACGTGCAGAACTCCACCGCGCAGATGGAGCACGAGGCGTCGACCTCCAAGATCGGCGAGGAGCAGATCTTCTACTGCAACCAGCGTGGCATCGACACCGAGGACGCGGTGTCGATGATCGTCAACGGCTTCTGCAAGGAGGTCTTCAAGGAGCTCCCGATGGAGTTCGCCGTCGAGGCGCAGAAGCTGCTCGAGGTCAGCCTCGAGGGCAGCGTCGGCTGACCTGCGGTCGCCATCGCCGCAGCCGCGAGCTGGAGCGAGCCGCCAGCGACCCGGGCGCCCCCGACGCGAGGCGGCGTGCGAGGCACGGGCGCAGGCACGGCGCGACCGGACGCGGAAGATAGGAACGCCCGAATCCCGGATCCAACCCAGACAGAACCCAGACAGAACCGAGACGGAACCCAGACGGAACCCAGACGGAACGCCGCAGGACACCGACGGACAGCGTCTGAGGACAGAGAAGAAGAGAGCGAGAGAGATCATGCTGAAGATCGAGAACTTGAAGGCCAGCGTCGAGGGTCAGGAGATCCTCCGGGGGCTGAGCCTGGAGGTGAAGGCGGGCGAGGTGCACGCGATCATGGGCCCGAACGGCTCGGGCAAGAGCACCCTGGCCCAGGTCCTGGCCGGCCGTGAGGACTACGAGATCGACGCGGGCTCCGTGACCTACGACGGTGAGGACCTGCTCGAGCTGGCGCCGGAGGAGCGCGCCCAGAAGGGCGTCTTCCTGGCCTTCCAGTACCCGGTCGAGATCCCCGGCGTCAGCAACACCTACTTCCTCAAGGCGGCGCTCAACTCGATCCGCAAGGCGCGTGGCGAGCAGGAACTCGACGCCATGGAGTTCCTCAAGCTGGTGCGCGAGAAGGTCAAGGTGGTCGACCTCGACGAGAGCCTGATGAAGCGGCCGGTCAACGACGGCTTCTCCGGCGGCGAGAAGAAGCGCAACGAGATCTTCCACATGGCGGTGCTGGAGCCGCGCCTGGCGATCCTCGACGAGACCGACTCGGGCCTCGACATCGACGCGCTCAAGACGGTCGCCGCCGGGGTCAACAGCCTGCGCACCGACGGCCGCGCCTTCCTCGTCATCACCCACTACCAGCGTCTGCTCGAGTACATCGTCCCCGACGTCGTGCACGTCATGGTCGACGGCCGCATCGTGCAGTCGGGAGGCAAGGAGCTGGCTCTCGAGCTGGAGTCCAAGGGCTACGGCTGGCTGGAGAGCAAGGCCGGCGCGGCCTGAGGCGGAGGAAGCTCGATATGTCCGTACCGGTCGACACCCAGATCAGCGACAGCCCGGCTCTCGGCCCCCTGCTCGAGGAGATGCAAACGCTCGGCGAGCAGGGGTCGACGGGGCCGCTGCTCTCTCTGCGCCAACACGCCGGCGAGGCCTTCCGCCGCCTCGGCTTCCCCACCACGCGACTCGAGGAGTGGCGGTTCACCGACGTCAGCCGGGTCGCCAACACGAGGTTCCTGCCCGACCCGCGCCCGCCCGAGCTCGCGGCCGAACGGCTGGCTCCGTTCCTCTACGCCGGCTGCCGCAACGTCGTGCTGCTCAACGGGCGGGTGGTCAGCGAGCTCTCCGACCTCGACATCTCGGACGCGCCGGGCCTGACGGTGCGCAGCCTCGCCGAAGCGCTCGAGGAGCCGGCCGTCGCCGAACGCATCGGCAGCCTGCTGCCGCCGGACCAGCACCCCTTCGTGGCTCTGAACACGGCGCTGTTCCGCGACGGCGTCTACCTCGAGGTCGAGGCCGGCGCCCGACTCGAGGAACCACTGCACCTGGTCTTCCTCGGCGAGACGCCCGACGGCCAGGCGACGGTTTCCTACCCGCGCAACCTGTTCGTGCTCGGCGAGCGCAGCGAGTGCACGGTGATCGAGACCTATGCATCGCTCGACGACGGCGAGTCCCTGACCTGCCCGGTCACCGAGGTGCTCGCCGGGGCCTCCTCGGTGTGCAAGCACTTCAAGGTGCAGAAGGAGTCGCTCGCCGCCAACCACCTCGCCAGCTTCCAGGTGCGGCTCGACCGCGCCACCAACTTCTCGTCGCACGCGATCACCCACGGCGGCGCGCTGGTGCGCAACGACGTCGGTGCCCTGCTCGACGGCGAGGGCGCGGTGTGCACGCTCAACGGGCTCTACGTCGTCGCCGGCGAGCAGCAGGTCGACAACCACATGCGGGTCGAGCACAAGAAGCCCCACACCTACTCGCACGAGCTGTTCAAGGGCATCCTCGACGGCAACGCGAAGACGGTGTTCAACGGCCGCATCTACGTGCACCGCGAGGCGCAGAAGACCGACGCCAAGCAGTCGAACCGCAACCTCCTGCTCTCGGATCAGGCGATCGCGCACAGCAACCCGCAGCTCGAGATCTTCGCCGACGACGTGCGCTGCACCCACGGCTCGACCACCGGTCACCTCGAGGAGGAGGCGGTCTTCTACCTGCGTTCGCGCGGCATCGACGAGGCCGCCGCCACCAGCCTGCTGACCTACGCCTTCGCCAGCGAGTTCGTCGACCTGGTCGAGGTCGAGGCGCTGCGCCGCGACCTGCAGAACTTTCTCTTCTCCCGGCTCACCGGCGGCGACATCGTGCGCCAGGCGGTCTGAGCTGGAGACGCGCTCCGGTACGACCGGGGGAGGGCCCGAAGCAGTGACCGCCACCCCGACGATCGACGGCTCGCAGCCCGTGAGCGCCGCCCCGACCCTCGACGTCGAGGCGGTGCGGCGGGAGTTCCCGATCCTCGAGCGCCTGATCGGGAAGGCGCGGCTCGTGTATCTCGACAACGCCGCGAGCACCCAGCGGCCGCTGGCGGTGCTCGACGCCGAGCGCGACTTCGAGACCCACGCCTACTCGAACGTGCACCGCGGAGTGCACACCCTGTCGCAGGAGGCCACCGAGGCCTACGAGGGCGCCCGCGAGCGGGTGCGCCGCTTCCTCGGCGCCGCCGACGCGCGCGAGGTGATCTTCCTGCGCGGCACCACCGAGGCGATCAACCTGGTGGCGCAGAGCTACGGCCGGGCCGAGGTGTCGGCGGGCGACAACATGGTGGTCAGCGAGATGGAGCACCACTCCAACATCGTGCCCTGGCAGATGCTCTGCCAGGAGCGCGGCGCCGAGCTGCGGGTGCTGCCGATGGACGACGACGGCGAGCTGATCCTCGAGGAGCTCGACCGGCTGCTCGACGAGCGCACCCGCATCGTCGCGGTCGGCGCGGTCTCCAACGCGCTCGGCACGATCAACCCGATCGCCGAGATCGCTCGACGGGTGCACGACGCCGGTGCGGTGCTGGTCGTCGACGGCGCCCAGGCGGTGCCGCACCAGCAGGTCGACGTGCAGGCGATGGGAGCGGACTTCTTCGCCTTCTCCGCCCACAAGGTCTACGGCCCGAGCGGCGTCGGCGCGCTGTGGGGACGCCGCGAGCTGCTCGAGGCGATGCCGCCGTGGCAGGGCGGCGGCTCGATGATCCAGTCGGTGCGCTTCGACCAGACCACCTATGCGCCACTGCCGGCGAAGTTCGAGGCCGGCACCCCGGAGATCGTCGGCGCGGTCGGTCTCGCGGCGGCGCTCGATTTCGTCGACCGCTGGGGCATGGAGGCGATCTCGGCCCACGAGACACGGCTGCTCGAGCGCGCCTGCGCCCAGCTCGACGACCTGCCGGGGGTGCGCCGCATCGGCAATGCGCGGCGCCGCGCCAGCGTGCTCTCGTTCCTGCTCGACGGCATCCACGCCCACGACGTCGGCACCCTGCTCGACCGCGACGGGATCGCGGTGCGCGCCGGGCACCACTGCGCCCAGCCGGTGATGCAGCACTACGGCGTCGCCTCGACGACGCGCGCTTCGTTCGGCATCTACAACACCGAGGAGGAGGTCGACCGGCTGGTCGAGGCGGTGCGGCGGACCCAGGAGTTCTTCGCCTGATGGACGATCTGCGCGCCCTCTACCAGGAGGTCATCCTCGACCACTACAAGCGGCCGCGACACTTCGGGGCGCTCGAGGAGGCCAACCGCCGCGCCGAGGGCACCAACCCGCTGTGCGGCGACCAGATCACCGTCTACGCAAAGGTCGAGGACGGCGTCATCCGTGACGTCTCGTTCGAGGGCATGGGCTGCGCCATCTCGACCGCGTCGGCGTCGCTGATGACCGAGGCCTTGAGCGGCAAGACCCTGGAGGAGGCGGCGCGGATGCACAGCGTCTTCCACCGCCTGCTCACCGCCGGCGACGAGGTGCCCGACATCGAGGGCCTCGGCAAGCTCGAGGTGCTCGCCGGAGTGCGCGACTTCCCGGTGCGCATCAAGTGCGCCACCCTGGCCTGGCACGCGCTGCGCGCCGCGCTCGAGCAGAGCGACGAGCCGGTGACCACCGAATAGCGGTGGAGCCGGTACTGTTGTCGGAGGAGAGACCATGTTCTGGCGCAGCAAGAAGAGAGAGGAGCTTCGGCCCGAAGAGGTGCACACCACGGAGGTGCCCGGTGACGGGGACGCGGCCGACGACGCGAAAGCCGTAGCCGACGCCGAGGTGGCCGCCGGTGAAGGCGCCGGCGACGGAGCCGCGGCCGAACCGGCGGCGAGCGCAGGTGCTGGGGCCGAGGTGGGCGCCGCGGAGCCGGTGACCCAGGAGCGGGTGATCGAGGCGCTGAGCACCGTCTACGATCCCGAGATCCCGGTGAACATCTACGAGCTCGGTCTGATCTACGGCGTGCTGCTGCGCGACAGCTCCACGCGGCCGGGCGGCACCGACGTCGACGTCAAGATGACCCTGACCTCGCCCCACTGCCCGGTCGCCGAGACCCTCCCCGGCGACGTCGCGCGCGCGGTGCGCACCGTCACCGGCGTCGGCGAGGTCGACGTCGAGGTGGTGTGGGATCCGACCTGGAACCCCGACATGATGAGCGAGGCGGCCAAGCTCGAGCTCGGCATGTTCTGAGGCTCCTGGCGACGAGCGACGCGAACGCGCACGCTTCCCAGGCCTCGAGCACGAGCCCCCAAGGAGCCCCAGAGGCCGCCGCGAGCGCCACGCCGTGACGACAGAGCAGTGAGGCCGAACGCGCCGGCTCTACCTCTCTGGCACGCCGCGACGCCTCGGCACGCCCTAGCTGCGCCTCAGGCGAACCAGCGCCAGGCCCGCCAGGGCCAGCGCCAGGATCGAGGCGCCCACACTTCCCACGGTCGGGATGGCGGTGACGCTCGCCTGCGGCTCGAGACGGAAGAAGAAGCGTCCGTAGTCGAGAAGGAAATTCGACACCGGCTCCCACTCACCGACGACCTGGAAGAGGTAGCCAGCGCTCTCGGGAGAGTCTCCGTCGATGCAGACGAAGAAGGGCTCGAGGGCGGCCGAGGCGTTCCATTCGACGCCGGCGAAGAGCGGCCCCTCGTCGGGCAGCAGGTGGGTGACGCTGCTCAGATCCACCGAGACCGTCTTGCCCGGCACGTCGACCGGGACCTCTTCGATCCGTGCCTCCACCGACGCCAGGAGCGAGCCCGGTAGACCGCCTTGGTCCGCATAGAAGACGACCGTGAAGTCGAGATCTCGGGTGAGCGGAGGGAACGCCGGCGCCATGAAGAAGCAGGTGCAGAAGACCGCCGGCCGCTCCTTGAAGCGTTCGCCGTCGAAGCGCTCGACGATGCCGACCCGGGGCGGGTTGGGGTCGAAGCCGATGCCGAGCTCGACCGTGCCGTCGTCGATCGGGCAGGAGGTGCACAGGCCCGGATCCACCGGCTCCGACTCCCGGCCTGAACCGACGGCGCGCACAGCGATCGACGAGCTCGCCGTGGCAGCGGTGGCCGAGAAGACGAGAACAGCCGCGCAGGTGGCGCGCGCGGCGACTCTGCTCCTCTGGCACACCACCTCTCCTCCCGCTCGCCCTCAGCTGCGCCTCAGGCGAACCAGCGCCAGCCCGGCCAGCGCCAGCACCAGAACCGAGGCGCCCACACCTCCCACGGTCGGGATGGCGGTGACGCTCGCCTCCGGCTCGAGGCGGAAGAAGAAGCGTCCATAGCCGGGGAAGATGTCGTCGACGCGCCGCCACTCGCCCGACACGACGAACGAGAAGCCGCCGTGCTCCGAAGAATCACCGTCGATGCAGACGGCGAATGGCTCCAGTGCGGTCGAGGCGTTCCATTCGACGCCGGCGAAGAGCGGCCCCTCGTCGGGCAGCAGGTGGGTGACGCCGCTGAGATCCACCGAGACCGTCTTCCCGGGTAGCAGCACCGGGACCTCTTCGATCCGCGCCTCCACCGACGCCAGGAGCGAGCCCGGAAGACCGCCTTGGTCCGCATAGAAGACGACCGTGAAGTCGAGATCTCGGGTGAGCGGGGGGAACGCCGGCGCCATCAAAAAGCAGGTGCAGAAGACCGCCGTCCGCTCCTTGAAGCGCTCGCCGTCGAAGCGCTCGACGATGCCGACGCGTGGCGGATTGGGGTTGAAGCCGATGCCGAGCTCGACCGTGCCATCGTCGATCGGGCAGGAGGTGCACAGGCCCGGATCCACCGGCTCCGACTCCCGGTCGAGCCCGAAGGCGCGCAGGGCGGTCGACGGGCTCACTGAGGATGGGAGAGCAAGGGAGGCAGCTAGGCAGAGGGTCACGCTCGCCGCCAGCCGGCGAGCGGAGCCCGACCTCCTTCTGCCGTCCAGATCACGGCGTGACATTGCCGCCCGGGCCGAAGGGCCCCTTGGAATCGGTGCCGAAGGGTACGCCAGGCGTCGACGGAGGGATGAGTCCCAGGGTCTCCTGCAGCAGGCCGGTGGTGACCGCGGCGTCGGCGCCGTACTCGCCGAACGTCGAGTCGATCGATGTTCTGAAGTCGGGGGTGCCGGTGTAGCCGAGAATGTTCGGGGGGGTGCCGTAGCGGTAGGAGTTGACCGCCACCACTTTCCAGGTCCCGGACGTGAGGTCGTAGATGAGATTCGGGCCGCCGGAGTCTCCCCTGTCGACGATCGCCTCGTCGTTGCGCCAGCCGGTGGTGCCGCCGCCCTGCATGGCGTGGCTCGGCATCTCGATGCCACCGGCGAAGTTCTCGAAGAAGTTGTAGAGGTTGTGGTCGACCAGCGAGCCGTCGTCGAAGTCGTAGGTGAGCTGCAGGTCGACGTTGTTCCAGCCGACGGTGCTGTGCACCCCGAACTGGCCGAGGGCGCCGGTCTCGTACGAGTTGACGCCCCAACGCTTGAGAAAGTCGCTGATTCTGTCGTCGCCCGCCCCGTCGCCGGCCCAACCGAAACCGAGCTTGAGGGGCGCTCCGCCGCCGCGTCCGCGAGCCGATGCCGCCCGGTCAGGCTCCGAGCCACGACCCGCCGCGTACCCTGACGTACAATCGGCCCATCCTCTGTTTTCCTTGCCTTCGAGGCCGCGGTCGCGGCCGGTTCCCTGGGAGTCGTCATGAAGGTCCTCGTTCTCGGCAGCGGCGGTCGCGAGCACGCGATCTGCTGGCACCTGAGCAGAGCGGCGCGCGAGAAGGGGGTGCAGAGGGAGATCTACTGCGCCCCGGGCAGCGCCGCGATCGGCTCGATCGCCGACCGGGTGCCGATCCCCGTCGACCAGATCGAGCGGCTGGCCGACTTCGCCACCGAGCTGCAGATCGACCTGACGATCGTCGGCCCGGAGCAGCCGCTGGCGCTCGGCGTCGTCGACGCCTTCGTCGAGCGCGGCCTGCCGATCTTCGGGCCCACCCGCGAGGCGGCACAGCTCGAGACCTCGAAGGTCTTCGCCAAGCAGTTCATGCAGCGCAACGCGATCCCCACCGCGCGGGCCGAGGTCGCCGAGAGCGCCGAGCAGATGGTCGCGGCGGCGCGCGGCATCGGACTGCCGGTGGCGCTCAAGGCCGACGGTCTCGCCGCCGGCAAGGGGGTGCTGCTGGCCCACGACGAGAGCGAGCTGGAGCACGCGGCAGCCGTCTTCTTCGAGAAGCGTCGCTTCGGCGAGGCCGGCGACCGGGTGCTGGTCGAGGAGTTCCTCGTCGGCCAGGAGGTGTCGTTCATCGCGCTGTCCGACGGCTATCGCCTGCTGCCGATGGCCACCAGCAAGGACTACAAGCGCATCCACGAGGACGATCGTGGCCCCAACACCGGCGGCATGGGCGCCCACAGCCCGTCCGGGATCGTCTCCGGTCAGGTCGCCCGCACCGTCTTCGAGAACGTGCTGCAGCCCACCGTCGAAGCGATGCGCAGCGAAGGCACGCCGTTCGTCGGCGTGCTCTACGCCGGCATCATGCTCACCCAGGACGGTCCCAAGGTGCTCGAGTTCAACACCAGGCTCGGAGACCCCGAGGCCCAGGCGCTGCTGCTGCGTCTCGAGGACGACCTCGCCGACGTGCTCGCGGCGGGGGCACTGGGAGACTTCGTGCGCTCTCGGCTCTCCTTCCGCAGCGGCGCCTCCGCCTGCATCGTGCTCGCCGCCGGGGGATACCCGGGGGAGCCCGAGCTCGGTGCGGTGATCGAGGGACTCGACCCGCAGGGATCCTCGAACGAGGCGGACGTCGAGGTCTTCCACGCCGGCACGGACCTGGACGACGAAGGCCGCTTCCGCGTCGCCGGCGGTCGGGTGCTCAACGTGTGCGCCGTCGGCACCGGCCTGCGCGACGCCTTGCGCAAGGCCTACGGTGTCGCCGAGCGCATCTCGTGGCCGGGCCGGCAGATGCGTCCTGACATCGGGCGTCAGGTCGTCGCCGCGGGCGAGCTGCGGCAGTCCGGCATGATCCGCATCCCGCGTGAGCTGCTGGACGAGACACCGAGGAGCTGAGCCGAAGAGCCGAGCCGAAGAGCCGTGGCTCAGGGCGCCGCCCTCGGAGCGGTGTCCACGAAGGCGCCACACAGGAAGCGGTTTCGCGCCCGGAGCCCGTGCTGTCCGGGTCGCGGCCGGAGGGCGACTCGGCTGCAGCGTGCCGGTGGCCTCGGTGGCGAGAGTTGCCGAGGCGCAGGTGTAGACTCTTCGGGCCACCAGTTCCGGCCCGCGGACAGCCTGGCGAGGGCGCGCGGCGGCGGCGGTGGTGATCGGTTCCACGGAACTCTGCGGCGAGGACGCGACGGATATGGGATGTGGCGGCTGCCAGTTCGCCGGCCAGTCGACGGCGCACGAAGACACGTTCGTCGGGGTGCGTTTCGCCGAGGAGGTGAACCTCACCCTGTGCTCGACCGGCGGCAGGCGTTTCGCCCGCGGCGAGGAGGTCGTCGTCGCCCTCGACACAGGGCCCGCGTTCGGCACCGTGGAGCGTTCGCCGATGGCGGTGTTCAAGCCGTGCCAGAAGTCCAGCGCCCGCGCGATCCTGCGCAGCGCCGAGGCCTCCGACCGAGCCGCCTTCGACCGCCAGCGCCAGAACGAGGTGCGGGGGAAGCGCTTCTGTCAGCAGCGGGCGCGCGAGCTCGACCTCAAGATGAAGATCTCCAAAGTCGAGTTCAGCCTCAACGGGCGCCACGCGCGGGTCTTCTTCACCGCCGACGCCCGGGTCGACTTCCGGCAGCTGGTGCGCGACATCTCGAAGCGCTTCTCGACCCGGGTGCGGATGATCCAGGTGGGGGCCCGCGACGAGGCGAGGATCCTCGGCGGCATCGGAGTCTGTGGACAGACCCTCTGCTGCTCCACCTGGCTCGACGACTTCCGCCCGATCTCGATCGCGATGGCGAAGCGCCAGGGCCTCAGCCTGAACCCGTCGAAGATCTCCGGCCAGTGCGGCCGTCTGCTCTGCTGCCTGGCTTACGAGGACGACAACTACCGCCGACAGCGTCCGCGCGGGCCGCGGGCTCCGCAGGAGCCAGGGCGGCGAGAAGAGTCCGGTGCGGGAGGCGGTGGCGAAGGACCGAGCCGCAACCCGCGGCGCGCCGAGCTGAGCCCGGCGGTCGATCCGAGCTGGGTCCCGGCTCCTCGTCCGAATCCGGCCGGGCGGACGCTGCCAGTGATCGGTTGAGCAAGCTCGGCCGAGCCGCGGCCGACGGCGGTTCCCGGCCCGACGCCGGCAGCCGCTCTTTGCGGGTCCGCCGACGCGACCCAACATTCGGTGAGGAGCGAGAAATGGCCAGCAGGAAGTTGATCAGGCCCGATGCCGAGCTGACCCGTGAGATCGGCTCGCGAGCGGTGCGCCGCAAGCAGGCGCCACCGGATCAGACCAACGCCGAGGAGAACTACTACCTCAAGCAGATGGCGGCCAAGACCCAGATGGTCGTGGTCCTCAACAACGACGAGGAGGTCATCGGCGCCATCGAGTGGTACGACCGCGGCGCGATCAAGCTGACCCGCACCAAGGGTCCGAACCTGCTGATCCCCAAGACCAGCATCCGCTACCTGTTCAAGGAAGAGGAGCGTCGCCGCCGCGCCCGCCGTGGCGGTTGAAGCGGCGCGGCCGGCGGGTGTCGCGCCGGCGACCCCACCCCGGCGGACGACCATGGGCGACAAGCCGATCCTGGCCCTGACCCAGGGAGATCCCGCTGGCGTCGGTCCCGAGATCCTCGCCGGCGTGCTGGCCGACTGGGCGTCCGGCGCCGCCTGGATTCCGCTGCTGATCTGCGAGGGCTCGGCGCTCGAGGCGCTCGAGGCGCTTCCGGCCGTGGCGCGGCTGAGGGCCCGTCTGCACGCCGTCGAGGCCGAGGCGGATCGGCCGGAGGCGCTGGTGCAGGCCCGCGCCGCGGCGGCCCGAGGGGCCGTGCCGTGGATCGACCCCGCGCCGCGATCCCGCGTCGTGCGGCCCGGTCGACCGGGCGGCGAGGACGCCAGAGGAGCGATCGCCGCGCTCGATCGCGGTCTCGAGCTGGCGCAGGGAGGGCACGTGGCGGCGCTGGTCACGGCGCCGTTGAGCAAGCGCCTGATCGCCGAGCACGTCGATCCCTCCTTCCGCGGCCACACCGACTACCTGGCGCGACGGGCCGGTCTGCGCGAGTACGGCAGCGACTACCTGATGGCCTTCCTGGGGCAGGAGCTACAGGTGGCCTTGCTCTCGACCCACATCTCCCTGCGCGAGGCGCTGCAGCGGGTGGAGGAGAGCCGCATCGTCGAAGCGCTGCGCTGCATGCACCGGTCCGGGGCGCGGCGCATCGCCGTCGCCGGGCTCAACCCACACGCCGGCGAAGACGGTCTGCTGGGGAGCGAGGACGACGAGATCGTGCGTCCGGCGGTGATGCGTGCGGTGGCGGAAGGAGTCGAGGCGAGCGGACCGGTCAGCCCCGACACGGTGTTCCACCGCTGCCGTCGCGGCGAGTTCGACTGGGTGCTGGCGCTCTACCACGACCAGGGCCTGATCGCGGTCAAGACGATCTCCTTCGGCGGCGCCACCAACTGGACGATGGGACTGCCGTACCTACGCACCTCTCCCGATCACGGCACCGCGTACGAGCTCGCCGGACGCGGCCTCGCCTCGTCCGAGCCGATGCGAGAGGTGATCGGCCGCACCCTGGCGATGCTCACCGCACGGTCGCAGAGCGGCTGACGAGCAGTCCCACTCGGGAGAAGCCCGGCGACGATCGCCGCGCTCAGGAAGCGCCGCGCCCCGACAGCACCACCGGGATCGTCTTGACCAGGATCTTCAGGTCGAGCAGGGGCGACCAGGAGTCGATGTACTCGAGGTCGAGCTCCATCCAGCGGTTGAAGTCGAGATCGTTGCGGCCGCTGATCTGCCACAGACAGGTCAGTCCGGGCTTCATCGACAGCCGGCGGCGCTGCCAGCGGGCGTACTGCGCCACCTCCTCGGGGATCGGCGGTCTCGGGCCGACCATGCTCATGTCGCCGCGCAGCACGTTCCACAGCTGTGGCAGCTCGTCGAGGCTGAACTTGCGCAGGAATCGGCCGAAGAGGGTGACCCGCGGATCTCGCCGCACCTTGAAGGCAGGCCCGTCCATCTCGTTGAGGTGCTGCAGCTCGCTGCGCCGATCGTGCGCTCCCTCGAACATGGTGCGGAACTTGTAGAGCGTGAACTGGCGTCCGTTGAGGCCGCAGCGGGTCTGGCGGTAGAGCACCGCACCGCTCGAAGTCACCTTGATGGCCATGGCGACCGCGAGGATGATGGGGAGCCCGAGCAGCAGCAGGACCAGGGCGACGGCGACGTCGACCGTCCGCTTGAGCAGCATCAGGGGGTAGCTGGTCGGGGTGCGAGCGAAGCTGAGCAGCGGCGTGCCGTCGAACTCCTCGAGCTCGACCTTGGAGAAGCCGTGCGGCATCAGGTCGAGCGAGAAGCGCGTCCGGATCCCCTGCTCCTGGAGCAGCAGGAAGTAGGGCTCCAGCTCGCCGAGCTCGCGATGGCTCACCGCGAAGATCACGTCGTCGACGACGTTCTCCTGCACGATGCGCGAGAGGTCCTCGAGCCGGCCCAGCACCGGCTCGCCCTCGACGACGCCCTTCGCCTCTCCGTCGGGCCGGGTCTCGACGAAGCCGAGCGTCTTGTAGCCCCAGTAGCTGTGTGCCGCGACCATGCGGGCGATGCGGCGCGCGTGCCGGTTGGTGCCGATGAGCAGGAGGGTGCGGTAGTTGAAGCCCTGAGCCCGGAAGTAGCGCGAGACCAGGCGCAGGCCGAGCTTCTCGACCAGCAGGAAGAGGCAGCCGAAGGAGCCGAAGAGCACCACCCAGCTGCGTGAGATGCGATCGCTGCCCAGCAGCAGGGCGTCGAGGCGCAGCACGAAGATCACCAGCAGGAAGGCCACCGTGGCGAGCAGGGTGACCCGCACCACCATGGTGACCTCGGTGCGCAGCGGCAGCGTGCGGTGGGAGGCGTAGACCCTGTTGCCGAACAGCGACGCCGCCCAGCACACCAGCCCGAGCGGCAGCAGGGGCAGGTACATCGACAGCGGATAGAGCTCGCGCGGGTACCACAGCGGCAGCCACAGCGGCAGCAGGTCGTTGCGCACCAGGTACGCGACCCAGAAGGCGAGCACGACCAGCGCCAGATCGGTGAGGAACACCGCGCTGTGGATCCACCGTGCTCGTTGCTTGAGCATTGACTCTCGGCCCTCTCTGCCCTCTCGGCCCCAGTGGGGCGACACCGACCATCGTGGTGCCGCGTCTCCATGTCGCCCGCCGCGATCCGGCGGTGTCGGAGAACGAGCTTCGCGAGCGGTGGCGGCCTTCGATGAAGAGTCTACGTAGCCGGTAAAGAGCCTGTCTACGGGACTTTCGTCGCGGCGGCCCTGGTGCCGCCCCGAGCGGCGACGAGCTGGTCGAAGAGCTCGACGTAGAGCCGCGCCACGGCGGTCCAGGAGTAGGCGGCCTCGGCGCGCCGGGCGGCACGGCGACCGAGGTCCTCGGCAGCCGCCGGATCCGACTCGATGCGCTCGAGCAGCTGGCGCAGGCTCTCGGGATCGCCGGCCCGGAAGTAGAGCCCGGCGTCGCCCGCCACCTCGCGGTTCTCCGGAGTGTCGTTGACCAGGACGCAGTTCGCGGCGCCCATCGCCTCGACCAGCGCCGGGTGGGTGCCGCCGACCTCGGTGGCGTGCACGTAGGCGAGAGCGCCGTGCTGCAGCGCACGATAGCCCTCGCCATAGATGGCGCCGGGGAAGAGCACCCGGGGGTCGTCGCCTCGACGGAAGGAGCGGATGAAGTCGTCGGCGTAGGGCGCGTCGCCGACCATCACCAGGGGCGTCCGGCAGCCCGAGCTGCGGTAGGCGGCGACGACGCGATGCGGGTTGTTCTCGGGCTCGAAGCGGCTGACGTAGAGGAAGTAGCCTCTGCGACGCAGTCCCAGGCGCTGCAGCGTCGGCTCCCCCGGCGGCGGCGGCTCGAGCGTCGAGCCATAGGGGATCATGGTCGAGCCGGCCCCGTAGCGCTCCAGGTAGTGACGCTCGATGACCGCCGCGTCGGTGACCAGGCGCGAGGCGACACGCGGCGCCAGCCGCTCGCAGAGACGGTAGGCGAGGCGTCCGATGAGGCCCCACTTGGCGCGCTGGCTCTCGATGCCGTCGACGTGCAGCGCCGTCCGCGTGCCGACCAGCCGCAGCAGCGGCACGAAGGGGGCGTTGATGCCGTTGACCACCAGGGCGGCGTCGAAACGCCTCCTCAGCGCGTCGCAGCAGGAGAGCAGGGTGTGGATCGGCGTGTCGAGGTACTTGCTGCGCACGGTGGGCAGCCTCCTCAGATGACCTCCGAGATGGCTGCGCTCGTCCGGCCGGGTGTAGTGCGAGCGACAGTAGACGGTGACCTCGAATCCCGCCTCCACGAGGTGGGGGGTCAGTCGCTCGAGGAAGGTCTCGTAACCGCCGTAGCGGGCCGGGATGCCGCGGCTGCCGATCAGCGCCAGGCGGCCTCGTGACGACGCACCTGCCTCGCCAGCGCTGCGGGCCGCGGCCGCAGCGCGCTCGACGGCCGGTGTGGGTTCGGTGGGCACGAAAGGAGCTCTCGGGGTGCGGCGAGGAGCCGGCGCGGCGCCGACGCCGGCTCGCCGGTGCCGGCCGGGTCGACCCACCGACTCAGGCGGCGAGCGGACGGCGCTGGCGGGCGAACCAGGGGGCGATCTGACGCAGGCCGCCGGGGGTGTGCTCGGCGAGCCAGCGCCGCCGAGCGCGCAGCTGAGCCCGATGTTGCCAGAGCCAGACGTACGCTCCCAGGGAGCTGCGCTCGCGCGTCAGCACGTAGACGAGCACGCCGAGATCACGTGCCCAGGCGAGGGCCCCCGGGCCGAGCGCATTGCCCAGGCTCTGGTGGTAGATGCGCAGCAGGTAGCGATTGCGGAGCGCCGCCCTGTTGATCGCGGCCGGCAGGTCGCGCCGCCGCGCCGGAGTGACCCGGCGACGGTGTCCGACGCGCGCCGCCGGCTCGTAGACGGTGCGCCAGCGCCGCCGCTGCAGCCGGAACGCCAGCTCGGCGTCCTCGCGGTAGGAGTGGAAGAGGGAATCGAAGAGATCGCCGCCCGGGAAGCGGACGTCGTCGAGTGCGTCGAGCCGATAGAGGGTCGCCGCGCCGGTGCCTCCGAAGACCTCCTCGCGCAGGCCGTAGCGCCCGTCGTCCGGCTCCTCGGAGCCGCGGTCGAGATGCCGCCAGCTGCGCGTCAGCCGCATGCCGCAGGCGTCCAGCCGGCCGTCGGCCAGCTCGCCATCGATCCGATGCAGGCGCGGCGTCACCGCGCCGACCGCGCCGTCGATCGGCCGGGCGCTGGTGGCGTCGAGCAGCGTCCTTGCCGCCTCGGGTGCCGGTCTGGTGTCGGGGTTCAGACTCCAGATCCACTGCGGTGCGAACCGACGGGCGTGGCGGATCGCCTGGTTCATGCCGCCGGCGAAGCCGAGATTTTCCCGCAACGCGACCGGCTCGATCCACGGGTGCCGGCGTGCCAGCTCGCGGGCACGCTCGGCGCTGCCGTCGCGGCTGGCGCAGTCGACCAGCACCAGCGGGCAGCGCACGTCCGAGCGCTCCAGGGCGGCGACGAAGCCGTCGAGCTCCGGCGCGTCGTCGTGGCTGACGCTGCACACCACCAGCTCGGTGGCGCTCGTCGTCCCGGGCGGCGGCTCGGCTCGGCTCATGCGGTGCCTCCGGGCGCTACGGCCTGTGCCCTGCGACCCAGAGCCAGGGCCAGCAGCGCACCGGCCGCCTCGCGGCGGTTGCCGGCGCGCCGCGGCCGCCGCAGCGGCAGCGCGAGCAGTCGCGCCAGGGCCGCGAGGCGCACCGCCGAGCCGACGCAGCAGGCGAAGGCGAGCCCGTAGCGAAGCCGCGCGTAGCGCACGAGGTTGCCGGTGTAGATGTGCAGGAAGCGTCCGTAGCCGAGCTCCGAGACGGTGGCGCCCTGCTGGTGCACGAAGCAGGCGGCGGGACAGTAGCGGAAAGCGAGCCCGGCGTCGCGCAGGCGCGCCGCGAGATCGACGTCCTCGAACCAGGCGGGGAAGAAGCGCTCGTCGAGACCGCCGAGCAGCTCGAGCGCCTCGCGGCGCACCAGCAGGGCCGCGGCGGCGGGCTGCTCGACCGCCGTTCCGGCCGGTGGCTCTTCGGCCGGGCCGAGGCGGCCGGGGAGGAAACACGCCTGGGCGAGCAGGTCACGCCGCCGCGGCAGCGGCCGCAGCTGCCAGGCGCTCTGCGGCTCACCGCACGGGAAGCGCAGACGGGGGGCGAGCCCAGCGACCTCCGGTGGGCACTCCTCCGCGGTGAGCGCGAGAGCCTGCAGTGCACCTGGCTCGGGGAGGATGTCCGGGTTGAGGATCAGCACCCATGCCGCGCCGTCGTCGCGGGTCGCCAGCAGGCCGTGGTTCGCCGCGCCAGCGAAGCCCAGGTTGCGACCGGGTTCGAGCAGCCGCGCTCCCGCTGCCTCGCAGGTGGAGCCGAGCGGACGTCGCGAGCCGTTGTCGACCACGGTCAGAGGGAAGCGGGGATCACCGGCGAGATCGAGCCCGCGCCAGCGCTCGAGCAGGCGGTGCAACCCCTCCTCGGTGCGCCAGTGCACCACCAGAGTGCTCACGGCGGCCTCTGGCGGAGCTCCGGGCGGGGGAGTCGCAGCAGCAGCGAGCTCGAGGCGCGGCTGGCGCCGCAGCTCGGCGACCGAGAGCCGCCGGAGCGGCCCGCCGGCAGCGCCGCCTCGTCGCAGCAGGGTCAGGGCGCGCCACCAGCCGGCGACGATGCCGCGCCGCGTGTGCGGGCTCGGCGGCCGCACCAGGTCGAGCAGGTCGCGAGCCAACGCCCGCGCCAGACCGCTGCCGGGTCGCCGCAGGGCTCCTGCGAGCACCGCGAGCCGGTTGCCGTAGACGAGCCTGGTGCGTCGTGCCGGGTCGCTGCCGGTGGTGGCTCCGGCGAGGTGTCTGGCGCGAGCGGACGGCACCACGCGTGCGCCGTAGTCGAGGCCGCACAGGCGCAGCGCCAGGTCGACGTCCTCGTAGAACGACTCGAGTCGCTCGTCGAACGGATCGCGCCCGGGGGCCGCGGCGTGTTCGAGCGCGGTCGCGCGGTAGAGCGCCGCGGTGGCGGAGACGCCGAGCACTGAGAGAGATCCAGCCTCGCGCTGTTGCGGCCCCGAGGGCGCGTCGGACTGCGGTGGCGGCGCGTAGGCGCCGAGGCCGAGTCCGTGGCGCAGCTGCTGCGCCTGCAGCCAGCGGTTGAAGCCGAGACCGAGGCCGTCGATGCGCGTCCCGTCGGCGTCGGTCACCAGTCCCTGCACGCTGGCCACCGACGAGGAGCGCTCGAGCACCGGGCACAGGCGCTCGAGCCACTCGACTTCGACCACCGCGTCGTCGTTGACGAACGCCACGACGCGCTCCTCGAGCGGCCGCTCGGCGAGAGCACGACCGACGGCGAGGCCACGGTTGCACGCCGCGGCGAAGCCGACGGGACGCTCGATCTGCTCCAGGTGCACGCGCACCGGGTCGTCTTCGCGGCCAGCGCCCAGCGCCCTGTCGATCGCCTCGTGCACCTTCGGTGAGGCGCCCTGCGCGACCACGATCAGCCAGGCGCCACGGCCGTCCGAGCCGGCGCTCCACCGCCGGGCGCTGGCAACGATCGCTTCGAGGCTGTTCGACAGCCACGGGCTGGCTCCGAGCGTGGGAACGACGCAGAGCGCCTCGCGTAGCGGCTGGGAGGGACGAGGCGTGCCGGTCCCCTCCGGCCGCCGGGCCGGCGGAGACTGCGTCGCCTCGCCGGTCCTCGCCCGGCCGGGGGACTGGTTCATCGGCAGGGGCCGTTCGCCGCGACCGTCGCCGGAGCCACACCGACGAAGCACCGCTCGCCGGGCCTCGCTGCCCGGCGCCAGGCGCGGTCGATGGTCAGCAACACGGCGGGATCGAGGTCCGGGTGACGCTTCACCACGAGGCGCCGCGTTGCCGGCGGCAGCTCGACGTGCCACCTGTAGCGCTGGGCCAGGAAGGCGCCGACCGGCGCCGGAGCCGCCGTCGCGGCGGGCAGCGAGATGGCGCCGTGGGGCTCGCGGATCCGGCTGCGCCGGGCGGCCCAGTCTCCGAGGTCGCGGCCGGCGACGAACCTCGCCAACAGTGCGCCGCCGCCGTCGTGCAGCGTCGCGACGGGCAGCGGGCCGAGCTCGGGGCGATACGAGAGCGCGCCCTCGAGCACCAGGACCCGGCCGGAGTCCGTCGCGAGGACCATCTCGGGCGACTGCGCGGTGAGATCGATCGGCGGCCAACGGTGCAGCGGGCGCAGGCTCCAGGGCTGCACGAAGAGCATCGCCGCGGCGGCGCCGAGAACGGCCGCGGACAATCGCGCGCCACGGTGCAGCGAGGCCGCGAGCGTAGCGCCGAGCAGAGTGGCCGCGAGCCAGGGCAGCCAGGCCTCGAAACGCAGCAGCAGCACTCCCAGGTCGGCGACGTCGAGGGAGAGTGGCGGCAACGCGAGGAAGGCGAGCACCGCGGCGAGAGCCGCGAGAGCACTCCTGTCGAGAGGCCGCCCTGCCCGTGCGGCCAGCAGCGCCGCCGGGGCGAGCAGCGCCACGCTCGGAGGTGCCACCCGAAGCGCCAGCAGCCCCGCTGCCAGCGTCATGACGAGATCGAGTGGACCGGAGGTAGAGGCACCGTCGTCTGGTTCTCGCGGCGGCGTGCCCGCAGCCTCTGGGTCGCCGTCGCTTCGCCGCAGCGCCCCCGACTGCGTCGCAGAGCGCGCCGCGGCGACACCGAGCGGCAACAGGGGAACGAGCAGCGCCAGCTCACGGACCATCAGGTCGAGGGGTCTTCCCGGCAGCAGAGCGACGACGGCTCCGGCCACCAGCAGGAGGGCGAGGCGCAGCCGGCGCACGGCGACGGCGGCGGCGACCAGAGCTACGAGGGCGACGAGCAGACTGGCCAGAGGATCGAGCACGGCGCAGAGGGCGGCAGCGCCGCCGAGTCGCCGGCGCAGGCCCGGATCCGCCGGCAACGGCACGATCGGCTTGCCGCCTTCCTGCACCGGCGCGTTCGGGGCCAGCAGCCATGTCGACGCGACGAGGGCGACGAGCGCCGCCGGGGTGAAGCCGGCCGCGACGACCGCGACCATCGCCAGCAGCGTGCGCGTCGCGGTACCGAACACCGTGGCGAGCGCCGGCAAGAGCAGCGCTGCGATCGCGCCGGCGGTCAGCAGCTCGAAGGTCGGCGCCAGCTGGGCTGGCAGCAGGCTCGCCAGTGGCGGGTCGCTGGCAGAGAGCAGCAGCCAGCCGCCGTCGAGCGCCAGGTGGGCGGCGACGCAGAACGCCCAGCGCCGCAGCACGAAGGTCAGGCCCCGCCTGCGCAGCTCGAGCCCCTGCAGGGCAGCCGCGAGCGTCGCCACCACACCCGCCGCGATCAGCGCGCTGCGCAGCGGGGCGATCGGCAGCAGCGTCGCCGACAGCGTCGCCACCAGCACGCCGGCAAGGGCCGCTCGATCCCGGACCTCCCTGGCGGCCCGATCCCGGCGCGAGGTCGTCGCCAGCACCATGGCGAGCAGGGCGGTGAGCACCAACGGCCTGTCGGCGGCCCGCTCGGCGCCGTCGGCGAGGCCGGCCAGCCAGCCGCCGTGGAAGATCGCCAGCCCGATCGCCAGGGTCGCCGCCGCCAGGCCGCGGTGCCATCCGCCAGGCCCGTTCGGGCGGTCCGCACCGCGCCCGGCAACCGCGGCCTCGCCGAATGCCGCGGCGGCGGACCGGGTGGTCGGCTCGGCTGTGGGGGATGGACGGGGCGGGTCGGTCATCGGCCGGTGCACTCTCCCGCAGCCGGTGCCTGTCGGCACGCGGGACGCCGGCTCAGTGTAGCTGCCGTGCGGCCCCAGCCGGCGGCCGTTCCGCCCGCCGCCAGCGTTGCGCCGCGCCCACCGATTGCGTCGTCCGCACCCTGCTTGACGCACCCGGGGGCGGTTGGAAGACTCGCCGTCGTCATGCTCGCCCGGGAACGACTACGTGAAGACGGCGCCGCGGTCGCCGAGCGCCTCGGCCAGCGCGGCGCCGACCCGGCACAGGTGCGCCGCTGGGTCGAGCTCGACGAGGGCTGGCGCCGGGCGGTGCAGCAGGCCGAGGAGCTCAAGCACCGGCGCAACGAGGCGAGCAAGCAGATCGGCCAGGCCAAGGCGCGCGGCGAGGACGCGGCAGCCGAGATCGCAGCGGTCGGCGAGCTGAAGCGAGGCATCGAGAAGCTCGATGACGAGACCGCGACGCTGCACGCCGAGATGCTCACGATCGAACAGTCGCTGCCCAACCTCGCTCACGACAGCGTGCCGGTGGGAGCCGACGAGGCGGCCAACCGCGAGGAGAGCCGCGTCGGAGAGCCGCCGCGCTTCGACTTCCAGGCCCAGGCGCACTGGGACCTCGGCCCGGCGCTCGGCATCCTCGACTTCGAACGCGGAGCCAAGCTCGCCGGCGCCCGCTTCACGACCTACCTCGGCCTCGGCGCACGACTCGAGCGCGCGCTGGCGTCGTGGATGCTCGATCTGCACACCGAAGAACACGGCTACCTCGAGGTGCTGCCACCGCTGCTGGTCAACGAGGACTCGATGTTCGGCTCGGGCCAGCTGCCCAAGTTCGCCCAGGACGCCTTCCGGGTCGAGGGGCACGGCCACTACCTGATCCCCACCTCGGAGGTGCCGCTGGCCAACCTGCACCGCGACGAGGTGATCGAGGAGGATCGACTGCCCCTGCGCTACACGTCCTGGACACCCTGCTTCCGCGCCGAGGCCGGCTCCTATGGCAAGGACGTACGCGGTCTGATCCGCCAGCACCAGTTCCAGAAGGTCGAGTTGGTGCAGTACGCGCATCCGGACCACAGCTACGAGGCTCTCGAGGAGATGCGTTCGCACGCCGAGCGCGTCCTGCAGCTGCTCGAGCTGCCGTACAGGGTGGTCTGCCTGAGCACCGGCGACATGGGTTTCGCGGCTGCGAAGACGTACGACCTGGAGGTCTGGCTGCCGGGTCAGGACGCCTACCGCGAGATCTCGTCGGTCAGCAACTGCGAGGCATTCCAGGCGCGCCGCGCCAACCTCAAGTTCCGGCCGGCCGATGGTGGCCGCCCCCGCTTCGTGCACACTCTGAACGGCTCCGGGCTGGCGGTGGGCCGCACCCTGATCGCCCTGCTCGAGAACTACCAGCAGGCCGACGGCTCGGTGACGGTCCCCGAGGTCCTGCGTCCCTACCTCGGTGGCGTCGACCGGATCGGCTGAGGTCACCGTGGCCTCCCCGTCCGGAGAGAGCTCGGGTTCGCCCAGCCGCGGCCCCTCGGGACCTTCGTGGCGCCGGACCCTCCTCCGCTCGCTGGCCTACGGCGTGCTCGCCGTCACCTGCCTGCTGAGCGCCGCGCTGCTGCTCGGCAACGGCCGCTACGGTCTCTTCGCTCCCCTCGTCCAGGTGCTCCTGGCGGCGATCTGGGGCGCCATCGCGCTGTCGCCCTGGCGGCGTCGGTAGGAAGAGGGAAGAGGGAAGAGGGAAGGAAGAGGGGTCAGGGGTCAGGGGTCTGGGAGGGAAGAGCGGATCTTCGTCGGGTTCGATGTCGTGGAGCCGACAGCCTCGCGAGGCGTGGAGTCCTTTCCGGGACACTCCTGAAGGGAACTCGCTTCACGAGACACCCCCGGTGCCGAAGCGAGCGTTAGCGAGCTGAGCCGCATGAGCGGAAGCCAGAGCCTGCGAAGGCAGGCGCTCATTCCTCTGTCCTCCCCCTGAAGGGGGAGGAAGTCGGATGGCCGTGCTCGGCCTTCTGGCTCGCCGCCGAATCCCACCCCCACGCCGTCTGGTTGGAGGCTGGCGTTCTGGGTTCTTGCTTCCTGTGGGATTCGTTCCCGAGCAGTCGACGCGCAGCGTCGAGTGTGACCGCCGAATCCCACCCACTCGCCGTCTGATTGGAGGTGGCGTTCTGGGTTTTCGCTTCCATTGGGATTCGTTCCCGAGCAGTCGACGCGCAGCGTCGAGTGTGACCGCCGAATCCCACCCACTCGCCGTCTGATTGGAGGTGGCGTTCTGGGTTTTCGCTTCCATTGGGATTCGTTCCCGAGCAGTCG
>QQVD01000023.1 GCA_003388555.1 Acidobacteriota bacterium | reverse complement strand
CGCGGCCCTGGCGCTCGCGGCCGGTGCCGAGGCGAGGCAGCCGGCGCACCGCGCCGCGGCGGTGCGCGAGGCGTGCCGCGCCGCCCGTGTCGACAGTGTCGGCAGCGTCGAACGGGCGGCGGCGCTGCTCGCAGGCTTCGAGGCTGCTAGGCCGACGCCCACGGGGACCACGGGAGCCACGGCGCCCGGCGCGCCTGGAATCGCTGCGCTCCGCGACGCCCTCGCCAACGCTCCGGTGACGACGGCCGCCAGGCTGCGCGCCGAGGCCGAGCTCGCCGCCTGCCGCGGCGATGCCGAGGCCGCCCGCGAGCGCATGCTCGAGGCGCAGGAGCTGGGTTGGCATCTGCGTCGCTACGCCGCGGTGGCCCGGCTCGAGCAGCCGGGGCCGCGCCGCGCCGCCGCCCTGGTGCGCCTGCTCGACGCCTCGCCCCAGCTGGTGGCGACGAGCGACGAGTGGCTGATCGAGCCCGGCATGCTGAGCGCCGCCTGGCACGAGCTGCTCGGCGAGGTCGGGGCGCAGGACGAGATCGAGGGCCGGCTCACCGACTCGCGCCGCTTCTTCCTCGAGCGGCTCTCGGACGCCGGCTCGCCCTCCGCCGCGCGCCGGCGCTAGCCGCCCGCGGTCGTGTCGACCGGTCCCCAGCCGCAGCCTCGGGTCCAGTCGGCCCAGGACGCTCAGAGCTCAGGGGCTCAGGGGCTCAGGGGCTCAGGGGCTCAGGGCGCCGACCGTCCAACAGGGAGTCTGCCGAAAGAAGGGTCCCTCCACCCCGCGCCCGCGCTGACCGCGGGCAGCGGTCGTCGGTCCCGGGGCCTGGAAGGGCTTCGGATGACCAAGACTCACAGGGGGCTCAGTGGATCCAGGGCGGACGCCTGCGCAGAGCTCCGCACGACGAACAGCATCTCTCGCCGGGTCCGGGCTCGCGCGGCCCGCCACGGTCGACGCGGTCCGCGACCGGTCCTGCTTCGAGTGGCGTGCGGCAGCGCGGCCCAGGCCGGCGCCACCTCGCTCTCACCCGTTCACCCGCACACCCGTTCACCCGTTGCAGGTCTGCGGGATCTCCTGCGCCAGCCAGCGGTCGATCGACTTGCGCCAGCGCTTCTGCGCCCGTCGCTTCTGGGCGTGGTCGGTCTCGCCGTCGTAGCGCTGCTGCAGCAGGCGGAAGTGGCGGCCGAGCGTCTCGTGCTTGCGGGTCAGCGCCTCGTAGAGCCGCTCCTGCGCCTGCTCGGCGGTGCGGCCGTAGGTCTCGAGCTGGCCGACCTCGTGGCGCAGCCGGCGGGCGCAGAGCTCGGCGAGGTCGAAGTGGCCCTGCTCGTGCTCGAGCGTCTCGAGATCCTCGTGGCCCGGCACCACCCCCGAGGAGCGCTTGTCCATCAGCGAGTAGACCCGGAAGGTGGCGGCCCTGGCGCGCCAGCGGTCGCGCCGGTCGACCGCCTGCTCGCCCTGCGCCAACGGCTCGGCGACGATCTCGACCTGGTCGATGTGCACCGCCGAGAGCAGCCACGCCGACACCCAGCTCTCCGGGCTCTCGGGGTCGACCGCGTCCGGCGTCCCGCCGCGGCCGCGCGAGGAGCGGCTGGCGCCGGCGTCGAGGAAGTCGCCCCAGGTGACCTGGCGGTAGCTGGTGTGGCGGTCGTCGTCGATCTCGGGCGACGGCAGCGCGCCGCCCGATTCGAGCTGCTCTCCGGCAGCGGCGGCCACGAGCGCCGAGAACGCCAGCAGGGCGAGGGATAGCGGCGCGCGCCGCGGCACCTCAGGCCCTCCCGGTAGCCGCAGCGGCCACGGCTGCGCCAACCGCGCCGCGGCGCGTCGGGATCGGAGGCGGCTCGGCACGGTCATCGACCGGAGCAACCCCCCGACATCGCGGCCTCATTCCGCCGCAGTGCCGCTCGTCCGAGCGAGTGCCTGCGGGCCTAGGGCCCGGCGGCGGCGAGGCGCTGGTAGTCTCCTCTTCCTCTCTCGCACGCAGCGACCGCCTCTCCTATTCCGCTCCTCGTCCCCGTGCCGGCAGACCGTGCCGACGCGGACGCCGCCCCCGACGCAGCCGCTCCAGGTGCTGCGCCGCGAGGTGGAAGGCCCCGCAGCTGCGCCCTTCTTCGATGACCGAACGACATCCAGAGCTGCACCCGAGGCTCCTCCAGGCACTCCTCCCGAAGCTCCACCGCGAGCCCCGCCCGGCCGACGTCTGCCACGCCGGCGCGTTCTCCCGTCCCGCCGCTCCTCCGCACCCGGCGCCGCGACCGTGGTGAAGGGCGCCGCATCCCCGGCGGGCTCCGCGCCGAAGGCGGAGCCCGGCGCGCCTGCCGGGGCCACGGCGCCCAGCGCCCCCACCGCTCGCGACGCGGCGCCCAAGCTGCTCGAAGTGAGCTCGCTCGAGCTGCGCTTCGGCGGCGTCAAGGCGCTCGACGACGTCTCGCTCGATGTGCGGCGCGGCGAGATCTTCGCCGTCATCGGGCCCAACGGCGCCGGCAAGACCTCGCTGCTCAACTCGATCAGCGGCCTCTACCGGCCGCAGAGCGGCGAGGTGGTGCTGCACACCGAAGAGGGTCCGCGCCGCCTCAGCGGCCTGGCGCCGCACGCCATCGCCCGCCTCGGCGTGGCGCGCTCGTTCCAGAACATCGAGCTCTTCCGCCACATGACGGTGCTCGACAACCTGATGCTCGGCCGCCACGTGCACATAAAGGGTGGCGTGGTGCGCTGCGGGATCTACTGGGGCGCGCAGCGGCGCGAGGAGATCCGCCACCGCCGGGTGGTGGAAGAGGTGATCGACTTCCTCGAGATCCAGGCGCTGCGCGAGCGCACCGTCGGCACCCTCGCCTACGGGCTGCAGAAGCGCGTCGAGCTCGCCCGCGCCCTGGCCCTCGAGCCCGAGCTGCTGCTGCTCGACGAGCCGATGGCCGGCATGAACGTCGAGGAGAAGGAGGACATCGCGCGCTTCGTGCTCGACATCAACCAGGAGCGCGGCACCACCGTGGTGCTGATCGAGCACGACATGGGCGTGGTGATGGATCTCTCCGACCAGATCGCGGTGCTCGACTTCGGCCGCAACCTCGGCACCGGCACTCCGGAGCAGATCCGCCGCGACCCGGCGGTGATCCGCGCCTACCTCGGTGAGGCGGGTGAGGCGCTGATCGCTGGCGAAAGCAGTGGCGACGCGGGCGCGGGAGGAGGAACGGCCGAGGGCGTCGCCGCAACGGCGAACGCGGGCGCCGCGCAGGGCGAGAGCGCGTCGGCGTCGACGGGACGCGGGAGCGACTCGGCCAACCGCGGCAGCTCCGACGACTCCGGCTCCGGATCGGGATCGGGCCCCGGTTCCGGCTCCGGCAGTTCGAGCACTCCAGGCAACACCGACGACTCCAGAGCCCCAAAGCCGTGACCCCGCCGGTCTCCGAGTCGACCCTGCCGGGCCTGCTGCAGCGCAACGCCGAGCAGATCGCGGACCTGCCGGCGCTGCGCGAGAAGGAGTTCGGCATCTGGCAGACCTTCTCGTGGCAGCAGGCGCGCGACCGAGTGCGCGACTTCGCCTTAGGCCTCGAGCAGCTCGGCCTGCGCCGCGGTCAGGCGATCGCCATCCTCGGCGACAACCGTCCCGAGTGGGTGATCGCCGAGCTCGCGGCGCAGTCGCTCGGCGGCGTCGCCATGGGCCTCTACCAGGATTCGGCGGCGCTCGAGATCGCCCACCTGGTGGAGTTCGCCGAGTGCGAGATCGTGGTCGCCGAGGACCAGGAGCAGGTCGACAAGCTGCTCGAGGCGATCGAGGTCTCGGAGGACTCGGAAAACGGGGAGGAAGCCGGCGGCGAGAACGGCGGCGCCTCCCCGGCGCCGCCCGACCCCTTCGCCAAGGTGCGCTGGATCATCACCTTCGATCCCCGCGGCCTGCGCGACTACGACGACCCGCGCCTGCTGCGCTTCGAGCAGGTGGAGGAGCGCGGCCGGGCGCGAGGCGCCGAAGGGGCCGAGAGCTGGCGCGTGGCGGTGGCGGCCACCCAGCCCGACGACGTCGCGCTCTTCGCCACCACCTCCGGCACCACCGGCCGGCCCAAGCTGGCGATGCTCTCGCACCGCAACCTGCTCACCATGGCCGAGAGCTTCCACCAGATCGACCCGATGCGGCGCGACGCCGCCTACCTCTCGTTCCTGCCGCTGGCGTGGATCGGCGAGCAGATGATCGGCGTCGCCTGCGGCCTGGCGGTGGGCTTCGCGATGAGCTTCCCCGAGGAGCCCGAGACGGTGCAGCTCAACCTGCGCGAGATCGGCCCCCACATGATGTTCTCGCCGCCGCGCATCTGGGAGAACCTGCAGTCCGAGGTGCAGGTGAAGATCGAAGACACGTCGCGCCTCAAGCGCTGGGTCTACGAGCGCGCCCTGCGCGCCGGCTACGCCCGCGCCGACGGCGAGCGCGAGGGCGCCTCGCGCGGCGCCGCGCAGCGCCTGCGCGACCTGCTCGCCGAGTGGAGCTGCCACGTGTGGCTGCGCGATCACCTCGGCCTGCGCCGAGTCGAGCGCGCCTACACCGGCGGCGCCGCCCTCGGCCCCGACGTCTTCCGCTTCTTCCACGCCATCGGCGTCAACCTGAAGCAGATCTACGGCCAGACCGAGGTCTCCGGCATCTCGGTGGCGCACCGCGACGACGACATCCGCTACCACACCGTCGGCGTGCCGGTGCCCGGCGTCGAGCTGAAGCTCGCCGACGACGGCGAGATCCTCGCCCGCGGCCCGGCCGTCTTCCAGGGCTACTTCAAGAACCCCGAGGCCACCGCCGAGACCCTACAGGGCGGCTGGCTGCACTCGGGCGACGCCGGGATGATGGAGGGTGAGCACCTGGTGGTCATCGACCGCAAGAAGGACGTGATGACGCTCGGCGACGGCACCCGCTTCTCGCCGCAGTTCATCGAGAACAAGCTCAAGTTCTCGCCCTACGTGCGCGAGGCGGTGGTCTTCGGCGGCGGAAGTCTCGAGACCATCACCGCGATGATCACCATCGACTTCGCCAACACCGGCACCTGGGCCGAGCGCCGCCACCTCGCCTACACCACCTTCACCGACCTGTCGCAGAAGCCCGAGGTCTACGCCCTGGTGCGCGCCCACGTCGAGCGCATGAACCAGGACCTGCCCGTCTCCGCGCGGGTGCGCCGCTTCCTGCTGCTGCACAAAGAACTCGACGCCGACGACGAAGAGCTCACCCGCACCCGCAAGGTGCGCCGCGGCTTCGTCGCCGAGCGCTACCGAACCCTGGTCGACGGCCTCTACGGCAGCAGCGACCGCGTCGCCATCCGCAGCGCCATCACCTACCAGGACGGCTCCAGCGCCGAGATCGACACCGAGCTGAAGATCGAGACCTTGGACACCGGTGCGGGGGAGGCGGGTGTCGCGAGCGCGTCGGGTGGTGGCGCTGGGAGGGAGTCGGCATGAGCAGCGTGCTCTTCCCGGGTCCCCATGCACTGCGAACAGGTGGTGATGGATGGTGGGGTCGCTGGGGCCGGTGCGCCAACGAGATCGCCTCGCCGAGTGACAGCAGCGCGCGTCGTCTCGCGATGTCCCGCACCCAAGCGTCCGCGATCGGCGTCGCAACAGCTATCGACAGGAGCCCCTAGATGGACACTTTCCTCCAGCTCACCCTCTCCGGGCTCACCAACGGCATGGTCTACGCGCTGGTCGCCGTCGGCTTCGTGGTGATCTACAAGGCCAGCGACGTCATCAACTTCGCCCAGGGCGAGTTGCTCCTCTTCGGCGCCTACCTGTGCTTCGCCTTCGTCGGCCAGTTCGGTCTGCCGTGGTCGCTCGGCGTGCTGCTCACCATGCTCTCGGCGGCGGCGGTCGGGCTGGTGATCGAGCGCACCGTGCTGCGGCCGCTGATCGGCGAGCCGGTGATCTCGATGATCATGGTCACCATCGGCCTCTCCTCGGTGCTCAAGGCACTGGTCAACGGCATCTGGGGGCCGCGGCCGCGCGCCTTCCCCGCCTTCCTGCCCAGCGGCGAGGTGCAGATCGGCTCCGCCATCGTCGGCGCCGATCGCCTGCTCACCATCGTCGTCGCCGCGGTGCTGCTCGGTCTGCTGTCGCTCTTCTTCAAGACCACCCGCGAAGGCATCGCCATGCGCGCCATCGCCGACGACCAGCAGGCCGCCCTGTCGATGGGCATCCGCATCCCGCGCGTGCTCGCCATCGCCTGGGCCCTCGCCGCCGTCAGCGCCTCCATCGGCGGCATCTTGCTCGCCAACATCGTCGGCGTCGGCGGCGAGATCAGCATCGTCGGCCTCAAGGTCTTCCCCGTCGTCATCCTCGGCGGCCTCGACTCCATCCCCGGCGCCGTCGTCGGCGGCGCCATCATCGGCCTGCTCGAGGTCTACACCGGCGGCTACATCGGTCACGGCCTCAACCTCATCGTCCCCTACATCGTCCTCATCCTCGTGCTCATGGTCCGCCCCTACGGCCTGTTCGGCAAGGAGATCATCGAGCGTGTGTGATCTCCGGCGCGGCGCGCGCGGTTTGAACGACTGTCATCCCAAACTCGATTTGGGATCCATGCGTCGCGTGAAGCCGACCCGTCACCTTGCCGCCGCCACCGCCCCCCAAGTCCGTCATTCCCGCGAAAGCGGGAATCCACGCGCCCCCAAGTGCGGCCACCGCCCCGGTCCTCCGCACGAAGGCCCAGCACCGACCTCCCCCGCGACCTCTCCAACCACCCTGGAGCACGACCGAGGAGCCTCCATGACACGCGGCGTCTTTGCCGGGCGTGCGGCCGACTGGGCTCGGACGCCACCACCTTCAGGTGGTGGTCCTTCAGAAGCTCTGCCGACACCCCCGTCTTCAGACGGGGGAGTGCCCGCGCCACCCGGCCTCGGGCCACGCCACGCAGCAGGGGCACCCGAACAGCGCGACCGCGAGGCCTCGAAATGAGAAGCGGCGTCTTCTTCTCCGACTACCAGGGCGACATGCAGCTCCGCCGGCTGCCGCTCGAGAAACTCCGCCTCGGCCTCTTCCTCGCCGCCCTCTGCGTCTTCCCCTTCTTCGCCGACACCTACTGGCTCACCCTCGCCAACCAGATCGCCATCGCCACCATCGGCGCCCTCGGCCTCAACGTGCTGGTCGGCTACACCGGGCAGATCTCGCTCGGCCAGGGCGCCTTCATGGCGATCGGCGCCTACTCCTCGGGCATCTTCGCGGCGCGCTTCGACATCCCCTTCTTCCTGTCGATCCCCATCGCCTGCCTGATCACCGCCGCCATCGGCGTGTTCTTCGGCCTGCCGTCGCTGCGCCTCAAGGGCCTCTACCTGGCGATCGCCACCCTCGCCGCGCAGCAGATCGTCGAGTGGGTCATCACCCACTGGACGGGGCTCACCGGCGGCACCGAGGCGCTCGTCGTGCCCTCGCCGCGCCTCTTCGGCGTGCGCCTCAACCGCGACTTCAACTTCTACTGGATCTCGGTCGGCCTGGCGCTGCTCGTCGCCCTCTTCGTCGCCAACCTCTTCCGCTCACGCGTCGGCCGCGCGATGGTCGCCGTGCGCGATCAAGACATCGCCGCCTCCGCCCTCGGCGTCGACGTCTTCCGCACCAAACTCGTCGCCTTCGCCACCTCGTCCTTCCTCGTCGGCCTCTCCGGCGCGCTCATCGCCCACTACCGCGGCATCGTCACCTGGGAGCGCTTCACCCTCGAGACCTCCATCACCTACCTGGCGATGATCATCATCGGCGGCCTCGGCACCGTCAGCGGCTCCTTCTTCGGCGCCGCCTTCCTCACCCTGCTACCCGCCCTCATCACCACCGTCGGCCGCGACCTGCAGACCAGCGCCCCCGGAATCGCCGCGGTGCTGCCGTTCGTGCAGCAGGGGGTGTTCGGGCTGGTGGTGATCCTGTTCCTGGTGCTGGAGCCGGAGGGATTGGCGAAGTTGTGGCGGAATGTGAAGGACTATTTTCGGACGTGGCCGTTCTCGTATTGAGAGGCGCCGGGGGATCGCCGTGCTGGCGGGAGGAATGCTCGTGCTCGGTTCGGTTGTCGCGATTGCTTCCGCGGGTGAGCGTGATCGGATGCGGACCCCGAGGCGATTCGCGCATAGCTTCAGCGGGTGCACCCGGGACGATCTGCCGTTGGGATCGAATCTGCTCTGCGCTTCCTGAGCGAGGGGAGGCTCTCCGTCACGGTGCGCCTCGACACTCACACCGGCGCCTCTTCGCCAGACCCCAGCAAGCCAGACCGGAACAGGCCGCCTAACTAGAAGAGCTCCAGTTGGTTCTCGTGCGGGATCGGGAAGACTCCGACGATCACCCAAGGGTTCGGCGCAACAAAGTGAAATTGCTGAGTCGTCCCGAGGAAGAAGTGCAGATCGGTCCTGAGGAACTCGTCGAAGTACTTCTGTCTCACCTTTTTCAGAGCCCGCGCCTCGTCCCCCTCGCTGCTGCGAAGGCAGTTCCAGTACAGGGCGCCGGCCTGCCACTCAAGTACCTGCAGCTCGCTCTTCGTCCCCGCCGCATCTTCGAACCTGTACGAGAAGTTGTAAGGCAGCTTCGGTATTACCTTAAAAGTCTCTCTCCATGTGTTGTCGTCGTAGAGGTCGAGTTGATCGGTCAGGGCACGCATCTCCGCGAGCTTCTTGGGATCCCAGTCAGCTGCGTCTTCTTCCCAGATGAAGTCGCGAACTAAGCGGGGCTTGAAGACGGCCAGGGATGCCGTGTTGGACTTCGCGGCCGCGACCAGCTCGTCTAATCGGTCATAGACCCGAGCAGTTTCGAGCAAGATCCGACGTCGTTCTCGCCATCGAGCGCCGGTTCCAAGGTGATCCACCCGATGCAGCGCGTCTGGGTCTATCGGTCGATATGTCTCCGGTCTCGGGTCAGAGTCGTTCCGTCTCAGATCGCATTCGATCCAGTCATACAGGCGATACCGGTCTTGCTCGTCGAGGCGCCTGAAAGGAACAGGGTAGAGCCTGACCCAGGAACCGTCCGCACGTACGCCTGCGGTACAGACGGTTTCGCCGTACTTCCGGGAAAGCGTCGGGTACGTCTTGACCGTGACGAGAATCCGCTCCTTGGTCATTGGACCTCACAAGTGCGCCGTTACGATCTGTTTGTCTCGGGTGAGTTCGAGCGCTCCAGCAACGCAGTGCCTATGGCAATGCTCAGGCAGACGCTCGTAGCAGGTCAACGCCACTCTCTCGCCTTTAGCAATCCACCGCCGAATCGTGTCCAACGCCTCGCCTTGCTGTGGAAGACTTGAACGCTCATAGTCTCTGAAAAGCGCTTCGAGGTCAGCTGTCGTCTCAACCTGACGGCGCTTCTCCGATGAGATTCCTAGCTGCGGGAGATGCTCATAGCGGATTCCCAGACTCTCGGCGCTCCTCGCGAGAGTTCTCTTCGAGAAGCCGTACTTTCGGCTAATCGGATTCCGCCGCACGTCACACAGCAACGTGACGCCCGCTCGAAGAAGCTCGTTGAGATAGACCTCCAACGACCGCCCCTCATAGCCAATCGTGGCCAGCGCTTGGTCGCCCGTCCTTGGCTTGGCTGCGTTGATTCGACTGAGGACCGCGGCATCGCCCTTCAGCACTCGGTCCGCAATCTCGCTTCGAGTAGCATAGAAAGGTGCTCGCCGGTAGCTTTCGGCCACGAGAGCTTCACCACGAAGATCGCGGAACCTCGCCGCGAAGGAAGACGCGCTGAGGTCGTGGTTGTCTCCCACGACATCTCGCCCATCATCCGTAATGAGCCAGACTTTCTCTTCGTCGGCGAGAAAGCCGCGCTCGATCAACTTCCGGCGGTCCGAATAAGAGGTGAACGAGAACGCGCCGAAGCGATAAGGGACGAAATCATACAGACGCTGGCCCTCCGAATGCTCATGGCAGTACAGAAATAGCCACTTCTGAAAGTCCAAGTTCGCCGCTCGGCCACCGAACGCGTTAAGGAGTATCAGCAGCTCTCGCTGTCTGGCGCTCAATCTAGGCATGATTTGTTGTGCGGTGCGTAAGGCTGCGCAACCCTGTCATCTCTCCAATCCCATACCATGGCCCATTCATGGTAGGCGCGAGGCTCTCTGGCCGACAGAATCTGCCTTCGGCGCCGCCAGTCGCCACGATGATCCGGTCATGTCTCCGAAGACAGAGACCTGATTCCCCTCGCAATTCAAGCACCACGCCAAGCCGAGCCGAGGAAGCGCAGTGACAGAGTAAGGTGATTATAAGGGAGGGAGGGTGCCAGCGGCGCTGTCATGGACGGCGGGCCTAGCCACACGCCTTCAACAAGCGGACACTGGAGTTGGCGACCCGAGTCGACGTCAGCCGGCGAGGAGTTGGCCCCCTCATCATGCTGCCTCGGCCGCTCGTCGGCGCTCGAAGACAGCGGGGCTGATCAGGCTGAGCGCCGAGTGACGGCGCCGCTGGCCGTAGTAGACCTCGAGATTGACGAAGTCCTCGCGCTCGGAGTGCTCGCGGCCCTTGAAGACTCAGTGTCCATCTCGGTCGCCAGGGAGTCTAGGAGGCTCTCCGCCACCGCGTTGTCGTAGCAGTTGCCGGCGCGGCTCATGCTCTCCAACATCCTAACCTCCTCGGGGGGAAAGAAGATGCCAGTCGTCTAAGAGATTGATCGCGAGAATGCCACCGGGTACCGTGCGAAGAAGCTGGCCTGCTCCCCGTTGTGGTGCCAGTGTAAGTGAGAGTTCAGCCCATCATCGCAGTGTTCTCCGAGGGGGCGGGGGGAGCTTGCGACCGGAGCCCCCTCCGGTAGACCGCCGGCGACGTGCCATCGTGCGCCGAGTGGGGCCTGACGTCGTTGTAGTACCGTCGCCATATCTCGATCCGGCGCCGTGCATCGTCGAAGCTGGTAGATCAGTGCAGGTTGAGGCACTCGTCGCGAAACTTGCCGTTGAAGCTCTCCACGTAGCAGTTCTCGACGGATTTACCGGGTCGGATAAACCAGAGCGAAACGCCGTGCACGAAGGCCCACTGATCGAGTGCCTTGCTTGTGCACTCTGTCCCGTTGTCGAGGACGATCCGTTGCGGCACGCCGCGAAGGTTCGACGAGGCGCTCCAGGACTCGGGCGGTGCGCGCGCCGGTCAGCGAGACATCCACCTCGATGACCAGGCATTCGCGAGTTGCGTCGTCGACCACATTGAGGGTCCGGAAGACACGGCCAGAGGAGCGGAAGAGAAGGTGCCAGTCGTCTGAGAAGAAGCCCGAAGCCCAATCGGGCCCAACCGGCTCGGTCGAGCTCTTCGAACCTCTTCCCCGCACACGCCAGAGACCCGTAGACACACCTCAGCCCCGGACGGCATCACGCCGCTCCAGGGGATGACCAGCCTCTGCACTCGGTGGCTGGCGAACCTTCCTGCCGAGGACGACGAGCCGAATCAGCCCATCGCTCGGCAGGTGGGCCTGCTATCCCGGCCGCTCGAGCGCCAGGCGGAGATCGCCGGTGAGCCTCGGCAGGTGGCAGCCCTTGGGGAAGTGCTCGAGGGCGGCCAGGACTCCGCTGCGCAGGAGAGCCGAGGCGCTCATGTAGGCGCTGACGTACTCGCTAAAGCGCTCCTTGAACTCGAGCCATGCCTCACGAGTGGCGGCGTGGCACAGCGGCCTGGGGCTGCGCTTGGTCTTCCGCGGACGGGGCTTTGGATCCCGGCTCAGGATGCGCTTCTTCCAGTCGTCGGGCACCTGCTGGATCAGGTCGCCGTGGTCGTTGGCGATCTCGTGCAGCAGCCCGAGGACGGCGGCTCGGTACTCCTTGCTTGTTAGATGTTCCCAGCAGGGGATCGGTGAGAGCACAACGTCGAGCTTGCGGGTGAAGTCGATGCGCCGCGGTTGCTTCTTGCGAACCCGCCGGTTCTTCGCGCGCGGGTTGCTCTCGTAGCCCTGGGTGGCCTGGAAGAGGCCGGAGCGATCGATCCACTGGCCGCCGCGGATCCGCATCGCCCCCTTGATCAACTGCTTCACCGCATGGATCCCAGGCCAGTCCTGCGGGCGGCGGACGAGGCCCTCCTTCACGCCGTGAGCGAGCAGGTACTTCAATCGACCGGCCTGCGCCAGCACCTCGTCGGTGACGTTGACCATGCTGTAGCGGCCGCGGAAGATGCCGCCTTCCCACCCTTGGGCCTTGCCAACTTCCTTCGAGATGTTGCCGCCGACGAAGCGCTGGAAGCGCTCGAGCTGCTGCAGGCTGTCCGGCGTGATCAGAAGGTGGAGATGGTTGCTCATCACCACCAGGTAGTGGATCTTCATCCCGTAGAGCTGCTGCGCGAGGGCGACGACGCCGAGGATCAGCGCGTTGACGAGCTTGCTCGGCCGCAGCAGGAAGCGGGACTGGAAGCAGCGATGGGTGATGACGACGGGGCTACCCGGCTCGAGGTAGCGGGGCGCTCTGGGCATGTGGGGTCTCCGCGTTCGGCGCTGGCGGATGTCGCCAGGCGCTCGACTGGAGAACGGAGCCGCTACTGCACCCCTGACGCGCGGACCGTGCGGACCGTAGATCGAACCGGAGCACGGCGCCGATGAGGGTCAGTGCCAGTCTGGTGGCGCTTGGTGGCGCTTGGTGGTGACAGCACTCGGGGCGCTGACGGGTGGCCGCACCGGATCGCGTCTGTTGACTGCGAGTCCTGAAGCAGGCCTGCTCGACGCATTCCCCGGGAGACGCTCATGCTCGGTCGAAGGATGATCCCGCCCGCCATCTTGCCGATGCTCGCTGTCTGCTGCTTCGTCGCCACGGGTCCGGCCGGGGCGCAGGTCGGCGCACCGGATCCGTCCTTCGATGCGGACGGCCGCCGGGTGGACGACTTCGAAGCGACGGATTACGCCTGGAACCTGGCGTTCGAAGCCGATGGGAGCATCCTGGTCTTCGGGTACTCCGAGGACAGCGGGCCCAACAGTCGGCAGGGGAGGCTGAGCCGATACCTGCCCGACGGTTCGCTCGACGTCAGTTGGGTCTATCCCTTCAGCGGTTGTGGCAGCACCCCACGCGCTCTACTCGGAGGATTGGTGGAACCGAACGGCGACATCATCACGGTCGGCTACGACCAGAACGGTTGTGGGGGCGCGAATCGCAACTTTCGGTTGCTGCGCATCGATCCAGATTCCGGAGCCATCTTGCTCGCGTCGGAACTGCCGACCTTCTACGGCTTCGCCGATCATGCGTTTGGCGGCGTCGTACGGCAGACCGACGGCAAGCTGGTAGCGGCCGGTCACGCCTCGATCGACGGCAGCGACGGTGCGGCGACTCGAGACATTGCAATCGCCAGATTCCACTCAGATCTCACGCTGGACGACACCTTCGGCACCGACGGCGAGGTCACGGTGGATATCGCCGGCGACTACGACTTCAGCTACGCGACGAAGCTTCAGGACGACGGCAAGATCGTGGTGGCCGGCTTTACGAACGACGGCAGTCAGTTCGACTTCCTGCTCATCCGCCTCGATGTCGACGGCACGCTCGATCCGACCTTCGGCGGTGGCGACGGCATCGTCACGACCGACTTCGACGGGAAGGACGACTTTGCTCTCGATCTCGCGCTGCGCCCGGACGGGTCGATCCTGGTGGTCGGACATCGCGGGGCGCCCGACGGATCGACTCGCTTCGTGATCGTCGCCTATCAGACCGACGGACAGCTGGATGCGTCGTTCGGGACAGCCGGCGTCCAGGTCGTCGATTTCACCGGCCTGCCTGCCGCGGCATACGGGATCGCGGCACAGGGTGATGGGCGCTACGTCGTCGCAGGCATCACGGAGACCGGGGCCGGTGGGCGCGAGACCCGTGACTTCGCGATTGCTCGTATCGGCTCCGATGGCTCGCTGGATCCGACGTTCGACGGCGACGGGCGCCAGACCCTGGACCTCGGGCTCGGGATGGAGGACATCGCACGACGCGTCGCTCTGCAACCAACGAACGGCTACCCGGTGGTCGTCGGGTACACGGTGGAGGACCCGAACCTGGCGGTTCAGGATCTCGCGATCGCGCGGCTGATCAGCGACGGCCCGTGGTCGATCTTCAGCGACGGTTTCGAGTCTGGCGATACCACGGCTTGGTCGCAGTCGACGCCTTGATCCGGTCTTTCTGACCTGCGCCTCCCGCCGCCATTCAACCCCCGATTCGGGCCGCGTCGGCTCTTACCCGGCGGGCCCTTCTACTCCGCCACCAGACGCTCGAACCCACGGGGCCTTCGGCACCCCGGGGCCGAGTCGGTTGATTGTCGGAACTGACATGGAACGCGGCTCTCAGCCGGACCCTCGATTCTCGCGTTCGAGGGCGGCAGACTGACTTGGGCTAGCGGATGGCCGGAGTCGGCTCGAGCTCCTGCCAGGGGGAGACCGACGTGGCGCCTGCACGACGGAGCATCAAGAGCCCGATCGCGGCCACGATCAACTCGATCGCCATCGATCCGACCAGCATGCCCGACGGCACTCCATCCAGCACGATGGCGAGGAGCCGCGCGAGCCCGAACGATCCGTAGACGAGGACCGTGAGGGCAGTGGCAGGCGTCCTCAACGAGCGCCGCAAGGCGCCGAGGAGGATCAGGATCGAGCTGGCCGTCAGCAGGCCACCGGGGGCCCGAACCTCCGACAGCCAGCTGGGGTCGTTGGACAGCACGATTCCGTTGCTGGCGAAGAAGGAGTGAGGGAACAGCAGGATGGCGCCTCCGATACCCAGCAGCAAGGCGCCGGAGAGGAACAGGAAAATGGCGGTGGATCGGTTGTTCATGCGACGTCTCCTCCGGAGCTGGTGGTGGTCGGTTGTCGAGGCGGCGGTCGATGCCGAACGCAGTGTGCGCTGGCCGGCCGGACGAGGTCTTGACGGCCGACGCCATTGTGTTGGCGCAACGCGCCAACCGCGGAGAGTTCAGGGCTGAACGGGAGGGCTGAAAGTGCCAGTCACCTGAGAAGCTCCTGAGGAGCTGTCTGAAGAACTGGCACCTGAGGAGCTGGAAGGCACGCCGCCAGATTCTGTGACGCCGGAACCTTCTGCGAAGTGGGTGGCAACCCGTTGGCTTGGCACCCGTCAGCTGCAGTGCGGCTCGAGGTGTGTTTGCCGAGCATCTGGAGCTCGGACGCCAAGGGCCCCGCGATCCATGCCGCCGATCCGCTTCGGACATGGGATGCCTGGGGTCTTGCGGCTCATCCGTCAAAGAGACCGCATCTCGGATCAAGGGAAGGAGGTGGACGTGTCGACGCACCAGCCACAGATCCCGGCGACGCGGTCACCGCGTGGCCAGGAAACGATGAAGCCGATTCAGATCATCGCCCCGGCCATCCTGGGCGTCGCACTGCTCAGCTTCGGTGCCGGGCTTCTCCGGTGGACCATCGGCAGGAGCGGAGCCGTCGAGCGAACCCTCAGGGACATCGAAGCCTCCTGGGTCGAGGCTGTCCCGGAGCTCGGAATCCAGCCGTCGGACGATGCACGATTCCTCTTCCTCAGCGGGCAGGTGTCCGTATCGGAGCTCGTACGGGACGAGGTGACCGGCCTGGAGCTGCCGGCGCTCGTGGTGATGACCCGGCTCGAGCAGACCGTGTCCGTGACCGAGCGGGTGGGCGAGAAGATCATGCACGGGCGCGAATGGCAGTCAACCGTTCGACCCGGCCTGGAGGGGGCCACACTGCGGCCAGCGACGGTCCGGGTCGGACGGTTCGAGATCTCCGACGACCTCCTCGACGATCTCGGGTTTGGCGAACAGCTGGCCTGCACCGATCCCCGCATGCGCGCGCCCGTCTACGAGGGTCGCGCCTTCGCATGTGCCGAGGACGGCTATTTCCATGCTCCCGACGAGGTCGAAGACGGCAATCTGCGCTTCGGTCTGACGGGCATCCCCGCGACGCACCTGAGCCTCGTCGCTCTCCAGATCGATGGTGAGTTGACGCAGGTCACGGATGCGAGCGGTAACTACATCCGCCTGATCGAGCCCGAGGAGATGGACCTCGCGGGAATCCTGACGGCGGCCAGGAGGAGGGGGTCGTCCCAGGAGCGGCTGGGTTCCTACTTTGCCACCGCGCCCGCGCTCCTCGGTGTCGCCCTGCTGGTCTCTGCCTGGCGGAGGTACCGGATGCGGTAGGCCGTCCGCCGAGCTACCGGGAAGTGAGTCCGTGCCGGTCGTTTGGTGGCAAAACCGACCCAACGGATCGGGCAAGCAGCTGGGTCGCTCAGCCGACAGCCCGACGATCCGGCAGCGCCCTGACGCGACGGCAGGAAGCGGCTGGTAGAAGGTCCCAAGGACCCAGCGGCTCACGCTCGCCCGGGCGAAGGCCCACGCAACGATCCCCCTCTGGAGAACACCCTTGAGATCCCCGACACCACCACTCTGCATGCTGGCCTTGGTTCTGTCGACGCTCCACACCTCCCGGCTGAGAAGGACCCAACCATTTCGGGGGAAGGACACTCGTCGGAGGCGCCCGATCGCCGCCCGATCGCCTCCTTCGCGCGCTCGCGAGGCTTCCCGGTCGCAGATCGAGCTCTCGAGTCGGCTTCAACCCCTCAAGCCGAGCCCGCGAAGCCTTCGTCGGGCGGCGATTCTCCGCTTCCAGACGCGCGAATCCCGCGACGCCATGGGCGCCCGGGGATCGGAGCGGTGGATTGTGGGAGCTGAGCGGAAACTCGACGCTCAGCCAGGCGCTCGCGCCCTCGCCCTCGGAAGCGGCAGGCTGACGGGCAACCTCGACGGGAAGCAGCCTTCGGGGAACGCGACATCGCGGTGCCCCTGCCTGATCAGGCCTGCGGCGCGGAGGTAGGCGTCGAGGAAGGCCTTGTACGCCCGCTTCAGGAGCTTGAAGGACTCCCGGGTGGCGTGAAACCAGGGGCGGGGTGATCGCTTCGTCTTCTTCGGGCGCTGGTGGGGGTGCACCCTCAGCACTCCCTGCACTCCGAGCGGCCGCGTGCGCTCGGCCTGGTGCCGCTCCCGAGTCTTCTTCTCGACTCCTGCGACGAGGCGCTGCATGAGGTCGCGGTACTCCGCGTCGCTCAAGTGATCGAACGCGGGGAGCTTGGCGAGGTGCACGGTGTTGCTGGTCGTCACATCGGCGGTCTCGAGCTCGGGCTCGCCGGAGCGGCGTCGCTCGTATAGCTCGGTGCGGTCGATCCAGGCGCCCTGGACGGTCTGGTCTCCGTCGACGAGGCCTTGGTGCGAGCAGGCGCCCGGCCACTCGAGCGGTGAGCCGACCAGGTTGTTGTCGCACCCCTGCGCGACGATGTAGCGCAGACGCTCGAGCTGTACCCGTGGCTCGGGGCTGACGATGAAGGAGTCGTAGCGCCTCGACCACACCTGATCGCGCCAGTCGTGCGTCCTGTTGACCTCCTTCGCCGCGGTGCTCTGGAAGACGTTCATGAAGTGCGACAGCGTCGGCGCGTCGGGCGCGGTCAGCAGGAGATGGTAGTGATTTGACTGGAAGTCGTAGGCGCACGCCTTCACCGCCGGAGCGGCCTCCTGCGCCCGCGCGAGGCAGCCGACGAGCAGGGAGTCGAGCTCGGGCCCCGGTCGCAGAAGCATGCGGCTCTGCACGGTGCGGCAGGTGACGTGGTAGAGCACCGGCCTGGGCGACACGCCTTCGGCGTGCTCGCGATCACGCAGCGCGGCGCGTCGCTCGCTCTTGGCAGGGTCGGCGAGCGGAGACGGGCCGCCGGCGGCGGCTTCAGCATCGGCAAGACCCTCGAGAGCACCGCCCTCGCCGAGCAGATCGCTCAGCTCGGGCTGGAATGCCCAGGCCAGGGCCTCGAGCTCCTCGAGGACCTCCGGGGTCGGCGTCCAGCGCAGTCTCTTCGCCATCTCGAAGGGGAGAACGACGCTGGCGGAGGCCGACTGACGCCACCGCACGTGAGAGGACCCTTGAAGGAACCAGCTTCTTCGGGTGGCCATTTCGGGTGGCCTCGTGGCCTGTCCGGGTAGTCCCAATCGCCTGGGAAGACCAAGCCTTCAGCCCGTCGGACTCCCAGGATCCTCCAGATCCAGGCCCTGGAGGATCGGATGACGAGAGATCAGCTCAGCATCGAGAAGTCCGGGGAACTTCTCAATGGCCAGTGAGATCGCCTCCTTCAGAGCCAAACTGAAGTCTGGATCCAGCTCCTTCGCACGATGCGCAGGCACCGACGACACCACCACACCCTCGACGCTGACGACGAGAGCATGGCGTAGATCAGGCTCACCGTCGCCTTCAGCAAAGCTCACGAGACGCGATCGCAAGTGCTCCGAGCTGGAGCCGTCAAGACTTCGGCAGTCATCGCGCCAGGAGATCGCCGGCCGCCTCGCCCACTGCCCGGTGACCTGCACGTACACGTCCTCGACGAAGAGAATCGCGAGACTCGTGCCGTCCGGGAAGTTCAACGTCAGATGGAGCATCGGAAGCAGATGCGTCCTCCGCAGCTCTGGCGGCCTCACAGACTCGCAAGGAAGGCTGGTCCCACAGCCGAAGGTCAGCCCGAGCCCAAGACTGGCCAACAACAAGCCAGAGCCAGCTCGGCTACTCCTCCTCATCTTGTCTCTTGAAGCTAGTCCTCCGAGAGAAGGAGACGCAGGCCTCGTCCCACACCGCCGGCCGGATGCGCCTCGACCTCGCCACAGCTGGCTCGGACCAGTGGCTCGGGCAGGACTGGGTGGGCATCGAGAGCCTCGTGAAGATCGACCGCCCGACCATTTCAGGGAATGGCATGTAACTTCACCGCCCGGCTTCACTACTTCCTCTTGGACGGCCGTCCCTCCACAGGGGCCTGGCCACCGCAAGAGGACAACCCATTATGATCAGACTTCGAACTGCGTCTGCAGCGGCGATGCTGCTCTGGCTGACTCAGCTTTCTCCGTCAGGCTATGCCGGCGCCCAGGTTCCCACCCAGACACTCGGGTGCTCCGTAACGAATTGGACGGGCATTCAGCAAGGTCTGGACACTCTCTTCCTTTGGTCGTGCGCAAGGCACGATCAATGCTACCGCACCTGCAACGATCCCAACGGGCCCTATCTGCAATGGGGTTACAAGGCCGTCTGCGACGGCGCCTTTCTTGTCGATATGATCGGCGCTTGTACAGTCTGGTCAGCGGTGCTCGATTTTCCGCTTGCGGGTTGGGACAACGAACAAGACTTCACGAATGATTGTGAGAACGTAGCCTACTCCTTCTACGTAGGCGTGTCGGTGGGCGGCCACAACGCCTTTCTGGGGCAACAAGCGCCTAGGTGCAATCAGTGGGCGTACGGTCCGCCCGACTCGGAGTTCTGGGACCTGTGCGACTGCTTCTGCGGGGGAGGGGGCTCAACGCCCATTGGTGGTTGTATCCTTCCACCGGGGTGCCCGGGGCCTGGGTGTCCCATGACTCCGATTCTTATCGATCTGCAAGGAAATGGTCTCAAACTCTCCGGCCCCAATCCTCCAATCTCGTTCGATTTCGATGCCGACGGAATCCAGGACCACACGAGCTGGACTCGACCCCAGACCAAGGACGGCTTCTTGGTGATTGATCGCGATCGAAACGGACGGATCGACACCGGCAAAGAGATGTTCGGAAACATGACCGCGATGCTTCTCGATGCATCAACCCCAGAGAATGGCTTTCATCCCCTGGCCGAACTCGACGATCCTCTGCTCGGCGGGAACAATGATGGGCTGATCTCTGCAAGCGACCAAGCGTTCTCGCTCCTGCGAGTTTGGATCGACAAGAACCGTGATACTACTTCTCAATCGGAAGAACTGCTCACTATGACTGAAGCAGGAGTCGAATCCATCAGTCTCGGCTATCGACTCAATGAGCACGTAGACCAGTGGGGAAACCAGTTCTCATGGGAGGCAGATGTCGTCCTTGTCGACGGTAAGTCGAGTCTCGCGACGGACGTCGTCTTCGCAAGGCAGGACTAGTGATTCAGCACCGCGCCCCCGCGCCGATCGGAATCGCTGCCATCATTGCCATTTCCGGTTGCCTGACGTCGCCACAGGAACCGTGCCCGAGGCTCGGCCCGCCGGGAGCCCCAGAGCCGCCGATGCTCCGCCTGCACCTAATCTATCCAGACGGCTCGAGACTGCGGCTGGACTATGTGTCCCATTCGTACGTGAGCCTTCGAGGTGTTTGGGCAAGGCGATCGCCCTATCTCTGGCGATTCCGCTGCGGCAGCCTTTCTGGCGAAGAAACGCTCCGGCTCAAGAACCTGTTCGAAGCGACGCCGACGTCGTCGGAGAGCGAGCCTTTGAACCTCGCTGTTCCGAACATCATAGTCACCTTCCTGATTGGAGATAGGACTAGGGAACGGAGCTGGACTCTGTACACTAGCGATCCTTCCCATCTTGCGCATGCCACGCGAGAGGCTCTTTATATAGCCCTCAGCCGCTTCCCGCGGCGACTGGGGGTAGACCTGAACCGGCACCCGGTAGCGAAGTCACTATTGCTTCTCCCGGAGGCGGGCAGTCCTGATCCAGAGAAGGTGCTTCTCGACTCCTGAGAAGGACCCGACCATTTCGGGGGAAGGACACTCGGGAGGCGCCCGATCGCCTCCTTCGCGCGCTCGGCCTGAGAAGGACCCAACCATTTCGGGGAGAAGACACTCGGCGGAGGCGCCCGATCACCTCCTGCGCGCGCTCGTTGAGGCTTCCCGGTCGCAAATCGAGCCCTGGTGTCGCCTCCAACCCCTGAGTCCGAGCCCGCGAAGCCTTCGTCGGGCGGCGATTCTCCGCACCCAGACGCACGGATCCCGCGACGCTGATGGGCGCCCGGGATCGAAGCGGTGGATTGTGGGTGCTGATGCCGAACGCGACGCTCAGCCAGGCGCTCGCGCCCTCGCGCTCGGAAGCGGCAGGCTGACGGGCAACCTCGACGGGAAGCAGCCTTCGGGGAACGCGACATCGCGGTGCCCCTGCCTGAGCAGGGCTGCGGCGCGGAGGTAGGCGTCGAGGAAGGCCTTGTACGCCCGCTTGAGCACCTTGAAGGATTCGCGGGTGGCGTGAAACCAGGGCCGGGGTGATCGCTTCGTCTTCTTCGGGCGCTGGTGGGGGTGCACCCTCAGCACTCCCTGCACTCCGAGCGGCCGCGTGCGCTCGGCCTGGTGCCGCGCCCGAGTCTGCTTCTCGACTCCTGCGACGAGGCGCTGCATGAGGTCGCGGTACTCCGCGTCGCTCAGGTGATCGAACGCGGGGAGCTTGGCGAGGTGCAGGGTGTTGGCGGTCGTCACATCGGCGGCCTCGAGCTCGGGCTCGCCGGAGCGGCGCCGCTCGTAGAGCTCGGTGCGGTCGATCCAGGCGCCCTGCACGGACGCATCGCCGTCGACGAGGCATCGGTGCGAGCAGGCACCGGGCCACTCCAGCGGTGAGTCGACGAGGTTGTTGTCGCACCCCTGCGCGACGATGTAGCGGAGGCGCTCGAGCTGTACCCGTGGCTCGGGGCTGACGATGAAGGAGTCGTAGCGCCTCGACCACACCTGATCGCGCCAGTCGTGCGTCCTGTTGACTTCCTTCGCCGCGGTGCTCTGGAAGACGTTCATGAAGTGCGAGAGCGTCGGTGCGTCCGGCGAGATCAGCAGCAGATGGTAGTGGTTCGACTGGAAGTCGTAGGCGCACGCCTTCACCGCCGGCGCGGCCTCCTGAGCCCGCGCGAGGCAGCCGACGAGCAGGGAGTCGAGCTCGGGCCCCGGGCGCAGCAGCATGCGGCTCTGCACGGTGCGGCAGGTGACGTGGTAGAGCACCGGCCTGGGCGGAGCGCCTTCGGCGTGCTCGCGAGCACGCAGCGCGGCGCGTCGCTCGCTCTTGGCAGGGTCGGCTAGCGGAGACGGGCCGCCGGCACCGGCTGCAGCGCCGGCGGCTTCAGCATAGGTGAAACCCTCGAGAGCACCGCCCTCGCCGAGCAGATCGCTCAGCTCGGGCTGGAAGGCCCAGGCCAGGGCCTCGAGCTCCTCCAGGACCTCAGGGGTCGGCGTAAAGCGCAGTCTCTTCGCCATCTCGAAGAGGAGAACGACGCTGGCGAAGGCCGACTGACGCCACCGCACGTGAGAGGACCCTGAAGGCCCCAGCCACTTCGGGTGGCCCCAATCGCCTAGGAAGACCAAGCCTTCAGCCGGTCGGCCTCCCAGGATCCACCAGATCCAGGCCCTGGATGATCGGATGACGAGAGATCAGCTCAGCATCGAGAAGTCGGGGGAACTTCTCAATGGCCAGTGAGATCGCGTCTTTCAGAGCCAGACTGAAGTCTGGGTCCAGCTCCTTCGCACGATGCGCAGACGCGGAGAGTTCACGGCTGAAGGTGCCAGTCACCTGAGAAGCTCCTTCGAGCGCCAGCAGGCGGCCGAGGCTGCATGAAGATGGGGCCAGCTCCTCGCCGGCTGACGCCGACTCGGGCCGCTGGCCCCAGTGTCCGCTTGCTGAGAGTGTGTAGCTACACCAACCGTCCACGAAATCGGGGCAGGTCGCCGGTCCTGTCGAGTCAGCGGATCCGGCCCGAGTCTTTCTGCCCGACCTACCGGAGAAGGCCTTACATTCTGGGGACGAGCGAAACGAACGAACGAAAGCGAGCCAACGCAGCTCTGGCCTAGCTAGCTACAGATCAGCGGGCCGCAACAGCATTGCGGCAGTGTCACCCGAGACCTGACAAGCTTCATCGACCCCGCGATGTGGACTTGCCCGAATACGTCAACGGGGTGTCTCTTGGTGCTGTGGTAATCCAAAACCAGACGTTGAAGGGTGGCCAAGCGTAACCATTCTGGGCTGAGCTCGGCAGGCTCCCCATACAACGCCACGTCTCTCGTCTGCCCTTGCGCGTCGATCTCTGCGCGAAAGTAGAACTGCACAGGGCTCTCCTTAGTCTGCTCAGCGATGCTTCTAGGAAGGTCGATGACCTTGAAGCGGGCCGCCGGCAAGTGAATATTCCTTATGTTGTCTACATGCCGTGGTGCCTGAATCACGAAACCTGAGGCCGACTCGACCTCAGGCAGGCTTGCGACAGCGTCGGAGAACGCTGGAGAACTTGCTTGGGCCACACGCTCGCCATCAAGGTACGCCCACTCTCCAAGCAGAAAGAACTCGCCCTCCCGCTCCTCGAATCGTGAGAGGGGGAAGTCCAAGCCGATCACGACCTGCTGGTGACTCCCTTCCGTCATCAGAAGGGTCAACGTCTCTGTATCCGTAATGGCTCGACTACAAGGCGGGCCTGGATCGCAATTCAGGAACAAGGGGCCACTCGCAGCAGTCCCGTAGCTGAACCAGACTGGAAACGATCCAAGATACGATGCCGTAGTTGATGACCACACACCCTCATTAGTAACGCACAGGCCGCTAAAGTACTTCGTATAGTGGATGAAGTCCGAAGGGAAGGAATCGTGGGAATTCGTGATTGTAACAGAATTCACCACGATTGCGTCTTTGAAGGTCTTTGGCCGGATACGGAGGTTGAAGAACGATGAACCTGCATCGAGCGACTCGGTCATTGCCCAATGGTCCGAACGCACTTGAACAGCTCCGCCGAAGATCGGCAGCGACACGGACGCAATCTCGCTCACGTCGCTGGCTGAAACCGCAGGAGCCATCAGAGAAGCAAACAGGACCGCCGCGGCAGCCCTGGCGAGCAGGTTGGTTCGCATCACCTGTCCCCTCTCGATGCCTGAAACGACTGAGAGAAGGCTGCCTGAAATGGCGCCAGGTTTAGGAGAGCCAGCTGCTTCGACGAAGAGTTTCCGGAGATGGTGCGACTAAGGTGCTTCGCGCTATCCGACAGAATTGCCTCTAGAACGGGTTGGGGATCTCGGTTCTCCTCCTCCAGCAACCGCGTCCACCGACCCACGATTGCACCGAGCTCCCGGTAACTTTCGGTCTGGCGAGTGCGCTCGGCTTCAGCTCTTTCTTCCCTGGGCGACCTAGCGAGGCCCTCCCAGGCATCCTTCTGATTTTCGCGATACTCAGCGACTGCAGCGATCAAGTAGGCGGTCGACTGCGCGCTCTGATCGATGCCAAAGACCTGGTCGAGATAGGCCCTAGTGCTATCGTCTTGTTTTCCAGCCACAGATGCCAGATATTGGATGTACGTAGCGAGCCGCAGCGAGTCGGGGATTTCTACCCCCTGTAGTACGACCTTCTCTTGCTCAGGTTCTTGACCGTATCCGAGAGAACCCATGCAGAAGCCGCCCAAGAGGGCGAGCAGCACCCACCAATTGTTTACCTTCACTTGCCTCACTTGCCTCCCCAAGAGGTGATGAATCCCGCGCCCGTCCACTCTGGACGGAACGCGAAAGGTCTCGAACCTCCTCCCCGCCTCTAACCCCCTGTCACGTGCCATGAGCAGCTGTAGATAGTATGAATTTTTTTCTGGCGGGACTGTACCGAACTGGTCTCTGAGTTGTCAACGCGACAATTATTGTGAGGTCTCGGCAGTTCTTCTGAGACCGGGCTGAGAAGGACCTGAGAAGGACCCAACCTTTTCGGGGGAAGGACACTCGTCGGAGGGACGGGGACGAGGACAAAGGTGCCAGTCGCCTCGGCGGACTGAGTAGGACTGGGAGGCGAAGGTGCCAGTCGTCTGAGGAGAAGAAGCCCGAAGCCCAGGCCGGTCCAACCGGCCTGATCGGCCTCAGCTTGCCTGTTTCCCGCACCCGGCAGAGACCCGTAGATACACCTCTACCCGGAACGGCACCCAGGCCACTCCGGGGATGACCAGCTTCTGCACTCGGTGGCTGGCGAACCTCCTGCCGAGGACGACGAGCTGAATCAGCACATCGGTCGGCAGGTCGCCCGGCGATCCCGGCCGCTCGAGCACCATGGGAAGAGAAGGTGCCAGTCGCCTGAGAAGAAGCCCGAAGCCCAATCGGGCCAAGCGGCTCGATCGGGCTCTTCGAACCTCTTCCCCGCACGCGGCAGAGGGCGAGCAAGGTGCCAGTCTTCTGGGAAAAAGCGCGAAGCGCTTGGGATCTAGCTTGGAGCCTGCCCCTCCTCCCGTGCAGACGACATTCCTGGCACTGAGAAGGACCCAACCTTTTCGGGGGAAGGACACTCGGCGGAGGCGCCCGATCGCCGCCCGATCACTGAGAAGGACCCAACCTTTTCGGGGGAAGGACACTCGGCGGAGGCGCCCGATCGCCGCCCGATCACCTCCTCCGGGCGCTCGCCGAGGCCTCCCGTCTGCAGATCGAGCCCTGGAGTCGGCTGCAACCCCTCAGTCCGAGCCCGCGAAGCCTTCGTCGGGCGGCAATTCTCCGCTCCCAGACGCACGAATCCCGCGACGCGATGGCGCCCGGGATCGGAGCGGTGGATTATGGGTGCTGACGGAAACGCGACGCTCAGCCAGGCGCTCGCGCCCTCGCGCTCGGAAGCGGCAGGCTGACGGGCAACCTCGACGGAAAGCACCCTTCGGGGAACGCGACATCGCGATGCCCCTGTCTGAGCAGCGCTGCGGCGCGGAGGTAGGCGTCGAGGAAGGCCTTGTAGGCCCGCTTGAGGAGCTTGAAGGACTCGCGGGTGGCGTGAAACCAGGGGCGGGGTGATCGCTTCGTCTTCCTCGGACGCTGGTGGGGGTGCACCCTCAGCACTCCCTGCACTCCGAGCGGCCGCGTGCGCTCGGCCTGGTGCCGCTCCCGAGTCTGCTTCTCGACTCCTGCGACGAGGCGCTGCATGAGGTCGCGGTACTCCGCGTCGCTCAGGTGATCGAACGCGGGGAGCTTGGCAAGGTGCACGGTGTTGCGGGTCGTGACGTCGGCGGTCTCGAGCTCGGGCTCGCCGGAGCGGCGTCGCTCGTAGAGCTCGGTGCGGTCGATCCAGGCGCCCTCGACGGTCTGGTCGCCGTCGACGAGGGATTGGTGCGCGCAGGCACCGGGCCACTCGAGCGGTGAGTCGACGAGGTTGTTGTCGCACCCCTGCGCGACGATGTACCGGAGGCGCTCGAGCTGTACCCGCGGCTCGGGGCTGACGATGAAGGAGTCGTAGCGCCTCGACCAGACTTGATCGCGCCAGTCGTGCGTCCTGTTGACTTCCTTCGCCGCGGTGCTCTGGAAGACGTTCATGAAGTGCGAGAGCGTCGGCGCGTCCGGCGAGGTCAGCAGCAGATGGTAGTGGTTCGACTGGAAGTCGTAGGTGCACGCCTTCACCGCCGGAGCAGCCTCCTGCGCCCGCGCGAGGCAGCCGACGAGCAGGGAGTCGAGCTCGGGCCCCGGGCGCAGGAGCATGCGACTTTGCACGGTGCGGCAGGTGACGTGGTAGAGCACCGGCCTTGGCGGAGCGCCTTCGGCGTGCTCGCGAGCACGCAGCGCGGCGCGTCGCTCGCTCTTGGCAGGGTCGGCGAGCGGAGCCCGGCCACCGCCGGCGGCGTCAGCATCGGCAAGACCCTCGGCAGCTCCGCCCTCCCCGAGCAGATCGCTCAACCCGGGCTGGAAGGCCCAGGCCAGGGCCTCGAGCTCCTCAAGGACCTCCGGGGTCGGCGTCCAACGCAGTCTCTTCGCCATCTCGAAGAGGAGAACGACGCTGGTGGCGGCCGACTGACACCAAGAGCACGAAGCGCCCGAGACTGGGTGTCACCTGACAGGTCAGGAGGGCACGTGGCCCTCGTCCCACACCGCCGGACGGATGCGCCTCGACCTAGCTGGCTCGGACCAGTGGCTCGGGCAGGACTGGGTGGGCATCGAGAGCCTCGTGAAGATCGACCGCCTGCTGAGCGTTGAGCCAGAAGTCGGGCGAGGTCCGCAACGCCGCACCGAGCTCGAGGGCCATGTCGACGCTCACCGCCGCTCTTCCGTTGACGATGCGGTTGACCACCTCGAGATCGCAGCCGAGGTGCTCGGCGAGCTGCTTCTGGGTCAGTCCGAGTGGGACCAGAAACTCTTCGCGCAAGATCTCGCCCGGTGTCGTGGGCTGTCGCTGTCTGATGAACTGGTTCATCCGAGGTCTCAGTGGTAGTCGCGAATGTCCACCTCTTCAGCTCCCGCTGGAGTCCATCGAAAGGTGACTCGGTGTAGGCCGATCAGACGAGTAGATGGCAGCCATGGTGCCATACGCTGCTTGGAGGGCTCGCAACGATCCCGCTCTGGAGAACACCCTTGAGATCCCCGACACCAACACCCTGCATACTGGCCTTGGTTCTCTCGAGTCTCCAGCTGCCGGCAACGGCAGGCGTCGGCGCGCACCAGGGCTCCAACCTGATCGCGGATTCAGTGCGTGACTTCTCGGGCGTGCAGGGAGCCAACGGTTGGTCCTACGGATTCTGGGACAGCGAATTCGACGACGACGGTGCCTACGATCCGGCGACCGACTTCGCGCTGCTGCCGCACTTCGGCGTGGATCCGATCAACGGCCTCAGCGGCCGCGAGGAGTTCACGACCGGCGAGCTCTGGTATCTCGAGGACGGTCGGTTCTACACCTCGCTCTGGGCCGCAGGAGGGCATGCGCACGGCAACCTGGAGCTTGGCGCCCACGCCAAGGCGGACCACTGGGTCGTGCGGCGGTGGGTGAGCACGGTCGACTCCGAAGTCGAGATCCGTGGTCATGCAGGCAAACAGATGCCGTGGGGCGAGAACTGGAGCGGCGGCGTGGTGTTCCAGATCCTCGTGGGCGACTCGAAGGTCTACGAGGCCGTGGTCGACGATGGCGGTCGTCGGTACTCAGTGACCGCTACCGTCGAAGCCGGGACGACGGTGGACTTCCTGATCGGGCCAGGGCCCGCCATCGGCGTGGCCGAGTTCACGGCGGGGATACGGCGAAGTGGTGGCTGAGAACGACCCAGCTCTTGGGGGGAAGGGCGAGACCGGACTCTGCCGTTCTCGGTTGAATCAACGCGTTCTCGGTTGAGTCAACGGGCGCCCCGGAAGCCGATGGACTCGGCAGTACCCTCACTCGGCTGGACGGTACCGGACACGGCAAACGGGCCCGCTTCCCAGGCGTAGTCCCAGTCGCCGCCACGGACGAGGGCACCAGGACCGACGATGTCCGTCGAGGCACCGGACAGGCACATGAGGTCGTCGCTGAACGAGGAGAACCAGCCGGGGCAGGCGGTCGAGAGAGGCACCCAGTCGGCGACCCACTCGGCGAGGTTGCCCACCATGTCATGGTGACCGAATGCCGAAACGCAGCCCGAGCGCGACCCCGTCGACGCCACGCCCGGCTCGAGGTCGTCGGTGTTGCACGTCGTCCCTCCGTCGTCGACACCGCCTGTGTCCGGCGTGCCGGCCACCGCCATCTGCCACTCGGCGTTGCTCGGCAGTCGCTTGCCTGCGTTGGCCAGCGCTTGCTGAGCCTGGAACCAGGTGATGAAGGCCGACGGCTGCACACCCGGCACCGAGCGGGCGTAGATGAGGCCGAAGCAGTCCTGACCGTCGTCGGCGCAGGGATAGTCGTCGGTGGCGACGCCGTACTGGATGCCTCCGTCCGGCTGCGACCACACCGAGGCCTCGTACTTGTCGATACAAACCCCACCCACAGGGATCATCTCGTCCGAGGGGTCGCCGGCGGTCGCGCAGGGATCACCAGCTTCGGCCGCTGCCGTCGTCTGCACGGTTCCGTCGGGGAACTTGAACCCTCCCGACTTCGATTCGATGACGCCTTCGCCCGAGATCACAGTCTGAGCCGAAGCGGAAGCCACGAGGAGTATGCCGATCGTGAATACGACTCCTCGCCGTGTGTCGCGCGAGGTTGCTCGTTTCTCCCCTGCCTGGTTGAAGCTCGGGATCATGATGTTCATTTTCGTTCTCCTCCATTCTCAGAGATCGCCGCGTGCAACTGCGCCAGACGCTCGGGCGAGGGCCGGCAATCCGAGCGTCCCTCTCCGCCAACTCTTTGCCGCAACCCATGAATCGCTGCCAGCGTCACGCCCTGAGCGTCGATTGACCGATCGTCTCGCCGTCTCCTTAGCGCGAACAGGTGCTGGACGTTCTCGGCAAAGGGCCGGTGTGGCTGGTGTGTTCGTCCTCGGACTGGTGCCGCCGAGAGGCTCGGAGGCCGCGGCGCATGAGGTTCCTCCATGCTGGCCCCGGGGGCCCGTCGGCTCGTTGGGCGCAAACTGGTAGTCAGCCTCGCGGCTGATCGCCCTCTACCTAGGGTTGACGAAGTCGGAGAGAGAACGGGATCACCCGGTGAGCGACCAGCCCTCTGGCGCTAAGCCCGGATAATGAATAAACCGGGCTAGGGGCTCAGGGGAGGCCCCAAGGCCCTCCCCCACACCAGGACACTCGGCCGAGAAGGACACTGAGAAGGACCCGACTGAGAAGAACCTGAACCATTCTTGGGGTAAGCATGCTCGTCGGTGGCGTCGGAGGCAGTGAGGGTGCCAGTCGTCTGAGAAGAAGCCCTGACGAACAGGCTGACGGGCAACCTCGACGGGGAGCACCCGTCGGGAAGGCGACGTCGCGGTGCCCCTGCCTGAGCAGCGACGCGGCGCGGAAGTAGGCGTCGAGGAAGGCTTCTTACGCCTGAGAAGGACCTACCATTTCGGGGGAAGGACACTCAGCGTAAGGCTCCTCCTCCACCCACCCAGTCTCCCCCGCCGGCCGAACGACGAAGATGGTCAGATACAGTTTCGCGGCGCGCGAACCTACGGTCAGAAGGGCGATCCAGTGCCGGATCAAGAGGACATCACCAGGCTGCTGGCGGATCTCGGCGCCGGCGACGACAAGGCTCTCGGCGAGCTCTTCGCCGCCGTCTACGACCAGCTGCACGACATGGCACACGGTCAGCGTCGGCGCTGGCGGGGTGAGCAGACGCTCAACACCACCGCGCTGATCCACGAGGCCTACCTGAAGCTCGCCAGCGTCGACCATCCACGCTGGGAAGACCGTGGCCACTTCTTCGCGGTCGCCTGTCGGGCGATGCGCCAGATCCTGATGGACCGGGCGCGGCACTCCGCGGCCGAGAAGCGCGGCGGCGACCTGGAGCGGGAGTCCGTCAGCGAGATCGTGCACCCCGCCCTCGATGCCCAGGTGAGCGAGGACCTGCTCGCGCTCGACGCCGCACTCGACCGGCTCGAGGCCATGGACGAACGCCAGGCGCGGGTGGTGGAGTGCCGCTTCTTCGGCGGCCTGAACGTCGAGGAGACCGCCGAGGCCGTGGGAGCCTCGACGGCCACCGTCAAGCGCGACTGGCGTACGGCCCGAGCCTGGCTCTACAGCCAACTCGTCTGACCGCCCGCGTGGCCGACCTGGGCAGTAGGTCCGAGGTCGTATGCAGCCGGTTCCGAGGTGGTGGGAGACGGCAAGCAGGCCTATTCCGTCACGACTGCACTCCAGGCCGACGTGTTTCCCGACTCGAAACCATCGGAGAAGATCTCGAAGGAGAACTGCGGGCAGGGGAGAGCGACCTGCTCCACCGTGACGTCGATCGGCTGGAGCACGGTGCCGGTCTCGACCAGGAGGCCCGGTCCCGGGCAGCCGTTCCGGATTCCGATCCCGTCGACCGCCACATCGGTTCCGATTCCGGATTCGGCGATCCAGAGACGGCCATCGAGAGTGCTCGAGGACGACCCGACCCCGACCAAGGAGACGGGTCTCGCGACCATGACCGATTCCGGGTAGCTCTGGGCCGACAGCGTGATGTTCGTGCAAGTCGGATCATCGACCGCCTCCTGCACCGTGGCGTGATCGCCGGAGGGGACCGGGCAATCCAGGGAAAGCAGACGACCCGGCGCCGACAGCACGACGACGGCGAAGCCGAGCATCAGGATCGAGCGGAGGGGGAGCCAGCCGATACGGCGTGGCCGGAGGCTTCTTCGACTCCGTCGCACCGGGATCGGTGCCCCGTTCGAGGAACAGGAGCTCATCGCGACTCCCTCTCGGACTCGTCGATGCGCGCCTCGATGGCAGCCTCGAGGGCGGTGAGGCGAGACCTCAGGTCGGCGTTCTCGGACTGCAGCGCCTGCATCTGGGCGTCGTTCTCGGCCAACTCCTGCTGCAGGCCCTGGATCGCCGCCAGCGTGACGCCCTGGGCGTCGATCACCGAGATGGTCTCGCCGTCGCCGACGCCGAACAGCCGCTGGAAGTCTTCGGCGAACGGGCCGATGTGGCGGCTCGTCGCATCCTCGCTCTTGTAGCGCCAGGTCGCCACGGTGAGCTCGGCGACCTTGGCCAGCAGGTCGGCCGGGTTCACCGCACCGATGGCGGTCTTCACCGCCCGGCTCGAGAACAGCGTCACGTCGCCGTCGGCGCGGAAGCTGCCGTTGACGTGCAGCTTGGCAGCCGGACTCGCAGTGCCGATGCCGATGTTGCCGTTGGAGGTGATCTCCAACGACGTGGGAGGTGCGCCCTGTTGAATGCTCAGGATGCTGGGACTGATCCCGGACGAGTGGTCCTGGATGCCGATCCGGTCGTCGCCACCGGTGATCCCGAAGAACCAGTTGGATCCGGCGCCCCCGTTCCTGGTGAGCCGGATGTCTCCCCCATCGGGGCTGTCGATGTGCAGCTCCTGAGACGGAGTCGTGGTGCCGATGCCGACCTGCCCCGAGGGTTCGACGCTGAGGATGTCGGTGGTGGTCGGAATCTGTACGTGCTGGAGCCGCAAGAGGCCGTCGGTGTTCTTCCATAGCCACAGCTCGGCATCGAGAGACGATCCGGAGTTCAACTGGAGGAAGGTCTCTCCGTCGTCGGCGGTGTCGTTGACCGTCAGATTGTTGTCCACCGAGAACGCATAGCTCGAGGCAGCCTCGACCTGCGCGGGCTCACTCGGTCCGGACCTCACCTCCGGCCGCACGATCGAACCTCCCTCGACCCGGAAGGACCCGGCCTGGGTGCGCACCGATCCATCCTCCAGACCGAGCACGATCTCGTATCCGTATCGACCCTCTGGCAGGCCGCCGGCCATGGGTTGGAACGCTTCAGATCCGCCTTCGGTCGATGCATCGCGCTCCAGAGCGATGTCGGCGAAGAGGGTCTCGCCGGGGCCCAGGCGCTTGGTCAACTCGTACCCTTCCGGCCCGGAGATGCGCACTACGGCGTATTCGAAACTGATCTCAGGTGACGCTTCGAAGGTCGTTCTACTGAGCTGCACGCTGGCGATGCCCTCAGCATCGGCCATCACTCTCGGTCCGGCCTCGGCAGTCGATACCGCGAAGAGCAGAGTGACGAGACAGATCGTGATCTTCCTGTACATACGGACTCCTTTCGTTGTGACCCTTGGGCCTCTGGCATTCCCCATCGGGGGCGAACAGACTGGTGTCGTCCGGCCGCGACGGCCTTCCGCCTCGCGGCCCATTCCTTCTCCAGCCGGGTTGACGTGATCGGAGCCGAAACGGGATCACGCACCGTCCAGCCCCTGGTGTCCGCCCGGTGTCCGCCTGCCGGGGCGCAGGAATCCGCTAGCCTCCCGCCATGGACCCGCAGCGCTGGCAACGGGTGTGCGACCTGGCGGAGCGGGCCTGGGTGCTGCCGCCGAGCGAACGGCCTGGTTTCCTCGCAAGGGAGTGCGACGACCCGGAGCTCAGGCGCGAGGTCGAGAGGCTGCTGGCCGCCGACGAGGACTCGGAGGCCTTCTTCGGATCGCTGGCCGAACGCTCCGGCCTCTCGCCCGACGACGACGTCGCGAAGGACCTCTCGGGCCGGCAGGTCGGCGCCTACCGGTTGATCGAGCTGATCGGCCGCGGCGGCATGGGTGTGGTCTATCTGGCCGAGCGCGCCGACGGGCAGTACGAGCACCGCGTCGCCATCAAGCTCCTGCCGATGGGCATGACCACGCCCGAGGCGCGCGCCCGCTTCCTGGCCGAGCGCCAGATCCTCGCCGGGCTGGATCACCCGGCCATCGCCCGACTGCTCGACGGAGGAGTGAGCGAAGACGGCACTCCCTACTTCGTGCTCGAGTTGGTCGAAGGCGAGCGCATCGACCGGTGGTGTGACCGGCAAAGGCTCTCGATCGAGGACCGCCTGCGGCTCCTCATCGAGGTCTGCGAGGCGGTCGAGGCGGCGCACCGGCAGCTCGTCGTGCACCGGGATCTCAAGCCCGAGAACGTGCTGGTCACCGAGGACGGTCGTCCCAAGCTGCTGGACTTCGGCGTCGCCAAGGTGCTCTCCGAGAGTGGCCCGGGCATGACGCGGTCGCAGTTGGCGCCGTTGACTCCGGCCTGGGCGGCGCCGGAGCAGGTCGCCGGCGGAGCGGTCACCACCGCCACCGACACCTACGCCCTGGGAGCGCTGGCCTACCTGCTGCTGACTGGCGCCAAGCCCCACCCCGTCGAGGACACGTCGCCGACGACCCTGGCCGCCCGGCTGGCCACCGACGCCCCGGCGCCGAGTCGCCGGTTCGCCGCCCTGGAAGAAGGCGAACGCACCGAAGTCGCCGCGGCACGCAACTGCACTCCGGCCGCGCTGGCCCGCAGGCTCGGCGGCGACCTCGATGCCGTGCTGTCGAAGGCCCTGGCCTCCGAGCCCGAGCGCCGCTACGGCCGCGCCGCCGATCTCGCCGCCGACCTGGCGAATCACCTGAGCGGAATCCCGGTCTCGGCGCGCGCTCCGTCGGTCGGCTACCGGCTGCGCAAGTTCATCGCCCGCAACCGGGTCGCCGTGGCTGCGGCCACCGGCTTCGTCGTCCTGCTGACCGCGGCGCTGGTGATCGTCAGCCTCGAGCAGCGGCGGACGGCACTCCAGCGCGACCGCGCCCAGCGCGTCACCGACTTCACTCTCGACCTGTTCGAGGCCGCCAACCCGGAGAGCGGCGAGGAGGTCTCGGCGCGTGACCTCCTCGACCGTGGTCTCGCAAGGCTCGCAGAGCTCCGCGACGAACCGCTGGCCCAGGCGGACATGCTGGCGGTGATCGGCGCGGCGTTCCAACGCCTCAACCAGTACGACAGCGCGGAGGACGCCAACCGCAGAGAGCTCGACCTGCGGCTGGAACATCAATCAGGGTCCGACCCTGCCCTGATGCTCGCTCACATGACGCTGGGAAGCACGCTGAGCCTCGCCGGCGAGCTCGACGAGGCCGAGCGGTTCCTGACCCGAGCGATCGAGCTCGACCGACAGCAATCCGGCGGAAGAGATCGCGAAGAGAGCGTCTGGCTGCTGCGCGAGCTGGCTCGGCACCACCAGAACCAGCGGGACAACCGTCGCGCCGAGGAGGTTGCAGAGGATGGCCTGGCGATGGCGCGCCGCCTGTGGCCCGAAGGCCACCGGCAGACCGCGTCGTTCCTCAACGTCCTCGCCGTCATCGCCGGCAGAGATGGCCGCCGGGCGCGGGCGCAGGCGCTGCACGAAGAGAACTTCGGCATCCTGCTGAAGACCCTCGGGGAGCTGCATCCGGACACCGCCAGCGCGGTGCACAATCTGGGCTTCGCGGCCATGTTGGCTGGCGATCTCGAGACCTGCGAGAGCAACTATCGGCGCGCGATCGACCTGCGGCGTCGGCTGTTCGGAGCGTCGAGTCCGGTCGTCGCACAGTCGCTGAGCGGACTCGGGGCCTGCCTGATGCACGCCGAGCGTTTCGACGACGCGGCGCCGTTCCTGCACCAGGCACTCGCCATCCAGGAGGAGGCCTTCGGTGCGGACGATCCCAGCCTCGGCTCCGTGCTGCTCACCTTAGGCGAGCTCGAGCGTCGGCGAGAGGACTTCAGCGCTGCGGAAAGCCACCTCGAGCGATCCCTGACCATCGATCGCGCCAACTTCGGCGAGCACGGAGCTCGCCAAGCGTTCGCCTGGCGCGAGTTCGGGCGCCTGCGCGAGGCTCAGGGGCGTACTGCCGAAGCGGTCGACGCCTACCGCAGGCAGCTCGAGTCCCTCGCCAGCGCGGGGGCTCCCAACCATCGCTGGATCGAGCCGCTCTATGCACTTTCGCGGTTGCTGCAGCCAACGGACCCGGAGGCGACGGCTTCGCTCGCACGGGCCGACGCACTGGCCCGCGAATACCTGAGCCCCGAGGATCCGATGCGCCGGGAGATCGAGGCCGCGGTGGCGGCCAGGTAGACCACTGCCGCTGTGCGGCGGCAACCTCATGAAGTCGCGGGCGAGGGGCCGACGAGGTGCTCGCGGAGTGACTCCCGAGCCGGCTGCCGACGGTGCCTTCCGAACAGGCCGTTCTTCGACGCGCTCCCTGAGACGACTCGAGGAGCGGTAGATGGTGTTCGGCCCACAGCAGACTGAACCAAGTGGCGTCTGCGAAGTGTTCGCGGAGCCAGGTGGTCGTGCCGCTCGCTCGGGGGCCGAACAGGAAGAAGGAGTGACCGGGCCGCTGGAGACTTCGTGGATACATCGCGGGCGCTTTGTCATGCAAAGTGCCCGCGACAGGTGCATTCTGTCGGTTCCGCCGCGACGGGAAGGAGGAAGGAGGTGCCAGTCACCTGAGAATTTCCCTGAGAGTTCCCAACGGCCATGCCACCCTCTTCGGACTGCACGGCGGGTTTGCTCGAAGGCCGAGGTGAAGGCTGCGGAACTCGGGGAGGAGGACCGACGATCCCCGGCCGCTCCCACGCCCACGAGAAAGTGGGACATCAGATGGCAGTCCGGGCACCCTCCTTACGAGGAGAAGGTGAACGCGCCTTCTGCGTCGAATCTCGTAGCCGGCTCCTCCGTGCTGCGTCGCAGAGCGCACACTCCCGGAGTGTTCTGCAAATGGCTAGTACTCACCGTCCGACCCTGCTCTTTCCCACGATCGCGGTGGCCGTCCACCTGCTTCTGGTTCTCTCCCACCCATCGCCTGCCGACGCTCAGGTGGGCGAGCCGGAGATCTGGTATGACGGTCCGACGGCAGTCCAGCCCGGCAATCCAGGGTCTGCGGCCATCGATGTCGACGATCTCGGGCGCTCGGTCGTCGTCTGGTCGACCGGCGAGATCTGGGCGCGACGCTTCTCGTACGACCGCCAGGCGCTCGAAGATCCGATCCTGGTGTCCTCCGGAGCCCTGACCGGAGCCAGGAACCTCAAGGATCCACAGGTCGCCGCTTCGCCCGATGGCGATTTTCTGGTGGTGTGGACGGAGCGACACGAGACGGAGAACATCTGGAGCATCCACTGCCGGCACTTCGACGCCGCCGGTCAACCGACCGGACCGAAGCAGATGGTGAATGCAGAGCCCGCCAGTCTCTCCGGCGGGACGCACGTTCCCGACGTCGCGGCGCTCTCGGGCGGTCAGTTCGTCGTCGTCTTCCGTAGCGCGACCTTCCCGGGCAGCGGCGACACCGGCACGAGCATTCAGGGTCGGATGGTGACCAGCAACGGCGCGCCGACGGGGAGCCAGTTCCTGGTCAACGTCGAAACCTCGGGCAGCCAGGCCTACCCGCGGGTCGACGAGCTTCCGGCCGACGACCCCGACGGCCCCTACGACGGTGGATTCGTGATTGCCTGGACGGTTCCAGACATCCACCTACGGAGGTTCACCGCGGGCGGAGTCGGCGAAGGGACCGATCGTCTCGTCGACGGCAACGAAGACGGCACGTTCATCGATGTCGCGGCCCAGCAGTGGGACGACCGGGTGGCGGTGACCTGGTACGAGGGCGCGCGCATCCTGGCGCGAGTGTTCGACGGCGACCTCGATCCGGTGGCGCCGACCGTCGAGCTCAGCGCGCTCGCCGACAGCGATGCCTTCGAGCCCGAGGTCACCGACATCGGCCGTTCCGGCTTCTACGTCGCCTGGGAGACCGACACCGGCGTCGCCGGCAACGACGACTCGGCGCACAGCATCCAGGCTCGCATCGTGACCGAGGACGGCGTGCCGGCCGGCGGACAGTTCCAGGTCAACACCTGGATCATGAACGATCAGAGACAACCGGCGGTGGGATCGTCGGTCGGACGCTTCGCCATCGCCTGGGACAGCATCGGGCAGAGCGACGGCAATCCCGGAGGCAGTCACCTCCTCGGCTATCTGCTCGACTACTGCGACCTGTTCTGCGACGACTTCGAGTCGGGCGATGTCGACGCCTGGTCGTCGAGCGTGCCCTGAGTCCCGAGCGCGATTCGGCCTCCAGGTTCTCAGGGCTCAGCGAACGGCCGCCCAGGACACTGGCGGTCGCGACACGGACGACTCAGCCGAGCCGCGAACGGAGGAAGCCCTTCGCCTTGAGCCAGTCTCGGTGGACGGTGCGCTCGGACAGTCCGAGCGCACCGGCCGTCTCCGAGGCGGTCAGCCCGCCGAAGAAGCGACACTCGAACACGCGTTCCAGGCGTTGGTCGACCTCAGCCAGGTGCGAGAGCGCCTGGTCGATCGAGAGCATCGTCTCGAACTCGTCAGGGCTGGCCACCTCGACTCGATCGAGTGTCACACGAGACTGTCCAGCGCCGCGCTTCGCCGCTTGCCGAGCCCTCGCCCGATCGACCAGGATGAAACGCATCGAGCGCGACACGACGGCGTAGAAGTGCTGGCGATCCGCGAGATCGGCGAGCTCGCCCTCACACAGACGCAGGTAGGCCTCGTGCGCCAGCGACGTCGTGTCGAGCGTGCCTCCGCGTCGCCAACGTGCGAGCTGCTGGCGCGCGAGGATCAGGAGCTGGTCGTAGACCAGCGGCACCAGCTTGTCGAAGGCATCGCCGTCGCCTGCACCGAAGGCGTCGAGCAGTCGAGTGATCTCGCCAGGCTCGGTGGGGGGCGCGCTGACCCGCCGGCTCGACGCGTCGCGAGCTGCCATCACGAAGAGATCTCCTCGGAGCACCGGACCTCGACTCTCGAACGCCTCTCGGCCATCGGTGCCTGTGCCGGCAGCGAGTCCGCCAGATGGGCTCCAGCCTCCGACAGGAGGGCGAGTGCCTTCGAGCAGTGTCCGCGGAGGGCCGCGAGCTGGGCCAGGCCCACGAGCGCCTCACCGAGGGTTCCGCTCCGCGATGCGCTGCCGTTGCGGAAGTGCGCCACCGCACCCTCGAGCAGGGGGGCGGCCTCGTCGAGCTGGCCCGCGTCGATCCGAGCGAGAGCGAGCAGCGAGGCTGCACGGTGCGTGGTGCCGTGGGCGTCGCCGAGACGATCCACGAGGACGCGGTAGCCCTCTTCATAGAGAGCTCGAGCTTCGGCGACGTTGCCGAGGGCGAGCTCGACGCTCGCGAGGTTCATGCGGGCACCGATGAGGGAAGGATGGTCCGACTCGACGAGACCGGTTTCGAAGACCTTCACCGCACGCCGCGCCGCAACCTCGGCCTCCTCGAGCTCGCCCAGGGTGAGGAGAGCGCGCGCGAGATTGGTCAGCGTGGTCCCGTTCCTTCGGTGTCCGGAACCGAAGACGGACTCACTCGTCGCCAGAGCCTGCCGGTAGAGCTCGGCGGCTTCGTGAGGGTGGCCGAGCTCCATCAGAGAGTTGGCCAGGTTGTTGCGCGTACCCGCGGTATTCGAATGATCGGCACCATAGACCCGCTCGAAGTACGCGAGGGCCTCCCGGTTGAGCTCGATCGCTTCCTGGTGACGTCCCGCGGCCCTGAGGACCATTGCGATATTGGTCTTCTCGATGGCCACCTGGGCCGCTTCTCCGTGAGCCTCGAAACGCGCGAGCGCGGCACGCGAGTGCTCCAGCGCCCGTGCGGTCTCACCGCGAGCGAGCAAGACGGAACCGAGTCGGCGGTGCGCGCTCGCGGCGTCGACCGAGTCTTCTTCGCCAACCAGGGCGAAGCCTTCGAGGGCCGCGTGCAACATCTCCTCGACGCCCTCGACCCGACCGAGGTCGGCGCGCACGCTGGCGAGCGTCGTCCGAGCTCGCGCCAGCGCCAGATGCTCGAGCGGAGCCTGCTCTTCGAGCAACGCGACGGCTTCTTCGGCGAGTGAGAGCGACTTGACGTCGTTGGCGTAGGTGATGTGCGGCACGGCGAGGACTTCGAGCATCGACGCGAGCACCACGGGATCCGAGGCCAGCTCGGCGCGCACGTCGACCTCTGCGTCCTCGAGCATCTCGCGCGCAGTCCGCTCCCCGCTGCCCATCGCGTCGCCGGCTGAGGACGCGAGCACCTCGGTGAGTACGCGGGTGACGCGTTGGGCCCGTTGCGCCTCGATGCGAGCCCGGTCGCGCTCGTGCGCAGCGACCTGGCCCTGCACGATGACCGAGCCGACAGCGACGGCAACCAGGACCGTCAGCAGACCGACGGCCACGACGCCGACTCGGTGGCGACCCATGAACTTGACGGCACGAATGCGCCAGGTGATGGGTCGCGCCTGGACTGGACGTCCGTCGAGATGGCGCTCGAGGTCTTCGGCCAGCTCGCGGACCGAGCCATAGCGATTCTCCGGGCGCAGCTCCAGAGCCTTGGCGATGATCCGGTCGAGGTCGCCGCGTAGCTGGCGGGCGACGCTCGGCCTCGTGGCGCGGCTGCTCGACAGGGACGGCTCCTTCGACTCGACCCGGGCCAGCATCTGGCTCCGGTCGAGGCCGTCGAGCTCGAAGGGCGCTGTGCCAGTGAGCAATCGATCGAGGAGGAGGCCGAGCGCGTAGATGTCGCTGGCCACCGAGACCGGTTCGTTGCGCAGCTGCTCCGGTGACGCGAAGCGTGGGGTCAGCGGCTGGACGACGGTGCCGTCGGAGGCGTCCTCGCTGATCAACTTGCCGATACCGAAGTCGAGCAACTTGACTCGGCCCTCGGGCGTCACCAGGCAGTTGGTCGGCTTGAGGTCGCGGTGGAGGACCAGGTTGGGATGGGCGTAGTCGACGGCGGCACAGACCTCGAGGAAAAGCTCGACGCGCTCACGGGTCGAGAGCCGATCCTCGACACAGGCGGCATCGATCGGGCGACCGTCGATCAGCTCCATCACCAGGTAGGGCGTCCCCTCCTCGGTGACACCCCCGTCGAGCAGTCGAGCGATGCCGGGATGCTCGAGGCGCGCCAGGATCTGGCGCTCGATCAAAAGCCGGCGACGGCCCTCCGGTGTTTCGAGGCCCATCGGCAGGAGCTTGAGAGCGACCTCCTTCTGGAACTGGTCGTCGGCGCGCTCCGCGCGGTAGACGACGCCCATTCCACCGCGGCCGAGCACCGAGAGGAGTCGGTAGCGGTCGATCAGGCGCGGGTTCTCTGTTCTGGCGGTGAGCTCGTTCGCGTCAGCCGCGCCCTCGAGGTCCTCGAACAGACCCGGAACCACTTCGGTGATCGGTCGATCGAAGAGCTCGTCGTCGTCGCGCGTTTCCTCGAGGATACGGAGGACCTGCTGGGCGACGGTCTGGTCCCCGGAGAGCTCGTGAACGCGCTCACGCGTCGCGGCGTCGAGGGCGAATGCCTCGTGGGGAGACGAAGCGTCCAGCACCTGGTTCAGGACCGCCTCCACCCGATGCCAGAGAGAGCTGAGGCCAGTCGACATACGCAAAGGCTACCCCGGACTCGAGCCTGTCTCCGGGAGGTGGCCTGCTGAGCTGCCCCGGTCTCGTCGACGGTCGCTGGCCACACAGTGGCAACGAACGGACACCGGTGCCAGCGACCCGAGTCGGCGTCCGCCGGCTAGGAGCTGGCCCTTTCGCCACTGCCGTCTCGGCTGCCTGCAGGCGCTCGAGCGCGGCGCAGGCCTGATCAGGCTGAAAAGACCTGATAGGGACCAACCCCTTCGGGAAGGCACCACAGCGGGAAGAGGGGAAGGTGCCAGTCACCTCAGACGCCTTCTCTGAAGCCTCCAGTCAGCTCAGGAGACCCCGCGAGACCCCGCGAGTGACTGTCACTCGAGTGAATGCGCTTGAGTGCGGCATCCGATCAACGCGCCATGGATTCCGGACTCACGCCGCCGGGCGAGAGACCCAGGCGCTCGCGATCTTCTTTTCCACTGGACCGTGGTACCGCTCCTGCACTCAGGGCATCGGCACGACGAACGACCACGCGTCGGTGGTGCCGCTCTCGAAGTCGTCGACGAAGACCGGTCCTGAATCGACGTCGTCGGGCTGGCGCTCGACGGCGCCGACGTCGCAGCTGGCGACGCGGGGTTCGCCGCGGGCGTCGAACTGCGAGCAGATGAGGGCGGTGGTGCCGGGGTCGACCGCGAGACTGGCGAGACCGGGCAGCATGGTGGGCACGGGGCCACCGTAGTCCCCCAGGCTCCCCAGCGCCAGGTCTAGGGCGGTGAGGTCCGCCAGGTCGTCGGGGGCGCCGATCGTGCAGCCGTGTCCAGGACCCTCGCGGTTGCCGCCGAGGGACGAGATGTCGGCCTCCTCACCGTACTCGCAGGTGCCGTAGATGATGCTCTGGTGCAGGGCGAGCGAAGCCGCGTCGAGGTGATGGATGGCGCTCGAGTCCAGCGGCGTGGGCTCGACGTCGACGTTGCCCGCGATCGTCGACGAGGCAATGAAGAGGAAGCTGCTGGGATGGGAGATCAGGATCGCGGCTCCGTTCTTCGCCCGGTTGCCGGTGAAGGTCGAGTTGGTGATCGCCGTCGAGGATCCCGCCGACACGCAGAGTGCTCCCCCCTCGCCACCGAAGCCCGGGCCTTCGGCCACATTGCCGGTGAAGGTCGAGTTGCTGATCTCGGTCGTCGCGGCGGCGCGTACGGCGCCGCAGGTGTCCGCCCGGTTGCCGTCGAACCAGACGCGGTCGACCAGCAGGGAGCCGTCGGCGTGGATCGCCCCGCCGTAGAAGAACCCGGCGTCACCGCCGCGCAGGGTGACGTCGGAGAGCGTGAACACACTTCCGGCTTCGACGTCGAAGAGACGCGTCGCGACGCCGGTCGCCGCCCTGACGGTGGTCGCTCGTGGTCCCTGGCCGGTGATGCCGAGGTGATCCGTGACGTCGAGCTCGCTGCCGATGGCGAAGGTCCCGACGCCCAGAGTGACGGTGTCGCTCCCGGGCAGGGCATTGGCCTCCTCGACGGCGGCGCGCAGAGTGCAGACCGTGATCATGCCCACCACCGCACCGCAGATTCCGTTCCCCGGAGCGGCGTCGCCGACATCGGCTCCGGAGGTGACCACGAAGACGGCGGCGGACGTAGGTGTCCCCAGGCAGAGAGCGAGGACGGAGAGCAGCAACAGGCCGGGGCCTCGCCGAAGGGTTCCCGGCGGGCGTGTGCGGGCGGGCCGGCAGGGGGTGTTGGAACTGTTCGGTCGCAGCATCAGTGGGATGCCTCCTTCGACCCGTACCTGCGACAACCGGGGCTCTCCGGTGACAAAGAAGCCCCGGAGATGCGTTGGGGGAGGCTCGGCAGGCGGATCTCGACTCCTCTGAAGCCGTCCCTCGACCGTCTCCGGATGGATCGCTCGACGAGCCTTCGGCCTCCGCTCACACCAACCGCTCGGCGCAGAGCGAGGTGGAGCGGTGGAGCGATCTCCCTACCAGGACAGCTTCAGCGGATTGCGCTGGAGCCACTCGGCGAGCGCTCCGACCGAGTGGACCGCTGCGTAGGCAGCCTCGCTGCCGCGATCCGGTGGTGCGGTGAGCAGTCGCTGCAGGTAGAGACTCACTGAGGCCTGATCGAGGAAGGGGCGGAGCTCTTCGGGAAGGGGCTTCAGGCGTCGCGTCAGCTCCTCGGCGCCGGAGGGAGAGGAGAGCCGGATGCGGCCGTTGGTGCCGTGGGCTTTGTTGCCGAAGCCCTGGCGGACCGAGTCGGGCAGCTCGGCCGAGAGGGAGCTTCGCAGGATCCAGCGGGTCCAGCCGTCGCGCAATCTCTGATCGTGGGGCAGGCGCAGGCAGAACTCGATCAGGTCCTGATCCAGGAACGGATGGCGCACCTCGATGCCGTGACTCGAGGCGACGCTGTCGTGCGTCTGGGCGGCGAAGACCACGGGATCGAGACCGAACCAACTCAGTTCGTCTCGATCTCGAGGCAGCAACGCCTCGACGCGACGCTCCGAGAACCGGATCCGGCGGGCGAGCTCGGGAGCCAGCATCTGCGCTGGAAACCAACCGCCCCCCTGCCGATACCGAGTGGCACGCCATCTCACGAACGCCGTGGGGAACCAGGCGTTGAGCTGCGGGCGCAACACCGCTCCCCACAGGATCCGTTGTGCAGGAACCGCGAAACTGGGGTGCCGCTGCTGGAGCGCACGCACCTCACGCCAGAGCGCCAGCCAGCGGAGAGTGCGGAAGTAGGACGGCAGGGCCCCGAAACCGTGGGAGATCGTGGTCTCTCCGCCGACACCGGTCAGCAGAGTCCTGCACCCGGCGTCGGCGCAGGCTCTGCAGAGCGCCCAGTCGATGGACGAGTCGGGCGAGAAGCTCGGAGCCGCCAGCGCATCCTGCAGCTCCCTTTCGAAGAAGAGCGGCGAGAGCTCGTCCACATTCACGGTCAGGGGAGAGAGACTCTGGCGACGGTTGACGTCGGCGACGAGTCGGCTCTGCTCGGTACCGGAAGCGGGCTCGGCCTGGGTCGGGAATCGGGCGGTAACGGTGCGGATCGGCAGCTGATCCGCGTCGGCCTGGCTGGCGGCCACGGTGCTGACGGCGCTCGAGTCGAGGTCTCCACTCAGTGTCGACGCGACGGGGAACGCACTGCGCAGGCGCGCACGGACCGAGCGTCGGAAGAGCTCGCGGAACTCCTCTTCGAAGGCCTGGTCCGACTCGCGACGGATGCTGAGGTCGGGAGTCCAGAAGTGGGACTGCCGCGGCTCGCCGCCCCGCTCGCAGACCAGACAGGTTCCCTGGCGCAGCCGCCGGACCGACGCCACCGGCGTACGCCACGGTTCCTCGGACAACAGGCTTCGTTGCAGGGTGCCGGCGAGCCAGACCTCATCGAGCAGGCGCGGTGCCCAGTCCAAGGCCAGGAGGCCCTGGAGACTCGAGGCGAACGCGAGTCGGGCGCCCGACTTGAACCAGTAGAGCTGCCGAACCCCCAGAGGATCCCTGACCAACGCGAGACGGCGGTCTCGTGGATCCCAGAGGGCCAGGACGTAGTCGCCGCGAAGGTGACCGGGAGCGTCGAGCCCCCATCTTCGAAAGGCCTCGAGGATCAGCCGCGAGTCGGGCAGAGAGGAACGAGACGGGTCGAGTCCGAGGCGCCCGGCCAGCTCGTCCCGATTGTCCAGGCGCGCGTCACAGACCAGTACCTGACCCGTGTCGTGGCAGACGAGCGGCTGGCCGTCCCTCTCGAATCCCGGCGTGTTGGATCGGGCCTGGATGCCTACCGCAAACCGTTGGTCGTTCCACTGGCCGATCCGCTCGTGAGGCCATGATTCGGATCCGGATCCCAGCGCCTCGAGCATCGCCTGCTGCTCGGACGACTTGGCGTCAGCGAGGACGCCGAAGATCGCGGTCATGTCGTCGCACGCTCGTCTGAGGAGGACCCAACCGAGAAGAACTCGAGCATTTGGGGGGAACCGGTGTTCTGAAGAAGGGACCTGTGTCTCGGGGAAGCCGCGACGTCACTCCCGACGTCGGCGCCGCAGCCGCTCGCCAGCTGGCGCAGTCGAGGAGGCAGGCGTCGGGGGGCAGGCGGACGGCGAGAAGGAGAAGACATGGGTGCCGCGAGCCACTGCAGCTTCGCCGGGACCCCGATTCGAGGCGATGACCGCTGCCGCAACGATGAGGCCCGCGACGACGATCAGCGGCCCCCAGCTCGCTGGCGCCCACCACAGGTCCGGGTCGAGGCTCACCGGGGTGAGCACGGTGACCAGGTTGAAGATCGAGTAACCGAACATCCCGACGATGCCGAGCAGGAGCAGGATGGTGATGACAACCGCTCCGATCGCAACGCCGTGCAGCGGGCTCTCGGCCGCCACGACTGCCAGGCTGAGCACGAGGAGGCCGCCCGCCACGAGCGCAATGGACCGCGCCCGGGCCGACGGGATCAGCAGCGAGGGCAGGAACAGCAGGAACGCACTGCCGAGTGGCACCAGGAAGAGCACCGGGTGGAGGAGATTCGCCCACGCACTCGAGGCGCCGCCGAGGGCTCCCGGCCAATGGGGAAGGTGCTGGTAGAGGGGAGCACCGTCGCCCTGCAGCCGCAGCCACAACCAGGCGTCGAACGCTGCCGTCAGCAGCGCGCTGGCGGCGAAGCCGAGCAGGGAGGTCCTCGCCACCAGTGGATCCCGGACACCGCCACGGGTGAGCCGCGCCCACGACACGTGGGAGCTCGGCAGCACCCGCCGGATCACCGGCTCGAGCGTCATGTACGAGACCCAGCTCAACACCCCGAGCAGGAGCGTGATCGACATCTCCTCGAACAGGCTGCCGAACGAGGCGAAGATCTCGCGCCATGCGTACAGCAGCGAGTTGGCGGCCATGAGCACCACGAATGCGGCGGCGAGCACCGACGCTCCCGACGCGTCACCGCGACCGGAACGCAGGTTGCGGTAGCTCAGCCAGGAGCCGAGACCGAGCATCGTCAGGAGCACGACCAGAGCGAAGGTGACCACACCGGTGAGCGATGCCGGAGGCGACGACGAGCTGGGCGAGACCTGCCAGAAGACCACCCGGCCGGCACGTGAGGCCGCCTCCACCACCAGGTCGTGTTCTTCGGCGCGCCGCTCGGCGGAGCCAGCTCCTCCGGCTACCGTTCGCCACGCGTGGTGGGCGTCGACCTCCGTACCCAGGGCACGCATAGGCGCCACTGGTTCGAGCTCGTCGGGGTCGAGGCGAGAAGCCACGAACAGGGCCTGCCAGTCCACCGGCTCTGTCTGCGGAGCGGGCAGCACATCGATGGGCGGTACTCTCACCAGGCGCAGTAGTCGACCCCGCGTATCGAGATCGACGAGGGACGACCTCGGCTCCCAGATCTTCTCGTCCCGCCAGAGCTCCCGCAGTCGCACTCCGGCCGGGGAGGTCCTGTGGCGATAGGTCAGAGGTGAAGACCACCAGTTGGCGACGCGCGCATGCCATTCGGCGAGCGGCAGCTCGAGGTCCTCGGGCAGTACGTCCGTAGCGTTCGGCACGATCAGCTGCGTCGCGCGACCGACATCCGCGACGCCGAGGCGTTCCAGCAACTGCTCTGCCTGATGCTCGAGGACCTGAGCGCTGAGCTGATCGCCGTCGACGGTCGCGATGGTGGTCTGACTGCGCACGAAGAGAACCCCGATCCAGGCGAGCACCGCGACGCCACAGACGGCCGCTGCCCTCGGACGGGAGATCGACCCCTCGACCGGCGCGGCGCGCAGGATCTCGGGCGACGGGGTCTCCCCCGCCGCCAGCGCCGCCGCGAGCGGGTCTCCACCGGGCAGCGACCGGGCGATGTGCAGAGCGTCGCCGGGCCGCTTCCGCGGGTCTCCCTGCAGGCAACGTCGGATGACTTCCGCCACCTGCGGTTCGAGGTCGTCGAGGGCACGCAGATGGTCCTCACTCGGCGCAGCGCGTGCGATGGCCTGCTCGCTGCCCGGCACGTCGGCGAAGGCGCGCTTGCCGGTGAACAACTCGTACAGGACCAGGCCGAGCGCGTAGATGTCGGACGCGAACGAGACCCGGCCGTCCACGAGATGCTCGGGCGCCATGTAGGCGGGCGTGCCAGCCTGGTCGAGACCAGCTTCCTGCTCGAGGATCGCGAGGCCGAAGTCGCTGATCTTGGCGTTGCCCTCGCCGTCGATCATCACGTTGGCGGGCTTGAGATCGCGGTGCAGGACTCCTCGCCGGTGTGCCGCCGCCAGTCCGGCACAGAGCTGGCGAGCGATCTCCAACGCCTTGGCTCCTGGTAGCCGACCGATGCGGCGGAGCAGAGAGGCGAGGTCCTCGCCGTCGACGTACTCCATGCTCAGGAACGCCTGCCCATCGGCCTCCCCGATGTCGTGCACCCGGACCACGCTGGCGTGGCTGATCTGCCTGGCGGTGCGGACCTCGGCGTGCAACCGTTGCAGCCAGTCGGGATTGTCGCTGAGGTCCAGCGGCAGAAACTTGAGCGCAACCTGCTCGGCCAGCTTGAGATCCTCGGCACGGTAGACCTCCCCCATGCCGCCTCGGCCGAGCAGCGCGACGATGCGATAGCGGGCATCGACCATCTGCCCGGGAGCGAAGCGCCCGCCGGCCGCTGAGCTCGAAGAACCGGCCAGGCCGGGCGGGCGTGCCGGTCCTGCACCCACTTTCCGAGGCAGATCCAACGCACCTCCCGTGGGCAGGTCAGGCGCACCGGTCCTTTCGCTGAGCAGGGAGCGCAAGTCGTCCACCAGATCCGGATCCTGCTGCTCCAGCTCGGCCAGCTGCGCCGAGCGCTGCTCACTGTCGAGCTCGGCCAGCCGGTCGAAGTGACTCTCGAGACGAGCATGGCGAGCTCGCGCTCCGGCGTCGCGTGTGCTGAGCTGACTTTCGTCGGTCGGCGTCATGGCGTTGTTCGGTCTGAGCTCTCGGCGGGAGCGGACAGGATACGGCCTGGGGACCTCGAGCGACAGCCGTGGATCGCTGAGGGAAACGCGCGGACCGCCAGCGGTCTCCATCATCCATCACCGCAGACGAGGCGACCGTCAGGTCGGAAGTGGTCTGCAGACCAGACGCTGCCTCGTACGTCGGGGACCCGCCGACCGCGCTCGGGCAGTACCTGCTCGACAGCGACGAGGTGCACGACGAGCAGGCCACTGGTGGGCCTCGCGGTGCTCAGTACTTCGAGGGCTCGGTGGTACCTCTGGGCGTGGTCGAGAACGAACGGCGGCTCGTCGCCTGGATCGCCTACAACGCACCTGGGGCGAGAAGGTGCCAGTCGCCTGACAAGGCCTTCCCGAGAAGGCTCCTGAGAGAACTGAGCAGAAGCGAGTTTGAGGAGACTCGTGAAGACCTGACAGTGGAGCGCCTTCAGAGCGCCATGCGTTGCCACTCCGCGCGGAACCTGGCTCAGCCGCACGCGTCGTCGACGGCGCGTCTCTCGCGCGCGTCGTCGGGGAGACTGCCGGCGATGTCGAGCGCCCTGCGGCAGTAGCGCTCCGCCTCGACCTGCCGTCCGCTCTCCCGCTCGAGCGCCGCCAGCGGCAGGAGGGCCGAGATGACGAGCGGAGAGGTACGGCCCGAGACGCGTTCCTCGATCTCCAGCCAGCGCGACAACGCGGGGCGGGCCTCGCCGAGCCTTCCCTGACGACGGTACATCGCGGCCAACGCCTCGAGCGTCGGGATGAGCGCCTCTTCTCGCCTCTGCCCCAGTGCCTCGGTGCGGGAGATCACGTCGAGCAGCCTGCCCTCGGCCTCCGCCGCGCGTCCCAGCTCCTCCAGGCAACCGGCCAGGCTGCGGTGGATCCAGCGCACCTCACCGTAGCCGAAGTCCCACGACGCCTCGGCGATCTCCACGGCACGACGCAACAGCGGCTCGGCATCTTCGGCGCGGCCCACGGCGCGGTAGATGTTGCCGAGCGTGGTGAGGCTGAAGGAGACGTGCGGATGATCCTCACCCAGCACCCTCTCGCGGATCCCCAGGGCCTCGAGCTCGATCGGAATCGCCTCCTCGTAGCGTCCCTGCTGCTCGTAGAGGATCGCCAGCACGTGAAGGCTCGTCGCCCGGCCGTAGCTCTCGTCGCCGCCATTGAGCCGCTCGATCTCCGCCGAGCGTAGGAGGAGCTGTTCGGCGTCGGCGAAGTCTTCCCGCGCGAGCGCGAGCACCGCCAGATTGTGCAGGCTCTGCGCCAGCTCTTCGTGCTCCGGCCCGAGCACTCGCTCGCGCAGGTCCGCCGCCCTCTGATGGGCCGCGCGCGCCTCCTCGAGCCGTCCGTTCTTCTCCAGCAGGTTGCCGAAGTTGTTGAGCGATCGGCCGAGCTCCGGCTGTTCGGGACCCTGCAGACCCTCGCGCAGCGCCAGCGCCCTCTCCGCCACCGCGAGGCCGGCTTCGTACTCACCCTGCCAGTGCATCACCTTGGCCAGCTCGTCGAGCGCGTCGGCCAGCTCGGGAGACTCTCCGAGCATCGTCTCGCGGACTTCGACCGTGTCCTCGATCAGCGGGCGAGCATCGTCGTACAACCCCAGCGCCGTGTAGACCCGACCCATGGTCTGCATCAGGTTGGCGCGCGCGTCCGGGTCTCGTTCGAAGTCCTCCCGGATCGTCTGCACGCCACGATCGAGCACCTCCCTGGCGGTGACCTCGGTGCCACGCGACCGCGACGGATCGGCCTCTTCGAACAGGCCGACCAGGAACCCGCTGATCTCGCGAGCGGTCTCCGCCTCCAGGTTGGCGCGGTCCCGCTCCTTCGCCACACGGCGGGCCTGCACCAGGGTGGTCACGAGCAACGCGAGGACCAGACCCGCCACGACAGACGCGAAGGCGACTCCCACACGATGCCGGCGGACGAACTTCCTGGCGCGATAGCTCGCGCTGGGCGGACCGGCGAGCACCGGCTCGTCGCGCAGCGAGCGGGCGATGTCCGCCGACAGCTCCGACGCCGACGCGTAGCGACGTGTGCGGTCCTTCTCGAGCGCCCGGAGAGCGATCCAGTCGAGGTCGCCACGCAGCCGGCGGGCGAGGGCGCGGGGATCCGTGGAGCGCCTCTGGGCGATCTCCCGCGCCAGCTCGCCACGCGTCGTGATCTGCGTGCTCGGTCGCAGCGGATCGGTCTCGCGGATCCTGCGCCGCACCTCGTCGAAGCCCGCCTTGCGCAGCTCCTCCGGATCCAGCGGCGGAACACCGACCAGCAGCTCGTAGAGCAGCACACCCAGCGAGTAGACGTCGCTGCGGGTGTCTATGTCGAGCCCGGTGTGCTCGGCCTGCTCGGGCGACATGTACACCGGTGTACCGATCCACTGTCCGAGCTGGGTGAAGACCGTCTGTTCCGTCAGGTGCCGAGCGGTGGCCTTGGCGATGCCGAAGTCGATGATCTTGACCACCGGACGGTCGTCGACCCGCGACACCAGGACGTTGCCCGGCTTGATGTCGCGGTGGATGATCCCCTTCTGATGGGCGTGGTGCACTCCGTCGCACACCTGCCGCATGAGATCGAGACGGGCGCGAGTGCTGAGGCGGTAACGGTCGCAGTAGCTGGTGATCGACTCGCCCTGCACCAGCTCCATGACGAAGTAGGGACGGCCCGACTCCGTGGCGCCGCCGTCGAAGACCTTGGCGATCGCCGGGTGGTCCATGAGCGCGAGCGCCTGGCGTTCGCTCTCGAAGCGGGCGATGACCGCGCGGGTGTCCATCCCCCACTTGACCATCTTGATCGCCACCCGGCGCTGCACCGGCTCGAGCTGCTGGGCCTGCCACACCTCGCCCATGCCGCCCTCGCCGAGCTGGCGCTCGAGCCGGTACGGACCGATCCGCTGGCCGGACGACATTCGCTCCCGCGAGCGGTGGTCCTGGACCTGGTCGAGCGTCGGCTGATCGTCTCCAGACGCTGCCGAGCCGCCGTCGACGGACTCCGGCGTCCTCTCGTCGGACGAGGCTGGAGCGGGAGTCCTGGAATCGTCGGAGGACATGGCGAGCTGTCTCGGGAACGAAGCTAGCCTAGCCGCTCCCCGCGTCGACGGTGACTGGATCGAGGTCTCGGGGCAATTCCACGGAGTCGGCGGGAAAGAACCGGGGGAAGGCGGTCCGCCGTGGGCGTCTGCCGCTGAGCGACTCCGCCCGAGAAGGGCCGACCACTTCCCGAGGAGGCCCCCCAACCACTTCCGGGAAGCCGCGACTTCACTCCCGACGACGGCCCCGCAGCGGCTCGCCGGCCAGCACGCCGTCGCGCAGCTCGCCGTCGACCACGACCTGGTTCCCGACGACCAGGAGGTGCCGCACTCCGACGGAGAAGGCGAGTGGATCCTCGACCGTCGAGCGATCCTCGATCCGCTGGGGATCGAAGACCACGATGTCCGCATCGGCATCCACCTGCAGGCGCCCCTTGCGCTGCATCGCGGGCACCCGCTTCTCGAAGTGCCGCGCCTGCAGGACGGTCATCTTGGCGAGAGCGTCCATCAGTGAGAGAACCTTGCGTTCTCGGACGTAGTGGCCTAGGACACGGCTGAAGGTGCCAGCGATCCGGGGATGGGGCGTTCCGCCGCCGTCGGAGCCGATGGTCGTCAACGGACTCGCGAGGGCCAGGGTCAACATCTCCTCGCTGTTGTCGTGGCACAGCAGGGGCACCTCGGTCGGGCTCTCGCGGATGGCGCGGAACCTCTCCCGCGTCAGCCATTCGCCGGTGCTCGCCAGCTGCAGCTTGGTCGAGAAGTACTCGTCCGGATAGGACTCCCAGTCGTCGAAGTAGGCGGCGCTGGAGGGACAGCCGCCGTAGGTGTACGCGGTGACGTCGGCGCTGACCCGGACGCCAGTCTGCTGCGCCTTGCCGAGCAGCTCGAGACCGATCGGCGTCCAGTCGTTGTAGGACGAGTCGAGGTGGAGGACGCGCACGTCCGCCCCGCTGAGGATGGATCCGGAGACCACCTCGTAGAGGTCGCCGTAGCTGCGCACCCGCTTCTCGTCGTAGCCCCAGCCGCGCATGTGAATGTGCGCCGGCGCGCCGTGGCGCGCCGCCAGGCGGAAGACCTCGAGGATCTCGGCCTGGGTTGCGGCGGGCACGTACTCGAGCGGGATGCCGATACCGACCGCGCCCTTCTCGAGCCCCGCCTCGAGTCTGGCGAGCACCTGCTGCAACTGCTGCGGCGTCGCCTTGGTGTGCTCCATGTCGATCCAGCGGGCCTCGCCCTCGAGCGCCGGATCGCCCACCACCTCGAGCCGCGCTTCCCAGAACCCGACGGCGCTGCCGTAGTGCACGACGGCCGAGGAGGTCATCTCCTCGTACCAACCGTCGATGTCGAGCGGGGCGCTCTCGGTGACGAAGATCGTCGTGACGCCATCCATGGCGCGGGCGCGATTGGACGCCAGGTCCGGCCGGTTGACGTGGGAGTCGATGAAGCCCGGTGCGACCACCAGCCCCGAGGCGTCGATCGTGGCCCCGCCCTGGAGCGGCGTCTCCGAGATCGCCGCGATCGTGCGTCCCCGGATCCCGACGTGCCGGATCTCGTCGAGACCCGAATCGGGGTCGATGACCCGGCCGTTCGCGATCACGATGTCGTAGCCGCCCGAAGCCGTCGTGGAGGCCTCGGTCGGCGCGTCACGCCCAGGGCCACAGGCCGACGCCAGCAGGAGCGTCTGCAGCAACACCACCGACAGAGCGATGGGCGAAGGCGGTCGAGAGCGAGTCGTTCGGTTCACGCGATCTCCCGCACCCACAAAGAGGGGATCGAGGTGGATTCGCCCTTCGAAACGACCGCGGACGCGAAACCGCACGCGAGCGACGCGGCTCGCCTCCTCTACCCTGCGCGCACGGCAACGGGGAAGCGATCCTCCCGGGAGGCGCCGGGCGGGAGCCCTCGCCCCGACGAAAATCGACCAAGTCGGCGCATGCCTGCTCGGTGCTGGTCCTCGGGTCTCGGCGGTCCTCGACCGAGGCTGCAGTAGGCTGCCGGGACGGACGATAGAACCGTCTCACCGCCGACTCGCCGCCGACTCGCCGCCGACGCGGGGGCGCATCCAAGAACGAGCTCGAAGGAGGGTCCGCTCATGAAGACGAACCGCTCGGTGATCGCCTGGTCGACCCTGATCGCCACCCTCGTGCTGGCTTCGGCCGCCGGGGCGAGTCGCGGCGGCAATCCCCCGCCGCAGCTCGTCATCACCAAGGCGGTGGCCGACGTGGGAGCCGGCTCGCTGCTGATCGAGGGAAGCAACTTCGGCTCGGATCCGACGGTGTTCCTCGGCGACGTCGGCGGCACGTTCGTCGAGCAGCCGGTGATCTCTTCGACCGCGACCTCCGTCGACGCCTCCCTCACGGCCGTCGATCCCGGGACCTACCTGCTCGTCGTCTCCTCCGGCCCCGCCACCACCCAGATCTACGCGATGGATCTGACCCTGGGCTCGAATGGCCCTGCCGGACCTGTCGGCCCCGAGGGACCCGCCGGGCCAGCGGGACCTGCTGGACCCGCCGGGCCAGCCGGGCCAGAGGGCCCGCCGGGAGCCACCGGGCCCGCCGGCCCGGTCGGGCCGCAGGGACCGCCGGGGCCGGCCGGGGCCGCTCTCGCTCTCGGCGATTTCTACCGCGCCACCGACAGCTACACCTGCAACGGCGGTGGATTGAACTGCGATCTCCTGGAGGCGGATCGACCGATCGCCCTCTGCGACCCCGGGGACGTCGCCCTGAGCGGCACCGCCTACCGCGATCCGACCGCCGATCTGCCGACCTTCCCGCTCCAGGACCGGGTGAGCTTTCCCCATCCGATCGCCGGCCTCGGTGCACCGACCGGATGGACCACCGCGCTGGGCAACATCCCGGACCAGCACGTGCTCGTGGTGATCGCGGTGTGCCTGGACCTGACCCCGTAGCTGCACAGGCGGGACGACGACCGACGTACCGGTCGTTCCGGTTCGCCAATGCCGATCTCAGGCGAGCAGCGCCTTCACCCCGGCGATCGCCCGCTCGATGTGGGCTTCGGTGTTGTAGATCGTCGGGCAGAGCCGCAGGCCTCCGGTGGGAGCACCGGCGATGCCGTGCTCCTGGTAGAGGCGGGAGCTCAGCTCGCGCGCTCTGCCCTCGGGAACCGCTGTGATGCAGACGCCGTGGCTGAGGGCGGGCGACATCGGGGTCGACACTTCGAGGCCCAGGTCGACGATGCCGGCCTTGAGCGTCTGCGCCAGGTGGCGGATGCGGGCCTCGACGCGGGCCGGGCCGATCTCGTCGTGCAGCGCCGCCGCCAGTCCGAGCGCGGCGAGTGCCGCGTCGTCGCGCTGGCCCATCGACTCGAACTTGCGCGCTCCCACCGGATCGGCGTCGAGGTCGTCGCCCCAGCCCGGCGCCACGATGCTCGGCCAGATGCGGCCGATGTTGCGCTGCGCCACGTAGAGCAGGCCGACCTCCTTGGGCCCCATGAACCACTTGTGGGCGCTGGCGCTGAACGAGTCGACGCCGAGTGCCCGCAGGTCGAGAGCGAGGGCGCCCCAGGCCTGGGCGCCGTCGACGTGCACGTAGATCCCGCGGGCGTGGGCCGCCGCGACCAGCTCGGCGATCGGCAGCAGGACGCCGCTGAGGTTCGACAGGTGGGTCAGTGCGAGCACCCGGGTGCGCGGCCCGAGGGCGGAGACGAAGGCGTCGACGAGTTGTTCCGGATCCTCGGGCGTGGCGGGGGTGTGCACCTTGCGCACCTGCAGTCCGAAGCGGGCGGCGCGCACCTCCCAGGCGACGTTGTTGGTGGGATGGTTCTCGTCCCACAGCACCACTTCGTCGCCCGGCTCCAGCTGCAGCCCGTTGTTGACGATGTTGTTCGCTTCGCTGGTGTTGCGCACCAGCGCGATCTCGTCGCCTTCGATACCGAGCTGGCGCGCCACCAACGACCGCGTCGCCTCGGTGAGCTCGGCGAACTTCGCCCGGTTCTCGAACGAGCAGTCGGTGTCGATGTCGGCCGTCAGCCGATCGACCTCTTCGGCGACCGCCCGGAACGACGGGCAGAGGTTCGCCGCGTTCATCGGCACGGCGGCCTCGGTGAAGCGGAACTGGCGACGCACCATCTCCCAGTAGTCGTCGGCGACGGTCTCGGACCTGCTCTTCGGCTGCCGGCCCGCGCTGGTAGTCGCTGGCAGAACGCTCCCACCCAGGATCAGAGCGGACGAGCGCAGGAAGCCTCGGCGGGACGACGGGAACGGTGAGCTCGAAGACGTCACGGCTGGATCACCTCATCGAGTGGAGGCGCCCAGCATACGGGACGGCTCCCGACGCGGAGTCGCACTACCTTGGACCACTTTCGGCCCGAACGGATACTCTGGAGGGAAACTCGAGTCAGCCAAAGAATTGACGCGTGCCCCGTCGTCCGACTCTGCTCGAGCTCACGGAGGGCAGCCAGCTGCTTCCACGCACATCCACCGGCCGCGCACCGCGAACCCTTGTGGACGGTGAGAAGCGCCCGCCAACATCACGAGCAGGCCGCGCCACGGTGTCGCCGCACAGCACCACCGTGACCGTGTTCCACCGCACCGCGTCGACTCTGCGATTCGCGTACACCCCTCGCCGACGCCGGCAGCCACTCGGACTCCTCGCGACTGGCGGATCCGACGAGAGCGGTCCTCTCCACCCCGGACTCTCGCAGTGACGCGCTCTGCGATCCGCGCCGAGCTGCTGCGCGCCGTCGCCGACGCGCTCCCCGAGCCGATCTTCGTGCTCGACGAGGACGGACGGTACGTCGCGGTCATCGGCGGCTCGCTGCGGGAGAAGTACGACGATCCGTCGGCACTCCTCGGGAGGACTCTGCGCGAGGTGCTCCCCGCTCCCCGCGCCGCCGAGTTCCTCGAGCGCATCCGCGCCTGTCTGGCGGAGGAACGCACGGTGCTCCACGACTATCTGCTCGACAGCGATGAGGTGCACGACGAGCAGGCCACCGGTGGGCCTCGCGGTGCTCAGTACTTCGAGGGCTCGGTGGTGCCTCTCGGCGTGGTCGAAAACGAACGGCGGCTGGTCGCCTGGATCGCCTACAACGCCACCGAGCGCCACCAGCTCCTGGAACGTCTGGAGGAGCAGCGCGCGCTCCTCGAACGTCAGGGCAGCCTGCTCGAGCACCAGGCGATGACCGACGACCTGACCGGCCTGGCCAACCGCCGCCGCTTCATGGCGCTGCTCGAGCGCGAGTTCGGAGACCGTAGCGCCCTCGCGTTGATCACTCTCGACGTCGACCACTTCAAGCGCATCAACGACCGCCGCGGACACGCGGCGGGCGACGAGGTGCTGCGCAGTCTCGGTCGTACGCTCCGCGCCAGCACCCGGCGCACCGACGTCGCCGCACGCATCGGCGGCGAGGAGTTCGCGATCCTGCTCCCCGACACCGTCTTGCGCGCCGCCCTCGACGTGGCGGAGAAGCTGCGGCGCACCGTGCGTTCGCAACCGGTAACGATCACCGGAGAGGAGCCGGTGCATTGCACCGTCAGCCTCGGCGTCGCCAGCCGCGCCGCGGACGACGCCGATCCGAGCGCCCTCCTGCAGCGCGCCGACGAAGCGCTGTATCGGGCCAAGCGCAGTGGGCGCGACAGGGCGCTGGCTGAGGAGTGAGCCAGACCACGACGAGGAACGAGGGGCAGCCGTCCGTCTCTGAGGAATGACCGGAGTGACATGAGTGACCTTCAGCTCTTCGTCAGTCTCGCCACGTCGGCTCTCGTCTACTGCATCAGCAGTGCGACGTTCCTCTGGGTGCTCCGAGTGAATCATCCGAGGTCGTGGTCGACCCTTGGCTGTCCGGGAGTCTTTCGTGGCGGAAGTCCGCAAGTCCGGCGCTGGCTCTTCGGCTGGTCCTTCCTTTCGTCAGGCGACCCGTTGCTGACGGCGCTGGGAGTCGTCGCCAATCTCTCCATCGTTTCCTTCATGCTCCTGGCGATCTACGCCGCGATCCGAGCCCTGTCCGTTGGTTGAGACCGCAGAGTGCCCAAGACGGGAAGCCGTGCCAGCTGTCTCGGAACACAAGTCGTCTCGAGAGGTCGGGAGGCAGAGCTGTCAGTCATTCCAACGAGACTCCCTCCCTACCGCACGCGGTACCGCAGCATCGCGCGCAGGTTCAGCAGCGGGTCGTCGCCGGCACCCATGTCTCCGGGCCGCTGCACTCCGAGCGGCGAGTAGAAGAGCTCGACGCCGAACCCGGCCCTGCGGTTCAGCTCCCAGGTCGCACCGGAGGTGAAGGAGTAGATCTGTCCGTCGGCGCGCAGACGGGTGCGGTCGAGGAAACCGAAGGTGCGCGCATCGGTCTGGAAGGTGAGATCGAGCTCGTTGACCGAGGCGCCGAAGTGCAGGGTCGGCACGCGGCCGCCGGGTGAAGCCCTGACGGCGGCGAGCTCGAGGCCGACGTAGTCGAGGGTGATGGTGTCGCTCGAGGGGGCCTCGCAGCCGAAGGGGTTGGCAGGAGAACCGGGGGCCGACGCCTCCTCTCCGCTGGGACAGGTGAAGTCTCCCTGCGCATCACCGTGCTGCGCATAGAGGCTGCCGCGCAGGCTCCAGCGCTCGCCGCCGAGCAGGCGGCGGGCGAGGCCGACGGTGATCAGGTCGGCCTCGACGCCGTCGATGTCGACCGGCGGCATCCAGCCGACGGTGAGCTGAAACTCGTGCGGCAGGCCGACGGTGGCCCGCAGCCGCGCCCACACAGGGGAGCGGTTGAGGTCCTCCTCCTTGATTCCGTTGAAGCCGACGGTGCGTTGCTCCTCATCGAGATGGGGGATCGTCAGCACCTCGAAGCCGAGGTCGACCGCACCGGGCTGCATCTCGGCGGCAGCGCCGACCGAGGTCAGCAGGCTGGCGGCGGAGAAGAACTTCATCGCCCACGCCTCGGGGCGGTCGAAGTCGAGCTCTTCGGTGCCTTCGAGCACCGGCTGCGCCGACGCCGGCAGCGCGCCGAGCGCCAGAGCCAACGCCGCGGCCGCGGTCGCCAGAGTCGCCCGGCGGCGCCCGGCCACCGGGCTCACGGGTGCACTTTGCATCACGGGCAGGTGTCGAAGGCAGCGACGTCGATCACTGCGCTGGCCAGGGTGCCGAGGGGGTTCGTGTACTCCTGCTCCTCGCCGCTCAGCGTGTCGGTGACGACGACCGTGAACTCGACGTTGGTGGCCGCCGCGAAGAGAACCCAGTAGGTCTCGACGCCAGCGAGACCACAGGCGTCGAGCACCTTGACCAGCATCTCGATGTTGTCCTCGGCGAAGAAGTAGAAGAGGCCGGAGTCCTCGGCCGCCAGGGTCTGGGTCATCGCGTCGCCCTCGTTGCCCTCGAAGTCGCGCCAGCCCACCTCGACCCGGAAGCGGCCTCCCTCGCCGAGGCAGAGCGTGGTCTCGTCGGCCTCGCAGGGCGGCGGGGGTGGCTGGTCGTCGTCGACGACGGTCAGCGTCGCCGTGCTGGCTCCGAGGCTGGCGCCGCCGGTGACGTCGGCCAGCATCAGGTTGACGGTCTCGTCGGGCTCGGTCTCGCCGTCGTCGAAGACGGTGACGGCGAACGTCCTCGCCGACCCATCCCCGTCCGGCCACTCGAGCACTCCGGAGGTGGCGGCGTAGTCGCTGCCGGCGGTCGCCGAACCGTCGGCGGTGCTGTAGCCGACCGAGATCGCGCCGTCGGTGCCGCTGGTGCGGGCCACGGTCACGGTGGCCTCGCCGGCGTCTTCGCCGACCTCGATCGTGGTCTGGGCGAAGCCGAGCGTGCCCGGGTCGTCGGCCGGCGGATCGTCGTTGTCGTTGATCGTCAGGGTGGCCGAGGAGGTGCCGAGGGTCGCGCCGCCGGACGGGCTGCTCAAGGTCAGGTTGACCGTCTCGTTGGGCTCGTCTTCGCCGTCGTCGAGGATGGGCACCTGGAACGACTTGGTCGCCCCGTCGCCATCGGCCCAGGTGAGCGTTCCGCTGGCGGCGGTGTAGTCGCTGCCGGCGCTGGCGGAGCCGTTGGAGGTGGCGTAGGCGACGCTCACCGCACCGTCGACGCCGCCGGTGCGCTGCACGGTGATGTTCGCGGCGCCCCCTGCTTCGCCCACGGTGTAGGAGGACTGGGCCAAGCGCAGCGTTCCCGGCTCGACCTGGCCCCCTTCGACGGTCAGGCTGCCGACCATGCCGAAGGCGGCGTGCGCCTCGCATTCGTAGTCGATGTTCGCCGGCGCATCGAACGTCAGCGTGAAGCTCCAGGCGTTGGTGGAGACGCTGCCGTTGCCGCCCTGGCCGTCGCAGCCGTTGGCGCAGCGGAAGTTGGCGCCGCTGGTGGCGCGCACGTTGTGCAGGCCGCCCTGATTGGTCCACGTCACCGAGTCGCCGACGGTGATGGTGAGAGAGCTCGGCGTGAAGGTGTTGCCCGGGCCGACCAGCACCGTGTGGTTGACGGCGTGGGCGGCGTCGAACGCCGGGCCTTGCGAGAGGAGCAGAACCAGGAGGACGACGGGTGAGGCGAAGTTCGGCGCACGCAGGGACATGTCGGAATCCTCCAAGGGAACGTCTGCACGCGCTCCGGTCGCGGACGCGTGCTCGGCTCGAGGGTGATCGGTCGGGTGCTCTCGGGTGCTCTCGGGTGCTCTCGGGTGCTCTCGGGTGCTCTCGGGTGCTCTCGGGTGCTCTCGGGTGCTGTGTCCCCCTGGAGGGGTTTCTGGTTCAATGGTCTGTCGAAACGATGCCGTCCGAGGCGCACCCTCAGAAGCGCTCGCCGGCCTCCTCTGCGGAAGTTCCTCCGATCCGTTTGAACCTTCGGTGCGCCACGGTGGGACCTAGCTGTCAGCGGCAGAGGTCCCGGCCGCACCACGAGGACCGGGGAGGCTCGAGCTCACCGGTCTCCTTCGCCAGGGACTGCGGCTTCATGACCGAGCTCAACTCCCACACCGACGCGCAGCTCCTGGCCGGAGTGGTGGCGAAGGATCGCCGCTGCTTCGAGGAGCTGTACCTGCGCTACCGGCGCCGGGTGCTGGGCTATCTCGTGCGCATGCTGGGCGGCCGCGAGCACGCCGAGGAGGTGCTCGACGACACGATGCTGGTGGTGTGGACCGACGCCGAGCGCTTCGACAACCGTTCGAAGGTGTCGACCTGGATCTTCGGCATCGCACACAACAAGGCGATGAAGCGGCGTCGCCGCCTGGTGAAGCACTCGGCCGAGGTCAGCACCAGCCGGGAGGTCCTGGCCACCCGCCCGGATCCGGCCAGGGGGATGGGGCCGCGCGAGATCCGCTGGGCGCTCGACAAGGCGCTCGCCGCGCTCACCCCCGAGCACCGGGCGGTGGTCGAGCTCACCTACTTCCGGGACTGTTCCTACCTCGAGGTCGCGGAGATCGTCGGCTGCCCGGTGAACACCGTCAAGACCCGCATGTTCCACGCCCGCCGCAGGCTGCGGGAGATCCTCCCCCGGCTGGGCCTGGACTCGGCCTGAGACCGCTGGAGACTGGAGTCGCGCCCATGAACCGCTCACCCACCGCCGAGCTGCCGCACGACGAGGCCTGGCGACTGCTGCCCTGGTTGGCCAACGGGAGCCTCGAAGGAGAGGAGCTCTGCTCGCTGCTCGACCACCTCAAGGGCTGCCCCACCTGCCGCGAGGAGCTGCGCTTCCTGCCCGAGCTGCGGGCGGCGCAGGATGCCTTCCCCGAGGTGGACGATGGATCCGAAGCTGCCCTGCGCCGGGTGCTGGCGAGAGTGGAGCGGGGCGAGCCGGCGAAGGGGGGGCGGGCCGGAGGGGAGGGCCGCGTCGCGGTGCCGCTGCGCGCCCTGCGCGACCTGATCGCGTCGCCCCGCGGAGTCCGGGTCGCGCTCGCCTCACAGCTCGCGGTGATCGTGGTCCTGGTGGGAGTGCTCGCGATGCGGCTGCCCTCTGCGGTGAGCGCCGGGTCCGAGTCCCGCGACCCTGCCACGGAAGTCGTCGCGACGGACGCCACCTTCCGCACGCTCTCGGACGGCGAAGGAGGAGCCACCGATCGCGCCGGCGTTGCCGACGGCCTGGAGGTGCGGCTCGTCTTCGCACCCGAGGTGACCGCCGCCGAGCTGCTCGAGCTGCTGCGCTCGACCGGTGGGGAGATCGTCGCCGGACCGAGCTCTGTCGGCGCGTTCACCGCCAGGCTGTCTTCCCGTGACGTGGAGCGCGAGTCCACGACGCTGGAGCTGCTGCGCGGGCGCAGCGAGGTTCTGCTGGCGGAGCCCGTGGCGTGGCCGTGAGCCGGGCGCCGGGCGCCGGGCGTTCGCAGCGGCCGAACGGGCGCCGCGGTGGCGATTGGAGCGTGCTGGTCGCCCTGGCGGCGATCGTCGCCCTCTTGGCACTCGGCTGCGCAAGCACCCCCGACCCGCGCATCGTGCAGCCGCCTCAGGGGGCCTTCGCCATCGGCGCCAACCCGCTGCAGCTCATGGTGACGCTGCCGCGGGCCGATGCCGCCACCCTCGACCGGCACGTGATCGATCTCGCTCGCGACTACGGACTACGGCCCCTGGTCGCCTGGCCGGTGGAGTCGCTCGGCACCCGCTGCGTGGTCTTCGAGCTGGCCACGCCGCGCTCCCTCGGTGAGGTCTCGGCCCGCCTGCGCGAAGACCCGAGGGTGGCGATCGTGCAGAAGATCCAGAGCTTCGAGACGCTCGGCGCCGAGCCGGCGGCGACCCCGAAGGCGCAGGATCCGTACGGCCACCTGCAGTACGGCGCCGAGGCGCTGGGGCTACGCGAGGCACACGCGCTGGCGACTGGCCACGGCGTCGAGGTGGCGCTGATCGACACCGGGCTCGACATCGATCATCCCGACCTCGCCGACCGCGTCGGGGTGGCGCGCAGCTTCGTCGCCCGGCGCGGCGTCGGCTTCACCCAGGACGTGCACGGCACCGCACTGGCGGGAGTGATCGCGGCGAACCGCGACAACGGCGAGGGCATCCTCGGCGTCGCGCCCGAAGCGAGCCTGCTGGCGCTCAAGGCGTGCTGGTCGAAGCGGGACGGCAGCAGCGAGGCGCAGTGCGACAGCTACACCCTCGCCCTGGCGCTCGACTTCGCGATCGTGCGCGGCGTCGCGGTGATCAACCTGAGCCTGGCTGGGCCCGACGACCCCCTGCTGCGAGCCCTGGTGGAGCGCGCCGTCGAGCTGGGGATCGTCGTGGTGGCCGCCCGCGAGCACGATCATGGGAGTGGCGGCGGCGGCGCCGACTTCCCGGCTTCGGTGCCAGGCGTGCTCGCGGTGAGCTCTGTCGGTCCGGAGGGAGCACCGAGGACGCCGGCCTCACCGCCCAAGACGTCGAGCGCGCTCCTGCACGCGCCAGGCGTCGACGTGCTGACCACCGTGCCGAAGGCCGCCTACGACTTCCTCTCGGGCAGCTCCCTCGCAGCGGCACACGTCTCCGGTGTCGCCGCCCTGCTGCTCGAGCGCCGCCCCGGCCTGCCCTCGGCGCAGATCCACGAGCTGCTGCTCGACACGGCGACGCCGAAGGACGAACGCCTCGTGGTGCATGCCTGCTCCGCCCTGGCGCGCCTGCTCGCTCTCGAGGCGGCCGCCTGCGAACCGGCGGCCGAAGCAATCGGGGCGACCACTGAGAGGGATTCGAGTTGAGAATGTCCACCATGGGAAAGTCGTCGCCAGCCGATCGCCTCACGCCCGCCGTGCGCGCAGTCCGTGCGCTCGCACTGCTCGGCGTCCTCGTACTGACGGGCACAGTGGCGCGAGCCGAGGAGTGGACGATCGCGGAGAGCGAGTCGGTCTTCGCGGTGGTGACCCAGAAGGCCGGCATCGCCGCGGGCCTGGCGCACGATCACCTGGTGGTCGCCGAGGGCGCAAAGGTGGTGCTGCGCTTCGATCCGGACCGACCGCTCGAGGCGCGCTTCGAGCTCGACGTCGCGGCGAGTGACCTCGTCGTCGACGATCCCGACCTGAGGGCTCGCTGGGCGCCGCGGCTGGTGGAGCTGGAGCTGCTGCCGGATGCCGGAGAGGACCTCTCGGAGAAGTCCCGCGCCAAGATCGCCCGTTCCATGCTCGGCGGCTCCCAGCTCGACGCCGCGAGCCACCCCCGGATCGCGGCGACGATCGGCGGCATCCGCGCGAAGAGGACCGAGCGCGCCGGAGCGGTCTTCGACTACGAGGTCGACCTCACGCTCGAGGTGCGCGGGAAGGCCGTGACCAGGCCCGCGGCAGCGAGGTACTCCCTCGACGCTGCGTCGAACGGCGGCGAGCTGCTGATCGAAGCCCTGGCCACCTTCCAGTTCACCGACTTCGGCATCGAGCCCTACTCCGCGATGCTCGGGGCGGTGAAGAACGCGGACGAGTTCTACGTCTATCTCAATCTATGGGCGAAGGCGTCGCGGTGAGGGACGGGACCTGGAGTGGTGGGGCCCCAAGGGAGCGTGGGAAGGTGTCGGGCGTCGGTGGATACTGAGTCCAGCCGGTCACCCGACGTGCATTGCCCATCGGCCGCCGCTCTCGCCCTGAGTGCGTTTGCCGTCGCGCTGTCCGGGTGCGTCCCCCGAAGAACTCCCGCGGTTCAAGGCTCGATGAAGAACTCCGCCTCATTCAGCAGGGCGCCATCGAAGGTGGCCAGCTGCGAGCATCCCGCCTCGACAGCGTCTTCCCGAACGAGGTAGTCGGCAAAGTTCCCTTTGCCAGCTCGGAAGCGATCGAGGGCACGCCGTAGACGCGCCGAATCTCGGTACACCAGATGGCGCGCTCGCAAGAGCGCATCGACGAGATCGCTGACGTCGCCCCGGCCCAACTTGTAGCTGGTCGAGAGGACCCAGACGAACTCGCAGATCACCACGTCGGACACCCAGGCTGTGGCGCCTTCGGCCTGGATCCTCTCGACCAGAGCTTTGCAGCGTGCGGTCTGCGCTTCGTCGTCTTCGACCAGGAGTCGAACCAGAACGTTGGTGTCGAGCGCAATCACTTCCTGCGCTTCCTTCTTGCTCTAGGCGTGCCCTTCGCAGTCGAGGCCGCGATGTCCCGATTCATCTGTTCAACCGTGATGCCGCGCTCGCGAGGCTTGACGATCCCGACGAGGCTGAGCAGGTCGACATCTTGAAGCCGCACTTCGACGACTCGGTCGTCTCGCACACGAAACTCCAGGCGGTCTCCAGGGTCGAGAGCGAGAGCATCTCGCACGGACTTTGGAATCGTCACCTGGCCTTTGCTCGTCAGGGTTGCCGAAGCCATACTGCTCCTTTCCAGACTCCGGATTCCTTACTTGCAGGTAAGGATACCACTCTGCGGGGGTACGAGCATCTCAGTCCTGCGGACAGCTCTCACTCCTTGCGGTAGTCGACGCCGAGCCAGCGCTCGATCGCGACGTGCACCGTCACCTGGCCTTCGAAGCCGCCGGAGTTGGCGTAGGCCGTCCCCCGCTCTTCTCCGAGGTAGCGGACGGCCATGTGCAGGAGCTCCTCGTCGGAGGCCCCGCGGATCGAAACCACCGGGCCCTCTGTGCTGACGTAGGTGTACGGCGACGTCTCGGTCTGGGCGACGAGGCTCACCCGCCGTCCGACCTCGAGCAGCCTGCCCTTGCGCGATCCGGCGTCGGTGGTGAACCAGAGCTGGTCGCCCGGAGCGACGTCGTACCAGACGGGCGCCAGGAGCGGGCCCGACCCTGGATCCTCGAGGCCGAGGATGCCGACGTGCAGACCGGCCAGGAAAGCCCGCTTCTCGTCTCGACTCATTCGCGTCATGGTTGACCCCTCGCTGAAAGTCTCCGCTAGACCTCGCCTCAGGTGCCGCAGACCCCAAGGGCTCAGATCCACTGGGGTCTAAGCACGGGCAGCTACCGTTTCACTCTGCGAGGACCCCGCCCAGCTCCTCGTTCTCATGGATCGAGTCCTCCAGGTGCCGTAGCACGCTCGACCGGACGCGACGCCTGCTCAGGTACTCCTGGACCGCCTCAGTCAAGAGGCCGGAGACGCTTCGGTTCGTCTCCTGCGCCAGCTGGCGGAGCTCGTTCCAGGCCTTCTCGTCCACCTTCGAGCTGATCTCGATGGCCGACATGTGCCTTCCCTTCGGTTCGACGATGGCACATCCTGACGCGCCTGATTCCACTCGATCGCTCGGTGTGCCAGTCCGCCTGTCCTGCGGCCCCGATCTCCTGATCCGGGCCCCAGACGGAGTCCGAGTCCACTGCAGGGCTACTTCGACAAAGATCGACGGAGGAAGTCGTCGATTTCGGTCCTCGACATGCCCTCCGCTTCGGCCCAACGCCGGATCTCGACAGCATCGACCGTCTGGTGAGCAGCGACCATGAGTGCCTGGTCGAGGGCCTGTCGGTCCTGCCAGTGTAGGTAAGCAGCGAGGCGGTCCATCACGCTCTGCGTCGGTGTAATGACCACGAGAGGACCATAGGGCGTAGCGATGCTCGCAAACTCGCTTGCCGCCGGAAAAGAGCGGCCGAAGGAGACGGGGCCAGGAGGAAACTCGACGAACCATCGGCTCTTCGGATGATCGAAGTAGCGCGCTCGTCCTTGGCTCGCCCGTTCGAAACCCAGCGGTTGCAGCGCCCGCTCGAGATACCGCATGTGTGCAGAGCAGACGAAGTCGAGATCCGCTGACTGGTACTCGTTGTCGGTGTAGGCCGACACTGCTCCGCCTCCCGAGAGGACCGCTGTGATTCCCGCCTCGCTCAGAGCCCTAGAAACGAGGCCAGCGACCTCCAGCAGACTCGAGCGCTCAGTGATCAACGGCCGACCTTCTGGACCTCGAGGGGCTTTCCGCTACGCCGAGGTCGCTGCCTCTGACGGAAGTACTTCTTCGTTACCTCTGTAGGGAGCCCCGCAAGGACGGTGGCAAGGAAGTTCCGCAGCCCATCGACGATTGGGCTCCGCGGATTCCACTCGAAGACACGGGACCGGCCGACGGGGCGGCTCGTCAAGAGGCTCGCACTTTCGAACTTCTCCAGCTGCTCGCGGGCCCTGCTGGGAGACATCCCGAAGGTCCTGGCAATTCGGGCGGCGTGACCGGATCCGTAGTTCTCGAGGAATAGGAGAACGCGGGTCGCGGAGGTGTTGCCGAAGACGGCGTCGAGAGTTGGATCCTGCATGATGACCTCTGGCCATTATACACCGGAAAGCGGTCGATATCGACCGCACAACGGTCGCTCGCCAACACACGCTCATCGGCGTTGACGACCGGATGGTGATGAGGAGGGACTCGGAGGGAAGTCGATGGACCCTCTGAGACTTCCATGAGCCGCAAGTATCCGCATCGGTCGGCGATCGTGCTCGCCACCGCCATGACTGCGAGCTGTACCTCGGTGCCGGCAGATCCATGTACCGGGCTTCGTCCGTCCGACACCGCGGGCTTCGGGAACGGGCGCGCCTCGTTGCACGAAGTCGCTAGGCTATGGGCAAACACCTCGATTCTCCTGTCCGGAAGCTGTCGTCTGGGAGATGCCCCTCATGCGTGACTCCGTGCCTTCCGTACCCTCTCTACCCTCCGCTCCCTCTCTCGTTCCTTGCCTCGCGGCCCTGGGCTGTCTGCTCACCGCGGCGACCTCCCTCGGCCAGGCGCCGGCCTCCGGCGCCAGCGACAGCTCGGCGTGGGCCGCTCTCTACGTCGACTACTGCGCGGTCTGCCACGGTGCGGACCTCAGCGGCGAAGCCCAGGGTACGCCGCTGGTGGGCGTCGAGCTGAAGCACGGCGATTCCGTCGAGCAGATCGCGGCGACGATCGCCAAGGGGGTGCGCGGCACCGGCATGGAGGCGTTCTCCGGCGAGCTGAGCGACACGCAGATCCGCTCGCTCGCCATCTACATCGCCGAGGAGCGCGCCCAGATGCCGTTCGCGGACTTCAAGGTCGCCGCGCCGCTCGAGGTGCCGACCGCCGTGCAGTCGAGCGAGCTGCACGACTTCCGCTTCGAGACCGTCGTCGCGGATCTCGATCCGCTGCCCTACTCCATCGCTCCGCTGCCCGACGGCCGCATCCTGCTGACCGAGAAGATGCGCGGACTCAGTGTCATCTCGCCGCAGGGCGAGCAGTCCGACCTCGTCGCCGGGGCACCGACCGGCTACGACGACGCGCCGAGCGGCGGCATCCTGCGCTTCGGCAACGGCTGGATCCTCGACGTCGCGCCGCATCCCGAGTTCGAGGAGAACGGCTGGATCTACCTCTCCTACGGCGACCGCTGCAGCGACTGCAACGAGGTCAGCCGGGGCGCAGGGAAGCCACCGGTGTCGGCGCTCAAGCTGGTCCGCGGCCGCATCCGCGACGGCCGTTGGGTCGACGAGGAGACCCTCTGGGCAGTGGACAAGAAGCTCTACGCCCCGGGCACCGACATGGCGGCCGGCGGGCGGATCGCGTTCGACGGCGCCGGCCACCTCTTCCTCAGCTTCGGCATGATGCCGGGCTTCGGCTACACCGGCATCCAGGACCTCGATCGACCGTGGGGCAAGATTCACCGCCTGCACGACGACGGTCGGGTGCCGGCGGACAATCCGTTCGTCGACGTGCCCGGCGCGTTCGGCACGATCTGGACCCTCGGCCACCGCAGCCCGCACGGCCTCGAGTTCGACCCGGCGACCGGCCAGCTCTGGGAGACCGAGATGGGCCCCCGCGGCGGCGACGAGGTCAACCTCATCGTGCGAGGGCACAACTACGGCTGGCCGCTGACCTCCAAGGGCGTGCACTACAACGGCAAGCCGGTCGACGGCGAGGGACTCGGCATCACCGTCCCGCTCGAAGACATCGACCAGCCGGTCGTCGACCTGACACCCGGAGTCGCCGTCTCCAGCTTCGTGGTCTACGACGGCGAGGCGTTCCCCGGCTGGCGAGGCCACCTGCTGGTCGGCTCGCTCAAGGGCTCCGACGTCGAGCGCTACGTGATGGAGGACGGTCGCCTGGTCGCCCGCGAGAAGGTGGTCGAGGACCTGGCCCGGGTGCGCGACATCGAGGTCGCGCCCGACGGCACCATCCTGCTGCTGCTCGAGCACGCGTCCGGCGGCCAGATCGTGCGCATGACGCCGCAGTAGGGACTGCTCCCGCCACGCGCCCACACCCCCTCGTGGGTTGGTCGCCGACCCCGGCGGCATCGAGGTCACGTTCTCCACGGACCGCCGGTGGCACTCGATCACCCGTGGAGTCGATCCGCCCAAGAAACGCGGTTCGGTTGTCCGGCGCCGGAGGGAGAAGTGTCTCGTCGACGGCACCGAATGTCGGCGGCGGCGCGAAGAGGCACGAGCTGTGTCCGCTCGAAGCCGGTGCGTCCGTATCGCACCTGAGTCGGTACGTAGGGGCAGTGCCAGCCAAGCCCACGACACGACCAGAAAGGACCACCCGATGAAGACGCTTCGCGCTCTCGCCCTCCTGCTGACCTTGGCAACGCCCCCCCTCGCCGCGTTCGAGACCATCTCGGCCGACGAGACGCTCAGCGGCGGCTCGATGGGTGAGTTCGGTCTGCGCGTCGCGGTCGACGGCGCTCTCGCCGCAGTGCTCTCGCCCGGCGATCTGACGATTCAGCTCTTCACCTTCGACACCTCCACCCAGGGATGGACCGTCGGCCCGACCCTGTCGCCATCGGGTGCCGTGGGGCTCGGCCCGGCCGTCGCGGTCTCGGGCCTCACCGTCTTCTACTCGGTGATCACCGACTTCGGCGCCAACCCCCCCGCCACGCAGACCTACGAGGTGCGGGCTCAGAGGCTGTTCCCCAGCCCCCAGGTCGTGACCTTGATCGCCTCCCCTGGCGCCGCCCCCGCCGCGCTGGCCGCGGCAGAGGACGTCGTGCTGCTGGGGGTTCCCAGGGGAGACGGCAACGTGCAGTCGCACATGCGGGTCTTCGGCTACGACGGCAGCACCTGGTCGCAGCTTCTCCAGCGCGCGGCCGAGCCCTTCGATCTCGGGTACGGCAGCGCCGTGGCGACGGACGGCACCTGGTTCGCCGTCGGCGATCCCGCCGAGGGCGACAACGGAGCCGTCGAGATCCTGATCAGACAGCCCGGTGGCGGAGTCGGCTACGTCAACACCATCGTCTACGAGAACCCATTGCAATCAGGTGCCCGCTTCGGCGCCTCGGTGGCGGTCGACGAGGACTGCCTGGTGGTGGGGGCTCCCGGTTACAACCGGGGCTTCATCCCGCCGACCCCCGACACCGGAGCCATCGTCTCGTACGGTCTCAACCAGTTCGGCCTCTGGACCCCGCAGGAGACCGTGGTGCCGGAGGGTGCCTTGGAGGACGACGCGTGGGGGGACTCGCTCTCGCTCGCCGGCGCCAACCTGGTGCTCGGCGGTCAGGACGTGCAGCGCCTGAACGCGAACCCGCAGGGCGACGCGGCGCTCTTCCGCCGCTCGGGGACCAGCTGCGCCGAAGGGTCGTGGAGCGAGTACGCCCGCCTGCGCGCCACGCCGCTGGTGATCGACCCGGACGCACCGGCCGACTTCGGTGCTGCTGTCGCAATCGACGAGCTCAGCGGCGTCCTCGTCGGCGATCCCATGGGGCCCACCGGTGAGGGCGACGGACGCGCCTACGCCTACTCGGCCTCGCTCCTGGTGCTGTTCACCGACGGCTTCGAGACGGGCGATCTGTCGCAGTGGTCGGCGAGCGTGCCCTAGCGCAGACGCGTCGACGACTTCCGAGTGCGGCGGGTCCTCGCACGGCTCCCGGCCTCCGCCTCGACTACGCCGCTCGCGGCTCCTTGTAGACTCCTGCCACCTCAACCCCTTCGTGAGCAAAGCGCCGTCGCCTTTGGCCGACGCGCACGGCCGCGATACGTCAGTGATGAGCACGGACACCCACACCGGGAAGCTCGGCACCGCCCTCGGGCTGTGCGCCCCGCTGCTGGCGGCGGGCGCCACGATGCTCTGGTTCCGCCAGGTGCGCCTGGTGGCGATCCCGGAGAACCGGTCGCTCTTCGTCGCCGCCTGGATCCTCGCCATCGCCCTCGGCCTCGCCGCCTTCGTCCAGCGGACCCGCTGGTTCGGAGGCATCGCCGCGGTGCTCGGCATCGGCATCGGGGCCCTCCTGCTGTTCACGGTGGCGATCAGCCGTCAGGAGGTGGCGCCGAACAGCATCCGGGTCGGCGAGACCATGCCGCAGTTCACGGCGCTGGACGAGCGGGGCGAACGGTTCGACTCCGCCAGTCTCGCCGGCGAGCTGGTGCTGCTCAAGTTCTTCCGCGGCCACTGGTGACCGTACTGTGTCGCCGAGTTACGGCGATGGGCAGAGCTGCACGGAGAGCTCGAGCAGCGTGACGTCCAGGTCGTCACCGTCAGCACCGATCTCCCCGAGGAGATCCGCGACAAACGCAGGCACCACGGCCTGCAGGCGATCATGCTCTCGGATCGCGACCTCGCGGTCACCGATGCCTTCGGCCTGCGCAACCAGGGTGCGCACTCCGGACCGCCGTCGGGCGCCGACGCGCTGCCGGTGCCGACGACGCTGCTGATCGACCGCGACGGCAAGGTGCTCTGGCTCGAGCACTCGGAGAACTACCAGCGTCGTTCCGGCCCGGAGTTGGTGCTCGCGGCGCTGAAGCGACACCTCGACTGAGAAGCCGGGCTGCGAGAGAGCCCACGACAGCACCACAACGAGCTCCGTTCCCGCCGCCGCCGCGCAGGCGAGCGGACGACCGCGGGACTGCGCCTCCGGAACCGGGAGGGTCGCACTCCGAGAGTGCCTCGCGCGGTGCTAACTTCACTCGCGACGGCGCCGGCCCGGCGGCCGGCTGGAAGACCTCGACAGAAAGAGGGACACCGGGTCGTGACAACGGTTCGGTACGGCAGCAGATCGGAGCGGCCCAGCCTCCAGGCGCGTGATCCGGAGGCCGACGAGCACCGGGAGCCTTGCCGGTGACCGCAGGACGTGCATCCCGCCCTGACGGCTCGCAACCCGAAGGAGAGCACCGCGACACCACCGAGCTGCTGGCGGCGGCGCGCGGCGGCGACCGGTCGGCCTACGACGAGGTGTTCGCGCGGGTCTACGACGAGCTGCGGCGGGTCGCGGCGCGGCAGGCGGCGCGGCTCGGCGTCGGCGACTCGCTGGCCAGCACCGCCCTGGTGCACGAGGCCTATCTGAAGCTGGTCGGACAGGGGGTGGTGGCCAGCAACGACCGGGTGCACTTCTTCGCCCTCGCCGCGCGGGCGATGCGCCAGATCCTCGTCGACCACCTGCGCCATCGCGGACGGCGCAAGCGCGGAGGCGCCGCCGACCACGTGCCGCTCGAGCACATCGAGGTGCGGGCGGAGTCGGCCGGTGCGCCGGTGGAGGACCTGCTGGCGCTCGACGCGGCCCTCGACCGGCTGGAGGCGGTCGACCAGGAGCTCGGGCGGCTGGTCGAGTGGCGGTTCTTCGCCGGCCTCACCCTGGAGGAGATCGCCGGGATGACGACGACGTCGGAGCGGACGCTGAAGCGCGACTGGCAGGTGGCGCGGGCGTTCCTGCTGCGCGAGATGTCGGGAGACGCCACGGTCGGCGTGGCGGGGGTGTGAGCGCCGCGGGAGACAGCGACTGGAGGGAGATCCGACGCTGGGTGGGCGAGCTCGCGGAGACCTCGGGCGAGGAGCGCGAGCGACGTCTGGCGGAGGTGCCGGAAGGGCTTCGGGGCGAAGTGCGCTCGCTGCTCGAGGCCGGCGACGGCGAGCTGTCGATGCGGCTCGAGGCGGCCGTCGGTGAGCAGGCGGCCGAGTGGCTGGCCGACCGCGACCGCGAGTCGGCCGCCTCCCGCTCCACGGATCCGGGCCCCTCCCTCGCCGGCGTGGTGCTCGGGGTGTGGCGGCTCGAGCGCCCGCTCGGGCGCGGCGGCATGGCCGAGGTCTGGGAGGCGGTACGGGCCGACGGCACCTACGAGCAGCGCGTCGCGGTGAAGCTGATCAAGCGCGGCATGGACAGCGAAGAGATCGTCGCCCGCTTCCGCCGCGAACGGCAGATCCTCGCCCGCCTCGAGCACCCGGCGATCGCCCGCATCCTCGACGGCGGGGTGGCGCCGGACGGACGGCCGTGGCTGGCGCTCGAGATGGTCGACGGCGAGCCGATCACCGACTGGTGCCGCCGCCACCGGGCCGACCTCGCGCAGCGGATGGCTCTGGTGGTCGAGGTCTGCGACGCGGTGGCGGCGGCGCACCGGCAACTGGTGGTGCATCGCGACCTCAAGCCCTCGAACATCCTGGTCGACTCCGAGGGCCGCGTGCGGCTGCTCGACTTCGGCATCGCCAAGCTGCTCGCCGGCGATGGCGCGGACAGCGACGGAGACGCCACCCGCACCGAGGCGCGGGTGCTGACGCCAGGCTACGCGGCCCCGGAGCAGATCCGCGGCGAGCCCGTCTCGACCGCGACCGACGTCTACGCCCTGGGCGTGGTCGCCCACGAGCTGCTCACCGGTCAGAAGCCGCACCGCCGCCGCGACCGGAGCGGTGACGGATCCGCGAGCAGCGCGGCGGTGGAGCGACCCTCCGTCGTGCTCGCCCGCTCCGCCGCCGAGAGCGATGAGCCGGGACGCCCGGAGCAGGCGCGCCACGAGGCGCGGATCGTCGCCGGCGATCTCGATGCCGTGGTGCTCACCGCGCTGCGAGCGGAGCCCGAGCGTCGCTATCCATCGGTCTCCGCTCTCGCTGCCGACCTCGAAGCCTGGCTCGACGGGCGGCCGGTCTCGGCACGCCCCGACACCGCGGCGTACCGCATCGGCAAGTTCGTCGGCCGGCACCGCTTCGGCGTCGCCGCGTCGCTGCTCGCCCTGCTCCTGCTGCTCTCGGCCACCGCCTTCGCGCTGCTGCAGTCACGTGAGGCGCGGCTGCAGGCGCGCCGCGCCGAGCGCGTGCGCGACTTCCTGACGTCGATCTTCGAGGTGTCGGACCCGATCCGGGCCCGCGGCGAGGTGGTCACCGCCCGCAGCCTGCTCGACGAGGGCCTGCGGCGCAGCGAGGACGAGCTGGCGACGGAGCCGCGTCTGCGGGCGGAGATCGCCACCTTGCTCGCGGGCCTCTACCGCAAGCTGGGCGAGGCCGACGTCGCCGCGACGACTGCCGAGAGGGCGTGGGCCGAGCGCACCGCCCTCGAGGGACCCGAGTCGGTGGCCGCCGCGGAGAGCGAGCTGGTGCTCGGCTGGGCGCTCGCCTCACTCGGTCGCTACGAGCCGGCGCGGGTGCATCTCGAGCACGCGATCTCGGTGTTCGAGCGCGTCGAGGGCCCGGACAGCCTGGCCGCCGCCGAGGCGCGCGAGCCCCTGGTGGAGCTCGTCTTCACGGCCGAGGGACCGGCGCAGGCGCTGCCGATCGTCGAGCGTCGGCTCGCCACCTACCGCGCCCACTTCGCGCAGCCGGATCCCAGGCTGGGCCTCAGCCTCTCCGACCTCGGTGTGGTGCTGCAGACCCTCGAGCGCTTCGACGAGGCGGAGACCGCTCTGGAGGAGAGCCTGGAGATCCTGCTCGCCACCCTGCCGGCGGACGATCCGCGTCTCGCCTACCCCTACTCCAACCTGGCCGCGACCTACCTGGGCACGCAGCGTCTGGCCGAGGCTCTCGAATGCGCCGACGAGGCGGTGGCGATCCGGCGCGCGACGCTCGGGCCCCGCCACCCCGAGACCGGCCTGAGCCGGGCCCAACGGCTGCAGGCACTGCGCCAGCTGGGTCGCCTCGAGGAGGCCGAGGCGGAGGCGCGCTCGGCCCTCTCCGACATGCAGAGAGGCGACCCCTTCGTCAGCAGCCAGATGCGGGTGGCCCTCGGGCACGTGCTGCTCGACGCCGATCGGCCTGCAGAGGCGCTGCCGGTGCTGGATGCCGCGATCGCCGAGCAGCTCGAGCTGCTCCCGGCCGACCACCAGCTGGTGCTGTCGTCGCGCCTCTACCGGATCGAGGCGCTGGTCGAGCTGGGCCGGACCGAGGTCGCCGGGCTCGACCTCGACGAGCTGATCGCCGAGGCAGAGCAGGTCGACGGCATGAACGCGCTGGTCGATCGCGCCCGCCGCCTGCGGGACCGGCTCGACTGAGGTTCGACCGGCGCTTTCACCGTCACTGCCACGCCGAGGTGTCGCCCGACTCGAACCCGTCGCAGAACAGGCACGACTCGGTGACGTAGAGGTCGAACTGCTCGTCGGCGTCCTGGTCGGCGAGGTAGAAGGTGCGCCAGGGCTCGGTGGTCGACGGCACCGGGAAGTCGAACACGTTGGCGCTGGTGCTCTGGCAGCCGTCGATCACCCGACGCACCCCGCCGCCGGCCGGCACTTCGTGCAGGCGCACGGTCCACGGGCACACTGGGCAGGCCCGAGAGCGGTAGGTGTAGACGACGCGCGATCCGTCGGCCGTGGGCTGGAAGCCGAGCACCTCCCAGGCGCCGATCTGGGTGCCGGAGGGGTTGAGACGAACCGCGGGGGCGGAGCCGTCGACCGGAGCGCTCCACAGCTCGATCCGGCCGTCCGCCAGCTTGTCGGCCAGGAACAGCGCCCGCCCACCGTCCGGCGTCACCAGCGGCGGCGGCTGGGTGACGACGTCGCCGCCACTGGTCAGCGTGCCGCTCAGCTTCACCGCCGCTCCCCCCGTGGTCGGCACGCTGAACAGCTCGAAGACCTCGTCCTGCTGCTGGTCGGCGACGTAGAGCAGGCGGTGCCCGCTCGGCGAGAGCGCGTAGCGGGTCACCGTGCCGCCGGCCACCATCGCCGGCGTCAGCTGCACCGCCCCCGAGCCGTCGGCGGCGACGCTCCAGAAGGCGATCTGGCCCGTCGCGGTGGTCAGCACCGCGTAGAGGATCCTGCCGCCCGGCAGGAAGAGGGCCAGGATCGCGGTACGCCCCGCTGCGAGCGGCGGGTTGACCCGGGTCGCCGGGCCGCCGTCGACCGCCACCACGTAGACCTCGTTCATGCCGTCGGTCTGCTGGTCCGCCACGTAGACGACGGTCGCCGAATCCGGCGAGATGTGCACCGTGGCGACGTCGCCGCCGGAGACCAGCGCCCCGTTGAGCTTCACGGGGCTGCCGCCGACCGAGGGGACCGACCAGGCCTCGAAACGGTCGTCGACGACCGAATCGGCGATGTAGACGATGCGCGAGAAGTCGGGCGACGGGAACGGCGGCAGGAGCTCGCGGCCGGCGGGCAGGTCGAGCAGCTGCACCCTGTCGCCGCCGTCGGTGTCGGCCACCCAGAGCTCGCGGTAGTCGAGATCGGGACCCTCGGTGGGGAGGACGACGTAGACCACCCGGGACGAATCCGCCGCCAGCCCGAAGTCGACGATGGCGAACCCGGGAGCGAGCGCCTCGTTGAGCTTGACCCAGCTTCCGGGCGGCGCCGCGATCGGCGCCGCGTACAGCTCGGTGGCCTCGAGATCGTCTTGCGCCGCACGGTAGACGACCCGTTGCCCGTCGGGCGTGAACTTGAAACCGAAGGCTCTCTGTCCGGCGGGCAGCAGGCCGCTGATCCGCTGCGGCGTGCCGCCGGCGACCGGCACACGCCAGAGCTCGTAGGCCTCGTCGATCTCGGCGTCGTGGTTGTAGACCACCCACTGACCGTTCGGCGAGACCACCGGCAGGTCGACGCTGCCGGGGGTCGGCGCCACGCCGGCGCGGCCGACGTCGCTGAAGGCGAGGCCCTGCGACAGGCGCAGGGTCTGGGCGGCCGCTGCGGCACCCACGAGCAGCGGTACGAGCGGCAGGAGGACCAGGAGCGCTCCCACCGCGCCAGGGCGAGCGCCGACGATCCGCCTGCCGCTCATGGCAGCGACCAGGCCGAGGTGTCGCCCGACTCGAAGCCGTCGGCGAAGAGCACCGGGTCGACCTCGATCGTCCACAGCTCGTCGCCGGTCGCCTGCTGGTAGGCCGAGAAGAAGAGTCGACCGTTCCAGAGCGCGAGGCCGGGGGTCAGGTAGTAGTTCGTCAGCTCACCGTCGAGCACGCGCTCGACGCCCGCGCCGTCGAAGCGCAACAGGTCGTAGCTGGCGGTCTCCGACTCGGCGAGGAAGTAGAGCCGGGAGCCGATGCGGACGAAGTCCCGTGCCTCCCAGGCGGTGTCCGACGTCTGCAGGACCGAGAGCGCGCCGCCGTCCCAGCCGTGCAGCTTCGCCTCCCCCGAGCTCGCCGACTCGCCGACCACGACGACGCTGCTGCCGTAGCGGGTCAAGCCTCCCTGCACGTCGAGGCCCTGGATCTCCACCCCGGGTGCGGTGAAGTCCGGCAAGCCTCGCCAGACCCGCCGGAAGGCGGGAGTGAAGGGGTCCTGAGCGGCGAAGTAGACACTGCCGCCGACGAGGGTGAAGCCCGCGGGATCGCCACCGACGATGCCCGGCACCAGGCTGCGCATGACGGGAGCGTTGAGACCGTCGAAGACGCCGAGCTCGCGTCCGTCGCCGGCGTCGGGGTAGCCGCTGAAGAAGAGCAGGCCGTCGATCACCGTCAGGTCCTCGACCCCCGAGCTCTGCACACCCGACCAGATGTCGTAGGAGGCTGGGGGGCTCACCCCGTCCCAGCAGCGAAGCTCGGCGCCGATCGTCGCGTCGCGGGCCTGGAAGCAGAGCCGGTCGCCGTAAACGGCGAAGGCGTAGGGCAGCGAGCTGCCGCCAGGATGCAGATCGAGGACCTCGTGCGCCGGATTCACACCGTCGTAGCGCCAGAGCTCCCGGTCCTCGGGGTTGTAGGGACCGCCCTGGAAGTAGAGCGCGCCCTGGAAGACGATCAGATCGGTCGGCTCGACGCCGACGGTGCCGGGCACGACGGTCGGCGGCCCGGAGCCGTCGTACGACCAAAGGTCGGCGGCGCCGCCGTCGCTGTCGCCGCTGAAGTAGAGCTTGCCGCCGAACGAAGCGGCTTCGATCGACGGCACCCCGGAGTCGTCACCGGGGCGCAGGTCGACGACGAGGTGGGGCGTCTGGGCCGACAGCGGCTGGGCGGCGAGGGTCGCGAGGGTCGCGGTGACGAAGCCGCCGATGACGATGCGAAAGGAGCGGGTGGCCATGGTGGGTCCTCCTGTCTCCAGATCGACGTCTACGGCGAGAGGGGGCCACGACGGAGCGACGAGCAGGCCTTGACGGCACTGCGCCGAACAACCTATGCTAAAGCATATGGGAGGCCCCGTACCGTCACAGCAGAGAGTCGTGCGCCTGTTCCGCAACGGAGTCAACCAAGCGATTCGTATCCCTCGAGACCTCGAGCTCGACGGTGAGGAGGCCGTTCTCCGCAAGGAGGGAGATCGGCTGATCATCGAACCGGTGCGTTCCGACCGCCTGCTCCGACTCCTGGCAAGCCTCGAACCGATCGACGCTCCGTTTCCCGATGTCGATCGAGACCTGCCCGCCCTCGACGAAGAGGCCGTTTGAGCCGTGGCCCGCCGCTACCTGCTCGACACCAACATCGTCTCCGACCTGGTCCGCGATCCGCAGGGCAAGGTCGCGCAACGCATCGAGGAGCATGGCGAACATTCGATCTGCACGAGCATCGTCGTCGCGAGCGAGCTGCGCTACGGAGGCGCCAAGTCCGACTCGACCGCGCTGAGGAGCCGGATCGATCTCCTGCTCTCCGCGCTCGAGGTGCTGCCTCTCGAGGAACCGGCCGATCGTCGCTACGCCGAGCTGCGCGACACCCTCACGCGTCAAGGCATGACGATCGGCCCGAACGACCTGCTCATCGCGGCCCACGCCCTGGCGGCCGATCTCACCGTGGTGACCGCCAACGTGGGCGAGTTCTCGAGGGTTCCGGGGCTTGCGGTCGAGAACTGGCTCGCTCCGTAGGCTGATCGCACCTCAGGAGTCTGCTGAGCGCGCCCGTGCCAGGCGTCGTTCGGCGCGCAGCCGATGCGGTGAGCCGGTCTGCGCCCCCCCGAGCATCTCGAGACTCGACTCGAGAAGCCGCAGTGTCTCCTCGAGCCGGCCGGAACGCAGGAGCGGTTCCGCTCTGGCACTGTCGAGCAGGGCGATCGAATACCGGTTCGCCTCCGGCTCGGTGCTCAGGATTGCCGCCGCCTCCTCGAGCAGCGGCTCTGCGGGATGCCGATCTTCAGCTGGGTTCTTTTCGAGGAGGAACTCGGCGTGCCAGAGCAGAGCCATCGCTAGGCGCGGGTTCCGGTCGCCGACCGAGGCGCGATAGCCGGTCTGCGCGCGCTGGAAGAGAGCCTCGGCCTCCGATGCTCTGGTCTTGGACGCGCGCAGGCAGGCCAACATCAGGTCGATGTCGGCCAACTGCTCCCGCTGGGAGAACGGCCGTGCGGATCTCGCGAACCCAGGGCCTCCTCGGCTTCGCTCAGACAACCGACGTCCACCAGCGGTCCCGCGAAACCGGCAAGGATCGTGGCGTACGACGGGTGCTCGTCCTCACGCCCGCCTGGCGCCTGCCACCGCTTGCTGCAGGCGTTCGCCCGCCGGCTCGAAGTCGCCGACGACGTGCTGCAACCGACCGAGGTCGTAGATCGCCACCACGGTCGTCGGGTGGCGCTCGCCGAAGACCTCACGACAGAGCGAAACCGAGCGTTCGGAAAGCTCCGGGGCGGTCGTCCTTCTGCCTTTGGAAGCGCGGGCGATGCGAAACCTGCGGCTAATTGTTCCGTAAGCGCAATTATGCGACGCGTCCTCCGCCGCTCTGTTCCGTACAGCTGCCCGGGCATCCGGTGAGCCCGCTCGAGCTGCACGTGCTGCTGGCCCTGGCGCGGGGACCGCTCTACGGCTATGCGATCAAGAGCGCGATCGAGGAGGACTCGGCGGGCGCCCATCGTCCCGGTGCAGGGTCGCTCTACCGCCTGATCGCGAGGCTGATCGGGGCGGGGCTGGTGGCGGAGACGGCGCCGCCGGAGGACGCCGAGCCGCACCCCGGCCTGGCGCGGCGCTACTACCGTCTCACCGCCGCCGGCGAGCAGGCGCTGGGCGACGAGACCTACCGCCTGCGGCAGGTGGCGGCCTTGGCAGCCGAGCGCCTGGGGCTCACCGGGGAGGACGGCCGTTGAGGAGGGCCCACTCGACCTGCCTGCGGTTGCTCCTGCACTGCTTCCCGCCGCGCTTTCGCGCCCGCTTCGGCGCCGAGATCGCCGACCAGCTCGAGCGCGACCTCGGTCGAGCCTGGGAGCGCGGAGCCCTCGCCGGTTGGCTGTTCACCCTGCGCAGCGCCACCGAGCTCGTCGCCCAGGGGAGCCTGGAGCGTCTCTTCCCGACCTGGACCCGGGCTCAGCACGGGGCCACCCACCTCGAAGACCCACGACCAGGGGATGCCACCACGATGATCGGTTCCTGGATGAATGATCTGCGCCACGCGGCGCGCAGGCTCCGCCGCACACCTGGCTTCGCAGTCGCCACCGTCGCCACCCTCGCTCTCGCGATCGGCGTCAACGCCGGCATCTTCAGCGTCGTCGACACGGTGCTGCTCGACCCTCTGCCGTACCGCGACAACGAGCGACTGGTGCGCATCGCGGCCTCGGCTCCCGGCAGCGACCTGCCCGAGGAGTTCGGTGTCTCGGCGGAGTTCTTCCTGCAGTACAGCGAGCAGTCGCGGCTGCTCGAGGACGCGGCGGTCTACAACTGGTTCACCAACACCTTCCGCGCCGAGGACCGTACCGAGCGGATCGCGATGTCGGCTCCGAGCACTTCGCTCTTCCGCACCCTCGGCGTCACGCCGCTGCTCGGACGGCTGCCGGTCGAGGAGGACGAGAGCGACGTCGTCGTCATCAGCCACGCCCTGTGGACCAGCTGGTTCGGCTCCGACGAGCACGTCGTCGGCCGTTCGTTCTACGTCGGGGGCCGCGATCGCACCGTGATCGGCGTGATGAAGAAGGACTTCTGGTTCCCCAACGACCAGGTCCTGCTGTGGGTCCCCCAGGTGATCCGCGAAGAGGGCCTCGAGCCGGGCCGCTTCGGCGCCGCGATGGTCGGCCGGCTGGCGCCCGGGGTGACCCACGCCGAGCTCGCCGACGAGCTGCGGGCGCTGGCGTTGCGGCTGCCCGAGCGCTTCGGCGGCTCGGCGAGTTACGCGCGGGTCATCGAGCAGCACCAGCCGGTGATCAGGTCGCTGCACGAGGAGCTGCTCGGCGACGCCGCGAACCCGTTGGCGATCCTGCTCGGCGCGGTGGGCATCGTGCTGCTCATCGCGTGCTCCAACGTCGCCAACCTGTTCACGGTGAGGGCCGAGCGCGGCCAGCGCGACGTCGCCATCCGGCGCGCCATCGGTGCCACGCGGATGCAGGTGGTCCGCCTCCAGATGGCCGAGGCCGCCATCGTCGCGCTCCTCGCGGGCGTCTGCGCGGTGGCGTTCGCCTGGTGGACGACGCCGCTCTTCCTGCGCGCCGCCCCGTCGGAGATCCCCCGGCTCGGTGAGGTGGGGATCACCGCCACGACGCTGCTCTACACCCTGGCGATCTCCGCCTTCGCCGCCCTGGTGTGCGGCCTGGCGCCGGCGCTGCGCGCCGCCGGGGTGAAGATCAGCCGGCTGCGCCAGGGAGAACGAGGAGCGACCCGCCGCCGGCACTGGGGACGCACCGCACTGGTGACGGCGCAGACCGCTTTGGCGCTGGTGCTGCTGATCGGCTCGGGGCTGCTGATGCGCAGCTTCTGGGAGCTGCGCCAGGTCGATCCGGGGTACGACACCCGCGACGTGTTCACCTTCCAGATCGCGCCGGAGGGCGCGCACCTGACCGACGCACCGTCGTACGCCGCCTTCCACCTCGACTTCGCCGAGCGGGTGGCGGCGCTGCCCGGCGTGCAGTCGGTGGGCCTGGTGGAGAACGTCCCACTCGACGAGGGAGTCTCGGGGCAGCGATTCCGCACCGAGGAGATGAGCGTCGAGGCGGAGGACGGCACGCTGCTCAGCATGACCTGGGCGAGCGGCAGCTACTTCGGCACCATGGGCATCTCGCTGCTGCAGGGACGCACGTTCAATTCGGCTGACCACACCACCAACCTCGGCAACGTCGTGGTGAGCCGGCTCGCGGCGGACCTGCTCTGGCCCGGCGAGGACCCGATCGGTCGCCGCCTGCAGCGCTCGGGCGATGACAGCTGGGAGACCGTCGTCGGCGTCGTCGAGGACGTCTGGCAGTACGGCTTCCGGGGCGATCCCGAGCCTCTCGTGTACCGGCCCCTGGTCGGCCCGACACTCGACAGCCGGCCGATGTCGAGCCCCGGTTACGTGGTGAAGACCCGCCGCGCGGAGGAGATCGGCCCTGAGATCCGCGAGCTGGTGCGTCAGCTGGCACCCAATGCGCCGATGTACCGCACCTACACCATGGAGGGGCTTGCCGCCGACTCCATGGTGCAGCTCTCGTTCACCCTGCTGACGCTCGGCATCGCAGCGGTGCTGGCGCTCGTGCTCGGCGCCATCGGGCTCTACGGAGTGCTGTCGTACGTCGTCGCGGAGCGCACCCGCGAGATCGGGGTGCGCATGGCGATGGGCGCTGCGCCGGGCCGGGTGCAGCTGATGGTTGTCGGCCAGGGCATCCGCGTCGTCGCCTTCGGGCTGGCGGTCGGGGTGGTCGCGGCGATGGCCAGCACGCGGGTGCTCGGGACGATGGTCTACGGCGTCGACGTGCGCGACCTGCCGACCTTCGTCGGCATGTCGGCCGCGATGGTGGCGATCGGCCTCGCCGCCACCTACTTCCCGGCGCGCCGCGCCTCGGCGGTGGATCCGATCGTGTCGCTGCGCAGCGAGTGAGGGCCACCAGGAGAGGAACCGGGTGAGCCTACGGAGGATCGCCGTATCACTATACACACACGAATACACCTCTGGTGTATGATGGCGCCATGAGAACCAACATCGTCCTCGACGACGACCTGGTGCGTGCCGCCATGGAAGTCTCCGAAGCCAAGACGAAGCGTGCCCTCGTGGAGGAGGCGCTGGCCACCCTCATCCGGGTCAAGAAGCGTGCCGCGCAGGGGGAGAGCTACCGAGAGCGCCTGCTCCGCGTGCGCCAGGAGCTGGAGCACTTCAGCCCTGACGTCGACAGCCAGGAGATCGTGCGCCGTGATCGGGACTCACGGTGAAGACGGTCGTTCTCGATACCAGCGTCACCGTCGCGTGGTACCTGCCCGAGAGTTTCGCCAGCAACGCGAGGCATTGGCAGACCGCACTGCTCGACGGTGAGGTGCGCGGCATCGTGCCGCGTCTGCACTACGCGGAGCTCGCCAACGTGCTGCGGACCCATGTCAAGCGACGGGCGCTCGCTCCGGAGCTCGCCGAGGAGATCTGGCGACTGCACCTGGATGCGCCTCTGGAGACCCTCGAGCCGACACGCGGGAACCTCTTGGCGACGGCCCTCGAGTATCAGGCCACGGCGTACGACGCGGTCTTCATCTCCCTGGCCCTCGAGCTCGACGCCTCGCTGGTGACGGCGGAGCGCAGCACCACTCCCTGGGTCGTGCGCCTTGCGGAGTGTGTCGAGGCGGTGAGGTAGAGCACTCGGGGTAGAAGAGCCGACCGCTTGATCGAGCGGTGCCCGAGCCGAGGCTTCGGGAGGGCTCGGGAAGTGCCCGTTGCTCGTTCGGGAGGTGCCAGGTCGCTCGAGAGACTCTCGAGAGACTGCTGCGGGCAGCACCCAACACGCGCACTGCCACCCTCGTGGCGCGGCGGTTCCGAAACGACGTGTGAAGTGGCAAGCGGCCTCGCGGCCGCTCGCCACCTCGCCACCTTCGCGCCCGAGGAACCGACATGCCCTCCAACGGTCGCCTGCTCCCCGCCATCATCTCGTGCCTGTTGCCCGCCGCACTGCTGCTGCCGACCGGCGCCAGAGCCCAGCTCTTCGACGCCCACCGCACCCAGTGGATCGACCAGGTGCCGTTCCCCGGCGAGGACGCCGAGCAGGGGGATCGCTTCGGTCGCGCCCTGGCGAGCGGCGATCTCGACTGCGACGGCTTCGACGACCTGATCGTCGGCGTGCCGCTCGAGAGTCTCGGGGTGAACAACTCGCTGGTGCGCGCCGGCACCGTGCACGTGCTCTTCGGCGGCGTCGCCGGTCTCACCTTCGCCGACGCGCGCACGATCACCGAAGGCGACCTCTTCGGCGCCGTGTCGACCTCCAGCGCTGAGTTCGGCAAGGTGCTCGCGGTCGGCGACTTCGACGGCGACGGCTGCGACGACCTGGCGATCGGCGTGCCCGAGGTCGACCAGGGCGGCCTCGACGACGTCGGCGCCGTGTGGGAGATACCGGGAGGACCCGGCGGGCCCGAGCTCAGCCTCGCGCGGCGCTGGTCGCAAGCCGATCCCGACATCTCCGACGGGGTCGAGGCCCTCGACCACTTCGGCAGCTCGCTGGCCACCGGGGATCTCAACGGAGACGGCTTCGACGACCTCGCGATCGGCGGCTTCGGCGAGGCGATCGGCAGTCTCGCGAGTGCTGGCGCGGTGTGGCTGCTGCCCGGCGGACCCGACGGCCTGCGTGGCGCCTTCGATGCCCCTACCGGCTGGCGGCAGCTGATCAACCAGGGCCTCGGTGCGGTGGACGAGACCGCGGAGGTGAACGATCGCTTCGGCACCGCGACCGAGATCTGCGATCTCGACGGCGACGGCATCGACGACCTGATCGTGTCGGCCAGCGGCGAAGACGAGGAGCCCGAGCTCGACAACGGGGTCGTGCACTTCTTCGCCAGCACCGCGGCCGGAGTCCTGCCGACCGACCATCCCGATCCCGGCAGCCTGCCGCAGGCCGCCCGGTACGGACCGGAGGGAGAGGGCATGGGCTTCTCGCTCGCCAGCGGAGAGGTGTCGGCGCCCCCCGACGACTGCATCGTCCTGGCCAGCGCGCCCCTCGCCAGCGACGGGATCGGGCGGGTCAACCTGTTCAGCCTGTTCCAGCCCCTCGGGATGGGGACCTTCATCCACCAGGGCACGGTCGGAGAGGTCCTGGAGGAGGACGATCTCTTCGGCTGGGCGATGGCGACCGGCGACTTCGGCGGCGCCCCGGGCAGAGAGGAGGCCGTCCTGGCCAGCCCGGGCGAGCACGTGCCCGGCTTCATCGCCCAGAGCCACGGCATGGTGCACATCAGCCATCCCTCGACCCGGGACGTCGTCGGCTTCGCTCCCTTCACCAACCGCTGGACCAACGCCCACTCCGGCTCCCACGAGCAGCCGCCGGGGCCGCCCCGATCGCGGGCGCAGTTCGGCTACGCCCTGGCGGCCGGCGACTTCGACGGCGACGGCTTCGACGACCTGGCGATCGCCGCGCCCGACGCCCACGTCTTCTCCCGCCGCGGCGTCGGGCAGAGCGACGCCGGCGCGGTGCAGGTGCTCTACGCCGCGCAGCTGCTGTTCAGCGACGGATTCGAGGCCGGCAACGCGCTGGTCTGGAGCTCGGTGGTGCCGTAGGGGCGGAGCCTCGATTCACCGTCACAGCCGGAGCCTCGGACAGCGTCGGCGGCGACGAAGAGTGACGTGCGGTCCGATGGTGCGAGGCGAGCGCGGCGCAGGCGGCGCGCCGCGGTCTGAGGCCTGGGTGTGGTTTTCGACGCATCACGGACCCACGCCGCAGCTCCGAGGCACATCGCAGAGCGGCGCAAGATTCCTGCCCTGGTCTGGGACTCCCCGCTACGCCCCACGAGCTCGCCACAGTCCCAGCCGTCCGCCCCGGCCATCGCCGATCCATCGGCCCGATGGGCGGGTTGAAGGCACATCGCCGGCTCAGCCGTCTTGCGCACGAAGCCCCTGGTCACTCAGCATGAGCGCGAAGGGAGGCCGACGACGTGCAGCCGGAGCGTTGGCAGCGGCTCAAGGAGCTCTTCATGGAGGCGCAGGAGCTCGGCGAGCCGGAGCGTGAGCGCTTCCTCGAGCGGGCGTGCGCCGACGACACCGAGCTGCGCGCCGAGCTCGCGTCACTGCTGGCGGCCGATCGCGATGCGGCGGATTTCCTCGAGAACCCGGCGGCCGCGGCCGCCGAGCCCGACCTCGAGGACGCCCAGCTGTCGCCGGTGGGGCGGCGCTTCGGCCGCTACCGGGTGCTCTCCGAGATCGGACGCGGCGGCATGGGGGTCGTCTATCGGGCGGTTCGCGACGACGACACCTACGACCAGGTGGTGGCGCTGAAGCTCCTCCACGGCGGCCTCGAGTCCGAGTTCTTCGACCGCCGATTCCGGCGCGAGCGTCAGATCCTGGCGTCGCTCGAGCACCCCAACATCGCCCGTCTGATCGACGGCGGCGCCGACGACGACGGCCGTTCGTTCTGCGTGATGGAGCTGGTCGACGGCGTGCCGATCGACCTCTACTGCCATCAGCACCGGCTCGACCTGGTCGCACGCCTCGAGCTGGTCCGTACCGCCTGCAGCGCGGTCGCGTTCGCGCACGGCCGGCTCGTCGTGCACTGCGACCTCAAGCCCGCCAACGTCCTGGTGACGGAGGACGGCACGCTCAAGCTGCTCGACTTCGGCATCGCCAAGCTGCTCGCTCCGGACTCGGGGGAGGCGGGGCCGGCAGCGACCGCGTCGGGCTGGGCGATGACGCCGGAGTACGCCAGCCCCGAGCAGGTGCGGGGACAGCCGGTCACCACGGCCACCGACGTCTACGCCCTGGGGGTGATGCTCTACGAGCTGCTCACCGGCCGCAAGCCCTACCAGCTCGGCACACGCCGGCCCGAGGAGATCGTGCTCGCGATCTGCGCGGAGGAGGTGGTGCGGCCGAGCCAGGCGGTGGTCCGGCCGCGGTCCGCCGCGCCTGGGACCTCTCCGTCGGTGGCGTCTCCGGCCGGACCGCCCGACGACAGCCCGAATCGGCTCCGGCGGCGGCTCGAGGGTGACCTCGACACCATCGTCCTACGCGCTCTGGCCAAGGACCCGCAGCGTCGCTACGGCTCGGTCGTCCAGCTGTCCGACGACCTCCGTCGGCACCTCTCCGGGATGCCGATCCGGGCGCGGCCCGACCGCCTGTCGTATCGCGCCGGGAAGTTCGTCGGCCGGCACCGGGCGGCCGTGGCGGCGACCGCGCTCGCAGTCTTCAGCCTGTTGGGCGGCCTCGCGGCCACACTCCAGCAGGCGCATGTCGCCCAGGTGCAGAGGGCCGCCGCGGAGCGCCGCTTCGGCGAGGTGCGCAGTCTCGCCCGCACCTTCATCTTCGAGATCCACGATGCGGTGGCGCCGTTGCCCGGCTCGACCCCGGTGCGGGCTCGGATCATCGAGGTCGGCCTCGAGTACCTCGAGCGCCTCGAGCGCGAGGCAGCCGACGACGTGTCTCTCCAGGTCGAGCTGGCCGAGGCCTACGAGAGGATCGCGGCCGTGCAGGGCGGCGTCGGAGTGGCGAACCTGGGGGACCTGGAGGGTGCGCTCCGCAGTCAGCGACGGACACTCGCGCTACGCCAGGCCATCCTGCGCGCCCTGCCGGACGAGCGCGAGGCAGAGCTCGCACTCGCACGCACCCACAGCACTCTCGGTGATCTGCTCGGGGAGGCCGGTGACGCCGAGGGCCGGCAGCGGGAGTACGACGCGGCGCTCGCGATCCGCAACGCCGCGGCCGACCGGGCCCCGGACGACCTGGCGGTGCGTCGTGCCGTCGCCTCCAGCCTCTGGGACACCTCGCAGCTGCGCGTCGACGACGGCGATCTCGAAGCCGGCCTCGTCGGTTTCGAACGGACTCTGGTCGAGTACCGCGCCATCGCCGCGACGCCCGGGGCCACCGACGGCGACCGGCGCAACCTCGCGCTGGCCGCCAAGAAGGTCGGAGCAGTCCGCTCGGTCAGCGGCGACCTCGAGGGGGCCCTGGCGAGCCTCGAGACCGCGCTCGCCATCGACCGGGAGCGGCTGGCGGAGAGCCCCGGTCGCACGGAGACGATGCTCGACGTCTCTTTCGACCACAGCGACCTGGGCTATGTCCTGCTCCGCCTCGCCCGGCCCAGCGAGGCGGTCGGGCACTACGAGCAGGCGGTCGACCTGCGCCGGACCGTCTCCGAGGCCGACCCCGAGGACGTCCGGGCGCGCAACGTGCTGCAAAGCGGCAGAGCCCGTCTGGGCGACGCCCTCGCCACCGCGGCCGAGGATCCCGTCACGCCGTGCGCCGACGTCCAAGGACTGATCGAACGGGCATTCGCCCTCTCGGCCGAGGCCGCTGCGGACGGCACCCTGAGCGAGGAGGCGCGGGCCACCCACGAGGCGCGGCTGCGCGCGGCGGGCGCCCGGTGCGCGTCGCCCTGAAGCCCGGGGAAGGCGGGCGAAGCCGCGGCTTCCCGGATCTTCGAGCCGCGCACCGGTATCTCACCTACGGTGCGACCGACGACCACCTCGATGTGTCTCCGATCTCGAAGCCGTCGGCGAAGATGAAAACGTCGTAGAGGCGGCCCTGGACGCTGAAGCCGTTGTTGTCCGTACCCAGGCTGCCGTTGCTCTCCCAGCCCACGAACAGGCGGCCGTTCGAGCCGAAGGCGGCCGCCGGATACCACTGGTAGCCGCTGGTGTAGGTGTTGGCCTGCACGTCAATCGGGTCGATGGCGAAGCCGGCGAGATCGAAGGCCCTGAACTGGAGACTGAAGTCGCTGTCGTTGCCGACCTCGGATCCGAAGCTCTCCCAGGAGACGACGAAGATCCCGCTATCGTCCATGGCTACCGCCGCATCCCGCTGGTCGTCGTCGACGTAGGTGTTGACCTGGACGTCGTTGCCGTCGACGAAGCTGCCGTCGGCGGCGAGGCGGCGCACCTGAACCGAGTAGCGCGAGGTGTCGGTGCCGAACGTGGCGCCGAAGCTGTCCCAGGCGATCACCGCCCGGCCATCCGGGGTCATGGCGACCGCCGGCTCCTGCTGCAGCCCTGTCGGGAACGTGTTCGCCGTCTCCTGGAGAAAGTCCGGGATCAGTCCCGCGGCGTCGACGTTGTCGGCGGTGAAGTAGCGGATGGCGATGTCCTGGCTCGCGGCCGCGGTCTCCCATGCGACCAGGAACTTCGTGCCGCCATCGGTCGCGATGGCGGGCGAGCTCTGGACACCGGCCGTCACGTCGTTGACCAGGAACTGGCTGAAGAAGGTGGAGGTCGAAGCACGCCAGCGTCGGCCCTGGATGCTGGCGTCGGGGTCGCCGCCGGCGCCCGACGGGCTGCTCCAGACGACCACGAAGTCGCCGTTGTCGGCCATCGCGACCGCCGGCTCCTCCTGCACACCGGCGGTGAACGCGCTGTTGACGAGCAGCTCGGAGCCAACCTTCACACCGGCCGCGGTGTAGCGCTGGGCGATGATGTTGTAGTCCGACGCCGAGTGGTTGCTCTCCCAGACGACGACGAAGGCGCCGCTCGAGTTCCTCGCCACCGCCGGGGCCCTCTGCTCGCCCGTCGTGGAGGTGTTGACCTGGAACTCGGCCCCGATCGGGCTGCCGCCGGCGCCATACAGCCGCGCCTGGATCGAGCGGGCATCGGTGTCGGTCCCCGCCGAAGCGTAGCTCTCCCAGACGACGACGAAGTTGCCGGCGCCGTCGGACGCCACCTCGGCCTGCTGCTGTGCGCTCGCGGTCACGGTATTGACCTGGAACTGCCCGGCAAGTGGGGTGCTCGCCAAGCCGGTTGGCGGCGTCGAGAGGCAGAGCGCGGCGGCGGTCAGAAGGCCCGCAATCCAGGGTCGCGGGGGCTGAGGGGCGGGTCGTGTGCACGGGTCTGCTGGGACGCTGCGGTATCGAGACATCGGGTTCCTCCTGTCGGGTGTCGTCCGGCGGCCGTCGAGAGAGGGCTGCGAAGCGTTCCTCTCGACCCTCGCCGAGAGCTCGGGGTCGGGCGCAGCCGGCCGAGGCGGCCTCACCATGAGACGCGGAATCCGCGGCGCCCAGGTATCACCCGCGTCCCCAGGCGTCCTGCCGACCGACCGACGCCATGGCCGACAGCTGATACAACCGATCTCGCTCCCTCGCTCGAAGTCCGAGAGGGGACCTCGTCGCTTCCGGTAGCAGCCTTCCGGTAGCAGCCTTCCGGTAGCAGCGTGGAGGTTGGCCGTCCTTTCCCCTGAGGGCGAGAGACGACGGCTCCGAATCGAGAGAGGCCGTGGGAGGAGTGAAGTGGCGGAGGGGGTGACCGAGCTGCTCCTGGCGTGGAGTGACGGCGACCGAGAGGCGCTCGATCGCCTCCTGCCGCTGGTCTACGCCGAGCTCAAGCAGCGGGCGAGCGCCCAGCTCGCACGTGAGCGCGGCTCGCACACGTTGCAGCCCACCGCCCTGGTGCACGAGGCCTTCCTGAAGCTCGTCGACCAGCGCCGGGCGCATTTTCGGAACCGGGCCCAGTTCTTCGGCGTCTCCGCCCGGCTGATGCGACGGATCCTGGTCGACCACGCCCGCACCCGCGGTGCGGCCAAACGCGGCGGCGACGTCCTGCGGATCCCCCTCGAGGACGCCCACGGAGCGCCGGCGAGCCACCAGACCGACGTCCTCCTCGCGCACCAGGCGCTCGAGCGTTTGGAGCAACAGGATGAGCGCCAGGCGCGGGTCGTCGAGCTGCGCTACTTCGGCGGACTCTCCATCGAGGAGATCGCGGTGGTCCTCGAGGTCTCGGAGATCACCGTCAAACGCGACTGGACGATGGCCAGGGCGTGGCTCTTCAGGGAGTTGACGAGGGGCTTGGAGTCCCGGGACGGGCAGACACCAGGCTAGGACGTCCCGCGCCTCCGGCATCGCATCGAGCTCGCCGGTCGCGTCACGGAGGTGGGGTCGTCGAGTCTCCAGCCGGGGCCGTCATCCGCTCGAACCGAGGCCAGGAGCGCGTCGCGGTCCTCGTCCACGCCAACCTGCGTCCGGCAGCGCGGCGACGAAGCCTTGCCTCGCGGGACCTAACGGCTTCGGACGCGCGCTCTCATCAGTTCTCGTTCCCGTCAGTCCCGACGCCCGCGCTCGAGGAGCAGCAACCGTCGCAGGAACGGCAGAGCGTGGAGATCCTTGTCGCGGCCTGCCAGGACCTTCGCTTCGATCAGCGTCTCCAGGTCGATGGCGAGAATCGCCGAGTCGTCGAGCTGATACTGGACACTCCGCTCGACGAGCTCGCCGTAGCCCCAGCCCTCGCCGATCTCGCGCAGCAGGTCGAGACGCCCGAGCTCGGTGGTCAGCAGGCTGACCTTGAAGCGGCTCAGCTTCTCCGCGTCGGGCCGGACGCGCCTCCCGGCCGGGTCGTGGTAGTGGGCGTCGATCTCGCTGAGCAGGCCGACGAGCCGCGCCAGGTTGGGAGGATCGGTGGCGTAGACGACGTCGAGGTCGTTGGTGACGATCGGCGATCCGGCGAGAGTGCCGGCGACGCCGCCGACGATGACGAAATCGACGTCGTGATCGACCAACTGCCGCAGGAGATCAGTCGGCCGGAACTCGTCGGACACGGCGGATCCTTTGCAGGCCGTTGACGACGCGCTCGAGCTGCTGGAGTCTCTCGAGAGGCGTCAGGCGCAGGCAGGACCGGAGCAGGTCTTCGTCCCCCTCGTCGAGGCCGCCTTCGACCGGGCGCGGCCATCCGTCCGCCCCCCAGGCGGGCTCGAACTCCTCTCCCGCTTCTCGACGCTCGCCCATCGGAAGTTCACGCTAGCACGCGGTCGTGGGGAACCCTGTGCGCAGAGGCCGGCCTCCAGGTGCTGGAGCGCCAGCCGCGCCTTCGGCTGGCGAAGAGCCGTGCGAGTCGCCGGAACCGAGGAGGTTGACCATCCGCGGCCCGATCGGGCACCATCTCTTCACGGCGTTCGATCCACGCCCAACCTCTTCGGCCCGCATCCCCAGCATCGGGCCCTGGTGAGGCAAAGGGGGGAACACTCCCGGATCTGCACACGGACCCTCATTCGGGCCGCGTCGGGGTCAGAGCTGCTGGGGAGCCGAGACACCGGTGCGGCGACACGAAGGAGAATCCGTGATGCCGAAGAACAAGGACCTCAAGCGACGCATCCGTCAGCGGATGGAGAAGACGGGCGAGTCGTACACGGCTGCCCGGGCGCAGATCCTCAAGCAGACCCTGCCGCCCGACGAGCGCCTCGCCGAGCTGGCGGGCGTCAAGGACGAGACGGTGAAGGCGCGCACCGGCCGCACCTGGAAGCAGTGGGTGCAGACGCTCGATGCGATGGATGCGATCTCGATGACCCACACAGAGATCGCCAGGCGGGTCGCCGAGCAGGGCGACTTCTCGGGCTGGTGGGCGCAGTCGGTGACCGTCGGCTACGAGCGCATCCGCGGCCTGCGGGCGGTCGGCCAGAGGCGGACCGACAAGACCTTCGAAGGCTCGAAGAGCAAGACGGTCGCGGCTCCGGTCGCGGGCGTCTACGCGGCGTTCGTCGACGGCAGGAAGCGCCGCAGGTGGCTGCCCGACGTCGACTGGACGATCCGCACCCGGCAGGAGAACAGGTCGCTGCGCATCACCTGGCCCGACGACACCTCGGTGCACGTCTACCTGGTGCCCAAGGGTGAGGAGAAGACGCAGATCTCGGTACAGCACGTCGGCCTCGCCGACCAGGCCGACATCGAGCGCCGCAAGGAGTTCTGGGGCGATCGCCTGACGGCGCTGGCCGAGATGCTCTGAGGGGCGAGCTCCTCGGAGAGGACTGGGCTCCCGACCTCCGAGCGTCTCCGAGAGTCTCGGCGTCGGCACGAGAGCGCCCCGTCGCGCGACGGCCTGGACCGTGCGCGGCGGGGCGCCTCGGGCACTCGACGATCGCGGAGCCGGCGACATGGCCGGGAACCGAGCTCTCGGAACTCGGCTGCCGGGGAGTCCCCGGCAGCCGACACCCCGGTGACCCCCGCGCGAGGTCGTCTAACGCCCGGCCCTGAGGGCGCGCGCGAGCGTCCTGGCGAAGACCCAGGCCGAGTCGTAGTTCTCGGCGGTGATGATGTTGCCGTCGACGATCACGTCGTCCGCCACCGTCTGAGGATCTCCGATCGCGGCCGAGAGCGGCATGTCGGCGCCCTGTGATTCGACCTGCCAGCGCGCCGGCACCGTGCCGGCCGGGTAGCTCTGACCGCCGAGCTCGAATCCCGGTGCGGCACCGTTCCAGCCGGTCACCGTGCGGCCCTCGATCGGGCTCGTTCCGTCGACGCGGGCGTAGGCGAGCACCGAGACTCCGTGGCAGATCGCGGCGACGTGCTTTTCACCTTCCACGAAGGCGCCGATCAGCTCGTTCGCGAGCGCGGCCGCCCTGGGATCGTGCAGGGCGGCGTCGTGGTAGGTGCCCTCGAAGCCGTACTGGTACTGGGCCATCCCCCAGCCCCCACTGAAGACGATCGCCGAGTAGTCCTCGGCCCGCACGTCGGCGAGTGCGATGTCCGGCACCACGGTGGGCCGCGACGCGCCAGGCCTGGTGGTGCTGGCGGCGACGACCACCTCGAGCCCGGCGGCTTCGAGCGACGATCGTGTGTCGGCGTAGTCCTGGTACCAGAAGTCCTGGTTCGAGATCACCATCAGGACCGGGGAGGGGCCGCTGCCCTCGGCGAGGGCGGGAGCCACCGCGGCCAGCAGCGTGGTGAGGGTCAGAACGGCGGCAGCGAGCAGCGTGGAAAGGGATCTTGGTGCTATCGAGAGTCTCATGGTTCGTTTCCTTCGAGGTTGATGCGCCCCGAGGGGCGCTGGGTTCCTCGGTTGGAACGAACCTCGACCCGCGACCCCCTCAGGGCCTGGCCGGGTTCTTCGGGCTTCGCGGCTGCAAGTGATGGCAGCGCCATGGTCCCTGCCTCGAGCACGGCGCCACGGCGTCACCTCTGCTGACGCACCACCCGTGATAGTGTGTGGCGCTCTGTGTAGGGAGGTGTGTCGTGGCCACCAATCTCGCGATCGATCCGGAGCTTCTGGAAGAGGCTCACCGCGTGGGCAAGAGGAAGACCAAGAAGGCGACGGTCACCGAAGCCCTGGAGGAGTACGTCCGGCGCCGCAAACAGAAGCACGTCCTCGATCTCTTCGGGACCATCGACTACGACGAGGACTACGACTACAAAGAGCAGCGGAAGCGTGATCGGTGAATGTACTCGTGGACACTTCCGTCTGGTCGCTGGCGTTGAGGAGGCGGTCCGATCCTGGGGGAAGGGCCGTCGATGTGTTGAGCGATCTGATCCGAGATGGACGCGCGGTGATGATGGGAGCCATTCGTCAGGAAGTCCTCTCGGGCATTCGCTCCGAGGCGCAGTTCGAGCGACTGCGGGACAGCCTGGAGCCCTTCGTCGACCTTCTCGTCGACTCCGAGGACCACGTGCAGGCCGCGGCGTTCTTCAACCTCTGCCGAAGCCACGGTGTGCAGGGCTCGAGCGTCGACTTCCTGTTGTGCGCGGTGGGACATCGGCATGGCACACCGATCTTCACGACCGATCGGGACTTCTCTCGCTACGCTGAGATCCTCCCCATCGACCTCCTCCAGTGAGGTCGGGCGCTCCGTTTCAGAACTGGAAGTAGATGAACGGCTGCGTCTCGACCTGCACGAAGAGGATCGCCAGCGCGAAGGCGCCACCGTAGGCGACGGCGAAGGCGGGCCGCGGCAGCCGGTCCCAGAGCCCTTCTCGCGGCATGCGCGACGCGATCGAGTGGGCCAGGGCGAAGGCGACGATCAGCAGCCACCAGCGCGGGTCGAAGGCAGCGCCCGCCGCGCTCGCCGCGGCTCCAGGTGCCTGACCGGCGACGGCGCGCACCGTCGTCCATGCCGTCTGCCAGTCCGGCGCCCGGAAGAAGATCCAGCCGAAGGCGACGACGCCCTGGGTGAGAGCGATGCCCAGCCAGCCGGGGACCTGGGGAAGCGACGCCGCGAGCGGTGACCGGGTCCACGCCCGGTGCACGCAGAGGGCGACGCCTTGCAGGAAGCCCCAGAAGAGGAAGCGCCAGGCGGCGCCGTGCCAGAGACCGCCGAGCACCATGGTCAGCATCAGGTTGCGGTAGGTGACGGCGGTGCTGACCCGGTTGCCGCCGAGCGGGACGTAGAGGTAGTCGCGCAGCCAGGTGGAGAGGCTGATGTGCCAGCGCTGCCAGAACTCGCGCGGGCTCGCCGCGACGTAGGGGTGGCGGAAGTTGGCGCCGAGATCGAAGCCGAGCAGGCCGGCCGAGGCGATCGCCATGTCGGAGTAGCCCGAGAAGTCACAGTAGATCTGGATCGCGAAGAGCAGCACCGCGATCCACGCCGCGGTGCTGCCGTACGCCTCGGGCGCGGCGAAGTAGGCGTCCACCGTCGGTGCGACGTTGTCGGCGATGCACGCCTTCTTGACGAAGCCGACGAGGAAGAGCCCCAGCATCGGGCGCACCCGCACGGCGCTCCACCGCGCGGCCCGCCCCAGCTGTGGCAGGAAGTGCGCCGCACGCACGATCGGCCCCGCCACCAGCTGCGGGAAGAAGGCGACGAAGAGGGCGAGATCGAGCAGGCTGCGGGTCGGCGCCAGTTGGCGCCGGTAGACGTCGATGGTGTAGCTCAGCGTCTGGAAGGTGTAGAAGCTGATCCCCACCGGCAGCACGATCTCTAGGCTCGAGCGGTTGACTGCGAAGCCGAGCACGGCGAGCAGTTCCTCGGCGCTGTCGACGAAGAAGCCGGCGTACTTGAAGTAGCCCAGCAGACCGAGGTTCGCCGCCAGGCTCACCCCGAGCAGCGCCCGCCGGCGCTCGGCACGCTCCTCCCGGCCGAGCGCCAGGCCGACGCAGTAGTCGACCAGGGTCGAGAAGAGGATGAGCGCCAGGAAGCGCCAGTCCCAGGCGGCGTAGAAGGCGTAGCTCGCGGCGAGCAGCCAGATCTTGCGCCCACGGTTCGACCCGAGACCCCAGGTGACGCCGAACACCAGGGCGAACAGGGCGAAGAAGCGCAGCTCGGTGAAGATCAACGCGCAGGATCTTCCGCTGGGGATGCGAGGCCGCGCTCCACCACCGCCTCCGCGACGAGGACGGTGAACCGTGCCGCCATCTCCTCGCTGAGATGGTGGCGGTCGAAGCGCCCGGACGGGGCGTAGAACTCGGGGAAACGCTCCGGGTCGTCGAAGCGCAGCACCTCACGCACGATCCCCTTCTCCTGCGCCGCGATGAGATCAGGGCGCCTCGTCGGGCCGGGGGAGACGAGCCACAGCACCCGGGCACCGTGCCGCGCCGCCAGTGCCTCGAGCTCGCCGAAGAGCTCCTGCTCGAAGGGGTCCGTGGTCGCCGAGTCGACCTCGCGCTCGAGCCGGGCGAGGCTCCGGTTCCAGGCCCCCGGCCGCTCGTGCAGCAGGTTCCAGCGCTCGACCAGCTCCTGCGCCTCGTCCTCCGAGATCGGGTGGCGCTGGTTCTGCTCGAGCGACTGGTAGCCACGCTGCTCGGGCGGCAGACCCGGCCACGGTTCGCGATCGAGAAGCACCGCGCCACGACCCACCGCCGAGCTTCGACGCTGGTAGATCTCGAGGTGCGCCGCCAGCAGCTCGGCGCGCCGCGTCTCGCCCGCCTCGAGCTGAGCGATGCCGCGACGGATGCGCTCCATCGCCTTCTCGTCGTGCCAGGCGATCGTGCGCTCGGCGTTGCGGTTCCACTCCGGCAGCTCGAGCGGATCGTCGGTCGCTTCGACGATCAGCAGCTCCACGCGGTCCGAGCGCTCGAAGACCCACTCGGCCAGATAGAGCACCTCGAGCATGCGCATGTCGGGCACGCCGAGGTTGAACGACAGGCCGGGCTGTCCGCCGACCCGCACCCGCTCCTCGCGCACCAGGTCGAAGACCCGAGGATCGAGGTGGCGGTAGATGCGGCTCGAGCCGATGAAGACCGCGTCGACCTGATCCTTCACCTGCTCGTACTGCCGCAGCTTGGCGCTGAGCAGATCGTCGCCCTCGAGACGCAGTACGCGATTGGCGGCACCGAGGACGACGGCGGCGGTGAGCAGGCAGAGGACAGCGAGACCGGAGCGGCGCAGCAGGGCTCCCGCAGCGCCGTCCCTCAGCCGCTGCCGACCCGCCTCCTCTCTGGCCGAGCCGCGCGCCACCCTGGCGAGGATCAGCGCGACGAGCAGCCCCTGGGCCACCAGCGTCGCCGACAGCATCTCAGGGCGCATGAGGACCCAGGCCACCAGCCGGTCGTCCGGCGCCGCGTCGGACCAGACGAAGCTCCAGAACACCAGCACCCCGAGGGCGAGGAAGAGTAGTAACGCTTCGAAGGCGTCGAGGGGTCCCGAGTCGAATTCGGGCGCCGATTCGGGAACGGACTCGGGAGCCGACTGGGGGGCGTCTTGGGGAGAGGTCATGCCGTCGGAGGCAGCATAGAGCACCGATGGGCGACCTGCGATCTCGGGCCGAGGCGGCCGCGGGTCTCAGCCCGCTGTTGACCAGATCGCGACTCGTCGAGACCTCGTCACCGGGTGACGGACCCGACCTGCCACCCCCGGTCGGGGAAGGCGCTTCACGACTCCACCGGAATGTCGAAGGCGGCCTTGAAACCGAGTTTCGGCGCACTCACCTCCAGCACCCACTGCACGTCGCCGCGCTTGCGCGAGTCGTAGCGCGAGTAGCCCGACTGCGGCACCTCGACCCTGATCGGGAGGGTGGTTCGTGACTCGGCGAGCCGGATGTGCCCGGACTCGCTGCAGACCACTTCGACGACCTCGCGATCCCGCACCGAGTCGTCGAACTGGGTCTTGTAGCGGTCGGTGCACTGCAGCTCGAAGGCGATCGCGTCCTCGGACGAGAAGGTGTGCCTCGTGTCGACCCGGCCCACGAGCGTCCGGCCCGGTCGCAGCGCGGAGTCGAGCTCTAGCACGGTGGCCCCGAACCGCCGCGCGTGATTCGCGTAGCGAAGACCGGAGATCAGCTGCCAGCCGGCGAACGGCAGGAAAAGCGCCGGCACCAGGATCAGGGGATTGAAGTCGGGAGAGTCGACGTCGAGGGTGAACGGATAGCCCACCCAGAGCACCCAACCGCCGATGCCACCGACGATCGCTGCGAAGACGACGTGGAAGACCGCGTTCGTGACACCCGAATCCCTGACTCGAATCGTGCCCATTGCGCCAGTACTCCTCTGCGAAGGCGGCGGAGCATACGGTGTCCGTGACGTCTTCGCCGAGTCGTTCTCCGAGCGATCTCCGAAGGCTTCGGCGCGGAATCCCGCGGGGGCGAATCGCGGTACCGCGGCGTCTACCGGTCGCTCCACGGACGAAACGTCCCGCTCCGGGCGGTCGTCCACAGGCGGTATCGTGCTGCACGACCCCTCCGCCGAGGAGCGTCGTCCGGTTCTCCGGAGGCGGTTTCTCGGTGAGCTCCCGCCGCTACGAGCTGTGCCCCCATCCACTCCGCGAAGGTTTCCCCGATGTCCAGATCTCTCTCGTCGTCTCTCGCCTCGTCGCTTCCCCTCCTCCTCCTGTGCACTGGAGCGCTGCTCGCGCAGCCGCCCTCCGGAGGGCCAGTGGCGCCTTCTGGACCCGCTGCCGCCAACGAAGGGCTGCCGCCCATCGCCGAGAAGACCCAGGGCGCCGAGAAGATGGACGGCTACCTGCCGCTCTACTGGGACGCTCGAAGCGGACGACTGATGATGGAGATCTCGCGCTGGAACGAGGACCTGCTGCACGTCAACGGGCTCGGCGCCGGCCTCGGCTCGAACGACATCGGCATCGACCGCGGCGCCCTCGCCGGTTCGCGCATCGTGCGGTTCGAGCGGGTGGGCCCAAAGGTGCTGCTGGTGCAGCCGAACCTCAAGTTCCGCGCCTCGCGGGACAACGCCGCCGAACGCCAGTCGGTGGAGGAGGCGTTCGCGCGCTCGGTGCTGTGGGGCTTCCAGGCGATCGCCGAGGACGACGGGCGCGTGCTGGTCGATCTGACCGACTTCCTGCTGCGTGACTCGGTGAACCTGGGGCCGCGCCTGCCTGGCAACTACCAGGTCGATGTCAGCCGCAGCTCGGTCTACCTGCCGATGACGATGAACTTCCCGCGCAACACCGAGATCGAGGCCGAGCTCACCTTCGTGCTGCAGGGCGGGCCGGGCGGCGGCAGCTTCCCGTTCCCCGGGCGCGGCGGCTTCCGGCGCGACACCTTCGAGGACGTCGGCGACGTCGCCGCCACGGGGGCTGCAGCCAGCATCCGTCTGCACCACACCTTCACCGCGCTACCTGAGCCGGGCTACGAGCCGCGCCGCTCGGACCCGCGCGCCGGCTACATCGAGGTCACCTGGCAGGACTACTCGGCGCCGCTCGGCGAGCCGATGACTCAGCGCTACATCATGCGCCACCGGCTCGAGAAGAAGGATCCGTCGGCGCGGGTCAGCGAGCCGGTCGAACCGATCGTCTACTACCTCGATCGCGGCACGCCGGAGCCGGTGCGCACCGCGCTGCTCGACGGTGCCCGCTGGTGGGACCAGGCGTTCGAGGCCGCCGGCTACCGCGGCGCCTTCCGGGTCGAGATGCTGCCCGAAGGGGCCAGCCGCCACGACATCCGCTACAACGTCATCAACTGGGTGCACCGCTCGACCCGTGGCTGGAGCACCGGCGGCTCGGTGGTCGATCCGCGCACCGGCGAGATCATCAAAGGGGTCGTCACCCTCGGCTCGCTGCGCATCCGCCAGGACTACCTGATCGCCGAAGGCCTGCTGGCGCCCTACGAGACCGGCGACGAGGTGCCGCCCGAGCTCGCCGAGTGGGCGCTGGCGCGCATCCGCCAGCTCTCGGCGCACGAGATCGGTCACACCATCGGCCTGTCGCACAACTACTACGACAGCGCCGTCGGCCGCACCTCGGTGATGGACTATCCGCACCCGTTGATCGAGCTCGACGAGGACGGGAACTTCGTCTTCGACGAGGTCTACGAGAACGAGATCGGTGAGTGGGACGAGGTGGCCATCGCCTGGGGCTACCAGGACTTCGCACCCGGCGTCGACGTCGAGCAGGCGCTCGATCAGATCCTCGAGTCGGCGTGGGGCGACGACCTGCGTTTCCTCAGCAACCAGGACACCTCGGTGCATCCGCGCGCCGACCAGTGGTCGAACGGCGTCGACGCGGCGGCCGAGCTCGAGCGCATGATGGAGGTGCGGCGGGTGGCGCTGGGCCGCTTCGGCGAGAAGGTGATCCGCCGCGGCGCACCGCTGGCGACCCTCGAGGAGACCCTGGTGCCGCTCTACCTGCACCACCGATTCCAGGTCGAGGCGGCGGCCTCGATGCTCGGCGGCCTCGACTACATCTACTCGTTCCGCGGCGACGGCCGCAGGCCGTTCGAGCGGGTACCGGCCGAGGCGCAGCGGCGCGCCCTCGACGCGCTGCTCGCGACCTTGAGCACCGAGGCGCTGGCGCTGCCGCGCGGTGTCATCGAGCTGATCCCACCGCGGCCCGACGGCTGGCGCCCGCACCGCGAGCTCTTCGACCGCTTCACCGGTCCGGCGTTCGACGCGGTGTCGCCGGCGGTGGCCGCGGCACAGCTCACCCTCGGCGAGCTGCTGCAGCCCGACCGCGCCGCGCGCCTGGTGCAGCAGGCGGCCCTCGACGAGAGCCTGCCGGGCCTCGACTTGGTGCTCGGTGCACTCCGCGACGCGGTGTTCGCCGCAGGAGCTGGCAGCGCCTACGAGGCCGAGGTCGCACGCGCCGTGCAGTGGACTACGACCGAAGCGATCGTGTCGCTGGCGCACCACGCCGCCATGCCCCAGGTGCGCGCCCTGGCGCGCGCCGAGCTCGAGGCCCTGGCCAGCGACGACGGTCCGCTCGCCGCGTCGTCGGGTGATGGCGCCGTCGGCGCCGCCTTCCGGGCGCTGCTGATCGAGGAGATCGAACGCTACCTCGACGAGGGCGAGTGGCTCGAAGGAGCTCCCGAGGGACTCGGCCGCATCGAGGTCCCGCCCGGCGCGCCGATCGGCTGAGCGGGAGCCGTAGAGCCGAACGTCATGTCGAGCGCCGACGCACCGCGGCAGCGCATCGCGGTCGTCGGCGCGGCGATCGTGCAGGGCGACCGCTGCCTGGCGGCCCAGCGCTCGGCGCAGATGCCGCTGCCGCTGCAGTGGGAGTTCCCCGGCGGCAAGGTCGAGCTCGGCGAAGACCCGCGCGCGGCCCTGCGCCGCGAGCTGCGCGAGGAGCTCGGCGTCGACGTCGAGGTCGGCGAGCTGCTCGGCACCGGCAGTGCCCGCCAGGGTGAGGTCGAGATCGTGCTCGACGTCTACCTGGCGCGACTCGTCGGTGGCGAGCTCCACCCGCGCGAGCACGCCCGCGTCGGCTGGTTCACCGCCGAGGAGCTGCGGGGGCTGGAGTGGGCGGAGGCGGACGTGCCGGCGGTGGAAAGGGTGTGTGGGATGTTGGAGGGCGAGAGGCGCGAGCGACCCAGCGACCCTTCCACTGCTTGACGAATCGTTACAGAAGTAACTACCCTGCTCTCACACATCAATTTGAGTGAGGGCTAGGACATGACAAGAGCCGGGATTTTTTTGTTTCTATCGTTCACCTCGACCCAACTGGCACTCTCACAGGACCACCGAGAAGACTCGAGTCTCTCCAGTGTCAATCAACTGGTGATCCAGGTAGAGGACGAGTCACATCTCGCCGTCGAGTCGTTCGATCTTCGCGAGGGCTTCCCCTCTTCCCAGAGGCTCTACCGCTTCGTGATGGACGTAGCCAACCACAGCAATCGATTCGAGAAGGATGCCTTCGTTTCCTGGACGGTCTTCGCTCCAGACGGGCATGCGAAAGGCACGGGTCTCTTCACGATAGGAGCCGTGAAGCCGGCGAGCTCGAAGCACTACCAGCACACCAACGGACTCCTCGGCCTCGAGATCGAACCTGGCGATGTCATCACTGTCTCTGCCCTGACCGCTCAGGAACTCCGCATCAGCCAGGCGCCCCTCGGCGAGCTCTCTTCGACCTCTTCGCACGGCAGAGCGTGTGGCGGCCCTGAAGGGGTGTCCCAGCAGAACGTGACCGGCACCTGCATCGCGTTCTGCGAGGCCTGCTATGCGCGAGCCGCCATTTGCGCAGGAGGCGTCGACGAGCTCAGTTGCGATTGCGATGAGGACCGGAGGGCTTGTCGCATCAAATGCAGTCCCCCGAGCTATTGAGCCACCTGAATCGGACCGATTTCTCCCCGACGAGTCGCACGGGCGTCGTCCGATCACCTTCGGCGTGGCTAATCGACTTCCTGGCCCATGGAGAAGCGACAGGAGCGCCAGCCCTGAGGGTTCTCGCCTCGTGACACACCCTCGGGCGCCGAAGCGAGGGCCAGCGAGCTGAGCCGCGGGAGCGGCAGTGGGAGCCTGCGATCACTGACGCTCCCCCACCCCGGAATTGATTCGCTTCACGAGACACCTCCGGTGCCGAAGCGAGCGCCAGCGAGCTGAGCCGCAGGAGCGGCAGTGGGAGCCTGCGACCACTGACCCTGCTTCCCAGCCTCCCCCTGAAGGGGGAGGAGGCGGAGGTTCGCGATGTCGGCAGGTGGTCTTCTCAGCGCGGGATCTCGATCTCGACGTTGCCTTCGATCACGTTCGACTGCGGCGTCGCCTCGACGATGCCGAGGTCGAAGTAGGCGAAGGTGTTGCCCTGCAGCACGTTGCCGGCGCTGTCGGCGCTGAACGAGAAGCCGCGACGGAACCTCGAGATCAGGTTGCCGGCGATCAGGTCGCCGCTCGGGCCGCCGGTGCCGCCGGGCGCCGGGTTGTAGCAGATCGCCAGCTCGCCGTTGTCGCCGCCGGTGATGGTGTTGCCGGTGATGTAGTTGCCCGACGAGTTGGCGCCGCGCACGAAGACGCCGAGGAAGGTCTCGGTGATGGTGTTGCCGCGCACCACAACGCCGCGCGAGTCGACGATCAGCACGCCGATCTCGATCGCCGGCGGCGCACCGCCTGCATCGTCGGCGTCGATGCGCAGATCCGCGATCTCGACGTTGGTCGAGTCGGTCACCCGCACACCGATGCCCTGGGAGCGGATGTTGCCGCCGGAGACCTTGACGTTGGTCGCGCCCGCGATCGAGATGCCGACGCCGTCGAGGTCGCCCGAGCCGACCACCGCGTGACCGGCGAGGTCGAGGGTGACGTCGCTGGCGGTGATCTCGATCGCCACCTCGCCGTCGAGCAGCAGGTCGCGCGACAGCACGTAGGAGCCCGAACGCTCGATCTGCACCGGCCGGCGGCGGAAGTTGTCGAGGGTGATCGCGGCCACCTTGTCGCCGCTCTCGCTGGCAGCGCCGATCACGAACGGCGACGCGGCCGCGACGGCGGGGCCACCGAGGCCGACGAGGGCCGTGAGAGCGAAGAGCACGGCGCAGGCGATGGCGGTCGGGCGAAGGTCATGGCGCACTGCGCCCCGAGGGCCATGGGTCGTTGGGGACAGGTCGGTGAGGTTCGAATTACTGGGGATCATCGCGAAGGGCTTCCTTTTCTCGTCGCCGCCCTGTCCGTGGACGGCCTTGCTTCGAATGCTTGGGATCCATCGGGCGGCGACGTCGCGCCGCCAGCGGATCCGGGCCGGCAGCACGCTGCTGCCGCCTGCAGGAGGGGGAGGAACACGCGACCTGCGGAGACGGTTCCCGGGTCGACGGAAGAGATCTGCTCACGCTCTCGATGCAGGACCGCGAGTCGCCTGAGATCCGGTGGTCGGGCGCCGCGACGGCATCCATGTCGAGAACGGCTCGACGGCGGTGAACCACCCCCCCGGCGAGCACCGAACACACGGCGAGACCCGAGAGAGCTCCTCAAACGACACCGACCCCAGTCCAGGAGGGACGACGAGGTCGTTCGCGCCGGTCCCTTCGTCCGCACTTCTCCGTCCTCTTCCACTGGACCCCCAACCCCTGACCCCTGACCCCTTCCGCCTCCCTTTTCCCTCTTCCCTCTTCCCTCTTCCCTTTTCCCTCTTCCCTCTTCCCTCTTCCCTCCTCCCTCCTCCCTTTTCCTTGTCCCTTGTCCCTTGTCCCTTGTCCCTTGTCCCCAACCCCTGACCCCTGACCCCTAACCCCTTCCGCCTCCCTTTTCCCTTTTCCCTCTTCCCTTTTCCCTTTTCCCTCTTCCCTTTTCCCTTTTCCCTCTTCCCTCGTCCCTCTTCCCTTTTCCCTCTTCCCTCCAACGCCATGCGCATCGTCCCCGACCCACCGCGCCCCTCCGACCGCGACGCCGCCGCCCGTGGCGACGACGCGTCGGCCCAGGCCGAGCGTCGGCGTGCCTTCGAGGAGGAGGCGCTGCCTCACCTGCGCCGCGTCTGGGCCCAGGCTCGACGTCTCGAATTCGACCCTGCGGCGGCGGAGGACCTGGTGCAGGAGACCTTCCTGCGCGCCTACCGCACCTTCGACAACTTCGAGCGGGGAACCAACGCCGTGGCCTGGCTGTTGACCATCCTGCATTCGATCCACAGCAACCGACGACGCAGGCAGTGGCGTGAGACTCCGGGCGAAGACGACCAGCATCTCGAGAAACTCAGCGACCGGGCCGCTCTGGAGACCGACTGGGACGCGCTCTTCCACCGCTCGGTGCGCGAGGGCTCGTGGGGCGCCGGTCGCGCCATCCGCAGGGCGCTCTCCGAGCTCCCGGAGGGCTTTCGCGAGGTGGTGCTGCTGGTCGACGTCGCCGAGCTCACCTACGAGGAGGCCGCGGCGGCGCTGTCGTGCCCGGTGGGTACGGTGCGCTCTCGGCTGGCGCGGGCGCGGCGGCGCCTCGCGGCGGATCTCGCGCACTGCGCCGAGGAGCTCGGTTTGAGGACGGGCGCCAGGGTGGAGGCGGGCCGGTGAACTGCGCCCAGGCCGATCGCCATCTCGACGCCTGGCTCGACGGGCGTCTCGATCCGCGGCGCGCCGGCGAGCTCGAGCGTCACCTCGAGCAGTGCTCCACCTGCCGCGCCCGGGCGCAGGCACTGCGCACCACCCGCACCCTGCTGGCCGCCGACGTCGCCGAGGAGCCTGGCGACGAGGTCCCCGCAGGGCTCGAGGCGCGGATCCTGGCGTCCCTCGACGCGGAGGACCGCGCCGGCACCCCGGCGTCAGAGCCGGCGCCGACGCCGGCCCCCGGCGACAGGAGCGAGTCGAGCACCTCCCGCGGCGCCGTCTGGCTGCTCGCCGCCGGAGTGGTCGCGCTGGCGGCCGCCGGCCTGCTGTCCGTCTATCTGCTGCGCGGCACCGTCGCGCCGCCGTCGCCGCCCGGCCTGGTCGCCGCGGCGTTCGAGGCGCACGCCGAGCACGCCAGTGAGCTCGCCACCGGCCCGGTGTCCGAGAAGTGGCGGGCCGACGCCGCCGAGCTCGAGCAGCGCTGGAGCCGGCTCGACTTCCCGACCCGCGTGCTCGACCTCTCGATGAGCGGCAACGATCTGCTCGGCGGCGAGGCAACCGGACTGGCGGGCCGGCCCGCGGCACTGGCGCTCTACCGCGGCGCCGGAGGCATCGTCAGCTGCTGGATGTTCGAGGCGGCGCCGGGTCTCGAAGAGGCTCTCGCCGATCCGGTCGACGTGCACGACCACGGGGGCTTCCGCTTCTTCGTCTTCACCCGCGGCGACCGGACTCTGGTGGTGTGGCGCGAGGGCGGGGTGCTCTGCGCTCTCGCCGGGCAGGGAGCCCGCGAGGCCGTCGTCGAGCTGGCGCACGACAAGGCGATGGCGCCGCCGATCGTCGGCTGAGCGCGGAACGCGACGACGCCGGCGGTTTCACTCCTCGGCCGCGGGATCGCTCACCTGCCGGTGCAGCATCGTGCCACCGAGATCGATCGCACCGACACCGCCGCTACGCCCGGTCTCGAACTCGAGCACCATCTCGCCGCGCCAGCGCTTGGTCCAGGCACAGAGGAAGCGATCGGCGTCGAGCGGCGCCAGGACGCACTCGCGTCGTCCCCAGCGCAGGGTCAGCATCTCGCCGCGCTGCTCCACCACCATCTCGCCGGCGATGGGGTCGGCGTAGCGTCCGACGTACCGTTCGAGCGGGCGCGGCGGCCGAGCATCGCCCGCCGCGGCAGTCGACTCGTCCGTCGCCGCTTCGACCTCGCCCTCCGGCCGGTAGAGCTCGTACACCTCGCGGTGCCAGTCGCGGGTCTGGCTCGCGTCGCTCGGCTCCGGACGCGGATCGAGACGGTCGAGCGCCTCGAGCAGGATCGAGTGGCGCAGCTCGGCGTGGTCGAGGTTGGCGAGCACGTAGACACCGACGTCCTCGCGGTGGACGAGCCCCGCCAGCGCCACCATGCCGTCGATGCTGCCGCTGTGGAAGTCGAGCGCGCGGCCGCGGTAGTCGGCCTGGAACCAGCCGAGGCCGTAGGTGAGCCACTTGTGATCGTAGAGGCGCATCACGGGGTACATCTCGCGATCGATCAGCACCTGCGGCTCGAACAGCTCGTCGCACGTCTCCGGCTGAAGCAGCTGCTCGCCCTCCTCGGTGGCGCAGCCGCGCAGCAGGAAGCGCAGCCACAGCGACATGTCGTGCACGCTGCTCCACACCGAGCCGGCGGCGGCCACCGGATCGACGCTGGCGTTCTCGATCCGCACCACCTCGCCGGCGACGCGGTGGTGAGGCTGCGCCACGTTGGCCATCGCCTCCGTGGCGGCGAGAGTCGCCACCGAGCGGCTCATGCCCAGCGGCGCGAAGAGGCGCTGCTCGACGAAGCGCGGCCAGGCCTCGCCCGAGACGATCTCGGTGAGCCGTCCGGCCGCCGCGTACATCACGTTCTGGTAGGTGAAGCGCGGCACCGCGTGCGCATCCACCGGCACGAAGCGCATGCGGCGCAGGATCTCCTCGAGCGAGTGCTCCTGCTCGTACCAGAGCACGTCGGTGTTGGGCACCCCTGCGCTGTGGGTCAGCAGGTCGCGCACCCGCAGCCGCGCGGTGAGCTCGGGGTCCGAGAAGCGCAGCTCCGGCATCAGCTCCTGCACCGGGGTGTCCCAGCCGATCCTGCCCTCGTCGACCAGCAGCCCGAGCGCCGCCGCGGCGATCGCCTTGGTGGTCGAGCCGGCGGCGAACAGGGTGTGCTCGTCGACCGCCCGCGCCCCGTCGCCGCCGAGCGAGGTGGTGCCGAAGCCCTCGGCGAAGAGCACCTCGTCGCCCGACACCACGCTCACCGCGAGTCCGGGGACCTCCCACTGGCGCATGGCGGTCTCGATGCCGGAGCGGAAGGCGTCCCAGTCGACGCCGGCCTCGTCGGCGGCCGCGGCTGCGACGGGCGGCGCCAGCAAGGTCGAGCCGAGCGCGGCGAGCAGCAGGATCGGCAACCAGGCTTCGACCGTGGGGCGCGTGGGGGGCAGTCGCTTCATCGTCGTTCTCCTCCGGAGCCAGCGCCTCGGATTGCGGCCTGTGGGTCTTGGATGGTCGGCGCCGGGCCGTGGCGCCCTGCTCCGGCCCGGCGGATCACCTGCGGCGCTGCGCCGTCGGCCGCACGTGCCGCCACGACGGCAGCTCGGTACGCTCGAGCGGATCGTCGCCGCGCAGGTAGCGCTCGAGGTTGATCAGGTCGTCGTAGCCCCAGAACAACCGGTCGTCGGCGATCATCGTCGGCACGCCGAAGACACCGCGCGCGATCGCCGCCTCGGTGTCCTGGCGCAGGCGCAGCTTGCCTTCGGGCTGTTCGCTCCAGCGCACCGCGGCTTCGCCGTCGAGCCCGGCCTCGTCGAGCACCTGGCGCACCACGGCCGGATCCGAGACATCGAGGCCGTGCGCCCAGGTGGCGGCGAAGAGCGCGGTGACCGCCAGGTCACGCTCGCCGCGGTCGTCGAACCAGGCGGTGGCGCGCAGCGGCACGAGGGGTCGGAACGGATGCGAGGCAGGCGGCGCCAGCGGCAGCCCGAGATCGATCGCCTTGCGCGCCACGTCACGGATCATCCAGCGCGTCTTGGCGGGGATCTCGGCCGGACCGACGCTGCCGTGCGCGTCGAGCAGTGCGGCGAAGAGCACCGGCGTCGCCTCGACCTCGCGCTCGTGACGGTCGGCGATCGGTCGCAGCGCGTGCCAGGCGACGTAGGCGTTGTGCGAGATGTAGTCGAAGTAGAACGTGATCGGGCTGGCCGCATTGTCAGGAGCTCTCTCCCGGTCGCGTTCTCTCTTCGTCGTGCGGTCGCTCATCTCACCTGCCGCTCCGCTCAGTTGCCACGGTAGGTGGGCGTTCGCTTCTCGAAGAAGGCGCTGACCGCCTCGCGGAAGTCCTCGCTGAGCGACGCCAGCATCCACTGGTCGGCGTCGGCGTGCAGGATCGCCTCGTCGAGCGCGCCGCTGTAGCGCTGGATGGTGCGCTTGATCATCTGCACCGCGATCGGCGGCAGCGCCGCGTACTCCTCCGCCCACTCGCGCGCTCGTTCCTGAAGGGCCGACGGCTCGACGACCTCGTCGACGAAGCCCCACCGCTCGAGGGTCTCGGCGCCGAACAGACGGCCGGTCATGATCAGCTGCTTGGCGCGGGCCGGGCCCACCAGCTGCACGCAGGGGCCGACCGCGTGCCACATCAGGTTGATGCCGATCTTGACCTCGCCGTAGCCGATCCGCGCCTCGCGAGATGCGATGCGGAAGTCGCAGGCGGTGGCGATGCAGGCGCCGGCGCCGGTGGCGACGCCCTGGATCGCGCACACCGTGGGCTGCGGGATCTCGCGCAGGCTGCGCATCAGCTTGGCGCCGAGCTCGGCGCCGCGCCGGCGCATCAGCAGTGACGGCTGCTCGCCGCCGGAGAAACGGGGCTGCGAGAGGTCGGCGCCGACCGAGAAGTCGTCGCCTTCCGCGTCGAGCACGACGGCGCGGACCTGTTCATCGCCGGAGAGCTCTCGAGCCGTGCCCTCGAGGTCCGTCATCATCTCCTGGGTGATGGCGTTGCGCTTCTCGGGCCGCCGGATGGTCAGGCGGCCGATCGCTCCGTCACGGCTGAGCTCGATGAGGCTCATCGCTCAGCTGCGCTCCGCCGCCTCGTCCGCCGGCGACCGTGCGCCGCCACGCCCGAGGTCCTGCCCGAGGTCCTCCATGCCGAGGCCCATCGCCCGCAGGTACTCACGGTCGAAGGCGGCGACCGTGCTCTCGATCGCGGCGTAGGGACCCGGCACGTAGGCGCGCGAGGTGACGCCGCGGTGCGCCTGTCGACAGAGCTCCCAGTCCTGGCGGTTGGTCTGATCCCAGAACTCGACCGCCGGTGTGGGATCGAAGTCGTCGCGCGTCGCGCTCTCCGGCGCGAAGTACCAGGCGCACTCGATGCGGGTGCGGTCCTGCTCCAGCGCGTCGATGCGGTGCACCAGGAGGTAGTCCGGGTGCAGGCTGAGGAAGAGGTTGGGGAAGACGGTGTAGTACCAGACGCCGCGCCGGCGGTCCGGGTCGAGTCCCGGCAGGGGAGCGGCACACGCCGCTCCCGTAGCCGACATCGACGCCACCCCGTCCCGCAGTCGCATCGGGCCGCCCAGCATCGCTCCCTCGTCGAGGTCGTTGCTGGAGTCGAGGTAGGGGGTCAGCCGGTTGAGCGCCGGGTGGGCGCTGGGGCAGTGGTAGCACTCGCTGTAGTTCTGGAAGAAGAGCTTCCAGTTCGCCGGCACCTCGTAGCTGCGGCGCTCCACCGCAACCAGCCGTGCCGGATCCCAAGGCCGCACCCGTTCGGCGAGATGGGGCAGCGCCTTCCCGACGGGCGGGGCCGCGCTGGGGTCGTCGCCCAGGTGCACGAAGACGAGACCCTCGACGACCGCGACCGCGACCGGCAGCAGCGCGTAGTCGTCGCGCGAAAATCCGGGGACCGACTCGGGGTCGAAGTTCGGGGCGCCGATCAGTTCACCGTCGAACGAGAACGCCCAGGCGTGGTAAGGGCAGACGAGGGCCTTGGGCTGGTGGCCGCGCTCGCTCCAGCACAGCCGCGTGCCGCGGTGACGGCAGACGTTGTGGAAGGCCCGCACGCCGGCCTCGGCGCGCACCACGACGACGCTGTCGTCGGCGAGATCGAGGCAGACGTGGCTGCCGACCCTGGGGAGGTCGGACTCGTTGCAGACATAGACCCACCGGCGCCGGAAGATCCGCTGCTGCTCTTCGGCGAAGCGGTCGGGCGCTCCATAGAGGGCGCCCGGCAGCGAGCGTTGCTGCAGGGGGGGACGGGAGGTCACCGCGGCAGTCTACGGCACCCGGGCGGACCGACCCGGGACCGGTGTCAGCTCGAGTTCGTCTCGGGGAAGGACCTCGGAGGCGTGGGTTTCGTGCACGGCACCCGGGCGGACCGACCCGGGACCGGTGTCAGCTCGAGTTCGTCTCGGGGAAGGACCTCGGAGGCGTGGGTTTCGTGCCCGGCGCGCCGAGAAGATGCGTCGACGCTTCTTGAAACCTCGTCGCGGCAGCGGCCGTCGTTAGATGCACGCGGGCCGCCGCTCAGGCAGGGCCCATCGGACCGTCCCAGCAGCAAAGGGGAAGCCGTGCGCGGATTGGCCAAGGATCTCCAGTACAGCCTGCGGATGCTCACCAAGAGCCCGCTGTTCACCGGTGTCGCACTGCTCACGCTGGTGCTCGGCATCGGCCTCAACGCAACGACCTTCTCGGCGGTCAACGGCCTGCTGCTGCGGCCTCTCGGCGGCGTCGAGCAGCCGGAGCGACTGGTGCAGCTCTACCGCCAGTGGCCCGGCATCGAGTACGGCTCGAACTCGATCCCTCACTACCAGGACCTGCGCGACCGCAGCGGCGAGGTGTTCAGCGACGTCGCGGCATGGTTCTTCACCCCGGTCGCGATGTCGAGCGAGGGGCGCAACGAGCGTCTCTTCGGCATGGTGGTCAGTGCCAACTTCTTCCAGACCTACGGCGTGCAGCCGCTCTACGGGCGCGCCTTCCTGCCTGGCGTCGAGGACCGCGATCCCGGCGCCCATCCGGTGGTGATGCTCGGCCATGCGTTCTGGCAGGAGCGCTTCGGCGGCGATCGACAGATGGTCGGCAGCACCGTCGAGCTGAACGGCCTCGCCTACGAGGTGGTCGGCATCGCCCCGCGCGAGTTCACCGGCCCGATGGTCGGCGCCGATCCGCCGCTCTACCTGCCGCTGATGATGCAGCCGATGCTGATGCCGGGCGACAACCGCATCGATTCGCGCGGCAACAACAACATGACGGTGGTGGCGCGCCTGCAGGATGGCGTCGGCCTGCAACGAGCCGAGTCGGCTCTCGACGCGATCCTGCTGGGACTGCGCGAGGAGCACCCGCGCAGCTACGAGGACCAGGTCGGCACCACCCTGGTGCCGCAGCTCGACGCCGGTATGCACCCGAGCATGCGCGGCGCCCAGGCGGCGATGGCGACGCTGATGCTGAGCGTCGTCGGACTGCTCCTGCTGGTCGCCTGCGTCAACGTCGCCAACCTCTTCCTGGCGCGCGCCCGCGAGCGCCGCCAGGAGATGGCGGTGCGCATGAGCCTCGGTGCTGGACGCTGGCGGGTGGTGCGGCAGCTGCTCGTCGAGAGCCTCGTGTTCAGTGTGATCGCCGGCGCCGCCAGCCTGGCACTCGCTCTGGTCGCCACACGGTTGCTGTCGCGCATCCGGCCGCCGATGGACGGCCCTTTCGCCTTCGACTTCGGGCTCGATTCCCGAGTGCTGCTGTTCACCGCCGCCATCTCGCTCGGAACCGGGCTGCTGTTCGGCCTCGCTCCGGCGATGCAGTCGTCCCGGGCGAGGCTGGTGGCGACGTCGCGCGGCAGCTCGGTGCAGCGCAGCCGCGCCAGCCGTCTGCTGGTCGTCGGCCAGATGGCGCTTTCGCTGGTGCTGCTGATCAGCGCCGGGCTCTTCCTGCGCAGCATGCAGGGTGCGATGGGCATCGATCCGGGCTTCCGCGATCCTGGCCACCTGGCGATGGCGTCGGTGGATCCCGGCCTGCAGGGCTACGACGAGGCGCAGGCCAGGGCGTTCTACGACCGGCTGCAGGACGAGCTGCTGGCGCGACCCGAGATCGACGCTGTCGGCTTCGTCGAGACGCTGCCGCTCGGGTTCGGCAACTCGGATCGCGGCGTCGAGATCCCTGGCTACGAGTTCGCCGAGGGGGAACGCAACAGCCTGCACTACACCCAGATCTCGCCCGGCTATCTCGAGGCGATGGGCACCAGTGTGCTCGAGGGCCGCACCTTCACCCGTGCCGACGACGCCGGCGCCGAGCCGGTGATCGTGATCAACCGCGCCTTCGCCGAGCGCTTCTGGCCCGGCGAGTCGGCACTCGGTCGAATCGTCGGCACGGCAGGTGCCGACCGGCGCATCGTCGGCGTCGTCGAGACCGGCAAGTACCGTTCGCTCGGCGAGGATCCGACGGAGTTCATGTACCTGCCCCAGCGCCAGGTGTTCAGCTCTGGGATGACCGCCGTGGCCCGCACCTCGGGACCGCCCGCGCTGGCACTCGCCACGCTGCGCTCCACGGTCGCCGGGATCGACTCCGAGCTGGCGCTCTTCGACCTGCGCACCATGGAGGACCACATGGGCATCGCGCTGATGCCGGCCCGCGTCGGCGGCATCGTGCTCGGGTTCTTCGGCACCCTCGGTCTGCTTCTCGCCGCGGTCGGGATCTACGGCGTGATGGCCTACTCGGTGGTGCAGCGGCGGCGCGAGATGGGCGTGCGGGTGGCGCTCGGCGCCGACCGGCCCACGGTGACCCGGCTGGTGCTGTCGGAGGGCCTGCGGCTCGCGGTCTTCGGTGCCGTCGTCGGACTGCTCGGCGCCGCCGGTGCGGCGCGCCTGGTCGAGGGCATGCTCTACCAGACCCGGGCGCTCGATCCGCTGACCTTCGCCGCGGTGCCAGCGATCCTGCTGGTGGTGGCCGCTGCCGCGGTCTACCTGCCGGCACGGCGGGCCGCGAACACCGACCCGGTGCGTGCGCTGGCGGCGGAGTGACCGCCGCCTGGCCTGCGCCGTGGGTTGCAGCCGACCCGGGGACGCGACGCGGTGCACGGCGGATGGCCGAGCTCGACGGTCTGGTCGGACCCTGATCCGCTGACGGTTCGGCGGCCTCGGCGGCGTCTGTTCCTGGCATGAGACACGCCGCGACTGCCCGAGACGACTCCTCCCCCGCGCTCCGCAACGCACTGGCTGCACTGGCTGCACTGTCGGGTCTCGTCGTTCTGCCGCTGCTGGCTGCGTCGGCTGCCGCCGTACCGCTCGAGACCGGCCGTCTCTATCCGGGCGGCACCGTTCTGGAGGTCGCCGAGGCGGGTCTCTCCTTCTCGGTGCCGGACGGCTACAAGGCGCTGCTGCCCGCGGGCAGTGAGGTGGTCGTGATGACCGCCGACGATCGCTCCTATGTTCTTGCCATGGCCGACGCCGCCAGCCTCGACGAGGCGCGCGCATTCCTCTCCGCGCCGCTGCCGCTCGGCGGCGGCGTCGTGCTGCAGCCCTCCGGGGACGTCCGGCTCGACGGAGCCCATCTCGCGGCCGGCTACACGGTGAGCGGCAGCGCCAGTGCCGACCGGGCCACGGTGCGGGCGCGCGAGGTCGGTGGTGGCATCGTCGCCGCGGTCTTCGCGGTGGCGGCATCCGACGCTCTGGCGCAGACGCAGCGGGTGGCCGACGCGGTGCTCGCCAGCGTCGAGAGGCGCGCGGTCGCCTCCGTTGGAGGCGATGGTGGCGCCTCCTCGGGATCGTCGGGCTCGACGGGATCCTCCGGCTCGAGCTCCGACGCCTGGCAGCCCTACCTGCAGGGCATGCACCTGGTGCGCTTCTACACCGGTAGCGGCTACCAGGAGGAGCAGCACCTCTACCTGTGCTCGGACGGCACCTTCCACAAGTCGTTCGAGAGCGGCGGCCACACCTCCTACGGTGAGGGTTGGTCGTCCGGCGCGACCCAGAACCGCGGCGCCGGGCGCTGGCACGCCACCGGCGTCGGCGACCACGGGACTCTCTTCCTGCAGCATCCCGACGGATCGAGCTCGCAGATCGTGCTCGAGTACCGCGACGAGAAGGTCTTCCTCGACGGCAAGCGCTGGCTGCGCGACGGCGAGAACCCGGTCTGCAATTGAGGCCTCTCGGCCTTTGCCGAAGTTCCCCCTGAGCGGACCGGGCCGCTGGAGCGACCCGGCTCCGTCTGCGCCGCGGTGCCCACTCCGCATCGAGGGAGGGTCTTGACAGATAGTTCTAATCCGAACTAAATTCTCCTCATGACGACCTGGACCTCCAAGCAGGCCCGCAGCCGCCCCTTCATCCCTCTGATGCGGGAGCTGGTGCGGGCGTACCAGGACTTCGAGCGCTTCGCCGTCGAGGACCTCCGGGAGCGTGGGCTGACCTCGCCGCAGGCCGACGTGATCTTCGCTCTCGGCAACACCGACGGCATGACGTGCAAGGAGCTGGGGGAACGCAGCCTGATCACCAAGGGCACCCTCACCGGCATCATCGACCGGCTCGAGAAGAAGGGTCTGGTGCTGCGCACGACGTCTCCTTCGGACCGCCGCAGCGTGATCGTCGAGCTGACGCCTGCCGGCATCGAGCTCTTCGAACAGGAGTTCCCGGCACACATCGCAGTCCTCGAGCAGCGCTTCGGCAGTCTCCCCGAGGGACGACGGGAGGATCTCCGCGAGCTGCTGGTGGAGCTGCGAGGCCACCTCCAGGGCGCCTGATCGCTTTTCTCGGGTTTCCCGCAGCCGTTGGTGAAACCGATTCGCCTGAATCCACGTATATAGTTCGTGTTAGGACAGTCTGTACCGAGACCAACCACTGAACCGCAAGGAGACACGCCATGAACACCCCGACCATCCCCAGCAACTCGTCGTTCGCCATCACGGTCCTGCGCGCCGCCCTCGGAGCGCTCTTCCTCGCCCACGGCCTGATCAAGCTGCTCGTCTACACCCCTGCCGGCACCGCCGCGTTCTTCGACAGCGTCGGCATGCCGACCTTCCTCGCCGCACCCACGATCGGCGTCGAGATCGTCGGCGGCCTGCTCCTGCTCTCGGGTCTCTTCACCCGCTGGGCAGCGCTCGCCGTCGTGCCGATCGTGCTCGGCGCGACCACGGTCCACTGGGGCAACGGCTTCACCTTCAGCAACGCCGGGGGCGGTTGGGAGTTCACCGCGTTCCTGGCCGTGGTGGCCTTCGCTCTCTTCCTCGACGGTCGCGACGGCGCCTTCGCCCTCGGATCGGTGTGGAGCCGGCGTTCCGAGACCGCCGCACCGGCGCGTCGGGTGGTCGCCTGAGCACGGGACCCGAGAGAACAGAGCCCTCGAGAGAAGAGGGCTCACCGCAGAGAGGAGTCACCAGATGAGCATTCGCATCGGCCACGTCCACCTGGAGGTCGCCGATGCCGAGCGCTCCGCCGCCTTCTACGGCGAGCTGCTCGGCTTCGAGACCCGAGAATCGGTGGGCGGCTTCCGCTTCCTCAGCGGCGGCCCCGCCCACCACGAGCTGGCGCTGCAGACCAGCGCCAGCCCCGGCCTCTACCATTCCGCCTTCGAAGTGGACTCCGAGCAGGAGCTGGCAGCCGTGGCGGCGCGGCTGCGGGACGCCGGAGTCCGCTACTCGGCGGTCGACCACGGTATCAGCCACGCCCTCTACTTCCGCGATCCCGACGGGCTCGGGGTGGAGGTCTACCTCGATCGGCGCGGCGCCGCCGGCTGCCGTGCGTGGGACGGCCGTTCGCGCGCTCTCGACCTCTGAGCCGACCGACCAGTCCTCCCAGCCATCCGTGCCCGGCGGGAGGGCTGGCGGCTCGAGGATGCCTCGGCCGCCGCGGAAGGAGGGAGGCCAGGCCCGGCCGATCTCACCGCGTGTCGCCCCCCGTCGTCCACGTCCCTCGATCCGGTCGGCCCTGCGAGCTCCACTGGCGATAGCCTGGGGCCGCGGGGCCGAGCAGGATCGTCGATTCGATGCCCGGCCCCTCCCAAAGGGCGAGAGGAGGTCCGCCGTGCCGCAGTTCGAGAACCAGGTCTACCCGACCGACGCGGAGCAGATCGAGGCGATGCGGGAGGAGGGCCCGCAGGGCCCGATCTACATGGTCAACCTGCTGAAGTTCAAGCCGCGGGCCGAGTACCCCGACGGGCACGGCACGGACATCTCGGGCCGCGAGGCCTACCAGATCTATGGCCGCGCGGTGGCCCAGATCCTGCCCCGCTACGGCGGCCACGTGGTCTTTGCCGCCGACGTGACGCACCTCTCGCTCGGACGGGTGGACGAGCTCTGGGACGAGGTGGCGGTCGCCTGCTATCCGAGCCGCAGGGCGCTGGCCGAGATGTCGAGCTCGGCGGAGTGGCGCGAGGCAGCGGTGCACCGTGAGGCCGGCCTCGCCGGACAGCTCAACATCGAGACGACGCTGCTGCCGGGCTTCTCTCCGAGCCAGGTGCAGGTGACTCCGCCGAAGCGCGACGAGCAGGACGGCTGATCGGCCCGGGCCTCGGGCGCGGCGGTCGCCTCGCGCACCGAAGTCTGCGCACCGGTCACCAGTTGACCAGGCGCACTTCGGGCTCGCGGTTGGCCCGCACCAGCTCGCGGATGCGGGGCAGATACATGGTGTTGTAGCGCAGCCGCGAGATGTGGTTGCCGTTCTCGTGATCGCCGTTCCAGCAGTGCTCGGCACGATCACCGTAGTCGACGACGCCGGCGTAGTACGGGTCGGTGGTGCTCTCGAGGAACTCCTCGACCAGATACACGGCGTTGTTGAGGTAGTAGTTGTCCATGTCGCCGCAGTAGAGGTGGATCTTGCCCACCAGATCGGGGCCGATCTCCTTCCAGTCGCGGCGCAGGATGTGGCCGAGATCGTAGTTCTCGCGCCAGTGGGCAGCGACCTCGGGATCGATCTCGCCGCTGCGCTTGTCCCAGATCGGCTTCGGGTAGCCGTCCTCGTCCATCGGTGAGTACACCGCCTGCCAGACGTCGAACTGGTCGCCCGACTTGGAGTCCTCGCCGCCGAGCGCCAGCTCCATCCAGTTGAAGTCGCGCAGCGACGCCTCCACGTCGCCGAGGTGGTTGCGCCACCCGGGCCGCAGCTGCTGCTTGAACTCGGCGTCGTAGAAGTAGGCGTTGCGATCGGCGTAGAGATCGACGGTCATGTAGGCGCGGAAGTCGATCGGATCGGGGCAGGCGGCGAAGGCGCCGCCGTACTCGCGCGGATAGAAGACCTGTGCCGCCAGCGCCTCCCAGCCGCCGGTGGAGCCGCCGTAGAGGAAACGGCCCCAGCCGGCGCCGACGCCGCGGAACTGCTGCTCGAGGAAGGGCACCAGCTCATGGGTGATCGCGTCGCCGTAGGGCCCCAGGTTGGCCGAGTTCACCGCGTACGAGTCGTCGTAGTACGGATTCGGGTGCTGGATCTCCACCACCAGGAAGCGCGGGAAGTCCGGCGAGATCCACTGGCGATAGAAGTCGTAGGCCTCCTGCTGCTGGATCCGGTTGTAGCAGGCGACGCCGAAACGGGCCGAGTCCTCGCACTCGAGATCGGAGTCCGGCGGCGAGGTGCGGAAGCCGCCGAACTCGGCCGGGAAATGGCCGTGGAAGATCATCAGCGGATAGCGAGCGTCGGGGTCGCCATCGAAACCGTGCGGCACCAGCACGTGGGCGCCGAGCTTCATGTCGCGGCCCCAGAACTCCGACAGCAGCTCGCTGCGCATCTCGACGTGGCGCACATAGCCGTCGTGGCTGGTGGCGGGCGGCGGCTCGATCGCAGGGATCACCTGATCGAGGACGATGTCGAGGCTCTCGCGCCCGCCGGCTTCGAGAGTGACCTGTCGCGGCGTCGAGTAGAGGTTGCCCGGCGCACGGCGCCACTGTTGCCCCTCGCCGCGGTCCATCGGCAGCTCGACGACGTGGCCGCTGGCGAGCTCGAAGCTCTCGTAGCGGTGCAGCAGCGCCTGCACGAAGTACTCGCCCGCCGGCAGCTCGTCGAGCGAGGGCACCGGGAAGCCGAAGACGGCGCCGTCGAGCACCGCCTTCTCGCCCGCCGGCCAGGCGTCGACCTCGACGCCGTAGACCGGGATCGCGTCGAGCCGCGGCGAGACCTGGAAGCGCGGCTCCGGCTCGGCGCTGCGGGCGAAGAAGAGCAGCAGCCGGCCGTCGAGCCGCTGGTCCGATGCTTCAGCCCCCTCCGCCGAGGCCAGGGCCGCCGCGTCCCAGGTGACCTCGACACGCAGCGAACGGTCGCCGCGCGGCAGCTCGGTCGAAGGCCCGCCCGTGCAGGCGAACGTGAGCAGGGAGAGTGCGAGGGCGATGACCGGCGCCGTGGCGCCACGAGTTGTGCGGCCCGATCCGGACGAGCGGAGGTGTTGTAGCGCACGAGGCATGACGGACTCCTCAGGACGAGAACTACGAGCTGGCGCAGGGTGGAACGACGGTCCGAGGGCACGCTAGCAGCAGTCTGCACAGGGGTGACTCAGTAGCGCAGCAGGCGCGGCCACAGGTCGGCCACCTCGACGCCCCTTGATGCCGCTGAGTCTCGGCACCGATCGACGCCTCGTGCAGAGCGCCCCCGGCGCGGCGCCGCGAGCTGCGACAATGCCCCGCGTGCAGACCGAGTCCTCTTCCGTGCGAGCCGCATCGCCGGCCGAGCCGGAGTCGTCGGGGCGTTCCGCAGCTCCCGCTCTACCGACCGACCCTCGGAACGAGTCCCGTGCGGGCGAAGAGGCTGCCTCTGGACCCGACGGGGCGACTCCGCCGACCGGCTTCCGCTCGGTCGATCCCGCCGAGCGCTTCCTGCAGCACGCACTCGGCACCCAGGGCGACGTGGGCGTGGCGACGGTGGCGCTGTCGCTGACCGCGATCGTCGCCGTGGTGGCGGTGGCGATCCGACGGCGCAAGGATCGTCGCCGCCGCGACGACGACGCGGAGCGCGACGTCCCGGAGGACGACGGCACCTGACCGCACGACTCCGAGCACGGCCGCCCTGTGGCGGTGCTACGGCAGCTTCACGGTGAAGCTGCGCACCGGCACCACGTCAGGCTGCGGCGGCGGCTCGAGCACCACCTCGAGGCGGCTCTCGCGGCCGTCCGCGCTGGCCTCGAGCACCAGCTCGGCCGCCGCGTTCCACACCACCACCTCGAACTCGCCGTCGCCTTTGGTCGGCTCCGAGGTGGCGATCGCCTCGCCCTCTTCGAGCACCCGCACCACGGCGCCCTTGATCCCCTTCTCACGCTCGTCGACCACCTGGCCGACGAACATCGCGGCGTGGCCGTCGAGCACCACCGGCTGGCCGGCAGGCGCGAGGATCGGGTTGAGCCGCTCGACCGCGTTCTTCGGGATGCCGATGCGCGCCACCACGGTCTCGTGGCCGTCCTTCTCGAAGCGCGCCCTGGCGATGATGCCGTTGACGTCGCGCTCGGTGTAAAGGCCCGCCATGCCGCGCACCAGGTAGTTGCCGGTCTTGCGGGTGCGCGAGCGCGCCTGCTCGGCCGGGGCGGCGTCGTTGACCACCCAGACCATTACGTCGGTCATCGGGTTGCCGGCGACGTCGAAGACCGTGCCCATCAGCCGCGTGTTGTCGCGACCGGAGACCAGGTCGCTGCCGGCACCGAAGGGGTTGGGTTGCTGCGCGGCAAGGGGCCAAGCAGCGACGAGGGCGACGAGGGAGAAGAGACCGAACACCACGGCGAGCCCGGGGACGAGCGGCGTGAGCGACAGCGCGGACGACGAGGAGCCACTGTCACGGTGGCGGTGGGAGGTGCCGAGGTCCATGGGGTGCCTCCATAGGGTGCCGAGATCCCGCTCGGCGGGCCGGCGACATCGAGCGGCGGAGCGGAGCGGTCGCAGGCAGCAGCGAGCTGGGGGTGGATTCCTCAGCGAGTCTAGCCCGGCCCGATCCGGAGCCATCGACTGCGGCCGCATGAGCGCGCCGGCTTCGGTGTCGTCGGACCGACGGAGTCTGCAGCCCTGCCGCCAGCTCGTCACGGCCCGTGGAGGAGTCGCGAGCTCGATCGGGGGTCGGATGCAGGGCCGACCGCTGCCGAAGTCGGCCGCGGTCAGCTTCGAGAAGCCCTGTTCCACCATATATTTTGTGGAACAAAGTATGTGGTGCCGTCGTACTACTGGATGAAGGCCATGGAAGACCTCGAACGACAGCTCAAGCGCGGCACCCTCGAGATGATCCTCCTGCACATGCTGGCGGAGGAGCCCCGTTATGGCTACGAGCTGGTCTCACAGCTCGACGAGCGCACCGGCGGCGCCTTCTCGATGAAGGAGGGCACCCTCTATCCAGTGCTCTACCGCCTCGAGGACCGCGGCCTGATCGAGGCCGAGTGGAGCCAGCCGCAGCGCGGCGTGCCGCGCAAGTACTACCGACGCACCGACGCCGGCACCCGCCACCTCGAGGAGCTGCGCGCCCAGTGGAGCGCCTTCGTCGACAGCGTCGAACGTCTGCTGGCCAGCAGCGGGCCAGCGCGAGCGAGCGACCGCTCCGATTGACGCCAGCTCGACGCCGCCAACCGCGGCCGGCCGAGAACTCGACCCGCTCTACGACAGAAGCCCGAAAGGAAAGGACCAGACGATGAACGCCTCCCGCCACCGCTACCTCGACGAGGTGATGCGCCGCATCCTCGCAGGCCCCGAAGAGCGCCTGCGGCTGCGCCGGGACCTCGAGGCGCACTTCGCCGCCGCCGCCGAGCGCGGCGAGAGCGACGCGGAGGTGATCGCCCGCCTGGGATCGGCCGAGCAGACTGCGGCCGCCTTCATGCAGGACGTCGAGCTGCGCTACGCCGGCTTCTTCGAGCGCCTCGTCGCCTTCCTCGCCGATCTCGGTTCCGCAGCGCTCCTGGCCGCGCCAGCGGCGGCGCTGTGCGCCGGAGCGGCGGCGCTCTACGACCGCCAGGCGACCGCGGTCTTCCTGGTGGTGCTGGTGCTCAGCGGCATCGGAGTCGGCCTGATGCTGATGCTCTACTTCCCACTGCTCGAGGGCCGCTACGGCAAGACACTCGGCAAGCACCTGATGGGCCTGCACGTGCGCAAGGAGGACGGTGGCCCGATCGGTTACGGGGCGGCGTTCCTGCGCCGGCTGTCGCTCTACTTCGAGATCCTGGTGCTCGACGCGATCTTCGTGCCGTTCACCGCCAAGAAGCAGCGCGCCTTCGACATGGTGGCCGACACGGTGGTGGTGCGCGAACCGGGACGTGCCGACGGCGCGGCCCGCTGGATCTACTGCCTGCTGCTCCTCGCCGCGCCGATCGCCCTCGCCGCCGCCCTCGCCGTGGGGATCACGCTGGTGCGGCCCGGCAGCTGACCGGAAGAGGCTCAGAAGAGGTCGCTGTCGCCCCAGGTGGTGTGCAGCTGCCTGAGGTCGGAGATCTCGAGCGGCGGGTTGGTGAGCGCCACCATCGCCAGACCCTGGGGATGGGCGCCGCGGCGCAGGCCCAGCTCTCCCAGCGCCGTCGGCAACCACTCGGGGTGGCGCGAGAACCATCCTTCGACCCGCCGAGCGCCGGCCAGGCGCAGATCGGCGAGGGCTGCTCGCAGCAGCGCGCCGAGGCAACCGACGTGTTGCCGCTCGACCAGCAGATCGCCCCAGGCCAGCGCCTCGCCCTCGCGCCGGAAGACGCCCCAGGCGACCAGCCGCCCCGACGCTTCGCGCACCGCCATCAGCACGTAGTCGTGGTCGGGGCAGCGGCAGTAGCGCCAGTCGAGGTACTCGCGGTCCTTGCGCACCAGGAACCCGTAGTCGGGCAGCGCCCGCCGGAGCAGTGCGTCCCATTCGGTGCTCGGTTCCTCGGAGGTCACGGAGTATGCGGTGGTCGCGACCGACGGCTCGAGCGGCAGCTCGCGGCTCCAGAAACCGACCGGCTCGACCACGTCGCCGCCGATGAACCAGCGGCAGAAGCGCTGGATCGGGCCGCGGTTGAAACCGAAGTAGAAGGCGAGCTCGTCGCTGCGGTGGCGGGCGAAGAAGTGGCGCACGCTGCGCGGCAGCAGCGCCGTCTGGCGGCGTCCGACGGCCCTGAAGCGCGGATGGGTCATGGTGTCGCCCATCTGCATCGCGAGCATCTCCTCGCCATGCGCTCCAGCGCTGTCGCCACCGGTCGTGAGGGCGGCGCGCAGCATCGGCACCCCGAAGCCGCCGTAGTGGGCGGCGAGCTCGCCCTGCTCCGTCTCCACCAGCGAGATCAGGTGGTTGCGGTAGGGGTTCTCGGCGAACTTCCAGCGCCAGTGCTCGATCGATCGGTGGGGGCCGAAGCTCTGATGGAAGAGCTCGACGATCGCCGCCTCGTCGCCCGGGCGGTAGAAGCGGCAGGAGAGATCGGTCGGCTGCACCACGAGGCGCTGCAGAGCCGGGTACGTCGCATCGGGCAGGTCCTCGAGCACCGCGAAGCCGGCCGCGCCGAGACCCTCGACGACGCCTCGCAGCTCTCTCTGCCGCGGTGTCGGCAGCGCCTGAGCGGCGCCTCGCCGCGGCGCCCAGACGAGCGCCCGGGTGGCGCCGAGGCGCGCCATCTCGCGGCGCAGGCGCGCGGCGGGGAACGGCTGCGATCCCGTCCACCAGGTGCGCACTGTCTCCGCACTCGGGCTCGCCACTCCGCCACCTGACCCGGCGCCAGGCGGCGAAGCGGCGTGCCCGCGCAGAGAGGCGAGGAAGGCTCGCGCCGCGGGACCGATGGCCTCGGCGAGCTCGGCGCCATGCGTCGCACCGAGATCGAGCGCCACGGCGTCGCCGGGCGCCGCCGGGCCGTTCGGCGCTTCGGGAGCCTGCGGGGCCGTCGGTTCCGGCATCAGTCGGTGCGCCGGTCTCCCTTCGCGTAGGCGCTGGCGAAGCCCTGATCGGCCAGCTCCTTGCCCGCCTTCTTGACCCACTTGAAGAACTTGCTGTCGGTGGTCGACCAGCTGGTGCCGCTGACCACCCGGTGGTGGATCGCCGCGAGTAGCTCACCTGTGGCCTTGTCGGTGAACTTGAGGTCGATGACGGTCGAGCCGGCGCCGGCGCCGAGACCGACCAGCACCTTGGCGGCGCGGCTGCCGGTGCTGCAGTCGACGATGCGACCGACCACTTCGATGTCGCCTTCGCTGGTCGAGGTGTCGCCGATCATGCCGTCCCAGATCTCCGCGAACGAGTTGTGCATGTCGGCCCGCATCTGGCGCGCCAGCCGACGGTCCTCGTCGTCACGCTCGGCCGCCTTGGGGCCGATGAAGTCGCTCTCCGGCCACTCGACGAAGTGGAACGAGCGCCCCGCGAGGTCGGCCCCCTGCCGCACCCAGAGGTAGTCGATCTCGTCGGTCTCGACGAACGAGATGTCGTCCTGGCCGAACCAGCTCGGATCGAGCCGCCCCTCGTCGTAGGTCGCCCCGTAGGCGGCCGAGGCGCAGAGCAGTGCGGCCAGCGGCAGGCCGGCCATCGTCTTCCGAACCGTCCTGTGAGCAGCGGGCGTTGCCGCCGTGGATCTCGAGCTCATGATCATCGCAACCTCCCTCGGCATCGACCGCGTCGATGCCGTGTACCTGAAGAGAATCGAATCGAACGAAATCGCAGGAGAGTGGCTTCGCCGAGACAGCGTCAGTGATTCGGAGCCCAGAGCAAGCCGGGCATACGCTGTCGCCTGCCGTCGTTCAGTCTAAGCCAAAGCAGGGACCGGAGATCCGGCGCCCCGCCGAGGAACCATCTTGGCCTGTCGCACCACAACCCGCCTTCGACCGGAGCGACTCTGGGTCTCCCCAGCCCGCTCGCTGGCGGCCTGGTTCTGGCTGAGCCTCTGCGGCCTCGCGGCCCTGGGCCAATCCGTGGCGGTCGAGAAGCTGGGCGACGAATCAGTCGCCGACCTCGCCCTCGACCGGAGCGGTCAGAGCGTCTACCTCCTGCTGGCGAGATATACGGCACCGCGCGCCAGAGTGCTTCACCTGCATCGCGATCCCGAGACTCCGGGATCGACTCTCGAGCTCGGTTTCCGCGCCAATCGGATCCAGATCGCCGATTCCGGCTCTCGCCTGGCGGTCTTCGGCGCTCTCGAGGACGCCGAAGACGGTCACAGCGTCGAGGTCGGCGACGGCCACTACGGTGCTCGTGTCTTCGAGGGCGGCGAGGTGATCTGGTCCACCAGCGACGTCCTCCTGCCGGTGGAGCTCGATCGGGACCTGGAACGGTGGTTGGCCCTCGAGCGGCGCAGCGACTTCGAGATCCGCGTCGCGTCGGGACGCGTCGGCGACGACCGTGTTCTGAGCTCCGGCACCTACCGTAGCCCCACCCTGGAGCGCTACCTCGCCGAGCGCTCGGCACGCGCCTCGAGGGGAGACGCGGGCACACGAGCCCAGCGGATCGACTCATCCCTGGTGACCCTGGGTTTGGACGCACCCACGGTCCTCAGCGTCGACACCGGCGTCTGGATCGTGCTCTTCGGCGGCGAGGTGGTGCTCTTCCGCCAGGTCGAGGAACGTCTGGTGGCCACTCCCGTCAGCACGGTGGACCAACGAGTCGTAAGCCACCTGCGGGCTCGAGAGGGCGAGCTCTACGCCGGGCTGCCCGGCGGCCTCGAAGCGCGACTGGGCGAGGAGGGCTTGGAGCGCAACGCTCAGCCCGCTCCCGCGCCGCCGGATCGCGCCCACGCCTACGAGCACTTCGTCACCAGCGGCTCGACCCTCCTCGGGATCCGCTCCGAAGGCGACGACCGACTGCTCGTGATGTTCGAACAGATCCCCTGAGGCGAGGCCCTCCCGGAGCCCCTGACCTTTGATCTCCCACCTACAACCCCTGGCCCGGAGCCCCTGACCTTTGAGCTCCCACCTACAACCCCTGGCCCCGACTTTCTCCTCTCCTTCTCCCCTTTTCCCTTTTCTTTTCCCTTGTCCCTGACCCCTGACCCCTGACCCCTGACCCCTGACCCCTATTCCCCTTGGCCCCGATTCGCCCGGTACAGCTCCTCGCGCGTGCCCGCGGCGAGCACCCGGCTGGGCAGGGTGCGGCCGAGGTGCTGCGCCAGCCGCCGCGACGCGCGCCGCACCACCTCGAGGTCGACGCCCGTCGCCACGCCGAGCTCATCGCACAGGTTGACCAGCTCCTCGGTGGCCAGGTTGCCGGTGGCGCCACGCAGGATGGGACAGCCGCCGAGGCCGCCGAAGGCGGAGTCGAAGGTGTCGACACCGAGCTCCATCGCCGCCAGAGCGTTGGCCGGCGCCAGGCCGCGGGTGTCGTGCAGGTGCAGACGGAGCGCGGTGTCTGGCAGAGCGCCCCGCACCTCGGCCACGATGCGGCGCACCAGGTGCGGATGGGCGAGGCCGGCGGTGTCGGCGAGGCCGATCTCTCTGGCCCCTGCCGAAGCGACGCGGCGCGCCAGTCGCACGATCTCGCCCGTCTCGAGCTGGCCCTCGAACGGGCAGCCGAAGGTGACGGCGAGCGTCACGGCGACCGGCACGGCGGGCGAGGCCTCGGCGGCGCGCCGCGCGATCCGCTCGAGCTGCGCCATCGACTCGCCCTGGCCCATGCGCACGTTGCGGCGGTTGTAGGTCTCGGTCGCCGCGATCACCATGTGCAGCGCGTCGACGCCGGCGCCGAGAGCGCGCTCGGCGCCGCGCAGATTGGGCACCAGAGCGCTGTAGCGCACGCCCGGCGCGCGGGCGATATCGGCCATGACCTCGGCAGCGTCGCGCAGCTGCGGGATCGCCTCGGGGTGCACGAACGAGGTCGCCTCGATCTCGGCCAGGCCGCTGCGCGAGAGCACGTCGATGAGCTCGATCTTGAGCTCGGTGGGCAGAAAGCCGGGCTCCATCTGGAAGCCGTCGCGTGGCCCCACCTCGACGATGCGCACCCGCTCCGGGAGCGCCGGCGAGGTCGCGGCGGCGAGCGCCTCCGAAGGCGCCTCCGAAGGCCCAGCGCTCCCGTCGGCTCTGCGGTCGCTGGCCACCGACGCCTCAGATGACTCCGGCCCGCTCGAGCTCGCCCAGCGCGGCGGCGTCGATGCCGAGCTCGCCGAGGACCTCACGGGTGTGCTCGCCGAGCTTCGGTCCCGGCCAGCGGGTGGCGCCGGGAGTGCGCCCGAGCCGGGGCACGATCGCCGGGATCTCGAGCCTCTCGCCGCCGACCTCGACCGGCTCGAAGAGCCCGCGGGCGCGGTACTGCGGATCCTCCATCATCTCCCGCACGCTGTAGATCGGGCCGCTCGGCACCTCGGCCTCGGCGAGCGCCGCCAGCGCCTGGTCGAGGGTCAGGGTGGCGGTCCACTCGGCGAGGGCGCGGTCGATCTCCTCCTCGTGCAGGACCCGGTTGGCGTTGCCGGCGAAGCGCGGGTCCTCGGCCATCTCGGGGCGGCCGGCAGCGCGCATCAGGCGCTGGAAGATCGACTCGCCGTTGCCGCCGATGATCACGAAGCGGCCGTCGCTGCAGCGATAGGTGTTGGTCGGCACGATGCCGGTGATCGTCGTTCCCGACGGCTCGCGCACCACGCCGGCGCCGCTGTACTCCGGCACCACCGCCTCCATCAGGTTGTAGACCGCCTCGAAGATGCCGACGTCGACGTCCTGGCCGCGGCCCCGCTCGCCGGCCCTTGCGACGTCGCCGTCGCCGCGACCACGCTCGATCAGCGCCAGCAGCACCCCGAAGGCGGCGTGCAGGCCGGCGAGCGAGTCGCCGAGCGAGAGGTTGGCGCGCACTGGCGCCTCACCGGGGTGACCGTTGACGTAGCGCAGGCCGCCGAAGCCCTCACACACGGAGGCGTAGCCCGGGCGCCGCGCCATCGGCCCTGTCTGGCCGTAGCCGGAGATGCGCGCCACGATCAGCGACGGATTGTCGCGTCGCAGCTCGTCGGGGCCGAGGCCCCACTTCTCCAGCGTGCCGGGACGGAAGTTCTCCACCAGCACGTCGCTGCCGGCGATCAGCCGGCGCGCCAGCTCGCGGCCGCGCTCCTGGCGCAGGTCGAGGGTGACGCTCTTCTTGTTGCGCCCCAGGCTCGCCCACCAGAGCGATTCGCCGTCCTTGAGCACCCGCCAGCTGCGGATCGGGTCACCGCCAGGCGGCTCCACTTTGATCACCTCGGCGCCGTAGTAGGCGAGCAGGGTGGAGCAGAAGGGGCCGGCCAGCAGCTGTCCGAGCTCGACGACGCGGAAGCCGGCGAGCGGCCCCCGCGGGGCCGAACGATCGTCCGGCTCGGCGCCGGCAGGGGCGTCGCTGCTCTCGGTCCTCTCGCTCATGGCCGCGAGAGCCTAACGCGGCACGCGTGCGGAGCAGAGGCAGGGGTCAGGGGTCAGGGGTCAGGGGTCAGGGAGGGACGAGGGAAAAGGGAAAAGGGAAAAGGACGGACACCAGACGAGGTGCCTCTCCAGCGTCGGAGGGCAGGAGCACTCCCCGCGACCACACACGGGTGCGTTTGCGGATCGGCGGCGAGCCGAACGTCCGCGAGGCTCGTCCCCAACATCCGCCGACAGGAGGGGGCAACCGGACGACTCTCCTTCCTCCTTCCTCCTTCCTCCCTTTCCCTTGTCCCTTTTCCCCTGTCCCTTGTCCCTTGTCTCTGCCGAGACCACGGCGCGGCGACGGATCAGCGGCGAGCCGAGCGCCCGCGAGACTCGTCCGCTGCATCCGCCACCGACACCTGCCGAAATCGCCGCTCTCCTATCTCGCCTTCGCCTTGAGCAGGATGTCGACCCGGCGGTTGCGCTGGCGGCCCGACGCGGAGTCGTTGTCGGCCACCGGGAAGCCCTCGCCGTAGCCGACCGCGGTGAGCCGGTCGTCGTCGACTCCGGAGCCGATCAGCACCGCGCGCACCGCGTCGGCGCGACGCTCCGAGAGCTGCTGGTTGTGCTGTTCGCTGCCCGAAGAATCGGTGTGGCCCTGCACCACCGCGGCGGTCTTCGGATACTCGATCAGCACGTCGGCGACCTGGTCGAGGGTGCCGCGGCCGCTGGCGTCGAGCAGCGCGGAGTCGACCTCGAAGAGGATCTCCGAATCGAATCGCACCAGCAGCAGGTTGTCACCGACCCGTTCGACGTAGGTGCCGGGGATGCGCGCCAGCTTCTCCTCCTGGCGATCCATGTAGACGCCGACGCCCGCTCCCACCGCGGCGCCGATGGCGGCCCCGGCGAGGATCTCGTCGGCCTCGCGCTCGCCGTGCAGCACCGCTGCAGCGGCTCCCGCGGCGGCGCCGATCCCGGCGCCCTTGGCGGTCTTGTCGCGCTTGGTGGTGTACGGCTGGCGTTCGTCGCGGATGAACGAGCAGCCGGCCAGCACCGACGCCGCGAGCACCAGGACCGTAACGGTCCCCAGCCAGCACATCCTTTCCTGCCCACCGGACACTCTTCCCTCGCGGACAGCGATTCGCTTCGCACTCATGACGCTTCTCCTATCGCTCCACGCCACGGCGGTTCAGGCCTTCGTCTGCTGTGGGCCTGGGCCGCCGCGGCGACGTTCGGCCGTCGGCGCAGCAAGCACCGTGCCCGCAGGGCAGGACCCCAGCCAGCCATCTGCTGCCACACTGTGGGCGCGGCCGACCAGACCCTCTCGCTCATCTCCTCCCTTGTTCCCTGTTCCCTCTGCTGCCTCTGCTGCCTCTTCCTCTCCTCTCCTCCGTCTGCTCTTTTCCCTCTGCTCTTTTCCCTCTGCTCTTCCCTCTTCCCTTCTCCCTCTTCCCTAACCCCCAACCCCTTCCGCTCCCTCTTCCCTTGTCTCTCTTCCCTCTTCCCTTCTCCCTTTTCCCTCTTCCCTCTTCCCTTTTCCCTCGTCCCTCGTCCCCAACCCCGACCCCCGACCCCCGACTCCCGACTCTTCCCTGACCCCTATCCCCCAACCCCTGACCCCTATCCCCCGACCCTTCCGGTCCCTCTTCCCTTTCCCCTCTTCCCTTTCCCCTCTTCCCTCTTCCCTCTTCCCTTTTCCCTCGTCCCTCGTCCCTCGTCCCCAACCCCCGACCCCCGACCCCTGACTCTTCCCTGACCCCTATCCCCCAACCCCTGACCCCTATCCCCCGACCCTTCCGCTCCG
>QQVD01000029.1 GCA_003388555.1 Acidobacteriota bacterium | reverse complement strand
GCGGGTGGCTGCGGCGCTGCGCCGGCGCGGCGTCGGCCGCGGTCAGCGCGTCGGCGTCTTCCACCGCCGCGGTCCGCGCATGATCGCGGCGCTGCTCGGCTGCCACCGCGCCGGCGCCGCCTACGTGCCGCTCGATCCGGCGTATCCCGCGGCGCGCAACGCGGCGGCCGCGACCGACGCGGGCATCGCCGTGCTGCTCGCCGACGAGGACCTGCGCCACGAGGCTCCGGCGGGGGAGTGGCAGCTGCTCTGCGCCTTCCAGGCCGAGAGCGACGACGGCGAGGCCGGGGGCGACGACGGCGAGCCGTCCGAGGCCGCCGTCACGCCGAACAAAGACGATCCTGCCTACCTGCTCTACACCTCGGGATCGACCGGCAGGCCCAAGGGCGTCGTGGTCGACCACGCCAACCTGCGCGCCTCGAACGCCGCGCGGGAGCGCTTCTACGGCACCGGATCGGCGGGTGAACACGGCGACGCTGCCGAATCGCTCCCCGGTCGCTACCTGCTGCTCTCGAGCCTCGCCTTCGACAGCTCGGTGGCGGGTATCTTCTGGACCCTCGCGGCCGGCGGCACCCTGGTGATCCCGAGCGACGACGAGGCGCGCGACGCGCGGCGCCTCTGCGAGCTGGCGGCGCGCGAGCGGGTGACGACGCTGCTCTGCGTGCCGTCGCTCTGGGAGCAGATGCTGCGCCTCGGCGGCGAGCAGCTGACCAGCGTGCGCTGCGCCATCGTCGCCGGCGAGGCCTGCCCGCCGGCGTTGGTCGGCCTGCACCGCGAGCTGGCGCCGCAGGCACGGCTGTTCAACGAGTACGGCCCGACCGAGGCGACGGTGTGGGCGACCGCCTGCGAGCTGACCGGCGACAAGACCGTCGACCTCGGCGCCGCGGTGCCGATCGGCCGTCCGATCCCGGGAGTCGAGACCGTGGTGCTCGACGGGCGCGGTCTGCGCACGCCGGTCGACGTGCCGGGCGAGCTGTGGATCCGCGGCCCCACGGTCACCCGCGGCTACTGGAACCGCGACGACGAGACGGCGCGGCATTTCCAGGACGGTCCGCCGCGCGCCTACCGCACAGGCGATCTCGTGCGCTGGGACGTCAGCGGCCGCCTGGTCTTCCTCGGCCGCACCGACAGCCAGGTGAAGGTGCGCGGGGTGCGCATCGAGCTCGGCGAGGTCGAAGCGGGGCTGCGCCGCCTGCCCGGCGTGCTCGAGGCGGCGGCGGTGGCCGTCGCAGCGGACGGCGGTGCGGCGGGCCCGCGGCGCCTGGTCGGCTGCGTCGTGCTCGAAGACGGCGCTGCGGCGGTCGGCGACGGTAGAGAGCCCGCCGAGGGACGAGCGTGGCGCGCCGCCCTGGCACGTCTGCTGCCCGAGGCGGCGGTGCCGAGCCGGCGCCTGTTGCTCGAGGCGCTGCCGCGGCTGGCCAACGGCAAGGTCGACCGACGCCGGCTCGAAGTCCACGCCCGCGACGCGCTGTCCGAGGAGACGCGCGGCGCACCGGGCGACAGGTCGGCGCGCGGGCGGCTCGACCCGCTCGAGCATGCGCTCTGCTCGCTCTGGCAGGGGCTGCTCGATCTGCCGCGGGTCGAGCCGGACGAGAACTTCTTCGAGCTCGGCGGCCACTCGCTGCTGGTGGTCGAGCTGGCCGAGGCGATCGAGCGCGACCACGGCGTCGAGCTGACGCCGGCCGAGGTCTTCGCCCACCCGACGGTGCGCGCCCTGGCGCGCCACATCGCCAGCGGCCGCGGCAGCGAGGCGCCGCGCTGGAACCACCTCTACCCGATCCAGCCGAGCGGGCGCGCGGCTCCCCTGGTGTTCGCGATCCCGCACGAGCTGACGCCGCTGCTGGCGCGCCACTTCCGCGGCGAGCGGCCGGTCTACGGGCTGCGCGGCGTCGGGCTGCGGCCCGAGGGCAACCTGGGGCGCTGGCGCTCGATGAGGGAGCTCGGCGCCGAGCTCGCCGACGAGATCGCGCGGCGCTTTCCGGAGAGCGCAGGAGGTCGCGCAGGAGACCGCGCCGGAGGAGAGGGCGGCGTGGTGCTCGGCGGCTACTCGTTCGGCGCCTCGATGGCCGCCGAGGCGGCACGCCAGCTCGGCGAGCGCGGCGCCCGGGTGCAGCGCCTCTTCCTGATCGCGCCGATGCCGCTCGACGTGTGGCGTCGCGGCCCGCTGTCGCTGCAGCTCCCCGGCGTGCGCCGTCCGGTGGGCGAGCTCGGCACCGGCGAGGCGCTACGCCACTGGGCGCGAGGCATGAACCCGCTGACCCGCGCTCCCTACGTCTGGGCGCGGCGCTGGCTGCTGGTCGAGCCCTGGCGGCGGCTGGTCTGCCTACGCGGCAAAGTGCGACGTCTGCGCGGACTGCCGCTCACCGAGGCCATCCAGTGGGCCGACGTGCGGGTCGATCGCTTCCGGCTGCACCGCGGCTGGCGTCCGCAGCGCCAGGCGACGCCGACGACGTGGATCGGTCCCGCCGACGTCGCCGCGACCTGGCGGCCGTGGTTCACCGGAGCCTTCGAGGTGCTCGACAGCGCCGATCCGCACGACGGCCCTGAGGCGCGTCTCGAGGTCGAGCGCCTGCTGGTCGACGAGTGGTTTCGCCTGCCCGGCGCGCGGGGCGCCGCGGCGACCAACCGGTCCGCCGCCTCGTCGGGCCCGCGGGAGTCCTCGCGGTGAGCGGCCGCCGCTTCCTGCGTCGCTACGAGTCGAGGGCGTTGGAGCCTCGGCCGCGACCGGAGAGTCTCGAGCGGCTGCGGCGGCTGGGCGGAGCCCTGGCCCCGGACGACCCCCTGCTGGCCGACTGGTTCGTCCGCTACCGGACGCAGCATCTGGAGCGCCTCGCCTTCGATCTCGACCTGGTGGAGGAGTGCGTTGCGCCGGGAACGCGGCTGCTCGAGGTCGGCGCCGTGCCGCTGCTCGCCACGGCGGCGCTCGCCGAGCTCGGCTACCGGGTCGATGCGGTGGACGTCGCCCCGCAGCGCTTCGCCGGGGCGATCCACGAGCTGGGGCTCGCGGTGCGGCGCTGCGACGTCGAGCGCGAGCCACTGCCGTACCCCGACGCATCCTTCGACCTGGTGCTGTGCAGCGAGATCTTCGAGCACCTGCGGATCGATCCGATCGCCACCTTCGAGGAGGTGCTGCGGGTGCTGCGCCCCGGCGGCGCGCTGCTGCTGTCGACCCCCAACCTGCGCTCGCTGCGCGGCCTGCGCAACCTGATCGTGCACCACCGGGCACACGCCGCCTCGGGCGACGTGCACGCGCAGTACGTGAAGCTGCGCACCCTCGGCCACATGGGCCACGTGCGGGAGTACACGGTGCGGGAGGTGGCCGAGTTCCTCGAGCGGGTCGGCTTCGCGGTCGAACGGGTGGACTGGCGCGGCGGTCACGGCCGCGGAGCCGTCGGGCTGCTCGAACGCCTGGCACCGAGCCTGCGACCCTTCTTCACCCTGCTGGCGCGGCGGCCGGCGGCCGCGCCAGCCGACCAGGACACGTCGCGATGAGCGACGGGTCCACCACCGCGCTGGCCTCGCCGACCGGTCCACCCGCGCCACGGGTGCGCCAGCGCCTCTTCGTCGTCGGCGCGCCGCGCTCGGGCACCACCCTGCTGCAGAGCCTGCTGGCGGCGCATCCCGATGTCGCCTCGTTCACCGAGAGCCACCTGTTCAGCCGCCACTACCGGCCGTGGCCGCGGCTGGGAGCGGCGACCCTCCTGCGCGATCCGCGTCCGCGGCTCGCCGCGTGGCGGCGCGAGAACGCGCTCGACGACGACGGCGACGGCGGCGACGGCGATGCGGCGGTGGACGCCGAGCTCGACCGCCTGCTCGCTGCGGCGCTGCTGCGACCCCTGCGTGGCGCGGCGGTGGGGCGCTGCCTGCTGCGGGCGATCGACCTCGCGGCGCAGCGGCGGGGACGAGCGGTGTGGGTCGAGAAGACGCCGCGCCACCTGCTCTACCTCGATTGGCTGGAGCGGCTCGCGGCGCCGGAGCGTCGCTCCACCGCCGTCGCCGAGGACAGCCCGCGCCTCGACTTCGTGCACGTGGTGCGGCGCGGCGAAGACGTGGTGCGCTCGCTGCACGCCGCATCGCGGAGCTGGCCGCGCCCGTACCCACCTGCCGAGTGCGTGCGACGCTGGAACCACGACGTCGCACTGACCCTGCGCCGCGTCGGCACCGGGCCCGGCCGCGACCATCTGGTGGTCTACGAGCACCTGGTGGCCTCGCCCGAGGCGGTGCTGCGGTCGCTGCTCGTGCGACTCGGCCTGGCGTGGACCGCGGCGGTGCTCGACGACTACGCCGCGGTCGCCGAGGGCCTGGTCACCGCGGAGGAGACCTGGAAGCAGGACGTGGCGCGACCGATCGCGCCGACCGGCGGCCGCAGGGAGGAGCCCGTCGAGGGATGGGCCCGTCGGGTGCGTGCGGAGCTGTATCGAGGCGCCGAGGAGATCGCCGCGTCGCAGAGCTCGACGTCTCCGTCGCCACCATCGCCTGGATCGTCAGGGGCCGCACCGCCGCGCGGTGAGGGGGCAGGCGCCTGATGGCGCCCCTGGAGCAGCGGGCCCCGAACGATCGGTCGCAGGCGCCGGCGGTCTCGGTGATCGTGCCGTTCTTCGACAGCGCCGCCCACTTCGCCGACTGCCTGAACGCGCTCGGCCGTCAGGAGCCGGTGCCGGGCGGCCACGAGGTGATCCTGGTCGACAACGGCGGCCAGGACGGCTCACGGGCGATCGCCGAGGAGCTCGGCCGAGAGCACGGGTTCACCGTCGTCGAGGAGCGGGCGCCGGGCGCGTACGCGGCACGCAACCGCGGCCTCGAGCAGGCGCGCGGGGAGCTGGTGGCGTTCACCGACGCCGACTGCCGCCCCGACCCCGACTGGCTGGCGCAGGCGGTGGCGTCGATGCAGGACGCCGCGGTCGGCATCGCGGTGGGTCGCTGCGACTATCCCGAGTCGGCCTCGCCGGCGCTGCGGCTGCTCGGCCGCTACGAGAACGCCAAGACCCGACACGTGCTGGCACACCGCCCGACCGGTTACCACTTCGCCTACGCCAACAACATGGTGGTGCGGGCGCAGGTGTTCGAGCAGCTCGGCCCCTTCGTCTCCTGGCGGCGTGCCGGCGACAGCGAGCTGGTGCACCGCATGGCGGCGCGACGCCCCGACCTGCGCACCGTCTACCGCGACGCGCAGCGGGTCGTGCATCTCGAGTTCCTGCGCGCCCGCGACCGGCTGCGGCGTCTGCGCCTCTACACCTCGACCAACGCCCGCATCGACGGCTTCCGCGAGCTGCCCGCGGCGGTGCGGGTGGCGATCCTGCTGCGCGCGTTGCTCGGCCGCTGATCGGCCGCTGATCGGCCGCTGATGGGCCGCTGCTCGGCCGTCGATCGGCTCAGCCGCTGCCGATCTCGCCGATCTCGTCCGTCGGCGAGCCGTCGAGCAGCGCCTGTTGCTCCGCCTCGCTCAGCCCGGCGACGTCGTCGAGGATGCGCTGCTCGGCGAGCGCCGCCAGCTCGCGCAGAGTCGGGTGCTCGAAGAGGCTCTCGAGCGGCAGCTCGATGTCGAACTCGCGGCACAGCCGCACCATCACCTCGACCGCTCCCAGAGAGGTGCCGCCGAGAGCGAAGAAGTCGGCCTCGGCGCCGACGGCGTCGATCTCGAGCTCCTGGCTCCACACCGCGGCGAGGTACTCCTCGACCTCGCCGCGCGGCGCCACCTGCGGCCTGCCCCGGGTCTCGGCGCCGAGGGTCGCGAGCAGCGCCGCCTCGTCGACCTTGCCGTGTGCGGTGAGCGGGATCGCCTCGACCCGGCGCAGCATGGCCGGCACCAGGGGCGCCGGCAGCAGGCCTTCGAGGTGGGAGCGCAGATCGGCGTCGGCGAGCTCGCCCGCGGCGACGTAGAAGCCGGCCAGAGTGCGGCGCTCGCCGGACGCGTCGCGCGCCGAGTCGTCGAGCAGCTCGGGCATGCCGATCTCGAGCAGGGTGCGCCGCACGTGGTCCTCGTCGATCTCGTCGTGCAGCTCGTCGAGCGCCTGCTGGCGCGTCTTGTGCCCCATGCGCACGTCCCAGCTGTAGGGCAGAGCGTAGTTGTGGAAGTCGCGTTCGCGCCGGTGCACCCAGATGCCGACGTCGTTGATCAGGCAGTTGGTCGAGCGCCCGGTGTCCTCGGGACGCACCCACGGCACCTTCTCCTCCAGATAGCCGAGCACCTCGTCGAGGCCGACGTCCCAGTAGCGGTAGAAGTCGACGATCTCGATCTGCTCGAAGATCTCGTCGTGGCGGAAGAGCTCGACGTCGAGGCGGCGCGCCACGGCGTCGTCGACCCGGTGGTAGACCTTGCGCGCCGCGAGCACCGCGGCGTCGACCTCCTCGGGGCTGAAGCGGCCGTCGCGGAAGAGCTCCTCGGTGAGCCGGGTCTCGAACATCTGGCCGCGCGAGAGGCCGGTGACCACGACGCCGATGCCGAGCTCGTGGGCGCGGCGCAGGCTGAGGGTGTAGATGGTCTTGAAGCAGCCGTGGCAGACGTTGCTGAAGCGCCGCAGGCTGTCGCGGAAGATCTCGTTCATCGCCGCGGTGGTCGCCATCTCGAGCGGCACGCCGAGCTGCTCGGTGACCCGGCGCATGTTGCGCTTGGCGCCCTCCGAGATGAAGCCGTTGTCGAGGGTGAAGGCGTAGACGCGCAGCCCCATCTCGACCAGCTGGCAGAGCGCGTAGGTGCTGTCCTTGCCGCCGCTCAGCAGCATCATGCAGTCGTAGCCGGGCTGGCCCTCGACGCCGGCGGTGTCGGCGTCCGCCGTCGCGTCGCGGCGCGCCGCGAACAGGGCCCGCAGCTCGTGGCGCGACCTGAAGTAGGCCTGAGCCCGCTCCTCGACCTCGTCGTAGGCGCGGCAGAGGTTGCACACGCCGTCCTCGTCGAAGCGGGCGCGCGGGTGGTTCGACGGCAGGCCGCAGCGGACGCAGAAGCGCAGCGAAGCGGCGTCGGTCCTCGCCGCCCGCCCGGCGCCACCGTGGGCCAGCACGACCGCCTGCGAGATGGCCGGATGGCTCGCCAGCGCCGCCTCGACGTCGCCCGGCTCGACCCGCATGCCGGAGATCTTGAGCTGGCGGTCGACGCGGCCGAGGAACTCGAGCCGCGGGGCCGCCGCGTCGCCTTCGGTCCCGCCGTGCTCGGCGACGCGCACCAGATCGCCGCTGAGGTACCAGCGTTTGCCGGGATGCTCCGGATCCTCGACGAAGCGCTCGGCGCTGAGCTGCTCCAGGCCACGGTAGCCGCGTGCCAGGCCGTGGCGCCGGATCCACAGCTCGCCGGGAGTGCCCACCGGCACCGGCTCCCCGACCGGCGAGCGCACCGAGAGGGCGACGTGGTCGGCCGGCAGCCCGATCGGCACGCTGGAGCCGGCGTCGTCCGTCGCCGGGTCGTAGCGGTGCACCGAGCAGCCGACCACCGCCTCGGTGGGGCCGTACTCGTTGTCGATCTCGAGCTCGGCGCCCTGCTCCGCGAAGGCGGCGTGCACCGCATGCGCCAGGTGGCTGTGCAGGTCCTCGCCGCCGACCACCATGCGCCGCAGCCGCGAGCCGCGCAGGTCGAGGCGGCGCAGCAGCGACAGGTGCGACGGTGTCAGCTTGACGAAGTCGGCGCGGTTGGCGGCCACCACGTCGACCAGCGCCGCGTCGACCGCGGCGTCGGTCTCGGGATGGATGTCGAGCGTGCCGCCCGAGACCAGCGGCAGGAAGAGGCTGGTGAGGGTGAGGTCGAAGGTCAGCGAGGTGAAGAGCGGGAAGGTGAGCCGGTCACCGCGCACGTAGCGCGCCTCGGCCCAGTCGATGTACGACGCCAGGCCGCGGTGCTCGATCGGCACCCCCTTGGGCGCGCCGGTGGAGCCCGAGGTGTAGAGCAGGTAGGCGAGCTGGGAGAGCTCGACGGTGGGCAGGCGGGCGCGGTCGGGCTCCGTTCCCGGCTCGTCGGAGGGTACGGAGACCGGGCGGATGACGACGTCGACAGGCAGCGCCTCGAGCAGCTCTTCGGTCGGCGGCGCATGGTCCGGGTGCAGCAGCAGCCGGGCGCCGCTGTCGCCCACCACGCCGGCGACGCGGGCCGCAGGGTGGCGCGGGTCGACCGGCACCCAGGCGGCGCCGGCGCGCAGCACCCCGAGCAGGGCCACGACGGTCTCGATGCTGCGCCCCGCCGACACCGCCACCGGCTGCTCGCGGCCGACGCCGTCGCCCGTCAGCAGTTGCAGCGCGACCGTCGCGCTGGCGCGCTCGAGCGCCGCGAAGGAGAGGGTGCGCCCGCCCTGGCGCAGCGCCACCCGGTCGGGATCGGCGGCGGCGCGCTGCACGAAGCGCTCGAGGACCGTGGCGCCGGGCAGCGGCGAGACGCCGGGGGCGCCGGGCTGGCTGCGGTCGAAGGCGGCGAGCACGGCCTGCTCCTCGGAGCTCAGCAGCGTCACCCCGCCGATCGATGCGTTGGGGTCTGCGATGCAGGCGTCGAGCAGGCGCTCGAAGTGCGCCACCGCGCGGCGGGCGAGCGGCGGCGGCAGCAGCTCGTCGTTGCAGTCGAAGTGCAGCGTCCACTGCCCGCGGCCGGAGAAGTCGTGCACCTGGAGCCGCAGCGCGTGCACCGCGTCGCTGGCGCCGGGATGCAGCCACTCGACCTCGAGCGGCAGGCCGGCGAAGCGCCCATCGCCCGAGTCCTGATCGCCGAAGGCGTCGGGGAAGTAGTTCAGCACCACGTTGCCGCTGGTGCTCCGCGACGGCCGGCTGGTGCCGGGCAGGGCGTGGCGCAGGAGGCTCTGCGCCTCGCGCAGGCAGCGCTCGCCGAGCTGGCGGAAGCTGTCGCCCGCGGCGACCTCGGCGGCGAACGGGAAGACCTCGATGAACAGGCCGAGGGAGCGTTTGGCCGCTGGCGTCGGCCGGCCGCCGACCGGAGCGTCGAAGCCGACCCGGCTCTCACCACCGACCCGGTGCAGCCAGGCGGCGAGCAAGGTCGCCAGCAGCGCGAAACGCGACAGATCGGGCGAGAAGCTGCGCCATCCGGGGGCCGCGGCCAGCTCGTCGAGGCGGTGCTGGCGCTCACCGCCGATCTCGAGCGTGTAGCGGCTGCTGGCGCCGCTCCCGGGCACGGCGCCGCGACCGTAGAGCGGCGTGGCGCGCTGCCCGGCGGCGCGGCTTCGCCAGTGGTCCTCCGCCTGCTCGCGCGCCCTTCCCGGTTGCGGCGCCAGGGTCCGCAGCGCCTCCCCGTACGGCACCAGAGGCTGCGGCTCGACCGACTCGCCGCCGAAGCGCCGGTAGTGCGCCGCCACCTGGCGGATCAGCAGGCGGGTCGAGAAGGCGTCGGTGATCAGGTGGTGGAGGTTGAGGTACCAGACGCTCGCCCCGTCGCCGAGCTCGAGCAGCAGGCTGTCGACGAGCTCGCCGCCCGGCGGCAACGCCGCGGCGCAGCGCTGCAGGCAGAGCGCCCTCGCCGCGGCAGGGGGATCGCTCTGATCGCGCAGGGTGCGGATCTCGAGCTCGCACGACGAGTCCGGGAGGGTGCCGAAGCGAGGATCGCCGTTGTCGCCGGGCAGCACGTGGCTGCGCAGCACCGGTTGATCGCGCACCACGGCGCGCCAGGCACGGCGCAGCCGCTCGGCATCGAGCTCGCCTTCGATCCACAGCGCGAACGCCATGTTGTAGAGCGGGCTGTCGGGGCTGCGGCGCTGGCCGAGCCAGATCTGCTTCTGCGGGTGGCTGTCGGGGCCGGCGGGGCTGGCGTTTTCGTCGGGAGGCGTCAAGTTCTGCTCGGGTGGGGAGTGCTAGCCTGCACCGCGGTTCTCATCCGCCACGGCGCTTCGGCCCGAAGATATAGCGACGATAGAACGCCGCGCCGAGAACGTCCCCGGCGACGCCGCCCTCGGGTGGGCGATGCTCTGCGGCCGGGGCTTCGCCGTCCGCCGGCTCTCGGACGTGGGAGGCGGGCTGGGCCGTGGCGGGCCCCGGAGGAGACTGCGGATGCACTGGACCTTCAGCGACGAGCAGCGGGCCCTGCGCGACCGGGCGCTGGAGCTCGCCGGCGAGCTCGGCCGCTCCGACGATCTCGCCGCGCGCGACCGTGACGGCGTCTTCTCGCGCGACGACTTCAGGCGCTGCGCCGCGTGGGGGGTGCTGGGCTCGCACGTCGACCGGCGCTGGGGCGGTCGGGGACGCGGCGCCGTCGACACGGTGCTGATCCTCGAGGCGATCGGCTACGGCTGCCGCGACAACGGTCTCACGCTGGCGCTGGGTGGCCAGATGTGGAGCGTGCAGGAGCCGATCGAGGTCTACGGCAGCGAAGAACAGAAGCAGCGATTCCTGCCGCGGCTGTGCTCCGGCGAGTGGATCGGTGTGCACGGGGTCAGCGAGGAGCACTCCGGCTCCGACGCGCTGGCGCTGCAGACCACGGCGCGCAGGGTCGACGGCGGCTACGTGCTCGACGGGCGCAAGTGCTACATCGGCATGGCTCCGCACGCCGACGTCGCGCTGGTGCTCGCCAACTCCGACCCCGAGGCGGGCAAGTGGGGCGTGTCGGCGTTCCTGGTCGAGAAGGGCGAAGGGTTCTCGCTGTCGCCGCCGCGCGCCAAGAGCGGCACCCGCACCAACCCGCTCGGCGACCTCGTCTTCGAGCAGTGCTTCGTGCCGGAGGAGAACCGGCTCGGCGGCGAGGGGGTCGGGCTGAGCCTGTTCACCCACACCATCAAGTGGGAGCGGGCCTTCATCCACGCCGGCCACCTCGGCGCCATGCAGCGCCTGCTCGAGCGCTGCTTCGAGTACTCGCGCCAGCGGCGCCAGTTCGGCCGGCCGATCGGCGACTTCCAGGCGGTGTCGCACCGCATCGCCGAGATGCGGCTGCGTCAGGAGACCGCGCGCCTGCTGATGTACAACGTGGCGGCGATGAAGGACCGTGGGCTCGACGCGTCGATCGAGTGCGCCATGGCCAAGCTGCACATCGCCGAGTGTCTGCTCGCCTCGGCGACCGATGCGGTGCGCATCCACGGCGCCCGCGGCTACCTCGAGGAGTTCGAGATCGAGCGCGAGCTGCGCGATCACCTCGGCGGCGTGATCTACGCCGGCACCTCCGACATCCAGCGCAACCTGATCTACGACCTGCTCGGCCGCTGACCTCAGCCGCCGGACGACCAGATTCCGAAGCGCCGGCCGCCGCACCACTCCCGTCTCCGTCCGCACCCATGGGCTACCTGATCCACCACTCGCTCGAGGCCGCGGTGGAGCGCGATCCCGCGCACCCGGCCTTCCGCTGCGCCGACCAGGAGCTCGACTACTCGGCCCTGCTGCGGCGCTCGCGCCAGCTCGCCCACCTGCTGCGCGACGCCGGTCTGTCTGCCGGTGGCCGGGTGGGCATCTACATGCCCAAGTGCCTCGAGCTGCCGGTCGCCGTCTACGGCACCCTGATCGCCGGCGGCGCCTACGTGCCGATCGACCCCGGCGCGCCGCCCGAGCGGGTGCGCCTGTTGATCGAGGACTGCGGCATCGGGCACCTGTTGACCGCACCGGCGCGCATCGCCCGCGCCACGGCTCTGGCCGACGAGCTGGCGGCCGCCGGCGCGCCCCTGCGTCTCGTCGTCGGCAGCGATCCGCGGCAGCAGGCCGCCGCCGCGACCTCCGGCCGCGGCGGCGCCACCCGGTGGGTGCCCTGGACGGTGCTCGAGCAGCTGCCGGACGGCGACCCGGGGGTGCGCCGGGTCGAAGAGGACCTCGCCTACGTGATGGTGACCTCGGGCTCGACCGGCGTGCCCAAGGGGCTGATGCACACCCACCGCAGCGGCCTGGCCTACGCCGAGCTGTCGGCGCGCGAGTACGGCGTCGGGCCGCAGGACCGGCTCGGCAACCACTCGCCGCTGCACTTCGACATGTCGACCTTCGAGTACCTCACCGGTCCGCTGTGCGGCGCCACCACGGTGATCATCCCGGAGGAGGTGACGATCTTCCCGCGCAGCCTCGCCGAGCTGATCGAGCGCGAGCGCCTCAGCTTCTGGTACTCGGTGCCGCTGGCGCTGATCCAGCTGCTGCTGCACGGCGGCGTCGAGGAGCGTGACTGCAGCTCACTGCGCTGGGTGCTGTTCGGCGGCGAGCCGTTCCCGCCCAAGCACCTCGCCCGCCTGACGGCGCTGTGGCCGCACGCCCGCTTCTCGAACTCCTACGGGCCGGCGGAGGTCAACCAGTGCACCGCCTACCACCTGCCGCCGGGGGTCTGGGACGAGTCGCGGCCGGTACCGCTCGGCCGGGTCTGGGACGGGGCGGAGGGCCTGATCGTCGGCGCCGACGACGAAGTCGTCGCGCCGGGCGAGGTCGGCGAGCTGCTGATCCGCTCGGGCACCCGGATGCGGGGCTACTGGCGACGGCCGGAGCTCAACCGCCGCGCCTTCTACCGCCGGCCGACCTACCCCGACTTCGAGGACGTCTTCTACCGCACTGGCGACCTGGTGCGCGAGGACGAACACGGCGAGCTGCACTTCCTCGGCCGCAAGGACCGGCAGATCAAGGTGCGTGGATACCGGGTGGAGCTCGACGAGGTGGAGCAGGTGCTGTGCAGCGTCGAGGGCGTGCGCGAGGCGGCCGCGGTGGCGCTGCCGGATCCCGAGGACGAGGCCGGGTTGCGCATCGCCGGAGTGGTGCTGGCGAGCGCAGCGTCGGCGGACGAGGCGACGCCGCTGACCGTCGAGGCGCTGGCGCGGGCGGCGCGTGCCAAGCTGCCTGCCTACGCCGTGCCGTCACTTCTCGAGGTGCGCAGGGAGCTGCCGCGCACCGGCAGCGGCAAGATCGATCGCCGCGCCTTGGCCGAGCAGCTCGCCGCCGCCGTGGCTCAGGCGACGGACGAGGCGCGCAAGCCGGCGAGGTAGCCGGCCATGACGGCGACGGTGCGGAAGTTCTCCGGCACCAGGTCGGGAGGCGGAACCTCGACCCCGAGGCGCTCCTCGAGCTCGTCGATCAGGCGCATCATGCCGACCGAGTCGACCAGGCCACTGGTGAACAGGTTGCCGTCGACGTCGACTTCGGCTTCCTGCACGCCGGCCTGCTCGGCGAGCCGAGTGACGATCTCGTGCTGGATCTCTTCGGCGGTCGAGATGTCGGTGGCCAAATGCGGTGCCTCCGGTCGTCGAAGCGTGGGAACGCGATTCCTGCCGCTGCTCAGCCCAGCGCGAAGGCACGCTGCACGAACCACCAGCCGGCGATCAGGATGAGGACCGCCGAGGCGCCCTGCAGCACGAGGGGCCGGTAGAGATCTCGCTCGCGCAGCAGGTAGAGGATCGGGAAGATCACCAGCACGATGGCGATCTGGCCGAGCTCGACGCCGATGTTGAACGCCACCACGCTCCTCAGCAGGTCGACGACGCGGAAGGGCAGGTGGCCCATCACCGAGGCGAAGCCGAGGCCGTGGAAGAGGCCGAGCACCAGGACGATGGTCAGCGACCCGTCGCGCACGGTGCCGGTGATGTTGTTGACCGCCACCAGCACGATCGACAGCGCGATCACCGACTCGACGAGGCGCGAGGGCAGATCGATGTAGCCGAGAGCCGCCAGCAGCAGCGTCACCGAATGGGCGATGGTGAAGACCGTGACGATCTTGAGCAGGTTCCACAGCGCCTGTGAGAAGCGCTCCACCGGCTGCCAGCGGTTCTCCTCGCGACGCAGCACGGTGGGCAGCAGCAGGGCGAGCAGGAAGAGGATGTGATCGATGCCGATCCAGATGTGCAGCACGCCCTGCCACACCATGTCGCGCGGCGGGATGAGCCCGGGCACGTCGGTGAGATCGAGCACCTGCTCCGGATTGCTCGGCCCGAACACCATGGCGGTGTACTCGCCGGGGTAGGTGGTCTCGGTCTTCTGGTTGTACTCGATCAGCAGCAGGCCGCGGTGCAGGCGGTCGTCGCCGTGGAACATGCGGTGGCTCACCGCGAGCTGGTCGGGCAGCGGACCTGTGTCGGCCTCGAACCTGTACTGCGCGAACGTGCCCTGGGGCAGCGAGATCAGGTCGGTGCCGGTGAAGCGCAGCGCATAGGGCTCACCGCCGACCGGGCCGATCGAGAAGTTGTCGAGGATGAAGCGTTGCACCCGCTCGGCGCTCGCACGCAGCTGCTGCCGCGCCGCCTCCTCGTCCTCCGGCAGATCGAGACCGAGCTCCTCGCGCAGCTCGTCGAAGTGGACCTCGAACAGGCCGTCGAGCGAGCTCTCGCGGAAGTTGAAGAAGACGTAGTCCTCGCCGACCGCGTGGGCCGACGCCGCGGCCGGCAGCCACAGCGCGGCCGCGAGGGCCACGGTCAGCAGTCTCGGCAGCAGCTGGACGGATTGCTTCTTCGGATGCATCTCGGGTCCTGGAAACGCCGTCGAGGCTAGCGGATCGTGCGGGCTTTCGTCGCGGCGGCCGCGGAGGATGTGGCGACGCCCGGCCCGCACGCTCCGAGGTGCGCCGCCGAGAGGGTCGCGCAGGGTGGTTTCCGATCGGGAACCTGCTCCCGGCCCGCACCGGCCGGGTTGGTCCGCCCTGCCCGCTGAGATCGCGTCCGCAGTCGCTGCCGTTTGTCGTTGCACGGTCAGAGCTCGCCTCGCTGGGGCTCGGCACTTCCGCCGAGAGGAGGGTCGCGATGTCGGAGTTCTCCCGCCACCTGGTGGCACCACACGATCAGCTTCCTCTGCGCGAGATGCTGAGGCAGCCCGTCGCTTCGCTGCTCGGCGTCCGCGACGAGGCGGTCACGGCCCTGGCTGCCGTGGGAATCGAGACGATCTTCGATCTGGGGTCGTCTCGCCTGTTCGCACAGGCTGCCGCCGCGATCGGGGCCGCGGACTCACGGCTCGACGCGGTGGCCGGAGATCTGCTCCTCGACGCGCACGATGAGATCGCGCTCGACCGGATCGGCGAGCTCCCGCTCGGCAGCCTGCGAGGCCTGTCGGAGGAGCAGGCAGTCGCCCTCGAAGAGGCCCTGCCAGCCGGGAACCTGCGTGCCTTCGCACTCTGGCCGCAGCGACAGCTGGCGCGGCGGATGGTCAACGTCGCGGCAGGTGGGGTCGACGAGTCCGGCTTCGACGATACGGCCGAGGAGCTGCGGCCTCGGTTCGGGGAGTACCCGACCGAGCGGGTCTACTACGACGCGCTGGTGATGCTCGGGAGCGCTGAGCACACCGGTCTGACGCCCCTCGACGGACCGCTCTCGCTGGGCCGTCTCGCCGACTCGCCGATCGGCTTCGGCAGTCCTGCGGTGGGCGCGCTGGCCACCTACTCGCAGTCGTGGTTCGCCCGCGGCGTCACCCTCGGGCACATGGTGCACTCGTTGGCTCTGGCGCCGGGCGAGGCCACGAGGATCGCCGTCGTCGACTGGGCTCGGCGTACCCGCGCCGCGGTCACCGAGAGCATCGACGAGCTGGAGCGTCTCGACAACGCGATGGACCACTCGCGAGCGGTCAGCGAGGTGCAGAACGCGGTCGCCGACGAGATGCAGTCGGGTGGTTCGATGACCACCGGCTGGGCGAAGTCGACCAGCAAGGGGAAGACGGTAGCGGGCAGCCTCGGCGGCGGCCTCGCCGGCGGGATCGGCAAGCTCACCGGTGCACTCGGTTTCTCGCTCGGCGGCTCGAAGGCGAGTCAGGAATCCGAGACGGAATCCCGCGCCCAGAGCACCTCCTGGTCCGTCGGCAGTCGCTCGGTGCTCTCCGAGATGACGCAGCGAGTCAACGACCGCACCGAACAGCACGCCACCTCGGTGCGCAATCGACGCGCCTCGGCAGTGCGCGAGGTCTCGCAGTCCGAGCACGAAGAGGTCAGCACCCGCATCGTGGCGAACTACAACCACATGCACGCTCTCACGGTGCAGTACTACGAGGTGGTCCAGGTCTACCGTGTCGCGACCCAGCTGCATCAGTTCGAGCGGGTCCTGTTCCTGCCGTTCGAGCTGCTCGACTTCGCCGGCGAGGGCGGCGCCGGCCTGGTGGCTCGTTTTCGCGCCCAGCTGCTGCGCGCGGCGCTGACCGAGCGGGCGCTGGAGCTGCTTCTCGACGAGCGTGGCCGAGTCGAGATCCGCTCCGGCGTGCGGGTGGAGCTGCCGATCCACGTCGGGACGCTGGTGGCTGCGACGAGCCTTGCCGGAGTCGGCGGCGCCGGACTCCTGGCGCGTCGAGTCGCCACGTCTGGGACGTCAGGCGCTGGGACGTCAACTGGTGTCACCGGCGGGACCACGGAACCGCAGCCCGAACCGGGCGTTCTGACTGCTCCCGCAGTTCGGCGGTTCTCCGCCGTCCGTCCCGGCCCGGTGGCCGAGATCCTGCCGGGGGACGCGAGGCTGGTGTCGGTCGGGTTCGAGGACGTGGCGGTGGAGCGGGTGCGTATCGATCAGCCGGGGGCGCCGGCAGCCGAGAAGACCTTCATGGTGCCGCCGGCCACCGATCAGGTGGATCTGGCCGAGGGGTTGCCGCTGCGCTCGATCGAAAGCATCCTGGTGGCACGGGCCGGCGCGGAGGCCGGAGGGCCCGGGCCGAGTGAAGGCACCCTGATCCTGCGCTACGAGTCGGAGGGCCGGCGCTCGATCGCCGAGGTGCCGCTCGCGCTCGCCGAGGGCGAGCGGATGCAGAAGGTGGCCTTCTTCTCCGGCGACGCAGCCGACCGCAGAGCCGAGCTGCTGGCCCATCTGCAGGCGAACCGCGCCTACTACACGCAGGCCGTGTTCGGGAACCTCGACACCGCATCGCTGGTGCTGCTGCTGTCGGGAGTCTCGTGGCTCGGCGAGCCCCTGGTCGACCAGGTGGAGCCCAGACCCATCGCCGTCGCCGGCAACTACCTCGTCTTGCGAGCCCCGGCCGGGAGCGACTCCGCCTCGGGACTGGTGGATGGTCAGACCTGGGCGGAGCTGCTCGAAGATCGCGGCGTCGACTTCGGGCAGCAGAACGTGCGGCAGGTGCCGATCCCCACCGGCGGTGTCTTCGCGGAAGCGGTTCTGGGTCGCTCCAACTCCGCCGAGAAGCTCGACATCACCCGCTTCTGGAACTGGCAGGACAGCCCGATCCCGCTGACGCCGCCGGAGATCGCACCGGTGGGGACGGGTACCCGGGCCACGGCGGAGAACCTCACCCCCGGTCAGCTCAGCGGCCCGGTGCTGAGCCTGATGAGCCCGACGGCGCTGCCCGATCCCGCCGGGCTCTCGGCGGTGCTCGGAGCGATCGCCAGCGGCAGCATGTTCCGCGACATGAGCGGTCTCGCCGGCACCCAGGCCACCGCCCAGGCGGCGAGCAGCGGCACCCTGGACGCGGCGACCGCGGCCGGCCAGATCGCCAGCGAGAACTTCAAGGCGGCAACTGCGCAGGCGACCGAGATGGGTAAGGCCGCCGCCGACATGTGGAAGACCATGAAGGTCGCCGGCGCGGCGGGCGGCAGCGGCGCCAGCAGCGGTGGCTCGGCCGTAGGCTCGAAAGCAGGCATCTCCGGCGAGGGCGCCCGCATCAACCAGGGACGGGACCTCGACCGGCGCGGTGTCTCGGCGAACGACGGCAGCACGCTGGCCGGCGCTGGAGGCGGTGCAAGCGGTGGAAGTCGCGGCAGCTCGGTCACCGAGCTGCCGCCGCCGATCTTCGCCGCGGCGGGTTCCGCAGGATCCGCCGGTGGCGGTCTGGCCGCGCCGACGGTGGGATCGCGCGAGCTCGCCTACAGCGACGAGGCGGCGGCAGTTTCGCCGGCGCTGCTCGGCGCATCCGCCGCCGCGTTGGCGGCCGGTGGCCCGACGGCCTTCCTGGGTCCGGGGACTGGCGCGATCGGATCGGTGCTTTCCGGTTTCGGCTCCCTCCGGCCGACGGAGCTCCTGCTCTTCTGGATGATCGAGGGTGACCTCAAGGCAGTCGGCCTGGGACTCCAGGGGGCCCGGTTGATCCCTCTGCGCCATCACGACAACGCCAAGGAGTTCGGAGGGAATCCGGCGATGTTCGCGGCCTGGACCAACAGCGCCCAGCACATCTACTTCAACGTCGAGTGGTTCCTCGACAGCTACACGGATCTGGTCGTGAAGCAGCAGGTTCACCCGGACGATGCGATGGCGTCGATGCGCGCCGCAGCGCTGCTGGTCGTGCACCATGAGCTCGAGCACGTCAGGCAGTTCAAGCAGCACCAGATACCCCACCCGGCGGACTTCCACGCGATGATCCGGTTCGAGGAAGAGGCCTACGGGAAGGACGTCGCGTTCCTCAGCGACGCGCAGGTCCGGGTGCACATGACCCAGGACATCGGCATCGCCGTGGCGGATGTCGACGCGATGAAGACCGAGCAGGCGAACGGGCAGAACCAGTTCAAGGCCTGGATCACGACGCCGCCGACCGACCCGCAGGCCACTCTGATCGCGAACAAGAAGCTGCCGGCCAGACTCGGGACGAACAAGAACTACGGCATCGCCGACCTCTACAAGACGAAGCCGCCACCGCCCTGAACGCAGACCACCGGAGAGGAGGCCAGCCATGCCCGACCCGAACACCCTCGTCCTGCACGGAGGACCGGTGCGGGTGCGGCCCGGTGGTCGTCTCGCCCACTGGGTCTACCGCTGTGTCAACAGGACCGGCGAGCCGATCCACGACCTCCATCTCGACACCGACCTGACCAACGGCATCGATCCCGACATCAACACGGTGAAGGTGATCTGGGGCGGCAGCACCGTCGGCTCGCTGGGGGGGCACTCCGACACCAGCGCCCATCTGAGCCTCCGGCCTCCGATTCCGGTCGGGGCGCGCTTCGATCTCGAGCTGGCGTGCGACGGGCCGTTCGAGAGCGACGAACGCCTCGAGGTCACGCCGACCAACGACCAGGGGGCGGCCATCGAGGGCCTCGGCAGCAGTCCCGACAAGTGGCACCGCGTCGTCGACCTTCCCCGCGGTGGGGTGCGTCTACGACCGGGCTCCAGGTTGCAGAAGTGGTCGTTCCGGCTGCGCAACGAGACCGGTGAGGACGTGCACGACCTGTTCCTCGACACCGATCTGACCAGTGGTGACGAGCCGGACCTGCTGCACGTGCGAGTCGAGCATGGTGGACGGCGGATCGCCGACCAGGCGGTGCCCGACGAGACGAGCGCGCACGTTCGTTTCGACGCCGGTGAGAAAGTGCCACCGCGCGGCATTCTGCGCGTCACCTTCGAGTGCGACGACTGGTTCGAGGACGACGAAGCGATCGAGATCCGTCCCACCAATGCCGTCGGTGCCGTGATCGAGGCACCGGTACGCACCGCAGGCCGCTGGCCGTGCGCCGACGGGCTCTTCTTCTCGCCCTGGAAGTGGGTGCGCGAGCACGTCTGGCCGTTCACCGCCTTCGGCTGGATCCGAGGGCCACGTCTGACGGTGCACGGCAAGGTGACCTCGGTGCCCTACTGCCACGAGGACGGCGACTACTGTTTCGACCTGCAGCTCTGCGAGAACTCCTACGCCTCGGCTTTCGAGAGCGCCGGCGGCGTGCACGATGCCGCCTTCCCGGGAGACGGTCGTAGTGCGACACTGCACTGCGAGATCACCCCGGGCTTCCAGACCGGCGAGCCGCCTCGTCACGGCCGCTTCTACGAGGTCGTCGGCCAGCTGCGCTACGACCGCGGGCACGGTTGGTGGGAGATCCATCCGGCCCAGAGCTGGAAGCCGGTCGACGAGTGCGAGCTGAGAAGGGAGCCCTGATGCGACGCGACGAGGCGCGATGTACGGCTCGGGCCCCCGGCGACACCCAAGCTGATGCGGCCCTCTCGAGCCGGAAGGTCGGATCGTCGACGCCGATCGGGCATCGCGCTGCGACGGGGGGCGTGCGCCAGTCCCTATGGACCGAGCCCACGGCATCTTTTCGGGGTGGTCGCTTCGCGAGTCGGTCGTGCCGGGATACCCGACGCGATCCGACACGAATTTGGCCTCGGGTGTGATCTGCTTCTTCCCGCTCCGGCCGGCTGCACGACGCAGGAGGGACAGATCCACCGACTCGCCCTTCCGGCCGAGTGGCGAGCGCTCATCGACCAGGAGGGAAACTTCGATGAGAAGACGATCGCTCGTGTGCTGCGTCGTCCTCGGCCTGGCTCTCGCCGGCGCCGCTTGGGGGCAGACGCAGTCTCAGCAGACGCCATCGCAGCAGCTCGAGGAAGTGCGGGAGAACGCCCTCGCCGCAACGACGTCCTACCAGCCCATGGAGGTGATGGGCATGCAGGTCTGGATCGACCCGGTGACGGGCCAGATGCGGCCGCCGACTCCGGCGGAAGCGGCCAAGCTCTCGGCCGAGATGCGCAAGCTCTTCGGCGCCCGCTCGCAGCGTGGTGAGCAGCCGCAGAGTGTCCGTGAGCAGACGCTCGCCAACGGCACCGTGATGCTCGAGCTCGGCCTCGGCCACCTCGACTTCAGCGTCGTGCACCAGCGCCCGGACGGCAGCCTCGAGTACGGCTGCGTCGACGATTCGCACCGCGCCCTCTCGTTCGCGCAGCAGGGCAGCCAGAGCCCGGCGACGGCGCAGCCGGAGGTGCAGTGATGAGCTCGATGAACTCGAAGAGCGCGGTGCTGCGGCGCCTCGCGGTCGTCGCGGCGTTCCTCACGCTGCTCGCGTCCTCGCCTCTCGGCGCCGCCAACATCGTGCTGGTCAATCTCGACCCGCCGGGCTTCGGCCTCAACGATCCGACTCCGGTCGCGCCGGTCGGCGGCAACCCGGGCACCACCATCGGCGCCCAGCGCGTCAACGTCTACAACCTGGCGGCGCAGCTGTGGGGCGCGACGCTCGACAGCAACGCGACGGTCTTCGTCGGCGCCACCTTCCAGCCGCTCGCCTGCACGTCGACCGGCGGGACGCTGGGTGCGGCGGGAGCGACCTTCATCTTCCGTGACTTCCCGGGCGCGGCGTTCCCGCTGACCTGGTACCACTCGGCGCTGGCCGACGCGCTGGCTGGCTTCGATCTCAACCCGGGTCAGATCGACATCATCTCGTTCTTCAACTCGGACATCGACGACAACGATCCGAACTGCCTGACGGGCCGCACCTGGTACTACGGCTACGACAACAACGAGGGCACCGACATCGACTTCCTGAGCGTCGTGCTGCACGAGATCGCACACGGCCTCGGGTTCTCGAACTTCGCCAACGAAGCGACCGGCACCCTGGCCGGCGGCCTGCCGGACATCTACACCAAGTTCAGCCTCGACCTGACGCTGGGCAAGACCTGGGACGTGATGACCGTCGCCGAGCGCCAGTTCTCGGCGGTGAACTCCGGCAACGTGGTGTGGAACGGATCGGCGGTCACCGCCGAGGCGCCGTTCGTGCTCGGCCCGCGTCCCTCGGTGAAGGTGCTCAATCCGAAGAGCATCGCCGGCAGCTACGAGGCGCAGACCGCCAGCTACGGCCCGCCGCTGCAGGGCGGCGGCGGCACCACCGGCAAGATGGTGGTGGTGAACGACGGCGTCGGCGCTCCGGCTGACGGCTGCGAGCCGATCCAGAACAACCTCAACGGCAAGATCGCCCTGATCGACCGCGGCACCTGTGCCTTCGTGGTGAAGACCCTCAACGCGCAGGCGGCCGGCGCCAAGGGCGTGATCGTGGTGAACAACGTCGCCGCGGGCCTGCCGAGCATGGGCGGCGCCACGCCGGACGCGACGATCCCGTCGGTCGGCGTCTCGCTCGCCGACGGCACGGCGATGAAGAACGCGGCGCAGGGGAACAGCGTCTCCAAGCTGATCCTCGACGACGAGTTCCTGGCCGGCACCAACCAGGGCTTCGTGCGGCTCTACGCGCCGAACCCCGTGGCGCCAGGCTCCTCCGGCTCGCACTGGGACACCAGCGCGTCACCGAATCTGCTGATGGAGCCGTTCATCTCGTCCGACCTCGAGTCGGCGACGACGCGCGACCTGACGCCGGCGCTGTTCGCCGACATCGGCTGGATCCTGCTGCCGTAGCCAGCCGCTGCCGCTGACCGCTACGCGAAGCGACCCGGCGCCCGAGTGCGTGCCGGGTCGTTTCCCGGGCTCCCGCGAGGCGCTCTTGCAGATTAGAAGTCGATTTCTATGATGCAAGGCCGGCTCCCGCGACGGATCTCCGCTCTGCTCTCGAGGCCGAGCTTTGGACGTTCGAGAGCAGGCTGACGACGTCGCCCAGCCCGCAGGATCTACGCCGCATGGAGGCCGTCGCCGACCTGATCGGAGGCGGATCGGCGGTTGCTGGTCGCGCGGGTGCGAGGCGATCTCGGAGACGAGCGCCGCGGCGTGCGCTCGCTGGAGTCGGTGATCGAGCTGCTGGTCGGTCGAGCAGATCGTCGCCGGTCGCGGTCGGAGAGTGGCGGCGCTGAGGATGAGCCAGACCGGGCGGGCCCCGGGGCACCTGTGCGACGATCCGGAGGCGGACGTTCGGCTGATGAACGAAGCGAGCTTCCCGCGAGCGCTGGCGCGAGGCTCGAGCCAGCGATGAACAGGCGAGCCCGCGGTCGACGGCCGCCGGAGCCAACGCCTCGGTGACCTGAGTCTGGGGACCAGCGATGAAACGCATACTGCGGGCGACGAAACGAGCGGTGCGAGGTCTCGGTGCTCGGCCCGACACCTACGATCAGGTCTGGGATCGCTACGTGCGGCGCGACTTCGAGCGCATCCGCAGGTCGAAGCCCCATCGCGAGACGGACCTCGAGCCCTGGAGGGTGCTCAACACCACGGACGACGAGTACCGGTGGCCCGGGGACGAGTGGGGCGACGAGGCGAGCGCCAGAACGCTGATGGAGGAGTGCCTGCGGCCGCTGGACCAGACCCTCGCCGCCGACGAGGTCAGGGAGCTCTGCGAGCTGGGCTCGGGTGCCGGTCGCTTCACCACCCTGGCCCTCGAACGGTACGGGCGCGCCAGGATCCACGCCTTCGACGTGTCGACCGCCTTCACCACAGCACTTCGACGACGTTGTCGCAGCCACGTCGAGTCGGGTCGGCTGTGTTGCCACCTGCTCGATTCCGATCCGCTCTTCGTCATGCGAACCCTCGAGGCGGCTGACCTCGAGCGCAAGGTCGACGCTCTCTACTCCTTCGATGCGATGGTGCACGTCGACCTGCACACCTTGATGGTCTACTGGCTCACGGCTTCCAGGGTCCTGCGTCCCGGCGGAGTGGTGGCGATGAACGTCGCTGACGCCTGCAACGAGATGGGCTTCCTCAAGTTGCTGCACAACGCGCCCGGCGCCTACGCCCGCCGAGGCAGCGCGGGACCGCACTTCATGTGGATCTCACGCGAGATCGTCGAGACGTGCCTGACCCGCATCGGCTTCGTCGTCGACTTCCACCCCGGAAACGGCCGTGATCTGTCGTTCTCAGCTCGGCTCGCCGATCCCGAAGCCGCCCTGCCCTGGTTGCAGAGGGCGGGAGCCGGTTGGCTTCCGTGACCGTAGAACAGGTCCGGCTCGGAATCGCCGCTTCACGGGACCGCGCCTGGGCTCGCCGTCCCCCGTCACCTCCTCGTAGCCCCGAGGGGAACGCCCACAGGAGTCGGTCGCCGACCTGATCGATGCCGACCGGCGCTTCCTCGTCGCCAGGGTGCGAAGCGACCTGGGAGACGAGCGCCGTGGCGTGCGCTCGCTCGAGTCGGTGATCGAGCTGCTCGACCGCCTCTGAGTGAACCTTCGCCCCGCGGCGGTCGCGACGCTTCAGCGCGCGCCGGTGGCCGACGACCAGGAGGTGGTGTCGCCGGACTCGAAGCCGTCGGCGAAGATCGAGCCGTCGTCGACGTCGAGGAAGATCGCCGACGGCGCCCCGAAGTTGCCGTCGGCGTCCTGACCACGCACGAACAGGATGTGTTGGCCGGGCGCCAGTGCCGACGTGTCGAGCTCGAGCTCGACGCCTTCGATCGTCGCGTCGAAGAGACCGTCGCCGGGGAGCATGGCGAGCGGAGTGCCGCCGTCCCACGGTGGAGTGTCGACGTAGAGCTCGGCGGCGGCGACGTTCTGGCGCGGCTCGGCGAGCGAGTCGTAGCGGGTGTCGTCGACCGTGGCGCTCAAGGTGACGGGCTCGCCGACGTGGACCGAGGCCGCGGAGAGCGCCAGGTCGTAGGCGTCGGGGCCGGAGGGCGTCACGTACGGCGTGCGCACGTTCTTGGCGATGTGCAGCAGCGCGTCGAGGTTGTCGGGCGCGATCTGGTTCTCGAAGTCGGTGCACGACTGGAAGAAGGTGGTGCCCAGCTCCACCGTGTAGCCGGGCACGCCGAGTCGCCCGTAGGCGTAGTCCTTGGTGGCGCCGTCGACGGTGCCGAGGCTGCCGAGCTGGGCGAAGTAGTCGGGGAAGTAGGCGTACTTGCGCGCCAGCGTCAGGATCCCCTGGCCGTTGGGTGGCGGCGTGGTGGTGAAGCCCCACGAGCTGAGCACCACCTCGCCGAAGGAGTGCAGGTCGATGAACAGGCCCTCGGAGTCGAGCGGCGCCGCGGTGACCTGGTCGTCGGGGCGCTGGTCAGGGAAGACACCGTCCATGTAGTCCATCACCACGATCGCCTCGGGCTCGGAGCGTGCCGAGGGGCCGCGGAAGCTGGTCGAGCAGGCGCTACCACTGGAGCCGCCGCAACAGCCCCATTCGAAATCGAAGTTGCGGTTGAGATCGATGCCGCGGTCGTTGGTGTTGCCGCAGTGGTCGTTGTTGGCGTTCTTGCGCCACAGCAGACCGCTCTCGGCGCGCTTGCGGCCGTCGGGGTTGACCTGCAGCACCAGATGGATCTCGTGGTGATCGAGCAGCCAGGTGGCGTCGGCATCGACTCCGTAGCCGTCGATCAGCAGCTCGGCGAAGCGCGTCGCCAGCTCGGCGGTGGTGTACTCGCGCGCGTGCAGGCCGCCGAGCACCACGAAGTCGGGCTTCGGGCCGGCGATCGCCGCGTTGGTCAGGCGCAGCACGAAGAGGTCGTAGCCGTCGCCGCCGTTGCCCGGGTTCTGCTTCTCCCAGCTGTCGCCGAGATCGGTCCACGTCGCCAGGGTGGGATGGTCGGCCGCGATCTGCGCGCCCCGGGCCAAGGTCTCCTCGACCGTGCGGTAGCAGGAGAAGCCCGGGATCGTGCGCAGGGGAGCGCCGCCGCGCAGCTGCTCGAGGATGCCGCGCACGCGGTCGGTTTCGGCGCGGTCGAGCTCGAGCACGACGCCGAGCGCCAGCAGCCGGTCGCGCTCGAACGCGTCGTCGACGTGCAGCAGGAGCGCGCCGTCGTCCTCGACCTTGAGATGGCCGACGATCCCGGCCACCGCGCCGAGCAGGTCGCGGTCACCAGGGCTCGCGGCCGCGCGCACGATCCAGGGGCCGTCGTCGGTGAGGGAGGGGTCCGTGGCGGACTGGGCCGTGGAGGAAGGAGCGACGACCAGCACGGCGAGCAGGCCCAGCGTCGTCGTGACGCCGGCGCGGAGAAGACGAATCGGCAGAGGCGCAACCGCGGAGCAGCGGACTTCATGCGGCGGGACGGAGTTCAAACGAGGCTCCTCTCGGACGACCGGAAGGGTCGTTGAGTCTTGGGAGGGATCCGGCCCGTGCTTCCAGGCGTTGATCCGCGGCGTGAAAACGAAGAACCGCGCGATTGTAGCGACCCGCGCTGTCAGCTCACGGCACGGTGCCCGACCAGGCATCGCTCGATCCGCGCTCGAAGTCGTCGTAGAAGATCTGCTCGATGTCGTAGCGCCAGAACGCCCAGCCGTGCTCGGGCGTCCAGGCGAGGAAGACGATGCGCCCTCGCTGAGCTGGTAGGCGTAGGTCGAGTAGGAGGAGAACGAGTCGATCCCCGGCTTCGACTCGACCGCGAGCCGGGTGCCGGAACGGGTCCCGTCGCTGGTCCACAGCTCGCGGCCGAAGCGAGCGTCGGGCGCGGCGAAGTAGGCGCGACCTCCGGCCGAGACCAGAGCCGCGATCCAGCTGTCGCTGCTGTACCCACCGGGGCTGTAGTCGAAGAGCTCGGTCCCACCCGCCAGAAGGTCGGTGATCCAAAGTTCCCACCCGACGTCTTCACGGTCCGCGGCGAGGAAGACGTGGCTGCCGGTCTGAATCGATCCCTCGACGTTCGGCGCGAACGGTTCGCCGGTCTGGTCGACGAGCGGCTCGACGGCCGAGCCGTCGAGGGCCACCGCACAGAGCCCGTTGCAGCCCATCAGGAAGCGGCCGTTGACCGAGAGGCCGATCCTTCCCGGCTTGTCGATCCAGTACTGGAACTGCCACAGGTCGTCCCACGCTTCGCCTGGCTCGCTCAGGGCGACTGTCTGCTGCAGCGTGCCGTCGGTCCGCCACAGCGCGCACGACGAGGTCTCCGCGGATCGCGCGGTGAAGTAGAGCAGGCCGTCGATCTGGGACAGGATCTCGCAGATCGAATGCCAGTCGCCCGGTACGGGGAGCAGTGCGCCGCCCTCGTCGTCGAGTTGGTGGAACCCGAGCGGAACGCCGAGACCCGACCGCAGAAAGAGGGGGCCGCCGTCGAGGTCGTAGGCAGCCGAAGCCCAGTCCGTGGCCACCTGGCGGGTGCCTTCGGCCGTCCCATCGCTACGCCAGAGTGCCCCGGCCTGGTGGAAGTAGACATTGTCGTCAGCGGCTCCGATCAGCGCTCCTCCAGTGGTCAGAGGACGGGTGCCGGTCCGGGTGCCGTCCGTCACCCAGACTCGGTACCCTGCCGAGTCTGGCTCCCAAGACGAGAAGAACGCGAGATGCCCCAGCGCCGCAGTGTCCTGCCAGCGCGCACCACTGGTCGATGGGCGCTCGGCGATCGCCGGCGCGATTCCCGGCGCCACGTCGAGGGTGCCCTCGGGGGTCCCGTCGGTGACCTGCACGCTCCACGAGTAGGTGGAGTCTCGGAAGAGGACGAGAAGCTTGTCGCCGAACTGCCGGAAGTGCTGAAGTAGTTCTCCCCTGGCACGGTCCGGTGGGTCAGCTGGGTCGTCGTGCCGGCGGCGCGATCGAAACCCCAGAGCTGCGCCTTGTCGAATACCGAGGCGGTGGAGCGGAAGAGGACCTGCTGCGAGTCCGCATGAAGCACCAGTGTGTAGAGCCCCGGTTCGTCGTTGACGGTAGTGGTGCCCTCGAGGGTGCCGTCGCTCTCCCACAAGAAGCGCCCGCTTTGCCAGGGCGCATCCGCGAAGAAGAACACGGACCCGGAACCGTCTCCGACGAGCCGAGAGGCGGTGGTCCGCTGGGTGAGCTCGGTGACGGTTGCCGTCGCGCCGTCGACGTGCCAGAAGCGGTTCCCAGAGCCGACCCCCGCCAGGAACACCGAGTCGCAGCTCGCGACCAGTTCGGCGGACGAGTCGAACGTGTTCTCCGTGTCGAGCACCAGCTCGACGCCACCCGAAAGCGCCACTCTCCACAGCTTGGCGGTTCCCCCGTCCTCGGCCAGGAAGTAGAGGTGTCCGGCCGCAGGCACGGGGAGGCCCGCCCACGAACTTCGGACGATCGTTCCTTCGGCGGACTCCCGCCGCAGGGTACCGTCGAGCCCCCAACTCCACAGCTCCTGCATTGGAGCGTAGCGGTTGAAGTAGAGCCTGTCGGCGAAGGCCAGCGTCCATCCCGTCGCGGCCTCGGGGATCTGGACGATCTGCACCGTGCCCTGCGGCGTTCCGTCGGAGCGCCACAGTGCTTCGTCAGCGAGGAAGTAGGCGCGATCGTCGAGCTCACTCGGGAGGATGGCAGCAGACGCGTCGGACTCGTAGATCTGCACGGTACCCAGGGCGGTGCCGTCGCTGCTCCAGAGGCGGCTCCAGACGGAGCCGATGAACTGACTGGTGCTGCTGAAGAAGAGCGTGCCGTTGGCAAGGATCGGTGGAGATTTCCAACCGAGGTCCAGCGGACCGAGAATGGCAGTGATCTCCTCCTCGGCGTCGATGCGCCAGAGGTGATGTTGGCTGCCGCTGGTCGGCGAGGCCGAGGCCCAGAAGTACGTCTCCTCTCCGATCGAGACCATCTCTCCGGGCCAGCGGGGATAGGTGAGCCGTCGATCCCCTTCCTTGGGGTTGTAGCGCGTGATGCGCCAGGGACGGTTCTGCCAGTCCCACTCGATGAAGTAGAAGGACTCTCCGTGACGCACCCCGGGTTCGAGCGCCCAGATGCCCTCTTCCTCGACGGTGGGGTCGAGGTCCTTGACGAAGGAGAGTTGAGCGCTGAGCTCCGGAGTCAGAGAGAGCGCGACGAGCGCGACGAGTGCGACGGCAGCGCAGCGCAGAGTGATCGTTCGGTGCACGGTGGTGCGACGTTCGTGGAGACTCAGCCTGGGATGAGAGATCATCCGGGCAACCTAGCAAAACGCTGCTGTCTGGCCGCTCCCGAGTTGCCTTCTCGCCGCTCGCGGGCGAGGATCGAGGTGCTGTTGGGGTCTTGCGACCCCTGACGCGTCAGAGACAGCTTGCGGCGTCGCGGACTCAGAGCCTGAGGGGGCGCAGGATGGTGTGGAGGAAGGTACCGGTCGCGGCCGCGTGGCTCGCGGTCGCCGGGCTGATCGCGGCGGAAGCGGCCGCCGCGGCGGAGCTGCCGCCGGTGGAGTGTGTGCGGACGCTGCGGGCGGCGACCGTCGAGTCCCTGCGCGGCGATCGCGACGCCGAGCTGGCGCAGCTGCGCGCGGCTCGGGAGCCGTGCCGCGGCGGGGTGACGGCGCTGGTCGCCCTGCTGCAGGCGCGGCGGCGGGTCGCGCTGCCGGCCGAGGAGGTGGAGGCGATCTCACGGGAGTTGGTGGCGCGTTTCGAGGACCCTTCGTTCCAGCTGCCGATCGGCGTCGCCCGGCAGCTCTCCCGTGAGCCGGAGCTCGATCAGTCCTTGCTCGAGCGGCTGCTGGAGGAGGTCAGCGAGCAGGCCGACGGCGCCGGGCTCTCGGCCGACCGTCGGCTGCGTGCGCTCGACGTGCGCGCCGACCTGCTCGAGCGCCTGGGGCACGACGAGGCGCTGGGCAGCACCTTGGTGCGAATGCGCGAGCTCGAGGACTCTTCGATGCTGCGCTGGCGGCTGTTCCGCCACCACCTCGAGCAGGAGGAGTGGAGCGCGGCAGCGGACGTGCTGGCGGAGATCCCGGCGTCGGCGGAGCACCTGCGCCCGGCCCTGCTGCGGCTGCTGGCGCGGGCGGGCCGGGTCGACGAGGTGCTCGCGCTGCTCGAGGCTCCGGTCGCGCGCGGTGAGGCCGATGCCGCGACGGGAGAGGACGGGCAGAGCTCGACAGAAGAGGCCGTGTACCTGGGCGGAGAGGCCGGCTTCTACACCGCCGCGGATCTCTTCTCCTACGCCACGGTGGCGACCGGTCTCGCCTGGCTGCTGCGCGAAGGTGGCCACCTGGAGGCCGCCGAGAAGCTCTTCCGCCGCGCCCTCGAGCACGAGCCGGGCCATACGGTGGCGCGCCGGGCCGTCGTCTACCTCTACGGCACGCAGGAGGATCGTCTCGCCTACGAGGAGGAGTGGCGGTCGAAGCAGACCGAATACTCACCCATGGCTCTGGCCAACCAGGCGGCCGACCTGATGGCCTCGAGCCAGTTCGAGCGCGCGTACGAGGTGCTCTCGAGCCTGGCGGCGGAGCACCCGGACGATGCCCTCTGGGGCAGCGAGCCGGCCTGGTACAACTTCGGCATCGCCGCCTACCGCAGCGAACAGTGGGCCGACTCCGCACGCGCCTTCCGCCGCGCGGTGCAGCTCAACGACGGGCGCTACCAGAGCACCTTCTTCCTCGCCATGGCGCTGGTCAAGCTCGGCGAGTGCGCCGAGGCGCTGCCGCTGCTCGAGCGCAGCGTCGAGCTCGATCCGACCCAGAAGGCGCCGCACTACCAGCTCTGGGTCTGCCATCGCCAGCTCGGCAACGCCGACGCCGCCACCCACCATCGGAGTCTCTATGACTCGATGCCGTGAACGACGCTGGCTCGCCTCGGCGCCCGGTCGCTCGCCGGCCGCGGCCGTCCTCCTCTGCATGAGCTCGGTGACGCTGCCGGCCGCACCGGTCGGGGCGAGCCCGGTCAGCGCGGTCAGCCCATCCAGCTCAGTCAGTTCGGTGAGGGGGCCGCTGGTGACGACCGCAGTGAGCTCGACCGCGGCGGCGACCGAGGTCACGCCGCCCCGCCTGCTGCATCGCCGCGTCTCGCTCACGCCCCCCGAGTTGCGCGAGCTGCCCTTCACGCCGGAGGTCGATCTCGCGGCGCGCATCGACCCCAACGGCCTGGTGGCGGAGATCGAGGTGCTGGCGGTGCGGCCGACCACCGAGAACGACGAGATCGTGCGCCGGGCGACCACGGAGATGGTGCGCACCTGGCACTACGTGCCGGCGCGCCGGGCCGACGGCACCGCGGTCGACGGCCGGCTCGAGTGGACGATCCGCTTCGCGACGCTGCAGCACGAGACGAGCGACGCCGTCGGCGGCGCCGACGAGCCGGTCGATCCCCTGCGCTCGGTGGCCCCACCGATCGACTTCCCGAAGCTGACCGAGAAGGCGCGTATCGAGAGGCTCGAGGGCATGGCGGCGATCGCCGACCGTGCGCTCGCCGAGGGTCGGCGCGCCGTGCACTCGACGCCGCGCTTCCTGGTGGTCACCGACGCCGAGCAGGAAGGCGTGGCGGAGATCCTCGCCAACAACTTCGAGGCCAGTTTCGGCGTGCTCGACGGTCTCTTCGGCCGCGGCCTGCCACTGCTGCCACCGAGCCAGAAGGTGCTGGTCTACCTCTACTCCAGCCAGTCGGCGTTCGCCTCCGCCGCTGCTGGGTTCGGCATGCCGTCCCACCACAGCGGTGTCTACATCGCGCCGGGCCTGGTGCTGCTCAAGCAGACGATGGCGAGCGACGAAGCCCTTCTGCAGACGTTGCTGCACGAGGCCACGCACGCCTACATGTCCAGGCACCTGGCGCGACCCGGGATCCGGCTCGGCACCTGGTTCGTCGAGGGGCTCGCCGAGTACATCGGCAACTCGACGATCACCGGCAAGGGCGAGCTCGTCGTCGGCAAGACGATCAAGCGGCGTTACATGATGGACCCGCACGGCCTGGTGGCGCTGCGCACCACCGCGAGCGGCTGGACGCTGGAGAACACCAAGGAGGCCATCCGCAAGGGCGAGGCGACTTCGATCGCCGGGCTGCTGCCGATCCCGCCCGAGCTGTTCACCGGCAGGCAGGGGCCGCTGAACTACGGCACCTCGTGGCTGCTGATCCACTTCCTGCGTCACGGCGACGTCGACAGGCGCGGTGCCAAGGGCAGCGAAGGCGAGTGGGCCGAGAAGCAGTTCCCCACCCTGCTGCTCTACCTGCTCGAGGGCTATCCGGCGGAGGACGCGCTCGAGCAGGTCTACGGGATGACGCTCAGCGACCTGCAGGAGCAGTTCGTGGAGTACGTACGGCGGTTCTGAGTACCGCCCGGGAGCAGGCAACTGGATCCGGAGCGGGGCCGTGCCCCAGCAGCGGCGATGCGTGGTTAGGAGCAGCTCAGATTCTGTGATTTCGGCGATGAAGTGAATGATTTAGCTGTAATATCGTCGATGCAATGGCCGAATCTACAGGACTGCACCAGCCGCGCTGGCTCGAGCAGCGACTTCCGCCGTCGACCCAGCGACGCCTCGTCGTCCTCACCGGGGCCCGCCAGACCGGCAAGACGACGCTCGCCCGCGGCGTCTACGGCGAGGCGCTGCGTTACGTCAGCTTCGACGACCTGTTGCTGCGCACCGATCTGGAGGAGGTGCCGGCGTCGCGCTGGGCGGCCAGCGTCGGCCCGGCGATCCTCGACGAGGCCCAGAAGGCTCCGGCGGTGTTCGACAAGGTCAAGCACGCCTTCGACGAGCGCCAGCTCGACTTCTCGGTGCTGCTGGGGTCGTCACGCATCCTGCTGCTCGATCGCGTGCGCGAGAGCCTCGCCGGCCGCGCCTTCCTCTACGACCTCTGGCCGCTGCTCCTCTCGGAGCTGGCCGCCGAGGCGGGCGGCGACCTCGAGCGGCCGCTGCTGTCGCGCTGGCTCGCCGAGGGCACGGAGGCGTTGGCCGAGGAGCCGGCGCGGCGTCTCGGCGGGCTCGAAGAGCGCTCGCTCGCGGCGCTGCAGCATCTGGCGCGCTGGGGCGGCATGCCGGGGCTGCTCGAGCTCTCCGACGAGGACCGACGGCTGTGGTTCCGCTCCTTCCAGCAGACCTACCTGGAACGCGACCTGATCGACCTGGTGCGCCTCTCGGACCTGCAGCCGTTCCGCAAGCTGCAGCGTCTCGCCATGCTGCGCACCGCCCAGCTGCTCAACTACTCGGGCCTGGCGCAAGACGCGCAGATCGCCGCGAGCACGGCTCGGCGGTACCTGGAGTACCTGCACCTGACCTACCAGGTCCTGCTCCTCCAGCCCTACCACGAGAACCTCACCAGCCAGGTGGTCAAGAGCCCGAAGCTCTTCTGGACCGACCTCGGGCTGCTGCGCGGCGGCACCGAGCGCTGGGGAGAGCTCGACGGCGGCATGTTCGAGACCCTCGTCGTCTCCGAGATCCACAAGTGGATCTCGACCGCCTTCGAGCCGTCGAGGCTCTTCTACTACCGCACCCGTTCGGGCCTCGAGGTCGATCTCCTGATCGAGCAGGACGCTGGACTGCTGGGGGTCGAGGCGAAGCACCGCGAGCGCGCGGTGCCGAGGGACCTCACCTCGCTGCGCGCCGTGGCTGTCGCTCTCGGGGAGCGCTGGCGGGGGGGTGTGGTGGTGACCCGGGGCCGGGTGCTGCGCGAGCTCGACCAGGATCTCGGCATCTGGGAGGTGCCGGCGCACCGGCTGCTCAGCTGAGCGCCCCATGGCGCGTCACCATCCGCCGTTACTCGCGTCGGCGGTCGGCGGAAGACATCGAACGAGCGAGAGGACGAGGGGCCTCCGGCCGGCGCCGCTGCCGGCTCCGGAAGGGATCCCCGTGCGTGCGGCGGCGCACCTCCCCCTGTCGGATCGGAGGCTGCGCGGAGCAGCGGCCTCAGGGGCAGGTCTGGAAGGCCGCGGTGTCGCGCACCGCCTCGTACGACTCGCCGAGCGGGCGCTCGTAGACGCGTTCTTGGCCACTGGCCGTGTCGAGCACGCGCAGGGTGGTCTCGACGTCGGTGAGGCCGGCGGCGAAGACCCAGTAGGCGCCGAAGCCGCCGCAGGCGTCGAGCACCTTGACGAAGATCTCGGGGTTGTTGTCGCTGAAGAACCAGAAGCTGCCGGAGTCGGGCCCCAGCGACACGGCGTTGCCGGAACCCTGGTTGTCGTCGCCGTCGCGCCAGGTCACCTCGATGCGGAAGCGTCCCTCGCCGAGGCAGAGGCGGGTGTCGCTGCCCGAGCAGGGATCGTCGTCGCGCAGGGTGACGGTCGCCCGGTCGCGGGCGCCGAGCCGCACGTCGCCCTCGACCGAGGTCACCACCAGCTCCAGGGTCTTCAGGGTCTCGGGCTCCTGGTCGTCGAGCAGCACGATCGGCGCACTGCGGATCCCTTGCTCACCGGCGGCCCACTCCAGCTCGACCGGAGCCGGCACGAAATCCACCCCGGGCAGGGCGCTCAACGCGACCACCTCGACGTGCAGTCGCGCCGTGCCCTCCACCGGTCCGGAGCCGCCGCCGAGCCGCACCGCCTCGACGAGCAGGACGCCGTCGTCCTCGCGCACCTCGATCGAACTGCTCACGAGCTCGACGAGACCGCCGGTCGGAAGACTCGAATCGCGCAGGGTGACCACGTTGCCGCCTGCCATGGCGTAGAGCTCCCCCTGTTGGTCCTCGCCGAAGGAGAACAGCCCGGGGAGGCTGACCGGCAGGGTCTCGGTGGCGCCGGCCTCGTCGGCCGCCCAGATCTCCCCGGAACAGAGATCGCCGTAGACGTAGCGGCCGTAGAGCGCGGGGACCAGGCGGCCGCGGTAGACGAAGCCGCCAATCACGGCGCAGCGCCCGCCGGCGTTGTTGTACTCGAGCCACGGCATCCGGTAGGCCGGGGAGCCGCATGGAGGCAGAGCGGCATCGCAGCCGCTGGTGTTGGGGAAACAGCGGCTGCCCTCGAAGCGCTTCCAGCCGAAGTTGACGCCGCCGTCCGAGCTCGGATCGACCCGGTTGACCTCCTCACGCTGGTCCTCACCGACGTCGGAGACGAGCAGCTCGCCGTCCTCGCGGTCGAAGGAGAAGCGCCAGGAGTTGCGCAGTCCGAAGCCCCAGATCTCGTCGGCGCCGGGCTGGGCGACGAACGGGTTGTCGGCAGGGATGGCGTAGAAGGGCGACTGGTCGGGCCTGCCCTCGACGTCGAGCCGGAGGAGCTTGCCCTCGAGGCTCTGCAGGTCCTGCGCCGCGCACTGCGGATCGGGGCTGCCAGGCATCGTGCCGTCGCCGGTGGACAGCCAGAGCATGCCGTCGGGGCCGAAAGCGAGCTGGCCTCCGTAGTGCAGCGGGAACTTCGGCAGGCGCAGCAGCTCGGCTTCGGATGCGCGCACCGCCCGCGGCGGGTCGCCCTCGAGCTCGAAGCGGGAGACCACCAGATCGTCGGTGCCGGTCTCGGAGAAGTGGGCGAAGAGCCACGGGCGCTGCGGGTGGAAGGCGACCGAGTTGAGGCCGCCGCCGCCGCGCACGCGGTCCTGCAGATCGAGCACCGGGGCCGGATCGAGGGTCCCGTCCGGCAGCGTGCGCAGCACCAGGCCCGGCAGCAGGGTGATCGACAGCGCACCACCGGGCTCGCTGGTCACCCAGACCGGATTCTCGAGGCCGGAGAAGACCGTCTCGGCGGTCACGTCCTGGAGCGTCGCCTGGGCGCTCGCTGCGCCAGGCAGCCACAGGAGCGTTAGGAGGGAGAGGACGGCTCGGACTCGGATCATCGGGTGTCTCCTGAGAGAGGCGCAGGGATCCTAAGGGACCCGTGACCCGGTTCGGCACCACACGTGGGGCTTGGGAGTCTCGCCGCTGGACACACCGCGTCTCCTCCTCGAGGCCAGCGCCTCGACCCGGCGGCCCCCGCGACTAGCCGCAGGGCTCTTTCAGCCTGCGCCCTACCGCTGCTGCGCGCTCGGCACGGTGGCTGCGCCGTTCGTCGCCTGAAGGTCCAGCCACTCGGCCAGCGCCTCGCGGAAGGCCGGTTTCATCGGCGCGGTCATGTGCGAAGCGCCCTCGACCAGCACCAGCGGCACGTCGGGTCGCACCTCGCGCAGCGGCACCACGGAGCCTTCGTAGAGTCCGTCCTGGTCGCCGACGATGGCGACCATCGGCACCTCGATCGCCTCGAGCTGCTCGCGGCTGATGCCGAGGTCGCCGAAGGCGCGATAGACGGCGCGGTGCACCGGGTCCTCTGGAGCGTCCTCGGATTCGGCGTAGCGTCGACGTGTCGCTTCGTCGTCACGGGTCCAGCCCATGCCGCAGATCGCCGCCGAGCGCACCCGCTCGGGATGGTCGACCAGCATGCGCAGCGCGATCATGCCGCCCATCGAATAGCCGGCGACGTGAGCGCTGTCGACGCCGAGATGATCGAGCAGGCGCACCTGGTCGCGCACCATCGCGCGCCCGTAGGCGGCCGGGTCTTCCGGCTTGTCGCTCTTACCGTGGCCGCGGTTGTCGATGGTGATCACCCGGTAGCGCTCCGCCAGGAGCCGCTCGGTCGCCGACCAGTTGAGGCTGCCGGCGGCGCGGTAGCCGTGGATCAGCAGCACCGGCTCGGCGCCTGTGGGACCGGAGAGCCGGTAGTGGATGCCGACGCCGTCCGAGTCGAAGGAGTGGGAGGTCGCTTCGCTGGACTCGGCAGCGACGGCTCGGGCGAAGAAGGTCGTGGCCACGAGCAGCAACAGTAGGAGGTAGCGGGGATGGGTCGTCGAGATCATCGCTGGTGGGCTCCGTGCGGTGCCGGGTACGTCCCTGGTTCGTCTCTCTGCACTCTTCGGGGAGAATCGAGCTGGACGATGATGTCAGGTACGAGCAGCTCGGAGACTCGGTGTGGGCCGATGTCTGGCGCCGTGTCGTCGCGGTGGGCCCGCGTGGCCGTGGGTCTCGGGGCAACCGCTGCTTTGGTGTGTTGCAGCGTCGCCGATCCACCGGCGCCGAAGACGGCCCCGGGACCGGGGCCGCACGAGCCAGCTCCACCGCCCTCCTGGGCGGAGCTGGCGGCGCGCCGTCTACCGCTCGAGATCTGCCAGATGGGCGAGCTGCCGGAGCCGCTGCTCTGCGGCACTTTCGAGGTGCCCGAGGACCACGGCGCGCCGGAGGGTCGCCGCATCTCCCTGAAGGTGGTGGTGGTTCCGGCGCAGTCCGAGCGACCGCCGGACGATCCGGTGTGGATCTTCGAGGGCGGCCCGGGCGGCGCGGTGACCGCTCGTGCCGCCGGCTCGATCTACGCCGGAGCGGTGCGGGCGCGCGACATCGTGCTCGCGGACCAGCGCGGCACCGGGGGCTCGTCGCCGATCGACTGCGCACTGGCAACGGCGACCGAGCCCGGTGTGCTGCGCGAGATGTATCCGCGGGAGGCTCTCGAGCGCTGTGTCGAGGACCTGGCGCGTCGCGCCGACCTGCTGCGCTACACCTCGGTCGATCACGCCCGCGACGTCGAGCACCTACGCCGCGCGCTGGGCTACGGCCAGCTCGATCTGCGCGGCGGCTCCTACGGCTCGCGCGCGATGATGGTCTACGCGCAGCTGTATCCCGAGAACGTGCGCACGATGTTCGGCATCGGCGTCGATGCGCCGCTGAGCTCCAATCTCGCGGAGCGCGGTCTCTCGGCGCAGCAGGCGCTCGAAGGACTGAGTCGGCTGTGCGCCGAGGACCCGGTGTGCCGAAGCCTGGCGCCCGACCTGGCAGACTCGTCGGCGAATCTCCTGGCGCACCTCGACGATGCGCCGCGACGGGTGCGCCTGGACCACCCGGTGGCGACGGAGCGGCTGTCGAGCACCGGCCGCGCCTTCGAGCTCGACGTGCAGCGGGAGTGGCTGAGCGAGCAGCTGCGCCTCGTCCTCTACTTCGCCTTCACCACGCGCGCGCTGCCCTGGGCGGTGGCGCAGGCCGAGACCGGTGACTGGCAGCCGCTGGTCGGCCTGGCGCTGGCGATCGAGAAGATGTTCCAGTCGACCCTGTCGACCGGTGTGGCGCTCACCGTGCAGTGCTCCGAGAACATGGCGTTCGATCTCGACCAGGCGCTGGAGCACGGGTCGCGCACCGTGTTCGGCAACTACCGGCTGGAGCAGCAGGTGCGCGGCTGTTCAGCGTGGCCTCACCTGCCGATCCCGCCGCTGGGGCGTTCGGACCCGCAGGTCCTCGACGTCCCGACACTGTTCCTCTCCGGGCGATTCGACGCGGTGACTCCACCGCGCTACGCGGAGCAGGCACGTGAGCTGTTTCCGGTCAGCCGTCACGTCGTGCTGGAGGAGGGACAGCACGGGCCGTTCGATCTCGAAGGCGCCTGGGGGTGCGTGCACGCGATGTGGGCCCAGCTGCTGGAGACGGCGGACATCGCCGCGATCGACGACAGCTGCGCGGCGACGATGAGCCGGCCCGCCTGGGTTTCGGACTCCGCCTCGTTCTGGGCGGTGATCGACGAAGAGCTGCTGCCGGACTAGCTCGGCGGCGCGTGGCCGCCGAGCGGACGCGTCGGAATCTGCGCGATCGCAGGTCAGGGCGGCGATACGGCCCAACCTTTCGCCGCCGCCGCCCGTACGACTGGGCGATGGTGCGTCATCGGCCCCTCGCCCGCGCCGGGCTGCTGCTCGGCGGCTGCTCGCTGGTGCTCGCGGCGTCGGTGGCGGCAGGAGCGACGACGCCCGAAGCACTCGATGTGCCGGTCGCCACCGGCTCGGCGGAGGTCGACGGGGTGCTCGACGAGCCGTTCTGGGACGCCGCCCTGCAGGTCGAGCTCGAGTACGAGGTACGCCCAGCCGAGAACGCCGTGCCGCCGGTGCGCACCGAGGTGCTGCTGGCGTCCAGTGGAGAGCATCTGCTGATCGGGTTCCGCGCCTTCGACCCGGAGCCGCAGCGGATCCGCGCACGCTTCCGGGATCGCGACAACGCCTGGAGCGACGACTTCGTCGGCGTGGTGCTCGACACCTTCAACGACCAGCGCAGCGCCTACGAGCTGATGGTGAATCCGCTCGGGGTGCAGATCGACGCGATCAACGACGAGGCCGGGGGGCGCTACGACGTCGCCTGGGACGCGATCTGGCTCAGCGCCGGCCGGATCACCGCCGACGGCTACGAGGTCGAGCTGGCGATCCCCTTCGACCAGCTGAGCTTCCAGCCCAGCGAGCAGGCGCAGCTGTGGGGATTCGACGCGATCCGCTCGTACCCGCGAGGCGATCGCCACCACATCGGCTTCTTCCCTCGTCAACGGGGTCAGAACAGCTACCTGGGACAGGCGCGCAAGCTCCGCGGCTTCGCGGCGGTGGAGGCGGGACGCGACGTGCAGATCGTGCCGACGGTGACGTCGACCCGCGTCGACCGCCGCGGCCCGGACGGCGGGCTCGAGCCCGGCTCCGAGGAGGCCGACCTGGGCGTCACCGGTCGCTGGCGCATGGCCTCCAACTGGACCCTCTCCGGAACCGTCAACCCCGACTTCTCGCAGGTCGAGGCCGACGTCCTGCAGCTCGACGTCAACCAGCAGTTCACCCTCTTCTTCCCCGAGACGCGGCCGTTCTTCCTCGAGGGGGCCGATGCCTTCTCGACCCCCCTCGAGCTGGTGCACACGCGCACCGTCGGCGATCCGTCGGCGGCCTTCAAGGTCACCGGCAAGCAGGGGCGGCACACGGTGGGAGTGTTCACCGCGCGCGACGAAGTCACCAACCTGCTGATCCCGGGCAGCCAGGGCTCGCGAAGCGGCTCCTTCGACCTCGAGTCGACGTCTTCGGCGGCGCGGTACCGCTACGACCTCGGCGGACGTTCGACGATCGGGCTGCTGCTCACCGACCGCCGCGCCGACGGCTACGAGAACCAGGTGGGTGGCGTCGATCTGCTCTACCGCCCGAGCGACCGCCATTCGCTGCGCCTGCACGCCGTCTACTCGGACAGCGTCTACTCGGACGAGATGGTCGAGCGGTTCGGCCTCTCGTCGCCGCGGGCGAGCGGCCACGCGATCGACGCCGGCTACCGTCACTCGCGCCGCAGCTGGGGAATCAACGCCAACTTCGTCGACCGTGGCGAGCAGTTCCGCGCCGACCTCGGCTTCCTGACCCAGGTCGATCTGCGCGGGCTGAACGCCGACGCCTGGTACGTCTGGCACGGCGAAGAGGAAGATCCGTACAACAGGCTCTCGATGGCCGGGTGGGTGTACCGCAACGAACGACAGTCGGGCGAGCTGCTCGAGGAGGGCTACGGAGTCAACTTCGAGGCCGGGCTGGCGCGCGAGACCCAGCTGAACCTCCACCTCGTCGACGAGACGCGGCGCTTCGCCGGCCGCGACTTCGAGATCCTGCGAGGCGGGTTCTCGCTGGGCTCGCAGCCGACGTCGGCCATAGGGGTCGGCATCTCGGGCAACCTCGGCGACTGGATCGACTTCGCGGGGGCAAGGCCCGCCGACCGGCTCACCCTGCGCCCGCGCCTGACTCTGGCGCTCGGGCGTCGATTCGCTTCGGACTTCGTCTACAACTACTCGACGCTCGAGATCGACGAAGGCCGTCTGTTCACTGCGCGCGCTCCCGAGCTGCGGCTGCTCTACTACCTCAACCGCCGCTTCTACACCCGCCTGATCGGCCAGTACACCGAGGTCGACAGCGACGCGGCGCTCGGCGCCGCCGGACGCGATCCCGAGACTCGCGACCTGTTGGGCCAGCTGCTGGTGGTCTACGAGGTCTCACCGCAGACCGCGCTCTACGTCGGCTACGGCGACACCTTCGACGATCGGCCGGATCAGGGCGGCCCCGTTCCCGGCGTCGGACCGGGCGCGCCGCAGCCCGAGATGCTCGATCCCGGGCTGCGCCGCTCGAGCCGCACCTTCTTCGTCAAGCTCGGCTACGCCTGGATGCCGTAAGGGACAAGGGAAAAGGGAAGAGGGACAAGGGAAAAGGAAGAGAGGGGGCAGGGGATAGGGGATAGGGGATAGGGGAAAAGGGAAAAGGGACCAGGGACCAGGGAAGAGGGACCAGGGAAGAGGGAAGAGGGAAGAGGGAAGAGGGAAAGGGAAAAGGGACAAGGGAAGAGCGGAAGGGGAGAAGAGGGGATAGGGGATCAGGGGACGGAGCGGACGAGCGGACGAGGAGTGTGGGTAGGGGCCGGCCGCGGGAGCTACTCCGGTCGTGCTCTCGGCGCTCCCTCGGAGTCGAGCTCGAACAGGCTCGGCGCCAGCTCCTGGCCAGTTGCGATCTCTTCGAGCTGCACGATCACCTCGCCGCCGAGCCGGGTGCGGCTGGTGATCCGGTGGGGCAGCCGCAGGCCGCCGTCCGCCGGTCCGACGTCGCGGAAGTCGCCGTAGGAGGTGACCATCGGCAGCTCGCCGACCCGCGTCACCAGCACCGTCTCGCTGCGCAGCACGTCGCCCGTCTCGGCGTCGACGGCGTACTCGATCGGCGGCGCCTCGCCGAGCACGCCGCGCACGATCCACGCTTCGCGCTCGGCGATGCGCTCGCGGCCGACGACCTCCACCTCGGAGAAGACCTCGCGCCAGTCGGCGAAGAGGAAGAGCGGCTGGTTGGTGCGCGCCTGGTCGAGCGCGGCGCCGGAGTGCGTCTCGACGTCGTCGAAGCGGCGGAGCGCGGCTCCGTCCGGGCCCAGCACCTCGACGATGCCGCCGCCGCCGAGCTGCATCTCGGTGCGCGAACGGTCGCGACCCACGAACCACCAGTGGACCTGGCCGCGCTCGCCGGACTGCGACATCTCGACCTCGCCGTGCGCCGAGAGCCCGCCGAGGCGGGCGACCCTTACCGCGCTAGCGGCGGCGTCCCGCAGTTCCATCAGCTCACCGAGCTCGGGCAGCAACGAGTCCTCGCGCTCGCTGCGCCGGCCGATCGCGGCCAGCGCGTCGCCCTCGTACACGTTGAGCACTTCGACGGTTCCGTCCTCGCCCTCGGCGAACGAGGCGCTGAGCCTCTCGTTGATCCGGTACACCCAGCGTCCCTCCTCGTCGGGGGGCAGCAGCTCGAAGCGGTCGGCCGGGGTCTTCACCGGCAGGTTGGACTTGTCGAGGGTCAGGCGGCCGTTCTGGATGACCACCTCGATGTCGGCGTCCATCTCCTCTATCCGGTAGGTGCCGACATAGCGGCGCAGCGACTCCAGGTCCTGTCCGGCTTCGATCTCGACGCCGACGCGGGGCGCTTCGAAGCGCCATGACCCCTCGTTCACCCGCAGCGCGACGATCCGGCCGCTTGCATCACGGTCGAAGGAGAGCGCAGTGCGGTCGTCGAGGGCGAAACGCCACAGGCCTTCCGGATCCGGATCGCGCAGCTCGACGATGCGTCCCCGGCCGAGATCGATCACCGGCCTGCCGGCGGCGAGGAAGACACGCACCACGGTGTCACGCAGACCGCCGAAGTCGGCCTCGTACTCGCCGGCGATCTCAGCGTAGAGCGTCTCCAGCTCCTCGCGCCCCGCTGCGTCTCCAGCGCCTTCGCTCCTCGGGTTCACCAGCAGCTCGTCGATCCAGCGCTCGAGCGCCAGGCCGCTGGTGCCGCCGCGCGACTGAGTGAAGTAGAGCACCATCAGGTCGCGGTCCGGCCACGCCCAGGCGAAGGTGCCGTCCGAGCCGCTGTGCCCGACCACCTCGGGCTCGGCGTCGAGCGAGGGCGCCCACAGCACCGCGAGCTGACCGTAGAAGGCCTCGAGACCCTCGAAGCCGGTGGGCATGCGCCGCGTGGTGCCCATGCCGGTGGCCTCCGAGACCGGAGTGAGTGTGCGCTCGACGGCTTCGCTGGAGAGGATCCGTCGGTCGCTGCCGGCGACCACGCCACCGTCCATCCAGAGGGCGAGGAAACGGGCGTAGTCACGCGGCGTGCTGTAGACGGTCTGCGAGCCCCAGGCGAACGGGTAGAGCGGTCCTTTGTCGGGAGTCCAGAAGGGATGCCACGAGCCGGCACGGCCGATGTAGGAGCTGGCCAGCCGCGGCCAGCGCTCGTCGTCGGGGTCGAGGGGGACGAAGCTGTCGCGCATGCCGAGCGGCTCGAAGAGTCTCTCTCGCCAGAACTCGTGCAACGGCATCGCCGAGACCTTCTCGACCAGCGCGCCGAGCACGTCGGTGCCGGGATCGGAGTACCAGAACTGGCTGCCTGGCTCGTGTTGCGGTCCGCGTGCGCCGACCGCGGCCGCCATCGCCTGCAGATCCTCGTACTGGTCGATGCGGCTGAGCACGGTGACCGGCAGGCCGCCGCGGTGGGTGAGCAGCTGCTCGACGGTGATCTCGCGCGAGCCGTCGCCGTCGAATCCGGGAAGGTGTTTCGAGACGGGGTCCGGCAGCGCCACGAGGCCGTCGTCGATGAGCATCTGCACCGCGGCACCGGTGAGTGGCTTGGTCATCGAGCGGATGTTGAAGATCGTCTCCGGCGTCATCTCCACGTCCGCCTCGCGGTCGCGGTGGCCGAACACCCGATGCAGCACCGTTGTGCGGTCCTTGATCACCAGCAGCTCCGCGCCGACGATCTGGTCCTGGTCGAGGTAGGACTGGACGCGGTCGGCCAGCGCTTCGAGTGCCGCCGGATCGATGCCGACGCTCGACGGTGCGGCGTCGGGGAAGGCCTGGGCGGACACCTCCCGGGCGCTGACCGTCGCTGCGAGCGCCACGGCCGGCAGCAGCGCGGCGCAGGCGAGCGTGAGGCCTGCGGAGAGGTGCCGGACGCGGCGGTACGGCGGACGGCGCATCGGGCGCCGGCAGTGTCGGAGTTCCTTCTGCATGGTTCGGTTCCTTTCTCGGCGCCGCGTCAGTCGGCGTGAGGGGCGGGTGGGGCCGGGGATTGGCGGCGTTTCGCTGCCCGAACTCGCGATCAGCGCAGGCTGGCGACGGCGCGTTCGACGAGATCGAGCTGGTGCTCGGTGTCGCGCCCTGCCAGCGCGGCGAGGTTGAGGGACTGGAAGGTGGAGGTCAGGAAGCGTGACGACGCTTCGAGGTCGAGGCCGGCACGTAGCTCGCCGGCCCGGTCGGCGCGCTGCAGCAGCGCCAGGAAGGCGGCGTCGAGGTCGGCGATCGCGTCGGCGACCCGCCGGCGCACCACCGCGGGGCAGTCCGGCCCCGCGAGCGCGGCGCGCACCACCATGCAGCAGCGCACTCGGCGGCCGCCCTTACCGCGCCGCGCCACGTCGCGCAGGAAGCCCTCGAGCACCTCCAGCGGTGGGCCCTCGGCGGCGAGCGCGCCGCCGACCCGTTGCCGCAGGTCGCTGACGTAGAGCTCCACCGCTTCGGCGTAGAGGCGCTCCTTGTCGCCGAAGGTGGCGTAGAGCGACGAGCGGGCGATGCCGATCCCTTCGACCAGCATCGCGGCCGAGGTCTCCTCGTAGCCGTGACGCCAGAAGATCTGCATCGCGCGCTCGAGGGCGCGGTCGCGGTCGAATTCGCGGGGTCGTGGCATCGGGACGGGGTCCTCCTCCTTCGTCGGGCAGTTCTAGACATCCTACGCAGTTCTGGACCGATTGTTCCAAAATAGCCGCTCGGGTGAGATTTTCGTCATCGATCTGTCCGGTCGGTGGCGGAACTTCCGTCAGTCCCGACGGAGGTCCCCACATGCTGCGATCCGCTGGCGGTCTCGCGCCGCCGGGCTGCTGCCTCGCCCTGCTGGCCGCGGTCTCGGTTCCCTGGCCAGGTCGCGCCCAGACGATCTCGCTCGAGCCGCTCGAGCCTCAGATCAACACGGCGACCGAAGGCGGCGCGCTGCGCATGGCGATCACTCTCGACGACTCGGGATCGGCGATGACCGAAGACGTGGTGGTGCGCTTCTTCCTCTCCGGGGAAGCGCGCCACACCGCTGACTACGTGCTACGCGGCGCCGTCGAGCCACAGCCCGGCGGTGTGACAGCGCTGGTCAACCAGGCGTCGGGCGAGATCCGTTTCGACGAGTCGTTGGCGGGCTTCGTCGGCACGGTGTTCGTGGTGGCGGACGTGGTCGACGACGAGCTGCCGGAGGGCGAGGAGGAGCTGATCATGAGCATCGTGGTCGTGAGCGGTGCGGTGCTCAGCGGTCCGTCGTCCGCCGGCTACACGTTCGTCGACAACGACAACCCGCAAAACCTGCCTATCGTGCGGTTCGATCTATCCGAAACGGAGACGTTTCTCACGGGTCCTCGCGCCGGCGTCGTCGAGGCGCGCATCGTTCTCGACCGTCCGGCCCTCGTGGGGAGCAGTGTGCAGCTGACGAGGCTGGGTAGCACGACGGTCGAAGGCAGCCTGACATTTGTCCCAGGCACCACCGACCAGTGCGAGGAGCAGCGCGACTGCGCGATCGTGTTTCAGTCCACCGACCCGCGGGATTCACTGAGCCGTGTTCTCCAGCTGGTGCAACCGGCGAACGCGGTGATCGGGTCACCGAGTGTGGTCCGAGTGCACATACCCGCCGTCTCGGCCTTCGACCGCTGCGCATACGACGCGATCTGCTTCTTTTTTCAGGCCTTGGCCGGTGGCGGGTGCGAAGTGGGTCGATCGGCGTCCCGGAGGCAGACGCCCAGGGCGCACTCGGGCACGCGTCAGATCCCGACGGACGTGCTCTACGCCCTGCGGGACGACCTGATGGCGACGACGCCAGCCGGCCGTTTCTTGACGGCTCTGTACGAGGATCTGTCGGGGCCGCTCATCGACGCGATCTTCACCGACCCCCGCATCCCGATCCGCATCCGCGACCAGCAGACGATCTGGCTCACTGGCCTCGACGCACTGGTGCGCGGCGAGGGCTCGAGCGAGACGATCGCCCAGCCGGTTCTCGACGATCTGCTCTCGCTGCTCGACGACATCGAGGCGAACGGCGATCCGACGCTGCGGGCGATCCTGCGACGCGAGCGTGCGCGGGTGCGGCTGGAGGAGTTCGCCGGGCTCGATTTCGACCAGGCGTGGGAGCTGATCAACGAGCGCGCCGAGCCGCAGCCTTGCGTTACGGAGGACGAGGCACTGTGCCTCGGGGACGGGCGCTTCCGGGTCGAGGTGGAGTGGGAGGACTTCTCGGGCAACGTCGGTTTCGGCCGGGCGGCGCCGCTGAGCGAGGACACCGGGACATTCTGGTTCTTCGACCAGGAGAACGTCGAGCTGATCGTCAAGGTGCTCGACGGCCGGGACCTCAACGACCACCACTGGGTGTTCTACGGCGCGCTGAGCGACGTCGCGTACACGATGACGGTGACCGACACGCTGCTCGGCACGGTGCGCTCGTACGGCAACGAGGCGGGCAGCTTCGCCAGCCGCGGCGACGTCGAGGCCTTTCCGGAGGAGCGTGCGCCGTCGCCGCCGCCGCAGGAGCTGCTGAGCGCGGTGGGCGGGGGCGTGGCGCAGGGGCTCAGAAACCTCGCCAGCGGCGCCGTCGACCGGGTGACGAGCACCCTGCGGCGCTGGTTCGGGGGCAGTGACGATCGGGTGCCATCGCAGGTCTCCGAACGCCACGCGAGGGTCGGCGAGCATGGCGGCGAGAAGCTGCACTCGCTCGTCTTCCCGGCGGTGTCCTCTGCAGTGACCTCGGCGGCGGGCACCTGCGTGACGGACCAGGAGACCCTGTGCCTCGGCGACGACCGCTTCCGGGCGCGGGTGCAGTGGACCGACTTCGCCGGGCAGAGCGGCTCCGGGCAGGCAGCGCCGCTGACCTCGGACACCGGGTCGTTCTGGTTCTTCGAGCAGGCGAACACCGAGCTGGTGGTCAAGGTGCTCGACGGCACCGGCCTCAACGACCACTACTGGGTCTACTTCGGCGCCCTCAGCAACGTCGAGTACACCTTGACGGTGACCGACACGGTGACCGGCGCCGAGGCGGTCTACGAGAACCCCGGCGGCACCTTCGCCAGCCGCGGCGACGTCACCGCCCTGCCGGCGGGCACTGCGGCCGGCGGACTCGCCTTCACTGTTCGTCGGTAGGACGGTGCGCCGCGGCGACGGCGCGCAGCGAGTCGGGCTCGGTGGCCCAGCGCAGGCCGTGCTCGAGGTAGCGGTCGGCCTCCTCGCTCCGTCCCAGCTCGCGCAGCTGCAGCACCACGAACTGGTAGGCGGCGGTGTAGGTCGGCTCGACGGCGAGGGAGCGTAGTCCCGCCGCGAGCGCTTCCTCAGGGCGGCCGCTGCGCGCCAGGCTGCGCGCCAGCCAGAACCAGGCGGCGGCGAGGTTGGGGCGCAGCTCGACGGCGCGCCGCAGGCTGACGATGCTGGCCTCGAGCTCGCCGGTCGCCTGCTCGACTCGCCCCAGGTTCGCCCAGCCCACGCCGTTCCAAGGCTCGAGCTCGGCGGCGCGCCGCAGGTCGGCGAGCGCCTGGTCCGACTGGCCACTGCGCCCGGAGTGCACCGCCCGCAGTCGAAGCAGCTCGGGTTACTTCGGTCTCTCGATCAGGGCTGCTGAGAGCGCCGGTCCGGGGTCGAGACCGTGCTGGATCCGCGCCTTGGCCAGGTCGTGCAGCAGCTCGTGAGGAGGCGCCTCGAGCCGACTCACCATCCCTTCGAGCTGGCGTACCAGCTCGACGCCCCCGGCGCCGGCGCGCACCGCAGTGACGGCGCGGTAGAGATCGTCGGTCGCGGCGTCGACGGAGGGACGGATGAGCAGGACGTCCTCGACCTGCTCGTGCTTCTCGGGCAGCGGCGCGACCAGTGCGGCGGCGTCGCTCGCAGGCAGCTGGATGCGGTGGTCGGTCATCACCGCGTGCACGACGTCCTCGGCACGTCGACGCGGCATGTGGCAGCTGCTGCATTCGGCATGCCCCTGGTGCCCTTCCGGCAGGGGCATTGGTGAGGAGGCAGAGGGAGAGCCTTCGGAGGCCGACGCGACCAGGCTGCCCGCTGCAGCGCCGTCGATCGGCGGCGCGACGGCTGATTGCGCGCCGTGGCAGTCGAGACAGACCTGGCGCACCCGGGCCAGCACCGCCGGGCGAGAAGGCTTGCGGTGGGGGTCGTGGCAGGCGGTGCACAGCATCGCCTCGGCCCGCGGCGAGTAGCAGGCGCTCTGCTCGAGCCGGTAGCCGTGGTGGTTGATCTCGAAACGCTCGCCGTGCTCTCGACCCGGCTCGACGACGTCGAGCATCGTCATGTAGTCGTCGAGCTGCTCGCCGGGGCGGAAGTCGAAATCGTGGCGGCCGAACCGACGCACCCGCGCCAACGCCGGCGTCGGCTGGTAGTGGCACTGCAGGCAGACTTCGCGGGCGGTCGCGGCGTCGAGGGTGGCGGGATTGACGATGCGCGCCGAGACTTCGGCCGGTGACGCCCCGAGTTGCACCGCGGCGACGTGCCGGGCTCCAGGGCCATGACAGCGCTGGCACCCGATTCCGTGTGGCTGCGCCTCGGCCCAGCGATCGACCTGGTGGCGGGTCTCCAGCGCCTCACCCTCGAGGGGATAGCCGTTGTGGCAGAACATGCACTCGCGACGAACGGCACGGTTGAGGCCGAGGTGCCCAGGCTCGTCGAAGCCGGGCGCCATGCCCCAGGCGTTCTCCTGCGTGTACCAGGCGATCGGCAGTTGGAACAGCTCGCCGGAGGGTGTGGCGACGAGGTAGGTGCGCGAAACCGAGCCCGAGCCGAGGATCCAGTCGACGTCGAGCTCGACCTCGAGCAGTCTCTCGCCGTCGGCGTCGGTCTGGTGCCTGCTGAACACCAGCCGCTCACCGCGCCGCTCCATGCGGTAGGTGCGTCCCGAGGCCTCGTGGTGGTACTCCGGGTCGGCGAAGTCCTCGATCCAGCGCGCCTCCGAGGGCGGCGAGAACGAGCGCGACATGCCGAGCGAACGGTAGTCGCTCGCGATCCGCGCGTGGCAGCGGGCGCAGGCCGAGTCGGGGAGGTAGCCGGACACCGGCGCCTGCGAGGCGACGAGGTCGAGCTCGGCGAGGGCGGCGCGCTCTTCCTCGAGCAGCGTTCCCTCGCCGTCCGCGGAGCCACTGGCGGTGACGACCGCCGCGGCGATCAGTGCCGTGGCGAGCGTCGAGGCGAGGACGATCGTCGTCGAACGGGTCGGCATGTGTCGAGTGTAGCCATGGCGTCCCGGGTTCCGCTGGCCCTTCCACCGCCGTCCCGACACGGCGGCCGGCCCGACCTCCGGTCAGTGGCCGCCGAGCTCACGCGCCAGCCATGCGCGGGCGAAGTGGAGCTCGCGGTGCACCGTGGCCTCGGAGACGGCGAACGCCTCGGCCAGCTCGCGGTAGGTCATGCCGCCGAAGAAGTGCGCCTGCACCAGGGCCGCCTTGCGCTCGTCGATCCGTTCCAGCTCGGCGAGCTTGGCGTCGAGGGTCAGGATCTCGGCGAGCTCGTCCTCGCGATGCTCGGCGGGGCGGTCGACCGCGGCGAGGGAGACCCGCTGGCGCTCCCCGCCGCGCTTGCCGCGCTGACGGCCACGCGCGTGGTCGACGAGAACTCGCCGCATGGTGCGCGAGGCCATGTTCAGGAAGTGGGCCCGATCGCGCCAGTCGAGCTGGACGTCGATCAGTCGTTCGTAGGCCTGGTGCACGAGGGCGGTCGGTTCGAGGGTGTGATCGGCACGCTCGCCGCGCAGGTGGGCCCGGGCGATGCGCCGCAGCTCGTCATAGACCATCGGAACCAGCGCTTCGAGCGCCTGCTCCGAGCCGGCGCGCCATGAGCGCAAGAGGGCGGTCAGATCCTCTTCTTGGTGCTTCGACACTTCGGACATCTCGGCAATCTCGCTGGGTTCCCCCGGGCGCCGGGCACGAAGGCGGGTCTGCTCGGCGGGCGGTCCCTCGTTGCGGGTCGCTACTATCGCACTCCGCACTCCGCACTCCGCCTCCGCACTCCGCCTCCGCACATCTTCCACTAGCACGCAGATTCTCCCTGCCGCCTTCGTCGATTCCCAGGAACGGTTGCCGATGGACTCCGAGCGCTGGCGACGCATCGAAGAGGCCTTCGAGTCGGCCCGACGGCTCGACGGTGCGGCCCGCGAGGAGTACCTCACGCAGCTCGCGGCCGATGACTCCGAGCTCGCCGCCGAGGTCGCTTCGCTCCTCGCCTCGGACTCCGACCGGCTGGCGCTGGTCGTCGGCCGCGCCGCGGCTGCGGTCTCGGAGAGCGCCACCGACGCCGAGTCGCCGGATCTCCGCTTCGGTCCCTACCGGACCCTGCGTCTGCTCGGCGCCGGTGGCATGGGCGCCGTCTATCTGGGCGAGCGGACGACGGAGGACTTCGAGCAGCGGGTGGCGCTGAAGGTGGTGCGCACCGCTTTGGCCACCGATGAAGCGCGGGCGCGTTTCGTCGCCGAGCGCCGCATCCTGGCCGGGCTGCAGCACGACCGCATCGCGCGCTTCATCGATGGCGGCCTAGCCGACGACGGGCTGACGCCGTGGTTCGCCATGGAGTACGTCGAAGGCCGGCCGCTCACCGAGGCGCTCGAAGCAGCTCCCCTGGCGCGGCGACTCGAGGTCTTCGCCGAGATCTGCGACGCGGTGCACTACGCCCACCGCAACCTGGTGGTGCACCGCGACCTGAAGCCGAGCAACATCCTGGTCGACGCAGCCGGGCGGCCCAAGCTGCTCGACTTCGGCATCGCCAAGGTGCTGGCATCGCCCGAAGCGGACGGCGAGGCGAGCACCGAGCTCACTCGTGCCGGTTCGCGCCCGTTCACACCGGCGTACGCGGCGCCCGAGCAGATCAGCGGCGAGAGCGTGACCACCGCCACCGACGTCTACGCTCTCGGGCTCCTGCTGTACGAGCTGCTCACCGGGGTGCATCCGTTCGAGAGCCAGCGGCGCTCCGGCTCGCTGCAGCACGCGATCCTGCACTCGACGCCGCGGCCGCCTTCGCGGGCCGCGGCGTCCGCCCCCGGCGCTTGGCAGCGCGCCAGGCCCTTGGCGCGCGATCTCGACGCCATCTGCCTGATGGCGCTGCGCAGGGAGCCCGAGCGTCGCTACGGCTCGGCCGCAGACCTCGCCGAGGATGTCCGTCGCCACCTCGACCATCGCCCGGTGACCGCGACCCCCGACTCGATCGGCTACCGGCTGGGCAAGCTGGTGCGTCGCCACCGCTCCGCGACCCTGGTCGCCGCACTCGCCACCCTGCTCGTCGTGGCGTTGAGTGTCGCCTACGGACTGCGTCTGCAACGCGAGCGCGATCTCGCGGTGGCAGAGCGCCGTAAGGCCGACCAGGTCGCCGGCTTCCTGACCGAGCTCTTCTCGGCCAGCGACCCCAGCAGGTCGCTCGGCGAGGAGACCAGCGCCCGCCAGCTGCTCGACCGTGGCGTCGAGCGCATCGAACGCGAGCTGGTGGAGCAGCCCGCGGTGAGGTCGGACCTGCTGCACGTGATGGGCGACGTGCACAAGCGGCTGGGGCTCTACGAGCGAGCCCTCGAGCTGCTCGGACGGGCGGTGGAGATCGATGCCGGCCTGGGAGCGTCACGGGACCTCGAGCGGGCACGCTCGCTGCTGCGCGCCGGCGAGGTCGAGCTGTACCGCGAACGTTTCGACGATGCCGAGCCGCTGTTGCGCCGGGCGCTGGAGATCCAGCGCCGCGAGCTCGCCGAGCCGTCCTCGGAGCTCGCCGAGACCCTCGATCTCCTCGGTCGCATGGAGCGCGAGCGGCGGCGTCTGGAGGCCGCGGAGGCGTTCCACCAGGAGGCGCTCGCGGTGCGGCGCCGGCTCCACGACGAGGCCTCGCTGCCGGTCTCCGAGAGCCTGCAGAGCCTGGCCATGCTGCGTCAGGTCAGCGGCCGCTCGGAGGAGGCGATCGAGCTGCTACGGCAGGCGCTGGCGATCCGGGCCGAGGTCCTCGGGCCGCGCCATCCGGAGAGCCTGGAGCTGCGGCAGAACCTGGCAACCGCGCTGCAGCAGACCGGTCAGCTGGAACGGGCGCTCGTGGTGATGCGCGAGGTGCTCGACGGGATCCGCGAGACCTACGGCGAGGAGCATCAGAATGCGGCCTTCGCCCTCAGCGGCATCGGCTACTCGCTGCAGCAGCTCGGGCGGATCGAAGAAGCGATCGAGAACGACCGCGCAGCGGTCGAGATCCTGCGCCGACGCGGTGGCGGTCCGGCCGCGGTCGGCGCGACGGTGCAGCTGGCCCGGCACCTGCTGCAGGCGGGAGAGCTGGAAGAGGCCGAGCGCGCCGCGCGACAGGCGCTGGTCTGGCTCGAGGACACGCCGGAGGATCCCGATCGCAGGCGTTCCAACGTGCTGATCGAGCTCGGCGGGGTGCTGACCCAGCAGCGCCGCTACGACGAAGCCCGCGCCGCGCTCCGCGATGCGCTCGAGATCGACGTCGTGACCTACGGCGACGAACACCCGTACGTCGCCCAGGATCGCTACAAGCTCGGTGAGCTGGCGCGCACCGCGGGTCGCTACGACGAGGCGCTCGAATGCTTCGACCGGGCGCTCGACTTCCAGCGCGGTCTGCGGCCGGGCGCCAATGCGCTCGGTCTCAGCCTGGTCGGCCGCGGCGAGACCCTGCTGGCTATGGGGCGGGCTGCTGAGGCCGAGGCGACGCTGCGCGAGGCGCTGGAGGTGTTCGCGGTCGAGACGCCCGCCGAGCACCCGGACTTCGCCGCGGCGCGGCTCGGACTGGGAGCGGCGTTGGCGGCGCAGGGAGAGCTCGAGGAAGCCATGGCCTGGATCGTGGAAGCCCGTGACCAGCTCGCCGCAGCCCTTGGCCCCGATCATCCGAGAAGCCGACTCGCCGAGCAACGCGTCGCCGAGCTGTCGGAGAGTCCCTGAGTCCCGCGCGATGCCCTGGAGCTCACGCCTCAACGCCGAGATCTATGACCGCTTCGTGCGCGAGCACGGCGTCTACCGTTGGCTCAACGAGCACCTTGTCGAGGACGCGGAGATCGCCGCCGCGCGTCGCATCCTCGATCTCGGATGCGGCACCGGGGCGACGGTGTCGGCCTGCCTGGCGCGGATGACGGCAGGTGCCGAGATCGTCGGGGTCGACGCGGCCCGGGCGATGGTCGAGGTGGCGCGGGCCAATCTGCACGATTCCAGGGCCAGCTTCGAGGTCGCGCCGGCGGCCGAGCTGTCAGGTGTGACAGGGCTGGCGTCGGACTTCGATCGGGTGGTCAGCAACGCGGCGTTCTGGCAGTTCCGCTGGCCGCAGCGCGTCTTCGCCGGGATCGCCGAACGGACTTCGCCGGGAGCGCTGGTGGCGTTCAACATCCCGGCGGAGCGGCTGGTCGACGAAGAGGCTTCGGTGCATTCGTTCCAGATCGCTCTCGACTCGGAGATCCGGAGCGAGCAGACGGGAGGGTCGACCCAGGATCCGGCGATCGATCCCGGACAGCTGCTGTCGATGGCGGCGGAGTCGCATCTCGAGCCCGTGGCGCGACATCGGCGCGTCTACCAGGGCACCCAGGGCGAGCTGGTCGAGCTGATGTCGATCCCGGCGATGATCGGCCGCGTCGCGGCCGGACTGGACGAGGAGCGCCGCGACGCGGTGCTCGAGCGCGTGCGCCGGCGGATCGACCCCGACGAGAGGGTCGAGGTTCCGTGGGTCACCTTCGTGCTGCGCCGTCGTTAGAGGTCAGCTTCTGGCTCGACTCGGGCGAGGAACTCCTCGATCGCGCTGGCTGCGGGCGCAGCGTCCAGCGCCCAGGGGAAGTGCCCCTCCGCGGCGAGGACGGTGAGCTCGGCCTTGGCGGTGGCGTCGCGCAGCGGCCCCGCCGTCTCGGGGGGAGAGATGCTGTCGCAGGCGCCGTAGAGCATCAGGCTGCTGATTGGGCGGTCGCAGCGCCTCACCGGCGCGGCCAGGCGGCGCCGGAGCTGCGCCAGCAACGCCGGATAGAGCTCTGGAGGCCGCAGCGAGGCGGCGCCCAGCGCGGCGAGGAACGCCGGGGCCGGTCGTTCTCCGATCTCCTCCTCGATCAGCTCGGCGAGATCGGCGCGCAGCCGCCGTGCGCCGGAGCGTGGCCTCCAGCCGGCAGGATGACTGGCGCTTCGTTTCCCATGGTGCGAGGAATCGTCTCTGGGCGTCGGCGCGGCGAGGAGCACGAGACGGCGGCAGTCCAGTCGCCTGGCGGCGACCGCCTCACGGATCAGCAAGGCGCCCAGCGAGTGGCCGCCGAGGGCGAACGGCACCGGGTCGAGTGCTGCGAGCCAGCGCACGGTGCGCCGCTCGAGCTGCTCGAGGTCGGGCAGCGGGCGCGCTCGATCGTGCGAGCCTCCGTGCCCCGGCAGATCGGGCAGCCAGACCTCGTAGGAGCGCCCCAGCTGCTTGGCGAGCGGCAGCAGCAGGCTGTGGTCGAGGCCGGGCCCGCCGTGCAGCAGCACGATGCGGCGTCCCGTGCCCAGTCGCCGCACGGCGAGTGTCTCGCCGCCGGCCGAGATCCGCTGCAGCGGCTGCCGATCTGGAGGGCTGCTCATCTGGCCACCGGTGCGGATCGCGGACTCGCGGCCAGTGTAGCCGAGCACGTTCGGGCCATTGGCGCTCGGTAGCTCGCCGCGGTGGCGCGTCGGGAACGCCGCCGTGGCGCGTCGGGTGCCGATCCGGCGCCTACGAATCGGCCGCCGTCAGACCGTGCAGCTCGGAGGCCAGCAGCTCGGCCCATCCGGCGGCGAGACGCCGCACCGCCTGGTGGTCGCTGGAGAGCGGTGCGCGGCGCAGCACGCTGTCTCTGCCGAGCCCCTCGGAGGAGCGGTCCTCGATGCGTCGGATCAGCTCGCCGGTGTCCCGGTGCAGGACTTCGAAGGTGACCTTCGCCTCGACCAGGGTGGAGGCGTAGCGGGCGCTGCGTGGCCGCTCGTCGCGGTGCGGCGCGAGGAGGTCGAAGTCGGTGACCGCGACCACCACCTCGAACGCGTCGCCGGTCAGGTCGCCGCTCGCGCTCCTGCCGGCATCGCCTGGCGCCGCCGGGAGCCGGTCGAATTCGATCTCCTGCTCCTCGAGGGCGGCGAAGAACGCTTCGGTGAAGACCTCCAGGTTCTCGCGGCGCAGCCGTTCGGCGTCCCCTTCGCTCCATCGCCCGAGTGAGCTCGCCTTCTGCCGCTGCAGCCAACCCTCTTCGAGATGAAGGGTCGGTGCGTGCACGAGGTAAGGCGGCGACGGCGTCGCTGCGGCACTCGCCTCTCGGCTCGGATCCTGCGCCAGGGCAGCGAGCGACAGGGTGGCCATGAGGCCGGCGGCAGCCGTCGTCAGCAGGCCGCGGATCGGTCGGATGAGTGGGCGGTTCGGTGGTCGGTCCATGGCAGGGGCTCCTCTGCGTTCTCGCCTCCGTTGCTGGTGCGCGTCCCCCCTCTCGAGTAGAGACAACGGACGCAGATCGTGCGCTGTTCCGGGCAGTGCATGCCGTGCATACCGCCACACGGACGGTACAGGTGCGAGCGGGCTGAGATGCAGCGGTGGCGCGGCTGGTCGGGCGCCGCCCGCCGCCGACGTATCGGTGGGCAGATCGGCGCCGCGGAATCGGGCACTACCGGGAGAAGCTCTCCGGCGCCATGGCCAGCGCCGGGAATCTGAGCGTCGTGCGCGGTCCGTAGCCACTGTCGGAGCGCTCCGCGCAGCCCTCGCGTCTCCCCGCGGCAGCCCCGGCCGCTGCGAAGGCCGGTCCGTGGAACGGCATGCGAGCGGCGCTACAGTGGAGTCCCGTAGGAGTGGCAGCCGAGCCGGGTGGTTTCGTGAACGGCGACCGGGTGCTCGATCGATCCTGTGGGCGCCGGGCGTCGTCGAAGCCGCTCGAGCGGAGGTCATGGACGTAAGGAGGTCCGACAGATGAAGCACTCACCAACGCACGCACCGACTCGCGCTCTGCCGCGCACGCTCGCGCTCTGCGCCGCAGTGCTCGTCGCCTGCGCTCCGGGAGCCGCTGGGAGCGCCGCGGCCAACGGCGGCGCCCCGGCGGTCGCCGAGGACGCTGCGGATCTCGAGGGGCTCTCGGTGGCCACCTTCGCCTCGGGCTGCTTCTGGTGCGTCGAGGCGGTCTTCGAGAGCGTCGAAGGAGTTCGCGAGGCGATCTCCGGCTACGCTGGCGGCCGGCAGGAGAACCCGACCTACGAGCAGGTGGCGCGCGGTCGCACCGACCACGCCGAGGCGGTTCAGGTGTACTACGACCCCGAGGTGGTCGACTTCGAGAGCCTAGTCGACGTCTTCTTCGGTTCCCAGAATCCGGTGCAGGTGGACGGCCAGGGGCCGGATCGGGGCCGTCAGTACCGCTCGATCCTCTTCTACACCAACGACGAAGAGCGGCGGATCGCCGAGGCCGCCAAGCAGGAGTTGGCGGCCTCGTACGACCGCCCGATCGCCGCCGAGATCGTGCGGCTGGAGAAGTTCTGGGAGGCCGAGGAGTACCACCAGGACTACGAGCGCAAGAACCCGAACAACCCCTACATCCGCGGCGTGTCGATCCCTCGCCTGAAACGCTTTCAGGCGAAGTTCCCCGAGCTGCTCAAGAAGGACGGCGAGGAGCACTGAGTCGGGTGGGTCGCCGCGGCGGTGTCGCGAGTGGGCGCCGGTTCGTCTCCCTGCTGCCGCTGCTCGCGGTCCTCTGGCTGCTCGCGCTCTGGCTCACCCCCGCGACCGGGCAGACCTACCGGGCCGACGCCGGTGGTCGCCCGGTGGTACGGACTCTCGAGGTCGAGCTCGGCGGTCTCGGGCTGGCACCCTGGATCGCGGGGCGGTGGGTCGCCGGCGACGAGGGTCTCGAACTGGTGGCGCTGGAGACTCGGGCGGCCAGCGCCCTGGTGCTGCTCTGCCTGTCGCTGCCGGCCGTGGTGGTGCTGGTCGGTGCCCGGCGGCGCGGCCGTGAGCGGCTGCGAGCTCGACGGGTCGAGAACGCCGGCCGTCGGTAGGAGCGTTCGGGGCCGAGCGGACCTACTCGGTCCCCCGCTGGCCCGGCCCACGGACTGACCGAAGCGCTGCCGGCCGCAGAGCGTTGCGTTCGACCCTGCCGCGGCTTTCGCCCGGGGCAGCGTCGACGTCGCGGCCCTCTAGGCCTCGAAGCGCTCGGCGCGCACGACGTGCAGCGGCAGCGGCTCGGCAGGAGAGCTCTCCAGGTGCAGCACGCGCTGCGGGAAGGGGATTTCGATTCCTGCCCCGTCGAGCGCCTTCTTCGCCCGCTCGAGGAGGTCGAAGCCCGCCGGCTTCTCCTTGTGCGGATCCTTGATCCAGACCCGCAGCTCGAGGTTGACCGAGGAATCGGCGAGCTCGGTCATCACCACCTTGACGGGTCGCTCGGGGTCGGTGTGGTCGCTCCCCTCGGCGGCCTCGATCAGCACCCGCCGAGCCTCGTCGAAGTCCTCGCCGTAGCCGATGCCCAGTGCGATGTCGAGGCGCAGATCGGTGGTGCGTGAGTGGTTGATGATCGTGTTGGTGATCACCTCCTGGTTGGGGATGATCAGCTCGCGATGCGACGGCGTGCGCACCGTGGTGGTGCGGATGCTGATGTCAGTGACCTCGCCGTAGGTGTCGTCCAGGGTCACGCGGTCGCCGAGCGAGAACGGCCGGTCCCACAGGATGGTCAGGCCCGCCACCAGGTTGCTCAGGCTGTCCTGCGCCGCCAGCCCGACCGCCAGGCCGAGCACGCTGACGCTGGCGAGCAGTGGCCCCACCGCGAAGCCCGCCTGGGAGATCGCCATGATCCCTCCCAGGATCAGGATCGTGTAGCGCGCGAGTCGGCTCAGGATGTTGACCAGGGCCGGCGAGGCCTTGGTGCGGCCGACGACGGTGCGGATCAGGCGCCTCGCGACGCCGCTGAGGATCCAGAAGACCAGGAAGACGATCAGGGCGGCGAACAGCCGCGGCGCGTAGTCGACCGTCTTCGCCAGCAGCTGGTCGAAGAGCGACACCCAGGTCTCGGGTCGCAGCAGGCCCTCCTCCGGGAGGATCGGTTCGACCTCGGGCGCAGCCTCGGCGCCTTCCGCCGCCAGGGTCTCCGCCGCCTGGGGCTGCGCCGCGACGGCGTCGGGCGCCAGCAGCGCCAGCAGCAGGCCGCAGGTCGCAGCGACACGGCCGGGAAGCGGCAGAGGGTCGAGCGGGCGGGCCGAGCGTCGTCTTCTCATCGCAGTCTCCGGGGACATCGGCGGGCTCTCCTCGCCGGCGCAAGACGTTCGTCGAAGCTTGGGCTCTGTCGGCCCCGCTGGCAGGTTCGGTGCGAAGACGGCGCCGGATGCCTGTCTCCCCTGGTGGGTGCCGTGAGGGAGGGCCCAGGGCGACCGCCCGAGGCGGGTTGGCGGTCCGAGACTAGCCGATGGCCCTGTGCTACTTTGACTTCAGCTACGCGCGGAGGCCGAGGTGTCTGGCGCCGGTGCGGGAAGTCCCCGGGGCGCGTCCGGCGTTCGTGTAGGAAGATGAACTCGCGACGGCATCCAGATCCCTCCAGGCGCTCCGGACGTCTGTCCATGCTCGCGGCCGTTCTGTACTGCGGGCTTGCGCTCCACCCGAATCTCGGCGGGGCGACGGCGTCGGCACAGGCGGTCGACTCGCTGCTCGTGCGGCCGATCAATCCGGCTCTCGGAGAGCGCGTCGCGGTCTGGCTTCGCGGTGTCTGGCCGACCAGCTGCACGCCGCGCTTCACCCGCGCGGTGGAACAGCGCGGCGGCGAGATCCTCATCTACGTGTCGGCCTCGGCGCACGATCCACCTCCGAGCGCCTGCACCCTGGTGCAGACCCCGTACGTGGTCGAAACCACCTTCGAGCCGGAGGCGGCGGGCTGGTACGACCTCGAGATCTACTGGGTGGACTCGCCGTTCCTGCCCTCGCTGCTGACGCGCGGAGACGTCTACGTGCAGCAGACTCCCTCCGTCCTGCTACGTCCGAGCGCCGAGCTGAGCCCCAGCGATCCGGCGCGCGCGCTGCTCTTCGGGACCTGGCCTGCCGGGTGTGCGCCACGCGCCGGAGGGGTGCGGACGGTCTCCGACCGCGTCGTCCTGCGCACGGTGTTCGACGATTCGCGGTGCGAGCCATCGCAGCAGCAGCCGTTCGCTCTCCTCTTCGACCTGCCAGCCCTCGACGCCGGGCCGTGGGACCTGGCCTGGATCGACGACCTGGTCGATGGCGACGGTGTCTCGAGCCCGGTGGAGCGCTTCTCGCTTCCTCTGTCGGTCGCCCCGGGCAGGGTGGAGACCCACCTGCTCGATGGCGCCTTCGAGGTGCGGGCCGCGGTACGGCTGGCCGAGGGGGCTCCGATGCGGCCCGCCCGGGTGGCCTCGACGGGGAGCGAGCAGTCGGCCTTCTTCTACTTCCTCGGCCCGGAGAACCTGGAGATCCAGGTCAAGGTCCTCGACGGCTGCTCGCTCAATGGCCACTTCTGGGTCTTCGGAGCCGCCAACAGCGACCTCGAGTTCTCACTGCGGGTGCGCCAGGTGGCGACCGGAGCCGAGCGCGTCTACGAGCATTCCGGCGGCTCGCCGGCGCATGCGATCAACGACACCACCGCCTTCACCGGCTGCGGCGGCTGAGCCGGCCGAGCCGCCGCGTCCGGTCGGCGAGCGCGCACGGCGAGCTCAGCGGCGTGGCCCGAGCATCTTCTCCGGCCGCACCAGTCGGTCGAACTCCTCCTCGCCGAGCAGCCCGAGCTCGGTCGCGGCCTGCCGCAGAGTCGTGCCCTCGGCGTGCGCCTTCTTGGCTATCCGGGCGGCGTTGTCGTAGCCGACGTGTGGATTCAGCGCCGTGACCAGCATCAGTGAGCCGTGGAGCAGCTGCTCGATGCGCTTCTCGTTGGCCTCGATTCCGACCACGCAGTTGTCGGTGAACGAGCGACAGCCGTCGGCGAGCAGGCGTACCGACTGCAGCACGTTGTAGATCATCACCGGCTTGAAGACGTTGAGCTCGAAGTGTCCGTTCGAGCCGCCGACGGTCACCGTCGTGTGGTTTCCGATCACCTGGGCGCAGACCATCGTCAGCGCCTCGCACTGCGTGGGGTTGACCTTGCCCGGCATGATCGACGAGCCGGGCTCGTTCGCCGGCAGCGAGATCTCGCCGATGCCGCAGCGGGGACCGGAACCCAGCAGACGGAGATCGTTGGCGATCTTCATCAGCGAGACCGCGACCGTGTTGAGTGCGCCCGAGAGCTCGACGAGTGCGTCGTGCGCCGCCAGCGCCTCGAACTTGTTGGGCGCGGTCTTGAAGGCCAGCCCGGTGAGCTCGGCGACGTGCCGTGCGAACTGCTTGTCGAAACCGGCCTTGGCGTTGAGGCCCGTACCGACCGCGGTGCCCCCCTGCGCCAGCTCGAGAACCGCCGGGAGCGCCGCGCGAAGGCGGCGCATGCCGCTCTTGACCTGGTGGGCGTAGCCGGAGAACTCCTGGCCGAGGGTCAACGGAGTCGCGTCCTGCAGGTGAGTGCGGCCGATCTTGACGATCTTCTTCCACGCCTTGGCGTGCGCGTCGAGGGCGCCGTGCAGCTGCGCCATCGCCGGCAGGAGCGAGCCGTGCACCTCCTCCGCCGCGGCGATGTGCATCGCGGTGGGGAAGACGTCGTTGGACGACTGACCGCGGTTGACGTGGTCGTTGGGATGCACCGGGTCCTTCGAGCCCATCTCGCCACCGAGCAGCTCGATGGCTCGGTTGGCGAGCACCTCGTTGACGTTCATGTGGCTCTGGGTGCCCGAACCGGTCTGCCAGACCTTGAGCGGGAAGTGCTCGTCGAGGGCGCCGGAGATCACCTCGTCGGCCGCCTGGACGATGGCGCGCCCGAGACGCTTCGGCAGCTCCCCGAGCTCCATGTTGGCCAGCGCCGCCGCCTTCTTCTGCAGGCCGAGCGCGCGGATCAGGGGACGCGGCAGGATCTCGTCGCCGATGCGGAAGTTCTCCAGGCTGCGTTGGGTCTGGGCTCCCCAGTAACGGTCGGCCGGGACCTCGATGGCGCCGATCGAATCGGTTTCGCGTCGCGTCGCGCCGGCGGTCTTCTTCGTCTTCTTGGGCAAAGGCCATCCCTCCTATGATCGAGGACCGACTCGAGTCGGCCGTGTCGCATCGATCCTATGACCCGCTGCGAGTCTGCGCGCACCCACGGCCGGCCATCGATCTGGTGGGAATCTGAAGGAAGCGCTCGAGTGGCTCGACCGAGGGACCAACCGACGGCGGCATCGGTGCTGCTCGAGCTGGAGAGCTCGGCCGACCCCGAGAAGGCCGCCTTCTACCCGCGCTTCTTCCGCGCCGGGCCGGGGGAGTACGGCGAGGGCGATCGTTTCCTCGGCGTGATCGTGCCGGTGCAGCGCAAGGTCGCGCGACGCCGTCGCGAGCTGCCGCTGGAGGAGGTCGAGCTCCTGCTCGAGAGCCCGTGGCACGAGGCGCGCCTGACCGGGCTGCTGATCCTCGTCGAACGCTTCCGCGCGGCGGCCAAGCGGGGTGACGACGACGAGCGGCACGAGATCGCCGAGCTGTACCTGTCCCGTCTGGACCGGGTGGACAACTGGGACCTCGTCGACTCGTCGGCGCCGACTCTGCTCGGCGAGCACCTCGAGCACGATCCGCGACGGGCCGCAGTGCTCGACGAGCTGGCGGCCAGCGGCGATCTCTGGCGACAGCGGATCGCGCTCCTGGCGACGCTGCACTTCATCCGCCAGGGCGACTTCGCCGACACCCTGCGGCTCGCCGAGCGGCTGCTCGACCACCCCCACGATCTCATCCACAAGGCGAGCGGCTGGATGCTGCGCGAGATCGGCAAGCGCGACGAAGACGCGATGCTCGGCTTCCTGCGCCGACACTACGACCGCCTGCCGCGAACGACTCTGCGCTACGCCATCGAGAAGCTGCCCGAGGCACGGCGCAAGGCGGCGCTGCGCGGCGAGATCTGAAGCCGCAGCGGCTACGGGACCGGCGCAGGCTCGGCCGTGGCCGTTCGAGGCGCCTGCCAGACGATCTCGCCGTCGACGATCGTGTAGAGCACCTCCGCTTCGAGGATCTCGGCCGCCGGGATCTCCAGCAGGTTGCGATCGAGCACCGTGAGATCGGCCAGCTTGCCGACCTCGACGGTGCCCTTGAGGTGGTCCTCGAAGTTGGCGTAGCTGGAGCCCCAGGTGTAGGCGCGCAGGGCTCGGGCGACGCCGATGCGTTGCTCGGGGAACCAGCCCTCGACGGGCTCGCCGCCGAGGGTCCTGCGGGTGACTGCCGCGTAGATCCCGAGCAACGGCGAGATCGGGTACTCGGCGGCGGCGGTGCCGGGCCAGTCGCTGCCGAACGAGAGGACGGCGCCGCTGTCGGCGATCGACGAGAACGCGTAGGCGCCGCGGCAGCGCTCGCGACCGATGCGCTCCTCCATCCACCGCATGTCGTCGGAGAGGTGGAACGGCTGCACCTCGGCGACCACGTCGAGGTCGCCCAGGCGTGCGAAGTCCTGCGGGGCGATGACCTGGGCGTGCACCAGGCGGAAGCGGCGGTCGCGCTCACCGTTGCGTCGATCCAGCTCCTCCAGGTAGTCGAGCAGCAGGCGGTTGGCCTCGTCGCCGATGGCGTGCACGGAGAGCTGCAGGTTCGCGGCGTCGGCGCCGAGCATGTGTTGGAGGAACTGGCCCGGAACGAGCTCGCCGCTGGTGTCGACCATCAGCTTGCGCCAGCGACCGCGCTCTCCCGGCAGGTGGTCGTAGGGCTCGAGGAAGCGAGCGGTGCTGTTGCCCATGATGCCGTCGATGTGACCCTTGAGGCCGCCGAGGCGGATCCACGGATCGCCGGACCCGACCGCGATCCCCTGCGCCGCCAGCTCCGGCCAGCGCTCGAGCGGAAAGCGGAAGTGGATCCTCGCGGTCAGCTCGCCCGCGGCGCGCAGCTCGCGGTAGATCTCGAGCTGCTGGTCGTCCGACATGTCGCTGACGTTGGTGACCCCGGCGCGTCGCATCACCTCGAGGGCATTGCGGCTCTGCGCCAGGCGTCGCTGCCGTGAGGGCGCCGGGACGAACTGCGCGAAGTGCTCGGCGACGCCGTCTCCACGAACGATCCCGGTGTAGCTCCCGTCGGAGCCGCGCACGAACTCCCAGTCGTCCCGGCCTTCGACGCGCGGCGCCTCGGGGTCGATGCCGGCAGCGAGCAGGGCGGCGCTGTTGACGGCGAACTCGCCGTCGTCGAAGCGGCGCAGGAAGACGGGGTGCTCGGCGGTGCTGTCGTCGAGCGCCCGCAGGTTCGGAGTGAAGGTCTCGCGACTGCTGCCGCCTGCGGAGTCCTCGGCCCAGGCGTCGTAGGCGCCCCAGAGCCCGCCGACGATCCACTCTCCGGGCGGCAGCCTGGAGGTGACCTCGAGCAGCCGCTCGGTGAACTCCTCCTGGCTCGCCACCTTCATGACGTTGAACTCGAGGAAGGCAGCAGCGGCGGCGAAGTGCACGTGGTTGTCCGAGAACCCGGGCACGACGAAGGCGCCCGCCAGCTCCACCACCTGTGTGGCGGCGTCGATCCAGGCCTCGACCTCCGCGTCGCGGCCGACGGCGACGATCTCGCCGTCGCGTATCGCGACCGCTTCGGCCAGGGCAGCCCCAGGGATCCCGGTCCAGACACGCGCTGAGCGCAGGACGAGATCGGCGGGGCGGTCCGCCTGCTGTGACGAGGAGTCAGTGCAGGCGGTCATGAGAGATGCCGCGATCATGGTCGTCACGGTCGTCAGCACGTGCCTGGCGCTGCGGCGCGGACTCGGGAGGGGGCGCATCGTCTTGGGCATGCGACGAGTGTAGCCACGGTCCGCGACCACGGACGAGCCGTTTCTGCCGTCGTCGGCACCCGAGCTCCGAGACTCCCATAGAAACTCTAGGGGTGGATCCGCGTAGAAGAGGCGGGGATGGGCGCGGGAGATACGTCATCCGAAGCGCGACAACCACCGAAAGCCGCGGACAGCCACCCGCGGCCGCCTGGAACGAGGAGTCATCATGCCCGGAGCCAAACCTGCCGCGGCAGCCCGCACCGACGCCCTGCTGCGCGGGACTCTCGACCTGCTCATCCTGCGTTCGCTGCGCGGCGTGGAGCGGCACGGCTACGGCATCGCCGAGTGGATCGAGGCGGCGACCGGTGACGAGCTGCGCATCCTCGAGGGCACCATCTACCCCGCCCTGCACCGGATGGAGAAGCGTGGCTGGATCCGTTCGCAGTGGGGGCCGTCGGAGAACAACCGGCGGGCCAAGTTCTACGCCCTGACCGAAGAGGGTGAGCGCCGACAGGAGGACGAGCTCGATCGCTGGCGACGCTACGCCGCGGCGATGGAGCGGGCACTCGCCGTCGCGGTCGAGGTCGCCCCGAGGTCGGGGGCAACGGTGCCGGCGACGTGACCGAGGGTCCGCAGGCGCGTCGCCGTTGGGGACTCGGGCTCGATCGGAGCGAGATCGAGGACGAGGTGGCCGAGGAGCTGCGCTTTCACCTGGAGATGAAGCAACGAGCGCTCCAGGACCGTGGGTTCGAACCGAAAGACGCCCGCGCCGAGGCGGCCCGACGCTTCGGCAGCTTCGAGGACGTGAGAGACGAGTGCTTGACGCTGCAGCTGCGGCAGGAGAGGAAGAGGATGCGAAGGATCAGGATCGTCGACCTGCTGCAGGACGCCTGGCTCAGCCTGCGCACGCTCGGCCGTCACCGGACCTTCGCGGTCACCGCCGTGCTGACGCTGGCGCTCGGCATCGGCGTCACCACCGCGATCTTCAGCGTGCTCGACGCCGTCCTGCTGCGCAACCTGGCCTACTCGGATCCGGACCGCCTAGTCGACGTCTGGGGCGGCGACAACCGCACCCAGTCGGAGGCCGTCTTCCTCGGCATGCGCGAGGTCGAGGCGTTCGCCGATGTGGCCGCGGCGTCCAGACAGGCCTTCACCGTGACCGGCTTCGAACGCCCGATGCGGGTGGAAGGCGCCCGCGCGACCCCGAACCTGTTCGACCTGCTGGGCACGCCGCCGGTGGTCGGTCGAGCCCTGACCCATGTGGATGGGATGGAGGGGGCGCCCGCCGTGGCGGTGGTCTCGGAGCGGCTGGCGTGGGAGCTCTTCGGCACCGCCTCTGCCGCTGTCGGCGAGACGCTGCGCCTCGAGGGCAGGCCGCACGAGATCGTCGGCGTGGTGCCCGCGGCGCTGCGCTTCCCGGACGCCGCAACATCGATCTGGACGGCGCGCACGATCGAGCCGGCCGACAGCGGCTACCACTGGGGGAATCACGACCTGCTCCTGGTCGCCAGGCTGGCCGATGGCTACGGCGCCGAGGAGGCCACCGAGATGGTGCGTCTGCGGGCCGAGCGCCTGCGCCAGGAGAACCCGGTGTGGACTCCCAGTGAGGAGTGGGTCGCCAGTGCGGCGGTGACGCCGCTGCAGATCCGTCTTGCCGGCCGCCTCCAGCGCTTGCTGCAACTGCTCATGGCCGCCTCGGTGCTGGTGCTGCTGGTCGCCTGCGCCAACGTTGCCAACCTGCTGCTGGCGCGCTCGTCGGCCCGTCAGCAGGAGTCGGCGATCCGCTCTTCCCTCGGCGCCGGTCGCGGCAGGCTGGTGGTGTCGCTGCTCATCGAGAGCCTGGTCATCGCCCTGCTCGGCGCCGGCCTCGGCATCGGCCTGGCGCTCGCCGCGCAGCGGTTCCTGGTCGGCTTCCTGCCCGAGGTCGACGCTCGTTTCGGAGAGCTCGGTCTCGACGGCCGCATGCTGACCTTCGCGCTCGTCCTCTCGGTGGTCACCGCTCTCGTCTTCGGTCTGCTGCCGGCCTGGAGGCAGTCCCGCGCTCCGGCGCAGACCCTGCTCGGCGTCGCACGCGGCGGTGGCGGCAGCGGCCGTCGCCACAGCCGCGTGCTGGCGGTGCTGCAGACCTCTCTCGCCACCGTGCTCCTGTTCTCCGCCGGCCTCACCCTGCGCAACCTCTGGAGCCTGCTGCAGGTCGACCTCGGCTTCGAGGCCGGTGCCGTGGTCGCAGCGCGGCTCGATCCGGCCGACGCCGACTACGAGGACGCGACGCGTCGCATCGAGCTCTATCGTCAGGTGGTCGACCGGCTCGAGCAGAGCCCGACGGTTGAGTCCGCTGCCGCGGTCTCGGCGGCGCCGATGGGGTCGCCGATCTACACCGCTTTCGACGTGCCGCGACTCGAGTTCGACCCCAACGCGCTGCCGGTCGCGTTGGTGCACGACGTCACCGAGGGCTACTTCGAGACCCTGCGCATCCCGCTGCTCGCCGGGCGCGACGTGGCTCGGGGCGACGAACCGGGCGAGTGCTCGCAGGAGCGGCCGTGCTCGGCGCTGGTGAACCGCGAGCTCGAGCGCCGCCTGTTCGCCGGTGCCGCGGGGCCCGACTCCGCCGACGTCGGCGCCGCTCTGGGTGAGGTCCTCGGCGCCTACTGGTTCGGCTGGTACCGCGTCGAGGGCGTGGTCGCCGACGCGCGGCTGCTGGCCCCCGACGAGGAGCCCGAGATGGCCCTCTTCATCCCTCACGCCCAGCGCCGTGGCGCGCCGATGGCCAGCATGGAGCTGCTGGTCAGGGGAGCGGGAGACGCGACCTCCCTCGGCGCCCTGGTGCGTGAGACGGTGGCGGCGGTCGACTCCCAGGTGCCGGTGGTCGGAGTGCGCTCCCTGCCGGGCGTGGTGCGCGGCTCACTCGCCGACGAGGAGCTGCTCGCGATCCTGCTGGCGATGTTCTCGGTGCTCGCCCTGGTGCTCGGTTGCATCGGCATCTATGGCGTGATCGCCTACTTCGTCGATGCGCGCAGAGCCGAGCTGGGGGTGCGTGCAGCGCTCGGCGCCACGCCCGGCGAGCTGCGCCGCGGCGTGCTCTCTCAGGCGCTCTGGCTGGCCGGCCTCGGCATCGCGATCGGCGGCGTCGGCTGCTTCGGCGCCGCGCGCCTGGTGGAGCGCTTCCTCTACCAGCAGAGCACGCTGCAGCCGGAGCTCCTGATCGCGGTTCCGATGCTGCTGATGGTCGCGGCGCTGGTCTCGGCCTGGGCGCCCTCGTCGCGCGCCGCCAGGCTCGATCCGGCGACGGTGCTGCGGCAGCAGTGAGCGCCGGCGAGAGTCCGCGATGTCACCGGGCTCGGATCAGCGCCTCGCCGCCGTCTCTGCTTCGCTCTGCTCTGCCTCGCGCTGCGCCTCGGGATCCGGGCGCGGCTTCGGCTTGCGCGGCAGCAGCTCGTCGCGCATCGCGGCGTGGTAGGCGAAGGTCGCCATCACCACCGCCGCCTGCTTGAGGTCGGCGGCGCGGGCGTGGTCGGCGTGATCGAGCTCGGTGTGGTGGGTGCGCGAGGAGTAGTCGAGGTCGTCCTGGATGAACTGGAACCCGGGCAGCGAGTAGGCGTCGAACGCCTGGTGATCGGTGCCTCCGGTGTCGCGGTTGGAGACGGTGTCGGCGCCGAGGTCGCGTAGCGGCTGGAGCCAGGCGGAGAAGATCGGCACCAGGGCCGGGTTCGACTGGGTGTAGATGCCGCGGATCCTGCCGGAGCCGTTGTCGAGGTTGAAGTAGGCCTGGAAGTCGTCCCAGGCCGGCTTGTAGGTGATCGGCCACTGCGGCGGCTGCAGGAAGCGCGGCAGGTCGCGAGTCTCGGGGTCCTCGTTCTGCGGCCGCTCCGCGTAGTGCTGGGCGACGTGGGCACGGGCGCCGAGCAGCCCCTGCTCCTCGCCGCTCCACAGCCCGATGCGGATGGTGCGCCGCGGCTCGAGACCGGTGGCGCGCAGGATGCGCATCGCCTCCATCGCCACCGCCACGCCGGCGGCGTTGTCGTTCGAGCCGCCTGCGGCGTGCCAGGAATCGAGGTGTCCCCCGACCACCACGACCTGGTGCGCGAGGTCGCTTCCCGGCAGGTCGGCGAGGGTGTTGTAGGCCATGAGCTGGTCGTCGTGGAACCGTGCCCGCACGTCGACCTCGATCTCGACAGGGAGGTCGCGGTCGAGCAGTCGGTGGAGCAGGCGGTAGTGCTCGGCGGCGACCACCAGGGTGGGCACTCCGGGATCCTCGTCCGGCTCCCGCGAACCGCCGCCGGTGACGCGCACGATCCCGTTGTCGCGATCGCTCATCTCGAGCGCCGCGACGACGCCCTCCTGGCGCAGGAACTCGCGCAGTGCCCGGCGCAGCTCGAGGCGCTTGCGGAACGAGGCCAGGCGCGCCGAGCGGCCAGGCGACTCGGCGAGGTCGTCGAGATCGATGCGGGAGATCTCCTCGAGCTCGGTCTCGTCGTAGCGAGCGAAGGCCTCGTCGCGCTCACCCGGCTCTCGTGCTTCGTCGAGCAGGACGATCTTGCCGGCGAGCTCGCCGCGCATCGACTCGAGGTCGGCCTCGCTGGAGACGCGCAGCGCCTTCACGGTTCCGCGAACCGGTCCCTCGGTGCCGGGCGTCCACGCCTGCGGCAGGGCATGCAGCGGCATCGCGTGGGGGGAGAGTAGGTGCACGCTGGCGCGGTCGAAGCTCCAGCCGCGGCCGAACGGCCCCCACTCCTCGAGCCGAGCGTCGATCAGGCCCCACTCGGCCAGCTGGTCGCGGGTCCACTCGTTGGCTCGCTGCATCCCCGGCGAACCGGTGAGCCGTGAGCCGATCTCGTCGGTGAGGGTGCGTAGCACGGTCATCACCTCGGAGCGCTCGAACCCCTCGGCGCGAATCAGGGCCGAAGCTTCCCAGTGCACCGGCTCGCTCGCCGACACCGTCGCAGCGGTGGCCACCGCCAGCGCCAGGGCAGCGCCAGCCAGGGAGAGAGGGCTCGCCTGCCGGCGGGCGGTGGTTCGGGTGGCGCCGCCAGCGGCGACGCTCGATCGGTCGGTGCCGTCGTCACGGCGGTAGCGGCGGTCAGTGTTCATCGCGGTCCTCGGGAGGTTCCTCGGCGGCCGGCAAGGGCCGTGTCTCCGGTCCTCCGCCACGGCGCAGGGCGGAGGCCAGGCAGGCCGCGAGCGTACAACTGTTCCGGATCAAGGCAACGGGCCGGCAGCTGGTTCCCTGCGCCGTCGCCCTGCGAGTCGATCCGGAACGTGCCGATCGCTGGAACGGCCTCTACTGGCCGCCGTGCGCCTGGCCCGGCTCTTGCTCCGGCAGGTCTTTGGCTTCCCCTCTCGGAAGCTGGAGGCCCGAAGTCGGAGCCGGACGGCCCGGTCCGAGCCCCGACACCAGAAGGTGCCCCATGCCCATGGAACCTCTCCGGCAGCCCTCGAGGCTGCCGAGAGGTCTTTTTCTTCTGGTGCACCCATCGCTTCGGTTGACTGCGGGCTCGGCCCGGGGGCCGGCTCCAGCCGACGGCGGCATAGGGCTTCGGCCCGCGGCCAGCGCCAGGGCGCCGCTCGGCCGCCGACCTTCACGCGATCTTCAGCCTCGGAGCGGTCTCGCGAGTCGCCTGCGGTGACAGGATGGTGCCGTGCGGTCCACCACCGACCACGGCCGATCCGGACGACTCCGCACCCTCGTGCTGTGCACCGGCAACTCGTGCCGCAGCCAGATGGCCGAGGCTGTGCTGCAGCAGCGGGGCGGGGATCTGCTCGAGGTGGCGAGCGCCGGCTCGAGGCCGACCGGGTTCGTGCACCCGCTGGCGATCCAGGTGATGGCGGAGATCGGCTTCGACATCGCGGACCGCCGCTCGAAGTCTCTCGACGAGTTCCGCGACCAGCCGCTCGACACGGTGATCACCGTGTGCGACGACGCCGACCGTGACTGTCCCTTCGTCGCCGGAGACGTCGTCAGGCTGCACTGGGGCTTTCCCGACCCGGCGGCGGCCGCGGGCGACGACCAGCAGGTGCTGGAGGAGTTCCGTCGCGTGCGCGACGCCATCGTTCGCACCTGCGACGCCTTTGTCGCCGACCTGCGGTAGGGGCGCGAGCTGGCGGAGCGGAGCGGACACCGACCAGGCTGACCGACAGCGCACCGAGATGTCGAGGCTGCTCGGGATCGAGCGGCTCTTGGAATCCAGTTCTACGATATTGCGCCATCGTGGAGTCGGATCGCTAGATCACCCCGAAGACGACGCTCCATGTAGAATCTCGTTTCGGCTCGCTCCGAGCCTCCCGCGTCGCCTCGCCGCGGCTGCGGTGGCCAGGCCGTCGCCGTGCCGGCATTCACGACGAGCCTCGACAGCGGGTCGCCCGACCGCATCGCCCGCGTCCCAAGCCCTACAACCGGAGACTTCCGATGTCCGACAACGAGCCCACCGCAGCGCCCCCGCGCCGCTTCGAGACCCTCCAGATCCACGCCGGGCAGGCACCGGCGGCCGGCACCAACTCGAGGGCCGTGCCGATCCACCAGACGACGTCGTACACGTTCGACGACTCGGCCCACGGCGCGCGTCTCTTCGCGCTCCAGGAGTTCGGCAACATCTACACGCGGATCATGAACCCCACCACGGATGTGTTCGAGCAGCGCATGGCCGCTCTCGAAGGCGGGGTGATGGGCCTGGCGACCGCGAGCGGACAGGCCGCGCAGCTGCTTGCGATCACCACCATCGCAGCGGCGGGCGACAACATCGTCTCGACCAGCCTGCTCTACGGCGGCACCTACAACCAGTTCAAGGTGACCTTCCCGCGGCTCGGCATCGCGGTGAAGTTCGTCGACGGCGACGACGCCGCCGATTTCGCCGCCCTGATCGACGACCGCACGAAGGCGCTCTACGTCGAGACCATAGGCAACCCGGGCTTCAACGTGCCCGACTTCGACGCCCTCGCTGCGGTGGCCCGTGAGCACGGCATCCCCTTGATCGTCGACAACACCTTCGGCTGCGGCGGCTACCTCTGCCGGCCGATCGACCACGGCGCCGACATCGTCGTGCAGTCGGCCACCAAGTGGATCGGCGGTCACGGCACCTCGATCGGCGGGGTGATCGTCGACTCGGGCCGGTTCGACTGGGGCAACGGCCGCTTTCCGGTCTTCACCGAGCCCTCTCCCGGGTACCACGGCATGAAGTTCTGGGAGGTCTTCGGGCCGGACGGGCCCTTCGGCAACGTCTGCTTCGCGATCCGTGCCCGCGTCGAGGGGCTGCGCGATCTCGGTCCGGCGCTGAGCCCGTTCAACTCCTTCCTTCTGCTGCAGGGGCTCGAGACCCTCTCGCTGCGCGTCGACCGTCACTGCGAGAACGCCCTCGCCCTGGCGCGGTGGCTCGAGCAGCAGCCCAAGGTGAGCTGGGTGAACTACCCCGGTCTCGAGCACCATCCCTACCACGACGCCGCGAAGAAGTACCTTCGGCACGGCTTCGGCGCAGTACTCTCCTTCGGCATCGAGGGCGGTGCGGAAGCCGGAGCGCGCTTCATCGACTCGGTCGAGCTGGCGAGCCATCTGGCCAACGTCGGCGACGCGAAGACGCTGGTGATCCATCCGGCCACCACGACCCACCAGCAGCTGTCGGCCGAGGAGCAGGAGCAGGCCGGGGTGACGCCGGACATGGTGCGTGTCTCGGTCGGCATCGAACATCTCGACGACATCCGGGCCGACTTCGAGCAGGCGTTCGCGAAGGTCTGAGAGCGGCCGGCCGAGACCGCGCGGGGTCTCGGCCGACGCCGGCTCGGGCGGCTCGTTCGCTGCCGCTGCGAGCGCCAGGCACGGCGGTCGGTCGCCGGCTATGCTGGCGGCGATGCGCAGACTCTGGATCCCGACGCGACGACTCCGTTCGCGGCCCGTCGCCTGCGGAGCGACGGCGGCCGCCGTGCTGCTGGCCATGGCCTGCGCGCCTTCGCCGCCGCACGCGGAAGAAGCCGCGGCAGGCACGCCGCAGTCGCGCCAGGCAGCGCCGCAGGACCGGGAGCCACCCGACGGCCCGTACCTCGTGGTGCTCGGCAACGGCCAGGACGGCGGCGATCCGCAGGTCGGCGACGGCGATCTCTCGAAGTGGCGCGGGCGGGAGCGTCGGCTGGCGAGCTGTCTGGGCCTGATCGATCCTGCGTCGGGAGGGCGCTGGCTGTTCGAGGCGACGCCCGATCTGGCGCGCCAGCTGGTGGCCCTGGACGAACTGGCGCCGCGCCAGGACCGCCCCGGTCTCGAGGGGGTTTTCCTGACCCACGCCCACGTCGGCCACTACGCCGGCCTGATCTTCTTCGGCCACGAGGTGATGGGGGCCTCGGGGCTGCCGGTCTGGGCGATGCCGGAGATGACGGCCTTCCTGCGCGGCAACGGGCCCTGGAGTCAGTTGGTCGACTACGGGAACATCGCTCTCCAGCCCTTGCGCGGCCGCCAGCCGGTGGAGATCGGTTCCGGGCTCGTGGTCACTCCGATCCCGGTGCCGCACCGCCGCGAGTTCGCCGAGACCGTCGCGTTCCGTATCGAGGGCCCCCGCAGCACGGTGCTCTTCCTCCCCGACATCGACGGTTGGGACGACTGGGACGAGGCCGGGGTGGCGGTGGAGGACGAGATCGCGCGGGTCGACGTGGCCTATCTCGACGGCAGCTTCTGGTTCCACGGCGAGATCCCCGGGCGCGACATGTCGGGCTTCCCGCATCCGATGATCAAGGAGAGCCTCGCCCGCTTCGCATCGCTGCCTTCCCCCGAGCGGGCGAAGATCCGCTGGATCCACCTCAACCACACCAACCCCGCCGCGGTCGCCGGCAGCGAGGAGCGGCACGAGGTGGAGGCGGCCGGGATGCGGATCGCGGAGCAGGGCGAGGTCGTGCCGCTCTGACGCCCGAGCGCGCCGTCCGCCGAGGCCCCAGGGCAGCGCCTCAGTTGATGTAGCCGAGGGCCCGCAGCTCCTCCTCGTTGCGCGCGGCCGCAGCGGCGTCGCGCTGCTCCTGGGTGACCACGGCATCGAAGTCGGTGAACAGCCCGGCACCGAGCAGCCGCCGGTAGTGGGAGAAGCAGCGCCGTGCGAGTGGATCCTCAGCGCTCCAGAGGTCGCTCTGCTCGGTCGGATCGGCGGCGAGATCGAACAGCGTCGGCATCCCCTCCGGTCGCACCGCCAGCTTGGTCCGGTCGCAGTAGAGGACGTGGGTGTGATGGACCTGCGCCGCCAGCTGCGGGTGGTCGAGCTCGACCTGGGCGTTCATCGCCCGGGCGTCCTCGGAGAAGTAGCTGCGGTAGTCGGCGAGAACCGGGGTCTGCGGAGGATCGGGCGCCTCCGCGGTGCCGGCGGAGATGCCGTAGAGGCTGGGGAAGTCGTCCCACCCCGCCGGCCGTGGCAGGCCGAGGGCGTCCACCGCCGTCGCCGCCACCGCAGTGGTCGACACCAGGTCGGCGAGGCGGGCCGCCGGGAACGCGGCCGGCAGGCGCAGCAGCAGGGGCACCGCCAGCTGCTCCTCCCAAGTGCTCGCTGTGTGGCCGATGATCTGGTGCTCGCCGAGGCCGTCACCGTGGTCCGAGGTGACGATCAGCAGGGTCTCGTCGAGCACGCCGAGCTGCTCGAGCTGCTCGACCACCGCAGCCACCAGGTCGTCGACGTAACGGATCGCCGCATCGTAGGCGCGCCCGTGCTGGTCCTTCTCCTCGTCGGTGAAGGGGCGGGCTCCGGCGCTGATCTGCCACTTGACGTCGGCGTCGCGCACCGGGCCGCCCGGACGCAGCACGCCGTACTCGGCTCCGTAGCGCCTGGTGTTGTAGGGAATGTGGGCGTCGAGGAAGTTGAGGAACACGAAGTTGCGCCGCTCGAGGTCGAACACGGTCGGCAGGGCGCGGAGGATCTCCTCGCTGCGATCGTGGAAGGCGACGGTGGGATTGCCGAACTGGCGGAAACCCTGGGCGAAGCCGGTGTCTCGCGAGACGAAGGTGTTGGCCGACAGGCCGACGGTGTGGAAGCCGCGCGCCGCCAACAGTTCGGCCAGCGTGAGGTGTTTCTCGTCGAGGACGAACCGCCCCCACTGGGCCTCGTGGCGCGACGGCCAGAGGCCGGTGAACATGCTGGCGTGCGAGGGCACGGTCCAGGGGGCCGGCGACTTGGCGCGGTCGAAGACCACGCTGCTGCCGGCGAGTTGGTCGAGGAAGGGCGTGGTGGGGCGATGGTGCCCGTAGAGCGACATGCGGTCGGCGCGCACCGTGTCGAGCACCAGCAGCACGACGTGGCGGGCGTGCACCCCGTCGGGCTGATGCACCCGGCCCCACTCGATGCCGTCGCAACCAGCGAGCGCGAGCGCCGCGGCCGCCACGGCAGCCGTCGGCCACGCGCCGCCGTTACGGCGGAAGCGAAGTGTCCCGACGGAGCGGCGCTCCGACCCGGCCTGCGTCAGTTCCACCGAAGTCCCACCGAGTGCTCCCAGCGACGTTGGTTCTCGCCGATCTCCACGAGCGCGTGTCGCGGCTGGGGGAGTGTAGCTCCGGCCCGCCCCGTGGCTCGCTCAGCGCCCCGGACGGCGGAGCGTGTCGTCCCCCGGCGGCGGGCCGGGGCAGCCCCACGAGGGGCCGAGGTTCTCCGCCGGCTCGAGGTCCTCGCGCAGGCGCGCGGTGTCGAGAAGCATCGACCCTCGTTCCTCGCGGATCTTGCCCGAGGCCTTGAGCCGCGACATGACACGGGAGAGCGTCTCGGGCTGGATCGCCAGATGCGATGCGAGGGCGTGCTTGGGAATCCGCAACCGCACCCGCCGACCGTCCGGCGACAGCTTCGCTTCGCCGAGGAGATAGGCGACGAGACGGCCCTGCGCGTTCTGCAGGGTCAGCCGTTCGATGTGGTCGAGCAGCAGCCGCTGCCGGCGGTCGATCGTCTGCAGGAAGGCGTGGCGCACCGTGGGAGACTGGTCGACGAGACGTCTCAGGCTGTTGCGCGAGATGCTGAGCAGCGCGGTCGGGCCGACCGCGCGCGCATTGAGCGAGCGGACCGGGTGCTCGTCGAAGATCTGCTCCTCGCCGAGCAGCTCGTCCTGACCGACCACCGCGACGATGCACTCGCGTCCGTCCGCGGATTGACGGAAGAGCACGATCTGTCCGGCCCGCACCAGGAAGAAGCGATCCGCCGGCTCGCCCTCGGCGAACAGCCACTGACCGTCACAGAGCTCGCGTGGGCAACTCGCCGCGGTGAGCTCCTCGACCTCCTCCGGCGCCAGGTGCGAGAGCAGCGGAAGTCGGGCGAGGTAGTCGCCGATCCTCTCGCGACAGCTGAGCGCGGCGCGATGGTCCTGTGCGCAGGCACGACACATGAGGTCATTATGGACCAAGTCGGTCCGAAATAGCGACCCGATCGGGCACGGCGGATTGCGGGGCCACCTCCCCGTGCCCAGCCAGGGGCTCCACCAGAGCTGCGCCTCGGCTGCTAGCCTCCCCGCGTGGTCCGCCGACTGCAGCTCGTGGCCGCTGGCGCCACCGCCCTGTTCGTCCTGCTCGGACTCGGAGCCAGCACCCACATCACGCCCCTTGTCCAGCCTCCTTCCGTGCTGCTGGCGCTGCTCTACCCGTTGCTCGCGGCGGTCGGAGCGGCGTGCGGACTGGCCACCGTGCTGCGCCACCGCCAGATCGACGCCAAGCGCTGGGAGATCGTGCAGCAGGACGGGCTCACTTCCGGCGAACGCCAGACCGCCCACCGCGAGGCGGACCGGGAGATCCGTTTCGCCGCTGCCACCTTCTTCCTCGCCGGAGTGTCGTGCGGCGGCTGGCTCTCCTACCAGTTCCGAGACCTCGACCGCTTCACCGCCAGCGATCTGCTGATCCTCGCCCCGGTGGTCGGCTTCGGCGTCGCGCTCTGGATCGGAGGGCGGCGCTTCCCGGCCACCGGCCCGACCGACTGAGCCGCGGGGCGAGGCGGCGTCGGCCTTCCCCTTGACAGCTTAGGTCGGCTGGGCGAAGCTCTTCACCTAAAAGGCTTAGGTCGAGGAGGCGCAACACATGGCCGCAGTGGAATCCGATCGCTTGTACGGCACCCTGAACCTGCTGGTGCTGCAGACTCTCGAGCAGGGGCGGCGTCATGGCCTGGCCATCCTGCGCGAGATCGAGGCCGCGGCGACTTCGCTGAAGATCGAGGAGGGTGCGCTGTATCCGGCCCTGCATCGGCTCGAGCGGGACGGCTGCCTCGAGGGCGAGTGGGGGCTCTCGGAATCCCGCCGGCGCGCCAAGTTCTACCGCCTCACCGACCGGGGCCGTCAGCGTCTGCGCGGCGAGGTCGAGAGCTGGGTCGATCACACCCGTGCCGTGGCCGCGGTGCTCGGGCTCGAGCTCGAGCTCGCGGCCGGGGTCTCGGCGTGAACCGGCGTCGCGAGGACGACGCTCCACACGGCCGGCTCTTCCCTCCGGATCCGCGCCAGGCGGTCGACGACGAGCTGAGCTTCCACATCGAAGAGCGGGCCGCCGAGCTGGAGCGGGAAGGCATGGATGCCGCCGCGGCTGGCGCCGAGGCACGGCGGCGTTTCGGAGCCGTCGAAGCGGTGCGCGCACAGTGCCTCGAGCTCTCGCAGCAGGGCCGGGTCAAAGCGCATCGCCGCGATCGTTGGCTCGGCGTGGTGAGCGACCTGCGCACGGCCGCACGCTCGCTGCGCCGCGACTGGCGCTACAGCGTCACCGTGGTGGTGGCCCTGGCGCTGGGTCTGGGAGGGGTGTGGGCGATCGGGGGGCTGGTCTACGAGGTGCTGGTGCGTCCGCTTCCGTTCGCTGATCCGCAGCGTCTGGTCATCGTGTGGCAGAACGACCGTGCCACAGGCACCCGGCGCGAGCCGGCGTCCTACCCCGACTACCTGGATCTGGCGGAGCGCAGCCGCACCCTCGAGGCGCTGGCCGCCTACAGCACCGCCGAGGCGAACTTCGGCTTCGCCGGCGGCGAGCCACGCCGTGTGCAGATCGCCCGCACCAGCCACGAGATGCTGCGGGTGCTCGGAAGGGAACCCCTGCGTGGGAGGGCCTTCTCCGCCGAGGAGGCGAGTCCCGCAGGCGCCAGCGTGGCGCTGCTCTCGGAGCGATTCTGGAACGAGCTCTGGGACGGCGACGTGGGCGTCCTCGGCGAGACGGTGCGGATCGACGAGCAGCCGGCCGAAGTCATCGGAGTCGTGCCCGCGGATCTCGAGATCCCGGGGCGCGACGTCGACATCTGGCTGCCACTGCAGGCCGACGAGACCTCGGCGCCGCGCTACCGCCACGGGACCTCGATCGTGGCGCGGCTGGCGCCGGACGTGCCTCTGGCGGCCGCCCAAGAGGAGGCGAGCGCCATCCACAGAGCGCTCGAGCAGGAGTACCCGCAGACGAACCAGGACCGAGGCGCCTTCGTCGAGCCGGTGGTCGACGTGCTGCGCGGCGAGGTGCGACCGACCCTCCTGACGCTGATGGCGGCTGGGTGCCTGGTTCTGGTCCTGGTCTGCGCCAACGTCGGCAATCTGCTGCTGCTGCGCATGCGTCGACTCGCCGCCGAGCTCGACCTGCGCACCGCGCTGGGGGCGACCCGGGGGCGACTCGGCCTGCGCTTCGCCGCCGAGTCGGCCATGCTCATGGCGCTCGCCGGGGTGCTGGGATGGGTCGTGGCGATGCTCTCGAGACGTGCCGTCCTCGGGCTCTCCGAGGTTCCCGAGCTGGGCTCGTTGGCGTTGCTGACCCACGACGCCGGCGGCCTGGCGACCTGGCGGCTGGCCGCTGTCGGGCTGCTCTGCCTGGTCGGCGTGGTGTTCGCGCTGCTGCCGTGGGCGCGCCTGCGCTCGAACAGTGCTCTCGCGGCACTGCACGGCAGCCGGGTTCGTGGCGGGGAGCGCCGACGCGCGCGTCCACTGCGGCGGCTCCTGGTGGCGACCCAGATCGGCCTCGCCCTGCCGCTGGTGTGCGGTGCGGCGGCGCTCTCCTATTCGCTCGACAAGCTGCGCGCCCTGGACCCCGGATTCGACGCGTCGGCCGTGGTGAGGATGAGCTACTCGCTGCCGAACGCGCGCTATCCCAGGGACTTCGCCAGCTTTCCGCACTGGGCCGAAGTCAACGATTTCAACCGGCGGCTGCTCGAGCAGGTGCGCGCCCTGCCCGGCGTCGAGGCCGCGGGCCTCACCTCGCACCACCCGCTCGAGTCGGGATTCACCAACAGCTTCCTGGTCGTGGGCCGGGCTGCCGACGACCCGGTGCACTCGCTGGGCGAGATCAGGCTGCGCATGGTGAGCCCCGGGTACTTCGAGACCAACCGCACCCGACTGCTCTCCGGTCGCTGGTTCGACGAGCGCGACACGGTGGAACAGCCGGCGGTGGCGCTGCTCGGCGAGGTCGCCGCGCAGCGCCTGTTCCCCGAAGGCGACGCGATCGGCCAGCGGATCGCCTTCTGGGGCATCGAACGCACGGTGGTCGGTGTGGTGGCTGACGAGCGGGTCGACGGGCTCGATGCCGACGCCCCGTTCGCGATGTACGTCAACCTGCTGCAGGCGCCTCAGACCGGCAGCGTCACCCTGATGGTGCGCGCCGAGACTGGAGCTGGCGGTGAGCGCAGCGAGCTCGAGGCAGCCGTCGCCCTGGTGACGCCGGTGCGCGAGATCGTGCGGCGACTCGACCCGTCCCTGGCGCTCTACGACGTGGCGACGATGAGCGGCACCGTGGCGCGATCCCTGGCCCAGCGGAGGCTCGCCCTGGTGCTGTTCGGAGCCTTCTCGCTGCTCGCCCTGGTGCTCGCGGCGATGGGCATCTACACGGTGCTCAGCGCCATGGCGCGCGAGCGCCGGCAGGAGCTCGGCGTGCGACTCGCACTGGGAGCCTCGCCGCGGCGCCTGCTGACCGAGGTGGTCTCGCGCGGCCTGCGACTGGGTGTCGCGGGAGTGCTGCTCGGCGCGCTGCTCAGCTTCGCCCTGCTGCGCTCTCTCGACACGCTCCTCTACCAGGTCGAGCCGCTCGATCCGCGGCTCCTGGGGGGTGCGATCCTCGCAGTCCTGGCGCTCACCGTCGCGGCGAGCTGGATCCCGGCGCGGCGGGCTGCCGGCACCGACCCGGCGCGGACCCTGACCGTCGAGTGACGGCGGTGGAGTGACGACGGTGGAGTGACGGCGGTGGAGCGACGGCGGTGTGACGGCGACGATCGGGCGGGCCGGTGGCGATCGGGAGGGTCCGGCGTTCGCCCGCGGCCCAGCCCGCCGACGTGGCTCCGTGGCTCAGGTCTCCCGGCCCTCCGTCGGCTCGCCGAGATTCACGATCGTCGCTCCCCAGTTGCCTGGCGCGTCGGAGAGAGCGGCGACCCGCGGGTCGCGCGACAGGACCGCGCGCACGATGCCGCGCTGGGTGCCGATCCCCCTGCCGTGCACGATGCGCAGCTCGCGCCGTCCCCTGTCCCAGGCGTCGTCGACGAACGCCCGCACCACGTCCGCGACGTCGCGAGGGCGGAAGGGGTGCAGATCGAGGCTGTCCTCGTCGGGCAGCACGACGGCGTCGATCTCGTCGATGCCATCGACCTCGTCGAGCCGAGCGCTCTCATCGAGCTCACCGGATCGGTCCGGCTGTGGCTCCGCCTCGACCGCGTCCGACGGGCCGCGCCCCCCGCCGATCCCATTGACGGGATCGGCGCCGTCCGCCCCCCGACCTCGGCCGCGACCCAGGAGTCTGCTCCACCAACCGCTCATCGCTCGGCTCTCCTGAGCGACGAGCGTATCCGCCCGTCGCCGGCCGTCGCACCGGCGCCCGGCTTCAGTCGAACAGCTTGAGGAAGGCCACGAAGGCGCTGAAACCTTCGTCCGGCCCGGCCACGGGCACGCCGACGTCGAGGTTGACGATGGTGCCCCAGGGACCCAGGAAGGTGCCGACGAGGCCGACCCCGGCGAGCAGCTCGTCCTCGAGCAGCGCCGCCTCGTCGGTCGCCCAGGCGGCGTCGCCGACCAGGTCGATGCGGAAGATGTCGCCGATGTTCAGGCCGTAGCTCAGGTGGGCGGCGTAGGCCTCCTCGGCGCGCACCCGGTCGGAGCGATAGCCGTGCACCCGGATGTCGCTGAAGAAACCGAACTGGTACTTCGAGAAGCGATCGAGGTTCTCGCCGCCGACGTACTCGAGCTCGACGCCGAGCTTGGTGAACTTCGGCAGGTGCCAGATCTTGGCGATGCCGCCGCCCCACAGGGTGTAGGTGTCGTGGTCGGGGTCGAACTCGCTGTTGCCCGGCAGGCCCCACTCCTCCCAGTCCGAGCGCAGGTTGTAGCTGCCACCGAGCCGCAGGCGGTAGCCGTTGCGGTTGTAGCGCCCGAGCACCTCGAAGCGGTGGTCGATGTGATCCTCCGGCAGCACGAACTCCTCGGCGGTGTCGTCGGCGCGACTGAACCTGTTGTAGCCGATGCTGTACTCGAGCTCGAGCTTGAAGAAGTTGCCGAACGGGCGCCCGAGGGCGATGTCGACGTTGGGACGCAGTGACTCGACGTCCTCGCCGCTGGCCTCGACGCCGTCGCGGAACACCGAGTCGGTGCCGGCGATCGCGAGGGCGAAGGCGTCGGCGCCGAGATCCCAGCGCGAGCCCCGGAGGCTCGGCGTCGCGACGTTCGCCAGCACCAGCGGGCCGGCGACGAAGAGGTTGGTCTGGGTGCCGGTGCCGCGCCAGTCGAAGTTGAGCCAGTTGATGCCGCCGAGCGGCAGCGGGAAGTCCTGCGATTCGTCGTAGAACAGGCCGCCGACGATGAAGCGACGCGACTTGTCGAGCTCTTGCTGGACCACCCGCTCGCCATCCTCGGTGGGCTCGAGGTAGCGCACACCGCGCTCGGTGTCGCGCACCATGGTGACTTCGGAGGCGAGCTTCGCCCGACGACGCTCCTCGAAATCGGCCGGATTGATCCGCACCTCGGTGAGCAGGACCTCGCGCTCGACGACGGTGGTGCCGTTGAGGATCGAGAACAGCTGCTGGCCGGTGGTACGGGTCGGCAGGAAGAAGCTCTCGTCGCTCCAGGGCGCCGGCTGCCCCTGCTCGTCGAGCGGCTGGTACTCGAGGGTCTCGTCGTTCGACAGCACGTCGCCGCGCAGACCGAGCTGCACCGCGCGGGTCTGCACCCGGGCGTAGATCTCGCGGTCGACCCAGACGGTTCCCTGGAACAGGGTCTCGCCCTCGTCGAGGCGGTCGGCCGGCTCGAAGTCGACCACCCAGCAGTCGCGACCCCGCACCGTCGCGGTGCCGCGCAGGCGGTAACGGTAGTCGCGGGTGAAGTTGATCTCGAGCGGCAGGTTGGATGCCTTCTCGGGCTGGATCAGAGGGATCTCGGGGATCTTCTTGCGCCGCCAGCGCACGCCGTTGACGTAGAACTCGTCCCACGCCCAGTCGAAGCCTTCGCCCTGGCTGTAGAAGAACGCTCCCCGGAACGTGGCGTCGACGGACTGCACGCCGCCGCCGGCCTGGAAGCGCAGCGACTGCGTGTTGATCGCGGTGTAGCTGTCCAGCTTGCGGCGCTGGTCGTCCTCGAACGCCTGCAGGCGGCGGAGGATCTCCTCGACCGGCATCTGGCGGACGTCGGCGACGGTGACGTCCTCCTCGACCCCCTCGAGGCCGGCGAGATCGCGTATCGCCGGGCGCTCGACGCCGAGCAGGACGGCGGCCGGCGCCTGGCTGACGGTGACCGCGTAGCCGCTCCGGGTGCGGCGCCCGGTGTACAGGTCCGAGGGCTCGCCGGTCTCCGGGTCGTAGAGGGTGGGAGTCGAGAGGGTCCGGTCGGAGAACTCGAGCTCGAGGTCGGCTCCGTCGCCGCGCCGCGCAACCACCCGCAGGGCCAGGTCCTCACCGCGCACGAAGCTCCACGCCTCGCCGCCCGCGAAGCTCGACGGGGTGCTGTAGGGATCCGGCGAGACGTCGCCCGAGAGCTGGTTGGCAAGGAGCACCATCGGCGCCACCAGGGCCTCGGCGGCCACGTCGACGGGATCGACGAGCGCCACGTTGGCGCCGCGGTGGATGGCGCCGGCGACCCGTGGCAGGGCCTCGAGCGGATCGCCGGTGACCGGGACCTCGAGCGCCAGGTCGCTCTCCGGGTCGAGGTCGACGAGCGCGTCGCGCAGGGTCTCGAGGAAGCCCTCCGAGGCCGCCGCGAGCACCACACCGTCGACGTAGGCCGGGATCTCCTCGGCGTAGAGCAGCCGCAGGCGCTCGACGTTGGGGACGCCGTTCTCACCGACCCGCAGCGCCACCCGCGCGTCGATCTGGGCGCCGGTCACCGCGACCGCCGCCCGCTTGATCGCGAAGGCGAAGTCGGCGACGTCGGCGAAGGGATCCTCGATGCGCGGCCAGGCGAGCTCGAACACGGTACCCGGCGCCGACGCGTCGGCGACCGCGGCCAGCCGCTCGAGCTCGGCGTCGAACGCATCGACGTTGCCGATCACCGGATAGTCGGTCACGAAGTCGTAGCGCAGCCAGGGCGTGGCGCCGGCCCCGACGACCGCCGGCAGGCCAGCGACGACCGGATCCGTCAGATCGAGGCGCAGGTAGAGCCTGGACTGCGGATCGAGGTCGGTCGCGGCCGCCAACGTCTCGAGGATCGCCGTCAGGTCGGCGCCCGGAACGCCGAGCGCGGAGCAGGCCTGGCAGCGGGTCGGCGCTTCCTCCTCTTCGGGTTCCTGGCCGGGCGCCGGCGCGACGAGGGCGGTGCAGAGCAGGATCGGGAGGAGGCCCGCGGCGAGCGGGCCTCGGCCGCGAGAGCGAGAGGAGGGGTCGGAGAAGGCGTCGGAGTGGCGCCGGGTCGCGGCGCCGGGAACCAGGCATGGGTGCACGTCGGACATTCCTCGGGAGTGCGCCGCCGACGGACGGCGGCGCCTGGGGATCTCTTGGGAGTGGTTTCTGCGCCAGCGGACGGGGCGAGCCTCCGCCGCCGACTCGGCCCTGCGCCCCTAAGGTGACGAGACGCATACCGAGCCGGATCGGTTTCGCGCAGCGGGAGTCTGCGTGGGCGTCTCCGGCGCAACGCCTGGTGCCCGCCGGCGATTCCCGAGCCGCATGGCCTGTCGGCGTGTCGGCCTGGTCGGGCTGACGCGCGGCGGAACCGGAAGCTGTCAAGATCGGCCCGACCCCGAACGTCCGCCGTCCGTCGGTCCTCCTACCCCGGAACGGCATCCGCGTCATCCGGTACCACCCAGGGCCCGGGGAGACCTCGCGTGAAAGAGCCTCCAGATCGTCCGCAGCGCGGCGCCGACCGCCGCGAGCTGGCGCCCCTGCCGGAACCCGAGTCGAGCGCAAGCGTGCGGCCGCGCTCCGACCGGGGGCGTGGCTCGTCCAATCCCCGCCCCCTGGTGGTGCGCTTCGGCGCCATGGGCGACATGGTGATGCTCACCGCGTTGACGCGGCTGCTGGCGCGGCGTTTCGGTGCGCCGTGCGACGTCGTCGCATCCCAGGGGTCGCCGCAGCTCGTCTTCCGCGAGCTCGACTCGATCGGCGACGTCTTCACGGTGCAGAGCCGTCGCCGCCCGTTCTGGTTCAGCCTCGAACAGCAGGAGCTGGTGCGCCAGCTGCGACGCCGCGGCCCGTCGCCGACCTTCGTGCTCGACGACCTGCCCAAGGTGCACTGGCTGCTGCGCAGAGCCGACATCCCCGAGCGGCTCATCGTCCGGCCGTCACCAACGGGTGCCAGTGACGGTCTGGAGCCGCGCGGCGACCTGGAGCATCTGGTCGACTTCGCGGCGCGGCTCGGCAGGTGCGGCGAGTTCGGCCCCAGTCGCTGCTTCGTGGGTGAACCCTCCCCGCGTGCCGAGCTGGCCACCAGCCAGGCGGAGCGGAACGACTGTGCCCGGTGGCTGGCCGGTCGTGGCCTCGCCGGTCGCCAGCTCGTGCTGCTGCAGCCGCTGTCGCGCCGACGGCGTCGCGGCCGCTGGCCGATCGAGAACTGGCGCCGGCTGGCGCTGGCGATCACCGATCGGCTACCGGAGGCGCGGCTCCTGCTCACCGGCTCGCCGGAGGAGGCGCCGCTGCTCGCCGAGCTCGAGCGTTCGATCGCGGTGCCGGCGGTTCGTTCGGTGGCGCCGGACCTTCCCCTGCGGCGTCTCTTCGCCCTGCTCGAGGTCGCCCACTCGTGCGTGTCGATCGACACCGGGCCGGCCCAGGCCGCGGCGGCCCTCGGCTGCCCGCTGGTGGTTCTCTTCGGGCGTGCCGATCCTCGTCGCAACGCGCCGCGCGGCGACGGCCCGATCGCGGTGTGCTGCGCCTGGCCGAGGGAGCGTTGGCCGGCGACCCGCCGCGAGTGGGAGGGTTCGCACGCGATGGCCGAGATCTCGCCACAGAGCGTGATCGACGCCTGGACCGAAGTCACGTCGGGCGAGGTCGCGGTGACGGCTCGGCCGGGCGCGGCCCTGTGAGCTGATCCGTCTCCCCGAGGCGGCCGTCCCGATCAACCGCTGCCGGCACCCGCCGCCGCCGATCGCCGGCGAGTGCGCTCGCCGAGGAGACGGAGCACGGCGTAGATCGCCAGCAGCCCGACGCCGATGCACAGCAGCGGCGGCACGCCTGCCGAGGCAGGCAGGATCCCCAGCAGCACCGCGGTGGAGCCGCCGAGCATCGCGTAGGGGAGCTGGGTTCGGACGTGCGCCAGGTGATCGCAGCCGGCCGCCATGCTGGAGAGGATCGTGGTGTCGGAGATCGGAGAACAGTGATCTCCCCAGACGCTGCCCGAGAGCACCGAGGCGATCGAGGCCAGCAGCACGCCCTGGAAGCCGGCGGAGCCGGGCGCCAGCCCGGCGCTCACCGACAGGCCGTGGGCCAGCGGCACGATGAGTGGCGTCAGGATCGCGAGCGTTCCCCACGACGACCCAGTGGCGAAGGCGATCGCGGCGGCGACGACGAAGGTCAGCGCCGGGAGCAGCTGCGGGGCGAGTGCGCCCTCGGTGACCTGGAGCAGGAACCCGGCCGCTCCGAGCGCCTTGCACACCGCGCCCAGAGCCCACGACAGGATCAGCACCACGAAGGCGATGAAGGCGACGCGCAGACCGTCGATCGCCGCCTTGGTGGCTTCGACCAGCGTCAGGATGCGCTGGCTCGAGGCCAGCGCGATCGCCGCCAGCAGCCCCGAGGCGCCCGCCCACTGCAGCGCTCGGTAGCTGTCGGCGCCGGAGAAGACCAGGCGCAGTCTCTCGAGCCCGCTGGCGGAGGTCTCGCCGAGGGAAGCCGATCCCGTGGTCCACAGCCCGAGCAGGGTGACGAACACCACCGTGACGATGGGCACCAGAGCGTTGCGGGCGCGGTGCGGGGCGTCGTCGGGCGGCTCCAGATCGCTGGCGCCGAGATCGGCGAGCGGCACCTGCCCGGGGCCCAGCACCTCGCCGCTGCGTGCGCGTAGCTCGGCCTGCCGCATGGCGCCGAAGTCCAGGCCGGTCACTGCGACCATCAGGCCGAGACCGAGGGCGAAGAACTGGTAGAAGCGGTAGGGGATCGACGCGACGATGGCGCCGAAGGCCGACTGCTCGAGGGCTAGGGTCGCGAAGGCGTCCTGGACGAGCCCGAGCTCGAAGCCGATCCAAGTCGACAGCGGCACCAGGCTGACCACGGGAGCCGCGGTCGAGTCGACGATGTACGCGAGCTTCTCACGGCTGATGCGCAGCCGATCGGTGATCGGCCTCATGGTCGGGCCGACGATGAGGGTGTTGGCGTAGTCGTCGAAGAAGATCAGCACGCCCATCGTCCACGTCGCCAACTGGCCGCGGATACCGGTGGTGGCCATCGGCGCCACGAGCTCGATGACGCCGAGAGTGCCGCCACAGCGGCTGATCACCGCCACCATCGCGATCAGCAGGCCGGAGAAGATCAGGATCGCTGCGTGGTCGGGATCGGCGAGTGCCGGCACCACGAAGGTGTCCATCGATCGCGCCAGCGCCGCGAAAGGGTTGCCCGAAGTGCTGATCAGCGCGCCGACGAAGACCCCGGCCGCGAGCGCGACGACGACCTCCTTGAGCCAGATGGCGACGGCGATCGCCACCAGGGCGGGGAGCAGCGAGAGGAAACCGTAGTGCCCCTCGGCCTCGCTCGTCGCGGCGGCGGAGGCCGGCAACGTCGCGAGGCCGGCCAGCAAACCGGCGACCGCCAGGGCGGCCAGTGCGATCAGGGCGAGCCGTCGCCGGCCCTGGCCTTCGGCGCCCTGCGGCGTCCGTCTGTGCGCGCGGAGAAGCACCCTGGGCAGGCCGGTCGGCGGTCTCAGTTCTCGGTCGACGCGTCGTCGTCCTTGGCGCTCACGTGCATCGGCGGCAGGCCCATCTTGGCGCGGATCTTCATCTCGAGCTCGTCAGCGACGTCTGGATTGTCGCGCAGGAACTGCTTCGAGTTCTCCCGCCCCTGCCCGAGGCGCACGTCGCCATAGGAGAACCAGGCGCCGCTCTTGAGCACCTCGTTGTGGGTGACCCCGAGATCGAGCAGCTCGCCGACCCGGGAGATCCCCTCGCCGTAGTCGATGTCGAACTCCGCCTGGCGGAACGGTGGCGCCACCTTGTTCTTGACCACCTTGACGCGGGCCTTCGAACCGACGACCTCGTCACCGTCCTTGAGCGAGGCGATGCGGCGGATGTCGATGCGCACCGACGAGTAGAACTTGAGGGCGCGGCCGCCGGTGGTGGTCTCCGGGCTGCCGAACATGACGCCGATCTTCTCGCGGATCTGGTTGATGAACAGCAGGCAGGTGCGCGACTTCGAGACGATCGCGGTCAGCTTGCGCAGCGCCTGCGACATCAGCCGCGCCTGCAGACCGACGTGCGAGTCGCCCATCTCGCCCTCGAGCTCGGCGCGTGGCACGAGTGCCGCCACCGAGTCGACGACCACGATGTCGATGCCGCCCGAGCGCACCAGCATCTCGGCGATCTCCAGCGCCTGCTCGCCCGAGTCCGGCTGCGAGACCAGCAGATCGTCGATGTCGACGCCGAGCTTGCCGGCGTACTCGGCGTCGAGCGCGTGCTCGGCGTCGATGAAGGCAGCGGTACCGCCGATCCTCTGTGCCTGGGCGATGATCGACAGGGCCAGCGTCGTCTTGCCGCTCGACTCTGGGCCGAAGACCTCGACCACCCGTCCGCGCGGCACGCCGCCGCCGCCGACCGCGAAGTCGACCGAGAGCGACCCGCTGGGGATGGTGTCGATCCCGAGGTGCTCCTGCTGGCCGAGGCGCATGATCGCGCCCTTGCCGAACTGGCGCTCGATCTGCGCCAGGGTGTTCTCGACCGACTTGGCCTTCTCTGCGTCGCGTGCTGGTGCCATGGCTTCTCCTGCGCCCTGCGGAACGACGATCGCTGTTGGCGGACGCCGCAGTCGGCCTGCGCCGCACAGGGCGATCGTGCTGTGTTGCGTCTCGTGTCTTCGGGTCTGTGGTGCCTGCGGGTGTCTACGGGTCTCGTGGTGTGCGCTCCGAGCGTCTCCCGATCGCTTCCGCATCCGGCTTCGCGGCGGTTCCGGCACCGGCTCCCGTGGCCCCGCGAACTGGTCCCTGCCGAAGGGGCGGATCGCCACGAAGGACGACCTGACTCTTCCAGCGGGGCGAGCGGAAATCAAGCGCAATTTTGGCCTGGGCCGCGTACGCCCTGCCCCGGAGGCGAGCGGCCGGGTGGTAGTGGACCGGCGGTGGTCGAGGCCGCGCCGGCAGCCGTCGATCGGCCGGTCACCGAATACCAGAACGCAGCGGTGCCGTTGGCGCTGACGGCCGACCTGTCGCGATCGGCGGATTGGCGGCTGCGCAACGCCCGGGTGGGAAGGAGAACGAGGCGCCGATCGGAGGGCGGCGAGGCGTCGGCGGCTTAGGATCACCCCAGCGTGAGCGCAGATCGGCACCTCGAGACCAGCAAACCCGGAGCGTCGCCCTCGGCGAGCGCTTCGAGCCCTCCCTCCGTCGATCGGTGGCGGGAGTGGGCCGACGCGGCCGGCTGCGGCGACCGCCTCGAGCTCGAGGCAGACCGCTCGCTGGCGGCGTCGACGACGTTGCGCATCGGCGGGGCGGCCGAGCTCTACGCCGGCGTGCACGACGTCGAGGCCCTGCGCTGGTTGGCGTCGCGCTGCCGCGAGCTCGAAATCGCGGTCTGCACCCTCGGACAGGGCGCCAACGTGCTGGTGCCCGACGAGGGGCTTGCTGGGGTCGTGCAGCGCTTGCGCGGCGAGTTCAGGCGCTTCGAGATCGACGGCGACCGGGTGAGGGCGGGTGCCGCGGTGCTGGTGCCACAGCTGGCCAAGCAGACCGTGCGCGAGGGGCTGCTCGGTCTCGAGCCGCTGGGGGGATTCCCGGCCTCGGTCGGCGGTGCGGTGACGATGAACGCCGGCTGCTACGGCACCGAGATCAGTGAGCTGATCGAGGAGGTCGTCCTGTTGCTTCCCGGCGGCGAGACGTTGCGCCAGTCGGCTTCCGAGCTCGAGCCCGGCTACCGCAGGACCAACGTCGGCCGGCGCGGCGCGGTGGTGATCGAGGCGACTCTGCGCCTTCGCCGCGGCGATGCCGAGCACGGCGCCCGCCGCTTGGCCGAGCTGAACGAGAAGCGTTGGAGCTCGCTGCCGGCCGGCAAGCCGAGCGCCGGATCGATCTTCAAGAATCCCCCCGGCGACTCGGCGGGCCGGTTGATCGAGGCGGTCGGCCTGAAGGGACGGCGCGAAGGGGGCGCGGCGATCTCCGACGAGCACGCCAACGTCATCGTCAATCTCGGCGGCGCGCGCGCCGGCGACGTGCTCCGACTGATGATCATGGCGCGTGACGCCGTGCTGCGCAGTGTGGGCATCCGGCTGCAGCCGGAGATCGTGCTGCTCGGCGGCCTGCGCGAAGCGTGGAGAGCCGCGGAGGCGGAGGAGACCAACGGAACGGAGAGTCGCAGAAGGGAGGAGAGGGCGACCGGGGGTGCCTGCACCTGAGGTCGCCGCGGCCGCCGGTCGCCCGGAGGGACTGGTAGATTGCGCCGATGCCCGCCGCCTCCAGCTCCTCCGCCGGTTCAGGGCCGGCGCTGCTGTCGATCGTCATCCCGGTCTACGACGAGGCGGCGACGGTCGAGGAGCTGCTGCGCCGGGTGCTCGCGGCGCCGCTCCCGGAACCACTCGAGCGGGAAGTCGTCGTCGTCGACGACGGATCGACGGACGGCTCGCGCGAGATCCTGCGCCGCCTCGCCGGTGAGCTGGGCATCCGCTACTTCGAACAGCCGGAGAACCGCGGCAAGGGAGCCGCGCTGCGGCGCGGGTTCGCCGAGGCGCGCGGCGACCTGCTGCTGATCCAGGACGCCGACCTGGAGTACGACCCGCAGGAGTATCCGCGGCTGCTGGCGCCGATCCTCGACGACCATGCCGACGCCGTCTACGGTTCGCGCTTCCTCGGCGGTCCGCACCGCGTGCTCTTCTTCTGGCACTACCTGGGCAACCGGGCGCTGACCCTGCTGTCGAACATGCTGACCGACCTGAACCTCTCCGACATGGAGACCTGCTACAAGGTCTTCCGCAGCGAGCTGCTGCGCGGCGCGACGCTGCGCTCGGACCGCTTCGGCATCGAGCCCGAGCTGACCGCTCTGCTGGCCCGCCGCAAGGCGCGTGTCTACGAGGTCCCGATCTCCTACTACGGGCGCACCTACGCCGAGGGCAAGAAGATCGGTTGGAAGGACGGTGTCTCGGCGGTCTGGGCGATCCTGCGCTACAATCTACTGCCCTGACCGGGCGAGACGGGGCGTGGATCGGCGCGACGCCCGACGGTCCGGCCGGTCGCCGCGAGGTCGCCGCCCGCGGTCGCGGGCTTGGACCCGCAGGCGCTCCGAGTCCGCGTGCAACGCGCCCGGGCACGCCGTTGGAGCACGCCGAGGCCGGTCGCGTCGCGAGCGATCTGCCACAGGGCGCAGCAGGTCGCGCCGCACCGCGAACGGAGGCCGCTCGAAGCGGCCGAAGGGGAGAGAGAATGAGAGCTCGACGTCTTCACGAGATCGCACTGCTGCCGGCCGCCTGCGGCCTGATCGCCGTGGTCCTCGCCTGCCAGCCGGCCGATCCGGTCGAGCGGGTCCAGCAGGCACGCTCCGAGTACACGGTCGAGGCGATCAGCTTCTACGTCCAGGAGGTTCCGGTGGCCGGGGCGATGACTGATGGCGAGGCTGGCGCGGACACGGATGCCGCTGCCCCCGCCGACGCCGGCGCAGCGGACGCCGAGATCGCCCCGGAGGCCGATGTCGCGGCGGCGGAGGAGATCCCCATCGAGACCGAGTCGGTGCTCAGCCTGGACATCCTCGTGTCGACCACCGCCCCCGAGCCGCTCGACGGGATCACCGTCGAGCTCGAGCACGTCGGCCCCGACCAGCAGCCCAAGAGCAGCCGGCAGATCTGGCTCGACACCACCGGCGTACAGAAGGGCGTCAGCGCCACGAAGACGGTGCGCATCGAGGGCATCGACTACACCGAGGGCGACGGCTTCAACGTCAGCATCCGGGCACCGGTGCCCGCCGAAGAGATCGCCACCTACCGCGAGTTCGAGGGAGTCGGCTAGACCACCCTGACTCCGAGGGACTCCGAAGGGACCGTCGGGGCGGGCGCGCCGCCGGGCCCACACCGCCGACTCCAGGAGTCACAGCGACGTCGTGCAGCCCGCGTCGACCGAAACCAGCCGCTCTCCGGCAGCGACCCGACCCGATGCGTCCCTGCTGGGTCGTCTGGTCGATCACGTCGGGACGGTCGTCCGCGGCAAGGAGCAGACCGTGCGCCTGGCCGTGGTCGCGCTGCTGGCGCGCGGCCACCTGCTGATCGAGGACGTGCCCGGGGTCGGCAAGACCACGCTGGCGCAGACCCTGGCGGCCGCTCTCGGGCTCAGCTTCCAGCGCATCCAGTTCACCAGCGATCTGCTGCCCTCGGACATCATCGGCGTCTCGGTGTTCAAGCGGCACGAGAGCGAGTTCGAGTTCCAGCCCGGCCCCCTGTTCGCGCACATCGTGCTCGCCGACGAGATCAACAGGGCGACGCCGAAGACGCAGTCGGCGCTGCTCGAGGCGATGAGCGAGGGCACCGTTTCGGTCGACCGGCAGCGCTACCTGCTGCCGCGGCCGTTCCTGGTCCTGGCGACGCAGAACCCGCTCGAGCACCAGGGGACCTTCCCGCTTCCCGAGTCGCAGCTCGACCGCTTCGCCATGTCGCTGCAGATCGGCTATCCGTCGCGGGAGCACGAGCGCGAGCTGCTGCTGTCCGGAGGCGTCGAGGAGGTGATGCGCCAGCTCGAGCCGCTGCTCGATCGCGAAACGCTCGAGGGTCTGCAGGGTCTCGCCGCCGGGGTGCACGTCGAAGCCAAGGTGGCCGACTACATGATCGACATCGCCCAGGCCACCCGACGCGGCGCCGAGTTCACCCTCGGAGTGTCGACGCGCGGCGTGCAGGCCCTCTATCGGGCCGCTCAGGCCTACGCGCTGGTCGACGGGCGCCGTTTCGTCACCCCCGACGACGTGCAGCTGGTGGTCCCACACGTGCTCGGTCACCGGATCCTGATGCGCGACGACAGCGGAGCGACTGCGCGCCGCCGACTCGCCGAGCTCCTGGAAACGATCCCCGTACCGACCTGATGGAGGCCTAGGGTGAGCGTCGTGGACGAGGCCCTGCCGCTGCCGTCCGCCCGCCCGCGGGGGTTCCACCACGAGCTCCTGGGTGCCCTGCGGCCGGGCAGGAGGCAGGCGCCGCGGTCTCCCGACGCCCAGCACGTGGTGGAGCGCCAGTGCAGCCTGACCAAGGTGGGGCTCTGGTACCTGCTCTTCCTGGTGGTGCTGGTGCTGGCCGCCAGCAACACGGGAAACAACGCCCTCTACATGGTGATCGCCAGCATGGTGGCGTTGCTGGCGGTCTCCTGGGTGGTGGCGACGCTCAACCTGCGTGGCGTCCAGCTCGAGCTGCAGCCCCCGCACGAGGTGTTCGCGAGGGCGCCGCTGCTGGTGACCCTGGTGGTGCGAGCGAAGGGGCGGCCGTTCGCGCCGCGCTGGTTGGCGGTGTCGACCCAGGGAGGCTCGCCACACGTCGTCCCTCGTCTGGACGTCTCCGCGAAACGCCAGCGGACGCTCGTCGAGCGTCGCCGTAGTGAGCGCGCCCCGTCCACCGAGAAGCGCCGACGGGGAGCCGTCGCGCGGATGCAGCTGCGCGTCCTGTGGCCGTCGCGCGGTCGCCATCGCATGCCGACACTGCGTGTCGTCAGCCTCTACCCCCTGGGGCTGTTCCGCTGCCAGGCCTCGATCGAGCCGGCGCGGACGGCGCTCGTCTTCCCGCAGTTGTTCGATGCCAGCGACATGGACTTCGAAGTCAGCGCCACGGTCGGCGAGTCGACGGTGCGCCGTCGCGGCAGCGGTCCCGAGCTGTTCGGCCTGCGCCCGTTCCGCACCGGCGACGATCCGCGCAGCGTGCACTGGAAGCGCAGCGCCCAGACCGGTGAGTTGGTGGTGCTCGAACGCGAGGCGGAGGACAGCCGACGGCTCAGCCTGCTGCTCGACAACGCGGTGCCCAGGGGCGCCGACGAGCAACAGCTGGCGCGCTTCGAGCTGCTGGTCAGCGAAGCCGCGACCCTGGCCGTCGACGCTCTCGAGCGCGGCTTCGAGGTCGAGCTGGTCACCCGGAGCCGACGCGTCGGCTACGGCACTGCCCGTCCGCAACGTCGTCGACTGCTCGAGGCGCTCGCCCTGCTCGAGACGATGCCGCTCGACCCGTTGCCTCGTGCCCGGCGCGAGGGCGCAGCGAGGACCGAGGCGGCGGTCGCGCACGGTCACCTTCCGGCCCTGCGGGCCAGCGACGCCTCGGCCTGGAGCGTGCGCCTGGCGCTGGCCGACCCGCGCACCGAGGCGGCGCCGTGATGCGGTACGCCGACGACAAGCGTCTCGCCCTCGGCGTCCTGGCAGCGCTGGTGGCGCTGCCGCTGCCGCTCAACGAGCCGAGACCGGAGGGCGTCGTCGGCTGGGGGTTCCTGCTCCTCTACGAGCTCGGGGTCGCCTACTTCCTGCTCCGCGTGCGCCGAGCCGAGGAGCGTTGGCTGAACAACTGGCTGCTCAACCTTCTCGGTCTCGTCTACCTGCCGTTCCTGGTGCTCGACCTGACGGCGCTGAGCAGGGGCCAGTTGCTGCGGCCGATGATGCACCTGGCGCTGTTCGTGGTGCTCGCCAAGCTCTTCTCGCTGCGTCGCGACCGCGACAAGTGGCAGACCCTGGTGGCCATCTTCTTCATCTTCGTCACCGCCATGGCGACCAGCGCGAGCCCCGGGATCGTTGCCTACATGGTGGTCTTCGGACTGCTCGGCGTGCGGGTGCTCGGCGACTTCGCGAACTACCACCTGCTGTCGCTCGACCGCGCCGAGTCGTCGGCGCGGCCGCCGCGCGAGCCCGGCCGCACGGCAGCGCTGCTGGTGCTCGCCGCGGTGCTGCTGGCGGTGCCGCTGTTCGTGCTGCTGCCGCGGTTCCGCGAGCCCTTCGTGCTCGGCTCCGGATCGAGTGGGCAGTCGACGTCGGCAGGCTTCTCCGACGAAGCCGGCCTCGACGTCATCGCGCGCATTCGCACCTCGCGGGAGGTGGCGCTGCGCATCGAGCCGGAGAGCGGCAGCTTCCCGGCCGAGCTGCGGCTGCGCGGGGCGACGTTCGATCGCTACGCCTTCGACCACTGGGAGCGCAGCGGTGGAGGCCGGGCCCTGCCGCGCTCTCGCAGCGGCGAGTACCGCCTCGAGGACGGCGACGCCACCAGCATCGCCCGGATCTGGCTCGAGCCGATCGGCACCAGGGCCCTGATCGTCCCGCAGGAGACGCTGTGGGTGGACTTCGTGGGCTCCTCGCCGAGCCTCGGGATGAACCGCGGCGGCGCGCTCGGCTTCGCCTTCCAGCCGCGCGAGACGCTCTCCTACCGGGTGGGTCTGTCGCCGCGGCCGGTCTACCTCGGCGAGCCGCCGGCCGCCGCCGACGATCTGCTGGTCGAGCGCACCGGCGTCAGTCCCCGCATCGAGGCGATGGCGCGCCAGGTGACCGCCGGGGCGACGGGTGATCTGGAGCGCGCGCGGCGCCTCGAGTCGCACCTGATGAGCGAGTACGAGTACACCCTCGACTTCGTCGGTCGCCGCGGCGTCTCGCCGATCGAGGAGTTCCTCTTCGAGTACGGCAGCGGTCACTGCGAGTACTTCGCGTCGTCGCTGGTGCTGCTGCTGCGTTCGATCGGCATCCCGGCGCGCTACGTCACCGGGTTCCTCGGCGCCGAGCGCAGCTCGATGGGCTACGCCATCGTCCGCCAGAGCAATGCGCACGCCTGGGTCGAGGCGTGGATCCCGGAACGCGGCGGCTGGGTGACTCTCGACCCGACTCCGCCCGACGGCAGACCAGGGATCTCGGGGCGCTCGCTGGGTGCCCTGATGCGCCAAGCGTACGACTACCTGATCTTCCGTTGGGATCGCTACGTGATCACCTTCTCGCAGGGTGACCAGGAGCGGGTCTTCGAACGGATCTGGGCCTGGATTCGCGGGCTGTGGCGCGGCGACGGCGCCAGCTCGACGCCGCTGCCGCCGCCGACCGACTCCCTCGGTGCGCCACCGGCTGACGCGGAGCAGGCGCAGCCCGCCACCCGCGCCCCGGGCGGGATCGTGCCGTTGACCATCGTGCTGACCGTGCTCCTGCTGCTCTGGTTCCTCCTGCGCCCGCGGCGCCTCGATCCGGTGGCGGCCTTCCGTCGGCTGCCGGCGCTCGGAGAGAAGGTCGGAGCCTCGTGGAAGCCGGCCATGGCGCCGCGCCTGTGGGTGGAGAGCTTCGCCCAGCGCTGTCCGGCCGCCGCCGAGCCGCTGCACCGGATCCTGCGGCTCTACCTGGAGCAGAGCTTCTCGGGCCGACCGCTGCTCGACGGCGAGCCGAACCGACGACGGTTGCGCGAGCTGAACCAGGCGCTGCGTCGGGACCTGCTGGAGATCACCCGGGCGGTGGCGGCGCGCCGCCGCGAGTTGATCCAGCAGGAGAAGCTGGCGCGGCGCCACCGGCGACGATTGCCGGAGGGATCCGGAGGACCGAGGCGCGACGGGGAGAGCGGCGACGGTTCTGGGAGGGGAAGTGCGCGACAGAGCACGCCGGAAGCACGCGATCGGCGCGCCTCGTGATCCTGCGCCCGGTCGCCGGGACGTGCCGCCGGATCCCTTGGCGCAGCACAGGCCCGCCCCGGCGCACCTGCGCCGGTGCTTCGGCCGCCGGCGCCCCGCGAGCCTCCGGCGGCCACTGCCGCCCCTGCTGTTCGCCGCTGCTCTCGGGTGCGGTCTGGCGGAAGATCCTGCGAGCGAAGCGCTGCGCTACGACCTGCTCGCGAGTCTGCCTGCGGCGGTGCGCGAGTGCGACGGCACCGTGCTCGATGTCGGATCGCAGCCGGCGCGCGAGGCCCTCCTGTCCGGCTTCTCCTGGAACGAGCGCAGCGGCGAGGAGAGTTTCGCCTGGAGCGTCGGGCCACGATCCGAGGTGCGCACGACGGTGCTCGTGCCGCGGCCGATGCGGCTGCGAGGCAGGGCGCTGGCGTGGGCTCCGCCGGGGGCGCCGCCGACCCTGCGGCAGACCGTGTCGCCGACCCTGATCAGTCCCGCCGGCTCGATCGTCACCGCACTGGGCCCGATCTCGCTGGTGCCTGGCGCCGGGTTCGAGGACTTCGAGCTCGAGGTCGATGCCGCCGCGCTGGGCGCCGGCGCCAACCGTCTGGTCTTCGGCTACTCGTTCACCCGTCACTCCTTCGAGCCCGATGCGGAGCGCGATCTGGCGGTGGGGTGGAGCGCTGTGCGGCTCGAGGACGACAGCTGCGACCCGTCGGCCGCCGCCTCGTGGTCCGTCGACGGTGGGGAGGGTGAGGGTGCAGGCGGTGCGGCCGAGCGCGGGATCCTACGTCTCGGTCGCGGCGAGCGCGTCGCCTGGCCGCTGGAGCTGCGCCGCGGCGATCGGCTGGTGATCGAGCGGGTCGATCAGCGGGCCGTCGACGCGCTGGTGGTGGCGATCGTGGCGCTCGAGCCGGGCAGGCTGCCGGAGTCACCCGACGGTGGTTCGGTCGGCGAGGCGATCGTGCTGCCCGAGATCATCGGTCCGCAGCGCCGAGTGGAGATCGCGCTGCCCGTGCGGGCCGGTCGCTGGGCGCCTCACCGCCTGATGCTCGCCCCTCGCGGCGGCGGGGTGGTGCTGCGGGCAGCGCGGATCGTCGGCTCGTCCTAGCAGACAGCCGGCGGCGGCTGACCGGACTCCGCGGCGGCCCAGGAGCGGGGACGGCCCGGCAGCGCCTCGGCAGAGCCGGCAGCCTCAGTAGGCGTTGTCGAGCCAGCCGTGGCGCAGCGTCATCCAGAGGATCTTGAAGTCGAGCTTCAGGCTCCAGTTCTCGATGTAGTACAGGTCGTACTGCAGCCGCTTCTTGATCGAGGTGTTGCCGCGCCAGCCGTGCACCTGCGCCCACCCGGTGATCCCCGCCTTGACCCGGTGGCGGAGCATGTAGCGAGGGATCTTGTGCTTGAACTCGTGCACGAACGCCGGTCGCTCGGGCCGCGGGCCGACCAGCGACATCTCGCCCCGGAACACGTTCCACAGCTGCGGCAGCTCGTCGATCGAGGTGCGGCGGAGGAGCGAGCCGATCCGGGTGCGGCGCGGATCCTCCTCGACCGCCCAGATCGGACCGGTACTCGACTCGGCGTCGACCCGCATCGAGCGGAACTTGTGGATCATGAAGGCTCGGCCGTCCAGCCCCATGCGCTCCTGGCTGTAGAAGATCGGACCACGGTCCTCGAGCCAGATCAGCGCCGCGACGAGCGGCAGGAAGGGCAGCATCGCCAGCATCAACAGGCCCGAGACGACGAGGTCCAGGGATCGCTTGGCGAGGCTCTGCCAGCCCTCGAGCGGCACGTGCGAGAGGTTGATCACCGGGAGGCCGTCGATGTCCTCGAGGCCGGCCCGCAACGAGGCGTACTGCAGCAGGTCGGGCACCAGGCGGACCTCGACGCACTCGGTCTCCACCGCCTCGAGGATCTCGAGAACCCTCTTGTGTGCCTCGACCGGCAGCGCCACCATGAGCTGGTCGACGCTCTTCTCCTCGAGCACCGCGTTGAGGTCGCCCAGCGGTCCGAGGATCGGGACCTCGGAGAAGAGCGGGTGCTCGAGCTCCTGGTCGTCGTCGAGGAAACCGACGACGTCGAAGCCGAGCTCGCGGTGCGACAGGATGCGGTTGGCCACCTCGCGGCCGAGCGTGCCGGCGCCGATGACCAAGACCCGACGGATGTTGTGTCCGCGGCGGCGCAGCTCGCGCAGCACCGCCCGGATGGACAGGCGGGAAGCGGTGGTGAAGACGATGCTGCAGGCCAGCAGCAGGGTCAGGAAGACGCGGCTGAAGGAGAAGAAGGCGTAGCTGCCGCTGCCGGGATCGAGGACCGGCCGGTAGAAGGTCGCCACGCCGGCGAGGATCAGCGTCGCCAGCCCGTTGGCGATCGCCAGGGTGAAGAACTCCTCGATCCTGCTGTTGCCGCGACGGTTCTGGTAGAGGCCGTGGAAGTAGAAGACCACCGGCCAGAGCAGCAGCAGCCCCGGCAGCAGCGGCAGGTACCAGGAGAACGGCGGCGGCGCCTGGCGCAGCGGCACCAGCTCCAGCTCGAAGCGCAGGAACCAGGCGGCGAAGAAGGCCAGCGTGATGGCGCTCAGGTCGGCTAGGACGAAGAGCGCGCGGGTCTCGAAGTGGCGCTGGCGGATCATCTCGACAAGGGAAGTGATCGCGGGCCGGTCGGGGCCGAGCGGAGGAAACGATCGGAGTTGGAGGGGGAGATCTTCGTTGGGTGGCGACCGATGGCCGCCATCGACAAGCCTATCCGTAAAGCTCGAGACGCCGGAAGAGGTCGGCCTGGAGGCTTCGCTCGAGGAAGGCGACGAAGGCCGAGCGGAACCTCTCGCGGGAGAATCGGGAGGCCTGCTGCCGCAGGCAGGCGACCGGCAGCGATGCCCCGGCGGCGCGCCCGAGAGCGCCGAGGAGGCCTTCGAGACCGTCTCCTGGGTCGTAGAGGAAGCCGTGCTCGCCGTCGACGACGATGTCGAGCACCCCGCCGTCGGCGGCCGCGACCACCGGGGTTCCGGCGGCCAGGGCCTCCACCGCGGCGATGCCGAAGTCCTCGATGCCGGGCTGTACGAAGGCCTCGGCTCCGATCAGCAGCGCCTGCAGGCGTTCCGTGCTCACCCGCCCGACGAGCTCGATCCTGCCGTCGCCACCGGCCAGATGCTCGAGCTCGCGGCGCTGCGGCCCTTCGCCGACGACGACGAGGCGACGGCCGAGCCGGCGCGCCGCGGCGATCGCCAGGTCGTGGCGCTTGTAGGGCGAGAGTGCCGCGACGCTGAGCAGGTACGGCTCGCGGTCCCGCCGGTCCTCCCTGCCCTGCGCCGCGGCGGCGGCCCCCAGCGCCTCGACGTCGACCGGAGGGTGCACGACCGTCGCCGAGCGCCGCCAGAAGCGCTCGATCCGCCGCCGCACGAAGTGCGAGTTGGCGGCGTAGGCGTCGACCCGATCGGCGCTGGTGCGATCCCATCGCTGCAGCCGGTCGAGCAGCCGGCCGCGCAGCCAGCCGATCAGCGGCCCGTCGTCGGGGAAGTAGGCGTCGCGCTGGTCCCAGGCGTAGCGCACCGGGGTGTGGCAGTAGCAGAGGTGGACTCCGTTCGGCGCCCGCGCTCCCTTGGCGACGCAATGGCTGGTCGAGACGACGAGGTCGAAGTCCGAGAAGTCGAAGCGCTCGATGGCGCCCGGGAAGAGCGGCAGGAAGCTCCGGTAGTGGCGGCGCAGTCTCGGGATCCGCTGCAGTCGGGAGACCCGGATCGGGTGCGACTCGAGGGCGGGCGAGACGCTGCCGGGGAAGTGGAAGAGGGTGTGGATCGGCGCCTTCGGGAACAGATCCGCGATCTGCTCGAGCACCTTCTCGCCGCCGCGCATGCCGGTCAGCCAGTCGTGCACCAGGGCGACCCGAGCCGGTCGTCGGTCGACTCCCTGGGGCCTCACGCCCCGCCTCCCTGGCGTCGCCGGTGCGGTGCAGTGAGTGCTTCCTCGTAGACCGCCGCGGTGCGCTGCGCGGCGAGCTCCCAGCTGAGCTCGCCGGCCCGGGTGCGGCCACGCCTCGCCAGCTCCTGCCGCAACTCCGGCTCCTCGTGGAGACGCCGCATCGCGGCGGCGAGCGCCATCTCGTCGCTGGGATCGACGAGCAGCGCGGCGTCGCCGGCGACCTCCGGCAGCGACGACAGCTTCGAGGTCACCACCGGCGCGCCGCACGCCATCGCCTCGGCGACCGGCAGTCCGAAGCCCTCGTAGAGACTCGGGAAGGCGAACTGCTCGCAGCCGGTGTACAGGTGCGCCAGCGTCACCTCGTCGACGACGCCGAGCAGTCGGGGACGGGGCAGGCCGTGCTCGTTCGCCAGCCGCTCCACACGCCCACGGTGCTGCCGCTCGATGCCGGCACACACCAGGTCCGGGAGGCTGCCCGCCGGGTCCTCGCGCCTCCACCTGGCCAGCGCGGCGAGCAGGCCCTCGAGGTTCTTGTGCGGCTTCGGGTTGCCGACGAAGAGCACGTAGGGCCGGCGGACCGCGAGCGCGGCGAGCGTCCTCTCGACCGCGTCCTGCGCCTGCGGCGCGAGGAACGTGCTCGAGACGCCGTTGGGTATGGCGTCGATCTTCTCCGGCGGCACGGCCAGGTGACGCTGCAGGTCGAGGGCGGTGCGCCGCGAAGGAGTGATGATGCGTTCGGCGAGTCGGGCCGACCGCCGCAGCATCACCGAGGCGTAGAGCCTGGCCGCGAGCCGCCGCGGCCCGCCGGGCAGGAACTGTGGGAAGAGCAGGTGGATCAGGTCGTGCACCGTCACCACGGTCGGGCAGGGCGGTCGCAACGGCAGCGGATAGTGGGTGGAGTGGTAGAGGTCGACCCCCGCCCGTCGCAGCACCGGTCCGAGCTCGACCAGCTCGCGCAGCGAATAAGATCGCGCCGCCACCGGCAGGGTGCGCACGGCGGCCGGCAGCTCGTCGCCGCCACCCTGCCGGACCGTCTCAGGATGCAGCAGGAGGACCAGATCGTGCGGACCCTGGTGCCGGGCGAGGGCCGCGACCAGGCACCGCACGTAGGTGCCGATCCCGAAGTCGTTCCACTTCCGGCCGTCGACTGCGATCGTGGACATCGTCTGGTGGGTCCGGAACGCCGGCACGCGGGGAGTCGGCGGAGACTGGCGGCGCCCACGGCCCATCGCTGCGGGTCCCTGCGGCCCTGCCTCAGGGCGCCCTCCCCGGCGACGGGATCCGGGCCCGGTTCGCTCCCGATCCGGCTCGCGGCCCCGCCCTCGGTCGGTCGTAGCTTAGCTGTCCGCCGGAGATCGACCGGATGCTCCTGATGCTGCGCGGGCGTGGTCGGCTGCAGTCGGTACCGGCGCCGCTGCGTCCGTTGGTCCAGTGGCCTCTCGATCTGCTGCGCCGTACCGCGGGTCGGCTGCGCTCGTCGTTGCGGCGCCTGGCGCCGCGTCGGATACGCCGTACGCTCACCTGGCTGGCGCAGGTGTTCGGCCGCCACCGGCAGCTGCGTCGCGCCGATGGCCTGTGTGTCGCCATCGACGTCGATCCGCTCTACCTGCCTCTCACCGGTGTCGGCTGGTACCTGCGCCTGGTGCTCGAAGAGCTGCGCGACGAGCCGGATCTGCACCTGCGCCTCTACGGTCCCTGGCTGCAGGGCCTCTCGGCCGACGCGCCCCAGCCGTCGCGGCCGCTGCCCGAGGGTGCCGCGATCGATCTGGTGGCGCACCCGCTCGACGACGACCTCACCCTGCCGCCGGCTTGGCAGAACAGGTTGCTGCGGCTGCTGCAGCCACTGCTCGTCCGCTACGACCGCAACCAGGTGGTCTTCGCGCCGAACTTCATCGTGCCGCGACGTCTGCGGCTGGCGCGCGGCAGGCTCGTGGTCACGGTGCACGACCTGGCGATGCGCAAGTTCCCGTGGACCCTCTCCGAAGGCACTCGGGCGCTGCTCGATGCCGACCTCGACGCGGCGATACGGCGCGCCGACCGCATCGTCACGCCCTCGCACACGGTGCGCGGCGAGATCGTGGAGGACGGCCTCTTCGCTGCCGCCGCGGTGCACGCGGTGCCGCACGGTCCGGGGCACCTGGGGCACGCCGGCGACGCGCGGCAGGCCGACCTCCCGCCGCCGCTGCGCGGCGTCGGCGGTGAGGCCGTTCCCTATGCCCTGCACGTCGGCACCATCGAACCACGCAAGAACCTCGGACTGCTGCTCGACGTGTGGGAGGGCGCGGTGGGCGGGTCGCCGCGTGGCGAAGGCTCCGTGGCGCTGCCACGACTGGTCTGGTGCGGCGGCGTCGGCTGGAAGAGCGACGAGCTGCTGCGTCGCGCCGAGGCCGGGGTCGACGCGGGCTGGCTGGTGCGGCCGGGCTACGTCGACGACGCGACCCTGAGGCGTCTCTACGTCGATGCGCTCTGCCTGGTGATGCCGTCGCTCTACGAGGGATTCGGGTTGCCGCTGGTCGAGGCGATGGTCTCCGGCACCCCGGTGCTGTGCAGCGACATCCCTGTCTTCCGGGAGGTCGCGGGCGAAGCCGCCCTGCTGCTGCCGGTGGACGACCCCGAGGCCTGGCGCTCGGCGATCGGGCGTCTGGCCAGCGAACCGGGCCTGCGCCGCCAGCTGGCCGAGGCGGGGAGGCGCCGGGTGGCCGGGCTCGACTGGCGGCGCAGCGCCGCGGAAACGCTCCGCGTCTGGCGCCTCGCGTCGGCGTCGACGGGTGGCGCGGTGGAGTCGCCGTGAGCCGCGGCGCCGCCCGTCCGATCCGTCGCCTGCTGCTGCTGGTCGGAGGCTTCGCGGCGGTGCTGGTGGTGTGCCTGTCGCTGTGGTGGAGCCCCGGGCCGAGCGCGTCGGGGCCGAGGGCCGATGACCCGGTGGCTGCCCTCGTCGCCGACCCCGACTCGGAGCTCGCGCTGTGGGTGCACGATCCGGAGGGGGTGCTGGAGCGCCTGCGCCAGACGGCCGGCCTCGAGGCCCTGAGGCTGTGGGATTCGCAGCCGGCCGACCGCAGGGTGTGGTGGTTGCGACGGGCCGGTTTGCGCAGCCTGGCGCTGCGACAGGACTCGCGCGGCGGGATCGAGGTGCGGGTTCGCCTGTCGACGGGCCGGGGCACCGTGCTGCGTCTGCTCGGATGGCTGCGCCGTGACCACTGGCTCGGCGGCGGCCCGGTGAGCTTCGAGGACCGACGCGGTGAGGTCTCCTGGCGCACCGGGGTCTGGGCGTTGAGGCTCGACCCGGTGCCATCGCCGGCGTCGGCGGTGACGGCGGGCGGAGGGGCCGCGGCGGCGCCGGCGTCGGGCTCGTTCTCCGGCTCCAGCCTCCCGGCCGGCCTCGAGGGGGCTTCGGCGGTGCTGCGGGTGCGTCCGGAGCTGCTCGATCCCCTGCTCGCTGCCGAGCGCCGCACCGCCGGTCGTGCCGTGCCCGACACGGCGTTCTACCGGGTCGAGGTCGCGCCGGCGCTCGGAGTGCTGCTCAGGCTGTCGCCGGCTGCAGCGGCCGACGACCGCCTCGCTGCTGCCGACCCGGCGTTGGAGCGGCTGGCAGCCGAGGGACCGTTGCTGTTGGGCGGGCGCGTGTTCCTGGCCGCGGTCTCGGGAGGCGACGGCGCCAGTGCGCTGCTGCTGCTCGAGCAGGCGAACCGACCCGGCGCCACCCAGGTGCCGAGCGCGGCGCTGCTCGCTTGGGGCCCGGCGGAGCCCGACTGGCAGCTGCCGGGAGCAGGCATGGCCAGCTTCCTGGACGTGCGCGAGTACCGGCCCGAGGGCGGCCTGGCCCGGATCCGCGCCTGGGACCGGGTGAGCGCCGAGACCGCGGTCGAGCTCGAGGCGGCGCTGAGCCGCGAGGTCTCGAGGCACGGCGACGGCGCCCTCGCCGTGTGGTGCCGGCCGGGAGCGTTGGCGCTGTGGCTCGATGGTTATCTCGAGACCATGGAGGACCTGCGTCTGCTCGGTTCCGCGGCGCGGCGCCGGCTGCGGGTGCTGCAGCGCGCGCTGCTCTCGTTCCCCGACGATGTCGTCGCCGTCGCCGAGCGCCGCGACGGAGGCTGGACTCTCGGGCTGCGACCCCGCGTCGCCACCGCGCAACGCGTCGCCACCGCGCAACGCGCCGCTCGTGACGCCTCGTCGCTCGATTGACAGGCCCTGCGGCGGCGACGTACGCTCATGGGCTCGGCTGTGGCCCGGGATGAGGTCGTGCCGGCGAGGTCGGGCGTGTGGGGCTCGATCCGACGACGCTGCCGGCGGGCGGCTTTGAGCGAGAGACTGACGATGATCCTGAGCTTCGACGACGCGCTCGACGGACCGCTCGAGTGGCGCGACGAGATCTCCGGCCTGGCGGCGGAGATCGAGCGCAGCGACCTGCTCGAGATCGGCACGGTGGAGGCATCGGGCGAGCTGCGTGCCGTCGACGGAGGCTTCCTGCTCGACGGCTCGCTGGAGTACGATCAGAGTCTCGCGTGTGCTCGATGTCTCGAGCCCGCGCTCGAACGGATCGTGGAGACGTTCGAGGTCTTCCTGGTGCGTCGTGCTCCGCGGATCGGGGACGGCGCGCAGCGGGGAGACGGCTCGGACAGGAACCCGGATCACGAGGAGTACGACGACGAGCTGGAGCTGGAAGCGGACGATCTGAGTGTCGTGGCGGTGCAGGGCGACGAGGTGGACACGCGCGACTTCGTGGTCGAGCAGGTGGTCCTGAACCTCCCGACCCGGGCGCTCTGCCGCAAGGACTGCGCCGGCCTGTGTCCGACCTGTGGCGCCGACCGCAACCGCGTCGCCTGCGGCTGCGAACCGGCGGGAGATCCGCGCTGGGGCGCCCTCGCGGCCCTGCGCGCTCCGAGCGAGCACTGAGCTGCTCGCGGCGAGCACCGGCCGCCCGGGCGCCCTCAGCACAGCTTCCACCCACGGCGCGCGAGTGAACTCCGATCCTCCCGATTCCCTCCCGATCCCGATTCACCTCTCAGCCAAGAGACCTCACCGACTCCTCGCCAGCCCGCGGTGGACCCGCGCCGGCGCTCCCGTTCCTCCGCCGGCCTCCCCGAGGCTGCCGCCCGCAGGCGACGGACCGACAGTGCGCCGCAGCCGCAGACCCCGAGACCCCCGCCAATCCGATCCCGGTCCCTCGCATCCCGAGACCCGCATCGCAGACACCGCAGACACCCCGTCAACCCGACGTCCCAACTTCGCGACATCCGAGACAGGAGACCGAACCCATGCCGAATCCGAAACGCAGACACTCCAAGGCGCGCCGCGACCGACGCCGCGCCCACGACGCGCTGGCCGAGCCGGGCCGTTCGACCTGCCCCAGCTGCGGCGAGATCAAGTTGCCGCACCGCGCCTGCCGCAGCTGCGGCGAGTACCGCGGCCGCGACGTGATCGAAGGCAAGGAAACGCTCTGATCCGCGGTCCGGGCCATCCGGTCGGGGGGCGACCCGCTGTCGCCCCGCGCTCGCCGGCCCGAGGAGGTGAACGGTCTTGATCCGGGTTTCCCTCGACGCGATGGGGGGCGACGATGCTCCCCACAGTCCGGTCCAGGGCGCACTCGAGGCGCTCAGCGAGCACTCGGGCATCGCGGTGGTGCTCGTCGGCGACGAGGCGGCGATCGGAGAGGAGCTCAAGCGGCGGCAGGTCAGCGGCGAGGTCGCGCGGCGGCTCTCGGTGGTGCACGCCTCCGAAGTCGTCGGTATGGACGAGCCGGCGATCACGCCGATCCGCAAGAAGCGCGACTCTTCGATCCGCATCGCCGCCCAGCAGGTGCGCGACGGGCACGCCGACGTGATGCTCAGCGCCGGCAACACCGGCGCCGCGATGATCGCGTCGAAGATGGTGCTCGGCGTCGCCGAGGGGGTCGACCGCCCGGCCCTGGCGACGACGCTGCCGAATCGCACCGGCTGGACCATCCTGCTCGACGTCGGCGCCAACGTCGACACCAAGCCAGAACAGCTGCTGCAGTTCGCGATCATGGGCGATCTCTTCTCGCAGGAGATCGTCGGGGTCGAGCGCCCGCGCGTCGGGCTGCTCTCGATCGGCGAGGAGGAGGGCAAGGGCAACGACGTCACCCGCGAGGTGTTCCGTTCCCTCGAAGCCTCCGAGGTGAACTTCATCGGCAACGTCGAGGGCAGTGACATCTTCCGCGGCACCGCCGACGTGGTGGTCTGTGACGGCTTCGTCGGCAACGTCGTGCTGAAGAGCGCCGAGACCCTCGCCGAAGTGCTCTTCGAGATGATCCGGGAAGAGATCGGCAAGAGCCCGCTGACCCGCCTCGGCGGCGGCCTGGCCAAGCCGGCGCTGCTGCGACTGCGCAGTCGCACTGCCTACGACGAGTTCGGCGGCGCGCCGCTGCTCGGTCTGAAGGCAGGGAGCTTCATCGCCCACGGGCGTTCCAACGCCAAGGCGATCAAGAACGCGATCGTGCGAGCCGCGGGCTTCGCCGAGGCCCGAATCCACGAACGGATCAGCGGCCGCCTGGCGCGGATCGGCCGCATCGCGGCCGGCGCCTGAGCCGACGTTCCCTGCGGGGCGACAACGTCGCCGGCCGCTCGACAGCAGGAGACACCCAAACCATGGGCGCCCAATCCATCGCCTTCCTCTTCCCGGGGCAGGGATCGCAGAGCGTCGGCATGGGCCGCGATCTGCACGACGGCCTGGCGGCTGCCGCGGAGGTGTTCGAACGCGCCGACGCGGCGCTCGGTGTGCCGCTGTCGCGGCTGTGCTTCGAGGGCCCGGAGGAGGAGCTGCAGCTGACGGCGAACACTCAGCCGGCGATCCTCACCACCTCGATCGCGGCGCTGCGCCACCTCGAGGCCGCCGGCATCGAGCCGTCTCTCGTCGCCGGACACAGCCTCGGGGAGTACTCGGCCCTGGTGGCGGCCGGAGCGCTCGACTTCGAGGACGCCGTGCGGCTGGTGCGTCGGCGCGGTGAGGCGATGCAGCAGGCGGTGCCGGTCGGCGAGGGCGCCATGGCCGCCGTGCTCGGCCTCGGCGCCGCCGACGTCGAGCGGGTCACTGCTGCGGCGGCTCGCGACTGCGGTGCCGTGTGCAGCGTCGCCAACCTCAACGCACCGGAGCAGATCGTCATCGCCGGCGCCAGAGCGGCGGTCGAGCGGGCCTGCGAGCTGGCCGCCGAGGCGGGCGCCAAGCGCACCGTGATGCTGCCGGTTTCGGCGCCGTTCCACTCGCCGCTGATGGCTCCCGCCCGCGAGGCGATGCGGCCGCTGCTCGAGCAGGCCGAGATCCGCGACCCGAAGGTGCCGGTGGTCTGCAACGTCGACGCCGAGGCGCTCACCGCCGGTGACGCGATCCGCGACGCGCTCGTCCGTCAGGTCGACTCGCCGGTACGATGGGTCGAGTCGATGCAGGTGATCGTGCGTCGTGGCGTCGACCAGGCTCTCGAGGTCGGTCCGGGCATGGTGCTCACCGGACTGGCGCGGCGGATCGACCGGCAGCTCGGCTGCTCTCCCGCCGGCACCACCGACGCGATCGCCAAGGCGGTCGCTAACCTGAGCTCGGCCGGCGCCTGACCGGCGGCGTTCCGCGTGCCTGTCCGACCTGGCGACGGGCCGCGACAGATCGAATGGACTGAGAGGGGAGAAGCAGATGTTCCGTCTCGACGGCAAGACCGCCTTCGTTTCCGGCGCCTCACAGGGGATCGGGGCCGAGATCGCGCGTCGGCTCGCCGAACGCGGTGCCCGCGTGGTTCTGGCGGCGCGCAGCACCTCCAAGCTGGAAGGCCTCGCCGAGGAGCTCGCCGCCTCCGGCGCCGAGGCGCTCCCCTTCGCCCTGGACCTCGCCGACCTCGAGGCCGTCGAGGCGCGTTTCAAGGAGCTCCCCGAGGAGTTCTCCCAGGTCGACATCCTGGTCAACAACGCCGGCATCACCGACGACAACCTCTTCCTGCGCATGAAGCTGGAGCAGTGGGAGCGGGTGCTGCGCACCAACCTCAGCGGCACCTTCGCGCTGACCCGCGCGGCGGTGCGTGGCATGCTGCGGCAGCGCTCCGGTCGCATCGTCACGGTCTCGTCGGTGGTCGGCCTGATGGGCAACATGGGCCAGGCGAACTACGCCGCGTCGAAGGCGGGCCTGATCGGCTTCAGCAAGAGTCTGGCGAAGGAGTTCGGGCGTCGAGGGATCACGGTCAACGTCGTCGCGCCCGGCTTCGTCGAGACCGCGATGACCGAGGTGCTGTCGGACGAGGTGCGTCAACAGATGGCGTCGCAGATCGCGCTCGGTCGCTTCGGCACCGCCGCCGACGTCGCGGCGGCAGTGGCGTTCCTGGCCAGCGACGAGGCCGGGTACATCACCGGCGAGGTGATCAATGTCAGCGGGGGGCTGTACATGTGACGTAGGGGCTCTGTTCCGCGAAGCGACGAACGGTCACCCGAAGCCGAAATAGGCTGACACCCGATCCCTGTTGGTGGCAGGGCCTCGGCCTCCGGTCGACGGAGCCGCGAAGTCGTCGCGCTGCGATGGACCGTGCGAAGTCAGCTGTGGTAGATAAGCTCGACGCCCGAGACGGTACACAGGATGCTCCGAGTCGGCTGCACTGGCGGGCTTCGCCCGATCCCGGGGGCGCCACGACGTCACTTCAACCGATCCTCACCGATACACGCCTGCGGCCGGGCTGCAGCCCTGACTCAGGGGCCCTGAGGGGCGACGCCAGCGCCGACTGCCCGGGTTCTGCGGTCGTCGGCTTCGCCATCGCCGCGCCCTGCCCCGCTCGAGAGTCCGCCGTCCCGCCTCGATACCCGCCGCCGCCGATCCCCGGTCGTCTCCCAGATCAGCGTCTCAGTCACCAGAATCCATCCGCTGCAGCCCCGGTCGTCGGCGCGAAACGTCGTCCGCGAACACGAGCTGCGAACCCGTCTGCGAACATCCCGTCCGCGAACATCTTGGAGGTTCTCGCATGTCCGTCGAAGAGAAAGTCAAGGAGATCATCGTCGAACAGCTCGGAGTCGACGCTGAAGAGGTCACGACCAACGCCTCCTTCACCGACGATCTGGGCGCCGACTCGCTGGACATCGTCGAGCTGGTGATGGCCTTCGAGGAGGAGTTCGGGATCGAGATCCCCGACGAGGACGCCGAGAAGATCTCCCGCGTCTCCGAGGCGGTCGACTACATCAACAAGCACGCCGAAGGTTGACGAGTCGGTCGGCCCGTCTGCGATCGGCGGATCCTCCAGGGACGCGTAAGTGAGTCAGCGAACGTACGTCCGCCGCCGGGTGGCGATCACCGGCGTCGGCATGGTGTCGCCGCTCGGCACTGGACGGGCCGCCACCTGGCAGGCCCTGCTCGAGGCGCGCAGCGGGATCGGTCGCATCACGCGCTTCGATTCGTCCGATTTCTGTTGCCACATCGCCGGTGAGGTCAGCGGCTTCGACCCGCTCGACTTCATGGACAAGAAGGAGGCGCGCAAGAGCGACGTCTTCATCCAGTACGCGGTGGCGGCGAGTCAGCTGGCGCTCGACGACGCCGGCTTCGTCATCGACGACTCCAACGCCGCGCGGGTGGCGGTGCACGTCGGCGCCGGCATCGGTGGGCTGCCGCTGATCGAGAGCATGCACACGGTGCTGCTCGAGCGGGGGCCGAGCCGGATCTCGCCCTTCTTCATCCCCGGCCTGATCGCCAACATGGCCGCGGGTCAGGTTTCGATCAAGACCGGCGCCAAGGGGCCGAACCACTCGCCCTGCACCGCCTGCACCACCGGACTGCACGCGATCGGCGACGCCTTCCGCAACATCCAGCTCGGCTACGCCGACGCCGCCATCGCCGGAGGTTCCGAGGGCCCGCTGACTCCTCTCGGGTTGGGTGGGTTCTGCGCGATGCGCGCTCTGTCGACCCGCAACGACGATCCGCAGACCGCCTCGCGGCCCTGGGACAAGGACCGCGACGGGTTCGTGATGGCGGAGGGATCCGGCATCGTGGTGCTCGAGGAGTACGAGCAGGCGGAGAAGCGCGGCGCCCACATCTACGCCGAGATCGTCGGCTACGGGCAGAGCGGCGACGCCTACCACATCTCGGCGCCGCATCCGGAGGGAGAAGGCGCCGCCCGGGTGATGGAGGCGGCGATCGCCGACGCCGAGATCGACAAGGAACAGGTCGTCTACATCAACGCCCACGGGACTTCGACCGAGCTCGGCGACCGCGCCGAGGTGCTGGCGATCCGGCGGGTCTTCGGTGAGCACGCCGACCGTCTCGCGGTGTCCTCGACCAAGTCGTCGACCGGTCACCTGCTGGGCGCGGCGGGCGGCATCGAGACCGGCATCCTGGCCCTGGCGATCGATCAGGGCGTGATCCCGGCGACGCTCAACCTCGAGACTCCCGGCGAGGACTGCGATCTGGACTTCGTGCCCGGGCAGCCGCGGCGCCAGCCGATTCCGGTGGCGCTGAACAACTCGTTCGGTTTCGGCGGCACCAACGGCGCACTGGTTCTCGTCCAGGCGAGCTGAGCTGCGGTGCGCCGCCGCCTGCCTGGCCGTTTCCGCCCGAGAGCGCACCGTCGGTGAGAGAGACCAGGACCAGCGTGTCGGAGCGAGCCGACGGAGCCGACCGGGAAACGCCGGCCGGACCGGTGCGTGCGCTGTTGCTCGAGAACGTGCACCCGGAGGTCGACGTCGCGCTGCAGCAGTTCGGCGAGGTCGAGATCCATCGTCTCGATGGCACTCCGACCCGCGAAGAGCTGCACCGGCGGATCGCCGATGTCGAGCTTCTCGGCATCCGCTCGCGCACCCAGGTCGATCGCCAGCTGCTCGAGCGCGCCGAGAGACTGCGAGCCGTCGGGTGCTTCTGCATCGGCACCAACCAGGTCGATCTCGAATTCGCCGCCGAGCGTGGCGTCGCGGTGTTCAACGCACCCTTCGCCAACACCCGTTCGGTCGCCGAGCTGACGCTGGCGAGCGTGGTGATGCTGATGCGGGGCATCCCGCAGAAGATGCAGGCCATCCGGCGCGGCCGCTGGCTCAAGAGCGCGGCCGGCGCGCACGAGGTGCGGGGCAAGAAGCTCGGCAGCGTCGGCTACGGCAACATCGGCTCGCAGCTCTCGGTGCTCGCCTCGGGCCACGGCATGCACGTCTACTACCACGACATCGAGCCGAAGCTGGCGCACGGCAATGCGCGAGTCGTCGGATCGCTCGAGGAGCTGCTCGCGGACGTCGACGTGGTGACGCTGCACGTTCCCTCCAACGAGCGCACCCGGGGCATGATCGACGCCGCGGCTCTGGCCAGGATGCGCTCGGGAGCCTTCCTGATCAACCACGCCCGCGGCGACCTGGTCGACATCGATGCCCTGGTCGAGGCGCTGCGCAGCGGTCATCTGGCAGGCGCCGCGGTCGACGTCTTCCCGCGCGAGCCCAAGTCGTCCGACGAAGGCTTCGAGAGCCCGCTCACCGAGTTCGACAACGTGCTGCTGACGCCGCACATCGGTGGCTCGACGATCGAGGCGCAGGCGGCGATCGGTCGCGATGCGGCGTTCAAGCTGGCGCGCTACCACTTCGAAGGCGCCACCACGCATGCGGTCAACTTCCCGCAGGTCGAGCCCGGGGTGCGGGCGCCCGGTTCGCACCGCCTGCTGTGCCTGCACCGCAACGCGCCAGGCTTCCTCTCGCGGCTCAACGAGACCGTGAGCGGAGCCGGCGGCAACGTCGTCTCGCAGCACCTGCAGACCCGGGGGCAGCTCGGCTACGCGGTCTCCGACATCGAGGGCCGGTTGGATCAGCAGCTGCTGCGCCGCGTCCGCCAGCTCGAGGGCACGGTACGAGCCCGGCTGCTGGCTCCCTGAGGGTCGTTCCCGCCTGGATGGGGGTGGACTCGGTGCGCCAGTTTCATAGGCTCGGGCGCCGATGAGTCTGGCGAATCCACCTCGCGATGACGGGGTCCGCTCCTCTCGCGCCTCGTCTCGAGGCGCCGCCTCACGCGCAGAGCGCTGGCCGCGGCGGCGTCGTGTCGCACTGGGGCTCGTAGCGATCACGATGCTGGTGCTGGCCACCCTCGGGTGGCGTCAGGTGCGCCGCTACGAGGCAGCCGCGCTGCTGCTCGCCGAGACCGGCCAGGCGGTGATCCGCACCCTCGGCCTGACCGCCGAGGCGCTGTCGACCGCCGACCCGGAGGCGCTGGGTCAGGTCTACGCGCGCGACTTCGTCGCCGGCGAGCGCTCGATCTGGGCTCTCGCGGAGCCTCTCGTCGAGGATGGCGTCGAGGTCTCGGAGTGGCGACCGAGCGCCGGGGCGGCAGGCGCCGCAGGCGGCGAGTGGCCGGACCGGATGCTCGCCGCCCTGCCGCCCCTGGTCGAGGTGGAGCTGTCGAAGCTCAAGCTGGCGCTGCTCGAGCGCTACGACTCCGCCAGCGCCACCGCCAAGGCGGTGCTGTGGATGCGCGGCGTCGGCCCTGACGGCGAGCGTGTCGAGTCGCAGGCCCGGTTGCGGCTCGGGCTGCGGCGTCGGGGCGAGCTCTTCGTCATCACCTCGCAGGAGCTGATCGAGGGGCGCACCGTGCGCGGGCGAGGCGTCGGCTTCACCGACGTCGCCGCCGAGGCCGGTCTCGACTTCCGGGCGCGCCGCAACCCGCTCTTCTCGACTCCCGAGTGGACTCCGCACACCTTCGGCATCGTGCGCTACGCCCACGCCGGAGTGTCCACCGGCGACTACGACGGTGACGGCTGGTACGACGTCTTCTTCGCCAACGGCGAGCATCCGGCGCTCTACCGCAATCTGGGCGGCCGCTTCGTCGAGACCACCGCTGCCGCAGGGATCGACCCCGACCTGATCGGCGTCGCCACCGCGCTGTTCGTCGATCTCGACGACGACGGCGACCGCGATCTCTTCCTCGGTCGCATCACCGGCGACAACCTGCTCTACCGCAACGACGGCGACGGCAGCTTCACCGACGTCAGCGCCGAGGCCGGCCTCGGTGGCCGCTTCGTCACCGGCGCCGCGGCCGCCGACTACGACCGCGACGGCGACCTGGACCTCTACGTCACCCGCTACCTCGATCCGCGCAAGGACCTGCCGACGACGCTGTTCTACACCCGCAACTCGCAGGGCAACAGTCTGCTGCGCAACGACGGTGGCCTGCGCTTCACCGATGTGACCGAGAGCGCCGGGGTGCGGGAGGGTGGGCTGTCGCTCGGCAGCAGTTTCGCCGACGTCGACGCGGACGGCGATCTCGACCTCTACGTCGCCAACGACTTCGGTCGCAATGCGCTGCTGCGCAACGAGGGCGACGGCACCTTCACCGACGTCTCGCACCACAGCGACGCCTGGGACCTCGGCTACGGCATGAGCACCAGCTTCGGCGATGTCGACGCGGACGGCGATCTCGATCTCTACGTCTCCAACGTGCACTCCGGTCAGCGCTGGTACGGCCAGGCGGCGACCCTCTACGGCTACCTGCTGAACAGCGTGCGACAGGGCACGATCTTCGAGGACCTGCCGCTCTACCGCGAGCTCTACTCGTACCTCGGCGCCGACTGGAAGGAGGCCGGCGACGAGGTGATCAGCGGCAACTCGCTGCTGCTCAACGACGGCGGCGGCTCGTTCCGCGAGGTCGGCGAGATCGCCGGCGCCGACCCCTTCGGTTGGTACTGGGGTTCGACGATGCTGGACTACGACAACGATGGCGACCTCGACATCTACGCCGCCAACGGTTGGATCAGCGGCCGCGTCTACGACGACTTGTGACTGCCCTACATCCTGAGCGCGGTCGCGCACATCGACGAATACAAGACGGGGCGGTTCTACAGCGACGAGTTCAGAGGCTCGTTGTCGTGGAACGGCTACGAGAACAACGTGCTGCTGCGCAACGACGGCAACCACCCCGACGACGGCATCCCGCGCTTCGTCGACGTGGGCATGGCGCTGGGCGCCGACGACGTCTACGATGCGCGCGGCGTCGCGGTGGCCGACTTCGACAACGACGGCGACCTCGACATCGTGATCAACCACAGCCAGGGCGACAATCCGCGCGACGAGGCCGGCGGCGTGCCGGCGGTGCTCTACCGCAACGAGCTGGGATCGTCGCGCCCGTTCTTCGCCGTCGAGCTGTCGGGGCGCGAGAGCCCGCACCAGGCGGCAGGCGCGGTGGTGCGGTTGCGCGCGGCGGGCACGGTGCAGACGCGGTTGCTCGACGTCGGCTCGGCCTATGCCTCGCAGCAGTCCGACCGGCTGCACTTCGGTCTCGGCGACGCCGATCGGGTCGACGAGGTGACGGTGCACTGGCCGAGCGGTCTGGTCGAGAGCTTCGCCGACCTGCCGGCCGATCGGGTGCTCCACGTCGAGGAGGGCACCTCGAGCCGGCTCGCCTCGCTGCCTCGGTCGCCGCCGGCCGGCGGCGGCTGAGGACGCCGTGATGGAGGAGCCGCGGGCGGCGGATCGGGGCGCCGGATCCACGGCGCCCCACCACGACGGGTCGCAGGACGGGCCGCCGCCGACGTCGGCTGGCCGCCGTGCGGTGCGTCTGCTGCTGTGCGGCGCGGGGGGACCGTGGCAGGCGGCCCTGGTCGACTGCCTGCGCCGGACGGCGCGACTCGAGGGCGTGCGTCTCGAGCTCGTCGACCTGGGCGTCGATGCGATCGCCGCCGCCGGTAGGCTGCGTAGCCTGCGGGTGCGATCGGGCGGCGACGAGGCGCCGGCGCCGACCCTGGTCGTCGCCGCGGACCGCGAACGCCCCGACCCGCGGTGGCTGGCCAGTCTTCTCGACGCGCTCGCCGCGCCCGACGAGCTGGCTCGGGGCGAGGAGGAGTCGCCAGGATCAGAGCGGCTCGCAGCCAGCGAAGCCGCGATCCGAGCGGCCGCAGCTCGCACCGCCGCCGCCGATGCCAGGTCGCGCTCCGATCCTCCTGTGGCGGCTCCGCTCCACGTCGTTCTGCTGTCGAGCGCCGAGGTGCACGCACCGTCGCACAAGCACCTCGGGATGGTCGGCGAGGAGGCGCTCGCCGTGCGCGGCGACGACGACCCCAGGGCTCGCCGATGGCGACGCCTCGAGAAGGTGGCGGAGGAGGGGTGCGCGTTGGCCGGCTCGACGTTGACCGTGCTGCGCCCGGCCTGGACCCCGGTCGCCGGGGCGCCGGATTTCGCCTCGCGGATCTTCACCGGCCGAGCTGCCTGGACCTTCCCCGGGCACGACCCGGTGCTCCAGGTGCTGGCGCCCATGGACCTCGCGCGCGCGGTGCTGCTCGCGGCGCAGGCCCCGCTGACCGGCGTCTTCCACCTGGTGCCCGACGGCGCGCTGCATCTGCGCAAGGCGCTGCGCGCAGCCGGCGTGCGTCGGCTGGTCGCGCCCTGGTGGTTGCAGACGGTGGCGCGGCGGCTGAGCGGGCGTGATCGCCAGCGCGCCGCGGCCGAGCGCCTGCGCTACTCGTGGACCGCGAGCGGTGAGCGGAGCCGCGAGCTGCTGGGCTTCGTCGCCCGCTGCAACTCCTGGGAGGCGCTCAACGGACTGCGCGATGACGACGACGGCGACCGGGACACCGGGCCGATGGAGGTCTCCGATCCCTTCGGCGAGGACCGGGAGTACATCGGGCGCTTCCAGCGCACCCTATGGCGCTACCTGCACGACGTGCACTGGCGGGTCGAGGAGCATGGCGTCGAGCATCTGCCCTACGAGGGTCGCGCGGTGCTGGTGGGTATCCATCGCGGGTTGATGCCGTGGGACGGCGTGATGCTGCACAGCGCGGTGCAACGTCATCGCGGACGCTTCGTGCGCTTCCTCATCCACCCTTCGTTGATCAAGATGCCGTTCCTCTACAACTACATGACGAAGATCGGCGGCATGCCCGCGTGCCAGGAGAACGCGGCGCGGGTGCTCGAGGAGGACGGCCTGCTGGGGATCTTCCCGGAGGGGATCCGTGGTGCCTTCACCTACTACCGCGATGCCTACGAGCTCAAGCGCTTCGGTCGTGACGAGTACGTGCGGATGGCACTGCGCCACCGCGCGCCACTGGTGCCGTTCGTCACCGTCGGCAGCGCCGAGATCTTCCCCATCGTCGCCAAGATCGACTGGACCTGGTGGCGCCGCTACAGCGAGTGGCCGACCCTGCCGATCGCGCCGCCCTTCCCGCTCCTGCCGATCCCGCTGCCGACCAAGTGGCACACCCGCTTCCTCGAGCCCTTGCCGGTGCACGAGCAGTACGGACCCGAGGCGGCCGACGACCGCGAGATCGTCGCCGCGATCAGCCTCGAGGTGCAGCAGCGGATGCGGGTCGCCTGGCACACCCTGCGGGCGCGCCGCCGGCATCTGTTCCGGGGTGGCCTCGACGATGCGCGCGAGGCCGCCGAACGGGCGCGATGAGGGCCTCGTTTCGGGTGCCACGGGGACGCGTCGGCAACCGCTGGGCGTCGCTCCCGTCCCGGTGGAGAGACCCACCGGTGGACGACGCCCTGGACACGCAGTGGACCGGGTGGATTCTCCGTCGAAGCCCGGTGTCCCCTGACCGGCGGTCAGCACGCTTTGCGTATAGAGGACATAGAGGGTGACGGCTGAGCGGTGACGGTTTCGACGAGGGTTCGGGAGGTCCGGGAGATGGAGGAGCGGGTAGAGGAGGCAGGGCGCCGAGGGCGCGCTGGGCGGTCGGCGGCAGTCGGGGGACGCCGCCGGCCGCCCGCGACATCGGTCCCTCGCCGTGCCGGCAGCTCGCCCGATCGGCGGCTGGCCGCCGCCGTGCTGGCCCTGGTGACGCTCCTCGCGACGTTGGGCTGCAGCCGGCCCCCGCTGGAGCCGGTACGCATCGGCTCGCCGCTGCCGGCGATCACGCTGACGACTCTCGGTGGTGACCCCGTCGACTCCGCGCAGTGGATCGGGTCGGTGACGCTGGTGAACTTCTGGGCCACCTGGTGCGCCCCGTGTCGGAGCGAGATCCCGGTCCTGGAGCGGCTTTCGCGTCGAGGCGGGCTGCGCGTCGTCGGCGCTTCTCTCGACGAGGACGGTGCCGCGGCGGTGCGGCCGTTCGCCCAGCGCCACGGCATGACCTACGAGCTGCTGGTGGCGGACCAGGCGGCCTTCGAACGGGTCGACGGGCTCGGCGTTCCCTACACCCTGCTGCTCGACGAACGCGGGGTGCTGCGCCGGGTGTTCCGCGGCCCGGTGAGCGAGGAGGCGCTCGCCGACGTGCTCGCCGAGCTGGGTGTCCCGGCAGCCACCGGAGGCGCTGCGGGTCAACAAGACGACGCCGAGGGCGTCGAGGAGGCTGCGTAGATGTCGGGTCGCACGAATCCCTCGGGTCGCAAGGCGCGCGGCGCGAGCTCGTCCGCTGCGGGCGAGCAGGTCGCGGATCCGGGAGCCGCGCCCGGATCCGGGTTCCGGCCGGCGCGGCGGGTGGTGATCCTCGGCGGAGGCCTCGCCGGCTCGACGCTGGCCCGCCACCTGCTGCTCGAGACCGACGTCGAGGTGCGCATCCTCGATCGTGCGCGCCGCCTGCCGACGCCGCGCCAGAAGTACGGCGAGTCGAGCGTGCAGCTCGCCGGGCACTACTACGGCAAGGTCCTCGATCTCGAGGAGATGCTCTTCCACGAGCACTTCATGAAGTACAACCTGCGCTTCTACTGGAAGACGCCGGGGCTGGCGGGTGACGTCTTCGAGCACTACGGACAGACCTACATCCGCAACTACTCGAACGTCCCCAGCTACCAGCTCGACCGCAACGCCTTCGAGGCCTCGGTGCTGGCGATGAACGCGAAGGACCCCCGGTTCTCCGTCGTCACCGGGATCTCCGAGCTCGACGTGCAGCTCGGCAGCGGTGGCGCCGTGCACCGCGTGAGCTACCGCGCCGGCGGCGAGGTGCACGAGGAGGAGTGCGACTGGTTCATCGACGCCACCGGCCGCGGCCAGTGGCTGGCGCGCCGCGACGGGTTGCGCCAGGACAACGGCGTGCGCCACGGCGCGTCGTTCCTCTGGGTCGACGGTCTGCTCGACATCGAGCGGCTGACCCGCCTCGATCGCACCGAGCGCCGGCGCCATCCGCACCGGCGGATCACCGGTCATCTGCCGCACTGGCTGGCGACCAACCACTTCATGGGTCCCGGCTTCTGGTTCTGGGTGATCCCGCTGCGCCACAAGACCAGCCTCGGTCTCGTCTACGAGCACGGCGCGGTCGACGCTGCCGCGGTCGATTCGCCCGAGAAGCTGCTCGAGTGGGTCAGCCGCGAGTTCCCCCTCTTCGCCGAGGACCTGAAGCAGCGCCGCGTCGTCGATCACGGTCGCCTGCGCGACTACTCGCACGGCTGCGCCCGCACCATCCACCCCGATCGCTGGGGACTGGTCGGCGAGGCCGGCCGCTTCTCCGATCCGCTCTACAGCCCGGGCAGCGATCTGATCTCGACGTACAACACGCTCCTCGTCGACGCCATCCAGGCGCCGAGCGAACGCGAGCTGCGGCTGCGCTGTCAGCAGGGCGAGGCGCTGATGCGCGCCCTCTACGAGGCCTACATCCCCAGCTACGGGATCAGCTACGACGCGCTCGGCGATCAGGAGGCGTTCACTCTCAAGTACGCCTGGGAGCTCTCGATCTACTTCGCGTTCTACGTCTTCCCGTTCATCAACGGACTGCTCACCGACCGCCTGGGGGCGCTGGTGGTGATGCGCCGCTTCGCCGAGCTCGGTGCGCTGAACGCCAGCATGCAGCGTTTCCTCAGCGACTACCTGCAGTGGAAGAAGGCTCGGGGAATGCTCTGCGACGGCGCCGCTCACGCCGGCCGGCCGCTCTTCCAGGAGCTGATGGAGTTCCCGGCGCTGTCGCGCGCCGAACGCACCTTCTACGAGGTCGAGGCGGACGCCGGCGCCGCGCGGCGCATCCTCGGCGACCAGGTCGACAATCTCCAGGCGATGGCGCGGGCGGTGCACGCCTGGGTCGCGTCGCGGGTGCTCGGCCGGCCGGAGATCGCACTGTCCAGCCGCTACGCGATCGAGGGCGACGGCGCCGACCTGGCCGCGCAGCTGGTCTTCGACGAGCAGGCGTTCGCCGCGAGGCTGGTGCCCGGTGTGGGGGCTCCCGACGATCCGCCGCTCAGCGATGCGCTCTCGTTCCTGAGTCGATTCGCCGTTCCGGCGCGGGAGGCGACAGGCGATCAGGGCGAGCCGGCGTCGAGCACCGACGCAGCGCCAGAGCCGTCCCCTGCCCGAGCCGTCGTCGGAGCCACGCGTGCCTGAGGCGCTCGCCAGACGACGGCAGGGCGACGACGTACGCGCCCCCGCCGCCGACCCTCGGCGCGCCGCGGCTCTGCAGCGGGTACTCGAGCGCCGGCTGTGGGGACCGCTCGAGGAGGGCGAGTTCTCGCTCGAGATGATCGACGGTGAGCTGCCCGTGGGTCTGCGCGGTCGGTTGTTGATGAACGGTCCGGGCCGGCTCGGCGGAGCCGGGGAGCGCTCGGCCTGGCGCGACGAGCACTGGCTCGACGGTGACGGGCTGCTCACCGCCATCCGCTTCGGCGACGCGCAGGAGACCGACGACAACGCGGGGGCCGAAGCGTCCGGTCGACGCCCGGTGACGCTGACCCAGCGCCTGGTGCGCACCCGCAGGTTGGAAGAGGAGCTCGAGGCCGGCGAGCCTCTCTTCCGTCGTTTCGGCACCTCCTGGCCGGGCGACCGGCTGCTGCGCGGCGTCGGCATCGTCTCGCCGGCGAACGTCAGCGTGGCGCGGCTCGGCGCGCGGCTGGTGGCGTGCGGCGAGCAGGGGCTGCCTTGGGAGGTCGACGGCCAGACGTTGCGCACTGTCGGGCCATTCGATGCAGGCGGCGCTCTGACGCCGGTGACCCCTTTTGCCGCCCACCTGTGCCGCGATCCGGAGAGCGGCGAGAGCTTCGCCTTCGGCGTCTCCTTCTCGCCGCGCCAGCCGTTGCTCAACCTCTACCGCTTCGACGCCGGCGGCGAGCTGGCGTCGCGCCATCGGATCGAGCTGCCGTATCCGGCCTCCATCCACGACTTCGCCCTCAGCCACGACTTCGTGGTCTTCCACGTCTCGCCCTACTGCCTCGACATGCAGCGACTGCGTGCCGGGGCATCGATCGAGGCGTCGCTCGACTGGCGGCCCGAGCTCGGCAGTCGCCTGCTGGTGGCGCGGCGCGACGACGCGGCGGTGGTGGCGCAGGCCCCGTGCGGCTCGGGCTACTGCCTGCACCTGGCGAACGCCTTCGAGCCCGAGCCGGGGCGACTCGTCGTCGACCTGGTCGAGTACGAGGCGCCGCTCTATCCCGCCTACCGCCTGCCGAGGCTCTACGACGGCGTGCCGCGTGGGGTGCCGGTGCGCTACGTGCTCGATCTCGAGCGCAGCCCGACCGCGGGCCTCGAGCGCAGCGAGCTGCCGACCAGCGGCTGGGCGCCCGACTTCCCGAGCGTCCTGGCCAGCCGCGAGACGCGCTCGGGCAGCCCGGCCTGGATGGTCGATCAGCCGCGCACCGGCGGCACCAGCTTCTTCGACCGACTGGTGCGGGTCGACTGGGACGCCGGCGAGACCTCCGAGTACCGACCGCAATCCGGCTACCTGTTCGCCGGCGAGCCCGCCGTGGTCGAGGGGCCGCAGGGGCCCTGGGTGCTCGCGGTGGTGCATCGCGAGCCGGAGCTGGCGGCGCTCGCCGGCACGGACGGCGAGGATTCCCCGACGGGCCCCGATCCGAGACCCGCGCAGCCGGACACCCAGCTGTGGGTCCACGACGCCATGGCCTTGGAGCACGGGCCGTTGGCGCGCCTGGCGCTGCCCTCGGTGCCGCCGCGCTTCCATGCGCTCTACGAGCCGCGCCCGGGTGACCGATCCGGCGCCGCGAGTGCGTGAAGGCAGGTGGGTCCCGGAGGAGCTCGGGCCTCCACCGACCCGACTCCGACACCGAGCCCAGGCCCGATCTGCTTCGAGACGATGACGACACCAACCGATGAGATGCACTTCTGGAGGAGATGGAAGATGTTGAACGAGCAGGAAGTCCGCACCAAGGTCAAGCAGCTGATCGTGCAGGTCTCGAGCCTGCCGATGGAGAAGATCGGCGACCAGTCCAGCTTCATCGAGGACCTCGGTCTCGATTCGCTGGCGCTGCTCGAGGTCGGGGTGGCGATCGACTACGAGTACAAGCTCGACGTGCCCGACGAAGAGCTCGAGCAGCTGGCGACCGTGCAGGACGCCGTCGACCTGGTGCTCACCAAGATGACCGCCTGCGCCCAGGCCTCCTGACGCGTCGGAGGTGACGGTGGAATCTGCCCGCGATCGTCTGCTGAGCGATCCGATCGTGATCACCGGGCTCGGTGCGGTGACTCCGATCGGGGCCGGTGTCGACGCGCTCTGGCAGGGGCTGCTCGAGGGACGCCACGGCTTCGGCCCGGTGCGCTCCTTCGACACCTCGGCGTACCCGGTGCACGTCGGCGCCGAGGTGCACGACTTCGAGCCCGAGCGCTGGCTGCAGAGCCTCGGGCCGCAAGGCGTCGGCCGAGCCACCCAGCTCGCCATCGCTGCGGCGAGGATGGCGGTCGCCGACGCCGCCCTCGATCTCGCCGCGCTCGACGCGACGCGGGTCGGTGTCGCGATGGGGACCACCAGCGGCGAGCCGCGGGAGGTCGAACAGCTCAACGACCTGTATCTCGACGGCCGTCTCGAGGCGCTCGGCGACGAGTTCATCGGTCGCTATCCGAGTCACCTGATCCCGGCCTTCGTCGCCGTGGAGCTAGGTCTGCAGGGTCCCAACACGCTGCTGCCCGCGGCCTGCGCGGCGGGCAACTACGCCCTGGCGCACGCCCTCGACCAGCTTCGCGACGGAGAGGTCGACCTGATGCTGGCCGGCGGCAGCGACGCCTTCTCGCGCATCACCTACACCGGCTTCGCCCGCCTGCGGGCGATCGCTCCCGAGGTCGTTCAGCCGTTCGACAAGGGTCGCAAGGGGATGATCCCGGGCGAGGGCGCGGCGATGCTGGTGCTCGAGCGAGCCAGCTCGGCGCGCGCTCGCGGAGCGCGCATCTGGGCCGAGGTCGCCGGCTACGGCCTGTCCTGCGACGCCCACCACATGACCGCGGCGCACCCCGAGGGGGCGGGAGCGGCCCGCGCCATGGAGGTGGCCCTCGAGACCTCGGGGATCGGCCGCGAGGAGGTCTCCTGGATCAGCGCCCACGGCACCGGCACGCCGACCAACGACCGGCTGGAAACCGCCGCGGTGCGTCGAGTGTTCGGTGACGCCGCCGACGGGGTGCCGATTTCGTCGATCAAGGGCAACCTCGGCCACACCATGGGCGCCGCGTCGGCGATCGAGGCGGTGGTCTGTGCGCTGGCGATCCACCACCAGACGGTGCCGCCGACGCTCAACTACCGCGAGCCGGACCCGCAGTGCGATCTCGACTGTGTGCCCGAGGGCCCGCGGCGCATGCCGGTGCGTGTCGCGATGAGCAACGCCTACGCCTTCGGCGGCAACAACGCCTCGGTGATCTTCCGCCGGGTTCCCGGGCCGGTGGAGGCCTCGGCATGAGCGGTGAGCGACGTGTGATGGTGACCGGGCGTGGCCTGGTCGGCCCGGGTGGCGTCGGCGTTTCCGCTCTCGCCGCGGCCCCGGCGCTGCGTCGCGCCGAGCAGCTGTTCGCACAGGGCTGCGATGTCGGCGAAGGAACGCAGGAGCCCGGAGACGGCGCCGGCCGCTTCGCGGTGAACGGCTCGGTGGCGGCGCAGCTCGCCGGGCGCTGGGTCGGCGCGGCGGCCTTCGACGCTGACGAGATGCTCGCCGGCCAGGGCAACGTGCGGCTGCTCGACCGTTCCTCGTCGATGCTGGTGCACGCCGCACAACAGGCGCTCGACGAGAGCGCGCTGGACGCCGAGCAGCGGCGGCTGCACGAGGTCGGTCTGGTGCTCGGCACCACCTTCTGCAGTGTCCATACCATCGCCGCCTTCGACCGCCGGGCGGTGTCGGCCGGACCGCGCTACGCCTCGCCGCTCGACTTCGCCAACACGGTGATCAACGCGGCGACCGGGCAGGCGGCGATCTGGCACGATCTGCGCGGCATGAACTCGACCGTGGCCGGTGAGAGCGCCTCCTCGCTCGAGGCCCTCGCCCTGGCCTGGCGCGCGCTCCGTGACGGCAGGGCCGAGATCCTGCTGGTGGGCGGGGTGGAGGAGCTCAGCTTCGAGCTGCTGCTGGGGCTCGAACGCCGAGGCCTGCTCGACCGTGGCGAGGCGACCGGCAGCCCGGCGCCGTGGGCGGCGGACGGCAGCGGCTTCGCGCCCAGTGAAGGCGCTGCGGTCGTCGTGCTCGAGACGCTGGAGAGCGCTCGTCGCCGGGGAGCGCCGATCCTGGGCGAGGTCCTCGGCGGCGGCGTCGGCTTCGACCCGTCGTTCGCTCTCGGCGCAGCAGCAGGAGGCGCCAGGGAGAGACGGCAGGCGGTGCAGCAGGCGAGCTTGCGGGCCTGCGGGGGGGCGCTGCGGCGTGCCGGGCTCACCGCGGACGGCATCGACCTCTTCGTTGCCGGCAGCAACGGCTCGCCGCGCACCGACGCGGCCGAGGCGGGCGCCTATCGGGAGCTGTTCGGGCCTTCCGGCCCGCCGGCGATGGCGACCAAGGAGCACGACGGCGAGGGCCTCGGGTGGGGCGGGGCGCAGTTGCTGCTGCGCAGCCTCGCGGTGCTCGGCGGCGAGGCGCCGCCGATGCCGGGCGAGCGCTCGAAGCACGGCTTCGAGGAACTGGCGGGTGGCCGGCTGCTCGAGCGCGCTCTCGAGCCCCGCGACCGCTCGCGGCCGGCGACGGCGCTGCTGTCGACGGTCGGCTGGGCCGGACACTGCGCCGCGGTGGCGGTGGCGGGAGCGCCGTCGTGAGCGAGAGCCGCACGGCACCACCCGAAGCCGAGGAGGGTGTCGAGGGTCGTCGGGATCCGGCCTCCGCCGGCGTCGCGACTTCGGAGCGACAGCCGGACTCCGAGAGCGCGGCGATCGAGCTGGTGCCGCGCTTCGCGGCGCAGGGCTACGAGGAGGACGAGGTTGCGCGGCGCCGCGAATGGGTCGCCCGCAAGACCGGGGCCGAGCTCGACCACGTCGGTCGCTCGTCGATCCCCAGCCGCTCGTTGCGCGGCAACATCGAGAACCCGATCGGCTCGGTACAGATGCCGCTGGGCGTCGCCGGGCCGCTGCGCATCCGCGGCGAGGGGATCGACGAGTCGGTCTACGTGCCGATGGCCACCACCGAGGGCGCCCTGGTGCGCTCGTACGAGCGCGGCATGGTGATGCTCAGCCGTGCCGGCGGCGTCACGACCTGCGTCGAGCGCGACGAGAACCGGGTCGCTCCGACCCTGCTGTTCGACGGCGTCGAGGCTTCGTCGGCGTTCGCCGAGGCGATCGGCGGTGCCCGGGAGCATGTGGCGGCGGCGGCCGAGAGCACCACCTCGCACGGCCGCCTGACCTCGCTGCAGCCCTACGTCGTGGGGCGCCGGGTGATCCTGGAGTTTCGCTACCATACCGCCGACGCGCAGGGTATGAACATGATCGTGCGCGCCACCGAAGAAGCGTGCCGATGGATCGCCGACGAGTTCCTGCCCCGTCTACGCGGCGAGTTCGAAGCGCGTCTCGGGCGCGCCTTCGGCGAGTGCCGGATGAGCATCTTCTCGGGCTACGCGGCCGAGAAGCGGGCCGCCGCCAGCCTGCTGCAGGGGGGCAAGGGCAAGCGGGTGCAGGCGGCCGTCGAGGTGCCACGGCGGTTGCTGCGCCAGACCCTCCGGGTGACCCCCGAGGACATGGTCGAGCTGTGGCGGTCGACGGTGGTGGGGCACCTGCACTCGGGCTCGGTCGGGTTCAACGGCCACGCGGCGAACGGGCTCACTTCGCTCTTCATCGCCTGCGGCCAGGACGTCGCCAACGTCGCCAACGCCGCGGTGGCGATCTCGGTCCTCGAGACGACGCGGGCAGGAGATCTCTTCGCCAGCGTCACCCTGCCGTCGCTCACCGTCGCCACGGTGGGAGGCGGCACCGCCCTCGCAACGTCGCGCGAGTGCCTGCAGATGATCGGCTGCTGGCGGCCGGAGACCGGCGGCAATGGCCTCTCGCGGCGCTTCGCGCAGATCGCCGCGGCGATGGTGCTCGCCGGGGACCTCTCGTTCTCGGCCGCGATCATCAGCGGCGAGTTCGTCGCCGCGCACGAGCGTTACGGACGCAACCGCCCCGACCAGGGAACGGGCTGAGCGGACTCTCTCGTCGGCGACTCCGCTTCCCGCTCACTTCGACCACACCGGCCTCTTCGACCCGCGACCGCCCCCTGGCTGCGGGGCCTGACGGCTCGTGAAGCGGCGTTTCCGCGGTCTGCGCAGGCCGCCGCGCGAGCACTACGACGTGGTGGTCGTCGGGGCGGGCATCGGCGGCCTGTTCAGCGCCGCCCTGCTCGCCGAGGCGGGTCTGCGCACCCTGCTCGTGGAGCAGCACTACATGGTCGGTGGCTACTGCTCGACCTTCCGGCGCGCTGGCTACACCTTCGACGCCTCGAGCCACTTCTACCCGTTGCTGGGCGATCCGACGACACTGACCGGGAAGATCTTGGCGCGCCTGCAGGTGCCGACGCGGTGGGTGGCGATGGACCCCGTCGACACCTTCTTCCTGCCCGACGGCAGCCGCTTCGAGGTGCCGGCCGACGAGGCGCTGTATCGGCAGCGTCTCGTCCGTCGGTTCCCGGCCCAGCGTCAGGCGCTCGAGCGCTTCTTCTCCGAGGTGCGGGAGGCCTACCTCGGCGGGCTGCTGCAGCTCTTCCGGGGGCGCGCGAACGCCCGTTTCGAACGCTATCGGAGGCTGAGCCTGCGCCAGGTGCTCGACCGGCACTTCGACGATCCTGCACTGATCCTGGTGCTGTGCGCCGACTGCGCCCACTGGGGATCGCCGCCGGAGCGCACCTCGTTCGTGTTCGACTCGATGCTGAGGCTCTCTTACTTCCTCGGCAACTACTACCCGGTCGGCGGTTCTCAGGCCTTCGCCGACGATCTCGCCCGCCGCTTCGAGGAGCTGGGTGGCGAGATCCTCACCAGCACCGAGGCGACCCGTATCGAGGTGCACGGCGGGCGTCTCGTGCGCGCCGTGCACCTCGAGACCGTGCGCGGCCCGCTCCGCGGCAGCTACCGGGTGGCGGCACGCGCGGTGGTCAACAACGGAGACCTCAGGCGCTGCGTCGAGCGACTGGCGCCGGATGCCTTCGGTGTGGCCGAACGCGCCGTCATCGAGCGCCTGCGCCCGACCTCGCCGTGCCACCTGGTGCATCTCGGACTGCGCGGAGTCGACCGCGAGCGGCTGAAGAGCATTCAGGGCTACCACTGGAGCAGCTGGGATCCCGACGAGGTGGGTCGTGGCGGGCTGGTCTGCAAGGTCTTCGTGCCGACGCTGTACGAGCCCGAGCTGGCGCCGCCCGGTGGCCAGATCGTGATGCTGCAGAAGGTCGTCGATCGGAACTGGGACCCGGGCGGCGAGCGAGGAGACGCGGAGGTCTCCGATCGGTCGCGCTGCATCGCCGAGATCTGCATCGATCAGCTGCGCGCGCTGCTGCCCGAGCTCGACGACTGCCTGGTGACCTGCCACGCGGCCAGCGCCGACACCGCGGCGCGCTTCACGCTCAACCACGGCGGCGCCATGCTGGGCTGGGAGATGTCCCCCGAGCAGCTCGCGGAGGCTCGTCCCGACGTGCGCTGGGGCGCCGAGGGCCTCTTCCACGTCGGCCACTGGACGCGGCCGGGCGGCGGCATCACCCCGGTGATCGTCTCGGCGCAGCACGCGGTCGACGCGGTGCGCCAGCTTCTCGAAGACTGAGGTGCGTGTGCGGCGGCTCCGGACCGGGTTACAGTCTGGCGTCCGAAACCCGGGGGCAGTGCAGCCCTCGCTCTCACCGGTTCCGTTCCGCCCCCGGATCCCTTCCTGCCGAGGATCTCGTCGATGCTCCGCCCTCCACGCCCGGCCGGCGCTCTCCCTCTCCTCGTCGCCATCGCGGCGGCGCTGACGCTTGCTCCGGCGACGGCAGGCCAGGACGACGCTGCCTTCGAGATCCCGGAGTCGTGGCTGCGCCCGGTCGAGCCCTTCGCGGTCGCCGACGGCGTCTACTGGGTCGGCTCCGAGGAGCTCGCCGCCTACCTGTTGACCGGTGACGAGGGGCACGTGCTGATCGATGCGCCGATGGAGCAGAACGCCGAGCGGATCCTCGCCAGCGTGCGCGCTCTCGGCTTCGATCCCGCCGACATCGAGATCGTGCTGGCCACGCACGGCCACTTCGACCACACCGGTGCGGTGGCGGCCGTCATCGAGGCGACCGGTGCCGAGCTGTGGCTGCTTCCGGCCGCGGCCGAGCTGGTCGGCGCCGGCGGCCGCGGCGACTTCTTCCTCGGCGACCGGGCCGGCTATCCACCGGCCAGGGCGGCCCGGGTTCTCGCCGACGGCGAGGAGGTGCGCCGCGGCGAGCTGCGTCTGCGCGCCCTGGCGACTCCCGGGCACACCCGTGGCTGCACCAGTTGGAGCTTCCGTGCGAACGTGGACTCCCAGCCGGTGGAGGCCGTGCTGGTGTGCAGCCTCAGTGTGCTGCCCGGCTACCGGCTCGTCGGCGAGAGCGCCAGCTATGTGGGGATCGGCAGCGACTTCTGTCGAAGCCTGGCCAAACTCGAGGCGCTGGAGCCGGAACTCTTCCTCTCCAACCACGGCAGCTTCCTCGGTCTCGAGACGAAGCGCCGGGAGCTGCAGTCCGGCGTCGCGGACGCCTTCGTCGATCCCGAGGGCTATCGCGACTACCTGCGCCGCGCGCGCCTGCAGATCGAGGACACTCTGCGCGAACAGGGGGGCCAGGGGTGCAGCGACCTGCTCCGACGGCCCGGGAAGCCCTGAAGGCCTCGGCAGGCCCGCGCAGCGCGATGTCGATCGACCCCCGTCAGGCGCCCGGGTGCCCGAGGATCCCGGTGGTGCTGCTCACGGCTCTGACGTTGGCCGCGGCGGTGCCGACGGAGTCCGCCCCCGGTCAGAGCGGGGCGGAGCCCGGCGGCGTGGGCGCGACGCGTGTTGCCTCCGGCGATGCCGGCGAGGCGACCGTGATCGCCCACAGCGCCCTCGGCGCGGTCACCCGCAGCGAGGTCCGGGAAGCTGCCAACGCACTCGACTGGCCCGTGCCGGTGCGTGACGAGGAGCGGGCGGCCCAGCGGGTGCTGCTGCTGCGCAGCGCCGAGCTCGAACCGCCCGACGACGAGTTCGCCGCGAGCTGGCAGGCGCAGCGCGTGGCGTCGTGCGCTGCTCAGGCACGGCGGTGGTTGCGACGCCCAGCCTCCGAGGACGAGTTGCAGGCACAGTGGCGGCAGCATCGGGACGCCCTCGGCCGGCCGGAGCGGGTGCGGCTACGTCAGGTCTTCATCGCTCTCGACCCGGGTGCCTCCGAGGCGACAGCGGCGGGCGCCGGGCCGGAGACGGCGCGCTCCGTCGCCACCCGTACCGCGGAGCAGCTGGTGGAGCGCCTCGAGCGTGGTGAGGCATTCGAGGACCTGGCGCGCGAGCACTCCTCGTCGACCTCGGCGGTGCGGGGCGGCCTGGTCGGCTGGGTGCCGACCCACCGGCTGGCCGACCCGGTGCGTGAAGTCGTGCGCCAGCTGGTGGACGGGCAGACTTCGATCGTGCAGCTCCCCGGCGGCGTGGCGATCGTGCAGCGCCTCGCCTGGCAGGAGCCCGTGCCGGCGGCGTTCGAGTCGTCGCTGCAGCGGCTCGAGCGGCTGGCGCGACGCGAGCGAGAAGACCGCCTGCGGCGGTGGATCGGGAGCGGCGAGGTGGTCGCCGACGAGTCGACGTGGCGGCTCGAGATCGCCGCGGTGGAGCCGGTGCTACGCCCGCCCGGGGAGCGCGCCCCGGCCGTGTCGGAGGGGCGCTGGCGTCTGACGCTGCCGTCCGCGGTCGCCGCGTGGCTGGCGGCTGTCGAGCAGGGAGAGCAGGGAGAGCAGGTCGCATCGGATGCCGGTCGGGCCCGGAGCGACGCGGCGCTCGCGCTGCTGGCGCGCCGTGGCGGTCTCTGCGCGCGGCTCGACGACCCGGAGTGGACGCGCTGGCAGCGCCGCGAGGTGCTGCATCGCCAGCGGGTCGAGCGACGTCTGGCAGCGGCGACGGAGCCGCGCCTGGTGGCGACGGCGGCGGAGCTGGAGGAGTTCTTCGCCCGTCATCGTGGTCAGCTCGGCGTCGATCTCGCCGCGCTCGAGCTCGAGGCCCTGGTGCTCGACCTCGGCGCCTCGCCACCCCGGCGACTCGTCGAGAGCTTCTCCGAGCTGCCCGAACGCCTCGGACGGAACGCCGCGGCCGAGGTCTGGGAGCAGGTCGCCACCGAGCTCGCCGGCTCTGCCCCGATCGAGCGAATCGAGCTCGGCTGGCGAACCGAACGCAGCGGTTTCGCGCTCGGCCCGTCGTACGACCCGCTGTTCGAGGCGCTGCCCGAGCCGGGCTTCGTCAGCCACGTGCTGCAGGAGGGCGAGCGGCTGCACGTCGTGCGGGTGCGCGATCGCCGGCTGGCGGGGGAAGCCTCGCTGCGGCGGCCCGAGATCGAACGGCTGGTGCGGTCGATGGTGGAGCGCCGCAAGCGTTCCGTCGCGGCCGCCGAGGTGGAGTCCGGGATCCTCGACGGGCTCGCGTTCGAGGCGGTCGCGCCGGGCGCGCCGAACGCCGCCGGAGGACGGATCGAATGAACCTCCTCGAACGTTGGCCGAGGGCGCCGCGCCCGGCGACGGGGCCCGGATCTGCGGTCCGGCGTGCTTGGCGCGCGGTGGCGGTGTCGGCGGCGGCGGCGCTCGCCTGGGGCTGCGCCGCGGAACGGCCGAACGTGCTGATCGTCACCTGGGACACCACCCGTGCCGATCGCCTCGGCCCCTACGGCTACCCGAACGCCAACACGCCGACGCTCGACCGGCTCGCCGCCGAGGGGATCGTGTTCGAACAGGCGCGCTCGCCCGCGCCGCTGACCATGGTCTCCCATTCGACGATCTTCACCGGCACCTATCCGACGGTGCACGGGGTGCGCGACAACGGCCTCTTCGTGCTCGCCGACGAGAACCTCACCCTGGCCGAGATCCTCGCCGCCGAGGGCTATCGCACCGGCGCCGGCGTCGGCTCGTTCGTGCTCGACCGTCGATGGGGCATCGGCCAGGGCTTCGAGGTCTACGACGATCGTCTGCAGGAGGACGGCCGCACCTTCGAGCACGGGTTCTTCGACGAGCGACCCGCGCGCACGACGGTGCGCCGTTGGCTGCAGTGGTTGCGCGGTGGCGCCGCGCTGCCGGACACCGAGCTGGCGCCGAAGTCGGCGCGGCAGGGCGCGCCCTTCTTCGGCTGGCTGCACTTCTGGGAGCCGCACCACCCCCACGTGCCGCCGCATCCCTGGCGTGAGCAGCTGGCGCACGACCTCTACCAGGCCGAGATCGCCACCGCCGACGCGGCGCTGGGCGAGCTGATCGCGGCGCTCGAGGAGGACGGCCTGCTCGAGCGCACGATCCTGGTGCTGACCGCCGACCACGGTGAGGGGCCCGGCGAGCACGGCGAGTCGACGCACTCCTTCCTCTGTCACGACGCCACCCTGCACGTGCCGTTGATCGTGCGCCTGCCGGATGGCGAGCACGGCGGGACGCGGGTCTCGCAGCCGGTGGGCACCGTCGACGTGCTGCCGACGGTGCTCGAGCTGCTCGGGATCGACGCTCCGGACCGGATACAGGGTCGTTCGCTGCGGGCTGCCTGGAGCGGCGACGGCGACGGTCTGCCCGCGCGCCCCTACTACGCCGAGGCGCTCTCGCCGCGCACCAGCCACGGGTTCGGTGAGCTGCGCATGTGGCTCGAGGACGGCCTCAAGTACGTGCACGGTCCGCGCTCGGAGCTCTACCGCATCGACGACGATCCGCGCGAGCTGCGAGACCTGCTGGCCGCCGATCCTTCGGCCGGCGACGCCGCCCGCGAGAGACTGTCCAGGTTCCTGCGCAGCGCCGCTCCGGTCTCCAGCGGCGCCGATGCCTCCGGGCTCGACGAGGAGACGCGGCAGCGTCTGGCGGCGCTGGGCTACGTCGCGTCGCGCGGCGACGTCGCCGTGCGCGACGAGCTGCGCGAGGACGGTGCGCCGCCGCAGGACCGCGTGGAGCTCATCAACCAGTGGAGCCGTCTGCGTCAGCTGGTGAGCTCCGGGCACTACCCGAGCGCCGTGGTGCTGGCGCGGCGGCTGCTCTCCGAGTACCCCGACGACTCCTTCTTCGCCACCCAGCTGGTGCTCGCCCTGGCCGGCTCCGGCGACGTCGATGCGGCGCTGACGGAACTCGAGGGTCTCGAGCCGAGTGCGCGTACCGGGCCTTCTCTGTTCGCCTTGGCGCCGCTGTTGGCGCGCTCCGGCGAGATCGAGGTGGCGATCGACGTCGTCGAGCGCACTCTCGAGGTCGCGCCCAGTGGCAGCGGCTATCTGCTGCTGGCGCGTCTGCACCTGGCCAGCGAGGCGGAAGACGCTCCGAGCGAGAGCGAGCGGGCGCTACGTGCGGCCCTGGAGCTCGAGCCGCGTGACGTCTCGGTGATGCTCGAGCTCGCGGCGCTTCTGGCGCGCTCTGGCCAGAGCTCCGACGCGGAGCCCCTGTTCACCCGTGCCCTCGAGCTGGCTCCACTGGCGTCGCGCACCCACTACAACTACGGCGTCTTCCTCGCCGAAGCGGGACGTCTCGAGGCGGCGAGCGAGCGGCTGCGCCACGCGGTGTCGCTGAGGCCGCAGTCGTGTGCCTACCACCGGGCCCTGCTCGAGGTCGATGCGCGCTCGTTCTCTCTCGTCGACCTGACCTCGGATCTCGCCCGCATGGAGGCCGAGTGCGAAGACCCGGCGGCACTCGAGGAGGCGCGTCGTTTCGTGCTCGAGGAAGAGTTCCTGGAGCTGGACGTCGACGGGGATCCGACGGCAGGGGGTGGCGGGTGAGCGTGGCAGAACCTCTCTCGACTCCCCGTCCGCGAGCCGGTGTTCGCGGTCGGCCCCTCCCGAGCGGGCCGCGCCGCCGCCCGCTCCTGTCCCTCGTGGTGTTGGGGGTCGCGGTCCTGCCGGCGTCGAACGGCTGCTCGCGACCCGCACCCGAGGTCGTGGCGAGCTATCGCGGCGGAGAGATCACCTTCGCCGATGTCGAGCGGGAGCTGCAGGGTCTGCCCGAGGCTCAGCGGTTGCGCGCCGATCTCGACGTGCTCGAGACCTACGGTCAGTTGTCGCGTCAGATCGCCCTCGAGCGCCACTTCGAGTCTCGCGCCGCGGAGGGTGTGGGTGACGATGAGGATTCCGCCACCACCAGCGCGGAGGTCGCTCCCGTCACGGCGGCCAACGAGCTCGAAGCGACACGGCTGGCCGATCTGCCGCCTCGCCGGGTGGCGCAGGAGATCGCCCGCCTCTACGCCGCCGAGCTGCTCGCCGGAGAGACGGCCCCCGTGCCCGGCGACGAGGAGGTGGCCCAGCGCTACGAGCAGCAACGCGACACGCGGTTCGCCCAGCGCGGCCGGGTGCTGCTCTCGACGCTGCTGGTTCGCGACGTCGCCGACGAGGGCGGCTGGGAGCGCACCCGCGAGCTGCTGGAGCAGCTGCGCGCCAGTGCCGCTGCCGGCGAGCCCTTCACCACCCTGGCCCGCACCTACTCCGAATCGGAGACCGCTCCGCTCGGCGGCGAGGTCGGTTGGATCGATCGCGGCACGTTGCCGCCGGAGCTGGAGGAGATCGCCTTCGCTCTCGCCGAGGGAGAGGTCAGCCAGCCGATCCGGGTCGCCGGAGGGGGGATGCTGCTGCACGTCGCGCAGCGGGTGGAGGACGCGGTCTTCCCGCTCAGCCAGGTCGCGGCGCAGATCCGCGCCGAGCTGATCCAGGAGCGCCGCGACGAGTGGATCGAGCAGTGGGTGGAGCGGCAGGAGGCTCCGCCGGAGGGCAGCATCGTGTGGGCCCGGCCGGAGGTCGAGGCGCTGGCGGGGGAGCTGGCACCGCTGGACCAGGCCACCATCCCGGCGGCCGGCGGCGGGTCGCCGGTGGAGCTCGAGCCAGACCAGGAGCACGACGCCGCGGAGGTGTTCGGTCTCTCGGAGGCACAGGCCTATGACGAGCCCGGCGGCGGGTCTGCGGATGCCCAGTTGTCGGTCTCGCCTCCGATCCTGCGCCTCGGCGACGTGACGCTGAGCCGTGAAGAGTTGGAGCGCCGCCTGCGCCGTGTGCCCCAGGGCCTGCGCGCTGCGGCTGCGTGGCGGCACTACCGCGAGCTGCAGACCTCGGGACTGCTCGCCGTGGCGGCCGAGCGCAGCGGGTTCGCCGACCGCCCGGAGGTCGTCTCACGGGTGCGGCGACGACTCGAGGCCGAGGAAAGGCGCCGCCGGTTCGCCTCGGAGCTGTCCGGCGAAGTGGGCCTCGAGTTGGACCGCCTGCTGGTCGAGGGCGACGCCGGCCGCGGTCCGGTGCGGGAGTTCTTCGAGCAGCGCCGCGACGAGTACCGCAGCGAGACGAGTTTCGACCTGATCGCCTTCCGCGCGCCCGACGGCGGCGTCTCGCTGGCACGGCTCGAGAGCCTGCGTCGCCGCGTCGCCAGCGGCGAGCAGCTGCCGGAGGTGGTCGGCGCGCTCGACGGTGAGCTCGTCGAGCTCGGCGTGCTGCGCTTCTCCGAGCTGCGCGGCGCGCTCGATCCCAAGGCGGTGCGACACGTGCTCCAGATGGCCAGTGTCGGCGTGACCCCGCCGCTGCGCATCGACGGATCGCTCTGGCTGATCCAGGTCCTCGAGCGTCGGGCTCCCGAGCCGCGGAGCTGGGAAGACGCGCGCGAGGCGGTGCGCCGCGACTACCGCAGGATGCGTAGCGGTGAGCTGCTCACCCGGACGACGGACCGCCTTCTCGACGGGATCGACTTCGAGTTCCACGCCGACAACGTGCGCCAGCAGCTCGGGCTCGACGCGGTCGCCGAGGCGGAGGCGGACGCGGAGCCGGGCGGGTGACGGGAGCGGCGTTCCGTGAGTGGACCGTGGCGCCGCGGCGACGACCGTCGCTGCGACGACGGTGTCTCGGCCGCCTCCCGCCGCGGGAGCCGCTGGCACGAGAGGGCCGAGTGCGCTGGTCGGCCGCGAACGGTGTGCTCGCCGGCTGCGCCTTCGTCCTCGCCGCCGCCTGTGGCGGACCTCCCTCGGAGAAGGCGTCTCGCGCGGGCACGGACCGCGTCGGGACGCCCGGTGCCGGTGGCGACGCCGCGTGGGTCGACGTGACGGCTTCGGCGGGAGTGGACTTCGTGCACCGCAGCGGCCGGCGCGGAGCGTTCCGCTTCCCCGAGATCACCGGCTCGGGCGCGGCGGCGGCCGACTTCGACGGCGACGGCGATCTCGATCTCTTCTTCGTCCAGGGGGGCGAGCCGCCGCACGAGGTCCCCGGCGACGCGGACGCGCCGGCGGCCCCGGCGGCGAGCGCTGTCGACGAGCGCTGGCACCGTGTCTACGCCAACCAGGGCTCGCGCCGCGGAGCCTGGCGCTTCGTCGACATCAGCGAGCGCGCCGGGATCGGGCGGTCACCCTCCGCCCAGGGGGTCGCGGCGGCCGACGTCGACGGCGACGGTGCCGTCGACCTCTATCTCACCCACCACGGGCCGAACGAGCTCTGGCTCGGTCGCGGCGACGGCAGCTTCGTGCGCGCCGAAGGAGCCGCCGGCGCCGACGAGGCGCGCTGGAGCCTCAGCGCCTCCTTCTTCGACTACGACCGCGACGGCTGGCTCGACCTGTGGGTGACCAACTACGCTCGCTGGACGACGGAGCTGGCCAAGCCCTGCTTCTCGCCGCGTGGTCGTCGCGACTACTGCGGGCCGATGAGCTACGAGGGAGTCGCCGACACGCTCTACCGCAACGTCGGCGGGCGCTTCGTCGACGTCTCGCTCGAGATGGGGATCTCCGGCCTGCGCAGCACCAGCATGGGGGTGGTGGCGGCCGACTTCGACCGCGACGGCTGGCTCGACGTCTACGTCGCCAACGACCAGCGGCCCAACCATCTGTGGCGCAATCTGGGCGGCGGCGGTTTCGAGGAGAACGCGATGATCTCCGGCGCCGCGGTGAACGCCGCCGGCCTGGCCGAGTCGTCGATGGGCGTCGACACCGCCGACTTCGATGGCGACCTCGACCTCGACCTCGTGCTGACCCACCTCGGCGGCGAGACCAACACCGTGTACCGCAACGAGGACGGTGCCTGGTTCAGCGACCGCAGCCTGGCCTCGGGCATGGCTGCGGCGAGCCTGCCGCGCACCGGCTTCGGCGTCGCCTTCCTCGACGCCGACCGCGACGGTGCCCTCGATCTCGCGGTGGTCAACGGCGCGGTGCGCCTCGACGAGGCGCTCGAGCTCAGTGGCGACCCGTGGCCGTACCGCCAGGCCCACCAGCTCTTCCGCGGCGTCGCGGACGGCAGCGGCACCTTCGAGGAGGTCACGGCGCGATCCGGCAGCGTCTGGGAGCTCTCGACGGTGGGGCGGGGCCTGCTGCGCGCCGACCTCGACGAGGACGGCGACAGCGATCTGGTGGTGACCAGCAACGACGGACCGGCGATCGTGCTCGAGAACCGCGCCGCGCCGCGCCCTTGGCTCGGCGTGCGGGCGCTGACGAAGGCGACGCCGGGCTCAGCGGCATCCCACACGACCGGCGGCGATCGCACGCACCAAGCCTGGCGCGACGCGCTGGGAGCGCTGGTCGTGCTCGAGGGCGGGCAGCCCGTGCTGCGACGCATCGCCGCCGACGGCAGCTATCTCTGCGCGCACGATCCACGGGCGCTCTTCGCGCTCGGCGGAGGAGAGCCGAGGGATGAACCGGCGGCACGTGAGCCTCAGGACACAGCGGCGGCTGACACGGCTCAGCACTCGTTGCTGGTCGTGTGGCCGAGCGGGCGCAGCGAACGATTCCAGATCGGCGACGCGGTCGACTCCTACGTCGCCCTGCGCGAGGGGGAAGGGACGCCGGGTGAGCCACCCTGGTAGCGGATCGGTGCGGTCCGTGGCGTCACGCCGGCGATCTCGCGCCGCGCTGGCGGCTGGCCTGGTGGTCGCCGTCGTCGCACTGCCGATCGCGTGCTCCAGGGGCGATCGCCAGGGGCCGGACCTCGGACTGCCGGAGCTCGCCGCTCTCGCTCCGGAGAGATTCGGGGTGGAGCTCGTGGCCGTCGAGTCGAGCGACTACCCGCAGCTGGACGGCCCGGCGCGGGTGCGTGTGCTGCGCGCCGAGCGCAGCGTCGCGTCGCTGCTGGCGAGCCACGAGACGACTGCCGCCGAGCTCGGCGAGGAGCTGGGTCGTCTGGGCATCGTGCAGCACGCCTACGGTGCGCTCGACGCGGCGACGATCAGCTACCGCAACGCTGCGAGCATGCTGCCGGACGACGGGCGCTGGCACCATCTCGCAGGCCTCGCGCTCACCGAGCTGCAGCGCCAGGACGAGGCGGTGGCGGCGTTCGAGCAGGCGGTCGCCCGCTCTCCCGACCAGCTCGCGTCGCGTCTGGCACTCGCCGACCTGGTCTGGAGGCGGGGCGAGAGCGAGCGCGCCGAGCAGCTCTGGAGCGACGTCCTGGCGCGCCAGCCTTCCAGCGCCGCGGCTCTCTGCGGTCTCGGCGAGGCGGCCCAGCTGGCCGGCGAGCACGTCGAGGCGATCGATCTGCTGCAGCGTTGTCTGCAGGAGGACCCGGGGGCGACCAGAGCCCACCATCCGCTGGCGATGAGCCATCGCGCGCTGGGAGATGTCGAGTCGGCGCGGCGGCACCTGCAGCTGCAGGGCGAGCGCTCGGCGGTGTTCGCCGATCCGCTGCGGGCGCAGCTCCTGGCGGTGCACCCGGAGGCGCTGGCGCGGGCCGGAGCGCGCTCCGAGGGCGCCGGGGGCCTCGCCGCCCTGCGGCGTGCGGTCCGCGCCCGGCCGTCGGACCCGGTGATCCGTCACAACTACGCCGTGGCGCTCGGCCTCGCCGGGCGGCACGACGAGGCGATCGGCGAGTTCGGAGCGGCGTCACGACTCGGCCTCGACGACGGGACGCTGCACCGCAATCTGGGTCTCAGCCTGCGGGCACTCGGCCGTCGTGACGAGGCCCTCGAGGCGTTCCGGCGCGGCGTCGCGGTCGATCCGGGATCGCCTGACCTGCGGCGTGCGCTGGCCCAGGAGCTGCTGGCGCACGGCGAGGTCGAGGCGGCGATCGTCGAGCTCGAACGCGCGCTAGCGATCGAGCCGGCGTCGCCGGAGGTGCGCGGTCTCCTCGAGCGGGCGCGCGGCGTCGCCGAGACCAGGGTCCAGCGCGAGTAGGCGAATCGAACGCCGGATCCGGACCCGTCGGCCGCCGGTCACCCGCCCGTTCCGATCGGGCATGGACGGGCACAGGGTTGGCTGTAGAATCCGTACTGTTCCCGGTCTCATCGTTCGTATCCTCTTCGATCCGGAGGTCCTGCATGGTCGTGCGTCGATTGCTGCCCCTCTGTCTGCTGGCCGGAGTCGCGGCATTCGCACTGCTGCAGCACCAGCCCGCCGCCCACGCGGCGCCCGGCTCCGACGGCGTCTCGGCGGCCTCCTACGAGGCGCTCGCCACGCGGCTCGGCGCGGTGGAGGGATCGATGAGTCGGTACCTGAAGGGTTTGTCGGCGCAGGAGCGCAGCGAGCTGAAGGCTCAGCTCGGCGCCCTGAGCGCCGACCAGCGCACAGCGCTGCGGCAGCAGGTGCGCTCGAGCCGTCGTCCGGAGGGGGCGTCGCGTCGCGTCGCCGCGCCCGAGAGCGCCACGGCGGCGCAGCGCGGGTCCAATCCGACGCTGCAGTACGACACCGGAGTGCCGCACGACTTCCGGGTACCAACGGTCAATGTGCCCGCTCCGCGAGGCGGGCGACTCGGCGATCTGGTCGGCAACTACTTCGACACCGGCTTCGGCGATCCCCACACGATCAGCCAGGTGCAGTTCCAGATGAACGGCGTCTTCACCTTCGGTCAGCCGCAACGGGGAGGGTCGTTGACACTGATCGTCGCCGGTCCACCGTCGGCAGGCGGGCAGGCTCCGATCCAGTTCTCCGTCTTCAGTACGGCGAGCGTCGGCCTCAACACGTGGACGCTCTCGGACTCGAACCTGCAGGGGATGAGCGGGCCGTTCGTCGTCGTGGTGAGCCAGAGCCCCAACCAGACAGGATCCGGTTACACCCCCTACTCTCCCTCGACCACTCGCAACAACATCGCGGTCGACGTCAACTCGCAGGGCGGGGGTCGGGGAAACGCGTTCCACGGCATCACCTTCACCGGCGGTGGCGGCAAGCGGGGCCCGACCAACTTCGTCTACGGCGCCAATCCGTCCCCGACCGTGCCCGACGTGACGCCGATGGGCGGCCCCGACACCGGCGCACCGCTGCCGTTCAACGCCATCTTGCGCGTCATCGGCCCCAGCCTGCCGGTCGAGCTGATGAGCTTCGGCGTCGACGAGTAGACGAGTCGCCCTTGGCGTCCTGAGGGTTGAGCAGGGCCGTGACTCCGAAGAACGACGCACGGCCCGGCAGCAGCTCCGGGCCAGAAGAGCCCCGGCCCCGCGACTCTGACTGCCGTTGCGGGCTGCCACCGCCCGCGCCAGAGAGGTCGCCTTCCGGTTAGAGTCCGCCTGTCTCCGAAACCGCTACGCTGAGACTCCGATGTTGGAGGTTGCCATGGTCGCTCCAAGGGCTGAAAGGCCTCTCGTCCTGATTGCTCTGACCGCTGTCGCGTTGGTCGCTGCGCTGCTGCAGAGGCCCGCCGCCCACGCGGCGCCCGGTTCCGACGGCGTCTCGGCGGCCTCCTACGAGGCGCTCGCCGCGCGGCTCGGCGCGGTGGAGGGATCGATGGGCCGCTACCTGCGCGGGTTGTCGGCGCAGGAGCGCAGCGAGCTGAGGACCCAGCTCGGCGCCCTGAGCGCCGACCAGCGCACCGCGCTGCGCCAGGAGGTGCGCTCCGCCCGGCGTCCGGGTGCCGCGGCCCGCCGGCTCGATCGCGCGGCCTCACCGGAGAACGCCACGGCGGCGCAGCGCGGCCCCAACCCGACGCTGCAGTACGACACCGGGGTGCCACACGTCTTCCGGGTACCGCGAGGGCTGCAGCTGCGGGGAGGCGCCCCGGGTGAGTTGGTCGGCAACTACTTCGACACCGGATTCGGCGATCCCCACACCATCAGCCAGATCCAGTTCCAGATGAACGGCGTGTTCACCTTCGCGGAACGGGGCACCAGCGGGTCCGCGACGGTGGTCGTCGCCGGTCCGCCGAACGGCACCGGCCAGGCGCCGGTCCTCTACTCCACCTTCCGCTCGGCGGCAGTCGGCCTCAACACCATCACGGTGAGCGATTCGAGCCTGCAGGGGATGAGCGGCCCCTTCGTCGTCGTGGTCGCCCAGTCTGCCAACTCGTCGCCCTACACACCCTACGCACCGGCCACCTCGGTGAACAACGTCGCGGTCGACGTGAACTCCGATCGTGGAGTTCTCGGCAACCCCTTCCACGGCATCACCTTCACCGGTGGTGGCGGCAAGCGGGGCCCGACCAACTTCATCTACGGCGCCAACCTCGCGCCCACGGTGCCCGACGTGACGCCGATGGGCGGGCCCGACACCGGCGCGCCGCTGCCCTTCAACGCCATCGTGCGCGTCATCGGCCCCAGCCTGCCGGTCGAGCTGATGAGCTTCGGCGTCGACGAGTAGGGCTGTAGACCAACCGTCCCGGCGGTAGGCCGGACGGCTGCCCTGCAGGGCATCGTCCGGCTCGGTCCTCCCCACCACCGTCACCACGTTGCTCCGCCAGCCTCGGAGCAAGGTCGGAGCCGTCGCTGCGCCGGCTGCGAGATCGCCTCTGGCGATCCGCCCACGAACGCCATATCGTTCGCCGCGCTCCGCGGCTGCGCGGCCGCCGAGCGACCCATGGGCAGTTGCCCTCCGGAGGTGCGGTATGTCGCTGCGAAGGTTGCTGATCTCGTCGGTCACGGTCGCTCTCTCGATGCTGGCGCTGTCCACGACGCAGCTCGCGGCGGGCGCCGAGACGGTGCAGGGGGACGGATCCTCGATCGATGCCCTGGCGGCGCGCCTCGGCACGGTGGAGGGGTCGATGGGCCGCTACCTGCGAGGCCTTTCGCCGGGACAACGCAGCGACCTGCGGACCGAGCTCGGTGCGCTCAGCGCCGACCAGCGAAGCGCTCTGCGCGAACGGGTGCGGGCGGCGCGTCGCGCCGGCTCCGCAGCGGCGCC
>QQVD01000004.1 GCA_003388555.1 Acidobacteriota bacterium | reverse complement strand
CTCCATGACGAACTCGTCGGCGTAGGCCGCCGCCGCCGCCTCGCGGACCCGCTCGAGCGGCAGGTCCTCGCGCCCGTAGGCGATGTTGTTGCGCACCGTGTCGTTGAAAAGCACCGTCTCCTGGGTGACGACGCCGATCAGCGAGCGCAGGTTGGCCAGCGGCAGCGCCCGGATGTCGACGCCGTCGATCTCGATGACGCCGGCGTCGGGATCGAAGAAGCGTGGGATGAGGTTGACGATGGTCGACTTGCCGGCTCCCGACGCACCGACCAGGGCGACCATCTCGCCGGCATCCACGTCGAGATCGAAGCCCTCGAGCACCGGTCGGTTGCCGTAGCTGAAGTCGACGCCGCGGAAGCGGATGCCCTGCTCGACCTCGCGCAGCGGCGGATGGGTCGGGCGGTCGACGATCTCGTTCGGGATCGCCATCAGGTCGGCGACCCGGTGTGCCGCCGCGAGCGCCTCCTGCACCACGAGGTTCAGCTTGTTGAGCTTGCGGATCGGGTCGTAGAGCATGAACAGGGCGAGCAGGAAGGTGAAGAAGAACTCGGGGGTGATCTCGCCGCGCCGGATCATGCGCCCGGCGAAGACGATGAGCGAACAGGCGCCGACAGCGGCCAGCGTCTCGATCACCGGGCTCGAGGCGTGCGCGAGCACCTGGGCGCGCAGGTTGACCCGCAGGTGCTCGCGTGTCGCCTTGCGGAAGCGCTGGCTCTCGAAGCGCTCCATGCCGAACGCCTTGACCACCCGGTTGCCGCGGATCCCCTCGGTGAGCAGCGCCGAGAGATCGGCCATGCGCTCCTGGCTGCGGTGCGAGGTCTTGAAGATGCCTCTGCCGAACCGCACGATCGGCAGGATGATCAGCGGCGTCACGACGAGGCAGATGAACGCCAACCGGGCGTGGATGACGAACAGGGCGCTGAGGTAGACGACCAGCATGATCGACTGCTGGAAGAGATCGAGCAGCCGCGCCGAGACGGCGTTCTGCATCCGCGACACGTCGTTGACCACACGGCTGTAGAGCTCGCCGCTCGGGTGGTCGCCGTGAAAGCGCATCGACTGGTGCAGGATCGCGTCGTAGAGGTCGTTGCGCACGTCGGTGGTGACGCCGAAGCCGATGCGCTGGAAGGAGTAGCCGCTGACGAAGGCCGCCAACGATCGGCCGGCGAAGACGACGACGAAGAGCAGCGGCGCGAAGTACAGGGGATTGAGCAGCCGGTTCTCCTCCGAGACACCGAGCAGCAGGCCGAGGTCGCGGTAGAGGTCGCCGAACCAGCCTTTGACGCCCTGCTGGATGCGCTCACCGAGTCCGCGGACCCTGGCCAGGCCCTCGTCCTGCCCACCGGCGGTTCCCTCGCCGGGATCGTCCGGCGGTGAAAGCTCACCCTCGGTGGCCGGCTCGGCGCGTTGGCCCCCGGTCATCGCCGCGAGCGACAGCGACGGCGTCTGCCGGGTCTGCAGGACCTCCTGCAGCAGCACCGGGGTCAGCGCGATCATGCCCGCCGAGGTCACCGCGAACGCCGCCAGGGCGACGCCGCAGACGGCAGCCCAGATCAGGTAGCGGCGCAGGTAGTTCCAGAAGAAGGGGACCAGGGCGCGCGGAGAGCGGCTGGCCGGGGCGTCGGTCGATCGCGTCATGGGCGCAGGCTCGGGGGACGATGCGTCTGGGGGCGTCGATGGCGTCGGCGCAGGGACGATGGCGCCGCAGGCGTCAGCATGCGGCGCGGTCGGCGACTCAGCGCTCGATCTCGAAGTCGGCCTCGATCCCCGCCGGCTGCGGCTCACGCTCGATGACGACGGTGTCGGCGATCGGCAGCATCACCCGATGGGTCTTGTCGCCGAAGGTCAGGTCGACCTCGTAGTAGCCGGCCTCGTTGATGCGCACCAGGGTGCCGGCGGTGCCCTTGAGCCCGATCAGGGAGTTGTGCAGCAGCACGTCGCACGGAAGTTCCATCTCTCCTCCTCATCGAAGCCCATTCTCGCCCGTACGGCGCGCCCGGGGACTGGCGCTCAGTCGCTGAAGTATCCCTGCTCGCGGTAGTCCTTGAGCTTGCGCTGCAGCGTGCGCAGTCCGATCCCCAGCAGCTCGGCCGCCTCGGCGCGTCTGCCGCCGGTGTGTTCGAGGGTGTCGAGGATCGCGTGACGCTCGATCTCCGCCATCGAACGCACTCGCGCCGAACCGCGCGGAGCGTCGACGGTGATCGGCGAGGCCGGCTTGGCGCTCTGGATCTCGTGCGGCAGCGCCTCGAGGTCGATCTCGGCCTTGGTCTGGAAGACGGCGACGCTCTCCAGCACGTTGCGCAGCTCGCGAACGTTGCCCGGCCAGGGGTACGACGACAGCGCCGCCAGTGCGTCGGGAGTCAGCTTCATCTTCTGACGTCCTTCGCGGGCGGCGAACTCGGCCAGGAAGTGCTCGGCCATCAGCGGCAGATCGGAGATGCGCTCGCGCAGCGGCGGAATCTCCAGCGTCACCACCTTGAGACGGTAGTAGAGATCCTCGCGGAAGCGGCCTTCGGCGACCGCCTTCTCCATGTCGCGGTTGGTCGCCGCCAGCAGTCGGAAGTCGAGGTCGATCAGCTCGCTGCCGCCGACCCGCATCACCTGGCGCTCCTCGAGCACCCGCAGCAGCTTGACCTGGAGCTCGGGGTACAGCTCACTGATCTCGTCGAGGAAGAGGGTGCCGCGGTCGGCGAGCTCGAACTTGCCGATCTTGCGCGACACCGCGCCGGTGAAGGCGCCCTTCTCGTGGCCGAAGAGCTCGCTCTCGAGGATGTCGTTGGGGATCGCGCCGCAGTTGATCGCCAGGAAGCGCTCCTTGCTGCGTGGCGATCCCTGGTGCAGCGCCTTGGCCACCAGCTCTTTGCCGGTGCCGCTCTCGCCGACGATCAGCACGCTCGACTGGGTCGGAGCGACCACCCGCATCTGCTCGAACAGACGCTCCATCGGCCCCGACCGGCCGACGATGGCGTCGAACCCGTAGCGCTTGTCGAGCATCTGGCGCAGGTTGGTGTTCTCCTCCTTGAGCTGGCGGTTCTCGAGCAGGTTGGTGACCCGCTGGCGCAGCTCGTAGAGATCGACCGGCTTGGTCAGGTAGTCGTCGGCGCCGACCCGGATTGCCTCAACCGCCGACTCGATCGAGCCGTAGCCGGTGACCAGGATCACCGCCAGGTCGATCTCCTGCTGGCGCACCGCCTCGAGGAAACCGAGGCCGTCCATGCCCGGCATGCGCAGATCGCAGATGGCGAGGCGCACCGCCGGTTCGCGACGCACGAAATCGAGCGCCTTGGCGGCGTCGTCGAAGGTGCGCACCGGCAGGCCCGCCTTCTCGACGGCGATCGCCATCGATTCGCGCGAGCCGGTTTCGTCGTCGATGACGATGACGGGGACGTTGGCGTTCATCGGAGCCTGTGGGGCAGCGGTGACCGGGAAGGAGAAGAAGGCGGGAGGGGGCGGCGCGGGGTCACCGGCGGGGGCGGTGCCGCGCAGCGCGCCGCGCGCGAAAGCATGGATTCTAACTTGGCGCGGACGGGCGCCGACGTGTCGGCGCCCCGACGCGGTGGGCGCCGGCGCCCGGGCCGCCTTGCCCGTCGCCGCAACGGCCGCCAGCGCTCATCCGGGCTCGATCCCGGCGTCGCGTGCCTGCTGGCGCAGCCACTCCTCGCCCTGCACCTCGACGCCCAGCTGGCGCGCCTTCTCCAGCTTGCTGCCGGCGCTCTCGCCAGCGAGCAGGAGGTCGGTCTTCTTCGACACCGAGCCCGAGACGCGGGCGCCGAGCCGCTCGAGGAGTTCCTTCGCGTCGCGGCGGGAGAACCCTTCGAGGGTGCCGGTGAGCACGATGGCCTTGCCGCGCAGCGGCTGCTCGCTAGGGTCGCTCGCCGGCGCTTCGCTCTCGGTGGTCACGCCGACCCTGGCGAGCTCGGCGAGGCGCCCCTGCTGCACCTCGTCGGTGAAGAACTCGCGCAGGCTGGCGGCGACCTTGGGGCCGACCTCCTCGACGCCGAGCAGCTCCTCCGGCTCCTCTGCGAGGCTGGCCTCGCGCAGCCGCTCGAGCGAGCCGAAGTGGCGCGCCAGGATGCCGGCCAGGCGCTCGCCGACGAAGCGGATGCCGATCGCGTGCAGCAGCGGCGCCAGGCCACGGTTCCTGCTCTTGTCGATCTCGGCGACCAGGTTGCGGGCCGAGAGCTCACCCCAACCCTCGAGGCCCATCAGCTCCTCGGCGCGCAGCGAGTAGAGCGAGGTGTAGTCGGTGATCAGCCCGTGCTCGAGCAGCTGGTCGATCAGCTTCTCTCCCAGCCCCTCGATGTTCATCGCATTACGCGAGACGAAGTGGCGGATCGCCTCGCTGACGATCGCCGGGCAGAGCGGATTGACGCAGCGCAGCGCCACCTCGCCTTCGGCGCGCTGCACGCGCTCGCCGCAGCGCGGACACTCGCTCGGAGGCACGTAGGCCTCGGCGCCAGGCGGGCGCTGCTCGAGCACCGCGGCGACCACCTTGGGGATGATGTCGCCGCCCTTCTCGACGATCACCAGGTCGCCGACCCGCACGTCCTTGCGCGCCAGGTCCTCGTGGTTGTGCAGGGTGGCGCGGCTCACCGTGGTGCCGGCGACGAATACCGGCTCGAGCTCGGCGACCGGGGTCAGGGCGCCGGTGCGGCCGACCTGCTCGTGGATTGCGAGCAACCGGGTCTGCGCCTGCTCGGCCTCGAACTTGTATGCCAGCGCCCAGCGCGGCGCCTTCGAGGTCTGGCCGAACAGATCGCGCTGGTCGAGGCGGTCGATCTTGATCACCACGCCGTCGGTGTCGAAGTCGAGCTCGCCGCGCTGCTCGGCCCACTCGTCGATGTAGCTCTGGATCTCGTCGATGCCGCGCCGCCTCCGCCACGCGGGATGCACCGGCAGGCCGAGCTCGGCGAGGATCTCGAGATGCTCGGAATGGCGCTCGCCGAGTGGCCGCGAGGCGACGTCGTAGACGATCGCGTCGAGCCGCCGGGCGGCGACGGTGCGGCTGTCGAGCAGCCGCACGGTACCGGCGGTGGTGTTGCGCGGATTGACGTAGAGCGGCTCGCCGGCCTGGCGACGCTGCTCGTTGAGCTCGGCGAAGACGGTGCGCGGCATGAAGATCTCGCCGCGCACCACCAGCCGCTCCGGCACCGGACGCCCGCTGCCCGGGCGCAGTGTCAGCGGGATGCGCCGCACCGTGCGCACGTTCTCGGTCACCAGGTCGCCGATCCGGCCGTTGCCGCGCGTCGCCGCCTGCACCAGAGTCCCGTTCTCGTAGACCAGCGAGATCGACACTCCGTCGACCTTGAGCTCGCACACCACCTCGAGGCCGCGCTCGGCGATCTCGGGGTCGAGGTGCTCCTCCTCCGCCAGCCGCAGCAGCCGCTGGTTCCAAGCGCGCAGGTCCTCCTCGCCGTAGCCGTTGTCGAGCGACTGCATCGGCGGCGAGTGCTCGACCTGCTCGAAGCCCTCGAGTGGCGCGCCGCCGACCCGCTGGGTCGGGCTGTCCGGGGTGCGCAGCTCGGGGTGCGCTTCCTCCAGCGTCACGAGCTCGGCCATCAGCGCGTCGAACTCGCGGTCGCTGATCTCCGGCTTCGCCTCCTGGTAGTAGAGGCGCTCGTGGCGCACCAGCTCGGAGCGCAGGGAGGCGGCGCGCTGGCGCGCTTCGGTGCTGGGCGAGGAGGAGTTCGAATCCGGCATGGCACGGGACCTTCGCTGGCCTGCGTCGGCGCCCGCGGACTGTATCCGGTGCACCGGCCCAGTGCTCCGGCGTGGGAGACCCCAGAGAGGTCGACGGCGGAATACCGAGGGCAGATCCGCGCGTAGAGAGGCAGCGAGGAAGCGCCGGCGATCTCGCAGGTCCGTCCGACCTCGATACCGGCGGCGGGAAGGAGGCTGAGGAGGATGTCGCCGAGTCTCTTGGGTTCCGCGGGGTGGGAGGACGCTGCGCCGACCGGTACGCACGCCAGCGCTGGCGGCCGGCGAGCGAGATCGCTGCGGGTGCCGGTCGCGTCCGCGCTCGTTTGGCTTCTCACCTCGGTGGCGTCGGCGCAGCCCGGCTCCCTCGCGCCGGAGCAGCAGGAGCGGGTGCGAGACTCCGGTCTGGTCGACGCCGTGACGGTGCGGCTGGTCGAGGTCTGGGTTCGCGTCTACGACGCCCGGAGCCAGCCGGTGACCGGTCTCTCGGCGGAGGACTTCGAGCTGCGCGAAGACGGCGCTCTCGTGCCGGTGGTGGGGTTCGAGGAGCTCGCTGCCGATGCCCGTCGGTCGCTCGAGCCGGCGCCGGTCGCCGGCGGCGAGGATGTTGACAGGCCCCGGCCCGCCGCGCGCCCCGCCGGGCAGGTGCGCTCGCCGGCTGCGTCGTCGCCGCGATCGACCACGGCGCTGCTCGTCGACTTCGACGCTCTGCCGCTCGCCGGCAGCTCGCTGCAGCTGCGCACCCTCGGCGAGTGGATCACCGGTCGCGCTGGCAGCCCGCCCGGGACAGGGCAAGAGCGCGAGGGATGGATCCTGATGGCGATGCGCGGTGGGTCTCTGGAGACGCGGGGCCTGGTGCACTCGGCCGAGGAGATCGACGCGTGGCTCGAGGAGCTCGGCAGTCGGCGGCCGGACGCGCGTGCGATCCAGATGGCCGCCGCCACACGGCGCGCGATCGGCAGCATCGCCGCCTCCTACGAAGCACGGTGTCCGCAGGAACAGGGGGTCTACTGTGACGCCTTCTGTGGGCACACCTTGGAGAACGCGTTGGTCTCGGCGCAGCAGGCGGAGCGGGAGGAGAGGCGGCTGGTGGAGGACCGGGCCTCGGCGCTCGAGAAGGCGCTCTTCGCGCTCGGCGGGCTGGAGGGTCCGAAGACTCTGCTGCTGCTCACCGACGGCATGGTCGCCCGGCCGGGGCTGGCCGCCTACACCTACCTGGAACAGCTCTGTCCGGGTGAGGCCGACCAGATCCGGCGCCTGATGATCGCTTCCGACGCGATCCCCATGCTCCAGCAGCTGGCGACGCGGGCGAACGCCGAGGAGGTGCGGCTGGTGATGATCGACGGCGGCGGCCTGCGCACGCCTTCGACCGGCAGCGTCGAGTGGAATCGCGCCGACACGGCGCCGGCGGCGCTCTTAGACCAGGTGGAGCGGGCCAACGATCAGGCGCCGCTGACCCTGCTCGCTGCGGAGACCGGCGGCGAGGCGATCCTCGAGGCCAACGATCTGGCCACGCCGCTGGAGAAGGCGATGCGGCGTCTCGACAGCGGTTATCTGCTCTCCTTCGAGCCACCCCATGCGCCGAGCGGCGAGCGTCACTTCCTCGACGTGAAGATCAAGGGCGCGCGACGCGGCTGGCGCGTGGCCCACCGCCGCACCTACGTCGACAAGACCCTCGAGCAGAGCCTCGCCGACAGCATCCGCTGGCGCGAGTCCTCGCTCGCCCGGCAGCTCGTCGAGCGCGGTCCTGGAGGCGATGGATCGGGGCTCGGTGCGAGCCTCTCCTCGCGCTGCGAGCTGCGCCAGGAACGCATGCACATCGAGCTCGAAGTCCTCCTTGGCGGCGAAGCGCTGGCGCGTCGCCTTGCCTTCGACGATCGACGCGCAGAGCGCCTTCGGTTGTGGGCGCACGGCTCGACCGCGGAGGGTTGGGAGACCACGGCCAGGCAGCGCTTCCTCGATCTGCCGGCGGACGGCGGAGCGACCGGCTCCGCGGCTGAGCACCGGGAGCCGAGCAGCATGGCAGCGCTGCGCACGACGATCGAGCTCGAGCTGCCGATCACCGAGTGGAGCCTCGGCGTCGGACTGCGCGACGAGGTCAGCGGCGAGACGCAGTACCTCTCGACGGCCCTCGTCGCGCCTCGCGACGAGGCACGGGAGGAGTCGCGACCGGGCGCGGGGCGTGTGGTCTGTGTGGTGCCGACGGTGGGCGGAGCCGTTCCGCCTTAGCGGGCGCGCCGGCCCGGCTCCTCACCGGCGGCGGGGCCGGGCCACTTCGGCGCGGGCCGGAGGCTGCAGCCCCGCCGCCGATGCTGCTGCTACATCTCCGCGCGCTCGGGCATCTGCAGCATCAGCTCGATGGCTTCGTCGGCCGACTGAGCGAGCTGGTGGGTCAGCGACATCAGCTCCGTGTCGTAGCCGCCCTCATCGTGCAGGCGCTGCATCGAAGGGCCTTCGAGCACCCGTGCGATGGTGTTCTTGGCGTTCGACAGCAGCCACTCGCCGTGGCGATCGGAGAGCTCGTCTACCTCGCCGGAGGAGTCGACGCTGGCGAGCATGTTCAGGTTGGCGCCGGTGGCGGCGCTGCGCAGCGCGTGGTGGGTCATCAGGTGCATGTGGTGCAGGCCGAGATCTTTCTCTTGGCTCAGCTTCGGGGCCTGCATGCCCTCGAGATGCTCGGCGACCGCGACGAAGGCACGCTGCAGCTCACGGGTGTAGGCGAGGCGCTCGGAGCCGGACTCACCGATCCCCTCGATGGCGCCGCCCGCCGCTTCGAGCAGCTCGCGGCCGGCCTTCATCACCGCGTCGCCGTGCTCGGAGCTCTTGCGGTCCATCGATGGGTCCAGGCCGAGGTTTGCGACCATCACGAGATCGGCGCCGTCGAGCACCAGGCCGAGGCCTTCGTGCAGCAGCACGTGCAGGTGCTGCATACGGGCGTGGGCATCGAGCCCAGAGCCGTCCTTGTCGTCGGCCAGCGCCGGCGTAGCGGCGACCAGCATGGCGAGCAGGAAGGCGCCGAGGACCGCGCCGGGCCGCACCCGCTTGCGTCGCCTCGGCGGGGCGCCCGTCTGCGGGTGGGGCTTCAGGTCGGTACTCGGCTGGCGGAACGTTTTGCGCTTGGTCATGACAGGTTTCCCTCCCGTCTCTCGTTGGCGGGGTGCGCTTCGTGTCGGTGAGAGAGCTCGTGCAAGGGCCGTACCGCCGCGCGCCGCCCGGCCGGCGCCGGTGCCGTCGTGACTTCTGACGGCCCCGGCCTCGTCGCGAGTCCTCTGCCGCGCCGTCAGCCCGGGGCGCCGTTGTCGGTGGTCGGTCGCCGCACCGACTCGAGGTCGAGAACCGGCAGACGGTGGATCTCGAGGATCCGGGCGCCGTCGACCACGATCTCGTGCACCGGCTCGAGCTGGCTGCGGCAGAACTCGATCACCGGGTTGGTCCAGTCGTCGCGGCGCACGAACATGACGTAGACCGGACGCTGTGGCTCGGTGGCGGCCATCTGCAGCAGATAACCGACGAACTCGGGCGGGATGCGCGGCGAGCCGGGAGACGAAAGATCGAGCAGCTGGATGTCGGAGCGCAGCCGGGTCGGCGCGGTGACCCGCACCGCATGCTCGACGATCGGCACCCCGAGACGCGAGGCGGGCTCGGCGTTCTCGTTCAGCCAGCGCAGACCCTGGCGGTAGCTCAGCCCCCAGTAGTCGCCGGCCTGGGGCAGACCGCGGGCGAAGGCTCCGTCGGTGCCGCCGGTGAGCGCGTTCCAGTAGGCGATCTGGTGCGGGTGCAGACGCACCGTGGGGGCGAGGTGCGCCAGCACTGCGATCAGTGCGATGACTGCGAAGTGGGTCCTGGTCCCGCCGCGCACCCGGTCGCCGAGACGCTGCGCGACGGCCTCGGCGATCCAGCGCGCGCCGCGCGCTGCGACCAGGGCGAGGGCGACGAAGAGCTCGAGGAAGTGGCGGACGCCGTCGAAGTTCACCGCCCCTGGCAGGTACATGCGGCCGACGGTCACCGCGATCCAGGCCAGCAACACGACATCGAGCGGCTGGCGCTGCAGCGCCCCGCGCAGCGTCGGCACCAGGCCGGCGACGCAGAGCAGCAGCCACGGCAGCGGCGTCGTGAAGGCTATGGCGCCGAGAGGCGAGAGCAGGCTCTCGTGGCGTACCTGGTCCACCTGGCCCGAGATGTACTGCAGATGCAGTGCGGCGCGTTCGATCGGCGCCGCCCAGAGGTAGGGCCAGGCGGCGAAGGCGATCGCCAGCACGATCGCCGTCGCGGCGGCGGCGCCGAGCAGCAGACGTCTCCAACCGAAGCGCACCCAGGCCCTGGTCCAGAGCACGGCCACCAGGAACACAGGCGCCAGGAAGAGGGCGTTGGCCTTGGTCGCCAGGGCCGCGCCGGTCAGTGCGGCGGCGAGCAGCAGGAAGCGCAGCGAGCCACGCTCGAGCGCCGCCGCGAAGACCAGCGCCGCGGCGGAGAAGAGCACCAGCTCGGGGAAGTCCTTGGTGTTGGCCAGCAGGTGCACGACGACGCGCGGGGCGGTGAACACCAGCAGCACGGCGAGCACCGCTTCACCGGCGCCGCGGCGGTGCTCGACGAAGCGGTACAGGAAGACGACGAAGAGCGCGGCGAGGACGAGGTTCACCGCGTGGAAGGCGTCGAAGGGGTCGAGCAGCCCCAGGCTCCGGTGCAGCAGCGCGGTCGAAGCCGCGCCCAGCACGTTGATCAGCGGGTAGTACTCCCAGGGCCGGGTGCGGAACGGCGAGGCGCGCAGGTCCGGCGAGCGGTCCTCGGGGTAGGGATCGGCGTCGAAGTCGAGGTAGACCGGATCGAAGCTGGTGAACCAGCTCAGATAGCGCTCGCCGAAGAAGAGGTCGCCGAGGGCTTCGTCCCAGGTGACGTTGTACTGGTCGAGCTGGGGGAAGCCGAGCAGCAGCAGCAGGCCGGCCAGGAGCCAGGGCGCCGCCTGCCGCAGGCGGGATCCGCGGGGCTGCGCCGGGTCGTTGCCGGGTTGGGTCGACGGTGGGTGCGCCATGCGGGAGCTCGCTGCGGACGCCGGCGTCTCTCTGCAGTCGACAGTGGCGCTTGCGGAGGCTCCAACCGGCGGGGAACTGGCGCCGGCAGGGAAACAGGGGCGTCGAAGGATGGGTCGACTCTATCCACGCTCGCGGCTCGTGCTGGACCACTGTCGGCGGTCGGCGTCCGCCGACCCCCCGGGTCCCTCCGCTATGCTGCGGGATGCCGCGAGCGAGACCGGCGGTGCGCAGTGCGGCGCCCGCTCCTCGCTGCCGCCGTTTCTTTTCGTATCGCATCGCCCGTGAACCTCGACGCACAGAACCTGCCCGAGCAGTACGACCCGGGCTGGTTCCACCCCGACATCTTCGAGCGCGAGGAGCAGTTTCGGAGCGCCTATCGAGAGCTACGCTCGATCGCCCGCTACCTCCTGCGCGGTGAGGCCTACAGTCCGACGCTCGAGACCACCGAGCTGGTCAACGAGGCGTTCCTCAAGCTCTACATCTCGCCGATGGGGTTCAACGATCGCGGCCACGTGATCGCGGTGCTGTCGCGCTACATGCGTCAGGTGCTCATCGACCGAGCGCGGCGCAAGGGCGCCAAGAAGCGCGATGGTGAGAAGGTGGACCTCGAGATCGAGGCGATGGCCTCGCAGCTCGACGCCGACCAGTGGCGGATCGTCGGTGAGACGCTCGAGCAGCTCGCGACGACCGAGCCGCTGCTGGCCCGGGTCTTCGACATGCACTACTTCGCCGGGCTGCAGCTCAAGGAGATCGCGCCGCTGCTGGGGCGCTCGGAGCGTTCGGTCAAGCGCTACTGGCAGGCCGCCCGCCTATGGCTGAGGGACCGGCTGCGCAGCGAGGACGATCCGAGCCCGGAGATCGGCTGACGTCAGCGGAGACCGCCGACGAGAGGACCCGAGGGTGCACGTGTGAGCGACAGGCCGCAACCGCCATCCGAGCCGCGGTTGCTGCTCGAGCTGCTCGATCTCGCAGAGCCCGAGCGCGCAGCCCACCTACAGCGCCGGGCGCCGGGCGCCGACCACGACCGACTGCTCGCGCTGGCCGCCGAGGCCGACGGCGACTCGACGCTCGCCGGCGAGTTCACAGCCCTCGACGAGGAGCTGCGTCGGGTCGCCGGGGCGGCGCAAGACGAGGCGCGGGCGCGACTGGGCGAGGTGGTGGGCAACTACCGGCTGGTGCGGCTGATCGGCGAGGGAGGCATGGGGGCCGTCTACCTCGCCGAGCGGCGCGGCGACTACCAGCACACCGCAGCGATCAAGCTGGCCCGCTCCGCCACGGTGTCCGAGCGGCTGCTCGAGCGACTGGCCCAGGAGCGTCAGATCCTCGCCGACCTCGACCACCCCAACATCGCCTCGCTTCTCGACGGCGGCTCGACGGCGCGCGGCGACGTCTACCTGGTGCTGGAGTACGTCGACGGTCAGCCGATTACCCGCCACTGCAGGGAGCGCGGGCTCGACTGGCGCTCCAAGGTGCGCCTCTTCCTCGAGGTCTGCGACGCGGTGCAGGCGGCGCACCGCGCCCTCCTCGTGCACGGCGACCTCAAGCCGTCGAACATCCTGGTGCGCGACGACGGGGTGCCCAAGCTGCTCGATTTCGGTGTCGCCCGGGCGCTGAGCGCGCCCGATCGAGGAGATCCGGATCGCGGTGACGAGGTCCTCGGCTTCACTCCCGGTTTCGCCAGCCCCGAGCAGCTCTCCGGGCGGGCCATCGGGGTCGCCAGCGACGTCTACTCGCTCGGCGTGCTGCTCTACCTGCTGCTCACCGGCCGCATGCCGTTCGTGCTGCCGCAGATCGGCGCCGACGCGGCGACCTGCCTCGACACCCAGGTGCGACAGCGGCCGCCGGCTCCGGCACCGCGTCTGCTTGCCGGTTCTGGGTCGCTCCCCCGCGACACGTCGCGCGAGCTGGACGCTGTGGTGCTGCGCTGCCTCGAGCCGGCGGCAGCGGACCGCTATGCGACGGTCGAAGAGTTGAGTCGCGACCTGCGTCACCTGCTCGACGGACTCCCGGTGTCGGCCGTCGACGGCGGCCGGCTGTACGCGGTGCGCAAGTTCGTGCAGCGTCACGCCGTGGCGACCGCGATGAGCGTCATCGGCGCCGTCGCGCTGCTCGCTACCGCCGCGGTGGCCGTGCAGCAGGCCGCGACCGCTCGGCGGGAGGCCGTCTCCAGCGAGCGTGCCCGCGACCGCGCCGACCGCACCAACGCCTTCCTGCTCGACATCTTCCGCAGCGCCGACATCGACCAGAGGGTCTCGCGCGGCCCCGAAGTGCGAGTGGTCGAGGTGCTCGAGGCGGCCTCTGACCGACTCTGGGCCGACGACGCCCTCTTGCCGGACGATCGGGTGGGCTTCGCGGTGACCATCCTGGGTCTGCACCAGAACCTGCAGCAGCACGAGGCAGCGCGCGCGCTGCTCGAGCGTGTGACGGAGTATCTCGAGGAGGCCGAAGGCGTCAGCGCCATCCATCGCGCTCGGGTGCTGCGCGTTGCCGCTCACGCCGAGCAGACCGACGGCGACTGGGAGGCCTCGGCGGAGGCGTTCGCGGGCGTCCTCGAGGTGCTCGAGCAGGCCTACGGCCGGACCCCAGAGGCCGAGGATGTGCTCGACCTCGAGCTGGCGACGCGTGCCGAATACCTGTTCGTGCTGCGCACGCTCTACCGCTGCGACGAGGGCCTCGCGGTGGTGCAGCCGGTGCTCACGGTCGGCGAGCGTCTGCTCGCCAGCGGCGAGCTCGCCGACTCCAGTCTGGTCGACAACGTCAGCGGGGCTCTCTCCAACAGCGCCTCGTGCGCCTGGGCCGAGGCCGACTTCGCACGCGCCTACGAGCTGTCGCTGCGCGCTCTCGAGTTGCTCGAGCTGCGCGACGACTCCACCGAGCAGGTGGCGGCGACACGCAACAACTGTGGCTTCTACGCCCTCGAGCTCGGTCGCTGGGCGGAGGCCCGCCGTCACTACCGCGACGCCATCGCGGTGAGCGACAGGCTCGGCGTCGGCGAGATCAAGAACGGCCACCGCTACCTGATGCTCGCGCGTGCCGAGGCGGGGGTCGGTGAGCCGGCGGCGGCTCGCACGAGCCTCGCTCTCGGACTGTCGCTGGTGCGCAGCGCCGGCTCGGGCGACACCGCGTCGCTCGCACTCGCTCTGGCGCGAGCGGCCGAGGTCCGGGTCGCCCTCGGCGAGATCGGTGAGGCGGTCGAGGACCTCGAGCAGTCGATCGCCATGGCCGAGGCAGCGGGCCTGCGCGGTGGCCGCTGGGCCGAGCATCGCGGTCGCCTGGCAGAGCTGCTGCACTCCCGGGATCCGCGCGAGCCTCGTGTCGTGGCGCTGCTCGATTCCGCCCTCGCTGGCGACCAGCTCACCGGCAACCGCCGCGAGCTGCAGATCAGGGCCCGCCTCGAGAGACTGCGCGCCGCTGCCGACGACGTCGATCGGCTGACCTCCACTTCCGCCTGACCCGAGCCGCCGCGCGAGCCGGAGGAGCGAAGCCGCCGCCGATCGCCCCTCGGAAGGAGGGTCTTGACGAGCGTCCGAGAAAAGGTAACCATCGGGTTACCAATGAACGACACGCGTGAGCTCCGATGACTCCCGAACAGGTCGACGCCACCTTCGCGGCGCTCGCTCACCCGGTCAGGCGCCGGGTCCTCGACCTGCTGAGCGGTCGCCCCGGGATGATCGTCGGCGCGGTCGCTTCGCACTTCGACATCAGCCGGATCGCGGTGATGAAGCATCTCGCGACGCTCGAGGACGCGGAGCTCGTGCTCAGCGAGAAGGTGGGTCGCGAGCGACGTCTGTACATGAACCCGATGCCGATCCAGCAGATCTACGACCGCTGGACGAACCAGCTGAGCGGTTTCTGGGCCAGCCGCATGGCCGACATCAAGGAGAGCGTCGAGAGGCGCTCCGAGGAGAAGAAACATGCCTGAACCGACCGCCGCGGTGAGCGCCGACGCGGAGCCGAGCGGCGCCGCCACAGAGGGGGACGCCACCGCCAAGTTCCGGGTCCACATCGCGGGACCGATCGAGGCGGTGTGGGCCGAGATCACCCGCACCGACGCGCCGATCCTCGCCTTCTTCAACTCGCGCATGCACGCCAACCGCCTGGCGCCGGGAGCGCGTCTGGCGATGCGCACGGCGAACGGGCGCTACACCGGCGTGGTCGGGGAGATCGTCGAGTTCGAGCCACCGCGTCGGTTCGCCCACACCTTCCGTTTCACCGCCTACGACGATCCAGAGTGCACGGTGGTCTACGACCTCGAGGAGCAGGCCGGAGGCACCCTGTTCACCCTGACGATCCGCGATCTCCCAGCGGGCACGAAGACTGCGAAGCAGATGGTCCAGGGCGGCAAGATGATCACCTCGACCTTGAAATCGGTGATCGAGACGGGCCGGGCACCCTTCGGCATCCGCCTGCTCTACCTGTTCTTCGACCTGATGGCACCGGCGACCCCGAAGCGCAGCCGCAGCGAGCACTGGCCGATCGACTGAGTGCCGCGACGCCGCTGCAGTGGGCCGACCCATCCTCCCTCTCGGCGGAGCTCTCCACCGTCCCATGGTGCCCGAAGTCCGCTGACCGTTCCCCTGTCTTGCCACGAGAAGACCCTCTCGCCACCCAAGGAGGAGACCCCATGAAACGCAGGATCCTCGCCGTCGTCGTCGGCTACGCCGTCTGGACAGCACTCTGGCTCGGCGGCAACGCCCTCTTCTTCTCTGAGCTGGCCGCCGCGGCGCAGGCCGGTGAAGCCATCACCGACGGCGGCGCCCTGGCCGGCGTGCTCGGCCTGAGCTTCGTCTGTTCGCTGATCGCCGGTCTGGTCACCGCGTCGATCTGGGCCTCACGGCGGGTCGCGCTGATCACCGGCGCGCTGCTGCTGCTCACCGGGATCGGCGTGCAGGCCAGCGCCTGGAGCCTGATGCCGGTGTGGTACCACCTGGTCTTCCTGGCCGCCATCGTGCCCCTGGTCCTCCTGGGCGCGCGGATGCGCGGCGCCAGCCCTCAGGCCGGCGCGCAGGCCTCGCCGGCCGGAGCGCTCGCGGGACGCTGCCCGCGATGCCGGGCGCACGGTCGGGTCAGTCGGCGGGCGCGGGCTCGTCCAGGAGCTCCTCGATCGTCGCGCGCAGCTCGGCGACGAGAAGATCGTGCGAGGCGCCCGTGCTCGGACCGTCGAAGCCCGAGTGGATGCGCCGCACCCGACCGCTGCGGTCGACGAAGATCTTGGTCGGGAACGAGAGCACCGCGTCGAGGTCGGGGAGCTGCTCCGCGGCGGCCTCCTTGTCGCTGGTCCCGGCGAGCAGGAGGGGGTACTCGATGCCGTGTCGCTCGCCGAAGCGGCGCACGAAGCGTCGATCACGCTCGGCGTCGCCGGTCATCTCGAAGGCGAGCCCGACGACCTCGAGGCCGCGGCCCTCGTACTCGCGGTGCCATTCGGCCAGCAGTGGCGCGGAGTCGTTGCAGTTGGGGCACCACGAACCGAACACGTCGACCAGCAGCACCCGACCGCGGAAGCGCTCGTCCTCGCTGCTGACCAGCTCGCCGTCGAGATCGGGGAACGAGAAGGTGAAGCGCCCGTCCGGGTTGGCGAGCCCGACCTGCTGCCATGCGTCCGGGAGCTCGGAGCCCTCCGCTGCCGGAGTGGCTTCGAAGGTGGCGTGGTAGCTGTCGCGCGACCAGAAGTCGCCGCGCAACACCCCGTCCTCGCCGCGCCGGGCGCGGAAGAGGAAGGCGTGGGCACCGTCGAAGGTCGACAGCAGCAGCTCGTCGCCCTCGATCTCCCCCTCGAGGTAGCGGTAGTCGCCGGTGGTGGTGCGGAAGGTGCCGGTCACCCGGTCGCCCTGCTGATCGAAGAGGCCGCGGGCAGGGAAGGTCCCGTCCTCGTCGACGAAGGTCGTCGCCCACTCTCCACCGACGCTCCAGCCGGGAGCCTCCTGCGAACCGGTGAACCGGTGCTCGATTCCCCGCACGGCGGAGAAGTCGAGAGTCGAGTCACCGCTGGCGGCGGTCTTGCGCCAACGCCCGCGCAAGCTGCCGTCGGCTTGCAGGCCGGCGACGATCTCGGAGTCGTAACCGTCGAAGGCGAGCAGCAGCTCGTCGCCTCGGTGCTCCACCCGCTCGACCTCGACCACCTCTTCGGCGTTGTGGATCGTGGCGCCGAGCGCACCGTCCCGGTCCTGGATCTCGAGCCCGAACGGCAGCTCGCCCCCGGGCGAGGCGAGCACCGCGCGCCAGACGCCGGTGAGCGATGCGTCCTCCTGCGGTGGGGCGCCTTCACCGGCGCAGGCGAGCACGGCGAGAACCAGCAGCGGGACGGTCAGGACGTCCAGGCCGGTCGTGGGTCGGGGCAGGGAGGCGCGGCCTCGTCGCGACGAGGCTCGCCGAAACGGCGCCGTACTCCTGGTTTGGGGCAAGTCGAGGACTCCTGCGGTTGGAGGACCGCATCCAGCGCCGGCTGGACGGGTCGAACGGCTCAGACGTCGAGGCCGACCTCGCGCATCAGGGCGAGGGCGTTGCTGCGCTGGACGACTCCCTCGCGCAGTCGGTAGTCGAAGGTGATCCTGCCTCCGCCGAGAGTGTCGACGAAGTGCTTGTTGCGCAGTACGGCCGCGCCGGCGCTTCCGGACTGCTGCTCGTCTTCGGCCATGCGAGCGAGCGCCAGGTCGTGCGTGGTCACCAGTCCGATGGCGCCGCGCTCGAGCAGCGCCCGTACGACGGCCTCGGCGCCGATGCGCCGATCGTGCGAGTTGGTGCCGTGCAGGATCTCGTCGAGCAGGAAGAGGACCGGCGCCTCGCCGTCGCAGAGATCGAGGATGCGGCGCAGCCGGGTGATCTCGGCGTAGAACTTGGAGGCGCCCTCCTGCAGCGAGTCGAGGACCTGGATCGAGGCGCCGATCGCCAGTCGGCTGCAGCGCATCGAGCTGGCGCGAACCGGTGCGCCCGCGAGTGCGAGCACCAGATTGCTGCCGCAGGCGCGTAGGAAGGTGCTCTTGCCCGACATGTTGGAGCCGCTGATCACCAGCGCCTGGGCCTCGCCTGCCGGAGGCCTTCCGAGCGCGACGTCGTTGAGCTCGCAGGCGGCGCCGGCGCCGAGCAGCGGGTGGCCGAGATCGCGGGCCACGAGCTGCACGGACGCGTCGCTGGCGAGGATCTCCGGCATCGGCCAGGTGGGGTTCTCGTGGGCGAACGCGGCGAGCGAGGCGGCGGCCTCGATCTCGCCGAGGGCAGCGAGCCAATCGGCGATGTTCCCGCCGTGTTCCTGGCGCCAGCCGTCGAGCGCCAGACCGGTCTGGGTGCCCCAGAGCAGCAGCAGACCGAAAGGAGCGAAGAAGGGGTTGCGCATCGCGTCATGCAGCTCGACCAGTCGGCGCAGCTCGCCGATGCGCTGTGAAGCCCGGGAGCGCTGCGTAGCTCGGGCTCCGGGTACGCTGCCGCCCTCCGCCTCGGGGCGGCTCGCCAACCGTGAGCGTCGGGCCTGCAGCCACGACGAGGTGAACTCGGAGCCTTCGAGCAGCCGCAGCAGCGAGCAGAGGTCGTCGAGGTGGCGGGCGCTGCGCTCGACGCCGTGGGTGAGCCGTTGCAGGCGGCGGCGTAGCAGGGCGAAGCCGAGAAGCTGGGCGGTGAGCAGCGCGAGTAGTGGCGCGGGCCCGGCTCCCATCGGCCACCAGTAGAGAGCCGCCGTGACGTTGGCTGTCGCGAGGGCGGCGGCGATCGCGCGCGGCGCCCGGTGCCGCCTGAGCACCGCGGGCCGGGCCGCCCAGGCGGCGATGCCGTCCGATCCGGGTCGCTCACCGAGCTCTGCGCCCAGGGTGGCGATCCGCTCGCGCAGCTCGCCCAGGGCGGCGAGCTCCACCACGGCGCGCTGCCGGGCGTCGATCTCGTCGCAGCTCGCCGGAGCGAGGAGCCAGCCGGCCAGCGTGCGCTCGCCGATCTCGGTGCGGGCGCGGCAGAGCAGCTCGAAGAGCGAGCCCCGACCGAAGAGATCGAGGTCGGTCGCGTAGAGGTGGCCCTCCGCGGCGGCGAGGTGGCCGGTGCCGGGTCGGCCGCCGCCCGCCCAGGTGCCGTCGAGCCGGGCGATGCCCTCGCGGTAGAAGAGCGCCGCGCGGCGAGCCCGGTCGCGCCGACGCAGCAGCCGTTCGTGCATCGGCAGCAGGACCAGGAATCCGGCGACGGGCAGCAGCACCGCCCACAGCGGCAGCAGCTGCGACTGCACAGACATCCACAGGATGAGCAGCAGGGCCGCCATCGTCACCAGGCGTGCCACCGACACGGCCAACTCCCGTCTGGCCAGCAACGCGCCCCGCTCGCGGCACCGCCGTTCGAGCTCGACGTACGTCTCGCGCACCAGCCTGCGTCCCGTGAGCTCCCTCTCGTGGAGGCCAGCGTGCTCGCGCCGTCGCCGGCTCGCGGCGGCGTCGGGTTCCGGATCGGGCGGTCGGGAGGTCATGACGGCAGTGCGACTCGTCGTCCGGGCGGCGACCGGTCCACGTCGGGACGGAACCGCGGTCGTCTGGTCGCGTCGCGCCCTGTGAGGGTTGACGGAACTGAGGGTTGACGGACCGCGACGGGTCAGGACGCTCTACGGATCGCCTCGAGCATCTCCTTGACCGCGGCTTCGAAGCCGACCAGCACGGCGCGCGAGACGATCGAGTGACCGATGTTGAGCTCCTCGATCTGGGGCACCGCGGCGACCGCACCGACGTTCGTCGTGGTCAGGCCGTGCCCGGCGTAGACGGAGATCCCCGCTTCGGCGGCGCGCGCCGCGGCGCGGCGGATCTCCTCGAGCTCGCCCTCGGGCCGCTCGGCGCGCGTGTAGTGATCGGTGTTGATCTCGATGCCGGCGATGTTCTCCATCTGCACGGCGCAGTCGACCTGGGCCTCCTCGGGGTCGAGGAAGATGGAGACCGCGATCCCGGATTCGGCGAGCGTGTTCGCGGCGCGCTGCACGCGTCTCGAATGGCGCACCAGGTCGAGTCCGCCCTCGGTGGTGATCTCGTCGGGCCGCTCGGGCACCAGGGTGACCTGGCCCGGCCGGTGGCGCTCGGCGATCTCGAGCATCGCCACGGTGCCGGCGATCTCCAGGTTGAGCTTGCCGCGCACCGCTTCCGCCAGGGCGGCGAGATCGTGGTCCTGGATGTGGCGGCGGTCCTCGCGCAGGTGCACGGTGATGCCGCTGGCGCCCGCACTCTCGGCGATGCGGGCGGCGTCGACCGGGTCGGGATAGTCGGCCCGGCGCGCCTGGCGCAGGGTGGCGACGTGGTCGACGTTGACGGACAGCTGGACCGAACGCGCCGCGGCCTTGGCGGCGGCGCCGGAGTCAGCGGACGGAGCCATGGGGGACCTCCTCTCGCGGGGCGCCGATCGCCCGGGCCAGAGTCTCGCCGAGACGGCTGGCCAGGGCGTCGACCTGGTCGTGATCGGGGCCCTCGATCATGATGCGAGCGACCCTCTCGGTGCCGCTGTAGCGCAGAACGAGGCGACCGTCGCCGGCGAGCCGGCGCTCGATGTCTGCGACGACGGACTGTACTTCGGGAAGCGATTCGAAGGGCGGCCTGCTGTGCACGGGGATGCTGCGCAGCACCTGAGGGTAGCGTTCGAGAGGTCGCGCCAGCTCCTCGAGCGCGACGCCGCTGCGGGCGACGATCGCGGCGATCTGCAGCGCCGACAGGATGCCGTCCCCGGTGGTGGCGAGCTCGAGGTCCACCAGGTGCCCCGACTGCTCGCCGCCGAGACGTAGCCGCTCGCGCCGCAGGGTCTCGACCACCGCACGGTCGCCGACGTCGCAGCGCACCACCGCGACGCCGTGGCGGGCGAGCGCTCGCTCGAGCCCGAGATTGCTCATCGAGGTGGCGACGATCGCCGGCCCGGGCAGCTCGCCGCGCGAGGCGAGCCAGGCGGCCCACACGTAGAGCACGGCGTCTCCGTCGTGCACCACACCGCGGGAGTCGCAGACGATGACCCGGTCGGCGTCGCCGTCGAAGGCGAAGCCGAGGTCGCCGGCCTCGGCCACGGCACGGGCCACCACCTCCGGCGCGGTCGAGCCGCAGCCGACGTTGATCCGGCTGCCGTCGGGCTGGTCGTGCAGGGCGTGCACGCTGGCGCCGAGCTGGCGGAAGAGCTCGGCTGCGAGGCCCGCCGCAGCGCCGTGGCCGCTGTCGAGCACGATGCGGAGCCCGTCGAGGCGCTGCTCGCCGACGCTGCCGAGCAGGCTCTCCAGATAGCGCCCGACCGGCTCGCGGTCGACCACCCGCCGCTCGCGCGGCGGAGCGTGAGACCGGCCTTCCGACGCCGCCCGGCCCTGGCCGTGGGCATCGCCGGCGACGGCGCGGGTCAGGGCCTCCTCCTGCGCTGGCGACAGCTTGAAACCGTCGGCGCCGAAGATCTTGATGCCGTTGTCGGCGGGGGGATTGTGGCTCGCCGACACGACGACACCGGCGGCGGCGCCGAGCCGCGGCACCAGATGGGCGACGGCGGGGGTGGGCGCCACCCCGAGGTCGAGCACACGCACCCGTCGCTCGCCGAGCGCGTCGGCGATCCACTGGCAGATCTGCGGCGTGCTGGTTCGCGTGTCGCCTCCGATCACGACGTCGACTTCCGCACCGTCGGCGGAGACCAGCTGGTCGGCGAGTGCATGGGCCAGGCGCCTCACGGTGGCGGCATCGAGCGGTGGTTCGCCGAAGGTCCCGCGCATCCCGTCGGTGCCGAACAGCTTCGTGCCGGGCGCCGAGCTCATCGTCCCCCCGTGCCGGCGACCGTGAGGTCGTCGACCGCCCCGAAGTAGACCGTCACCTTGACCAGGCTGGGGTTGAGCACCCGTGTTGCGGTACCTTCGACCCGCACCTCGACCCGCTCGGAGAACTGCACCGCCCGGCCGTCGAGGTTCACCGGTGCGGTGGTCACCTCGGCGAGCGACTGCAGCTGGTGCTTCGGCCCCTGTACCGTCACCTCGGGCGGCTCGACGACCGACTGCACGTCGAGGCGGGTGAGCCCCGCGGCGGGCTCGCCGGTGAAGACCACCCGCACCGGCAGCTTGACGCTCTCCTTCTCGTCGATCAGCAGGGTGATCACGTTGGGCGTCACCGACACCGCTTCGAGGCCCTCGGGCAGCTTGACCAGCTCGGGGCTGAGCTGCACGTCGATCGGCTCGTTGGCGGTGAACTGGCGTGGAAACGGGACGCGGATGTCGACCTCGCCGGTGTCGAGCCCCTGCACCAGCGACTCGCGCCCGCGCACCAGTACGCTGATCTCGTGACCACGATTGAGGATCATCAGGTCGTCGGGACGCGGATTCTCGTAGGCGACGGTGGCGTCGATCGCCAGCTCTGCGCGAGGTTCCGCCTGCACCTGCAGACGCGGCAGCAGCGACACGAAGAGCCACAGCGAGGTCGCGATCAGGAAGGCGGCGCAACGCAGGACCCAGCGGTTCTCGATCGCGGCGGGGGTGGGGCGCAGCGGCATGAATCGGATCCCGGCCTCAGGCGTCGACGGTGGCGACGTCGGCCTTGGGGGTACGCCGGGCCGAGCCGCGCATCTCCACCACCAGATGCTGGTGCAGCCGATCGCCGAGCTTCTTGGCGTCGAGGTTCTGGGTCAGTCGGCCCTCGACGGCGACCGAGATGGCTCCGGTCTCCTCCGAGATCACGATCGCCATCGCGTCGGTCTCCTCGCTGATGCCGAGAGCGGCGCGGTGGCGGGTTCCGAGCCGGGTCGACAGCTCGGGGTTCGAGGACAGAGGCATGAAGCAGGCGGCGGCGGCGATCCGCCCCTGCTCGACGATCACCGCGCCGTCGTGCAGCGGTGTCGACGGGTTGAAGATGGTGATCAGCAGGTCGAAGGAGATCTTGGCGTCGAGCACGATGCCGTTCTCCACGTAGTCACGCAGACCGTCGACCCGCTCGATGACGACGAGCCCGCCGATGCGGCGCTTGGACATCGTGGTCGCGGCGTTGACCAGCTCGGTGAAGATCTCCTCGCTGTGGCCCTGGGTGGTGAAGCCGATCAGGGGATTGCGCCCGAAGTTCACCAGCGCGCGGCGGATCTGGTTCTGGAACAGGACGATGATCGCCACCGGGAGCACCACCAGGAAGAACCCCGTCATCAGCTGCTCGAGGGTGCGCAGCTCGAGGAAGCGCGCCAGGTAGGCGACGCCGCCGAGCACCAGGATGCCGAGCAGCACCTGCACCGCCCGGGTGCCGCGGATGAAGAGCAGCAGGTTGTAGACCAGGAAGCTGACCGCCAGCAGGTCGATCGCGTCGCGCCAGGTGAGCACGTCCCAGAGGGGAGCCAGGCTCATGCCCTGCCCCTCTCCGCTCTACCGCGCGCCCGTGTGCCTGCGGATGATCTCCCGGTCTCGACCACGCGGCGATGCTACTTCGATCCTTCGGTGCGGGGGGTGATCCCAGTGCGGGACGCGCCTTCCTGGGAGGATCTCTGGGCCGGAGCGACCTCGGGGGTCTCGTCTTCGGCGGCGTCCTTCTTGCCCTCCTTGCGCGGCTCCTTCCTCGGTTCCTTGCGCGGCTCGCGCTTCGGTTCCCGGCTCTCGCCACGCGCCGACTCGGGCTCCCTGGATTCGCCGGTCGCCGGCTCGGTGACCGGCGCAGGTCGCATCACCGGCGCCTCGTCCTCGGCGGGCTCGGGCTGCGGCGTCGGTCCCGCGGCCGGCGGCCGCACCGGCACCGGTCTGTGCTTCGGTTTGCGATCGACACCGGAGATCTTCTCGATCATGTCGTAGACGTACGAGCCGTCGAGGGTCTCGTGCTCCAGCAGGTCCTTCGACAGCTGCTCGAGAACGTCGCGGTGCTCGGTGAGGATCTGCTTCGCCTTCTCGTAGCCCTCGTTGACCAGCCGGTTGATCTCGCGATCGATCAGCACCGCCGTGCTCTCGCTGTAGTCGGCTCGCTGCTGGAAGTCTCGTCCGAGGAACACGGGCTCGCTCTTCTCGCCGAAGGCGAGCGGTCCGAGCTCGGACATACCCCACTCGCAGACCATCTGTCGCGCCATGTCGGTGGCGCGCTCGATGTCGTTGCCGGCGCCGGTGGTGATGTCTTCCTGGGTGAGCTCCTCGGCGACCCGCCCGCCCATGAGGATCGCGAGCTGGGCGCGCACGTAGTTGCTCTTGTAGGTGTACTTGTCGTCGGTCGGCAGCTGCATGGTCAGCCCGAGGGCCCGGCCGCGCGGGATGATGGTGATCTTGTGCAGCGGATCGGACTCGTCGAGGAAGGCGGCGACCAGCGCGTGGCCGGCCTCGTGGTAGGCGGTGACCTCCTTCTCCTCCTCGCTGAGGATCATCGTCTTGCGCTCGGCACCCATCATCACCTTGTCCTTGGCGAATTCGAAGGACGCCATGTCGACCGCCTTGAGATTGCGGCGGGCGGCGATCAGGGCGGCCTCGTTGACCAGGTTGGCGAGGTCGGCGCCGGCGAAGCCGGGGGTGCCGCGGGCGATGATCTCGAGGTTGACGTCCTCGTCGAGTGGCACCGAGCGGGTGTGCACCTGGAGGATGCCGAGCCGTCCGGTGATGTCGGGGCGGTCGACGACCACGCGGCGATCGAATCGACCGGGACGCAGCAGGGCCGGATCGAGCACGTCGGGACGGTTGGTGGCCGCGATCAGGATGACGCCCTCGTTGGTCTCGAAGCCGTCCATCTCGACCAGGAGCTGGTTCAGCGTCTGCTCGCGCTCGTCGTGGCCGCCGCCGAGACCGGCGCCGCGATGGCGACCGACCGCGTCGATCTCGTCGATGAAGATGATGCACGGCGCGTTCTTCTTGCCCTGCTCGAAGAGATCACGCACGCGGCTGGCGCCGACGCCGACGAACATCTCGACGAAGTCGGAGCCCGAGATCGAGAAGAACGGAACGTTGGCCTCGCCGGCGATGGCGCGGGCCAGCAGGGTCTTGCCGGTGCCCGGAGGTCCCATGAGCAGCACGCCCTTGGGGATCTTGCCGCCGAGCTTCTGGAACTTCTGCGGCTCCTTGAGGTACTCGACGATCTCCGACAGCTCCTCCTTTGCCTCCTCCACTCCGGCGACGTCCTTGAAGGTCACCTTCTTGCCACTGGCGTTGAGCAGCTTCGCCTTGCTCTTGCCGAACGACATCGCGCGGTTGCCACCCGACTGCATCTGGCGCATGAAGAAGAACCAGAGGCCGACGATCAGCAAGATCGGCCCCCAGGTCAGCAGGATCGCGAGGACCGGGCTGTCGCGCGGGGGGTCCGAGCGGATCTCGACCTCGTTGGAGCGCAGCAGGGGAACCAGCTCGTCGTAGTTCGGCGGCTGGAACGTCTTGAACTTCGAGTCTTCCTGATGCTCGGGGCTCGGCTTGTACACGCCCTCGATCTCGTCACCGCTGATGGTCACCGAGGCGACGAAACCGTCCTCGACCTGACGCAGGAACTCGCTGAATGTGAGCTCGTCGCGTCCTCGGGCACCCTGGTTGAACAGGTTGATCAGCAGGATGACCATCACGAAGATGACGGCCCAGAGCAGGAGTGTGCGCAGTGTGGAGTTCACGTTCTGTACCTCGGCCCGAGCCGCGGTGGCTGCAGGCGGGACTCACGGTTGCGGTGCGTGGCCAGTCCGGAGACTTCCCCGCAGGATCGGACCGCGTGCCGGGAGTGTGACGCGGAGGTTTGAGAGGGATCGGTCACGGCGCCGTTTCCGGCGACCGACCCCCACGAGCCTACCGGCTCGCTCGGCAACAGGGCGTCGCGGAGCCGGATTCCTCGCCGACGTTCCCACGGAGCTCCCGCGACCGGGAGCCGAGGTCGACGCGAGGCGCGGCTGCGACCTCGATCCGCCAGGGTGAGAAGTGGGCGGGAGCGTCCGCACCCCGATCCCCCGCGGCATACCGCAGGGTAGAGGTCTCGACGATCCACTCGCCGGTCGCGAGCAGGTCGACGACCTGTCCCCGGTACACCAGTAGCGGCAGTCGGTCGCGAAGCGCGGTGGGGATCTGCGTTCTTGACAGCGCGTCCTTGAGTTTCTTCGGCTTCGAGTCGGGTCGGCGGAGGAGACGATCTCCTGGGCGGCGGGTACGGATCTCGAGACTCGCCGCGCCGTCTGGCAGATGGACGACCTGAGACGGGTGCGGGCCTCGCCGCGAAGACGCGCCGTGACCTCTCCCGCCGCCATCGTCCGTGGCGGTCGCGCCGGCAGCGCCCGCCGCCGCGGGGCTGCTCGCTCCGCAGGTCACTCGCCGTACCCGCACCGCGACGCCGATCTCCGGAATCCAGAGGCCTCCGGGAATCGGGAAAGTATACGCAAAGGAGGGTGCGATCGGTTGCGAAGACGGCTCGCCGCCGACGATCTCGAGCAGGCGTTCGCCGTCTCGGGTCCGGCTCGACCATCGCCGATGGCCGCCGATGTCGACCCGTACCCGACCCTGGCGGTGCAGCTGTCGCCACAGCTCGCCGAAGGCGCTGCCGCGGTAGGGCGCCGCGCCACTTCGACGGTGCAGCAGATGCAGCCCGAATTCGAGGCGGGCGCGGGAGCGATCCTCGCCGCAGGAAGGCGCGTCGCTCGGGCGGTTGGATCCCTGCCGGCTCCGGTCCCAGGCCGCGAGGCGCAGCGCGACCCCCTGCGTCGTCGCCTCGAGCAAGGCGGCTTCGGCAACCGTGAACTCGAGCTCGTCGAGCGCTCTGGCAGCATCGGCGAGACGCAGGACCCGACCCTGGAGGTCGCCCTGCTCCCGCTCCAGGTGCGGCTTGAGGTGCCGACGCACGAAGTTGCGCAGCCGCCTCGGATCGCTGTTGCCCGGATCCTCGATCGCCACGACCGGTGCGACCGGCGCGACCGGGGAGGCCGACCGAGGCGCTGCCGGCCCGTGCTGCGAGCGCCTGTCCCGCGCCCTGTCCGGTGCTTCGTCCGGTGCTTCGTCCGGTGCTTCGTCCACTGCTCCCTCCACTGTTCCGTGCGGCGGTCCGTCCGCTGCCGCGTCGAACGCCCCGTGGTCGAACGCCCCGTGGTCGAACGTCCCGTGCAGTGCGCTCCTCGACACCGCGAGCAGGGGCCGTAGGACGCGACCTGAGCGGGGCCGGATGCCCGCGAGTCCCCAGATCCGGGTTCCGGCGAGGATGCGCATCAGCAGGGTGTCGACCTGATCGTCGGCGTGGTGCGCAGTGAGCACCCAGGCCGCATCGTGGTCTCTCCGGACCTGCTCCAGGAACCGGTAGCGCTCGTTCCGTGCCCACGCCTCGATGCCCTCGGGGACGCGTGCAGGTGGGCACACGCGCGCGCTCGCGTAGATGATCCGGAGTTGCTCGGCGACCGCGGCGCAGTGCGTCGCACGCGCGGCGGATCCAGCATCGAGGCCATGATCCAGGTGGGCGGCGATCAGTGGCAGGGCCGAGCCCGTGGCGCCCTGTCCCGAGCCCCTGCCCGTCTGGGTGCCACCGGCGTCCGCGCCGAGCGCCCGGCGCAGCAGGAGGAGCAGCGCCAGCGAGTCACGACCGCCCGAGAAGGCGACGACGTAGGGCGGCGGGTACGCGGTGAGCAGCCTGTCGATCGCCCGGAGCGCCGCGTCCGCCGGAGCCGGCGAGTGTGGCACGGGCGAGGAGCTCGGCGGTCGGTTCGATGGGGCCGCGATAGCTCTTCCCCGGGTCAGGGTCGACCTGTGGGTGATCGCGGCGTGCCGGACCCGAGCGGGCGAGGTCGGGTTTGCACGTCAGGTCACGAGAGGCGGCAGCGGCCGGTTCGCCCGGGAACTTGGTGGCGGTGAAGGGACTTGAACCCCTGACACAGCGGATATGAGCCGCTTGCTCTAACCAACTGAGCTACACCGCCGGAGATCTGACCGGCGCGCCCGCAGCACGAGCGGACTCGCGCGGTGCGCAGCGGGCAAGCAGCAACCCTAAGCGACGCCGCGCCGCGAGGTCAACGGGCGTTGCCCGCGGGCGGTAGCGCGACGGTCGCCGTTCGGCCGTGGAGGCACGGGCGCGCGGCTCACACGGCGCCGACCGCCCGGCGGTGGCCACAACCGATGACCGGCCGGGCAGCGAGTCGACCGTGCCGTGATGTCGCGCCGCAGCGCGATCAGCGCAGCGACGCCTGGCAGGCGCTGAACTGTCCGAAGAAACGCTGCATGGACCCGTTGAGGGTCTCGTTGTTGAGGCTGTAGACGACGTTCTGTCCGCGGCGCTCGTCGATCACCAGATCGGCTTCCTTGAGCACCGAGAGGTGCCGCGAGATCGTCGGCTGCGAGAGCGCGAACTCGCCGACGATCTCTCCGACGTTGCGCTGCCGTTCTTCGAGCAGGCTGAGGATCTGCTGCCGGGTGTTGTCCGACAGCGCCTTGAAGACCTTTGTCATCTGCCGGTTCGAGCGCGAGCTGTCTTGTGCCATTGGACGTTGCAACCCTTTCTCGTTGGAGGCGCGGGGGGACCCCGAAAGGAACGAAGCAGTGGATGGCAGGAGAGAGCCAGCGGCGTGCCGGGGGGTCGGTGCCGACGAGACCGGCTGCCGAGGCTCGAGGCAGACTCTAGCGCCACGGATATTGAATGAAAGTTGAAAAAGCTCCCTTTCGCGAGCATCGTGTGCACACGTTCTGAGCTTGTTCGGGCAAGTGTAGGAATATCCGCACGTTGCGGTGTTCCCCTTGTTCGTCCGCTGGCAGTGGTCGCGGCCTCTAATCGGTGCCGGCAGCGTGCGTACCTCCTGTGGAGGCCCCCGATCCACTGGCCGGTCCGGTGCAGATCCCGGTGGCGGAGGAGGTCCTGGAGTCGGAGCAGAGCAAGGACCGTCCAGGAAAGAGAAAGCCCCACGCGCCGCGGCGGCGGTGGGGCTCGAGAAGGGCGGGTGGGAGCCCGACGACGACGGACGCAGGCGGCAGTCGTCCCGGATCAGGCGAAGCGCTTGGCCACCGCGTCCCAGTCGACCACGTTCCAGAACGCTTTCAGATAGTCCGGTCGCCGGTTCTGGTAGTTCAGATAGTAGGCATGCTCCCAGACGTCGACGCCGAGGAGCGGTGTCTTGCCCTCCATCAGGGGCGAGTCCTGGTTGGGCCGGGCGAGGATCTCGAGGCCTCCGTCACCCTTGACCAGCCACCCCCATCCGGAACCGAACTGGCCCGCCGCTGCGGCCTGGAACTTCTCCTTGAAGTCGGAGAAGGAGCCGAAGGCGCTGTCGATCGCGTCGGCGAGGGCGCCCTTCGGCTCGCCCCCTCCTCCGGGCCCCATGATCTCCCAGAACAGAGAGTGGTTGGCGTGCCCGCCTCCATGGTTGCGTACGGCGCCACGGATCTTCTCCGGCACGCTGTCGATCTTGCGCAGCAGCTCCTCGACGGGAAGTGCCTGGAGGTCGGCATGCCCGTCGAGCGCCTCGTTCAGCTTGGAGACGTAGGCAGCGTGGTGCTTGTCGTGATGGATCTCCATCGTCCGGGCGTCGATGTGCGGTTCGAGGGCGTCGAATGAGTACGGAAGGGCTGGGACTTCGTGCATCTGGTCTGAGTGTCCTTTCGCGGTTGGTGGGTCGTCGTTGGCGGCCGGCCTTCCCGGCTTCACAGGCCGGGCTGGCACCGGGGTCCGTCGGGCGCGTCGAGGCCGAGCGCTGGCCGCCGATCTGGCGCGGCGCCGCGGGCTGGCCGTGCGAGAGACCCGCCTTCCCGGCAGTGGTTTCGCACAGGCCTGCGGCTGCTGGCGGCGTCGAGCCACGGACGCGGCCCTGGGTTCGTAGGGACGACGAGGTCGCTCGAACCGGGTGAGCGCACCGTCGCGCCGGCCGCCGCCGATGACGGGCCCGATTGTGACACACCGTGTCGACGGCGACGGCGCCTGGCGCCATCCGGCTGCCGCGGCGCCGGGTCATCGGGCTTTCGCGGCCGCGGTCAGCGTTGACTCGCCTCGCCTGCTTCGCTTAGGATCCGCCCTCCTGCGGCGGCCGTTCATGCCCGTGCGCGCGGTCGGCCGCGAGGGAGGTTAGCTCAGTTGGTTAGAGCACCTGCCTTACACGCAGGGGGTCGCGGGTTCGAGTCCCTCACCTCCCACCAGCCGCGGTGCGAGGGGTGTCTGGAACCGGAGCTCACGCCGTCGGCTCTCGAAACGGGGTCGTAGTTCAGCTGGTTAGAATGCCGGCCTGTCACGCCGGAGGTCGCGGGTTCGAGTCCCGTCGGCCCCGCCACTCGAGAGCCTCGAACGAGGAGGTCCCGCCGCGGCGGGACAGCAGGAGAAACGGTGCTCACCGGGCACCCGAGCGGCCGCCCCGACGCGCCGCCAGCTCCCAGTCCTCGCGTCCCCTCTCAGGTCCAGCGGAGTCTCAAGATGCGCGACAAGATCAAGCTCGTCTCCAGTGCCGGCACCGGCTACTTCTACACCACGACGAAGAACAAGAAGCTCTCGACCGAGAAGCTGCGGCTCAAGAAGTACGACCCGAGGGTGCGCAAGCACGTCGAGTTCGTCGAAGAGAAGATGCGCTGAGTCTGCGGACGCTGCGGCCGTAGCCGTCAGCGCTCCGCCGACCCGTCGCCACCCGGTCCGTTCGAGGGGGTGCGCTCCGAGACGCTGGCGGTCGGTCGCCAGAGCGCGGTCCGGGAACCGGTCCCTCGCTCGGGGGCCTGGGTGCGTCGTGCTGCGGCTTCGCGAGCCGACGAAGGTCGATCCGTGCGGTCTCTGGTGCCCCACGGCGGCACCGGTCAGTTCGGTCAGTTCGGTCAGTTCACGTAGCCCAGCGCCTCGAGCTCCCTGCGCAGTTCCTCCGGGAGCTCCTGGACGCCACCGTCACCGCCGCACTTGGCGGCTTCCCGCTCCGCCAGCAGCCTGGTCAGCCGGCGGACCTGAGACGGCTGCTCGCCGCTGAGGTCGTTCAGCTCGGCGGGGTCCTCGACGAGGTCGTAGAGCTCCGTGGCAGCGATCGGATAGAGATCCTCGGGGGCGCCCGGGAGGCAGATGGGGCGGTGCTCGTCGGGATTGACGATGAGCTTCCAGCGTCCCTGACGCACCGTCGCGATGCGCTCGCTGCCGTACTCGCTGAGCGCCGCCTTGCCCTCCCCGCCGCGCTCGGGACGCTCGAGATAGGGGACCAGTGAGGTGCCGTCGATGCACTCCCCCTCGAGCGGCAGGGCGAACAGCGATGCCAGGGTCGGCAGTACGTCGGTGAGCTCGACCGGCTGCGCCACGGCTCCTCCCGTCGGCGCCGCGAGTCCGAGCGCCGGCGGCAGCACGAAGAGCAGGGGCACGTGCAGACCGCTCTGGTACGGCGAGCAGGCGTGGTAGATGTACCCGTGGTGGTCGTAGAGATCCTCGCCGTGGTCGGCGAGCAGCACGATCGCCGTGCGTTCGAGCGCGCCGCGTGAGGCGAGCCCGTCGAGCAGCCTCCCGACCAGCTCGTCGGTGCCCTGCACGGCGGCGTCGTACAGCGCGTCGAGATGACGCTGGTCGGCGGCGTCGAGCGGGATCTGGTCGGTCATGATCCGGTTCAGGACGTGCTTCTTCGCCTCGACCACGCCCTCGTAGCCTGGATCGATCCGCGCCGCCCGATCGCCACCGTTGTAGTACGGCCCGTGGGCCCCGAAGTAGTGCGCCCAGAGGAAGAAGGGGCGCTGGGGATCGAGCTGGTCGATCCAGGCCAGCGCCTTGCGCTCGACCCGCGCGTCGACTCCGCCGGCGCACTCCAGCAGATCCCAGCCGCGGTGGTTCGCCTGGCACATGTTGCTCAACACCGCGGCGGTCTGGTAGCCGGCATCCTGCAGGCGATGGGGCAACGTGCGCTGGTCGTCGGCGAAGCTGTAGCCGTTCTGGATCAGGCCGTGGCTGCTCGGGTACTGGCCGGTGAGCACGGTGGCGAGCGAGGGCCAGGTGAGGCCACGAGGGGCGCTCGCCTCGAGGAAGCGGGTACCGCTCGCTGCGAGAGCGTCGATGCGGGGGCTCTGGCCAGGATCGGGATGGCCGAAGGAGCCCAGACGATCGGCCCGCAGGGTGTCGATGGTGATCAACAGGAGGTTGTAGCCGGCGAGGCTCCCGGCGAGATCGACGCTCTCGCCGGCCCGGGGCTCCTGCTCCGAGGTGGCGCCGTCGCAGGCCGTGACCAGCACCACGGAGGGCAGGATCAGGAGGACCGGGATCAGGGCGCAGAGCGGCCTCGCCAGCCGGCATCGGGCCGATCGACGCCGCGGTGCGGCCGTGCGAGTCGGTGTCGGTGGCTCAGGGGCGGGCCCTGGTACGAGAGTCGGAGCGGTCGTCATCGTCGTCTGGAGAGCTGGTCGGCGCCGGCGGTCCCTGCTCCCGGAGCGCGGCGTTGGGGGCTAAGGTGGACGAGAGGTCGGGCACGGCGCGATCGGAGCGCCGGCGGGCAGTGTAGCGGCACTGCGGGGCGGTCGCGGCCCGCTGAGAGCCCGGGGGCGTCCGGCCGAGATGTCCGCTTCGGTCTCCGATCGCGTTGAGGGGTGAGGAAGCGAAGACTGCGGGCGGCCGTCCACCGTCCCTCCGTGGCCTCTCCGATGCGAAGGAGAAGCCATGTCCTGTTCCCCCAGCCGATTCCGAAGCCGTTCGAGCGCAGGCGCCACGCCGTCGCCGGCGTGCCGGTCCGAGCCGCACCGCGACCAGGCCGACGAACGATCCCGCGGAGTAGGGCGACCGCCGTCCAGCTCGCGCTCGCACTCTCCCTGCCGGAGGCCGAGCTTCGAGCTGGTGCGGCACTGGCGCGCCTGCGCGGTGGGCGGTGGCGCCGCCTGGTCCGAGCTGGTCGAGAAGGTGCACCGCACGGTCTTCGGTTACGCCGTGGTCCTGTGCCGGAAGGTGCGCGACGAGGGAGTCGTCGTGGAGCCGGAGGACGTCGTGCAGGATCTCTATCTGCGCCTCCTGGCCGACGATCGCCGGGTGCTGCATCGCAGCCGCTTCGCCAACGACGGCCAGCTGCTCGCCTTCCTTCGCCGTATCGTCGCTCGGCTGGTGCTCGACCAGGTGCGCCGGTCGCGCAGTCGCAGCCGCCGCGAGGCCGCACACCGGGAGCGGTTCCAGCTGCCGGCGGAGGGCTGTGCCGGCGAGGTCGCCGAGCGCGCCGATCCCGAGCGCACCTACCTGCTGCGCGAGGCGCTGCACCAGCTGGCGGGCCTGTGCGACGAGGCGACGCTCGACACCACCCACCCGGCACGCAATCGCGAGGTGTTCCGGCGCATGGTCCTCGGTAGGCACGGCGCGGCCGAGGTCGCCAGGTCGTTCGGGATGTCCCCCAGCGCGGTGCACGCGCTGGTTCACCGCACCAAGCGGAGGATCGAACGCGATCACGGAGTGCGCCTCGGCGCGATCGTCCCGGAGCGGGTCCCGAGGCAGCCTGCCGGACGCTAAACGCAGAGCGTGCAGTCAGTTACTGGCAAGGCTGCCGACCGAAAAACGGTTGACGGGTCGCTTTGTTTATGCCTAGACTGCTATGGATCAGCAGTCTCCATCACCGTGCGTGTGCGTCCCCGCGTGGGACGCCGCGTGCGGTTCCGGCGCCCAGATTCGCTCAGTACGACATCTGTACCACTGGGAAGATCCGCTGGAAGCCGATCCGCCGACCACCATGCAAGCAGCGCCCAGATCGATGGGCCGAGAGGTGATCCGAGATGCGCCAGACTCCCACCTTCCTCTTCTTCCTGGGCCTCCTTTCGCTGGGCCTCGTGCTGACGGCTTCGGTCGCCAACGCCAACATCGTGGGCGTCTCCGACGGCGGGCCGTGTGAGGCCGAGCCGGTCGCGGCGACCCTCGGCGAGCCCTTCGGCTTCGTCGACGGCAACCTCGACGGCGGAGTGCTGGGCGTCGGAGGTATCGTGCCCCTGGTCGGTTGGGCGCTCGACGACGACGGCATCGCGCGGGTCGACGTGGTGGTCGACGGACGCGTCATCGGCGCCGCCGAGTACGGCCGCCAGCGTGCCGACGTGGCGGCCTTCTTCCCGACCTTCCCCGGCGCTGCGTTCTCGGGCTGGTTCTACAACCTGAACACCACGTCGTTCGTCAACGGCGAGCACGAGGTCACCGCAAGGGCGATCTCCAACACCGGCGAGGTGCGTCAGCTCAACACCATCGTGTTCTTCTTCCAGAACAACAGCCACAACCTCCGCCCGTTCGGCACGATCACCTTCCCCGACCAGAGCGCCACCCTCTACGGGACCTGCGACATCACCGACTCCGACCGGATCTACAGCGTGGTCCAGGGTTGGGCCCTGGACGTCGGCGTGGAGACCAACGACCACGGCATCGGCTGGGTCGAGCTGATGGTCGACGGCGCGATCATCGCCAATTCCCGTCTGAACTGCCGCAACTCGTTGATCACCGGCGCCTGGAGCAACTGCTACGGCCTGCCGATCCTGGGCCTCGAGACCGAGTTCCCGGGTGTGCGCGACGCCCCCAACGCCGGTTTCCGCTTCGTACTCGACGTCGGCGCGTTGATCGACTTCGGCTACGCCGAGGGTCAGCACGTGTTGACCGTGCGCGCCAACGATCTCGACACCCAGTTCGAGAACATCGCCACCCTCAACGTCAACTTCGAGTGCGACGAGTTCACCGTCAACCAGCCGGCCATCGGAGCGATCGACAACGAGTCGTTCCGCGACTCGGGGATCATCCAGATCTCCGGCTGGGCGCTCGACCGCGAGCCGGTGCAGAGCGTGCGGGTGTACATCGACGGCGACAACGCCGGCCTCGCCACCTACGGCTTCCCACGTCCGGCCATCACCAGCCAGTATCCGAGCTTCCCCGATTCGGCGAATCCCGAGTGGCAGCTGGCATTCGACACGCGTACGCTGTCGAACGGCTTCCACACCGCGCTGGCCGTGGTCACCGACATCTTCGGCAGCCGCACGACGATCGGCGAGATCACCTTCCACGTCCAGAATCCCTGAGACCGCGTCGGGATCGCCAGCGGCGGCGCTGTGCATGCGGGCGTAGGGTTGAGGCGCCGCGGCGCGGCCGGTGTCTTCGGCGCTGAGGCCCCGGCGTCGGTCGCGGCGTGAGCACTCCGCGGGCCGAGCCGCGGCCGCTCCCCGTCGACGAGCTGCTGCCACGGGTCGCAGAGGCGGCGCGGGCACGACGCTGTCTGGTCCTCGAGGCGCCGCCCGGCTCGGGCAAGACGACGCGGGTGCCTCCGGCGCTGGCGCTGGCGCTGGCGACCGGCGGCCGGGTGGTGGTGGTCGAGCCACGCCGGGTGGCGGCGCGCTCAGCGGCAGTGCGCGTCGCCGCCGAGACCGCTGCGGTGCTCGGCGAGCGCGGCGTCGGCCATCAGGTGCGGCACGAGCGTCGTTGGACCGACGCCAGCCGGGTCGTCTTCGTCACCCCGGGGGTGCTGCTGCAGTGGATGCTGCACGATCCCCTGCTCTCCGACTGGCAGGCGATCGTGTTCGACGAGTTCCACGAACGCTCAGTGGACTGCGATCTGCTCTTCGCCCTCGCCGTGCACCTACGCCGGGAGCTGCGCGACGACCTGGTGATCGCGGTGCTCTCGGCCACTCTCGAGAGCGAACCGATCGCGAGGCATCTCGGCGCCGAAGTGCTGCGCAGCGGCGGCCGCGAGCATCCGGTGGAGATTCGCTACCTGGCGCGACCGGACGAGCGCGCGGTCTGGCAGCGGGCCGCGGCGGGGGTCCGCTCCCTGCTGGCCGACATCGCGCAGCGCCGTCGTGGCGATGACGGGCCCGCGGCGGTGCTCTGCTTCCTACCCGGGGTGGGGGAGATCCGCCGCACCCGGGCGCTGCTCGAGGAGAGCGTCGACGTCCCCGTGCGTGAGCTCTACGGCGCCGCGCCCCTGGCCGACCAGGATGCGGCGCTGCGAGGCCCTTCGCGCCGCGTCGTGCTGGCGACCAACGTCGCCGAGAGCTCGGTGACGGTGGAGGGTGTCTGTGCGGTGGTCGACAGCGGCCTGCACCGCATCGCCCGGTTCGATGCCGGCCGTGGCCTCGACCGTCTTCGCATCGAGCCGATCAGCCACGCCTCCGCCGACCAGAGGGCGGGTCGCGCCGGCCGTCTCGGGCCCGGCCTCTGCCTGCGGCTGTGGACCGAGTCGGAGCAGGCCGGCCGACCACGCCAGCCGTCGCCCGAGATCGAGCGGGTGGACCTGGCCGCGGCGGTGCTTCATTGCCTGGCGCTGGGAGAGAGACCGGAAGACCTCCCCTGGCTGCAGCCGCCGGCCGCCGGTCGCATCGCCGCGGCGCGCCAGCTGCTCGAGCTGCTCGGGGCGCTGCAGGGCGGCTCGATCAGCGAGCTCGGGCGACGCATCGCCGCGATGCCGATGCCGCCGCGCCTGGCGCGCCTGGCGATCGAAGGCGCGCGGCACGGTGCCGCCGAGGTCTGTGCCCTCGCCGCGGCGCTGCTCGCCGAGCGCGACCTGATACCGCCACGGCGCTTTGAGGAGATCGCGGCGCTGGCGCCTCTGCGCTGCGACCTCGAGGATCGGATGCAGCGCCTGGCGCGTGAGCAGGGAAGGCGGCAGGCGGACGGTGGACGAGGGCGCCAGGTCCTGCGCACCGCGGAGATGGTGACGCGGGCCCTCGCGGCCCCATCCAGCTACGGCGATCGTGCAGGAGATCCCCGGGCCCGGGCTCGCCGCACCCCGCTGCCGCGAAGGCCGCTCAGCCTGCCGGCGGGCGCGCTCCAGGAGGAGGATCGCGAAGCCCTCGGGCGGGCTCTGATCGCGGCCTACCCCGACCGCGTCGCGCGGCGGCGAACCGCTGGGCCCCAGGGGCAGGGCGGTCCGCACGCTGCTGCCACCCGCGCCCTGATGGTCGGAGGCCTGGGGCTCGTGGTCGCAGGCAGCCGGGTGCGTGACTGCGAGCTCCTGGTGGCGCTGGAGGTCCAGGGTGCGGCTCCCGATGCGCGGCTCCACCTCGCGTCGGCGATCGAGGAGGACTGGCTTCCCGAGGAGTCACTCGAGGAGCGGGACGAAATCGAGGTCGACGCCTCCAGCGGCCGCGTCCGGGCCTGGCGGCGGCGCAGGTACCGCGGCCTGGTGCTCGGCGAGGAGCCGCGCGCGGTGGAGGATGCCAGCGCGGCGGAGGCGGCCCTGCTCCGCGCCGCCCTCGAGGATCCTGAGTGCGCCGTCGCCTTCGAACGCGAGCCGCTGGCCGGCTTCCTCGCCCGCGCGGCGTGGCTCGCGAGCGTACGCGCCGATCTTGGACTGCCGAGATTCGACGAGTCGGCTCGCCACGAGGTGCTGGCCGCCGCCGTCGTCGGCAGGCGGTCGCTCGACGAGGTACGCCGAGCGCCGCTGCTCGATCTGGTGCGCGGCGCCTGGCGCCACGACCAGCTGCAGGCGCTCGATCGGCTGGCGCCGGTGCGCCTGGAGCTGCCTTCGGGCCGCTCCGCGCCGCTGACCTACGATGCGGACGGTCCGCCGGTGCTCGCGGCCCGCATCCAGGATCTCTTCGGATGGAGACAGACACCGCGGCTCGCCGGCGGCGAGGTACCGGTGCTGCTGCACCTGCTGGCCCCCAACGGCCGTCCGCAACAGATCACCGACGACCTGGCCGGGTTCTGGGAGCGCACCTACGGCGAAGTCCGCAGGGAGCTCGCGGGGCGCTATCCGAAGCACCACTGGCCGGTCGAGCCTCCGGATGAGAATCCGACCCGGCGATGAGCGCCGAGGAGCCGGCGGATCGACCGCGATCTCCGTGCCCGCTTGGTCGTGGCCAGGCCGGAGCCGACTCCTGCTCGGATACACTGGTGGTGGCGAGCAGCGAACTGGATCGCTCGCTCGTGCATCGGCTTCGCCCTACGCGGCGGAGCGGGAGGGCATCATCGGAGCCAAGCTGTTCGTTGGAAACCTGAACTTCCAAACCACCCGCGACGAGCTGTCGGAGCTCTTCTCCGAGGTCGGGGAGCTGGTGGACGTCTTCCTGCCGCTCGATCGCGCCACCGGCAAGCCGCGCGGATTCGGCTTCGTCGAGTATGCCGATCCGGCCGACGCCAAGGAGGCGGTGGAGAAGTTCGACGGCCACGAGCTCGGCGGCCGCGCCCTGCGCGTCAACGAGGCGGCGGACCGCCCGCCCCGCGCTCCCCGCCCGCCACGTTTCCAGGGTGGAGGACCCCCGCAGGGCGGTGACGGCGGATTCTACGGGCCGTCGGATCGACCGTCCCGGCCCAAGGGCAGCCGCCGCAACGCACGTGGCAAGAAGCGCAGCCTCTGAGCCGCGACTCCTCGCGACCCTCTCCTCGAGCCCGCGCCGTCGCCTGAAGCCGGCGCGGCAGTTCGCACTCCTCCTCCTAGCGGTCCTGGCGCCCGCCGCGGGACCGCGTCCGCCTGCCGCGGCGCAGTCCGCGACGGCGGCTTCTCCGGTCGAGATCGACGCCGGCCCGCTCGGCACGCTGATCGGCGAAGAGGTCGGCGACGTCATCGTGCTGCGCGGCATCCCCTATGCCGCGCCGCCGATCGGTGAGCTGCGCTGGCGCCCGCCGCAACCGTTGGACCTGGTCCCGTCGCAGCGGGGCGAGCGCATGGACGCGTCCCGCTTCGGTGCCGCCTGCCCGCAGCCGTCGACGTCGCGGGCCGCCGCCTCGCTGCGGACCAGTGAGGACTGCCTGACCCTCAACCTGTGGACCAGCGCACCGTCCGGCAGCCGGCCCGTGATGGTCTGGATCCACGGCGGTGGGCTGCGCACCGGCAGCGGTTCGTCGTCGATCTACGACGGCTCGCACCTGGTGCGAGAGGGTGTAGTGCTGGTGACGTTCAACTACCGGCTGGGTGCGCTCGGCTTCCTCGCCGACCCCAGATTGACCGAAGCTGCGGCAGGAGTCGCCAACTTCGGCATGCTCGACATGGTGGAGGCGCTGCGCTGGGTGCGCCGCCACATCGCCGCTTTCGGCGGCGATCCCGAGCGGGTGACCATCTTCGGTGAGTCGGCCGGAGGGATGGCGGTGCAGATGTTGATGGCCAGCCCGCGCTCGGCCGGGCTCTTCCATCGCGCCGCCTCGCTGAGCGGCTACGGCACCTGGCCGCTGCCGCGCACCGATGACGCCGGCCGAGAGCTCGATCTCGACGCCTTCGAGCTCGGCTCCGCGATCCTCCGTCAGGCGGGAGCCGCCGCCGACGCCGACGCGGCGGCGCTACGCCGACTCGACGCCGAGGCGCTCGCCGCGGCAGGTCCGTCGCTGCACCTCCCGGTCGTCGATGGCGCGACCCTGCCCGACGAGCCGGCGGCGGTGTTCGAGCACGGTCGGCAGCACGACGTGCCCCTGGTCGTCGGCGGCAACAGCTACGACGGCGCGGTGATGATGATGGCCGGCCGCTCGCCGGAGGAGTACCTCGCCAGCTGGAGCGCCGAGGATCGAGAGCAGCTGCGGGCTCTGTACCGCGACGACTTCGCGGTCTCCGAGCAGCTCGGCGGCAGTCGCATCTTCGGCGACGCACGCTACCTGTTGGCGGCCCGTACGGTGGCGCGCGGCATGGCCCGGGTGTCCGCGCCGGCCTACCTCTACTACTTCGCCTACGTCCCCCGGTCGCTGCGTGAGCGCGTGCCGGGAGCGCCGCACGCGGTGGAGGTAGGGCTGCTCTTCGGCAACCCGTCCCCTCTGAGTGGCGCTGCCGACGACGAGGCGCGGGCGGTGGGCGCGACTCTGCGAGGGCTGCTGGTGCGCCTCGCCGCGACCGGTGATCCCAACGGCGGCGATCTCGAGGAGCAGTCGCTGAGCTGGCCCGCGCACGATGCGGTGCGCGATTCCTGGTTGGTGCTGGGCGATGCGCCGGTGGTGCGCAGCGGGGTGCTGCGAGCCCGCCTCGACTTCCTCGAGCGCTGGTACAGGCTGCGGCGCACCTCCCTCGAGTCGGTCTCCGGGTCCGTCGCCGGCGACTGAGGCGGTGCCGCAGCGGCGGGTGCGGCGGCGTGAAGGCACGGTTCCACGGCACCCTCTCGCGGTGCCGCGGAGCTCGTGGAAGCGGCCAAATAAACGTCGCATCGACATAAGGGCATGCGACGGCTAGGATCGCGCAATCGTTCACAAGTCGAGCTCGCGGGCGGTCTCCGGTTCAAAAGAAATGCCGGCCGCCGCGTTCCGGTGAAGACGAGCGCACTCGTCCGTCGCGCCCTCTTCGCCCCGCGCCGCGCCGCGCGAGGGCTCGGGACATTGGAGGAGAGCACGTGACCGAAGTCTCGAACCCGCAGATTCCTGGGTCCCGCCGGTGCCGCCCCGGCTCCGGAGTCGGTCTTGGGCTGGGCCAGTCGGCCACCTCGACCCTGCTCGTCATGTTGTTCGTCATGCTCGTCACGGTCTGGACGGTCGCCGCACCGCTGGCGGCGCAGCCACCCGATCTCGACGTTCGGGCTGTCGCCGCCAAGGTCGCCCCGGATCTCCTCGCCGACCTGCGAGCGGACGTCGCGGCGAGCGATGAGAAGGCGGACGGTGAGCTGCCCGCCTACCGGATCGTGGTCTCTCTGCGACCGGTCGAAGAGGCGGCGAGTCTCGCCCGAGCCTTCTCCTCGCCGGCTCTCGAGGAGAGGCTGCGCGCCAACGTCGAGGCGAAGCAGGCCGCGGTGATCGCCGGGGTGCGCGCCGCTGCGCCAGGGGGCTTCGCGCTGCTCAACCGCTACCGCAGCATCTACGGTTTCTCGGCCCTCGCGGACGCCGCGGGAGTCGTCGCCCTCGCCGCCCACGACGAAGTGGCTTTCGTCGAGAAGATGCCCGTTTACTACAAGCAGGACGCCCAGGCGTTCCCGCTGACCAACACCGATCTCGCGCACGCCGCCGGCGCTCGCGGCGCCGGGGTGACGATCGCGATCATCGACGACGGCATCGACCACGACCATCCGGCGTTCGGGGGCCAGAGCGCGTATCCCAACAGCAAGATCCTCGGCGGCCGTGACTTCGCCGACAACGACAACGACCCTCGCATCGACTGCACGGCGCAGAGCCACGGCACCTCGGTCGCCGGCGTGGCGGCGGGGAACGGAGGCGGCGTCGTCGGCACCGCTCCGGACGCGACGATCGTCTTCCTCAAGATCCAGAGCGCCTCGATCTGCGGCCAGAACGCCCTCGACGGCGACATCCCCGGCGCCATCGACTGGGCGGTGACCAACCGGAACACGTACGGCATCAAGGTGATCTCGATGAGCCTCGGCACCTCCTCGACCTTCACCAACCCGTGTTCGGGCATCGCCGAGGCGAGCGCTCTCAACGCGGCCTCGAACGCCGGCATGGTGACCCTCATCGCCTCCGGGAACAGCGCCGCCTCGAACGGAATCTCCTCACCCGCCTGCCATCCCGCTGCGGTGAGTGTCGGAGCGGTCTACGACGCCAACATCGGCGGCGCCAACTTCGGCATCTGCAACGACTCGACGACGTTCGCCGACAAGGTGACCTGCTACTCGAACAGCGACACCTTCCTCGATCTGCTGGCACCCTCGCACTGCGCCTTCACCGCCTCGGCCGGTGGCGGCACGACATCGTGCTTCGGCGGCACCTCTTCGGCGACTCCCTACGCCGCCGGCATCACCGCGACGCTGTTCGGTGAGGACTCCGGTCTCAGCCGCAGCGCGGCGATCGCGGCGCTGACTTCGACCGGCGTGCCGGTCACCGATGCGCGCAACGGGCTGACCAAGCCGCGCGTCGACCACCAGGCCGCGGTCGACGAGGTGGGCGGTGGTGGCGGCGGCGGCGGTCCCTGCCAGGGCTGCATCGACTTCTCTTCGACGCCCCTCGTCGCCTACTCGAACCAGGACACCTCGAACGGCAGCGTCACCGTGCAGGACGGCGGCGCGACCTTGGCGATGGTCGGCAACCGCTGGCGCCGCACGACGCAGACCTTCACGGTCACCGCCAACACGGTGATCGAGTTCGACTTCTCGAGCACCTCCCAGGGCGAGATCCACGGTATCGGCTTCGACGAGGACGACAACTTGACCAACGCCCAGCGGATCTTCCAGATCCACGGCACCCAGAACTGGAGCGGAGGCATCCAGAACGCGGTGCAGTACGGCGGCGGCACCCAGACGTTCACCATCGCGGTGGGCGACTTCTACACCGGCTCCAACATGCGGCTGGTCTTCGTCAACGACAAGGACTCGGGGTCGCAGACCAACACCTCGAACTTCACCGACGTACGGATCTTCGAGGACGGCGGCGGTGGGGGCGGCGGCTGCTCGCTCGACGACGACTTCGAATCCGGCGCCAGCGGCTGGAGCAACTCCGGCTCGAGCACCTGTTCGACCGGCGCCTACGTGCTCGGCACGCCGAGTCAGCAGAGCAACGGTGGCGTGGTGACGCAGGTCGGCGGCGACCACACGACCGGATCCGGCAACGCGATCTACACCGCCAGCAACAGCAGCGCCGGAAACGCCGACGTGGACGGCGGCAACTGCGTGCTGGAGTCGCCCACGTGGCCCGTCTCGGAGGCCTCGGAGCTGTCGGTCTGGTACTTCCACGGCCAACGTGACACCGGCGACGACCCGTCGGGCGACTTCTTCCGGCTCGAGATCTCGACCAACGGTGGCGCCAGTTACACGCCGCTGGTCTCGATCGGAGACGTCCGCACCCAGGCAGTGTGGACCGAGGCGACGCGCTCGATCGCCGCGGGCTCGAACGTCAAGTTGAGGCTCCAGGTCTCGGACGGCGCCGGGCCTGGCGACCTGATCGAGGGCGGCATCGACGACCTCAGCATCTGCTCGCAGTAGTCGGTCCGGCCGGCGGATCGACCCCGGGGAGGCCGAGTCGCGTCGCGGCTCGGCCTCTCTTCCGTTCGCCGCTTTCACGGCGACGGCCGATGCCGCCGGGGCGACGGGACGGCAGGACCGTGGAGCCGTACGCCGCTCGTCGCTCGGGCCGCAGCCGACTCAGCCGTCGCCTTCGCTGCGCCCGATCAGCCAGTCTCCCGGCAGGGGGCGACCTTCGTACAGCCGCTCCTGGAAGCGCCGCATGCCGGCGAGCCAGCGGTCGATGTCGCTGCCCTTGCGCCGGGCGTACTCCGCCACCTCGGGGTGGGGCAGCACCCAGAAGCGCTCCTCGGCGAGCGCCTCGGTGACGCACTGCGCGACGTCCTCCTTGCTCAGGACACCGTCGCCCGAGGCGACCCCCGGGCCGTCCATGCGCCGCGGGGTCGGACTGTTGCCGATGATGTTCGTCGCCACCGCCTGCGGACACAGCACCGAGACGCGGATGCCCTGGTGGTGGTGGGTGATCGCCAGCCACTCGGAGAGCGCCACCGCGGCGTGCTTGGTGACGCTGTAGGCGAGCGAGCCGATCTGGGTCAGCAGGCCGGCGGCGGAGGCGGTGTTCAGCAGGTAGCCGCCGCCGCGCTCGATCATCGAGGGCAGCACCGCGCGGGCGGCGTACAGGTGCGACAGGACGTGCACCTCCCACATCCCCTGGAGCTCGGCGTTGTCGATCTCGAGGCCGCCGGTGGTGACGTAGCCGGCATTGGAGACGAACAGGTCGATCGGGCCGTGGTCGCGCGAGGTGGCGGCTACCAGCTCGCGCACCGCGTCTTCGTCGGCGACGTCCACGGCGGCGGCGGAGGTCCTTGCGCCGACCCGATCGGCGACCCGGCGCGCCTGATCGCCGTCGCGGTCGAGCACGACGACATGGCGTGCGCCGTCGGCGACGAACCGCTCCACCAGCCCCTCACCGATACCGCTTCCGCCGCCGGTGACGACGACTACCTTGCCTTCGACGCGCATCGCGCTCCTCCCCGGAAGTCGGCAACCGTCGGCGACGGATCAGGCGAACGAGCGGCCGCCGATGACCGCCCAGAGGATCCACAGGATGGCCACGGGTGCGACGAAACGCAGCAGCAGCCGGGTGAGGAGGAAGAGGCGGAACGGCCCGTGGCCCTCCTCGAGCTCGCTGCGGAAGATCTCAGGCTTCAGGACCCAGCCAGCGAAGATCGCGGTGAGCAGTCCGCCGACCGGCAGGAACCAGTTCGAGACCGTGTAGTCGAAGACGCCGAAGACTCCGGCCGCGTGGGGACCGAGCGGAGCCCAGGAGGAGAGCGCCTGCGAGGCGCCGAGCGACAGCGCCGCCGGCACGCCGAGAGCAGCCACTCCCAGTCCGACGACGACCGCGGCCTTGCGCCGCGCCCAGCCGAACGAGTCGATGACGTAGGCCACTGCCACCTCGAGCAGCGAGATGGTCGAGGTGAGCGCCGCGAACGAGACCAGCAGATAGAAGAGCGGCGCCAGGATGCTGCCGAACGGCAGCTCGTAGAACATCCGCGGCAGGGTGGTGAAGAGGATCGTCGCGCTTTTGGAGAACGTCGTGGCGCGCTCCGCCTCGGGCACCGAGAAGATGATCGAGAACATGATCACGCAGGCCATCAGCGCGATCACGGTGTCGAGCAGACAGATCAGCAGGCCCGAGCGGGGCAGCGACTGCTGCTTCGAGACGTACGAGCCGTAGGTGATCATCGCCCCCATGCCGAGGGACAGGGTGAAGAACGAGTGGCCGACCGCCTCGAGCAGGCCGTCCGGAGTGATCTCGGTGGGGGTGAACAGGAAGCGGATCGCCTCCGGGAAGCCCGGGCTCCAGAACGAGCTGATCACCATGATGACCATGATCAGGAAGAGGACCGGCATCAGGGTGCGGGTGACCCGCTCGATGCCCTGCTTGACGCCCAGCAGCACGGTGCCCACGGTCAGCGCCATGAAGATCAGCTGGAAGGTCACCTGCGAGGAGCCGTCGGCGAGGAAGCTGCCGAAGAGCTGGCCTAGCTCGGGGCCCTCCAGGTCGTAGCCGCGCAGCGACCAGGCGAGGCAGCGGCCGAAGTAGTACACCGTCCAGCCGGCGATCACCGCGTAGTACGAGAGCAGGACGAACCCGGCCGCGACGCCGACGCCGCCGACCAGGCCCCACACCCGGCCGCCGGGCCCGCCTTTGCCCAGGGTCAGGAAGGCCGGCACCGCGCTGAGCTGCGTCCGCCGCCCGATCGCCAGCTCGGCGAACATGATCGGGGCGCCGATCAACAGGATCGCGATCAGGTAGACGAGGACGAAGCTGCCGCCGTCGTTGGCGTAGGTGATGTACGGGAACTTCCAGATGTTGCCCAGGCCGATGGCAGATCCGACGGCTGCCAAGATGAACCCGAGCCGCCCGAACGAGCCTCGTTCAGCCATGCAGACACCTCGCTGTGGGAGATTCCGAGGGGATGTGGGGTCGTCTTCGACCCAGCGGGGAAGGTGGGCGCAATCTACCACGCGCGATCGCCAGGCCTCCGGCGCGGGGCGGAGACTGCGCGGCGGCGGCAGACGTCGACCGGGGTCCGCGGCTCAGCGATCCGATCCGCTCTCGGCGACACCGGCGCGGGTCAGCCGGCGGTGGCGCTCGGCGTGCTCCGCCGCACTCTCGCGGCGCGGACTCGAGAACGGGTAGCCGTCCATGCCGGAGAACGGCAGCGGCTGGGCGCTGGTCGCCTCCCAGGTGTTGCGGTCGAAGTCCTTGTCCCAGCCCCAGCTCTCGAGCAAGTAGGTGCGCTGCATGCCGGCCGCCGGTGCCGGCAGTGCGCCGACCGCGAAGGAGAGTGCGATCTCGTCGCCGGGCGCCATCACGACCAGCCGGTCGTCGACTTCGGTCAGAAGGTCGAGGACGTCGCCGTAGCCGGTGTAGCGGCCACCTGCGGGCTGCCAGGGGGAGTCGGTCGTCACCTCGTCGTAGAGGTAGCGATGAGGAGCGTTCGGCGCCTCGCGGTACATGCGCGAGAAGCCGCGGTAGCGGAGCTCGGCGCGGTCCGGGGCTCGCCTCGCCACGACCACGGCCTCAGCGTCGACTTGGCGCCCGAGCGGCGTCCAGGCGATGCGGTCCCAGTGCAGCCAGCGCGACGTGCGGACGCGCAGCTTGGAGACGCCTGGCGGCAGTTCCGGCACGTCGACCACCATGGTCTTGGTCTTGCCAGCAGGGAAGCCCATCGGATCGAGCAGGGTGGCCCAGCCCTCGTCGGTGAGCATCTCGAGGGCGGTCAGCGGGTGGTGCCCGAGATCATTGCGCTGCGCCACCGCGAGATTGAGGCTGGCGTCGGCCGGGAAGATCCAGCCGTCGAGGACGAGGCGGATCGGCGCGGCGGGGGCCTCGCCGAGGTCGAAGGTCAGCGCCCAGGGAAGCGGCGTCACCCCCTGGTAGTCGCCGACCGGATAGCCGTCGGCGTAGACCTCGTCGCGCGCGGCGACCCGTGCCGTGACCTCGCGGCCGTCGCCGTCCCAGGCCGCCGCGACCGGGCGCGGCGCACGGATCACCCGCGGCTCGTCGAAGCGGAAGCCTTCGGGGATGCGGGCGAAAACCCGCAGCGAGCTGGTCAGCTCGGTGCCTTCCGGATGGTCGACGACCCACAGCCGCGTGCGGTCGAAGTACGCCGCCTCCCACAACTCCTCGGTGATCCTCAGATCGATCTCGGCGCCGGACCCCGTCCCGGTGGGGCGGGGCACGGCGCCGTCGATGCGCACCAGCTCGCGCGGGTCCGAGGCTGCCCAGACCCCCGGCGCCACCGGCATGCCGAGCGGCGCGTTCCACAGCAGGTCGGTGACGAACTCGATGCGCTCGCCGTTCCAGGTGTAGAGGAAGGGGCAGCTGCCCTTGAGCTGCTGCTCCTCGACGATGGTCTGCTCACCCTGCGGGTGGATGCGGTTCTGCGGCACCCCGTTGGCCCACACCACCCTCAGGTTGTCGGCGCGCCGCCGCCCGCCGAGACCGAAGTGGGTGGTCTGGCGATCGACCTCGCGGTACTGGTAGCCGCTGCCGGCGCGCACCTCGACGGTGGCGCCGCGGCCGAAGAAGTTGTTCTTGTCGTTGCCCTTGGTCAGGCCGCGCAGGCTCACCCGCAGCCAGCCGTTGCGGTTGCCGCCCTGGTTGGTCAACTGCACCAGGCCGGCGGCGCCGCTGGCGACGAGATCGAGGTCGCCGTCGCCGTCGAGGTCGTCGGCGTCGATGGCGCGGCAGGCCCCAGCCGGCAGACCCCTGGTCGCCGCTGCCTGCCAGCGATCGTCGCGCTGCAGCAGCACGGTGACGCCAGCGGCGCCGCAGGTGGCCAGGTCGAGCCTGCCGTCGTTGTCGGCGTCGAGGGCGACGACCTGCTCGAGCGGGCCACGCACGCTCGGCGGAGTCGGCAGGCTCGACGGCGCGGCGAAGCCGCCACCGCGGTTCTCGAGCAGTAACAGGCCCTCGCCGGTGGCGAGCGCCAGGTCCGGCAGACCGTCGCCGCTGAGGTCGGCGGTGGCCACCACGGTGACGGCGCCGAGGTTCGACAACCCGCCGTTCGTGGTGCGGTCGCGGAACTGGCCCTGGCGCAGGTTGTCGAGCCAGCGCAGGCCACCGGCTCCCCAGGCGATGAGGTCCTGGTCTTCGTCGCGGTCGAGATCGACGGCGCGCAGGCCGGCATGGAACTGGGTGCCGAGCTGCGGGAAGGTGGCGGCCTCGACCGTCTCGAGGTCGACCGGCACCAGGTCCTCCTGCAGGTTGTTGCGCAGGAAGACGAGCTTGCCGCCCTGGGCCGTGACCAGGTCGAGGTCCCCTTCGCTGTCGAAGTCGAAGGCGGCCAGGGCGGCGATCGGCAGCCCGGCGACGCCGAGGCCACCGGCTGGAGCACGCAGGGCGCCAGCCTCGCCGCCCTGCCAGAGGGTCGCCGGACCGTCGGAGTATGCAATCAGCTCGAGGGTGCCGGAGTTGTCGAGATCGACCGCCAGCAGGCGCGCGGCGGTGCTCGACCCGGCGGCGGGCAGCCGCATCGGCGCCTCGCGGCCGCTCAGCCGCAGCTCCAGCTGCGTGCCGCCCGACGCGCCGCGCACCAGGCGCGCGAGATCCGGTACCTGGTCGCCGTCGAGGTCGGCGACGACCAGGCCGGGGCCGACGGCAGGCGCCGGATCGACCACCGCGGCCTCGAAGGCGACCGCGATGCCGTCGCCGAAGGTGCCCTCGGGCTCGCGCTCGAACCTCCACACCGGCAGGCCGCGCACGTCGGTGAACAGCTCGACCAACGACGAGCGGTAGGTGGGCGTGGACTTCATCAGGTTCTCGAGCCGGATCGCCGGCACCCGCGCCTGCGCCACCTGGTTCTCCTCGAGCGCGTCGAGGACCTTGGCGATCTCGCGCTCGGCGACGTCGCGCAGCCGCTCCTGCGGCTGCCAGAGGAGCTCGCGCACCCGGAGCCAGGCGGCGGTCGCCGCCCGTCGGTCGCCGCTTTCGATCGCGTCGACGCCGCTGCGCAGCAGCACCACCAGATTGTCGGGGCGCAGCAGCGCCAGCTGACCGAGCGCTTCCGTGGCGATGGCTCGCGCCGCCTCGTCGCGGGACGCCTCGGCCTGGCGGTAGACGGCGTAGACGACCTCGGGATCCGTCGGCGCCAGCGTCATCGCCTGCTGCGCCAAGGCCAGCGCCTTGTCGGTGTCGAGCGTGCCCCAGCCGTGGATCTCCGACTCGATCATCAGCAGGTCGGCGCGGCGGGGCGCCAGCTCGCGCGCCGCCGTGATCATCGCCAGGGCGCCTTCGGTCTGCTGCTGGCGGTGCAGGGCGATGGCGAGATTGGCCGGCCCGAGAGGATCGCGCGGCACCAGCCGGGTGATCCGGCGGAAGGTCTCTTCGGCTTCCTCCGGCTTCTCGTTCTCGAGCTGGGCGATGCCGAGATTGCGCAGCTCGAGGGCTTCGGCGGGAACGCCCTGTGAGCGCACGGCAGGAGCCAGCGCGAGCGTCAGCGCCAGCAGCATGGCGGCCGTGTCGACGAGCGGGGAGGCCGCGGCGACGGGTCGCCGCCGCGGCGGTGCCGCGCTGCGCAGATTCTCGGCGGTGGGATGGTGGCTCATGGTGGTTCGTCCTCGTGGCCTCGGCCGACTGCCGCCCTCGGGATCGGCCGGGTGGTCCGCCGGGTCGTGGTGGCCACCGCAGCCGCGGCGGTGCCTTCTCAGTGTATGCATAGGCGCTGTCTGCGCCGACTGCGGCGCCGCGGCGAGGCTGCGTGATACCTTGCCGGCGCCGCCCGGGGGCGCAGCGCGAGGAGCACGTTTTGGCACAACGGAAAGCGGGTCGTCGTCTCTTCCTCGTCGACGGCTACTCGACCATCTTCCGCGCCTTCTACGCGATCCGCGGGCTCTCCAACTCGAAGGGGCTACCGACCAACGCCGTCTACGGCTTCCTCAACATGATGCGCAAGCTGCTGCGCGAGGAGGAGCCGGAGCTGATCGGCATCGCCCTGGACGTCTCGCGACAGACCTTCCGCAGCGAGGAGTACGCCGAGTACAAGGCGAACCGGTCGCCGATGCCGGACGACCTGCGCCAGCAGATGCCCTACGTACGCCGGGCGATCGAGGCGCTGCGCATCCCGATCCTCGAGCTCGAGGGCTTCGAGGCCGACGATGTCATCGGCACCCTGGCTCGTAAGGCGGTCGCGGCCGGCGACGAGGTGGTGCTGGTCTCGGCCGACAAGGACCTCTTCCAGCTGGTCGGCGACGGCGTCTCGATGCTGCACACCGGGCGCGAGAAGCTCTACGACGCCGCGGCGGTGGAGGACGACTTCGGGGTGCCGCCGGGCCAGGTGGTCGATGTGCTCGCTCTGATGGGCGACAGCGTCGACAACGTGCCGGGTGTGCCGGGGATCGGCGAGAAGGGCGCCAAGAACCTGATCCGCGAGCACGGCTCGCTGGACGCGCTGCTCGAGGCGGCTCCCGATCTGAAGCGCAAGAGCTACCGGGAGGGCCTGCAGGAGCATCGCGAGCAGGCGCTCCTGTCGCGCAAGCTGGTGACCATCGACACTGACGTCGAAGTCGATCTCGACCCCGAGAGCCTGGTGCTCGAGGAGCCCGACTGGGAAGCGTTGCTCGAGCTGTACAAGGAGCTCGAGTTCAGCTCGCTGGTCGACGAGCTGCAACGGGAGGGCCGGGGCATTCCCGAGCGTCAGTGGGAGCCGGCGACCGACTGCGCCGACGCAGGGGAGTGGAACCGGCTCGCTGCCGGTCTCGGGCGCCGCATCGTGCTGGCGCCGATCGGGCGCGATGGCGATCCCACCGGCGTCGCGGTGCGGTCTGCCGACGGCGGGGAGGGCGATCCGGCGGCCGCGGTGTTCGCCGACTTCCGTCGCCACGGCGTGCGCCAGGCTGCGCTGGCCTCGCTCGCCTCGTGGTTGGCGGACACCGAACGCGTGCTGGTGGGCCACGACCTCAAGGAGGTGGTGCGTCTGGCGCTGCGCGGCGGCTTCGATGGAGCGGTCAGGGCGCGGCTTGTCGACGTGATGCTGCTCGCCTATCTGCTGCCCTCGGGCGCTCGCTCCTACGGTCTCGCCGAGGTCGTCTTCGACCGCCTGCACGTCAAGCCGATGCAGCTGGCGGACGTCGGCTGGGACGGTGACGAGGCGCCGATGACCGGCCACGAGCCGCTCCTGCGCCTGGCCACCGAGCGGGTCGGCTTCGCCGCCGAGCTGGCAGCGGTCCTCGAGCCCGAGCTGGAGCGGTGCCTGGGACCGGCCGACGCTCCTGCGGGCCGGCCCCAGGAGGTCTACGAGAACATCGAGGAGCCGTTGATCGAGGTGCTGGTGCAGATGGAGGAGGCGGGAGTCGCCCTCGACGTCGACTTCCTGCACCGGATGGCAGAGGAGCTGCAGCAGCACCTCGAGGAGGTCGAGGCGGAGATCTACCGGATCGCCGGCGAGGAGTTCAACATCAACTCTCCGTCGCAGCTCGGCGAGATCCTGTTCGAGAAGCTCGACTACCCGGTGCTCAAGCGCACCCGCAAGACCAAGAGCTACTCGACCAGTGCCGAGACTCTCGAAGAGCTGGCGGCGCGCGGCTACGACCTGCCTGAGCGCATCCTCGCCTACCGCGAGGCGAGCAAGCTCAAGTCGACCTACGTCGACGCCCTGCCCGGGCTGGTCGACGCGAGCGGGCGGCTGCACACCCGCTACCAGCAGGCGGTCGCCGCGACCGGGCGCCTCTCCTCGGCGAACCCCAACCTGCAGAACATCCCGGTGCGCAGCAGCGAGGGCCAGCGCATCCGCAAGGCGTTCCGCGCCGCGCCCGACTCGTTGCTGCTGGTCGCCGACTACAGCCAGATCGAGCTCCGCGTGCTCGCGCACATGGCTGACGAGAAGGGTCTCATCAGGGCCTTCGAGGAGGACGCCGACATCCACCGCTCGACCGCGGCGAGCGTCTTCGGTGTGGCGCCCGAGCTGGTCAGCGACGAGCAGCGGCGGGCGGCGAAGATGATCAACTTCGGTATCGCCTACGGCATCTCGGCGTTCGGCCTGGCGCAGCGGCTCGGTATCGAGCGCGGCGAAGCGGCGAAGTTCATCGACGCCTACTTCGAGCAGTTCCCCGGCGTGCGCACCTACAACGAACGCACCATCGAGTATGCCGAGGAGCACGGCTGGGTGGAGACCCTGTTCGGTCGCTGCCGCTTCCTGCCCGACGTGCGCTCACGCAACCGCATGGTGCGCGAGAACGCCAAGCGGATGGCGATCAACGCCCCGATCCAGGGGACCGCCGCCGACCTGCTGAAGCTGGCGATGATCGCCACCCGCCGCCGTCTGCTCGCCGACGAGGAGCCGGCGCAGCTGCTGCTGACGGTGCACGACGAGCTGGTGATCGAGTGCGCCGCCGAGCGGGTCGAGCCCGTCGCCGCCGCGGTGCGCGAAGAGATGGAGGGGGTGGCCGATCTGGCGGTGCGCCTCAAGGTCGATCTCGACTGGGGCGAGACCTGGTACGACGCCAAGAGCTGACGCCAAGAGCTGCCGCCGAGAGCTGGCGCCGACAGCTGACGCTGAGAGCTGGCGGGGAGAACGGATGGATCTTGGCGCGCCTCGTCGCCGTCGCCACCGGAGGCCGAGCCGCCGCTGGTCCCTCGCCCGTCAGCTCTCCCGCTTCGCCGCCTGCCAGAGATCCTCCATCTCGCGTTGCCTCGCCTCGAGGTCCTCGGGCGGCTCGCCGAGCCGTTCTCCGAGCTGCGTCTCGATGCGCGTGAAGCGACGCCTGAACTTCTGGTTCGAACGGGCCAACGCGCGCTCGGGATCGATGCCGAGATGGCGGGCCAGGCTGGCCGTCGCCTGCAGAAGATCGCCGATCTCCCCTTCGAGACCGGTCCCACTCGCAGCTCGCTCGTCGCCGAGGGCCTCGGCGAGGGCGATCTCGGCCTCGAGCTCGGCGAGCTCCTCGCGCACCTTCTCGAGCACCGGCCCCGGGCCGCTCCAGTCGAAGCCGACGCCTGCCGCCTTCTGGCCGATCCTCCAGGCGGCGACCAGCGCCGGTAGAGAGTCGGGCACGCCGTCGAGCAGGCCGCGCCCCTCGCGCTGCTTGCGCCGCTCCCAGGCGGCGGCGACCTGATCGGCGCTGTCGAGTCGCTGCTCCCGCTGGTCGAAGACGTGCGGGTGACGGGCGATCATCTTGTCGGTCACTGCGCGCGCCGCCTCGGCGAAGTCGAAGGCGCCTGCCTCCGCCGCGAGCTGGGCGACGAAGGCGACCTGGAAGAGGAGGTCGCCGAGCTCCTCCCGCAGCCGATCCCAGTCGCCGGAGTCGATCGCCGCCGCCGCCTCGTGGGCTTCCTCGATCAGGTACGAGCGCACGTCCTCCAACGTCTGCGCGCGGTCCCACGGACAGCCGCCCTCGCCGCGTAGTCTGGCGACCAGGTCGCACAGCGCGCTCGTGGCGCCCGTGACGCCGTCGGCATCGGTGGCATCGGCGGCATCGGCGGCATCGGTGGCATCGGCCTGCTGTCGGGTCCGCCGCGAGGCGCCGTCGTTGGTTCCCATGTGCGCACTCCGTGGCTGGGGTTGCGGCCCCGCGGGCGTCGCCGAGGTGGCTCCGACGCGGATCGTACCTCCGGGCCGCCGGGGCGTACTCCCTCTCCACTACAATCGAGCCAGCGCCGGGAGGTCCCGGCGACGCCGGGGTCTAGGCTGAGCGCCCGGCGACCAGCGCGGAGCGCGAGATGAGCATCAAGGTTACCGATCGACGCATGTTCACCGAGGACGGCGAGCTGCGCGAGGGCTACGATCCCGGCGACGATTCCGACGAGCCGGAGGCGCCGCCGCGGCCGGCGACTCCGCTGCGGGACGAGGCTCGGCCAGATGCCGAGACCGCCAGGGCGGGCGCCGCCCGGCCCGCGGCCAGCGGAGCCACCGCCGGGGCCTCACAGCCCACGCCGGGCGGTCGGCCGCAGGTCGACACGGGCGAGTCGCGGCACCCGGCGGCCCAGTTCCTCGAGATCGTCGGCTCGTTGGTCGAGCCGGCGACCCTCTTCCTCGGTGACGCGAAGATGCCGGACGGCGAATCGGTGGAGGATCTCGAGCGGGCCAGGGTCTACATCGACCTGCTGGCCGTGCTGCAGGAGAAGACCGCCGGCAACCTCGACCCCGAGGAGGAGTCGGTGCTCGGCGAGATCCTCTACCGCCTGCGCATGCGCTACGTGCAGAAGAAGAAGGGCGGGCGGTGAGCACCACCCGGCAGCACCCGGTGCCGCCCGGTGCGGCGGTGCGGCCGCGGATCCCCGTGGGGTGAGCCGGCAGTGCACGAAGGGCGCGGAGCGGCCGGGAGAGCCGGAGGACCAGGCGGCGGCGCGTCGGCCGCCGGTCCGGCCCGGACGCGGCCGTCGAGTCGCCGACGACCCTGCCTGCGTGCGTCGGCGCTGCTACTCCTCGCCTGGCTCTCCGGCGCCGCGGTAGACGCCGCCGGTCAGGGAGAGGCGTCCACGGGGCAGCCGCTGCGCCTGAACCCCTCGGTGCAGCAGGCGCTGTCGCGTCTGCAGGATCAGTGGCTGCTGTGGAACAGCTCGCTGCTCCAGGGTGACTCCGAGCAGATGATCGCCGCCGAGGAGGACCTGATCCGCACGGCGTCCGAGCTCGGCTTCCAGCGCATGCCCGATCTCGCCGCGGTCGCGATGCAGCGCGCGGTCGAGGCGGCGCGTAGCGATTCACACGACCGCGCCGCGAGGGCGCTCGCTTCGGCGCAGCGCTTCGATCCTTCGAACCGCGCCCTCGGCTTCGCGCGGTCGCGGGTCTACGCCGAGGGCGGTCGGCCACTCGCTGCGTCGTGGGCGGCGCTGGGTGGCTTCGGATCCTTGCTGTTCGACGAGGGCGCTCGCCCGACGGTCTGGCGCAACCTGATGGCCTGGGTCGCGGCCGCTCTCCAGGTCACCGGTGTCCTCTTCCTGGCCCTGCTGATGGCGATGAAGGGCTCAGTGCTGCTGCGCGACCTGCGCATCGCCAGCGGTTCCTTCCTGCCGGCGGCGGCAGCCGGACTGCTCGGCATCGCCCTGCTTGCCTGGCCGGCTCTGCTGCCGGCCGGATGGCTCTGGTTGTCGCTGCTGTGGGCGATCCTGCTCTGGGGCTACGCGACCTTCAGCGTGCGCTCGGTGATCTGCCTCGCCGTGGTCTCGCTGACCGTGCTCCCGGCCGTCGTGCTGCTCGGCCACGCCAGCCTGGCCGACGAGACCGATCCCGCGCTGGCGGTGATCGAAGACATCGAGCGCGGCGCCCTGCGGGGGACCTTCTTCGAACAGCTCGCCGAGCTGTCGCGCGCACTGCCGGCGAGCGTCGCGGTGCGCCACCTCACCGCCGACGTGCACCAGCGCCTCGGACAGGACGACGTGGCGCGGCCGCTCTACGCCGCGGTCGTCGACGCCGAATCGAACAACGGCCCGGCACTGAACAACCTCGGTCTCTTCCACCTGGTGCGCGGCGAGTACGTGCCTGCGATCCGCTTCCTGCAGGACGCGGCAGAGGAGGGCGGCAGCGCCGCCGCGGCGCAGTACAACCTCGCCGCCAGCTACGACGAGCTGCTCGAGTTCCGCAGTGCCACGCGCGCCCGCGATGCGGGCCGCAGCGCCGACCCGGAGAGCTTTGCCCGCTGGAGCGACGAAGACGTGCCCTTCGTCGGCGTGTGGGGCGGCCTCGAGCGTGGGCCGGAGATCCGGGCCGAGCTGAGCGGGCGCTCCGCCGACCGTCTCGATGCCGCGGATGCCTGGACGGCGCTGCAGCGTCCGCTCGGCGTCGCGTTGCTGGTCATCCTGCTCGGCCCGCTGGTGCGATGGCTGCGCGCCGGCCGTATCGGAATGCGTCGTGAACCGGTCGCCGGCCGGGAGCTGTGGATCGAACGCGCCGCGAGACGCCTGGTGCCCGGTGCGGTGGCGGTGGATTCCGGCGACGGCTGGCGGGCGTTCCTGGAGCTGTTCGTGCCGGTGGCGCTGCTGCTCGCGGCGATGGCGTCACGGCTGCAACTGCTCCCTCTGCCGATCGCGCAGCAGCCGGTCTACCCCCTGGTCCAGTGGACGGCACTGCTCGGTGCGGTCGGATTCCTGGCCTTCGGCTGGTGGCGGCGAGGTTGAGCCGATGAGCCCGCACGAAGTCCCCGCACCGCTGAGCGTCGCCAGCTTCGAGCAGTCGGTCGATCCGACGCAACTGGTGCTGATCCTGCGTTCCCTCGGCGGCAGCGATGCCAGCGGGCTGCTCGCGGTGCAGGGCGAGGACGACCTGGTTTCGCTCACCTTCCGCAAGGGAGACATCGTCGCCGCCGATGCGATGAACCGCACCATGGAAGAGGTGCTCTCGGACGTGCTCGCCCAGCGTGGGCTGCTGGCGCCCGAGGCCTTCCGAGAGATCGCCCGGGCCCGCGGCGACGATGCTCAGCTGATCTCGGAGTCCCTGATCGCCGCCGGCAAGCTCGAGCGCCACGTGGTACTCGACTGCGTGCGCGAACAGATACTGCGTCACAGCCTGCAGCTGCTGCGCTGGCAGGAGGGCGTGCTGCAGTGGGTCGAGGGGGGCGAGAGCCCGTTCCAGTCCGGCGTCGTTCCCCTCACCGTCGGCGAGCTGCTGCTGCGCTCGGTGGAGGAGCTGGGGGTCGCCGGTCCTCTCGGCGCGTTGGAGCCCGACTTCGACTGCGGCTACACGGTGGCGGACGACGCCGAGGGACGTTTCCGCCAGCGCACCTCCAAGGACTCTTTCGATCACGATCTGAAGGTGCACCTGTTGACGCCTCTGGAGCTCGAGGTGATGCGTCGCGTGCGCTCGGGCACCCGCACCCGCGAGCTCATCCCGAACGGCGCGAGGCAGGGCTGGCAGGTTCGTTTCGCGCTGCACTACCTCGCCTACGTCGGTCTGCTGCAGCGCCAGTTCAGCGGTGAGGGCCGTGCGCGCGGGCGCCGTCCGCAGGCCAAGCAGAGCGCCCCGGTGGCGCCGGCGGTGGCCAGAGACGCGGCGAAGACGCCCGAGTCCGGCGTTCGTGCCGAGCCGCTCGACGACGAGCAGCCGTCCGCCGTACCGATGTCACCACCGGAGTCGGCCCCGGTGGACGCGGCCTCGGACGAGGAGCCGGCGGACTCGCTCCTGTCGCTGGGCGACGACGGGCAGCTGGGCTCTCTGCTCGAGGCCCCACCGGACCTCGATGCCGGACCGCTGGCGGTCGAGCTGCCGAAACGTCCGCTCGACGTCGAGATCACCAGGGAGGCCTCGCCAGCGCTCCTCGACGACGGTCCGCTGGACGACGAGCCGCTCGAGGAGCTGCTCCGCGGAGGGTCGGATCTCGACCTGGGGTCGACCTTCGGATCCGGGCCGCTGGTGGTCGAGGGCGAGCTGGTGCAGGACGACGTGGCCGACGACGACTACGGCCCGGCGGACGACCCCTACGCACCCTCTGGCGACCCCGGCGCGTCGGCCGAAGGCCAGCACCTCGCGGGGCTGATCAACCTCTGGGGGGTGCGCTTCCTGGCGTTGCTGCTGCTGGCGCTCCTGGTCCGCCATGTCGCTGGTGAATCCAGCTCGCTGCAACCGGTCCCCGGCGTCTCCGAGACGGGCGAGCTCGGAGAGATCGCAGGCAGGGTGGCCTGGGGGCGGACGACCGCCAAGCTGGCCCAGGCGCTGCGCACGTACCACCTCGTCTACGGGACGTACCCGGACGATCTCGAGGTCCTGGTCGATCTCGACCTGTGCTCGGAGGAGGACCTCCAGACCGCCGACGGCCGTCGGGTCGCCTACCAGCTCGAGGGCTCGGGCTATCGGCTCGAGGCCGGGTCCGAGGCCGAGATCTCCACCCCGCTGCCGCCGGCGACAGCCTCCGTGGTCGACGACTTCCTGCTCAATCCGAAGTACGTCCAGCCCGACGCACGCCCCGGGAGTGCGCCGGTCGTGCTGCTCGACTGAGCGATGTGGCCGCGGCGGAATAAACCTTAGTCGAAGACTGTAATATCCATGCGATGGCGGACTTGACTGTAGTTCGCTAAGCATCTAACCTTCGGCCGGATCGATCGGCCTCCTCTGGGACCGCGGCTGCGGTCCAGGGAATCTGGCGGAGATCCGGTGGGCCAGCCAGCGACCAGGGAGTCGCTGCTCCGAGACGGCCAGCGCGCGGCGCCGGCCACGAGGTCCACACGCAGGTCGGATGGCGGTCGGTACTCCCGTCACCGCGCGCCGACGGCGGACTCGGGTCCGGCGTCAGGGCCGGCGACGGGGAGATCGGCACAAGACCACGAAACAACCCCGGACGGAGTCCACCAGGTCGCGCCTCGTTGCCACGGGCCGCACCACCCCAAAGGGCCCGAGTCCTCACCGATTCTCGAATCGACCCGGAATCCAAGGAGAACAGATGAGCAAGATCATCGGCATCGATCTCGGCACGACCAACAGCGTCGTGGCCGTCATGGAGGGCGGCGACGCCAACGTCATCGCCAACTCGGAGGGCAATCGCACCACGCCCTCGATCGTCGCTTTCACCAAGAACGGCGAGCGCCTGGTCGGCCAGGTCGCCAAGCGCCAGGCGGTGACCAATCCGCAGAACACCATCTTCTCGATCAAGCGCTTCATGGGGCGCCGCTCGTCGGAGATCTCCGAGGAGATGAAGATGGTCCCCTACTCCATCGAGACCGACGGCGAGGACTTCTCGATCGTCGCCGAGGGGAAGAAGTTCTCGCCCCCCGAGATCTCGGCGATGATCCTGCAGAAGCTCAAGCAGGCGGCCGAGGACTATCTCGGTGAGAAGGTCACCAAGGCGGTGATCACGGTGCCGGCCTACTTCAACGACTCGCAGCGACAGGCGACCAAGGACGCCGGGAAGATCGCCGGCCTCGAGGTCGAGCGGCTGGTCAACGAGCCGACCGCGGCGGCGCTCGCCTACGGTCTCGACAAGGAAGGCGACCGCACCATCGCGGTGTACGACTTCGGCGGCGGCACCTTCGACGTCTCCATCCTCGAGGTCGGCGAGGGCGTGGTCGAGGTCAAGGCCACCAACGGCGACACCCATCTGGGCGGTGACAACATCGACCAGCGGGTCATCGACTGGCTGCTCCAGGAGTTCAAGAAGGAACAGGGCATCGACCTGGCCAAGGACCCGATGGCCATGCAGCGTCTCAAGGAGGCTGCCGAGAAGGCCAAGATCGAGCTCTCCAGCGCCCAGGAGACCGACATCAATCTCCCCTTCGTGACTGCCGACTCGAGCGGTCCGAAGCACCTCAACCTGAAGCTAACCCGCTCCAAGCTCGAGCAGCTGGTCGAGGACCTGGTCAAGCGCTCCATGGAGCCCTGCCGCCAGGCCCTCAAGGACGCCGGCCTCGACGCCAAGGAGATCGACGAGGTCGTGCTGGTCGGTGGGCAGACCCGCATGCCGGCGATCCAGAAGGCGGTGCAGGAGTTCTTCGGTCGCGAGCCGCACAAGGGCGTCAACCCCGACGAGGTGGTGGCGATCGGTGCCGCGGTGCAGGGTGGCGTGCTCTCGGGCGACGTCAAGGGCGTGCTGCTGCTCGACGTGACACCGCTGTCCCTCGGCATCGAGACTCTGGGCGGCGTCTTCACCAAGCTGATCGAGCGCAACACCACCATTCCGAAGCGTGAGAGCCAGGTGTTCTCGACCGCCTCGGACAACCAGGGCTCGGTCGAGGTGCACGTACTGCAGGGCGAGCGCGAGATGGCGGCCGACAACCGCACCCTCGGCAAGTTCCACCTCGTCGGCATCCCGCCGGCGCCGCGTGGGGTGCCGCAGATCGAGGTCACCTTCGACATCGACGCCAACGGCATCGTCAACGTGTCGGCGAAGGATCTCGGCACCGGCAAGGAGCAGAAGATCACCATCTCCGGCTCCGGCGGCCTCGAAGAGAACGAGATCGAGCGTATGGTCGAGGATGCCAAGTCCCACGCCGCAGACGACAAGCGCCGGCGTGAGGAGATCGAGACCCGCAACCAGCTCGACTCGATGGTCTACAGCACCGAGAAGCTGTTCGAGGAGCACAAGGAGAAGCTGCCCGAGGCCGAGCGCGAGAAGCTCTCGGCGGCGATCGAGGAGGCCAAGAAGGCGCTCGAGCCGGGAACCTCGGCCGAGGCGATGAAGCAGGCGAGCGAGAAGCTCACCCAGGCATCGCACAAGCTCGCCGAGCAGATGTACCAGAGCGAGGGCTCCGGAGCGGCTGGCGGCGGAGCAGCGGGTGCCAGCGCCGGCGACGCGGCCGATGGCGCCGCGGACGACGTGATCGACGCCGAATACGTCGACGTCGACAAGTCGTGAGCCGATCCGCGACCCGTGTCCCGCGCCGGCAGTCCAGGCCCGGCGGGGCGCGGGTCGCGGTAGCCTTCGGCGAGGAGTGAAGCGATGGCCACCCGAGGCGACAACCGGCGCGGCGGCACGATCATGATCAGCGCCGTGGCCGAGCGCTACGACATCCACCCCCAGACCCTGCGTCTGTACGAGCGAGAGGGTCTGCTCGATCCGCCACGCAGCAAGGGCAACACCAGGCTGTACGACGAGCCGTCGCTCAAGCGGCTCGAGGCGATCCTCACCCTGACTCGCGACATGGGGGTCAACCTGGCCGGAGTCGAGGTGATCCTGCGGCTCCAGGACGAGCTCGAGCGTCTGAAGGCTGAAAGGGATCGGGCGGTCGAGGCGATGCGGAACCGGTCGGTGACGGCCACCGTGCAGCACACCCACGCCCTGGTGCGCATCACCCGCGGCCCGCTGGTGCCGCTGTCGGACGATTCCGAGAGCGACGAGTCCTGAGCCGTCGCAGCGACTGCGGAAGGGCATCCTCGCGGCGCCACCCCTGGTAGCATCGCGCGATGCTCGATGCCCCGGCGCGCTACCGTTGTACCGTCTGTCGCGACCGCGGCTGGATCGTGTCGAGGGCCCCGGACGACGGTCTCGACAGCGGCTCCGCCCGGCCCTGTGACTGCCGTGGAAGGCAACGAGGCGAGCGCCTGCTCGAAGAGACCGGGATCCCCGAGCGCTACCGGCAGTGCACGCTCGAGAACTTCCTGGTCGCCGACGGCGGCGTCGCCGGCGAAGAGCTGGTCAGGGCGCGAGCGACCTGTCAGTCGTACGTCGAGGGTTTCCTCGCCAGCGATGGCACCTTCTGCCAGTCCGGTCTGCTCTTCGTCGGTCGCGTCGGGGTCGGCAAGACCCACCTCGCGGTGGCTGTCCTGCGCGAGCTGGTGCGTCGCTTCGGACTGCCGGGCCGGTTCGTCGACTTCACCACCCTGGTGCATCGCATGCAGGTCTCGTTCGACCCGACGAGCGAGGAGTCGCGGCGCCAGCTGCTCGATCCACTCGGCAGCGTCGACGTCCTGGTGCTCGACGAGCTCGGAGCGCAGAAGCCGACGCCGTTCGTCCGCGATCTGCTCTATCTGATCGTCAATACCCGCTACGCGCGGCGCCTGCCGACCCTGTTCACCACCAACTTCGCGCTCGAGGCTCCGTCTGCGCGACCTCAGCGCAGCCTCGACCGTGCCGCGGACCCGCCGGACGACGCGGCGATCGCGGTGACTCTCGAACAGCGCATCGGCGCGCCGCTGCTCAGCCGCCTCTTCGAGATGGCGCGTCCGGTGCTTCTCGACAGCGTGCGCGACTACCGCCGTGAGATCCGCATGCACCAGCTGCGCACCTGAGGACCGGCGCATGGGCGAAACCGCCACCCGACACCGGCACCCAGCGTCGGGGCGGCCCGGCAGCGTCCGCCGCCGGCACCACGGCCCCGGCCCACTGCCCATCGTCCTGCTCTCGGTCCCCGCGGTCCTGCTGCTCGCTCTCGCCGGCGGCGCCTTCGCCGGCCACCGGACGGCTGCCGGTGGCGCCGCCGAGTCGGTGGCGGCGGCCCCCGGCGTCGTTCGCGTCGGACTGCGCAGCGACCTGGAGCAGTGGCGGATCGGCTGCTGCGACACGGTGCTGCGACCGTCCGCGGGCGATCCGCTGCGTCTCGACGCGGCGGCGATCGTGCGCCCGGCGCTGGGAGGCGCCGCCGCGCGCACCTACCGGGTGCAGGTTGCGGCGCTGCGCGACGAGGGTCAGGCGAGGTCGCTCGCCGCCGACCTGGCGGGAGAGCTCTCCGCGGCCCTCGGCACCGAGGTTGTGGGATCGGTAGTCTTCGACGCCCAGACCGGCCTCTTCCGGGTACGGGTCGGTGCCTTCTCCCGCCGCGACCCCGCCGAGCGGCTGCGCGACGGGCTGACGCTGCGCGGCATGCAGGGCACCTGGGTGTTCAGCGAGGCGAGCGCCGGTGGCGTCGGCAGCTTCGACCTGGAGATCGCCGGAGAGCGGCGCCAGCTCCCCGGACCTTGGCTGCAGATCGATCACCCCTCGGGCGCCGACGTCGACGGCGTTCGCTACCGCGGGCGCCTGCTGCTCTTCCTCAACGAGCGCGGTCGGATCAACCTGATCAACGAACTCGATCTCGAGGAGTACCTGCGCGGGGTCGTGCCACGGGAGCTGGGGCCGGAGAGCTACCCGCATCTCGAGGCGCTGAAGGCGCAGGCGATCGCGGCGCGGACCTACACCCTGAGCCAGCTCGGGGGATTCGCCGGCGAGGGGTTCGATCTCTGCGCCACTCCACGCTGCCAGGTCTATGGCGGCCGCTCCGCCGAGCATCCGCTGACCGATAGGGCGATCGCCGAGACCCGAGGCGAGGTGCTGTGGCGCAGCGACCAGCTCGCCGAGACGCTCTACACCGCGACCTGCGGCGGTCACACCGAGGACGTCGACCAGGTCTTCCCGGAGCGGCACGGGCTGCACCTCGTCGGCGTGCCGTGCATCGAGGGAGGCGCGCACCGGCTGGCGGGCGCGGCGCCGGACGGGGTCGGCCTCGCGCTCGGCCTCGCGGCGGCGCTCGGTGCCCGGTCGCCGGCGGTCTCCACGGCGCAGACGCTGCCGGTGCTGATCGAGGATCTCAGGGCCCTGGCGCGGACGGTGCGGCTCCCCGAGGCTCCCTGGATCGACGATCCTGCGCGGCCCGCCGCGGAGGGCGCCACTGACGGCATCGAGCGCCTCGGCCGGTGGATCGGCGACCAGTTCGACCTGGTGCTGGAGCGCCAGCTCCTCGAGTTGCCGGCGGTCTCTCTCGTCGACGCCCTGATCGAAGAGACCGCAGGCCTCGAAGGGGCGCCGGAGGCGGCAGTCGCGGGGCACGGCTCGCGGCTCGACGAAGTGACGAGCGCCAGGCTGGTCGTGGCCCTGGCGCGACGGACCGGCGCCCTCGAGGTCCTCGAGGCGCAGCACTTGGCGCTGCCGCCGGGCGCGTTGCGGGCGCGCACCGCGACGTTGACTCCGGGACCGGCGCCGGAAGCCGAAGACGGCCGCGACTCGGCAGCCTCGGAGCGGGTGTGGCGGACGGTCGAGCTCGAGCGGTCCGACGACCTGCTGCTCTTCGCCGCCGGCGAGGGCGGTGCGACGGCGGCGGTGGCGTCGACCCGAGTGGTTCCCGGCGACCGTCTGCTGCTCTTCGTTCGCTCCGGCAGGCTGGTCGCCGCGCTGGCGCCGGGTCCCTGGCGCGCCGAGCCCGAGCTCGAAGATCGAGGCACCTGGAGCCGTTTCCGCAGCCTCGAACAGCTGCGTGGTCAGGTGGCCGAGCGGATTCCCGGCTTCGACCTCGCCACCATCGACGTGATGCGGCGCGGGCGCTCCGGCCGCGTCGTCGAGCTGCGCCTCGTCGACAGATCGGGTAGAGCGGTGGCGTTGGAGGGGCTGGCCATTCGCTGGACGCTCGATCTCCCCGATACCCTCTTCTCGATGCAGCGGCTCGATGACCGTGGGGGCTACCTGTTCCAGGGGCGCGGCTGGGGACACGGGGTCGGCATGTGCCAGGTCGGCGCCGTCGGCATGGCGCGCTACGGCCACGACTACCGACAGATCCTCACCCACTACTACGAGGGCGCCCGCGTCGCCGTGCTGGCGCCGAGTGTCACCGGCGCCGGCGGGGAGAGCGGGCAGTGACCGCTTCGGCGACGGATCGGCTCCCCCCTGTCGAGCGCGTGCTGCAGCGCGATCCGCGCGCACTCGGTCGCGCGCTCAGCGCTCTGGAGAGCCGCGATCCGGGCCGCGGGGAGCTGCTGAGGGCGGTCGGCGGGGGGCGTGCCCGGCGGGTCGGCATCACCGGCCCCCCGGGGGCCGGCAAGAGCACCCTGGTCGACCGGCTGATCGGTTCGTTGCGCGAAACCGGCCTCGAGGTGGCGGTGCTCGCCGTCGATCCCACCAGCCCTTACTCGGGCGGCGCGATCCTCGGCGACCGGGTGCGCATGCATCGCCACTACACCGACCCGGGGGTCTACATCCGCTCGATGGCGACCCGTGGTGCGATGGGCGGTCTGGCCGGGGCGACGCGGGACGCGGTGGCGCTGCTCGACGGTGCCGGCTTCGACTGGGTCCTGGTCGAGACCGTCGGGGTCGGGCAGGACGAGGTCGACGTGATCGGCGCGGTCGACACGGTGGCGGTGGTCACCCTGCCCGGGCTCGGCGACGACATCCAGGCGATCAAGGCCGGGGTTCTCGAGGTCGCCGACCTGTTCGTGATCAACAAGTCCGACCTCGAAGGCGCCGAGCGCACCCGCCGCGACCTCGAGACGATGCTCGACATGGGACCTCGAGACCAGCGGCGGCCGGAGATCGTCATGACCGTGGCGCACCGCGGCGAGGGGATCGACGAGGTGCTGGCGGCGCTGGCGCGACATCACGATTGGCTGCGCGAGAGTGGAACGTTCACGCTGCGTCGCAGGGAGCAGCTGCGGGTACGGGTCGAGGCGCTGGTGGTGGAGGAGATCGCAGCGATGATGCGGCGCGACGAATCGGCTCAGGGAGAGCTGGACGAAGCGGTGGAGGCCGGCGAGGACCCCTATGCCGCAGCCCGTCGGATCACCGCTGCGTTGCTGCACGGCCGGAAGACGGCCGACGGCGGCGCCGCCAGCGATCAGAAGCGATAGCGTGGCGCGGAACGGCGTCTCGCAGCACTGCGCTCTTGGCAGCACTGATGCTCTTGGCAGCACTGAGATCCTGAGATCTCGCAGCACGAAGGAGGGATTCGATGATCGCAGGGGTGGATCACATCGGGATCGCGGTGCACTCGATCGAAGAGGCGCGGCGTTTCTGGGAGGATCTCGGTCTCGAGGTCGCGGCCATCGAGGAGGTCGCCGAGGAGGGCGTGCGCGTCGCCATGCTGCCGGTCGGGGGCACCCGCATCGAACTGCTCGAGCCGACCCGGGAGGACTCGGCGATCGCCCGTTTCCTCGCCACCCGCGGTCCGGGCATCCACCACGTGTGCATGGCCAGTGACGACGTCGACGACGACGACGCGAGCCTGCGCGCCAAGGGACACCGTCTGATTCGTGACGCTCCATCGCCGGGCGCCGGCGGCTCGCGGGTGCAGTTCATCCATCCCAAGAGCGCCGGTGGGGTGCTGGTCGAGCTGGCCGAGCACGCGGCCGGTGGGCACGCGCCGTGAGTCCGGCCGCGGTGCAGCGGATGCGCCTCGCGGTGGAGCGGTGATCGTGCGGAGCATCCAGCCGGGCTCGATCGTCATCGTGCACCTGCAGAGCCCGACCGAGAAGTTCTGGGGCGTGCTGCTGAGCCTCGACGCCATCGGCCTGCAGTTGCGGGGCCTGAACATCACCAGCTTCGACGACTGGATGGGCCAGGCGGCGCGGGGCGAGAGCGCGCTGCTCGGGCCGGCGACGATGTTCATGCCCCTGATCCGGGTCGAGCGACTCTTCCTCGATGAACAGATCGGCTCGGTGGAGAGCTACCGCCAGCGCTTCGAGCAGCGCGTCGGCCTCCGGGTCGAAGAGTTCCTCGGCCTCGCCGAGGCCGGCGGCGAGATCCCTTCCTGACGTAGCGTCGACAGTGCGGAGTCTGGCGCTCAAGGCGTGCTCGCGACGCCTTCCGCTTCCGCCTCCTCCTGCGAGCGCCGCTTCAGACGCCGAAGTCCGACCTCGCGCGGCGGCAGCCGCGCGCAGCGGAGTGAGCCGCTCGAAGCGAGGCGCGTCGTCGCGTCGGTTCACGCTGCGGGCTTGCGGCTGGGCGTGTCGCGAGGCCTTCCGCTTCGGCCTCGGCCCGCGAGCGCTGCTTCAAACGCCGAAGTCCGACCTCGCGCGGCGGTAGCCGCGCGAGACGGAGTGAGCCGCTCGAAGCGAGGCGCGTCGTCGCGTCGGTTCACGCTGCGGGCTTGCGGCTGGGCGTGTCGCGAGGCCTTCCGCTTCGGCCTCGGCCCGCGAGCGCTGCTTCAGACGCCGAAGTCCGACCTCGCGCGGCGGTAGCCGCGCGAGACGGAGTGAGCCGCTTGAAGCGAGGCGCGTCCGACGCGCCTCGCTTCAAAACTGCACGCTGGCGACGAAGAACTCGTGGGCGGTGATGCCGCCGTCCAGCAGCAGGTTGGCGGTGGGTCGGTCGAAGACGAACTGGCCGGCGCGCGACAGCGACGCGGTGCGCATCAGCACCTCGACCGCCGCCGACTCCGGGTGGCGGGAGAGGAACGAGTCGATCCCGGAAGCGAGCAGCGGCAGCTGCGACAGCACCTCGCCCTCGGTGTTGCTGGTGATCTCGACCATCAGGCGATCGTCCGTGGTTCCCTGGTAGAGGGCGAAGCCGGAGAGTCCACGCTCACCCAGCGAGCGCTGCAGCGAGCTGGCCAGTGCGGCGTCCTGCGGCTGCGTGCGCTGCAGCGAGGTGAGGTCGGCATAACCCGCCGCTGTACGCCGCACCCTGCGACCGGTGGCAGCGGCGGTGTCCTGGCCGCCCTCGGCCTCCTGCCGCTCCGCCTGGGCGCGCTGCTGCAGCAGGTCGCGCAGCGTGTTGGTGGGCCGGGTGCGCTGGATCGCTTCGGGGTCGTACTGTCCGGTGCTGCCGTCGCGGCCGATGACCACCGCCTGCCCGAGGGCGCTGCGGTTGTGCTCCCGCGTACGCTGCACGTCGATCTCCTCCAGGGCGATCGTCGAGGCGGCGCCACTGAGCAGGGTGAAGGACGCCCGTTCGCCTTCGACCGTGTAGGGGCCGGTGGTCTCGATCATGGAGCCGTCGCGCAGGAAGATCACGTAGGCCGAGACCTGGCCGGCGAGGACCAGCAGCAGGGTCGACAGGAGGAGGACGCGGCGCACCAGGTCGGCCGGACGGCGCAGCGGCGGAGACTCCCGGAGGGGACGGGTCGGCAGGGATCGGCGCATGGTGTGAGACCTCGGTGACGCTGTCGAGGGGCCGCCGAGAGATGGCGGCTTCGAGATACGATGATATCCGCCGCGGCGGACCTCGCGGCGCCGCCGGAACCGGGGCGCGGGGAAGCGCGCGGGCAACGGGACGAGAGGAGCGGAGATGTCGGTGAGTGTTGCCGGAGAGGCGAGTCGTGAGGAGGGCGTGCTGCTGCTCGAGGACGGCTCGTGCTTCCGTGGCTGGCTGGCCAGCCCCGGGAAGCGCTTCGGCGAGGTGGTGTTCAACACCTCGATGACCGGGTACCAGGAGATCCTCACCGACCCCTCCTACTGCGGTCAGATCGTGCTGATGACCCAGCCGCACATCGGCAACTACGGCACCTACGCGGCGGCGGAGGAGTCCGAGCGACCGCGGGTCGAGGGCTTCGTGGCGCGGGAGTTCACCGAGGTCCCGTCGGGGATCGAGGGGAGGCCCCTGATCGCCTACCTGAAGCAGCACGGCATCCCGGCGCTGGCCGGGATCGACACCCGCGCCGTGGTGCGCCGTCTGCGCCAGAAGGGCGCCCTGCGCGGCGTCATCGCCTCGGCCGCCGACGACCGCGAACAGCTGCTCGCCGAGGTGCTGGCGATGCCTGAGATGCAGGGTCGTGCCCTGGTCGACGAGGTGACCTGCGTCGAGGAGTACGAGCTGCCGGCGGACGGCGACGAGATCGCCTTCCTCGCCGTCTACGACTTCGGGGTCAAGCGCAACATCCTGCGTTCGTTGTGCGGCGCCGGGGCGCGACTGCGCGTGCTGCCGGCGCGCACCCCCGCCAGCCGCTGCGACGAGCTCGGAGTGGACGGAGTGGTGCTCTCCAACGGGCCGGGAGACCCGGAGCCGCTGCACGAGATCATCGCCAACGTGCGCCAGCTCGCCGACAGCGGCCGGCCGCTGCTCGGCATCTGCCTCGGTCACCAGCTACTCGGCCTGGCGATGGGCGGCAGCACGTTCAAGCTGAAGTTCGGCCACCACGGCGGCAACCAGCCGGTCAGGGATCTCGACGACGGGACCGTGGCGATCACCGCTCAGAACCATGGCTTCGCCCTCGCTGGCGACTCCCTGCCGGGCAACTGCAGGGTCACTTCGGTGAACCTCAACGATGGCACCGTGGAGGGCTTCGAGGTCGAGGGAGCGCCCATCTTCTCGGTGCAGTACCACCCCGAGGCGGCTCCCGGCCCGCACGATGCGTCGCGCCTCTTCGCCGCCTTCCTGGAAGCGGTGCGGCGGCAGGGATCGGGCGCCGGCCGCGGTGCGGGCGATGCGCCGGGTGAGGCCGCCAGCGAGCGTCCGGCGGCGGGCTGAGCGGGTGCCGGCCGCCGCGGGAGACGGGGGGGCGCGCCGCGCCCTGCCGTTGGCGCTGGACCTGGGTCTGCGACACCTGCGCACTCGTCGCAGCCGCCTGCTGTCGTCGGCGGCCTGGGCCGGCCTGGGCTCGGTCGCGCTCGGTGTCACGGCGATGACCACCTCGATGGCGCTGATGAGCGGCTACACCGAGACCCTGCTCGAGAAGATGCTGATCGGCGGCGCGCTGATCGTGATCCCGGTGGGGCAGCCCGAGGGAGTCGACGAGCTGCCTGTGCGGCTCGCGGCTCTCCCCGAGGTCGAGGCGGTGTCGCGCTCGCTCCTGGTTCAGGGGTCGCTGCAGTCTGCCGCCGCGGGTCGGGAAGCCGCCGCGGTCGACGTGCACCTGCGCGGCGTCGAACCGCGGTTGGCCGGTCCTCTCGGCGCCGGCGCTCCGAACGACCTCCCGGCGCGGGACGGGCGGCCCGGAGTGCGGCTCGGAGCCGGCCTCGCCGAACGCCTCGGCGTGGGAGTCGGCGAACCGGTGCGTCTGGTAGTGCTCGATCTCCACCGCGGCGCGAGGTTCCGCTATCGCACTCTGGAGGTCGCCGCGACCTTCGAGACCGGGTTCGCGCTCTTCGATCGCGAGTACGCGGTGATGGACATCGGCGAGCTCGAGCGGCTCACCGGGGGGCTGCCCTTCTACGAGGTGACGACCGGCTCGGCGCGCAGCATCGACGGCGTGCGTGACGAGTTGAACCGGCGCCTCGGCGACGACTATCTGGTCCGCGACTGGCGTCAGAGCTCGCCGGGCCTGTTCACCGCCCTGAGAGTGCAGAAGTGGGCGCTCTTCCTGCTGCTGGGGCTCATCGTCGTGGTTTCGACCTTCAACGTCGCAGCGGCCCTGCTGGTGCTGGTGCGCGAGCGCACGCGCGAGATCGGCGTGCTGCTGGCGCTGGGAGCATCGCCCCGCGTGCTGCGACGTAGCTTCCTGATCGCGGGCCTGGCGGTCGCCGTCGGCGGGTGTGTCGCCGGGGTTGCGGGAGGCGCGCTGGTGGCCTGGGCGGTATCGGACCTCGGGCTGCTGAGCTTCGACGCCGGCGTCGCCGAGATCTACTTCGTGGACCGCATCCCGCTGCGACTGCGGCCGCCGGACCTCGCCGCCGTGCTCGGCTTCACCCTCATCGTGACCTCAGCGGCCTGTTGGTGGCCGCTGCAGCGCATGCGGAGGATCTCGCCCGCCGAGGCGCTACGGTTCGAGTGAAGGGGATCGCGAGCAGCAAGGCCCGCGAGCCGACAGGGCCGTCGGACCCGAGTCCTGTCGGCCGCAAAGGAAAAAGGGGGAGGGCCGAAGCCGCTCCCCCTCTTTGGGTGATACGCGCGGAGATTCCGCGGTTGCAAGGATGGTGTCTGGAGAGTGGGCCGGAGCCCGGTGAGCCTCTCTTTCAGGACCGGGAGCGGACGCTCCTCGGTGAGGGCTCGGCAGGGAGGCTGTGGCACCTTGCGGGAGACCCGGTCGGGTGCCGCTGCCTCGTACTTGTATACGCCTGCCAACGCCAACCCGTTTTGATGAATTTCGATTTTCTTCGACCGGCTGCGAAAGCCTGCCGATCGGGGTGTCGCCCCGGCTTCTCCGGATACTGTTTCGTAATATGGAAGCCATTGGAGAGGGCGGGAGAGGGGGCGCGTCGGCGCGCCGAGATCCGCGGCTCGGCAACGGCCCGCTACTGCATCGGGCGGGAGGCCGGATGTCGGAGGTGAAGCGCCCGGGTGGCGATCCGACGGTGCCACTGGCGGTGGATCCCGGCCTCTGCGGTGGGTGCCGCTGGGCTGAAGTGGTCCGCTCCCGCCGCGCCGCCTACCTGCGCTGCGGACGCAGCGACGGGGATCCGTCGTTCCCTCGCTATCCACCGCTTCCGGTGCGCGTCTGTCGCGGCTACCAGCGCTTCGACACCCCGCCCGCGGACGGCCCGGAGCCGGCAGCGGGCACGAGGCGCGGCGGCGGCCCGCCGTCGCGCCGCTGAGCGCCGCGGACCCGTGTCCGAGGCGGTCGGCGAGAGGCGACTGACCGTCGCAGCCGGCGTGCGAGGAGCTCCGAGGAGCCGCCGGAGCGACTGCTAGACTGCGCGGCCGATGCCACGCCGCGACGACATCCGCTCGATCCTGGTTCTTGGTTCCGGGCCGATCGTCATCGGCCAGGCCTGCGAGTTCGACTACTCCGGCACTCAGGCGTGCAGAGTGCTGCGGCGCGAGGGGTATCGGGTCATCCTGGCCAACTCGAACCCGGCGACGATCATGACCGACCCGGAGTTCGCGGACGCGACCTACGTCGAGCCGCTGGTGCCGGACATGATCGAGAAGATCCTCGAGATCGAGCGGCCCGACGCCATCCTGCCGACGGTCGGCGGCCAGACCGGGATCAATCTTGCCCTGGCCCTGTCGCAACGCGGTTCCATCGAGCGCTACGGCGTCGAGCTGCTCGGCGCCAACGAATCGGCGCTGCGTCTCGGCGAGGACCGCCTGCTGTTCAAGGACGCGATGCTCGAGATCGGCCTCGACGTGCCGCTCAGCGGCATCGCTTCATCGATGAGCGAGGCTTCGGCGCTGATCGACGAGATCGGCTACCCGGTGATCGTGCGACCCAGCTTCACCCTCGGTGGCGAGGGTGGTGGGGTGATCTTCAACCGCAGCGAGCTCGAGGGCGTGGTCACCGGCGCACTGACCGCGAGCCCGGTCGGCACCGCTCTGATCGAGCAATCGGTGCTCGGCTGGAAGGAGTACGAGCTCGAGGTGATCCGCGACCAGGCGGACAATGCCATCGTCGTCTGCTCGGTCGAGAACGTCGACCCGATGGGTGTGCACACCGGGGACTCGATCACCGTGGCGCCACAACAGACGCTCTCGGATCCCGAGTACCAGCAGATGCGCGACGAGGCCTTCGCGGTGATCCGCCGGGTCGGTGTCGCCACCGGCGGCTCGAACATCCAGTTCGCCGTCGACCCTCAGAGCGGCCGGCGGGTGGTCATCGAGATGAATCCCCGGGTCTCGCGCAGCTCGGCCCTGGCTTCGAAGGCAACCGGCTTCCCGATCGCCAAGATCGCCGCGCAGCTGGCCGTCGGCTACACCCTCGACGAGATCCGCAACGACATCACCGGCAAGACGTTCGCTGCTTTCGAGCCGACGCTCGACTACACGGTGGTGAAGATCCCGCGCTGGGCGTTCGAGAAGTTCCCGGCCTCTCCCAACGTGCTCGGCACCTCGATGAAGTCGGTCGGCGAGGTGATGGCGATCGGCGGCAACTTCCGCGAGGCGCTGATGAAGGGGCTGTCGGGCCTGGAGCTCGACGCCGAGCTGGGTCAGATGGAGTCCCGCGCCAGCGACCCCGTGACCCTGCGCCGCCGGCTCAGCACGCCCCACGGCGAGCGGATCTTCGCCGTGTTCGCGGCTCTGCGTCAGGGCTGGACCGTCGACGAGGTGAACGCCGCGACGTCGATAGACCGCTGGTTCCTGCGCGAGATCGAGCGCATCGTGCGCATCGAGACCGAGCTGGCCTGCTGGAGCGTCGACACCGTTCCGGCGGCGCTGCTGCGCGACGCCAAGCACTCGGGCATAGCGGATCAGCGACTGGCGCAGCTCCTCGGCTGCGCCGCCGACGCGGTGCGCAGGGCGCTGGAGGAGCACGAGATACGGCGTGTCTTCAAACGCGTCGACACCTGCGCCGCCGAGTTCCCGGCGACCACTCCGTACCTCTACTCGACCTTCGGAGACGAGGACGAGGCCGATCCCGGCAGCGGTGAGAAGGTGATGATCCTCGGCTCCGGACCGAACCGGATCGGTCAGGGCATCGAGTTCGACTACTGCTGCGTGCACGCCGCGTTCTCGCTGTCGAAGGCCGGGTTCGAGACCATCATGGTCAACTGCAATCCGGAGACGGTGTCCACCGACTACGACACTTCGGACCGTCTCTACTTCGAGCCGCTGACGATGGAGAACGTGCTCGCGATCTACGAGCGCGAGCGTCCCAGCGGCGTCATCGTGCAGCTGGGCGGGCAGACGCCACTCAAGTTGGCGCGTGGGCTCGAGGCGGCCGGCGTGCCGATCCTCGGCACCTCCCCGGACGCCATCGACCTCGCCGAGGACCGCAAGCGCTTCGGCACCCTGCTCTCCGAGGAGGGCATCCTGCAGCCGCGTCACGGCAACGCCAGCTCGCTGGAGGAGGCACTCTCGATCGCCGACGAGATCGGCTTCCCCGTCGTGGTGCGCCCGAGCTACGTGCTCGGCGGTCGCGCCATGGCGGTGTGCTGGAACGCGGCGTCGCTGGAGCGCTACATGCTGCACGCCACCGATGTCTCGGCCGGCCGACCGGTGCTGCTCGATCGCTTCCTCCAGAACGCGACCGAGATCGACCTCGATCTGCTCTGCGACGGCAGAACGGCCGTCGTCTGCGGCATCCTCGAACACATCGAGGAGGCCGGCATCCACTCGGGCGACTCGGCTGCCGTGCTGCCACCGCACTCGGTGCCGCCGGAGCTGTTGCAGCGCATGCGCGAGATCGCCGGCCGCCTGGCGCTGCGGCTGGGGGTCGTCGGCCTGATGAACGTGCAGTTCGCGGTGCACGAGGGCGAGATCTACGTGCTCGAGGTCAACCCGCGCGCCTCCCGCACCGTGCCGTTCATCGCCAAGGCGACCGGTCAGCCGCTGGTCTCGTTCGCCTCCCTGCTGATGGTCGGCCGCACGCTCGAGGAGATCGGCTTCCTCGAGGAGCCGCGGCTCGACCGCTACTTCGTCAAGGCGCCGGTGTTCCCCTTCACCCGCTTCCCAGGCAACGATCCGCTGCTCGGGCCCGAGATGAAGTCGACCGGCGAGGTCATGGGGGTGTCCGAGGACTTCGGCAACGCCTTCGCCAAGGCCTGGATCGGTGCCGGCAACAAGGTGCCTCTGCAGGGCACGGTGTTCATCTCGGTCAACGATCGCGACAAGGACGCCGCGGTGGCGGTGGCGCAGCGTCTGGCGCGCACGGGTTTCTCGCTCATGGCCACCTCGGGGACGGCCCGACGGCTGCGCGACGAGGGGCTCGAGGTGCGTAGCGTCCGCAAGGTGGCCGAGGGCCGGCCGCACATCGTCGACAGTCTGCTCAACGGCGAGGTCCAGCTGATCGTCAACACACCGCTCGGAGGAGAGTCGATGGTCGACGACGCCGAGATCCGCACCACGGCGCTGCGTCTCGGTATCCCCTGTGTCACCACGGTCTCCGGCGCCATGGCCGCGGCCCACGGAATCGAGTCGCTGCGCGGCGACGGTCTCAGCGCGCGTTCGCTGCAGGCGATCTACCAGGATGCCGCCCAGAGGACCCGCGACTCTGTCGAGGCCTGACGCCACCGGCGACAGCTGCCGCCGTCGTTCAGTTCGACTCGCTGCGGCGAGGGCTGCTCTCGGGCTCGAGCTGCGGTAGCAGCAGCTGGGTCGGGCCGTCCGTCTCCTGGCCTTCGAAGCGGCTGGTGCCGACGCCCAGCAGCCGGATACGGCGTCCCTCGGTCTCGATGCGTCGCAGCAGGCTCATCACGGCTGCGAGCAGCTGCTCCTCGTCGTGTCCGGGCTCGTCGAGGGTGCACGAGCGGGTCACCGTCGTGAAGTCCGAGTAGCGCACCTTGAGGTGCACGCCGCTGCCGCGCAGGTCACGCTCCTGCAGTGCCGCGGCGACCCGCTTGGTCAACCGCCGCAGCTCACTGGCGATCTCTCCGGGATCCTCGATGTCGCTGCCGAAGGTGCGCTCGGCGCTGAGGCTCTTGCGCACCCTCTCGACCACCACCGGCCGATCGTCGAGGCCGCGGGCGTAGCGGTACAAGACGCCTCCGAAACGGCCGAGGGCGAGCTCGAGCTCGGCGCGGTCGATGCGGCGCAGCTCGGCCACGGTGGTGCAGCCGAAACGCTCGCGCAGGCGCTGCTCGGTGGCCGGTCCGACGCCGAGCAGCGCCCGCACCGGCAACGGCGCCAGGAACGCCTCGATCTGTTCAGGGCGAACCACCGTGAGCCCGTCCGGCTTGTCGTGGTCGGAGGCGATCTTGGCCACCAACCGGTTCGGTGCGACGCCGATGCTCACCGTCAGGCCGAGCCGCTCGGAGACGCGCCGGCGGATCTCGCGCGCCGCCGCTGTCGCCGATCCCCAGCGATCGAGCTCGCCGGTGAGGTCGAGGTAGGCCTCGTCGATCGAAACCGGTTGCACCAGCGAGGTGAACTCAGCGAAGACCTCGAAGACCCGGCGCGACTCGGCGCGGTAGCGGTCGAACTCGGGAGCCAGGAACACGGCGTCGGGGCACAGACGCGCGGCCTGGGCGGACGGCATCGCCGAGCGCACGCCGAAACGCCGCGCCTCGTAGCTCGCTGCTGCGACCACGCCGCGCCCGTTCGCGGGGCCGCCGATGACCACCGGCCTGCCGCGCAGACGCGGCTCGTCGCGCATGTGCACGGCGGCGTAGAAGCAGTCCATGTCGCAGTGCAGGATGCGGCGGATCTGGGGCGCCGTGGAGAGGGGGCGCGAAGGCGGCGATCCCGCTGACGAGTGTGGCGGGAGCGCGCCGGCTGCGGGCGGCTGACGCGGCTGCGTCACTGCTGGCGCCTCGCGCTGCCGGGCTGCGGGCACAACTCGGCTACCGCCACGCTCAGCCGCGCAGCCTGTCGAGGCGTCGGCGATCGCGCTTGGTCGGTCTCCCAGCGCCGGGATCTCGCTGTACCGGCGGACGCCGCTGCTGCTTCTCCATCTCGCTGAGCTGGGGACGAGGCAGACTCTGGTCCTCGAAGATCCGGCTCACCTGCTCCTTCGGCAGCGTCTTGTCGCGCAGCTCCTTGACGATCAGGATCCGCTCCCAGCCGTGCTTCATCTCGACCTGGACCGTGTCTTCCAGCTCGAGTGTCTTGTGCGGCTTGGCGCGAGCGCCGTTCACCGACACCCTGCCGAGGGTGCAGGCGCGGGTCGCGGCGGTGCGGGTCTTGAACACGCGCGCCACCTGCAACCACTTGTCCACCCGTACGCTCATCGTCGGCTCCGCGGCGGGACGTGTCAGCTCGGGCGGCGAAGGCGGCGAGCGAGCGGCGCGCCGGGCCGCAGAGGATCACCCACCGCTTCGAAGTCGTTCGAGCTCGCGGTCCCTGGAGCTCTCGATGCGCTCGCGCTCGGCGCGGAAGTTCCTCTCCGCCTTGTCGCGCTCTTCGCGATCCGTGATCTCTCGCAGGCGCTTGCGGTGGAGGATCTCGAGCTCTGCGACGCGCGCCTCGGCGCGGCTGCGGGCGTCCGCCATCGCCGCCTTGGTCTCGGCGCTCAGCGAGGTGGCGCTCGGCCTTGCGATACCGTCGCGCTCCAGCCGCTCGAGCGCCAGCTCGTAGGCGCTCTTCGGCGCCTTCTCGCCGCCGTCGCTCTTCGGTCCGTCATCCATGCCTGTAGAGAATAGCGAAAGCCCGGGGGCGCGGGCCGGTGGAGATGGCGGATGAGAATTGGAACCGCCAGGGCCCGCGGGCGCGGTAGCGAGCCGCTGCTGCTGCTCTTCGTCGACGGTCTGGGCCTTGCTCCGCCGAGCTCCGACAACCCGCTCTCCGAGGGCCACATGCCGTGGCTCGAGGAGCGCATCGGCTGCCGCCTGGTCAGCGGAACGGCGCCACTCGACCGACCCGGAGTCTGTCTGCGGGCGCTCGACGCGACGCTCGGCGTCGAGGGGCTGCCGCAGTCGGCGACCGGGCAGACGGCCCTGTTCACCGGCGAGAACGCGGCAGGCCACGTCGGCCGCCACGTTCCCGCCTTCCCCGGCGGCCGACTGCGCGAGCTCATCGCGAGGCACAACCTGCTCACCGCCTCGGTGCGCAGGGGCGATCGGGTGGCCTTCGCCAATGCCTTCTCGCCGCTCTACGAGGAGCGCCTGGCCCGACGTCGGGCCAGGCGGTCGGTGACCGTCTGCTGCGCCGAGGACGCCGGCCTGCGGCGCCGCGGGCTCGCGGATCTCGCCAGGGGCGACGCAGTCTCCTGGGACGTCGAGCGCGACCTCTTCCTCGCCGTGCTGGAGGCGGCCGACACGACCGACGCCGACGAGGACGGAGGTTCCGCGCCGCCGAGCCAGAGACCGATCGGGCTCGGTCCGGTGTATGCCGAGCAGGCGGGTCGTCACCTGGCGGACCTGCTCGGCGATCACGAGCTCGTCCTCTACGAGACCTTCCTGACCGATCTCGTCGGACACGGTCGCACCGAGTTGTCGCCGCGGCAGGCTCTGGCTCGGATCGACTCGCTGCTGAGCGGCGTCGCACCGGCGATCGACGCACAGGGCGCCACCGTGGTCCTGGTCTCGGACCACGGCAACATCGAGGAGACCGACCACCGGCGCCACACCCGCAACCCGGTGCCGCTGCTGGCGCTCGGTCCCGCGGCCGCGCGTTTCGCGGCGTGCGTCTCGCTGTGTGACGTCACACCGGCGGTGCTCGCATGCCGGTCCTAGAACCCCTCCTCGTGCAGCCCGAACACGGCCCGCATCACGTCGGAGATCTCGCCCAGGGTCGCCTCGCAGCGCACGCACTCGAGGATCGGCGGCATCAGGTTGGCGTCCTCGCGCGCGGCCCGGTCGAGGGCTTCGAGCGCCGAGCGATGCCGATCCGCGTCGCGTCGCTGGCGCAACGCGCGAACTCGATCGATCTGCTCCTGCTCGGCCCGGGGATCGATCTGCAGCACCTCGAAGGGCTCCTCCCGCTCGCTCTGGAAGCGGTTGACGCCGACGATCACGGTGCTGCCCTTCTCGACCGAGAGCTGATGCTGGTAGGCGGCGTCGGCGATCTCGCGCTGCTGGTATCCCTGCTCGATCGCCTTCGCCGCGCCGCCGAGACGCTCGATCTCGGCGATCAGCCCGAGCGCCTCGTCGCGGATCCGATCGGTCAGCGCCTCGATCGCGTAGGAACCGCCGAGGGGGTCGGAGGAGCGCACGATCCCGGACTCGTGGGCGATGATCTGCTGGCTGCGCAGCGCAGTGCGGGCCGACTCCTCGGTGGGCAGGCCGAGGGCCTCGTCCATGCCGTTGGTGTGCAACGACTGGGTGCCGCCGCAGACCGCAGCCAGTGCCTGGATGGCGACACGGACCACGTTGTTCACGGGTTGCTGCGCGGTGAGAGTGGAGCCGGCGGTCTGGGTGTGGAACCTCAACCAGGTGGATCGGGGATTCTTGGGCGCGAAGCGCTGCCGCACCAGCTCGGCCCAGAGCGAGCGCGCGGCGCGGAACTTGGCGACCTCTTCGAGGAAGTCGTTGTGGGCGTTGAAGAAGAACGAGAGACGCGGCGCGAACGAGTCGATGTCGACGCCGCGCTGGAGCGCCTGCTCGACGTAGCAGAGGCCGTTGGCGAGGGTGAAGGCGACCTCCTGCGCTGCGGTGCACCCTGCCTCGCGCATGTGGTATCCGGAGATGGAGATCGGGTTCCATCGCGGCACCCGATCGGCGCAGAAGGTGATCAGGTCGGTGACCAGACGCAGCGAAGGCTGCGGTGGGTAGATGTACGTGCCTCGCGCCGCGTACTCCTTGAGGATGTCGTTCTGCACCGTGCCGCCGATCTCCTGCCAGTCGACGCCCTGCTCCTCGGCGACGACCAGGTAGAGCGCGAGGAGGATCGGCGCCGTCGAGTTGATCGTCATCGACGTCGTCACCTGGTCGAGCGGGATGCCCTCGAAGAGGGTGCGCATGTCGTCGATCGAATCGATCGCGACCCCGACTCGGCCGACCTCGCCGCGGGCCGAGTCGGAGTCGGAGTCGAAGCCGATCTGGGTCGGCAGGTCGAAGGCCACCGAGAGGCCGGTGGTGCCCTGCGCCAGCAGGTAGCGGTAGCGCTCGTTCGACTCCTTGGCGCTCGCGTAACCGGCGTACTGGCGCATCGTCCACAGGCGCTTCGAGTACATCTCGGCGTAGAGCCCGCGGGTGTACGGGAACTCGCCCGGCGCGGGCCTCGTCTCGCCCTGATCGCCGGCGTCGAAGAAGGGCTTCTCGTCAGGCTTGGAATTGCTCATCGGGACCTCGGTGGTCGAACCCAACCGTAGTGGCTCGGAGGACGCTGTGGTGGTGTGCCGGAGGGCCACCACTAGATGTTGTGGCCTCTGCTTGACATCGTTCTGGGCATTCTGTACGGTGCGTGAAGCAACCGCAAAAAACAAGTCGTCGGTGAGGTTCTGCAAGGCAACCACGATCGTGTCGACGCGAAGCAAAGCGGCGGCTGCGAGAGAGGTCGCCAAGCCTCGAATGCGAGAACTGACGAGCAGGTTTCGGGCGGATCCCTCGATGGGCGAGGTTCCGCGGGCGTCGTGCCCAGCCGCTGGTTCTCTCTCGCGAGAGGATTCGTCAACCCCAGTGCCCGTGTGAGGCAGAGGAGACCTGAAGCGATGGCAACCAAGAAGAAGACCGCGGCCAAGAAGAAGACGGCCAAGAAGAAGACGGCTGCCAAGAAGAAGACGGCGAAGAAGAAGGTAGCCAAGAAGAAGGCCGCCAAGAAGAAGGTCGCCAAGAAGAAGGTCGCCAAGAAGAAGGCGAAGAAGAAGAAGGCGAAGAAGAAGGCTGCCAAGAAGAAGGTAGCCAAGAAGAAGGTCGCCAAGAAGAAGGCCAAGAAGAAGGCTGCCAAGAAGAAGGTAGCCAAGAAGAAGGTCGCCAAGAAGAAGGCCAAGAAGAAGGCCGCCAAGAAGAAGACGGCCAAGAAGAAGACGGCGAGGAAGAAGACCGCGAAGAAGAAGACGGCCAGCATGTGAGCCTGGACCCTTCGCGGATCCCCTGAGCGGGACCGCCGCCGGACGACGGACCGGGCCCGAGCCATCGAGGATCGGGCGCGGCCCGCGTTCGGGCTTCGTTTGTGTCACCATCGCGGACGCCGTCGGGCGCGCACCGCCCTCCTGCCCGACCAGGGCATGGGTGGGCCACCGCTCCCTGACGCTCTGCGATGCCAGATCCCCACTCCCAGGCAGCACCCGAGGAGCCTCGCGGTGCACAGCGCTCCCCCTCTGCCTCCACAGCCGGCGGCGGACGGGTCGTCTTCGCCTTCCTGGCCTGCGTCCTGGTCGTCCTCGCCGCGGCTGTCGGGTGGTGGCTCGGGCGGAGAGGGGCGGCGCCGGCGAGCGCCGACAGGCTGCTGTCCCAGCTCACCCTGCCGACACTCGATGGCAGCGTCGATGGCCCGGCCGCGCAGCGCGGCCAGGTGGTGCTGCTCGACTTCTGGGCGAGCTGGTGCAATCCGTGTCGGGCTCAGGCCAGGGTGCTCGAGACCGTGCTCGAGGACTTCGCCGGTGCCGACGTCCGTTTCTTCGCCGTCAACGTCGGTGAGAGTCGCGACACGGTGGCGGAGTACGTGTCGCGGGATCCCTTCCCGTACCCCGTCCTGCTCGACGAGAGCGGAGAGCGCTCTTCCGCCATCGGCGTCTATGGCCTGCCGACGGTGATCGTCCTCGATCGCCAGGGCCAGACCGTCTTCTCCCGTTCCGGCATCCGTGGCCGCGCCGAGCTCTCGGAGGTTCTGAAGGGAGCGCTCGAGGTGCCGGTCGAGAGCCAGGGCGGTTGACGTGGTCGATTCGTCGAGCGGCAGTGACGATGGCGGCGTCGACGTCGGCGGTCTGACACCGATCAACATCCGCAACCTGTCGATCCGCTGCGGTCACTGCGGGGAGTACCAGACTCTGGTGGGGTTCTCCGGCGGCGCCGAGTGGAACGTCTACCGTTACGAGTGCGAGAACGGCGTCTGCGAGCCGGAGCGGAGTCGGACCCTGGTCGAGGTGCCGAGCTCTCTGGACGAGTACGCGCAGCGCGACCCCACGTGGCGGGGAGGACGCCGCCACGCCGGCGCCGAGGCCGAGCCTTCCGGCGACTGAGCTGCCTGTCGTCTGCGCAGTCGGTTGAGAGTCCTCGCTGCCAGCACCGCGCGTCGTTGCGCACGTCGTTGTGCCTCGCCGAGCGTCCCTGGGCCATTCCCGGACGCTCGTGTTCGGCGTGTGCTAGCTTCCGGCCGCTCGCGCCGCGCGAGCCCTGCCGCGAGCCGGTCCGCGTCGACGCACCGCCGGCCTCCTGCCGAGGCCGGTCGCCACCCGCTCGCCCGCAATCCGTTCACACCCCACGCGTGCCGCTGAGGCTTCGGTGTCGCCACCGCCCCGGGCACGGGTGGGAACTGTCTGGTCCAGGAGCCTGAGATGAGCCGAATCGTGCACGTCGTGGGGACCGGAACGATCGGCGAACCGCTGATCGGCCTGTTCACCGACTTCGCCGGTCCGATGGGGATCGACGAGGTGACCTTCCACAAGCGGACGCCGCTGGTCACCGACCGCTCGCGCCTGACCCACCTGCAGTCGCGCGGCGCCAAGCTGGCGGTGAGCGAAGAGCGCGTCGCCGACTTCGAGGGCCTCGGCCACACCGTCTCGTACACCGAGGAGGAGGCGGTGGCGCGTGCGTCGGTGGTGATCGACTGCACACCCGCCGGCAACCGGCACAAGGAACAGACCTACGAGGACCTCGACGGACCGGTGGGCTTTCTGGCGCAGGGATCCGAATCCGGCTTCGGGCTTCCCTATGCACGCGGCGTCAACGACGAGGCCCTCGACTACGAGCGGGACCGCTTCGTGCAGATCGTCTCGTGCAACACGCACAACATCACCACCCTGGTGAAGACGCTGTGCGCCGAGGAGGACGGCTCGTACTCGCTGGACCACGCCAACTTCGTCTGCATGCGGCGAGCCAACGACATCACCCAGAGCGACAAGTTCGTTCCCTCGCCCAACGTCGGAAGGCACGAGGACGAGGAGTTCGGGACCCACCACGCGCGCGACGCCCACCGGCTGTTCGCGACCCTCGATCTCGACCTCGACCTCTACTCGAGCGCGGTGAAGCTGAACACCCAGTACATGCACTCGATCTGGTTCAAGCTGCGGATGACCCGCGACACCAGTGTCGACGACGTGATCGGCCGACTGCGCAGCAATCCGCGCGTCGCCCTGACCGAGAAGCGCGACGCCAACCTCATCTTCAGCTTCGGCCGCGATCACGGCTACTACGGCCGCATCCTGTCGCAGACGGTGGTGTCCATCCCGACCCTGTCGGTGCGTCGCTCCCGCGAGGTCTACGGCTTCTGCTTCACTCCCCAGGACGGCAACTCGCTGCTGTCGTCGATCGCTGCCACCCTGTGGCGGATCGAGCCCGACTGGCAGACCGTGCACGAGCGGATCCAGCCGATCGCTCGTTGGCTGTACCGCGAGGTCTGAGCGCGGCGGGGGTTGGGCCGGACTCCCTCGAGATCGTCGCGAGAGGCGCCAGCCGGTCGGGCTGTCTCCGCGGACCTGCAGGTGGCAGATGAAGGACCGGGCTACACTCTCCCGGGTGCGCAGCGGCGATCAGGACCGACCGGGCGAGCCGGCCGAGCGGCGGGGAACGAGTGGGGCGGACCGGCGCGAACGACGCTCCCTGGCCGACGCACGCCCTGCGATCGAGTCCGCCGGCACCGTCGACGTCGAGGTGGAGCGCCTGGTGCAGGGCGGAGTCGGTCTTGCCTTCTGGAAGCGGTTCCCGCTGCTCGTCGAGGGTGCGGCGCCGCAGGAGAAGGTGCGGGTCGAAGTGGTGGAGTCGCGGCCCGACTACGCCAGGGTGCGGGTCGTCGAGGTGCTGCGAGCCGGTGCCGACCGGGTGGCGGCGCCGTGTGTTTACTACGCCGAGTGCGGCGGCTGCGACCTGCAGCACATCCGCCGCGAGCGGCAGCTGCCTCTGAAGGCCCAGGCGGCGCTCGAGACGCTGCACCGGATCGGCAAGCTGCGCGATCTGCCCGAGCCCCGACTGGTCTCGGGGCAGTCGAGCGCCTATCGGTCGCGGGCGCAGCTGCACACCGAACGCCAGGAGCCCGAGGCGCCCCCGTCAGTGGAATCGCCAGCAACGCCCACGGAGCCGGCGGATGCGACCGGCTCGCGTCCGCCCAAGGTGGGCTTTCGGACCCGCGGTGGCCACGAGGTGGTCGACGTCGAGCACTGTCTGGTGCTCGACGAGACGCTGCAGCAGGCACTCGGAGAAGTGCGCTCGGCAGTGCGCCGGCGCTGGGAAGAGGTGCAGCGCTCCCATCGGGAAGGCGATACCAGGCAGTCGGTGCCGCAGCGCATCGACCTGCTCGCCGGCGACGGGGGGCGCTGGGTGGCGGCGCCGCTGCTGCCGGCCCTGCCGCGCGGCGACGTCGAGATCTCGTACCGCGTCGGCGGCCGCGACTACCGGCTCGCTTGCGACGCCCACTGCTTCTTCCAGAGCAACCGTGGGCTCGCAGCGTCTCTCGTCGAGGCGGCGCTGGAGTCGATCGGCCCGTCGACCGCGCCGGGCGACCGGGATGGTGATCGGGATGCCGGCGCCGACGGCGGATTGCAGCTGGCGTGGGACCTGTACGCCGGCGTCGGGCTGTTCACCCTGCCGCTGTCCGATCGGGTGCGCCACGTCGTCGCGGTGGAAGGCGACCGTGCGGCGCTGCGTCATCTGCGCCGCAACGTACGCCGTCGGGCCGGACGGGTGGAGGCGGTGGGGCGTGACGTCGAGTCCTTCCTGCGCCAGGCCGTCGGCGCTGTGCGCCGCGGTGAGCAGCAGCAGCCACAGCTGGTGGTCCTGGACCCGCCTCGCAGCGGCGTGTCCAAGGGGGCGATGCGCTCGCTGCTGCATCTGACCCCGCCGCAGCTGCGATACGTGTCCTGCGATCCGGCGACGCTGGCCCGGGACCTGGCGCGCCTCGATCGCGACTATCGGGTCGAGAGGCTGGTGTTCGTCGATCTGTTCCCTCACACCTCGCATCTCGAGTGCGTGGCGGCGCTGCGCCGCCGTGAGGGTGGGGGCGAGGGTGGGAGCGACGGAGCGGGAGCAGATGGGTGACGGAGGTTCAGCGCCGGTGAGTGGGACAGTGGCCGCGCCAGGCACGGCAGAAGGGGCGGCTGCGCCGCCTCCGACGATCTGGCTGAGCCTCGCCAAGGAAGACTTCAAGTTCTCGTCGGCCCACTTCACCATCTTCGGCGACGACGACGCCGAGCTGCTGCATGGCCACAACTATCAGGTCGGAGCGCGACTGGGTGGTCGCCGCCTGGACTCCCTCGGCTTCCTGGTCGACGTGGCGCCGGTGAAGCGACAGATTCGGGCGCTCTGCTCCGAGCTGGACGAGCGAGTGCTGATCCCGGCCCGCTGCACGCTGCTCGAGATCGACGAGCGTGACGGCGAGACCCATCTGCACTTCGCCGAGCGGCACTACTGCTTCCCTGCCGCGGACGTGCTGCGCCTGCCGCTGCGCAACATCACGATCGAGGAGCTCTCGCGTCACTTCTGGCAGCTGCTGGCGCCCCGGTTGCCAGCGGCGATCGAGTGGCTGGAACTGACCATCGGCGAGACCAGCGGCCAGCAGGCGAGCTGGTGCGCCGCCTGCCCGGGCCCGGGCAGCGAGGGCTGAGCGGCTGCTCCGGCGACGGGTTCAATACACTTCCGGGCCAGTGCGGCGACGCCGGACGGGACCGGCGCCGCGACGGCAGGCGCTTCCGCGGAGAGACGATGAGCAACGAACGATCGATGACCCGCGCCGCAGAGATCGTCGTCCCACAGGGGATGGACGAGCAGGCGGCGCGTGACGACTACGGCAGCCCGGCCCACGTGCAGCGGCTGGCCGAGCACGTCCGGGCCCTGCTCGAGGAGTTGCGGCTCGACTTCGGCGATCCCAACCTGCGCGACACCGACCAGCGGGTCGCCAAGATGTACCTCGAGATGTTCCACGGCCTGCGCGAGGGTGCACGGCCGAGGATCACGACTTTCCCGAACGAGGAGAACTACCGCGCCATGGTGATGGAGCGCGACATCCCGTTCTACTCGATGTGCTCGCATCACCTGGTGCCGTTCTACGGCCACGCGCACATCGCCTACGTACCGGGAGACCGCATCGTCGGCCTGTCCAAGTTGCCGCGCATCCTCGAGTTCTACGCCAAGCGTCCGCAGCTGCAGGAGCGGCTCACCGAGCAGGTGGTCACCTTCCTCGAGGAGGAGCTCGAGCCGCTGGGGGCGATGGTGGTGATCCAGGCCCGCCACCTCTGCGTCGAGATGCGCGGGGTCAAGAAGGCCGGCGCCCAGACGGTGACATCGGCGATCCGCGGCATCTTCCACGAGCGCCCGATCCGCGAGGAGTTCCTCGACCTGTTGCGCAAGGCCTGAGGGAAGTCGACGGCCGGCGGAGAGGTTGCCTGAGATGCGAGCCATGAGCACGGGAGCCCCGACACGTTCCACCGACTTCGAGCCGCGGCCCGGGTGCCGGACCGCAGCCCAGGTCGCTCTCGCCCTGGTGGCGTTCGTCGTCGCAGCAGCGCAGGCGGCCAACGCCCAGCCGGAGAACATCAACCCGTTCCTCGGACCCCAGTACGCCGACTGGTTGGTCGGCGCGATCGGTGAGATCGCGAGCGAGGAGGAGCGCTCCGCCTACCTGCTGCTGGAGGCCGACGAGGAGGCGGCGCAGTTCATCGAGGAGTTCTGGCAGCAGCCTGGTCAGGCGGCCATCCGCGAGCTCTACGAACGCCGCTTCGCCGAGGCGGAGAAGCGCTTCGCGGAGGGGGTGTATGCCGGCGGCCGCAGCGACCGCGGCACCATCTTCGTGCTCTACGGCGAGCCCGAGATGATCGAGTACGAGGAGTTCCGTGACGTGCGCGATCCCGACGTCGAGGTCTGGCGCTACCCGAAGAAGGCGGAGCCGGGCCTCGATGGGGAGCGACCGCAACGCACCTACCGTTTCGTCCGGGTCGACGATCGCATCCGGCGCTTCGAGCGCGGCGACCGCTTCGATCCCGCCACCCAGCGTCGACGCCAGCCGGACTCGCTGCCGACGGTTCCGCCGTTCCCGGGAGGCTCCCGATGAGCCGTCGGCCGCTGGCCAGAGGAATCCGTCGTGTCGTGGCGCTGGGCGGCGCGGTCGTGCTGCTGGCGGCGTCGCCGCTGGCCGCCGAGTCGCTCGCCGACGCCAGGGCGCGACTCGAGGCAGGCGAGCCGGAGCAGGCGCTGCGGATCCTCGACGGGCTGGCCGCGAAATCGCGGCGTCCGCGCGCCGAGGTGCTGCTGACTCGCAGCGAGGCTCACTTCATGCTCCGCGACCCCGTGGCGGGGAGGGCCGATCTCGAACAGGCGCTCGAGATCGACCCGGAGCTGCGCCCCGGGTGGCTCACCCTCGGCGCCCTGGAGATCTCCCAGCGACGCTATGCGGAGGCGATCGCCGGCTTCGAGCGCGCCCGTGAGCTCGACCCCGAGGCGCTCGACAACCACATCAATCTGGGAGCCGCATACCTGCTCGCCGGAGACGCCGAGAAGGCGGAGGGCCACTTCCGGCGCTACCTGGAACTGGCGCCGGACCAGCTCGAGGCGCTCCTGCTGGTGGCCAAGAACCACGCCGTCGCCGATCGCCCACAGGAGGCGATCGGACTGCTCGAGCAGGCGGTGGCGCTCGACGAGCGTTCCCGGATCGCACTGCGCACCGACCCCTCGTTCGAGTCTCTGCTCGACGAGGCACGCTTCCAGAAGCTGCTCGAGACCGACGGCTACGAGCCTCCTCCGGAGCACTTCAAGTCCTTCTTCCGGCTGCCCGAGGAGGAGTACGAGGTGCGTGAGGGCCGGGTCCTCGGCGCGGTGATCGATGCCCTGCGCGAGCTCGGCGTGGCCTTCGATCGGCGTGTCGAGGTGACGCCGGGATGGTCGCTGATCTGGGGCGACGTGCGGGTCAAGGTCACCGTGGGGGCCGAGGGCGGCAGCCGGGTGGAGCTCTCGGCCAGCCCCGAGCGTTACGATCGGGAGACCTTCAGGACGCTCTCGAAGCGTCTCTACGACCAGGTGCTGGTCGAGCTGGCCCCGGTGCTGCCGCTCGGCGCCCCGCGCTGAGGCGTTGGTCGCGACGCGGCCGGCCGGAGCAGGAGGCGACGCATCAGCGTGCAGCCGCAGCGAGGGAGGAGCCCCGGAGATGGACGAGACGGCGACCACCGGAACCCGTGACGCGGCGGGCGAGAGGAGCTCGGCCCCGCCGACCGCACGCCAGATCGCCGCCCAGCTGTCCGGCCGGATCGTCGGCCAGCGTGAGGCGGTCGCCGAGGTGGCGATCGCTCTCGCCAAGCGTCTGAGCGGCGTGCACGCAGGCAACATCCTGATGATCGGATCGTCGGGCATGGGCAAGACGACCCTGATGCGGGCGGTCGAGCACTACTTCGGAGAACGGCCGGCGCTCCAGTCGCCGGCCGCGGTCGCTGCGCCGGCGCCGGGGGAGCGGCCCATCGTGCTCCGACTGCACGCCAATGTGCTCGGACGCGAGGCCGAGCGCGGACGTCCGGGTCAGGTGGTGCTGCTGGGCCTGCTCGAACAGGCGCGCACGGTGCTCGGTCCCGAAGCGACGCTGGAGCAGCTCTGCGAACGTATCTCCGGTGGCGTGGTATTCGTCGACGAGGTCGACAAGATCCGCTCCCAGGTCGAAGGCGAGCCGAACGTCGCCGGGATTCGCGCCCAGGAGTCGCTCCTCACCCTGATGGAGAACGAATCGGTGCCCGTCGACCTGCCCGAGTGGCTCGGTTCGGGCCGGGTCGACATCGACTCGCGCCAGCTGCTGTTCGTCGCCGGCGGTGCCTTCGAGGGCCTCTACGACGCGGTCTACGACCGGGTGACGGTCGGCGCCGACCGCGGCGCGCTGCAACCGGTGACGGTCGTCGAGGGCACCAGCGTGCGCGAGGAGCTGCCCTTCCGGCTGCGCGACTGGCTGCGACCCGAGGATCTCTTCGCCTACGGCATGTCGCCGCAGTTCCTGTCGCGCTACGAGTCGGTGGTCCTGCTCGACGACCTGCGCCCCGGCGACCTGGTGCAGATCCTGCTCGAGGCGCCCGACTCCCCGTATCTGCTGGCGCGCGACTACTTCGCGGCCTACGGTGTCGATCTGGCCCTGTCGCCCAGCGCGGCGCAACGGATCGCCGAAGCCGCCGCGAGGCGCAAGCGCATCGGCGCCAGGGCGCTGCGGGAGATCTTCCGCCAGGTGGTCAGGCCGTTCGAGATCGATCCTCCGGCCGCGGCCGAGGGCGGGGTGCTGTCGATCGACCTGCCAGAGGTCGAACGTGCCATGGCCCGTCCCGGCGACACGATCTGACCGAACTCTCAGGAGCCGTCGCGAGCGGCGCGGCGGGCCAGCAGGTCGCGGTAGCGCAAGCCGCGACGCCAGGCCAGCACCTGGCTGGGCAGGAAGCTGAGCAGGAAGAGCAGCACCAGGGCCAGCATCATGTTGCGCAGACCGGCGCTGCGGTCCCCGGTGCCGGCCTGGACGATCGATCCGGCGAGCGCCGCCCAGGTGATGGCGATCGGCAGCATCGCCAGCGCCGTGCTCAGCATGAAGGGACGCCAGGGAACTCCGCAGGCGGCCAGGCCGAGGTTGGCAAAGAGATAGGGGATCGGCACGTAGCGGATGCGCACCAGGTTCCAGAAGCCACGCCGACCGAGCAATCGGCGCAGGGTGGTCAGGCGATCGCCGAACAGCTGCTCGGTGGTGCCGCGCAGTGCCGTCCTGCCGAGCCAGTATCCGATCGCGGCGCCGATGCAGAGGGTCGCGAAGTTGTAGAGGCTGCCCGGCCAGATGCCGAAGATCGCCCCGGTGGCGAGGATCATCGGCGTGATCGGCAGGCCGGTCAGGCACAGAGCCGTGCACGTCCCGACGACCAGCAGCGGCGCCGCCGGGAGCTCGCGCAGTGAAGCGAGCAGCGCCAGCCAGCCCTCTTCGCTGCGCAGCCCCGACAGCGGCCCCTGCAGCAGGGCGTAGCCGGCGGCCGCGACGGCCGCGAGCACGCCGATGCGGATCCACAGTCCCCGACCGCCGGCACGGGCCGGACCTTCGGGGCTCACTCGTCTGCCGGAGGATCGGCCGGGAAGAGGAAGGCACGCAGCTGTCGCGCCAGCTTCTCCTGCGCGGCGGGATCCATGAAGTTCAGGCGCAGCTCGTTGATCACCCGTACCTCCATCTCCCGCCACTCGTCCCAGCAGGATCGACAGACCCGCTGCAGGAGCTCCTCTCCCAGCTCTCCCGGGTAGGGCGCCCGCTGCAGGCCCTCGCGCCGCTCACCGCAGCGAGAGCAGGCCTGATCCAGCTGGCGACTCATCCCCGCCCTCACCGGCGTTCCCGAGGCCGCTCGGCGGTCTCTACGGTCTCTGTGGCCCCTGCAGCCCCTTCGTCGCCGCTCGCGCCCGGCCCGTCGGGCGCCTCGGGAGCGAGCTCGCGGAAGTAGGCGATGGTCTGGCGCAGCCCCTCTGCCAACGGCACCCGAGGCTCCCAGCCGAGCAGCTGGCGGGCGCGGGTGATGTCGGGTTGGCGGGTGCGTGGGTCGTCGACCGGCAGGTCGCGGTACTCGATCCGTTCCGAGGCGCCGACGGCGGCGGCGATGGCACGGGCGAACTCGAGGATGCTCATCTCCGCAGGATTGCCGATGTTGACCGGCTCGGCGGTATCGCTGAGCAGCAACCGGTGGATGCCGTCGACCAGGTCGCTGACGTAGCAGAAGGAGCGGGTCTGCGACCCGTCGCCGTAGACCGTCATCGGCTCGCCCGCCAACGCCTGGCGGATGAAGTTCGGCACCACCCGGCCATCGCGGCGGCGCATGCGCGGCCCGTAGGTGTTGAAGATCCGTACGATCCTCGTCTCGAGGCCGTGGAAGCGGTGGTAGGCCATGACCATGGCCTCGGCGAAGCGCTTCGCCTCGTCGTAGACGCCTCGTGGTCCGACCGGGTTGACGTTGCCCCAGTAGCTCTCCGGTTGCGGGTGGACCAGGGGATCGCCGTACACCTCCGAGGTCGACGCGAGCAGGTAGCGAGCGCCGTGCGCCTTGGCGATCCCCAGCGTGTTGTGGGTGCCGAGCGACCCGACCTTCAGCGTCTGGATCGGCAGCTCGAGATAGTCGATCGGACTCGCCGGAGAGGCGAAATGCAGGATGTTGTCGATCGGCTCGTCGACGACGATCGGTTTGGAGATGTCGTGCTCGATGAAACGGAACCGGTCGTTGCCGTCGAGGTGGGCGAGATTGCGCCGATGCCCGGTGAGGAAGTTGTCGAGTCCGACGACCCGGTGGCCCTCACGGATCAGCCGGTCGCACAGGTGCGAGCCGAGGAAGCCGGCGGCACCGGTCACCAGGGTGGTGGTCACGAGGTGCCTCCGGCGCCGACCGGACGCCGGCCGATCGAGTGGTACGCGAAGCCCGCCTCGCCGAGCTTCTCGAGCTCGTAGAGGTTGCGCAGGTCGACGATCACCTTGCGCCGCATCAGCGCGCTCAGCCGGCGCAGCTCCAGCTTCCGGAACTCGTTCCACTCGGTGACGATGACCAGGACGTCGGCGCCGTTGGCGCAGTCGTAGGCGTCCGCGGCGTAGTCGATCTGTGGCAACAGGTCGCGGCAGGTGTCCATCGCCGCCGGATCGTAGGCGCGCACCGAGGCGCCGCGCTGCAGCAGGCCCTGGATGATCGGGATCGCCGCGCTCTCTCGCATGTCGTCCGTCTCGGCTTTGAAGGAGAGCCCGAGGACTCCGATCTTGCGGCCCGGGAGGCCGCCCGTGGCGGCCTCGATCTTGTCGATCATGCGCAGCTTGATGCGCTCGTTGACCGCCATCACCGTCTCGACGATCTCGAAGCGCATCTCCTGCTCGCGGGCGATGTGGGCGAGGGCGCGCGCGTCCTTGGGGAAGCACGAGCCGCCGAAGCCCGGCCCCGGGTGCAGGAACTGGGGTCCGATGCGCTTGTCGAGCCCCATGCCCCGCGCCACCACCTCGACGTCGGCGCCGAGTCGCTCACACAGCTCGGCGACCTCGTTGATGAACGAGATCTTGGTCGCCAGGAAGCTGTTGGAGGCGTACTTGATCATCTCCGCGGTCTCGACGTTGGTGACGACGAAGGGAACGTCGGCGGTGCGCAGCGGCGAGTAGATGTCGAGCATCACCGAGATGGCGCGCTCGTCGCGACTGCCGATGACCAGGCGGTCCGGGTTGAGGAAGTCGTCGATCGCCGAGCCCTCGCGCAGGAACTCCGGGTTGGAGACCACCGCGAAGTCGGCCGAGTCACCGCCGCCGTCGCGCAGGATCTTCTCGATCATCTGGCCGGTGCCGATCGGCACCGTGCTCTTGGTGACCACCACCTTGAACGAGGTGAGGCGACTCGCCACCGCCTCGGCCACCTGGCGCACGAAGGTCAGATCCGACGAGCCATCCTCGCGCGGGGGGGTGCCGACCGCGATGAAGATCGCCAGCGCCTCGTCGATTCCGGCTCCGACGTCGGTCGAGAAGTGCAGCCGACCGCGCGAACGGTTCTTCGCCACCAGCACCTCGAGGCCGGGCTCGTAGATCGGGATCTCGCCGTCGAGCAGACGGGCGATCTTGCCCTCGTCCTTGTCGACGCAGGTGACGTTCATTCCGAAGTCGGCCAGGCAGGCGCCGGTGACCAGACCGACGTAGCCGCTGCCGACGACACAGATGTTCATATCGAGGAGCTCCGAGGAGATGCGGATCGGGAGGGCCGGACGACGTGCCAGGGTCGATGGCCGCACGACGACGGCGCATCCCGGGCGCCGCGCCGCCGCGGCTCGTCGCCCGGAGCGGCTCCGGCTCCGGGGCGCAGGCGGACCTTAGCGCACCCGCCCTCGGCTGGGCTCGCCGGCGTCGCCGCTGCGAACGGGTCGCGGCAGCGTGGGATTCAGGGCTGCTCGTCGAGCGACTGCTGGAGCTCTTCGGCGCGCTTCTCGATCCCCGCCTTCTGGCGGTTGCGGATCAGCCAGCGCAGGATCCGCGACTCGTCGATGCCGACCAGGATGTCGTTGACCGCCTCGTAGACGGCCGGATCGTTGATCAACTGTGCCGCGGTGCCGTCGCCGCGGTCGAGCTTGCCGGCGATGCTGTCGAGCGAGTCGAGCACCGAGCGGATCTCGGCGAGCAACTGGTCGGCGAGCTCTTCATCGCGCAGCAGCCGTGGCAGCAGACCGTCGCTGGCGCGCAGCTCGGCAGCGATGGCGCCGAGCTCCTTGGCGGTGGCCTCGGTCTCCGAGAGGACCCGGTCGAGCCGCTCCTTGTAGGCGGGATCGTGGACCAGCGCCGGCAGCACCCCTTCGCCATCCTCGAACGACGCCAGCACCCGGTCGGCCCGGGCCATCGTCGACTCCAGGGAGAGGGCGAGGGTGTCGTCGGCGAGCAGCCGCCCGAGAGTGCCCTCGCCCCGATCCAGGTTGGCGGTGATGCGGTCGAGGCTGCTGGCGATGCCGTTGATCCGCTCCGAAAGCGCCTGGCTGCCCTCGTCGCTCACCAGCTCGCCGAGCACTCCCTCGCCTCGGTCCATGCGCGCGAGGATGCGCGACAGCGACCTGGCGGTCGACACCAGGTCGTCGGCGACGTCCTCGCCGCTCTGGATCAGGGCGTCGACGTCGGTCTGCCGGGCGGTCGGGATCTCGCCGCCATCGGCGATCGCCTCGCTGTCGGCCGAGCCCGAGATGATCTCGACGTACTTGTCGCCGAGCAGGCCGAAGCTCTTGATGCGCGCCAACGAGTCGCGACGGATGCGCGCCGAGTAGCGGCTCTCGATCGAGATGTGCACCTGCAACGCCTGCTTGTTGAGGTCGTCGGGTAGCACGATGTCCTCGACCTGGCCGACATTGACGCCGTTGAGCTGCACCGGGCTGCCCGGGGCGAGCCCGCCGACGTTGCGGAACTGCACCGTGTACTCGACCTTCGAGGTGAAGAGCCTCGACTGGTCCCCGATCATCCAGATCGCCGCGATGAAGAGCCCCAGCGCGGCGAGGACCGTCAGGCCGATGCGGCCGACGTTCGCCTCACGCTGCATGATTTTCCTCCCGGCCCTCGAGGAAGTCGTGCAGGTGGCGGTCGTCGCTGGCTTCGGCCTCGGCCCAGGTGCCGATGAAGCGGAACTTCGACTCGTGCAGGTAGGCGACCCGCTGGCCGGTCCGCCTGGCCAGCGGCAGGTCGTGGGTGACCACCACACAGGTGACGCCGAGGTCGCGGCGCGCCGACTCGATCAGGCTGGCGATCGAGGCCGCGGTCATCGGGTCGAGCCCGGTGGAGGGCTCGTCGAAGAGCACGACCTCGGGGTCGAGCGCCAGCGAGCGCGCCAGCGCCACCCGCTTGCGCATGCCGCCGCTGAGCTGGGAGGGCATGCGGTCCTCGATGCCCTCGAGACCGACCCGTCGCAGCTTCTCGGCGACGCATTCGCGCACCTCGTCCTCGTCCATGTCGGTGTGCTCGAGGAGAGGGAAGGCGATGTTGCCGAACACGGTCATCGAGTCGAAGAGCGCGCCGGACTGGAAGAGCATCGCGACGCGCCTGCGGATCGGCGCGAGCTGGCGCTCGTCGAGGCTCGACAGACACTGGCCGTCGAACTCGATGGTCCCCTCGCTGGGCGCTTCGAGGCCGTTGAGCTGACGCAGCAGCACGCTCTTGCCGGTGCCCGACCTGCCCAGCAGCGCCAGACCCTCGCCGCGCTCGAGGTCGAGATCGATCCGGTCGAGGACGGTGCGGTCGCCGTAGCGCTTGGTCAGGCCCCGGATCTTGAACAGCCCGCTCACCCGCCCAGGATATAGAAGAGCTTGGTGAGGAAGAAGTCGGAAACGAGGATGACGATGGAGGTCCACACGACCGTCTTGGTGGTCGCCCGGCCCACCCCGTCGGCGCCTCCCTCGGCGGTGAGGCCGTTGTGACAGGCGATGACGGTGATGAAGTAGGCGAAGAAGACCGATTTGCCGAGGCCGCTGCCCAGGTCCGAGAGGTCGAGGGTGCTGGTGACGTCGTTCAGGTACACGCCCATCGCCACGTTGAGCTCGTAAACCGAGATCACCATGCCGCCGAAGATGCCCAGCACGTCGCCGATCATGGTCAGCACGGGGAGCATCACGAGGCTAGCGGCGAGCTTCGGGGCCACCAGCTTCTTCACCGGGTCGGCCGCCATCGAGCGCAGCGCATCGACCTGTTCGGTGACCTTCATCGAGCCGAGCTCCGCGGTCATTCCCGATCCGATGCGGCCTCCTACGATGAGGCCGATCAGCACCGGTCCGAGCTCGCGCGTCAGGGTCTTCGAGACCACGGTGCCGATGTAGTACTTCACCCCCAGCTCGGGCAGGCCGTAGGCGGTCTGCAGAGCCAGCACCATGCCGGTGAAGATCATCGTCACGCTGGCCACGGCGAGCGACATGACGCCGAGCTGCTCCATCTGGTGCAGCCACAGGCGCAGCTCGAAGGGCGGGGTGAGCAGGGCCCGGAAGGCGCGCACGGTCAGAAGGGCGATCGCCCCGACCTCGCTGGTGGCGCGTCTGAGGTCTGTGAGCATCCGTCACGGCTCTCCAATACCGAAGGTCGCACTCGGGCTCCAGCCGGGCTGCTCCGGCGACACCGAGGGCGCTGCGCGGCGCCACCCCCTCTGGAGCGGCGGTCATCGTAGCGGCGGAGCGGGCGCGGTGGAACCGCTCCGCCCGAGGTGCTAGTTTGCCGTCGCTCCCGGTGACGACGTGCCCCGCGGCTCTTCGTCTCGCCGAACCATAGTAGCGCCACCGCTCGCGCCGGCCGGCGCTGTCTGTTCGCTCCGCGAGGGCCCGGAAGAACTCCGATACAGCGCCTCACCGGGCCGTGGGCGCGAGATCTCCCTGCGAATCGATGTCGACCCTGCTCGCGACGCTCGCCAACAACCTGTTCCTGTTCTTCGGGACGGCGGTGTTCGGTTGCATCGCGATCCTGACCGGGATCCTCGGGCCGAGGGTCGCCGGTCCCAGCCTGGCGACCAGGCTCTGGGCACGCGGGCTGCTGCTGACCGGCGGCATCCGTCTCGACGTGCGTTTCGAGCGCCCGCTCGACCCCGACGCCGTCTACGTGTTCCTGTGCAACCACCAGGGTTTGTTCGACATCCCGGTGCTGTTGTGGACGCTGCCCGAGAGAACCCGTTTCCTGGCCAAGCGCTCGCTGTTCCACATCCCGGTGTTCGGCTGGTCGCTCAAGATCATGGGCTTCATTCCGGTCGATCGTGGCGACCGCGGCCGCGCCCGCGAATCGCTCGAGGAGGCGGTGCGCCAGCTCGAGGCAGGCACATCGATACTGATCTTCCCGGAGCAGACCAGGTCTGGTGACGGCCGCATCCTGCCGTTCCGCCGCGGCGGCTTCGTGATCGCGCAGAAGGCCGGTGTTCCGCTGGTGCCGATCGGGCTGGACGGCACCCGCCGGATCCGGCCGAAGGGCTCGCTGCTGGTGCGACCGGGTAGGGTGCGGGTGCGCTACGGTGAGCCGATCCCGATGCCGCGAGGCGACGGCGCCCGGGTGGGCCGGGAGCTGGTCGACGAGGTGCGGCACCGCATCGCCGGGCTGGCGGGAGCTTCCCTTTCCGATGTCGCCGAGCCCGCCGAGTCCGACGCGGCCGACGATGCGGAGCAGGGCACGGCGGCCGCCCCACCAGCTGCGACCGACGCGGCGGCGCAACGGCAGGGACCGCAGCGCGGTGGCTGAGGCACGCGCGGCGGGCGAAGGCGATTGACGCGACGAGGAAGGTCCCCGATGCAGCGAGCGAGACAGAGAGAGAAACAGCGGTTCGATCGGCCGCCGCAGCCGCGGCGCGGGACGGTGGAGCGTGGCTGAGACCCCAGACTCCGACGCCCTGGAGCAGCGCGTCGTCGCGGAGCTGCGTCGGGTCACCTTCCCCGGCATGACGCGCGACATCGTCTCCTTCGGCTTCGTGCAGCGGATCGAGGTCTCCGGCGACGGCGAGGCGCTGGTGCGTCTACGCATTCCCACCCACAATCCCGGCGCCGGCGACCAGATCCGCGATCAGATCGAGAAGCGCCTGGCGACGATCGACGGCCTCGGCGGTCACAGGGTGGAGATCGAGGTCGCGGCGCCACGCCAGGCCCAGCAGAAGGCGATAGCTCAGGACTCCGACCTGCTGCCGGGGGTGCGCCACGTCGTGGCGGTGGCGAGCGGCAAGGGCGGGGTCGGGAAGTCGACCGTGGCGGCCAATCTCGCCGTGCGACTCGGCCAGCTCGGTCATCGCACCGGACTGCTCGACGCCGACATCTACGGTCCGTCGGTGCCGATGATGTTCGGCATCGACGACAAGCCCAGGGTCGAGGCGGGGCGCCTCCTGCCCTTCGAACGCTACGGCATCCGCATCATGTCGCTCGGCTTCGTGCTGGACGTCGACACCCCGGTGATCTGGCGCGGCCCGATGGTGATGAAGGCGCTGGAGCAGCTGATGGGAGACGTGCGCTGGGGCGATCTCGACTACCTGATCGTCGATCTGCCGCCGGGAACCGGGGACGCCCAGCTGACGCTGACGCAGAAGGTGCCGATGTCGGGTGCCGTGATCGTCACCACCCCGCAGGACGTGGCCCTCATCGATGCCCGCAAGGGTCTGGCGATGTTCCGCAAGGTCAACGTCCCGGTGCTCGGGATCGTCGAGAACATGTCGGGCTTCGTCTGCCCGCACTGCGGCGAGGAGACCGCCGTGTTCAAGGCTGGTGGCGGCGAGCGCACCGCCGAGGCGCTCGGCGTCGAGTTCCTCGGCAAGGTGCCCCTGGATCCGGCGGTGATGAGCGGCGGCGACGCCGGCCGACCGGTCGTCGCCGAGCCCGAAGAGCAGGCGGCCTCGGTGCACCGGGAGGTCTTCGCCGCGATCGCCGAAGCCGTGGTGCAGGGGACCGAGAGTCGCAAGAAGCCCTCGCTGCGGATCCTGTGATGCATCCGCCGACGCCTCCCGCGACGCCTCTGGCGACGCTGCTGACTACGCCGCTGACGATGTCTCTGCCGATGCGCTCGCTCGGCCGCCCCTGAGGAGTCCGCGTGTCCGTCGATCAGGGGACAGGACCAGCCGGGCAGCCGGAGCGCCGGGCGCAGGCCGCAGAGAGCCGTGGGTCCTCCGTCGACTCCGTGGCCGACGGAGCGGTCGTGGTGGTCGCCGACGCCCACCTCGGCGGACCGGGAGGCGAAGCCGGTCCACTGGCTCGGCAACTCGACGACCTGCGCCGGGCGCAGTGCCGAAGGGTGGTCTTCCTCGGCGACCTGTTCCACGTCTGGGTGGGCGACCGCCGCTACGAGACCCGGCAGATCGCCGAGATGATGCCGGCGATCGAGCGCCTCGGCGAGCGCGGTATCGAGTCGGTGTACATCGAGGGGAACAGGGACTTCTTCCTCGCCGAGAGCCCCTACGCCGCCCGCTTCGACCAGGTCGTGTCCGAGCATCGGTTCACCAGCGGCGGCCGGCGCTATCTGGCGGTGCACGGCGACGGCATCAACCGCGAGGACCGCGCCTACCTGTTCTGGCGCTGGCTCTCCAAGAGCGCCGCCAGCCGCTTCCTCTTCCACCGCATCCCCGGGCCGCTGGCGCGCTTCATCGTGCACAGCACCGAGCGGAGGCTCGCCCGCACCAACTTCCGCCATCGGCGCGAGCTGCCGCGTCGTGCCATCGAGGCGTTCGCCGCGAGGCGACTCCGAGAGGGTCACGACACGGTACTGCTCGGCCACTTCCACTGCGACTGGGAACGCCCCCTGACGTCCGGAAGCGTGCGGGTGGTCGACGCCTGGTACCAGACCCCGGCGCTGCTCTGGCTCGACGACGAGCGGCCGCGCTGGGGGGCCTGCGTCGCGATCGAGCCGTGCCGCGGCCCTTCCGCCGCGGTCGTCGAGGGCGATCGGGACGCCGCATGATGGCGAGTTCCGGCAGACCGCGGTTCGAGGGGCTCGACCTGTCGCGCCTGCCCGACCCCCTGAGGGTGCCGGGTGATCGCTTCCGCGGCGGACGTATCGCTCCACCGCCTTCCAAGAGCTACTCGCACCGCGCCCTGAACCTCGCCTGGCTGGGTGGTGCGCCACTGCGGGTGCTGAACCTGCTGGACGCCGAGGACACCTCGCTGTTCCGCTCCGCTCTGGTCGCCGCCGGCTGGAGCGTCGAGGTGCTCGATCGGCGCATCGGGGCGATCGATCTCGACCTGCGACCGCCCGAGCCAGACGCGCGACCGCCTCGGGTCCGGATCGACTGCGGCAATGCCGGCACCATGTTCCGCTTCCTGGCGGCGACGCTGACTGTGGTCGCCGGCCGCTTCGAGCTCGACGGAACGCCGCGCCTGCGCGAGCGTCCGATCGGACCGCTGATCGACGCGCTGCGTCAGCTCGGGGCGCGGATCGAATACCTGGGCGAAGCCGGGTTCGCGCCCCTCGCCATCGAGGGCAGCTCGCTGGTCGGGGGGCGCTGCAGCCTCGACGCGGGCTCGTCGAGTCAGTTCCTGTCGGCGCTGCTGATGGCGGGCGCCTTCTCGCCGCGGCCGATCGAGGTCGAGCTGAGGGCGCTGACCTCGCGTCCCTACGTCGAGGTCACCTGCGATGCGATGGCGCGGCAGGGCGCCTCCACTCCGGTCGCCACCGCCGACGGCTGGCGTACCCCGGGTGCGCAGGCGCCGCGGGTGCCGGCGGGGGTGGTGCAGGTCGAAGCGGACGACTCCGCCGTGCCCTACCCGGCAGCGGCGGCGATGATCAGCGGCTGTCCGGTCGAGCTCGCGGGGTTGCGGCGCGACTCGATCCAGGGCGATCGGGGATTCCTCGATCTGCTCTCGCGCATGGGCGGAGAGCTGGAGTGGCTCGCGGCAGACGACGGCTCGGGCGAGGTGCTGCGTGTCGGCGGCAGGGTGCGCTCCGCGATCAGCGTCGACATGTCGTCGATGCCCGACCAGGTGCCGACTCTGGCGGCGCTGGCCGCTTTCGCTCCCGGCCGCACCGAGATCCGCGGCGCCGCCCATCTCAGGATCAAGGAATCGGACCGCCTCGAGGCGATGGCGACCGAGCTGTGCAAAGTCGGCGTCGTGGTCGAGGAGCGCGCCGACGGTCTGGTGATCGAAGGGGATCCGGCGCGATCGCGGCGCTGGCCGGCCGCCGAGGCGGTGCACATCGATCCACGCTCCGATCACCGGATCGCCATGAGCCTGGCGCTCGTCGGGCTGCGTCGCGAAGAGCTCTGGATCGAGGATCCGGCGACTGTCGCGAAGTCGTATCCTGCCTTCTGGCAGCAGCTCTTCGGGCTCGGCTGAGCCGCCGCGGCGTCCTCTCGTCCGTTCGCGCCGCATCCCAAGAAGTGTCGCAAAGCGGCGCCGCCCGGGCGCTTGCGCTACCATGCAGTGATCCGTTCACGTCGTCTTGGAGCTGCGGAGCGACCGTCGCCACCGGTGTCGTGACCGTGCTCGGCGCAGGGCCGGGCGGGTCGCGTCGTGGTGCTTCGGAGGCCCCGCAGCGGCGATCGGGGGAGTCTTGGCTCGAGGGGTGGGCACGGCCGGGCCAGCGTGGCGTGAGCCACCGCCGCCCGGGGCTGTCGCGGAGCGGGGGCGTGTCGCGCTCGCGATCCGGCATGCCGCCTTCGCCGCCGCGGCCGATCCCGCGGCGCAGCCGCTGGCGGCGGCGCGCCAGGGGCTGACCGATCGCCACCGCCTCGGCCTCCTGCTGCAGGGGGCGGCGCTGCTCGGCCACCTGCGCTCGGTCGGCCTGGATCTGGAGATGGGGGCGTGGGCAGAGGCGACCCTCGGGCCCGGTGTGCTGCTGGGGCTGCCGGCGCGGAGCGTCGTCTCCCTGCACCGCGACGGTCGCCGCGGTCCACTCGCTCAGCAGCTGCTGCGCGAGCTGCTGCAGATGCTCTTCGGCGGCTCGCACAGCGTCGCCGGGCGCGGCGAGGCGCGCCGGATCGCACGCCGCCTGCAGTCCGACTGGGGCCAGGAGCTCACCGACGTGCGTCCCCAGCGGGTGGTGCGGAGACTGCTCGTGCTGGCCGATTTCCTGTGGTCGCAGCGCTACGCCGAGCACCGACGGGCGCTGGTCGCCAGTTCGGCAATCAGCGGCCGGCCCCGCATCATCGGACCGCGCCACTGGCGGCGCGAGCTGCTGGCGCGCAGCTCGGACGCAGCCGATGCCGAGCGCCTGGCGATGGCCGAGGACGCCCGCGACCTGTGGCATCCGTCGCCGTCCCTGCGGTTGCGCCCGCCGCGCGAGCTGTTCCTGGAGCGCCGCTGGCGCGCTGCCGCCCTGGCGTGGGAGCGTTCACCGCCGGTCAACGACCGGGAACGCTACGAGGAGGCCCGTGCCCTGTTCGCACAGGGCGCCTTCCGTGCCGCCCTGGATCGCTTCCGGCGACTCGACCGGGTGTGGGCACGCATGTACGGCGTCGCCTGCCTCTACCAGCTCGGCGAGCTGCACCGGGCCCAGCGCGCCCTGCTCGCCCTCGAGCGGGAAGCGTTGGGAGCGAGGGAGACCCTGGCGCTGGCCGAGGTGGCACAGAGGGTCTTCGCGGCGCGCGAGGACCGGACGAGGCAGCGCGACTGGATCGCCCGCTCGCTACGCGCCGGACGTGGCCGCCACCGCGGCCGCGCCCACCTGCTCGCCGCCTGGGGTCGTCTCGATCTCGGCGATGCCGAACGCTTCGCCAGGCACCTCGACAGGGCCCGCTCGTACGGCGTACCCGAGGAGCACGCGTGGCAGTTGCACCATGCCGAGGGCACCCGCCTGCTGCTCTCCGGCCGCGCCGCCGAGGCGACACGGGAGATCTCGTCGGCGCTCGGCAGTCGGAGGCTGCTGCGCGTCTTCGAGGCTGGGCGCCTTTGGAACGATCTGGCGACGGCGCGGTGGGCGGCCGGCGAGCGCGCCGCGGCCGAGCGGGCGATCGAGCACTCCCACCGCCTGATGTCGCGCTGCGACGGGCCGGTGGCCACTTCACTCTGCCTCGCCAACCTGGCGGACATCCGGATGCGCTGTGGGCGTTTCGACGGGGTCGCCGACCTGGTCGAACGCTGCGAGGCGGTGAGCCGGGCGCAGGACAACCGTCGCGGCGTCGTGCACGACCGCATCCTCCGGGCTCGGCTGCATCTCCTCGTCGGCGAGCTCGGCGAGTGCCTGGACGTCCTCGACACGGTCGAGGCGGATCTGTGCGGCAGCGGCGAGCTGATCTGCGATCCCGGCGAACCGGCGGCGCTGCGCGCCCTGGCTCTCGGTCTGCGTGGTCAGGGAGCCGCTGCTGGAAAGGCGCTGCAGGGCATCGACCGCATCCCGGCGCTGGCCGCGGAGCGGGAGGAGATCCCGGCGATCTGGCTGATGGCCGGGCGACGGGCCGAGGCTCTGCGCGACAGTCCGCCAGGCGCAGTGGGCGAGCTGTGGCGCGCCGTGGCAGCGGGTGGCGCGACCGGCGAGCTCCTCGCGTCGGCGGTCCGCTCGATGCAGTCGCACGGGGCGGCGCGACTCGTCCTGCTCGTGCACCGGCTCGCACCCGAGATCGTCGACGTCGAGCTGCGACTTCGCGCTGCTCGTCACCTGGTCGGCTGCGGCGCCGGCCGGCTGGCCGAGCCGTTGGCCGGTGGCGAGGGCGACGAGAGTCGCCCCGCGGTGCCGAACGGCCTTGAGCGACGTGACGAAGACGGCTCCGGGCGCCGGCCTCCGTCCGGTCGGTGGGAGGCCCTGTGGGAGCACCTGGCGCAGCTCATCGAGCAGACGCCAGCCAGCGAGTCGGCACTGCGCGAATGGTTCGAGCGGCTGCCCGGCAGCGAGCTCGGGGTGACGCTGCAGGGCAGCTCGCGCCGCTGGGTGCTGCGCCAGGGGCCGGCTCCGGCCTCCGGCGAGGCGGTGGATGCGGTCGAGATCGACGGCCGCTGTGGCGTCTGGCGGCTCGAGCGGGGACCCTCCGCCGCCGCCTGCCGGGTGCTGGTCGAGACGGTGGAGCGCCAGTGCGAGTGGATCGGCGCGCCTTCGGGCGTCGGCGCGCGCTCTGGCGGCAGTGCGCCAGGGGACGGGCGGCTCGAGGAGATGGTCGGCGACAGCCCTGCCCTGCTGGCGGCGACGCGGCAGCTGCGGCGATTCGCCCGCGGCGAGATCCCGGTGCTCGTGCTCGGCGAGACCGGAACCGGCAAGGAGCTGGCGGCGCGAGCGGTGCACCGGCTGTCGCCTCGCGCCGCGGCGCCCTTCCTCGCGGTCAACTGCGCTGCCCTTTCGGAGACCCTGCTGCTCTCCGATCTGTTCGGTCACGCCCGCGGCGCGTTCACCGGCGCCGACCGGCAGCACGTCGGCGTCTTCGAGAGCGCCGAAGGAGGCACCGTGTTCCTCGACGAGATCGGTGATCTGCCACCGGTCGCCCAGGGCATGCTGCTACGGGTGCTGCAGGAGGGCGAGATCCGCCGCGTCGGCGAGACCGCGATCCGCCGGGTCGACGTGCGAGTCATCGCCGCGACCCACCGCGACCTCGAGACCCTGGTGCGCGAGGGCGCTTTCCGGCAGGACCTGCTCTTCCGGCTCAACGTCGCGGTGGTGACGCTGCCGCCGCTGCGCGAGCGCGGCGACGACGCGGTGCGGCTCGCCGAGACGTTTCTCGCCGAGCTCGCCGGTGCGGGCGACGAGCGCCGGCTGTCGCCGGAGGCGCTCGAGTCGTTACGGAGTCACTCCTGGCCGGGCAACGTCCGTGAGCTGCGAGGAGCGGTCCAACGGGCCCTGGCGCTCTGTGAGCCCGACACCGTCGAGATCGGGCCCGACATCCTGGGACTGGCCGGCGCGTCGTCGGCTCGCGAGGCCGAGGGGCCCTGGCACGAGTGGCTCGAGCGGATCAAGCGGGATCGGCTCGCACGGGCGCTGTCCGAGTGTTCCGGTAACCAGGCCGAAGCCGCCCGCAGGCTGGGCATCACCCGCCAGGCGATGTCCTACCTCGTCCGCCAGCTGGGAGTCTCCCGCCCGGAATCGTGAGGCGCTGCCGGCGCCGTCCAGGGCACGACAGTCGCGGCTCCCTCGGGTGACCGACGGCGGCACCGCTGACCAAACGTGTCGAGGGATATGCCGTTCCGCGTCAAGAGAAAGACTAGTTTTGGCGTGGAATGGCACCGGCTCGGCGGGTTTCGACCGTTGGATGCGACCGAGTTTGGGCTTCACCGTCACCGAAACAGTGCAGCGGAGCGTCGGCGCGACGCGACAGCGGGTGGTATTCGGCTTGCATCGGTCCCACTTCGGGCCGGGTCGAGGTCGTCAGGGGACGTCCCGAGGACAGCCGGCCGCCCCCATTTCCTCCACGGAGCTCCCGATGCAAGGCCACCACCAGCAGCCGATCAGGGGTTGCAGATCCAGGTCCCGGAGCGCCGGTTTCACCTTGATCGAGCTGCTGATCGTGATCGCGATCATCGGCATCATCGCCGCCCTGCTGATCCCCAACCTGCTCGACTCGCTGCAGAAGTCGAAGCAGAAGAAGACGATGTCGGAGATGAAGTCGATCGGCACCATGTGGTTCGCCTGGTACACCGACGAGAGGGCGGCCTCCGCGGCGGGCCAGGCGGTGGCAGAGCTCGACTGGGGCCTCTACCAGGAGCTCGAGTACGACGACCTGTTCAATCGCCTGACCCCGATCTACGGAACCAACCTGGCGCGCCGCGACGGTTGGGGCCACTTCTTCGAGTTCGGCGAACGCGAGTCCTACGAGGACGTGCTTCCCTTCGGCGTGCGCTCGCCGGGAAGCGACAACGAGTTCAGCGACAACCTCTACCTGGTCGGCAGCTTCGTCGCCACCGACTACCAGCAGGACATCGTCTGGGCCGGCGGACACTTCATCCGCAAGCCGGGAGCCGTGCAGACCGACTGACGCCGACCGCGTCGCTGGCGTCGACCGCAACGCTCGAGGATCGGGACGACAGCGGCGCACCAGGCCCTCGGTCGGCCGCCCGGGTCGCCGTTGGCGCCGACTCGCCGTCGCCGCCTCCCGCCCGCGGCCGCATCGGGCACGGTTGCCGCCGGCGGCGTCACCGCGCCGTGTCGCTGACACGGCTCGATCCGGCTCGGTCCGCTGCGGCGCCCGGTCGTCGCCTCGGACCGGCTGCACGGCCCGCCGAGGGTGCCAGCAGGCTGGTGGTTGTGAACTTTTCTATTCGGCTGTAGCCTTGAGGGCGTGGCGGATGAAATGTGCCATCCGCATCCTGTCTTCTTTCGCCGATCGCCGGGGTCTTCTCGTCGGTCGCGTGCCTTCGAGGTAGACCCACCATGAGTCCTGAGCGAAGCGAGTTGTTGACCCTCACCGAGGTGTCGAAGCGCACCGGCATCTCGATGCCGACGTTGCAAAAGTACAAGAAGCTCCATGCCGACCAGATCCCCTCGGAGGGCAAAGGCCGCAAGCAGCGCTACTACCCGGAGGCGCTGGCGGTGTTCGAGCGCCTGAAGGAGGAGGGCATCAGCCGGCGCGGTGGCGGCAAGAAGAAGACCTCGAAGAAGAAGACCTCGAAGAAGAAGTCCTCCAAGAAGAAGACGGGGAAGAAGCGGCGCACGCGCGGCGCCGGAGCGGGCAGGAAGAAGACCTCCGCGAGCAGGGCGGGCAGGGGCGGTGGCGGCGAGGGGCTGCTCTCGCTCCAGGAGATCGGTCGTCGCACCAACATCTCGTACCCGACGCTGCTGCGCTACGTGAAGCTGCACCTCGACAAGCTGCCGCACGAGGGCGAGGGCCGCACCCGCCGCTACTACCCGGAGGCGGTCGAGGTCTTCCAGGAGCTGCGTCGCAACAGCAAGCGCGGTCGCAAGCCGAAGGCCCAGAGCGCCGCTCGGACCGGCGCCGAGAGACCGGCGCGCGGAGGCGGCGTCGAAGGCCGGGTCGCCGCCCTCGAGCGCTCGCACAGCGCTCTGGAGAAGCAGATCAAGGAGCTGGTGAAGGTGCTGAGGGCGCCGATGACGGTGACCGTGCGGCGCAGCTGACCCCTACTCCACCTCCTGGCATCTCTCCAGGCATCTCGCGGGCCGCGGCCGGGAAGACCGGCGCGGCCCGCTGTGGCCTTCCCTCAGCCGTCCGCCAGGTGGTCCCAGCCGAGTCGCGGCAGCTGGTCGAGCACCTCGGTGGTGACGTCGCGGCCGCCGCGGACAAGCTCCAGCCCGCTGCCCACGCACACCTCGCCGATCTCCTGCCCGGCCGTGGCGCCCGGGTGCTCCGGCGGCAGCGAGAAGAGCAGCACGTAGTCCTCACCGCCGCTGAGGGCGTGGTGGAGCGGCGTCACCTCGAGATACTGCGCGAGGCGGCGCAACGAGGCCGCGACGGGAAGACGGTCGAGATCGATGCGCAAGCGCACGCCGGAGGCGCCTGCGAGTCGGTGCGCGTCCTTGAGCAGGCCGTCGGAGAGGTCGATGGCCGCGGGCCCGCGTCGGCCGGTCCGGCCCGACGACAGAGGTCGCGCGAGCTCGAGTCCGAGCTCGACGTCCGGCACCGGGAGTCGGTGTCGACGCACCGCCCGGCGAGCGGCGGCAGCGAGCCCTTGCGGCAGTCCCTCGGGGAGCTCGACCGCGCCTCGGTGGCAGCGTGCGCCGGCCTGCTGCAGCAGCAGGCCGGCGGCGGCCTCGCCGAGGCTGCCGGCGACCAGTAGGCGATCTCCCGGCCTGGCGCGGTCGCGTGTGAGGGGGCGGCGACCCTGCGGCAGATCGCCGATCGCGGTCAGGGTGCTCGAGACCTGTCTCGCCGACGAGGTGTCGCCGCCGATCAGCGACAGTCCCCATCGCCGGCAGTCGGCCAGCAGTCCGGCGAAGAAGCGCTCGCGGTCGAAGTCGGGCGGTGCGTTCAGGTTGCACAGTGCCCAGCGGGGGCGCGATCCGGCGGCAGAGAGGTCCGAGAGGTTGACCCGCACCAGCCGCTGGGCGATCAGCCAGGGATCGAGATCCTCGGGGAAGTGCACCGACTCGAGCTGCGAGTCGGTGGTGAGCACCAGCCCGGCGCGGTGCTCGCCGGCGGCGAGGAATGCGGTGTCGTCGCCGGCCGGCACTCCGTGGTCCCGTAGCCAGTCGACGAAGGTGTCTTCGTCGACGAGAGTCGAGACGACCGCGTCGTCGCCTCGTCGACGGCCCATGATCGCTCAGTCTCCGTCCCGCGGCGTCCTCGGCAGCAGCGCCAGATCGATGACCTCGTGCATCGAGGCGATGGCGCGTACCTGGAGCTTGCGGCGGATGGTGCTGCGGATCTCCTCGAGATCGCGCAGGTTCGCCTTGGGGATCAGCACCGTGCGCAGGCCGGCCGCGTCGGCGGCGAGGATCTTCTCGCGCAGGCCGCCGATCGGGAGCACGTCGCCGCGTAGGGTCAGCTCGCCGGTCATCGCGAGGTCCGCACGCACCGCCCTGCCGAGCAGCAGAGAGAGCAGGGCCGCGGCGATCGTGATGCCTGCCGAAGGCCCGTCCTTGGGAACCGACCCCGCCGGGACGTGCACGTGCAGATCGATCTCGTCGATCCTGCCGCCGGTCGCGGGATCTTCACGCGCCAGGTGCCCGCGCACGAAGCTGAGAGCCGCCTGGGCCGATTCGCGCATCACCTCTCCGAGCTGTCCGGTGAGCTTGAGCTCGCCCTTGCCCGGCACCGAGATCGCCTCGACGATCAGCAGGTCGCCGCCGGCTGCGGTCCAGGCGAGACCCGTGGCGACTCCCACCCGGTCGCCCTCCAACGCTTCCTCCGAGAAGTGCCGCGCTGGACCGAGATGGCCCGGGATCTGGCGTGCGGTGATACGGAAACTCCGTGGCGCTGCCTCGTCGCTGCCGCTGCCCGCGGTCGCGGGCCGCCCTCCCGCGATCACCTTCGCGGTGCGCTCCCCGTTCGGCTCGGTCGCCAGACGGTAGGCGAGCTTGCGGCAGATCGAGCCGATCGAGCGCTCGAGCTCGCGCAGGCCGGGCTCGCGCGTGTAGTCCCGGATGACGCGCCGCAGGGCGCCGCTCGAGAAGTGCACGCCGCAGCTGTCGAGGCCGTTCTCGACCAGCTGCTGCGGCACCAGATGGCGGGTGGCGATCTGCAGCTTCTCCGGCAGCGTGTAACCGGACAGGCGCAGCACCTCGAGGCGGTCGCGGAAGGCGGCGGGGATCGGATCGAGAAGGTTGGCCGTGGTCAGGAAGAGCACCCGCGAGAGGTCGTACTCGACGCCGAGGTAGTGGTCGCGGAAGCTGTCGTTCTGGGCCGGGTCGAGCACCTCGAGCAACGCCGCGGCGGGATCGCCACGGAAGTCGGAGCCGATCTTGTCGATCTCGTCGAGCATGAAGACCGGGTTGCTGGTGCCGGCCTGCCTGAGTCCCTGCAGGATGCGTCCTGGCATCGCGCCGACGTAGGTGCGGCGATGGCCCCGGATCTCGGCCTCGTCGCGGACCCCGCCCAACGCGATGCGCACGAACCGTCGGCCCAGGGCCCGCGCCACCGAGCGACCGAGGGAGGTCTTGCCGACCCCGGGCGGTCCGACCAGGCAGAGGATCGGGCCCTTGGCATCGGGCTTGAGCTTGCGCACCGCGAGGAACTCGAGGATGCGCTGCTTGACGCGCTCGAGGTCGTAGTGGTCCTCGTCGAGCACGCGGCGCGCTCGCTCGAGATCGAGGTTGTCGACCGTCACCTGCTGCCACGGCAGGCCGAGCAACCAGTCGAGGAAGGTGCGGATCACCGAGCTCTCGGCGGAGTCGGGATGTCCCTTCTCCAGTCTCCGCAGCTGACGCTCGACCTCCGCCGCGGCCTCGTCGCCCAGCTCGAGATCGCGCGCCTTGGCGCGGTACGACTCGATCTCCTCCTCCAGCTCGCCCGCCTCGCCGAGCTCCTCCTGGATGGTGCGCAGCTGCTGGCGGAGGAAGTACTCGCGCTGGCTGCGGTCCATCTCGTCGCGGGCCTGGGAGGCGATCTCGAACTGCATGGTCAGCAGGCGGACCTCGTGCGAGAGCAGCTCGTTGACCCGCTTGAGCCTGAGCAGAGGATCGAGGCACGAGAGGATCTCGAGGCCGGTCTCGTGGCCGAGATCGAGGTTGCTGGCGGCGAGGTCGGCGAGCCTGCCGGGGTCCTCGAGGTTGGCGGCGATCACCATCACTTCGGAGGAGATCGGCCTGCCGAGTTGCACGGCCCGCTCGAGCAGATCCTTGGTGGCGCGGACGTTGACCTCGACCTCCTCTTCGCTCGGCGCGGCAGCCCGCGCCTCGCCGTCCCCTTGCGCCGGTGAGGCGCCCTGGTCCGCGAGCGGCCGGATGCGCGCCCGCACGAACGGACGGGTCTGGCTGACGTGCTGGATGCCGGCCCGGCACAGCCCCTGGACCAGCACCCTGACGCGCCCGTCGGGGAGCTTCAGCATGCGCATGATCAGCGCCACGACGCCGATCTCGTGCAGGGGCCCGATCTCCTCGGACTCCTCCTCGCCCCCGTTCGACGCCGCTTCGGCGGACGAGGCCAGCAGCACGATGCGGCTCTCGGCGAGCGCCTGATCCACCGCGGCCAGCGAGGTGGCGCGCCGGACCGAGAGCGGCACGATGATGTAGGGGAAGACGAGCGAATCGCGCAGCGGCAGCACCGGCAGCACGTCGGGTACCGATGCGAGGTCGAAAGCCTCTCCGTCGTCGGCGTCGTGATTCTGCAGCGATCCCGAGGGCTCCGGGGAGATGACGATCGACTCGGTCGGGCCGCTGTCTCTGCTCTCGCTCATCTGTCTCGTCGGGTGTGCGCCATCGGGTGCAGTGAGGCGCCTCGGGGCTGGCGGTGACCGCCGATGCGTCGCCGCAGCGGGCGGGTGTGTGTCGGCGCGGTGGCCCGCGACGCTGCTGGCCGCCGCCGGCGAGCGGAGGGCCTCAATCCTTCTTCTTGTTCGACGGAGGGCGCTGCTCGAGCAGGCTTCGCAGCTCCTGCATGAAGGCGTCGATGTGCTCGAACTGGCGGTAGACGGAGGCGAAGCGGACGTAGGCGACCTGATCGAGTCCGCGCAGGCGCTCCATGACGAATTCACCGAGCTGCCGCGTCGTGATCTCGCGGTCCTCGCGTTCGTGCAGCAGCTGTTCGGCCTCGTCCACCAGCTCCTCGAGGGCCTTGAGTGACACCGGGCGCTTCTCGCAGGCGCGTAGCAGCCCGGAGAGCAGCTTGCTGCGGCTGAACTCCTGCCTGCTGCCGTCGGCCTTGACGACTCGGTAGGCGATGTCCTCGATCTGCTCGTACGAGGTGAAGCGTCGCGAGCAGGAGAGGCACTCGCGTCGCCGTCGGATCGTCAGGCCGTCCTTGCTCTCGCGCGAATCGACGACGCGGTCCTTCGTACCCGAGCAGAAGGGACACTTCATGAAGCGACAGCCTACGCGAAAAGGGCCTCGGCCGGGCCGCCGGTCGGCCAGCGGGCCACCGTGGAGCACCGTGGAGGCGCCGAGCCCCCTCGAGCCGTGGGCTTCAGCCGTCGCTGCGCAAGGCGATGCTGAGGCGGAGCAGCAGGTGCTCGAGGTCGGCCGGGTCGGCGACGTCGAAGTTCTGCACCACGCTGTCGACGATCTCGCTCTGCTCGTCCTCGATGCGGAAGCTGACGCTGACCCGGCGAGCCCGGATCAGGTCGGGGCGCGGCACGGAGAGCTGCAGCTCGTGCTCGATCTCTCGATCGCCGTTGATCTGGACCGCCGGCCGTTCCGCCCCTTCCGGCGACCGGTCGGCGCTGGTGGCGCCCGCGGTGGCGCTGTCGTCGCCGCCGCGGGGCTCGCGGGCGGTTCCCTGCCGCGCCTGGCGGCGGATCTTCTCGAGCTCGGCGAGGATGTCCACCTTGGGTCGCCGGCCGGCGCGGTCGGCGCCGGCGAGGGCTTCGGCCGTCTCGGCCGGCGGAGGCGTCGGGGCCGGCTCTGGCGGTGCCTTCGCCTCCGGCTTCGCCGCCGCCGCGGCAGCACGCGCTGGCCGCTGTGGCTGCTTCTCCTGCTGCTGAGGAGGTTGCTGCGGCGCCGCCTTGCCGGCCGGCGACGACTTCGCCTGCATCTCGGCGATGCGGCGCTTGAGGCTCAGCAGGGTGAGCTTCGAGATCCCCTTGAGGGTCTCGAAGACGCCGTCGCCCTGCAGGGCGGAAGCCTCGAAGTAGGGCCAGCCTTCGCGGTTGAGGGTCTCGTTCAGCTCCTCGACGCTGAGGATGTCGCGCAGGTCCCGCTTGTTGTACTGCAGGACGAGCGGCACCTCCTTCACCGAGAGACCGATCTCCGCCAGGTTCTGCTCGAGGTTGGAGAACGACTCGATGTTGGTGTTGCGCATCGCCCGCTGCGAGTCGGCGACGAACACGACACCGTCGACGCCCTTGAGCACCAGCTTGCGGGTGGTGTTGTAGAAGACCTGACCCGGCACCGTGTAGAGCTGGATGCGGGTGTTGAACCCCTGGATCGTGCCGACGTCGATCGGCAGCAGATCGAAGAAGAGGGTGCGATCGGTGTCCGTCTCGAGCGAGACCATCTCGCCGCGCGAGTCGTTGCTCGTGCGGTTGTAGATGTGCTGCAGGTTGGTGGTCTTCCCGCACAGACCAGGACCGTAGTACACGATCTTGGCCGCCATCTGCATGGTGCTGTAGTTGAAGAAAACCACGCGGCGGTCTCGTAGAAGGACTGTGGCCGGAGGGATCCGACGGACAGGCGCCGCCGGCCGTGGCGCCACCAGCAGCCGGCTCCCGGTCCAACCGAGGAGGCTACCAGTTGCAAGGGGCGGGGGCAACAGACGCGCCGTCGACGCCGGTGCCTGCGCGGTCGGCCGCAAGCCGCAGGGAGCCAGGGACTTGCGAACGGCGCCGAGGGCCGGCACCCGGCGCCGGACCGGTCGTCGCCGGCCGTCGAGAGCACGGGTGACCATCCGGTCGCTGGTAGGATCGTGACCGGATCGGGTGCGGCGACGCGTCCGTCGCCGGCGCTCCGGTTCGCAAGAGCACGCCGTGGGCGAGAGTACCGACAGCAACCTCAGCTCCGACAGCGCCCAGACCCTGAGCGATCGCGATCGCGAGATCCTGCGCGGTGTCGTCGAGCAGTACCTGCTCACCGCCGAGCCGGTGAGCTCGCGACGGCTGGCCAAGGACCGGGTGCTGTCGCTGTCCTCGGCCAGCATCCGCAACACGATGGCGGATCTGGAGGAGATGGGCTACCTGCGCCAGCCGCACGCCTCGGCCGGCCGGGTACCGACGACGCAGGGGTACCATCTGTTCATCGACTCGTTGATGAAGGCCGAGTCTCCCTCGCCCGCCGCGATGCGACTCATCGACGCCGAGCTGAGCGGCGGCGGCGCCGATCAGGACGAGCTCACCAGCCTCGCGTCTCAGCTGCTCTCCGAGCTCAGCTCGCAGGTCGGGATCGTGGTGACGCCGGAGGTGGCGCAGACGGCGGTCGAACGGATCGAGTTCGTGCCCCTGACCGGCAACAAGGTGCTCTGCGTCGTGGTCTCGGCGAACGGTTTCGTCGACAACAAGGTGGTGCGTGTCGAGGAAGAGATCGCCCGCGAAGAGCTGATCCGGTTGTCGAACTTCGTCAGCGAGACCTTCGCCGGCCACTCGATCGCCGAGATCCGGCGCCGCCTGCTGAGCAGCCTGGCGGACGGGCGGGCGCAGGTCGACCAGCTGCTGGGGCGGGCGATCCGACTCGCCCAACAGGGCCTCGACGTCGAATCGGCGCCCCACCTCGCGGTGCAGGGCACCGAGGCCCTGCTCGGGCTGCCGGAGCTCTCCGACCTCGGGCGAGTCCGGCGCCTCTTCGACACCTTCTCGGACAAGGCTCGGGTCGCTGCGCTGCTCGGGCGCTGCATCGAAGGTGAGGCGGTGCGTGTCTACATCGGCGAGGAGAGCGACCTCACCTCGGACCTCGACTTCTCGCTCATCGTCAAGGGCTGCCTGGTCGAGGGCAGGCCGGTGGGAGGCATCGGTCTCTTCGGTCCCTCGCGCATGGAGTACGGCAAGCTGATCCCGCTGGTCGACTATCTCGGCGATCGCCTGACCGCGGCTCTCGAGGGGACGCTGTGAGCCCGCCCGGTGCGAGCTCCTCGAAGCGGATCTGAGGCCGCTGCCGCGACGGTCGGCGGCCGCAGGATCCCCGTCGGCGTGCGCCGGTGGCGCTAGGCAAGGCTCGTCCGGCTGCTGGCGGTTGCGGCCAGGCCAAGGGGTCGCTCCTGACCTTCTCTTCCGGGCGACTGGCCGAGCGGCTGCCGGCTCTGGTATTTTCGCGCGAAGGAATCGCCGAGCGGTTCCGCCGCGCGACTGGAGAGGGAGTGGCGCGACGGGTGTCCGCTCGCCTGGTGCGGCCGCGCCTGCGCCGGCGATCTCTTCGTTCCGGACCCCGACCCGCAGCGGCGTTCGTCGACCGCAGTGGGCCGACGGGATGCTGCCGATCCTTGCCCCGGCCGCGCTCGAGCGGTCCAATCCAGTGCCATGAACCAGGATCCCCACAACGACGCCGTCGAAGAGGACGAGGACGTCTACGATCTCGATCTCGAAGACGACTCCGACTCGGACCCCGAGACCCTCATGCGCGAGGCGCTCGAGGCCGTGGACGCCCGGGTCGGTGCGCGCCACCATCCGGAAGCCGAGTCCGCAGAGACCGCGCAGGCGGCGAGCGTAGGCGACGCCGAGGCGCCGACCGCTCATCGGCAGGAGTCGGAGCGGCCCGCGAAGGTGGCCGGAGCCGCCTCCGCCGAGCTCGAGGAGATGTCGCGGCGCGTCCAGGAGCTCGAAGGGCGACTGGCGGAGGAGAAGGACCGGGCCCTGCGCGCCCTGGCCGACTACGAGAACTTCCGCCGTCGCACCGAGCGCAGCCGGCAGGACGAGAAGCGCTACGCCGCCGAGGGCGTGTTGCGCGACTGCCTCCAGGTAGTCGACAATCTGACTCGCGCTCTGGAGGCCGACGGAGATCTCGACGATCTCAAGCGAGGTGTCGAGATGATCCTGAAGCAGATCGAGGGCATCATGGAGCGTGCCGGAGTCGAGCCCATCACCGCGGTGGGCGAGCGCTTCGACCCGTCGGTGCACGAAGCGGTTTCCCGGGTGGAGGACGACGAGGTCGCGACTGCTACTGTTGTCGACGAGTACCAGCGTGGCTATACCCTGCACGATCGGTTGTTGCGCGCGGCGATGGTCGTCGTGGCGGTTCCGTCGGAATCCGCCAGGAATGCCAGGAAGGCGGCACGCGACGAGGCGGGAGATTCCGCGAGCGACGACGAAGTGAACGGCGCGTTCGACGAGCCGCTCGACGACGACGCGGACGCGGGGAGCTGACCGCCCCGCCGGATGTGAAGGCGCCGGTGAGCCGGCCAGGAAGACTCGGTGAGCAAGATTCTCGGCATCGACCTCGGCACGACGAACAGCTGCGTGGCAGTCGTCGAAGGAGTCGCCGCACCCCGGGTGCTCGCCAACCGGGAGGGCAGCCGGACCACCGCCTCCATCGTCGCCTTCGCCGAGGACGGCGACCGGCTCGTCGGTCAGATCGCCAAGCGCCAGGCGATCACCAATCCCCAGAACACGGTGTTCGCGGTCAAGCGCCTGATCGGCCGCAAGTTCAACGACCCGCACGTGCAGCGGGCGCTCGACGTGCATCTGCCGTATCCGCTGATCGAGTCTCCCAACGGCGACGTGAAGATCCGCATCCGCGACCGTTCGTACAGCCCGGAGGAGATCTCAGCGATCATCCTGCAGGAGCTGCGTTCGTTTGCCGAGGAGATCCTCGACGAGCGCATCGAGGAGGCGATCGTCACGGTGCCGGCCTACTTCGACGATTCGCAGCGCCAGGCGACCAAGGACGCCGGCCGGATCGCCGGTCTCGAGGTGCTGCGGATCATCAACGAGCCGACCGCCGCCGCCCTCGCCTACGGGCTCGACCGCCGTGACGGCTCGGAGAACATCGCGGTCTTCGATCTCGGAGGCGGCACCTTCGACATCTCGATCATGGAGCTGTCGCAGGGGATCTTCGAGGTCAAGGCGACCAACGGCGACCCGGATCTGGGCGGCGAGGACTTCGACCGCCGGATCATGGACTGGCTGGTCGAGGAGTTCCAGAAGGAGACCTCGATCGACCTGCGCAGCGATCGCATGGCCCTGCAGCGCCTCAAGGAGGCCGCGGAACGCGCCAAGTGCGAGCTGTCGGTCAGCGAGGAGGCGCCGATCAACCTGCCCTTCATCTCGGCCGACGACCACGGTCCGCGGCACCTGTCGCGCAGCCTCACCCGCGGCCACTTCGAGGAGATCGTGCGCGATCTGGTCGAGCGGACCCGCGGGCCATGTCTCGACGCGCTGGAGCAGGCCGGGCTGGCGCCGAGTCAGATCGACGAGGTGCTGCTGGTGGGCGGCCAGACGCGGATGCCGATGGTGCACCGGATCGTCAAGGAGCTCTTCCAGCGCGAGCCGAACTCGGACATCAACCCCGACGAGGTCGTCGCGATGGGCGCCGCCATCCAGGGCGGCATCCTGCAGGGCAACATCAAGGACGTCGTGCTGCTCGACGTCACCCCGTTGTCGCTCGGCATCGAGACCCAGGGCGGTCTGTTCACCCGGCTGATCGAGCGCAACTCGACGATCCCGACCAAGATGTCGCAGATCTTCACCACCGTCGTCGACAACCAGGACACGGTGGAGATCCACGTGCTGCAGGGAGAGCGCGAGCTGGCGGCTGACAACCGCTCGCTGGGCAAGATCGAGCTGGTCGGCGTGGCGCCGGCGCCGAAGGGCGTGCCGCAGATCGAAGTCACCTTCTCGATCGACTCGAACAGCATCCACACGGTGTCGGCGCGCGACATGGCGACGAATCACCAGCAGACGATCCAGATCAGCCCGGCGAGCGGACTGAGCCAGCAGGAGGTCGACCGCCTGGTCCAGGAGGCGACCGACTACGCCAAGGCCGACCGCGAACGGCGCGAGCTGCGCCGCGTGCGCAACCGGCTCGAAGGCATGGTCTACACCAACGAGAAGGTCCTCGAGCAGTTCGGCGAAGCACTGCGCGACTCGGACCGCAAGCGAGTCAAGGAGGTCCTCGGCCAGGCGCGCACCGCGCTGGGCAGCGAGGACCGAGTGGACATGGAGGCGGCGATGTTCGATCTGAACTCGATCTCGCGCCTGCTGTCGAACCTGATGTTGGACGAGGCCAACGAGTAGCGTCCCCGGCTCCGGCGCCAGCGGCGCGCGGAGGCCGTCGGGACCTCGCGGGCGGCGGTTCGCGTCGCCCCGGGTCGGCCTCGGGAAGCGCGCTCAGCGGTCTGGGCCGGGCCGTGCGCGTCGTCCTCCGCCCACCACGGGCGCCGCGCCCGTCGTGCACGGACGCATCCGGAGAGTGTCGTGAAGCGTGACTACTACGAAGTGCTCGGGGTCGAGCGCGACGCCGACGTCAAGGCGATCAAGTCCGCCTACCGCAGGCTGGCGGTCCAGTTCCACCCGGACAAGAACCCCGGCGACAAGGAGGCGGAGGAGAAGTTCAAGGAGGCCGCAGAGGCGTACTCCGTGCTCTCGAACCCCGAGAAGCGCGCACGCTACGACCAGTTCGGCCATTCCGGCGGCGGCTTCGCCGGCGGGTTCGATCCCTCGGCCTTCACCGACTTCTCGGACATCCTCGGCGACCTCTTCGGCTTCGGCGACCTGTTCGGTCAGGGGCGGCCGCGGCGCGGGCGCGGTGGCGCCATGGGCGGCGCCGACCTGCGCTACGACCTGCAGATCACCTTCGAGGAGGCGGCTTTTGGTTGTGAGCCGGAGCTGCGCATCCCGCGCCTCGAGAGCTGTGAGAGGTGCTCGGGCAGCGGCTCGGCCGGCGGCGAGGCGCCGAAGACGTGTGCCGGGTGCGCCGGCCGCGGTCAGGTGCGTTTCACCCAGGGCTTCTTCACCGTGGCTCGCACCTGCCCGCAGTGCCAGGGCCAGGGTCAGGTGATCAGCGACCCGTGCAGCGAGTGCCAGGGTCAGGGCCGGGTCGAGAAGGAACGCTCGATCCAGGTGACGATCCCGCCCGGGGTCGACACCGGGGCTCGGCTGCGTCTCGCCGGTGAGGGCGAGCACGGTCTGCGCGGCGGGCCGCCGGGAGATCTCTTCGTGGTGGTGCACGTCGAGGAGCACGAGCGATTCGCCCGGCAGGGCGCCGACGTCTACACCCTCGAGCTGATCGGCTACCCGCAGGCGGTGCTCGGCGGCATCCTCCAGGTCGACACCCTGCACGGTCGTCGCGAGCTCGAGGTCCCCGCCGGCAGCCAGCCCGGCCAGCGTTTCGTGCTGCGCGGTGACGGCATCCCGCGACTCGGTCGCAGCGGCCGCGGCAACCACGTGGTGCAGATCGCCCTGCACGTGCCGTCGCCGAAGGAGGTCGGCGAGGAGGAGCGCGAGCTGCTCGAGCGCCTGGCGGAGATCGGCGGTGAGCGCGTCGGCTCGGGGCGCAAGAGGGTGTGGGGAAAGGTGAAGGAGCTGTTCCGCTGAGTCGGCGAGGACGGCGGTCGAGCGCCGCGGTCGGCGCGGGCGCGTCACCCAACCGCGGAGCCCAGGCGGGCTGCGGCCACCTGGCGCTGCGGTTCGAGGTCGACGCTCGCTGGGAGGACGACGCCGCGGCGCGACTGTTCGAGATCGGCTGCCTCGGCGTGCAGCCGGCCGGAGGTCTGCTCGCCGAGCGCCTCGAGGCCCGCGGCGACCGGCTGCCGCTGGAGGCGATCTTCCCGCCCTTGGGGCCCGGCGGCGAGGAGGGGCTCCGCGAGCGGGCGCGGGCAGCGCTGGACGGTCTCGGCGACGAGGCGAGCTGCTGTCGGATCGTCGGTGTCGCCGAGCTGCCGCCGCGCGACTGGCTGGCGGAGTACCGCGCCAGGGCGCAGCCGATCACGACCGCCCGCTTCGTCTTCGATCCGCGCGATCCCGACGAGCCGGCCGAGGCGGCCGGGCTGGCGGATGCCGGCGATCGTGCTCTGCCGCCCGAGGGTGCGGGCGCGCGGCAGCGCCACCGTCTCCTGCTGCCGGCCGAGCAGGCCTTCGGTACCGGCAGCCATCCCACCACCCGGTTGATGGTCGACCTGCTCGAGCAGCGCCGTCTCGAGGGAGCGCGCCTGCTCGATGTCGGCTCGGGATCGGGCATCCTCTGTCTGGTGGCGCGGCGGCTCGGCGCCCGTGCCGCTCTGGGGGTGGAGATCGATCCCTGCTCGAGCTTCGTCGCCGCACGCAACGCCGAGCGCAACCGGCTGCCGCTGCAACTGGTCTGCGGCACCGTGGCGTGTCTCGGGGAGAGCGCTCGCGGCGGCTTCGAGCTGGTGGCCGTGAACGTGCTGCCTCATCGCATCGAGGGCCAGGAGGCGGCCATCGCGGCGGCCCTGGCCGACGGCGGCGAGCTGCTGCTCAGCGGCGTGCTGAGCGAGCAGCGGCAGGAGATCGAGGGACGCTGGCGCGACCTCGGCCTCGAGTGCGTCGAGACCGCGCAGCGCGAAGAGTGGATCGCCCTGGTGCTGGCGCGGCGGAAGAGCGATGCCCTCTGAACCGCTCGCCGGCGACGACCGGGTCCGTCTCGTCGCGACTCTGCTGGTCGGTCCGGAGCAGCTGGGTGGCCAGCGCGTCGTCGTCGGAGGCGACGCCTACCGGCACCTCTTCCGTGCCCGTCGCCTGGCGGTCGGTGAGCGGCTGCGGGTGGTCGACGGTCGGGGCGGCTCGCGGGCCGCGGTCGTCGAGGAGGTCGAGCGCAGTTCCGCGACGCTGCGGCTCGAGGAGGCGCTAGTCGCTGCCGAGCCGGACCTCCGGCTCGAGGTGTGGTGCGCTGCGCTGCGCCCCGAGCGCGCCTCGTGGCTGGTCGAGAAGCTCGGCGAGCTGGGAGTGCGCCGCATCGTGTTCTACGACAGCGAGCGCTCGCAGCACCGTTACGCCGACCGACAGCAGGCGCGCTTCGAGCGCGTCGCCCGCTCGGCGCTCGAGCAGAGCGGCGGCAGCGTGCTGCCGGCGATCGAGCTCGACCGACGGTTCGACGAGCTGCTGGCCGAAGCGCCCGACGCCGCCGCTCCGGCCACCGTGGTCCTCGATCTGCGCCACCCGCCGCAGGAGCCAGCGCTGCTGCGCGGCGCCGCCAGGATGCGCCTCGTCATCGGCCCGGAGGGCGGCTTCTCGCCGCACGAGGAGGAGCGGCTCGCCGCACGCTACGCCCTCGGAGTGAGGGAGGGAGGCTGGCTGCCGATGCGCCTCGGGCCGAGAGTGCTGCGGGTGGAGACCGCGGCGCTGGTGGCGAGCGGCTTGCTGCTGGTTGCCCCTTGGCGCTGAGGCCGTGCCGCCTGGTGCCGGCGGTCGACCCGGCCCAGCGGCAGCACCGCCGCCGACGCACACGCCACCGTTCCTGTAGGATGACCGGTGGCGCCGCAGGCGTGGCGGGCTCGCCGTCCGTCGAGCCGATCCCGCGGCGCCGGTCGACAGCGGAGGAGCGCCGTGAACATCAACGACGTGCTCAAGATCGGGGTCGAGAACAAGGCCTCTGACATCCACCTCAAGGTGGGCTCGCCGCCGGTGATCCGCATCGACGGGATGCTCAAGCCGCTGAACGAGCTCAAGCGGTTGATGCAGGAGGACACCGTGCAGATGGCGTTCTCCATCATGAACGCGCGCCAGAAGCAGCGCTTCAAGGAGGAGCTCGACCTCGACATCGCCTACTCGGTGCCTGGCCTCGGCCGCTTCCGCTGCAACGTCTTCCAGCAGCGCGGCACGATCGGTCTGGTGCTGCGCGTGATCCCGGCCCGCATCCTGTCGATGCGCGAGCTGATGCTTCCTCCCGTGCTCGAGGGCATCTGCGAGGAGCGCCGCGGGCTGGTGCTGTGCACCGGGACCACCGGCTCCGGCAAGAGCACCACGCTGGCGGCGATGATCGACCACATCAACTCGAGCCGCGCCGAGCACATCATCACGATCGAGGATCCGATCGAGTACCTGCACCGCGACAAGCGCTCGATCGTCAACCAGCGCGAGCTCGACGTCGACGCCTACGAGTACAGCCGCTCGCTGCGCGCGGCGCTGCGCCAGGATCCCGACGTCATCCTGGTCGGCGAGATGCGCGACTACGAGACCATCGAGACAGCGCTGCTGGCGGCCGAGACCGGCCATCTGGTGTTCTCGACCCTGCACACGCTGGACGCCACCGAGACCGTCAACCGGATCATCTCGGTTTTCCCGCCGCACCATCAGAAGCAGATCCGGCTGCAGCTGGCGCAGGTGATCAAGTCGGTCATCTCGTTGCGTCTGGTGCCACGCCTCGATTCGATGGGCCGGGTGCCGGCGACCGAGATCATGATCACCACGCCGTACATCCGCGAGTGCATCGAGAACAAGGACAAGACCAAGTTCATCCGCGACCAGATCTCCCTCGGCACCAGCCAGTACGGCATGCAGACCTTCGACCAGAGCCTCTACATGCTCTACACCGGCGGCCTGATCTCGCTCGACGACGCGATGAAGCGGGCCAGCAACCCGGACGAGTTCAAGCTCAAGCTCGAGGGCGTGCAGTCGACCGCCGACCTGGCCCGGGCGCAGATGGAGGGCACCCTGGTCGGCCCCCGAGGGGGCGACTTCGAGGCCTCCGAGATGCTCGAAGAAGAGTTCGAGATCGAGCGCTGACGCGGCTGCCGGCTGCCACAAGGGAGATCTGCCGTGGCGGGTGAGGAGGTCAGCTGCCTCGACAAGGCCCTGCAGCTGCTCGCTCAGCGTTCGCACTTCGAAGCCGAGCTGCGGCGCAAGCTGCTGCGGCGCGACTATCCGCAGACGGAGGTGGAGCAGATCCTGGCGGTGCTGCGCCGCGACGGCGTGATCGACGACGAGTCGGTGGCGGCCGAGTTCGTCGCCCTGCGCCGGCGTCGGCGGGGCGAGGGTTCGGCGCGGATCCGCCAGGAGCTGCTGCGTCGCGGGGTCGACGAGGATCTGGCCCAGCGGGCCGCCGCCGAGACGTCGGACGACGACGAGCTGCGGCGGGCCCGCGACCTCGCCGCGGCGCGCTCGGGCAGGGGCGCGGAGGAGGCGTCGATCGGACGTTTCCTCGCTCGCAAGGGCTACTCGACGCGTGTTATTCTCCTCGTCTTGGAGGAGTTACGCCGCTCGGACGATGAGTCCGCGCCGCCGGCCGTGGACGCCGGCTCGCGGTAGCACGAAGCCTGTCCGTGCGCGGTCGGGACGGTCCGCCCGACCCTCGTTCCCCGCACTCGTCCCCGGGCCGGACCGCCGCGAGCCGGAGTCGGCGGGTGCCGAACCAGCGCCATGAACAGCAAGGACATCCGCCAGAGCTTCGTCGAGTTCTTCACCAGCCGCGGCCACCGGCACCACAAGAGTGCTCCGCTGGTCCCACAGGGCGATCCCACCCTGCTGTTCACCAACGCCGGCATGGTGCAGTTCAAGAACTTCTTCCTCGGGGTCGAGACGCCCGAGAACCGTCGCGCCGTCACCTCGCAGAAGTGCCTGCGGGTCTCCGGCAAGCACAACGACCTCGAGAACGTGGGGCCGTCGCCGCGCCACCACACCTTCTTCGAGATGCTCGGCAACTTCTCCTTCGGCGACTATTTCAAGGAGGAGGCGATCGAGTTCGCCTGGGAGCTGGTCACCAAGGGGTGGGGCCTGTCCCCGAAGCACCTCTTCGCCACCGTCTTCGAGCAGGACGACGAGGCCGAGTCCCTGTGGCTGAGGATCTCGGGACTGCCAGCCGCGCGGGTGATCCGCTGCGGCGCCGAGGACAACTTCTGGGCCATGGGCGAGACCGGTCCCTGCGGTCCGTGCAGCGAGATCTTCGTCGACCGCTCGCCGTCCGAGCCGGAGGTGCCCTTCCTCGAGGGCTCGGAGAGCGGTCGCTACCTGGAGATCTGGAACCTGGTCTTCATGCAGTTCGATCGCGCCGAGGCTGGCACGATGACGCCGCTCCCGCGCCCGTCGATCGACACAGGGTCGGGTCTCGAGCGCGTCAGCGCGGCGCTGCAGCGGGTCGAGTCGAACTACGACACCGACCTCTTCCAGCCGCTGCTCGCGGCCGCTGCCGAGCGCGCCGGCGTGCGCTACGGCGAGCACGAGGAGCGCGACATCTCGATGCGGGTGATCGCCGACCACATCCGGGCGGTGGCCTTCCTGCTCGCCGACGGCGTCATCCCCAGCAACGAGGGCCGCGGCTACGTGCTGCGACGGGTGCTGCGCCGGGCCGTGCGCCACGGCATGCGCCTCGGCCTCGAGGAGCCCTTCCTCGGCGATCTGCTGACACCGCTCGAGCTCACCCTCGGCGCCACCTACCCGGAGCTGGCGGCGACGCACCGGGCCTCCGCCGGCACCATCCGCGCCGAGGAGGAGAAGTTCCTCTCCACCGTCGCCGCGGGCGCGCGCCAGGTGCAGGAGGCGATCGAGTCGGCCAAGCGTGACGGTCTGCGCCGCCTGCCCGGGGAAGTGGTCTTCCGCCTCTACGACACCCACGGGCTGCCGCTCGAGACGGTGCGGGAGATCGCCGAGGAGGAGCAGCTCGGCCTCGACGAGGAGGGCTTCGAGTCGGCGCTCGCCGAGCAGCGCGAGCGCTCGCGCAGCGCCACCAGCGAGCTGCAGGGCGCGCAGCAGGGCCTCGGCGCCGCCCTGCGTGCCGACGGCGAGCTGCCCGCCACCCGCTTCCGAGGCTACGACCAGCACCGGCTCGAAGGGGCCGAGGTGCTGCGGGTGGTGCGCTTCCAGGACGGCCGCGCCAGCGCCGCGCAGAGCCTGGAGTCGGGTCAGCGCGGCGCGTTGGTTCTCGACCGCACCGTCTTCTACGCCGAGTCGGGCGGTCAGGTGGCCGACCTCGGCCGCATCGCCTCCTCCGACGCCGCGCTGCGCGTCGACGCGGTGCACAAGGACGCCAGCGGCGTCTTCGTGCATCAGGTGGAGGTGCTGGAGGGGAGCGTCACGGTGGGCGATCGTGTCGACCTCTCGATCGACGCCGAACGGCGGCTGGCGACCGAGCGGCACCACACGGCCACGCACCTGCTGCACGCGGCGCTGCGTGGTGTGCTCGGCGAGGGCGTCCGGCAGGCGGGCTCGCTGGTGCATCCGGAGCGCCTGCGCTTCGACTTCACCCACGCGGCGCCGCTGAGCGACGACGAGAGAGTGCGTATCGAGCGCGCCGTGAACGCCTGGGCGCGGGAATCGGTGCCGCTGCAGGTGCGCGAGCGGCCGCTGCAGGAGGCGCTGGATGCCGGCGCCATGGCGCTGTTCGGCGAGAAGTACTCCGAGGTGGTGCGCACCGTCGACGTGCCGGGGATCTCGCTCGAGCTGTGCGGTGGTTGCCACGTGGCGAACACCGGCGCGGTGGGGCCCTTCGTGATCACCTCCGAGCGCGGCGTCGCCTCCGGGGTGCGGCGCATCGAGGCGCTGGCCGGCGAGCAGGCGGAGCGCTGGCAGCGCGATCAGGCGCAGCGTCTGATGGAGCTGGAGCAGCTGCTGGGCGCGCCGTCGGAGCGCCTGGTCGAAGAGGTCACCGGCCTGCGCGCCCGACTGCGCGAGCTCGAGAAGGAGCTGACCAAGGCGCGCATGCAGCTGATGACCGGTGGTGGCGGCGAGCCGGAGGACGACACCGATCAGATCGACGGCGTCAAGGTGCTGGTGCGCGAGGTCCCGCTCGCTCCCGGCAACGAGCTGCGCAACCTGGCCGACGTGCTGCGCAACAAGCTCGGCTCCGGGGTCGTGGTGGTCGGCGCGCGCGGCGAGGACAAGGTGGCGCTGCTCGCCGCCGTGACCAAGGACCTCGAGGGCCGGGTGCACGCCGGTCAGCTGGCGCGCGCCATGGGCGACGCGGTCGGCGGCTCGGGCGGCGGGCGACCCGACTTCGCCCAGGCCGGCGGCAAGGACCCGGCCCGTCTCGAGGAAGCTTTCTCGGCTGCACGCGCGTCGATCGGCAGCCAGCTCGCCCAGGTGGAGGCGGGGGTTTGAGTCGCTGCGCCGACCGTCCGGTCCCCGGCGCCCTGCGTGCCGGTCGGTGGGCATTGCGCCGCGCCGGCCACCTCACCTTCGTGGTGTTGTGCGTGGTGTTGTGGCTGTGTGGCGCCGCGACGGCGCTCGCCACCGAGAGCGGCATCAAGATCTCGCGCTCGGCCGACGGCATGCTCGTGATCACCGGTGGTGGCTCGCCGCGCGCCAGCGCCTCACCCGGCTCCGGCATCGTCGTCGTGCGGCGCGATCCGCCGGGCGACCTCGCCGAGCTGTTCGCACGTGAGGCCCGGGTCCAGGGCCTCGACCGCCGTCTGGTCGAGGCGGTGGCTCAGGTCGAGTCCGCCGTCGACATCGCCGCCCTGTCGAGCAAGGGCGCCATCGGGGTGATGCAGTTGATGCCGGAGACGGCACGTGAGCTCGGGGTCGACGATCCCTGGGACCCGGCCGAGAACGTCTCGGGCGGGACCCGCTATCTGCGCCGCATGCTCGACCGCTTCGGAGGTCATCTCGAACACGCCCTGGCGGCCTACAACGCCGGCCCCTCCGCGGTCGAGCGCTACGGCGGCATTCCTCCCTACCGCGAGACGGTCGATTACGTGAAGAAGGTGCTCGGGGTCTACCGTGGCGAGGTGCCCGCGATCACGCCGCGCAGCCGCGAGCGGGCGCGGCCGCAGTCGGCTCCGATCCGGGTCGAGCGGGACGCCCAGGGGCGCCTGGTGCTGACCACCCCCTGAGCCGCCGGGCGCCAGCTGCGGGACCGTCGGCCGCCGGTCGGTCCGACTCGCGGCCCCGGCAGAGATAGCATCGCCGCAGCCCGCACCCGTCCGGCGTCGCTCGCGCCCACCGAGCGGAGGTCCCGTGCCGGCGCGCTCGCCGTCGGCGCCGGTCCGGGGCGAGCGCCTGACCCCACCCGGCCACGCCCCCGCACGTCCCCACTCCGATCCCTCCGACCACCGATGTTCAATCTGCCCAACCTGCTGACCCTGTCCCGCATCCTGCTGGTGCCGATCCTGGTGGTGGTCCTCCTCACCGAGATCGAGGGTCGCGAGGTGATCGGCCTGGTCCTCTTCCTGACCGCGGCGCTCACTGACTTCCTCGACGGCTTCATCGCCAGACGACGACGTCAGATCACCCGGATCGGCAAGCTGCTCGATCCCGCCGCCGACAAGATCCTCACTTCGGCGGCGTTCATCTCCCTGGTCGGCCTCGGCCTGGCGCCGGCCTGGACGGTGGTGGTGATCGTGGCCCGCGAGTTCGCCGTGTCCACCCTGCGCAGCCTGGCGGCGTCCCAGAACCAGGTGCTGGCGGCGGGCCTGTCGGGCAAGCTGAAGACCACCTCTCAGATCGTCGCCATCTCCCTGCTGATCATCTCGGACCGTCTCGGCGCGCTGCAGCCGATCGCCCCGATCGCACTGTGGATCGCGGTCGCCCTGACGATCTACTCCGGCATCGAGTACTTCGTGCGGCACGGCCGGCGGGTCCTCATCGAGCCGCCGGGCGACCCCGAGCCGTAGGCGACCCGGCCCCCGGGGCCGATCGGGCCGAAGACCGCCCCACTGGAGCGCACCGCATGCTGGAGTCCCTGCTGCACCGCATCGCCTTCTACGCGAGGGCGCACTGGCCGCGGATCTTCGTGGTCAGCGCCGTGGTGCTCGCCACCTCGCTGGCGCTCACCGCGCGGCTCGAGGTCGACACCGAGATCCTCAACATGCTGCCGCAGGACGATCCGGTGGTGCAGCGCTTCCGCGAGACGCTCGAGGTCTTCGGCAGCCTCGACGTGCTGCTGGTCGTGGTCGAGATCCCGCAGGGCGCGGTGCTCGAGCCCTATCTGTCGTTCGCCGACGCACTGGCTCCGAGGCTCGAGGAGCTGGAGGAGATCGAGTACGTCGACTTCAACATCGGCGAGATCGAGGATCTGGTGGCGGAGTTCTTCCCCAACGCCTTCCTCTTCCTCGACGGTGACGGTCGCGAGCAGCTCGCCGAGCGGCTCTCGGATCCGGCGATCCGCGAGCGGGCGGTCGAGTTGCGGCGTCAGCTGCAGACGCCGCAGGCGATCGCCCTGCAGGACCTCTACCTGCTCGATCCCCTCGGCATCAGCGAGGTCTTCCTCGACCAGCTGGTCGGGACGCGCGGCGACCTGAGAGTCGACTGGAGCCGCGGCTACTTCCTCAGCACCGATCGCGAGATGCTGCTGATGGTCGCCAAGCCGACAGCGCCGGCGCAGGAGATCGAGTTCGATCGCCGGCTGGTCGCGGCGGTGGACGGGGCGGTGGAGCGCACCCTCGGTGAGTGGCTCGAGATCGCCGAGGGCGAGGAGCTCGAGCCGCCGAGCGTGTCGCTCGGTGGCACCTACGTCATCGCGCTCTCCGACGCCGGCACCCTCTTCCGCGACGTGCTGATCAACGCGGTGACCTCGATGATCGCGGTGCTGGTGCTCTTCTGGGTCGCCTTCCGGCGGCTCTCGCTGCTGCTCTACGCCTTCGTGCCGCTGGCCTCGGGGCTGATCGTCGCGGCCGGTTTCGCGGCGCTGACCCTGGGTCGTCTGAACGCTTTCACCAGCGGCTTCGCGGCGCTGCTCGTCGGCCTCGGGATCGACTTCGTGATCGTCTCCTACGGCCGCTACGTCGAGGAGCGGAGCCAGGGACGCCCACTCGACGAGGCGCTGCGGGCGATGACCGGGTCGTCGGGGCGCGCGGTGGTCACCGGCGGCGTCACCACCGCGGCCACCTTCTACGCCTTCCTGGTCACCGAGTTCACCGGCCTGCGCGAGATGGGGTTCCTGATCGGCACCGGCATCTTCTTCTGCATGGCGGCGGTGCTGGTGCTGCTGCCGGCGATGCTCGCCTGGCGGGAGGATCACCCGCACGGCGGGATCCCGGGATGGGTCACCCGTCTTCCGGTGCTCTCGGGACTGGTCGCGCGGCGCGCCGCGGGGGCGCCGCGCCTCTACCTGCACGGCTTCGGCAGCTCGCGTCTGATCCGCTGGTCCTACCACCATCCGGCCCCGGTCCTGGTGGTGGCGCTGGTGCTCAGCATCGCCAGCGCCATGGTGGCGCCACGGCTCGAGTTCGTCGACTCGATCCGCTCGATGCGCCCGGAGGGCAACGCCGGGGTGCTGGTGCAGGATCGGGTGTCCGAGAAGTTCGGCTCGGGTTTCGACTACATGATGCTGGTGGTGGCCGCGGACACCCAGGAGGCGGTGCTCGAACGCACCGCCGAGGTCGCCGCGGCGGCTGGCGAGCTGATCGAGCAGGGAGTCCTGCTGCGGGTCGACAGCATCGACGGCATCCTGCCGGCGCCGTCGCAGCAGCGCCAGGGCCTGGCGTGGATGAGCCAGCATCGCGGCGATCTGCTCGACCCCGAGCGACTGCGGGCGAGCTTCGACGAGGCGGCGCGGGCGGCGGGGCTGCGGCCGGAGGGATTCGCCCGCGGCATCGATCTGCTGACCGCGGCCGCGGCGCGCGAGGAGGTGGTCACCCTCGACGACCTGGGTGCGGTGGAGGAGACCCGGCGGCTGCTCGATCGCTACGTGCGCGAGGTGGACGGCGGCTGGCGCAGCGTCGTCTACCTGCACCCGCCGCCGCGCGTCGCCAAGCGCGAAGCGCCGCCGGCGGTGGTGGATCTCGCCGACCGGCTCGGCGACGACGTCACCCTCTCGGGAGTCAACACGGTGTCGGAGCGCCTGCGCGAGCAGGTCAAGAGCGACGCGGTGGTCGCGGCGGTGGTCGGCTTCGTCGTCGTCGCGCTGATGCTCTGGGTCGACTACCGCAACCCGGTCGACGCCGCGCTGTCGCTGGCGCCGCTGGTGGTGGGGATTCTCTGGATGCTCGGCGGGATGGCCGCCTTCGGCATCGACATGAACTTCTTCAACGTCTTCGTGACCACCATGATCATCGGCATCGGCGTCGACTACGGGGTGCACATGGTGCATCGCTTCCGTGAGGCGCCGAGCGAGTACGAGGAGCTGCGGCGCCACACCCACGGCGAGGGAACCGACCGTTTCCTGGCCGCTCTGCAGGAGACCGGCAAGGCGATCGTGCTCGCGGCGCTGTCGACCAGCGTCGGCTTCGGCTCGCTCTCGCTGTCGCGCTACCCGGGTTTGCGCTCGATGGGATTCGTTGCGATCATGGGCGCGTTGCTGACCGCGCTGGTGGCGATCACCGTCCTGCCGGCGCTCTTCGGCTCGCGCCTGCGTCGCCGCCTCGAGCGCGGCCGCGACGCGGAGGAGAGCTCTTAGGAGCAGGCGGCTGCCAGGCGGCTTGCGGCGGATCGACGATCTCGCCGCCGCACCCAGGCGTCGACCCAGGCGGCCCGGACCCGGGCGACCTGGACCTGGAAGCGGAACTGAGGCGGGCGAGTTGCCGGGCCGGCGGTCCGAGCGTCGCTTTGACCGGCCGAGAGCCGAACGTGCATGCGGCCTGACGACGGCGCGTCAGACCGCCGAGCGACGGCGAAACGAGAGGTGGGTAGGGATGTTCGACGGATTGCAGGGCAAGCTCGAGGGGGTGTTCAGCCGCCTCCGCGGTCAGGGCAAGGTCTCCGAGGACGACCTGCGGCGGGCGATGCGGGAGATCCGCCTGGCGCTGCTCGACGCCGACGTCAACGTGCAGGTGGTGCGCGACTTCGTCGCCAGCGTGCAGCAGAAGGCGCTCGGCGAGGAGGTGCTGCGCAGCCTGACTCCCGATCAGCAGGTGCTCAAGATCGTCCGCGACGAGCTCAACCAGTTGCTCGGCGAACCCGGTCAGGAGCTGCAGCTCAAGGGCAGACCGGCGGTGGTGATGCTCTGCGGCCTGCAGGGCTCGGGCAAGACGACCACCATCGGCAAGCTCGCCAAGCGGCTGCGCGACAAGCAGCACAAGAACCCGGTGCTGGTCGCCGGCGACCTCCAGCGCGCCGCCGCGATCGAGCAGCTGCGTCAGGTCGGCGCGGCGATCGACGTGCCGGTGATCACTCCTCGCGAGGGTGAGGACGTGGTCGCCTTCGCGCCGCGTGCCCTGCGCGAGGCCCGCGAGGGCGGACGCGACGTGGTGCTGTTCGACACCGCAGGTCGACTGCACGTCGACGACTCGCTGATGGACGAGCTGCGCTCGCTGGTGCAGGTGGTCTCTCCGCAGGAGCTGCTTTTCGTCTGCGACGCGATGACCGGCCAGGACGCGGTGCGCAGTGCCGCGCACTTCGCCGGCGCGCTGCCGGTCTCGGGGGTGATCCTGACCAAGCTCGACGGCGATTCCCGTGGCGGCGCGGCGCTGTCGATCCGTGCCGTCGCCGAGGTGCCGATCCGTTTCGTCGGCGTCGGCGAGAAGGTGGAGGACCTCGAGCTGTTCCAGCCCGAGCGCACCACGTCGCGCATCCTCGGCATGGGCGACATGCTGTCGCTGATCGAGAAGGCCGAGCAGGCGATCGACAAGGACCAGGCCGAGCGCATGGCGCAGCGCATTGCGCGCCGGCAGTTCACCCTCGAGGACCTTCGCGACCAGCTGCGTCAGATCCGCAAGATGGGCCCGCTGGGCCAGCTGATGGAGATGTTGCCGAAGACCGGGCCGTTCAAGGGGCTCGCCGGGGCGGGGGCGCAGGTCGACGAGACGCGGTTGGTGGCGATCGAAGCGCTGATCAACTCGATGACGCCGCGCGAGCGCGAGAAGCCGGGTCTCCTCAACGCCTCACGCAAGCGTCGCATCGCCGCCGGGTCGGGTCGCACGGTCCAGGAGCTGAACCAGCTCCTCAAGCAGTACAAGCAGATGCAGAAGATGATGAAGCGGATGAAGGGCGGCTTCCTCCGCGGCGCTCTCGGTTGAGCTGGGGCGCGGTCCACCACGAGCAGGAGCCCCGGGCGGCGCAGCGAGCGCGACGGCCGCGACGGCCGCCGGCCCCGAGTTGCCGCGTGGCGCGAGATGCTGGTAGTCTGCGGTGCTCGCGCGGCGGAGCTGCGCCTTGGCCGACGGCTCCGCGGCGGCGCTCTGCCACCCGCATGATTCTCTCGGCAGGTCGCGGCTCCGGCCGAGCCGACCTGCAGACAGCGACCGAGTGGCCGCCGACAGGTCGCCGGACCGGCGAGGAGCGATCTCTCCCGGCGCCGCACACGGCGATGGCCCGCCTGCGGCGTCTGCCGTCCACCGTTCCATCTCACCCGCATCGATCCCGCGCCGCAGCCTCCAGGGCCGGCAGGCACCGGCCGGCGCGGACGCCCACGATCCGACCGAATCGAACCGAAGACCCGCAAGGAGTTCCCAGATGTTGAAGATCCGTCTGCGACGCATGGGCGCGCGCAACGCGCCGTTCTACCGCGTCGTCGTCTCCGACCAGCGCCGCGTCCCCGGCTCCACCGCTCTCGAGGAGATCGGCTACTACGATCCGAAGCAGAAGCCGGCGGCGATCCAGCTCGACGAGGAGCGCATCGACTACTGGGTCGGCAACGGAGCCCAGCTCTCCGAGACCGTCCGGCGGCTGCGCGGCAAGAGCAACGTCGAGCGACCGGCGGCTCCGGCCCCGGCGGCCCAGGACGCCGGCGGTGACGAAGCCGCGGCCGAGGCTTAGGACCGACGATGTCTGAGGTCCGTGATCAGGTCGACCTGCTGGTGCGGGCTCTGGTCGACGAAGAGGACGAGGTGGAAGTCAGCGAGGAAGACCTCGGCGGCACCCGCCTGCTGCAGGTCCGCGTGGCGCCGGACGAGGTCGGCAAGGTGATCGGCCGCCAGGGCCGCACCATCCGCTCGCTGCGCAACCTGCTCGAGGTGCGCGGCACCGAGAGCGGCGTCTACTACGAGCTCGAAGTCGTCGAAGATTGAACCGCGACGAAGCCCGGCTCCCCGAGTGGATCGAAGTCGGGCGCGTGCTCGGCGCCCACGGGGTCCGGGGCGAGGTGGCGGTGGAGAGCTTCTCCGACACCGAGGCCCGCTTCGCCCGCGGCGGTGAGCTGTGGTGCGCCGGGGAGAGGCTCGCGATCGAGCAGGTGCGGCGCCACCGCGGCACACTGCTGCTGACGCTCGCCGGGGTCACCGACCGCGACGCGGCGAGCGCCCTGCGCGGTCGCCGGCTCGAGGTGCCGCGGCAGGCCGTGCCGGAGGCGCCGGAGGGCGAGTTCTACTTCTTCGAGCTCGAGGGCTGCCGCGTGCTCGATCGTCACGAGGGTGAGCTCGGCACGGTCGTCGCGGTGCGCGAGGACGGCGGCGGGCTGCTGCTCGAGGTGCTGCTGGGCGAGGGCGCTGCGGCCCGTCGCCACCTCCCGGCCGGCGAGCGCGACCGGCCCGAGGCGCGGCTCCTGGTGCCCTTCGTCAAGGCGCATCTGCTCCGGGTCGACGTCGCGGCCCGGCGCGTCGAGACCGATCTGCCTGCCGGACTGGTGAAGCTGTGCGTATCGACATCGTGACCATCTTCCCCGACCTGTTCGGGCCCTTCCTCGAGCTCGGCCTGATCGGCCGGGCGCGCCGCGACGGGCTGCTGGAGGTCGCCGCGCACGACCTGCGCGACCACGCCGAGGACGCTCGTCGCTCGGTCGACGACGAGCCGTACGGCGGCGGTGGCGGCATGGTGCTGATGGCGCCGCCCCTGCTGCGGGCGATCCGGTCGCTGCGCCGGCCGGCGTCCCGCGTCGCGTTGCTCTCGCCGCAGGGGCGCCCGTTGTCGGACGCGGTGGCGCAGGAGCTCGCCACCCGCGAGCACCTGGTGCTGGTCTGCGGGCGCTACGAAGGGGTCGACGAGCGGGTGCGGCAGCTCGAGGTGGACGAGGAGCTGTCGATCGGCGACTACGTGCTGTCGGGCGGCGAGGTGGCCGCCATGGTGGTCGTCGAGGCCATCTCGCGTCAGATACCCGGCGTGGTGGGTCTCGCGGACTCGGTGATCAACGACAGCTTCCGCAGCGGTCTGCTCGACCACCCGCACTACACCCGCCCGCTGGAGGTCGATGGGCTCGAAGTGCCCGAGGTCCTCCGCTCCGGCAACCACGCCGCGATCGCCGCCTGGCGCCGCGAGCAGGCCGAGGAGGCGACACGGCGCAAGCGGCCGGACCTCCTGGAACCCCGATCGGCGGGTCCCGAGACGAGCGAGGTGGAGCCTTCGGGGCTTGAAAGGTCGGGCCGAAGCGAAGATAATTAGCGGTTCCAGGGAGCGACTCCCTCGGCGCGTCGGCAGACGTTCGACCGTTCTGCGCGCGCACGGAGGCTCCCGGCTCGGGCGCCGTGTGGAGGCTCGGCGGCGCGCGGCGTCGGCGTCCCGACCCGGTGGACGGGCTGCCCGGCCGCTTCCCCGGTCGCACGTCGCTCCCCGATTCCAGATTCCAGATCTTCCGGAGAAAGCCAATGAGTAGGCAGACCAACGTCCTGCAGCGTCACGAGGCGCACTTCATGAAGGACGGCCAGCCCGACTTCCGCGCCGGCGACACCGTGCGCGTGCACGTGCGCGTCGTCGAGGGCGAGAAGGAACGCATTCAGATCTTCGAGGGTGTCGTCATCGCCCGCCGTGGCGGCGGCACCCGCGAGACCTTCACGGTGCGCAAGATGTCGGGATCGGTCGGCGTCGAGCGGATCTTCCCGCTGCACTCGCCGACCATCGACCAGATCGAGGTGTCGCGTCGCGGTAAGGTACGTCGTGGCCGTCTCTACTACCTGCGCGACCTGCGCGGCAAGGCGGCTCGCATCGAGGAGAAGCGAGAGGTCTGACGCATCGCTCTCCGATCCGAAACCGTCGGCGCAGCCGGAGAGTGCAGAGGGCGTAGTGCAGAAGGCAACCGATCTGACGCGCCTCTTCTGTGAGGCCTATCGCCTCTTCCTGCACCGGGGTCTGGAAGAGCTGATCTCCCGCGGAGGGGGAAGGCTGGTCGCCGGTGTCGACGAGGCGGGTCGGGGATGCCTCGCCGGTCCGGTGGTGGCGGCCGCGGTGCTGGTCGACGCCCGGTGCACCGCTTCGGTGCCCGGCGTCGACGACAGCAAGAAGGTGCCTGCCGAGCGCCGTGAGATGCTGGCGCGCGCGGTGCGCGACAGCTCGGTGGCGAGTGCCTGGGTCGCCGTGTCCGCCGACACGATCGAGCGGGTCAACATCCTGCAGGCGACTCGACTGGCGATGCGCCGTGCCGTCGCCGAGCTGCCTGTGCGCCCCGACGCCGTGATCGTCGACGCGGTGCCGCTCGAGCTCGACGATCGTTCGATCCCCTGCATCCCGGTGGTGCGCGGCGACGCCTGGTGCTACGCCGTGGCCTGTGCCTCGCTGATCGCCAAGACGGAGCGCGATCGACTGATGGAGCGCTACCACCGTCAGTACCCCGCATACGGCTTCGCCGACAACAAGGGTTACGGCGCGCCGGACCACCGCCGCGCTCTCGACGAGCTCGGGCCGACACCGATCCACCGACTGACCTTCCGCTCGGTGGTGCCGCGCCACTCCCCGGACGGCGACCTGGCTGCGCCCGCCGGCCGTGCGGGCAGCAGGCCGGAGGGCGGCCGGCTGCGCCCCGACGTCCACCAACCGGCCCTGGCGCCGGGGTGGGGTGCCTGATGGCCGCTCTCTTCCGCAAGGACGTCCTGGCCAACGCCGAGAAGCTGGTCAACAAGGGCAAGATCGAAGCGGCGATCAAGGAGTACAAGAAGGTCCTCGCCAAGGCGCCGGGCGACACCAACACGCTGAATCGCGTCGGTGACCTGTACGTACGCCTGCGCCAGACCGATCAGGCGGTCGAGTACTACATGAAGACCGCCGAGCAGTACGCGCTCGACGGCTTCTACGTCAAGGCGATCGCGGTCTTCAAGAAGGTCCACCGCCTCGATCCCACCCACCTCGAGGCCCACCGTCGGCTGGCCGAGCTCTACCGCAAGCAGGGTCTGCTGAACGACGCCCTGCGCCACTTCAACCTGGTCGCCGAGGCGATGCTGCGCGAGGGCAACAAGCGCCAGGCGATCGAGCTGTACGAGCAGCTCATCGAGCTGGAGCCCGAGAACCCCACCCACTATCTGCGCATCGCCGACATCCAGCGCGAGCGGGGACGGACCGACGAGGCGCTCGACTACTACGGCCGCATCGCCGGGATCATGCTCTCGCACGGTCAGATCGACCATGCCATGCAGGTGTACGACCGGGCGCTTAGGGTCGATTCGAAGAACCTCGACTTCATCTCAGAAGCGCTGGTCGCGCTCAAGGACGCAGGTGGCGAGGAGCGCGCTCGCGGCTTCCTCGACGTGGCGATCAAGCAGAATCCGGCGGCCGAGCAGCTCGAGAGCCTGATCACCCCGCCGAAGGTGGCGCCCGACAGCTCGCTGCTCGACACCGGCTCGCAGCCCCGGCGTCGGCCCGAGCCGCCGGTCTTCGCCGAGCCCGAGCCGCCGGTCCGTGAGCAGACGCCGCCGCCTGCCGCCGCCTCCGCGCCGCCTGCCGTCGAGGCACCCGCGCCCTCGGCGCCGCCGAGCACCCAGGTGCAGCCGCCCGACGACATGGTCGAGCTTTCCGAGGAACCGACCAGCGAGGTCGGCGAGCCGCAGGACGAGCCCGAGTTCGTTCCCGAGCCGTACGACCCGAGCGAGGACTCGGCCGCCTTCGAGTTCCAGCCCGAGCCCGACCTGGAGACGGAGCTCGGGGAGGCGCAGGCTGCGCCGGCCGGTGAGTCGGAGGTCGAGCTCGACCCCTTCGCCGCGCTGCTCGGAGACGACGAGCCGGCGGCCACCGAGGTCGAGCCACCGTCGCCGGCGGAACCGGCCGATGCCGCGCCGGTGCAGCAGGCCCGCGGCTCGGTTCCGGCATTCGATCCCGACCTCGATGCCTCCGGCAGCCTGAGGTTGCCCAAGGCGCCTCTGCCGGAGGACTTCCCCGGGGTCGACCGCGAGGCGTCCGAGGCCTCGGACGACGATGGCCTGCCGGAGCTGGCGGAGGCGGAGCCGGTCGGCGATCTCGCCGGACTGGCTGCGGACGACGACCTGCTGCAGGGCAGCGGCGACCTCTCGCTGGAGGAAGAGCCAGCCGCCATCGAGCTCGATCTGGGGCTGCTCGACGAGGCCGAGGAGGACCAGCGAGAGCAGGCCGCAGCCCGGCTCGACGAGAGCGCCGAGGCCGAGGCGCTCGAGGACACCGCCTTCGAGAGCCTCGAGCGTCTCGGGCAGGCGCTGGAAGAGCCGGCGCAAGAACCCGAGGCGGAGCTCGAGGAAGAGCCGCAGGAAGAGCCCGAAGAAGAGCCCGAAGAGGTGCTCGAGGAGGTGCCGGCTGCCGCCGACCAGTCCGAGGTGCTCGAGCGCATCCAGGAAGCCGAGGTGTTCGCCAAGTACGGGTTGATCGAGAAGGCCCTCGAACGACTCGACGAGGTCCTCTCCGACGAGCCGAGGCACGTCCGGGTGCTCACCCGGTGGATCGATCTGGCCGTCGCCGTGCGTCCTCCCGAGGACGTCGTACGCCGCGCCCGCAACCTGGTGCGCGAGGTCGGCGAGGACGACGAGCGGTGGCAACGCCAGCGCGAGGTTCTCGAGAGCCATGGATTCGTGGTCGAGGGACGGGAGATCGAGCCGCCGGCGGTGGCCGAGCCCGAGCCCGAGCCTGAGATCGAGGAGAGAGCTACGGCCTCCGAGCCGGCGCTGGAGGAGATCGCCGAGCCGGAGCTCGAGATCGCTGTCGAGGCTGAGCCGGAAGAGGAGCCGGAAGAGGAGCCGGAAGCGCCCGACGACCTCGAGCTCGCCGCGGTCGACGCCGAGACGGCAGCCGACGAGCTCGATCTCGCCGAGGAGCCGGAGGCAGAGCCGGCGCTCGCCGACGAGCTCGGCGAGCTCACCGCCCTGCCCGAGCCCGAAGAGCAGCCCGTAGGACAGGCCTCGCGGGTGGCGACCGGATTCGATTCGGACACCGTGACCGGCGACGAGTCCATCTCGGCGGCGAGCTGGCTCAACGAGCCGGCGGCGTCGGGGTCCGAAGAGGAGCTCTTCGAGGAGGAGGAGCTCTTCGATCTCGCGGCCGAGCTGCAGGGCGCGCTCGGCGAGGGTCCGCCGGCGAAGGCTCCGGCGCCACCGCGCGGCGAGGGCGAGCAGAGCCTCGAGGAGATCGTCGAGGGTTTCAAGCGCGGTGTGGCCGAGAACATCCCGCAGGAAGACGCCGACACCCACTACAACCTCGGCATCGCCTACCGGGAGATGATGCTGCTCGACGAGGCGATCAGCGAGTTCCAGGTCTCCGCCAAGTCGGAGGCCTTCCTGGTCGAGTCGTGCGCCATGCTCGGCATCTGCTTCCGCGACAAGGGACTGCCGGAGATCGCCATCGACTGGTACCAGAAGGCGCTGGACTCGGGAGCGATGAGCGACGAGCAACGGCTCGGCATGCTCTACGAGATGGCACAGACCTACGAGGCGATGTCGTACGACGATCGCGCCTACGAGACGTTCCTCGAGGTCTACTCGCAGAACTCGTCCTACCGCGACGTGGCGGACTGCGTCGAGCGCCTGCGTCCGGCATCGTGAGCAACGCGTCGCCGAGCGCTGCGGACCGCCGGGCTGGTGAGAGCGCCGGAGTGACGGCCCGGCGTGCAACCTGGGTGCGTCCGCGGCCGGTGCTCTCCGCGGTGCTGGCCTGCTGGGCCCTCGGAGGCTGCGGCGCCTCGCGGCCGGAGCCGGTCGCCGCGCACGTGGCGATCGAGGTGGTCGGAGAGGGGGTGGCGCGGACCGGCGTCGTCGCGGTGGACCCGGGGAGCGAGGTACGCCTCCACGCGGTCCTCGAGGCGCACAGCGAGGATGGTGAGGCCTTCTACTACACCGACGCACCGGCACTCGAGCTCGCCGGCCGGCCGGTCGCCAGCGAGAGTCTGTCCACCTGGGCCGGTCCCCGCTTCGCGCAGGTGCTGTGGCTGACCCTCGAGCCCGAGCGCCGCTACGTCGAGCTCGCCGGTCCCGAGCGGCTCGAGCGCTTCGCCTACGACGCTTTCGCGCGCCCCGAGTGGGGCCGCGGCTGGATCGCCGAGGCCGAGTTCGAGCTCTCCAGCCAGCAGGACCTCGAGGTGAATGCCGGCCGCACGGTCGACTTCGGCACCCGCTTCGTGCAGGCGTGGGTCGAGCTCTCCGAGCAACGCGACGCCATCCTGCCGCAGGAGCGCTTCAAGTCGCCCGGCCCCGAGGTCCTGCTCGAGAACCCCGCCTCAGTCACCACCCTGGTGCTGCGCTCGCAGGGTCCGCTCGGCGCCGCGCAGCGCGCCTTCGGCCTGGCCCAGCTCGAGCTGGCGCCCGAGCTGTCGGAGGAGGGCTCTTCGGAGGCGGCGTCGGCGGTGCGCGAGAGGCTGAGGGCTCTGCACGAGCAGGGTCTGGCGTTCAGTCGCATCGAGCTGCTCCGCGACCTCACCGACGACGCGGGCCGACCGTTCGCCGAGCTCGCCTGGAGCCCGGTCGAGCTCGGTGCCGGCGCCGGCTGGGGCAACGACGTGGCGCCGGGCGATCTGCTGCGCGTCGGCGTGCGCTGGGTGGTGCTGCTCGAGGATGCCGCCGAGGGGGCTCCCGGCGTGCTCGACGGTGCCGACCGCGGCCTCGACTTCGAGCAGGGTGCCTCCGTGGTGCGGCTGTCCGAGGTGTTCGTCGGCGACGGCGTGGTCGAGCTGGCGCGGCTCGCCGGCACGACGCAGGCCTCGGCTGCCGTCCGCTGAGCCGCGAGCGAGGAGACACGGGGTGCGCAACCGCAGCCTGTTCGGCGACGATGAGGCCGACCGCCGCGGAGGCGACCGCCAGGGCCGGGCGGCCGCGGAGTCCGGGTGGGTGCGGGACGAGGCTCCGCTCGCCGAGCGGATGCGACCGCGCGACCTCGACGAGGTGATCGGCCAGCAGGCCCTGGTCGGCCCCGAGGGATTCCTGCGCCGCGTGGTGCGGCAGAGCCGCCTGCCTTCGCTGATCCTGTGGGGGCCGCCGGGCACCGGCAAGACGACGTTGGCGCGGATTTTGGCGCAGGAGACCGAGTGCCACTTCCTGCCCTTCAGCGCCGTGGTCTCCGGCATCAAGGAGATCCGCGACGTGATGGCGCAGGCGGAGCGGCTGCAGCGCTCCCGGCCGGTGGTGCTGTTCGTCGACGAGATCCACCGCTTCAACCGCGCCCAGCAGGATGCCTTCCTGCCCTACGTCGAGCGCGGCGTCGTGACCCTGGTCGGAGCGACGACCGAGAACCCGTCGTTCGAGCTCAACGGCGCGCTGCTCTCGCGCTGCCGGGTGCTCGTGCTCGAGCCGCTGGCGACCGACCGACTCGAGGAGGTGGTGCGCCGGGCGCTCGCCGACCGCGAGCGCGGACTCGGCGGCCGCGAGCTAGAGGTCGGTGACGACGCCGTGGCCGACCTGGCGCAGCTCTCCGGTGGTGATGCACGCCGCGCCCTCGGCATGCTCGAGCTGGCGGCCGACGACGCTGCGGCGCGCGGCGCCCGGACCATCGAGCGCGCCGACGTGCGCCGGATCGTGCAGCGCAAGACGCTGCTCTACGACAAGTCGGGCGAAGAGCACTTCAACCTCATCTCGGCGCTGCACAAGTCGCTGCGTGAGAGCGACGTCGACGCGTCCCTCTATTGGCTCTACCGGATGATCGACGCCGGCGAGGATCCGCGCTACGTGGCGCGTCGCATGCTGCGTTTTGCCAGCGAGGACGTCGGAACCGCCGATCCGCGAGCCCTCGAGCAGACCCTGGCGGCATGGCAGGCGTACGAGCGCGTCGGCCCGCCCGAGGGCCACCTCTTCCTCGCCCAGGCCACGGTCTACCTCGCTCTGGCGCCGAAGAGCGTGGCGCTGTACCGGGCGGAGAAGACGGTGCGGCAGACGCTCGCCGAGCGGCCGGCCGATCCGGTGCCGCTGGTGATCCGCAACGCCGCCACCGGTCTGATGCGCGACGTCGGCTACGGCCGCGACTACGTCTACGCCCCCGACACCGAGGAGGGGCTGGCGGGTCTGTCGTGCCTGCCCGACGCGATCGCCGACCAGCGCTTCTACCGGCCGGGCCGATCGGGAGAGGAGGTCGCGCTCTCGAGCCGTCTCGACGCGCTGCGGTCCAGACGCAGCACGGTGCGGGAGCGGCGGCGGTCGGCCGACGAGCAGGCCGACCCGGCGGAGGCCGTAGGCGCGGGCGGGGGGGCGGCAAGGGCCGACGACGGGGCCACCGGAGAGGAGCCCGGAGACGAGCCCGGTCGAGGCGATCAGGGCGCCGGCCCGAGCTCCTGAGCCACCGAGGACGCGGGCAGCGCCGACTCCTCGAGCACCTCGAGCACCGAGCCGCGGGTGAGCAGCTCGCCGAAGACGTGCGGTTCCCGTCCCGGACGGTAGAGCACGTAGAACGGGATCGCGTAGCGTCCGAAGTCGGCGAGGTAGGCGGCGATGGCGTCGTCGCGGTTGGTCCAGTCGGCCTTCATCGGCACCACGCCGAGGCGCTCGAAGGCCTCGACCACCGGTGCGCTCTCCAGCACCACGCGTTCGTTGACCTTGCAGGTGGCGCACCAGTCGGCGGTGACGTCGACGAAGACCAGCTCGCCGCCGGCGGCGCGCGCCTCGGCGGCGGCGCGATCGAACGGTGTCCAGGCGAGTCGCCCGCCGCCGGCCTCGCGCTCGGCGTTGCCGTCGGCCCGGCTGGCGATCAGCAGGACGGCGACCGAAGCCAGCACCATGCCGAGCGCCGCGACGCGCGGCAGCCAGGCCCGTCGAGGCTGCTCGCTGCGGCTGCGATGCATCAGCCAGGCGAAGAGCCCGATCGTCAGCAGGCCTGCCTGGACCAGCGCCAGGGTCACCGGCGCGAGCTGTGCCGCGAGCACGAAGAGCAGCCAGATCGCGGCGCCGGCGAGCAGGAAGCCGAGCACGCCGCGCAGGGTCTCCATCCAGGCTCCCGGCCGCGGCAGCAGACGCACCGCGCCGGGCCGCAGCGCCAGCACGAGGTAGGGCAGCGACATGCCGACGCCGACGGCGGTGAAGATCGCCAGGGTGGTCCAGGCCGGCTGCGACAGCCCGAAGCCCACCGCGGTGCCCAGGAACGGGGCCGAGCAGGGTGGCGCCATCAAGGTGGCGAACAGGCCGCTGGCGAAGTGCCCGGCGAGGCCCGAGCCCGGGCCGACCCCGCGCAGCACTCCCGGCATCGGGATCTCGAACAGGCCCCAGAGGTTGAGGCTGAAGAGCACCACGATCACCGCCAGCAGGGCGACGAACACCGGGTTCTGGAACTGGATGCCCCAGCCGACCGCCTGGCCGGCTCCGCGCAGCGCGATGACGCCGACGGCCAGGATCCAGAACGAGAAGAGGATGCCGGCGGTGGTCGCCAGGGCGCCGGTCCTGACGTAGAGATCGCCCTTGCCGGCCGAACCCACCAGCCCGAAGACCTTGAGCGACAGCACCGGCAGCACGCACGGCATCAGGTTGAGGATCAGACCGCCGAGCACGCCGAGCACCAGCATCCAGGCGAGGCCGGGAGCGCGTGCGGGCATCGTCCAGCCGGCGCCAGCGCCCGGAGAGCCGCCGGAGGGCGGGGCGACGGCGCCGTCGAGAGCGGCCTGGGCGGCGGCGAAGAGCTCCGGCAGCTGCTCCTCCCCGGCGGCGCCGACCGAGATCGCCATCTCGTACGTCGCCTCGGTGGGGCGCAGGCAGATGCGCTCGTCGCAGGCCTGGTAGAAGAGGGTGCTCGAGACGGTGACGTCGCCGGCCGGATGGGTCGTCGGGATCGCCACCGTGGTCAGGAAGACGACTTCGCCGTCGTAGACCGCCAGCGGCTCGGCCTCGAACGAGGACTGCCACATCTCGTGCGGTGGATAGAGCACCTCGCCGGGGGAGAGACCGCCGCCGACGGTGAACACTGCCTCGGTCGGGATCAGGTACTCGAAGGACGGAGTGTTGCTCTGGATGTGCCAGCCGTCCTCGACCACGGCGCGCAGCGCCAGTCGCGCCACCTCGCCGGGCAGGTAGGAGGTGCGGTCGGCGACCGCCTCGACGATCACTTTCGCCGGCTCGCCGGGACGCTGTGCGGTGGCCTGCGGAGCACCGCCGAGCCAGGGCAGCAGCGCCGCGAGCAGTGCGGCGACGATGCACGACCGTCTGCGGTCGAGGGTCGGCGGAGTACAGGCGTGGCTCATGGTGCGCTTTCCGTGGCGAAGGCGGCGGCGCCGCCGACGGGCGGCTGCCCGGCTGCGACAGCGGTGGTGGTCGGGGCCGTCGCCGTCGAGCTGGCGGGTGAGGGGCGACGGTGCCGACGCGGGCTTGGTGTAGCAGCGGCGAAGAGCCGGCCTGCACTGCGCTGGCGGAGGGTTGTCGCGTCCCGGACGAGCTGCCTCCGGGCACCGCCCGAGGCCGTCTCGCGGGCTTCGCGAGCGCGCTTCGCGCCGACGTCGGATGGTACCATCGCGGCCGTGGTCAAGCTCGCCTCCCGGGTCGTTGCGGCCGCCGAATCGGCGACCATCGCTGTGGCGCGCCGCGCCGCCCAGCTGACCCGTGAGGGCCGCGATCTGGTCGACCTGGGCGCCGGCGAGCCGTGCTTCGCGTCGCCGGTCGGCGCCGTCGAGGCGGCGAGAGAGGCCCTCGCCGCCGGTTTCACGCGCTATACGACGGTCGACGGCACACCGGATCTGCGCGCTGCCCTGGTCCGCCACTACCGCGGGCACGGTGCGCCGTGGACCGGCGACGGCGACGTCCTGGTCACCGTGGGAGCGAAGTCCGCCCTGCTCGGCTCGATGATGGCGCTGCTCGATCCCGGCGACGAGGTGGTGCTGCCGACCCCGTGCTGGGGCAGCCTGCCGGCGCAGATCGCCCTGGTCGGCGGGCGGACGGTCGCGGTCGAACGCTCGTCGCAGGGCGGCTTCGCCTTCGATGCCGACGCCCTCGTCGCGGCGATCGGCGACCGTACCCGGGTGGTGCTGATCAACAGCCCCTGCAATCCCACCGGCGCGGTGATCGGGCACGACGCGCTGCGGCGGCTCGCCGAGGTCGCCGCGCGGCGCGACGTCGTGCTGCTGGTCGACGCCACCTACGAGGCTTTCGACTACCGCGACGTGCCGCCTCGCCAGTCGGCGCTCGGCGGAGTCCGGGTGGCGGCGGAGTTCCCCGATCACGTCGTGTGGATCTCCTCCTTCTCCAAGGCGTTCGCGATGACCGGCTGGCGGGTCGGCTACGCGCTCGGCCCGCGCCACGTGATCGCCGGCCTGCGAAGCGTGCAGAGCCACGCCACGACGCATCCGACCAGCTTCGCGATGGTCGGGGCGCGAGCGGCGCTCGAGCGCGGCGGCGCCAGCTCCGCCGAGCAGGTGGCCCGCTGCCGCGGCAACCGCGACCTGCTGGTGTCGGCGCTGGAGGCGATGCCCGGCGTGCGCTGCGCTGCGCCCGACGGCGCGTTCTACGCCCTGCCCGACGTCTCCGAGCTGCTCGACGTCGGCGGCGTCGACGGTTCGGTGGCGCTGGCAGAGCTCCTGCTCGATCGCGTCGGAGTGGTCACCGTGCCGGGCGCCGCGTTCGGGGCCGAGCGTCACCTGCGCCTGTCGTTCGCCGCCCCGCGCGAGCGCATCGAGGTCGGCGTCGAGCGCCTGCGCGAGGCCTTCGGAGCCGTCTGGGAAGGGGCCGCACGCGAGCGCCCGGCCGCCGCGCTGGAGATGCCTTGAGGGCGCCGCGCCGGTCGGGGACGCTACAGCTGGGAGTGATCTCCGGCATCCCGGTCCGGGTGCACTTCTCCTTCCTGCTGCTGGTGCTGCTGGTCGGCCTGTGGGGCGCCAGCTCCGGTCAGCCGGCCTGGTTCGCGGTGCTGTACCTGGGCCTGATCTTCGCCTGCGTGGTGCTGCACGAGCTCGGCCACGCGCTCATGGCCCGTCGCTACGGCGTGCAGACCGAGGAGATCGTGCTCACCCCGATCGGCGGCCTGGCGCGGCTGGACCGCATGCCGTCGGGCGTCGCCGAGCTGATGATCGCGATCGCCGGGCCGCTGGTGAACCTGGCGCTGGCCGCTCTGCTGCTGGTCGTCGGTCTCGGCCTCGATCTGCCGCTCGATCCCACCATCCAGGAAGGGCCGGCGGCGCTCTACGGCCTGCTGCTGCTCTCCAACCTGGCGCTGTTCGCCTTCAACCTGCTGCCGGCCTTTCCGATGGACGGCGGTCGCATCCTGCGCTCGCTGCTGAGCCTGATGGTCGGCGACGACGAGGCGACCCGTTTCGCGGCTCTCCTCGGCCAGATGATCGCCGCGCTGCTGGCGCTGCTGGCGATCTTCGGGCCGGGCCAGAACCTGGTTCTGCTGCTGATCGCGCTGTTCGTGTTCTTCGGCGCTGGCCAGGAGGCGGCGTTCAACCGCACCCGCTCGCTGGTGCGCGGGCGCACCGTCGGCGAGGCGATGATGGTGCGGGTCGGCACGCTGGCGCCGCAGGACTCGCTCGAGTACGCCACCCGGCTCTTCCTCGCCGGCAGCCAGCGCGACTTCCCCGTCGTCGACGCCTGGGGCCGGCTCGCCGGCCTGCTCGACCGCAACGCCCTGCTCCGCGGCCTGGTAGAGCACGGCCCCGATGCGGCGGTGCTCGAGGCGATGGCGCGCGACGTCGAGCCGGCGGCGATCGACATGCCGCTCGAGGAGGCTCTGCGCCGCCTGCACGGCGAGCCCCATGCCGCCCTCGTGGTCGCCGACTCCGAGGGTCTCGTCGGCATGCTCACCGCCGAGAAGCTGAGCCAGTGGATCGAGGTGATCCGCCGGCTGTAGGGGTTTGGGTTTGGGGGTTGGGGGTCAGGGGTCAGGGGTCAGGGGTCAGGGGTTGGGGGCCAGGGACCGGGGGCCAGGGACCGGGGGCCAGGGACCGGGGACCAGAGACCGGGGACCCGGGGTCGGAGCCGTCTCGCCCCGGTGCGTCGAGACGAGCGCCGGAATGCTGGGCGGACGAAAGCGTCGCTTCGATGCGACGAGCCGGATGACGGGCCTTCCCTAAGCCCTCTCCCTGAAGGTGGAGAGTCGGAAGTAGCTCCCTCCCCTTTCAAGGGGAGGGCCGGGGTGGGGTTGTCCCAGTCAGCCATTCCGCGGCACCGAGAGCCGGGCTCGCTCGTCTGGTGGTGCATCGATCCAAAGATCGAGATCGGAACGACCACGGCTGCTCAGCGCTACGACGCGAGCTCATCGCCGCCTCGACCCACGACGAGGACGAGGACTGAGAACGCAGCAAACCCTGCCTTGCCCTGAGAAGGAATCGCTCGACGAGACACCCCCACCTCGGTCCTCCCCCTGAAGGGGGAGGAGGCGGAGGGGCGCGCTTCCGGCCGGGTCGGTGTTCTCGAACAGGTAGTGGCGGGGCGTTCCGGTTGCTGGGTTGCGGCCCTGTCGAGGTGGATCGCTGCGACCCCAACCCCTAGTCCCTAACCCCTAACCCCCGATCCCTAACCCCTGACCCCCAACCCCCGACCCCTTCCGCCAGCTAGCGCAACGCGGCGACGCGGTCGTGCTCGGCGCCTTCGCCGCCGCTCTCGTCCTGCTTCCAGGCGCGGCGCTGTTCGAGCAGCGCCGCGGCTTCGTCGAAAAGGGCGAGCGCGGCCTGGATCTGGTTGTCGGCCACGGCGAGGGCACGGTGGCCGGCCTCGAGGCCGAAGCGGCCGTTGAACATCTCGAAGCGCATGCGGTGGCGGGCGTAGTCGACCACATCGGGGTCGGCGAGTGCCTCGGCGACCTCGTCCTGGTCGCCGAACTCCTCGCGCACGAGGAACTCGCCGAACGCCTGCAGGGTCTGCTCGTCGGGCTGCCACGACTCGGTGATGTCGCGTCCGGCGCCGTACTCGACGATGAAGGTGAAGAAGCCGCTGCGCGCCAAGACTTTCTGCAGGAAGGGGGCCAGCTCGTCGGCCTCGACCTTGTGGTCGGGCGTGATGCCGCCGCCGCCGAACACCTTGCGGCCGAGATCGGTGGTGAAGACCTCGACGTCCTCGTCGTCGTTCCCCGGCTCGCCACCGTTCTCGTCGTAGCCGGTGTAGTAGTCCCAGTACGAGCTGTAGTCGCGCTGGATGAGCCGGCCGGAGGGCGTGTAGTAGCGCGCCGTGGTCAGCGCCAGGCCGGCGCCCTGCGACAGCGAGTAGACGGTCTGCACCAGACCCTTGCCCCAGGTGGGCGAACCGACGACGAGGCCGACGTCGTGGTCCTGCACCGCGCCGGCGAGGATCTCCGAAGCCGACGCGCTGCCGCCGTTGACCAGCACGATCAGAGGCATGTCCAGCGCCTGGTAGGTACCGGTCGAGAAGTACGACTCGAACGAGCTCGGGATGCGACCCTTCGTCTCGACGATCTTGGACTTGCCCGGCACCAGCTGGTCGGCGACCTGGATCGCCTGGTCGAGCAGGCCGCCGCCGTTGAAGCGCAGGTCGAGGATCAGCTTCTGCAGGCCCTGGTCCTTGAGCGATTGCAGCGACCGCGCCACCTCGCTGCCGGTGGAGCGCGAGAAGTCGCGGATGTTCAGGTAGCCGACCTCGTCGGTCATCATGTAGGCGTACTGCACCGTGTTCTGGGGGATCTCGGCGCGCTGGATCACCAGATCGATCGGCTCGTCGAGGCCGGGGCGCAGCAGGGTCACGGTGACCTCGGTGCCCTTGGGGCCCTTGAGCTTGCGGATCGCCTCGTCGACGCTGAGCTCCTCGGTCGGCTCGCCGTCGATCGCCGAGATGATGTCGCCGGTCTGCATGCCCTTCTCGGCCGCCGGGGTGCCGGGGATCGGGGTGATCACGGTGAGCTGCCCGTTGCGCTGCCCGACGAAGATCCCGAGCCCGTAGAAGTGGCTCTGCTGCTTGTCGCGCATCGACTCGTAGGCCTCGCGCGAGAGGAAGCTGGTGTGCGGATCCAGTGAGCGCAGCATGCCCTGGATCGAGGCGTAGACCAGGTCGCGGTAGGCGATCTCCTCGCCGTAGTTGGCATGGGCGACCTCGATCAGCTCGGTGTAGAGGCGCACGTTGCTCTGCACCTCGTCGTTGAGAGCCATCAGGTCGTCGCCGGCCCACGAGCCGACCAGCACGGTGAGCGCGAAGACGGTGAGCGCGACGGTACGCCAGGATTTCTTCATGGTCTGTCGAGTGTAGCCCGAAAGCCCGGTGGGACGCGGCCCACCGGATGCGACATGTGACGAACCGCCAACAGGGCGGGCGGCTGACTGCTGCAGCAACGGAGACGATCGGGCCGCCGATTCCCGCACCCCGTCGACGGGGGCTCCGGCCCCCGCTCCCGGCGCCGGGCGAGAGGCCGGTCGGCGACCCTCCGCCAGGGTCGCCCACGACCCCATGGCGAGACCACGGAGCCGCCCGTCGGGCGGCCTGCGTCCGCGGTCGCAGCCGGTGGCTCATCGACTGGCCGGGCGGCTAGGATAGGCGGATGTTCGGGACTCTCGGCATGCAGGAGATCCTGCTGCTCATGGCGGTGGCGCTGCTCATCTTCGGGCCCAAGAGGCTGCCCGAGATCGGCCGCACCCTGGGCAAGGCGATGGGCGAGTTCCGCCGCGCCACCACCGACCTCAAGCGCACCCTCGACTACGAGGTGGAAGTCGACGACTCGACGCGCCAGAAGACGCGTGGGCTGCCGGTCGGCGAGACGCGGCAGGGAAGCGCCACCGGGTCCGAGAGCGGCTCTCCGGCGGTCGCCCGGGGCTCCGGCGGCGGGGCGTCCGAGGTGACGCCGGGAGCCTCGGGAGGCCCCGGAGACGACGCCGGGAGCGAGCCGGGAGCCGCCACCGGCGCCGCCGCGCGAGCGGCCGACTGAGCCCAGGGGACTTCGTTGGCCAGCGATCAGGCGAGCCTCGGTGGCGGTTCCGGGCAGCCCCGGCTCGAGCGCGGCGGTGCGGAGCCTGAGCAGCCCGAGCAGCCCGAGGAGCTCGAGCGCATGACCCTGCTCGAGCATCTCGAGGAGCTGCGGCGCCGGCTGCTGGCGAGCATCGTCGCGATGTTCGTCGGCTTCATGGTCTGCTTCGCCTTCGCCAAGCCGATCTACCGCGCCCTGTCGATGCCGATCACCGGCGGCACCATCCCGCTGCCGCCGGTGCCCTTCCTGCCCGATTTGCCGCGCGCGGTGGTGTTCGAGCCGCTGGTCGAGAAGCTGTCGTTCCTCAAGATCACCGACCCCTTCGTGCTCTACGTCAAGGTGGCGCTGCTCGCCAGCATCTTCCTGGTGTCGCCGTTCATCCTCTACCAGGTGTGGAAGTTCATCGCACCGGGCCTGTACCGGCGCGAGAAGCGCTACGCCGCACCGTTCATCGTCTTCGGCTCGAGCTTCTTCCTCGCCGGCGGGCTGTTCGGCTATCTGGTCGCCTTTCCCTTCGCGGCCCGCTTCCTGATCAATCTCGGCGGCGAGTTCGAGGCGGTGATCACCGTCGACACCTACCTCGGCCTGCTGACCAACGTGCTGCTCGGTCTCGGCGTCATGTTCCAGCTGCCGATCCTGATCTTCATGCTGGCTCAGCTCGGGGTGGTGACGCCGGCGTTCCTGATCCGCCACTTCCGCTGGGCGGTGCTGCTGATCTTCGTCGTCTCGGCGGTCATCACGCCGACGCCGGACGTGGTGAACCTGATGGTGGTGGCGCTGCCGACGATCGTGCTCTACCTGCTGGGTGTCGGCGCCGCGGCGCTCGCCGACTGGCGTCGCGGCCGTCGACGCGGCGACTGAGTCGCGGACCGCGGTGCGGGTTCTGCGGCTCGATAGCGCCGGCCGCGGGACAGTCGCGTCGGGCGGGCGCATCGCGCCGACCGACTCAGCGTCTGGCCCGGCGCAGGCCCCAGAGGTCGTGGATGTGCACCACGCCGATCAGGCCGGCGTCCTCCTCGCACACGAAGAGCGAGGTGATCCGATGCTGCTCCATGAGCTCGAGCGCCTCGGAGGCGCGGGTGGTGCGGTCGACCCACTTCGGGTTGCGGGTCATGCAGTTCTCCACCGCCTGCGCCAGCAGCCCGGGGCGGTCGGCCTCGGGACGCTCGAGCATGCGGCGCAGGTCGCCGTCCGAGATCACCCCGACCAGACGCCCGCCGTCGTCGACCACCGCGGTGATGCCGAGCCGGCCGCGCGACATCTCGTAGATCGCCTCGCGCAGCGGCTGCCCCTGGTGCACCCTCGGCAGGTCGTCGCCGCGGTGCATCAGCTGCTCGAGGCGCCGCAGGCCGCGGCCGAGCTGGCCGCCGGGATGGAAGCTGGCGAACTCCTCCGAGGTGAAGCCGCGCGCCTCGAGCAGGGCCATCGCCAGAGCGTCGCCGAGCGCCAGGGTGGCGGTGGTCGACGCCGTCGGCGCGAGGTTCAGCGGGCAGGCCTCCTTGTCGATGCGCGCCGCGAGGTGCACGGTGGCGGCGCGCGCCAGCGGCGAGCTGCTGGCGCCGGTGATGGCGATGATCGGCACCTGGCGCCCCTGCAGCGCATCGACGATGTCGAGCAGCTCGGTCGAGGTGCCGGAGAACGACGCCGCGAGCACAACGTCGCCGGGAACGATCATGCCGAGGTCGCCGTGGATCGCCTCGGCCGGGTGCAGGAAGAGCGACGGCGAGCCGGTCGAGGAGAGGGTCGCCGAGACCTTCTTCATCACGTGGCCGCTCTTGCCCATGCCGGTGCAGACGACCCGCCCGGGCGCCGAGCGGATGACCTCGACGGCGCGGTCGAACTGCTCGTCGAGCTGGTCGAGCAGGCCCTCGATCGCCGCCGCCTCGATGCGCAGCACCTCGGCGGCGATGCGGCGGTAACGGGAGGGGCGCCCGGGCCCGACGGACTCACCGGGCTCGCCGGAATCACCGGTGCCGCTCGCCGGACCGCCGCTCGTCGTCGCGGGCCCGTCGGTGGTGGTCACCGGCCGGCCTCGACCGGCCGCCCCTCGGCGGCGAACAGGCGCCGCAGCGCCAGCGCGTCGGCGAGCACCTGACGGGTCGTCTCCGGCGGCAGCTGGGTGGCGTCGTCGCAGCGGGCGGCGCTGGGGTCCGGATGGGTCTCGAGGTAGAGGCCGTCGGCCCCGGCCGCCACCGCGCCGCGCGCCAGGGCGCGGGCGAAGCGGCGGTCGCCGCCGGTCTGGTGGCCGAGCGCGCCCGGGAGCTGCAGCGAGTGGGTGACGTCGTAGAGCACGAACACCCCCTCCTCGTGCAGCAGCGAGAAGCTGCGCATGTCGACCACCAGGTTGTGGTAGCCGAAGCTGACGCCCCGCTCGGTGACCGCCACCCGCTCGTTGCCGGTGCTGCGCACCTTGTCGACCGCGCGCAGCATGTCGGAGGGGGCGACGAACTGCCCCTTCTTGATCATCACCGGTCGCCCGGTCTCGCCGGCGGCGAGCAGCAGATCGGTCTGACGGCAGAGGAAGGCGGGGATCTGCAGCACGTCGCAGACCTCGGCCGCGGCGGCGCACTGCGACGGCTCGTGCACGTCGGTGAGCAGCGGCAGACCGTGCGCCTGCTTGACCGCGGCGAGCGCGGCGAGCCCCTGCTCGAGGCCGGGACCGCGGAAGCTGCCGAGCGAGCTGCGGTTGGCCTTGTCGAACGACGACTTGAAGACGATCTCGGTGCCGCACTCGCGGGCCAGCTGGCGCAGCGCGCCGGCCCACTCGACCAGCCAGCGCTCGCCCTCGATGACGCACGGCCCGGCGATCACCGGGAAGCCGCCGTCGCCGAAGCCGATGCCGGTGGCGATCTCGAACGGGGCGGCGGTGACGGTCACGACGGGCACCTGGCTCAGTTGGTGTCCTGGGCGGCGGCCATCGCCGTCGCGGCGGCCGGGTCGAGGTCGCCCTCGGCGGCGCTCTCCGCCTTCTCCACGCGGCGCTTCTTCTCCTCCAGCGCGGCGGCGATGTAGGAGACGAAGAGCGGGTGCGGAGCGGTGAGCTTCGACTTGTACTCGGGGTGGAACTGGCAGCCGAGGTACCACGGGTGGTCGCTGAGCTCGACCATCTCGACGAACTTGCCGTCGGGGCTCAGCCCCGAGATCACCAGGCCACCCTCGCGCAGCCGGCCCAGGTACTTCTGGTTGACCTCGTAGCGGTGGCGGTGGCGCTCGTGGATGAGCGGCTGGCCGTAGATCTCGCGTGCGCGGGTGTCTGGCTGGAGCACGCACGGGTAGCTGCCGAGGCGCATGGTGCCGCCGAGCTCCTCGACGCCGAGCAGATCGCGCAGCTTGTAGATCACCGGCTCCTTGGTCTCGGCGTCGAACTCCGAGCTGGTGGCGGCGTCGATGCCGCAGACGTGGCGCGCGAACTCGATGACCATGCACTGCATGCCGAGGCAGATGCCGAAGAACGGCACCCGGTTCTCGCGCGCCCAGCGGATGGCGCTGATCTTGCCCTCGGTGCCGCGTACCCCGAAGCCGATCGGCACCAGGATCCCGTGCACGTCGAACACCTCGGACGGCCAGTTGCCGTTCTCGATCCGCTCGGCGTCGATGTAGACGAGCTCGACCTCGAGGTCGTTGGCGACGCCGCCGTGCATCAGCGCTTCGTTGAGCGACTTGTAGGCGTCGGGCATCGAGGTGTACTTGCCGACGATGCCGATGCGCACCTTGTCGGTGGGGTTCTTGATCTTCTCCACCAGCTCCTGCAGGCCCGACAGGTCGCGCTTGAGCTCCGGCAGGTTGAGCAGCTTGAGCAACGCGTTGTCGAGGCCCTCGCGGCAGAACATCAGCGGCACTTCGTAGATCGTCTCGACGTCGCGCGCCGCGATGACCGCGTCGCGGTCGACGTTGCAGAAGAGCGCGATCTTGCGCTTCATCTCCTCGGGGATCGGCCGGTCGACCCTGCACAGGAGCACGTCGGGCTGGATGCCGATCTCGCGCAGCTCGCGCACCGAATGCTGGGTCGGCTTGGTCTTCAGCTCGTCGGCGGCGGCGATGTAGGGCACCAGGGTGAGGTGGATGTTGATCGCGTTGGTGCGCCCGAGCTCGAGCCGGAACTGACGGATCGCCTCCAGGAACGGTAGCGACTCGATGTCGCCGACGGTGCCGCCGATCTCGACGATCACCACGTCGACGCCGTCGGCGATGCGCTTCATCGCGTCTTTGATCTCGTCGGTGACGTGCGGGATGATCTGCACCGTGTTGCCCAGGTAGTCGCCGCGCCGCTCCTTGTTGATGACCGACTCGTAGATCTTGCCGGTGGTGTAGTTGTGCAGCTTGCTGGTGAGGCCGTGGGTGAAGCGCTCGTAGTGGCCGAGGTCGAGGTCGGTCTCGGCACCGTCGTCGGTGACGAACACCTCGCCGTGCTGGTACGGCGACATGGTGCCGGGATCGACGTTGACGTACGGGTCGAGCTTCATGATCGCGACCTTGAAGCCGCGCGCCTCGAGGATGGCGCCGACCGAAGCCGCCGCGACGCACTTGCCGAGCGACGAGACCA
>QQVD01000074.1 GCA_003388555.1 Acidobacteriota bacterium | reverse complement strand
CGCCTGGCTCTCCTGGGTGCCCAACCTGGTGCTGGTCGAGTGGTGGATCGCGCTGCGGCACGATCGCCGCCGCGGAGCCTTGGCGGCGTGAGCGGCCGGCGCGAGGTCGCCCCCGGCCGACCGGGCTCGGAGGTGGCTGCGGCACGTCCCACGCGGCGCGACGTGCTCGCCGGGGCCGTCGCGGCAGGGGCCGGGCTGTGGGCGGGGGCTCGGCGAGCGCCCGCCATCCCGCCACGGGCCGAGCCGCCGGTGCGCATCGGCGTTCTCGGTACCGGCTCGCGCGGCTCCGGCCTGATGCGGGTGCTGCAACGCCTGCCGGGCAACCGGGTCGTCGCCGGCTGCGACGTGCTGCCGTTCCGACTCGAGCCGGCGGTGCGCTCCGTCGGTGACGACTGCCGCGCCTACAGCGACTACCGGGCCATGCTCGACGACGACGAGGTCGAGGCGGTCATCGTCGCGACGCCGCTGTCGATGCACCACGCCATGGTCGTCGACGCCCTCGCCGCCGGCAAGCACGTGTACTGCGAGAAGACGATGACCTACACCATCGACGACGCCGTCGACCTGGTGTCGCGGGTGCGCCGCGCCGGGACGGTGTTCCAGGTCGGCTACCAGTACCGCTACCACCCGCTCTACGCCGAGGTGGCGCGGCGGATCCGGTCCGGCGAGATCGGCGACGTGACCAACGTCTACATGCAGTGGAACCGCAACGGCGACTGGCGGCGCGAGGTGCCCGACCCGAAGTACGAGCGGCTGATCAACTGGCGCATGTACACCGAGTACTCCGGCGGCCTGCTCGCCGAGCTGGGCTCGCACCAGATCGACTACGTCAACTGGGTCTTCGACCAGCGTCCCGAGAAGGTCGTCGGCTTCGGCGGCATCGACTACTGGAAGGACGGTCGGGAGACCTGCGACAACGTCAACGTGGTGCTCTCGTACCCCGGCGGGATGAAGGTCAACTTCGTCTCGCTCACCGCCAACGCCCACGGCGGCTACCGCATCGAGTTCCGCGGCAGCCGCGGCACCATCGTGCTCGGGGTCGAGAGCGCCACCCTCTACCTCGAGGAGGACGACCAGCCGACCGGGCTCGGGCTGGTCGGGTTCGTACGGCGGGCCGATCGTGAGGACTCTGCGTGGAGCGAGGCCGACGGGGTCTCGGGCGCCACGCGCACCGAGTGGGACGGCCAGGTCGGCTACCCGATCACCCACGCCCCGGCGCCCGAGCACCAGGGCTGGGACGGCACCCACCACGCTCTGTCGGCGTTCCTCGACTCGGTCCGTGGCGGCGACGAGCCGTCGTCGAACGTGGTGCGCGGCGCCTGGTCGGCGATCTCGACCCGGCTGGCGATCGATGCGGTGCGCCAGGGCGGCGAGCGCCGGTGGAGCGCCGGCTACGACGCCCTGGGGGATGCGCGATAGCTCAGGGCCGCGGCGCGCTCGAGAGATCGACGTCGATCGACGGATCGTCCGCGGTGCCCGGTTCGGTGTCCGGCCCCGAGCTCCAGATGCGATAGCTCCGCCCGTCTACCACGACGCCGTACTCGAGACCGTCGAAGGGATCGAGCGGCGCCTCGCCGGGGCGGGTCGTGGACCAGCTCTGGTAGAGCTCCTCGGCATCGGCAGGCAGGGACCCGCCGCGCCGCTGCAGCTCGCGCAGGTGGGCCTCGAAGGTGGCGAAGTCCTCCTGCACCTTTGCCAGGCCGTCGGCGGTCGAAGGCGCCTGGTGCTCGGCTGGCGGGTCGAGGTCGGCGGCAGCAGCGGCGATCCCCTCGAGCGACTTGCCGAGGGCGGCGAGCAGCGCGAAGGCCACGACGCCGAGCACGATCGGCGTGCCGACCATGGCCGCCAGGATCGCCAGCGCGCCGACGGTGCCGCGAGCGCTGCGCACCGGTGCGCGGTCGAGGTCGCGCTGCAGGGCGTCGACTCGCTCGCACAGCTGGGGATAGAACGACAACCAGCGTCCCAGCGTCATCCAGCTGGACTCGAGACTGCGCGACTGCTCGATGAACTGGCCGACATCGACCCGGCGACCCAGCCGCCCCCCGGCGGCGAGAACGATCAGGCCGCGCAGAGCCCCGTCGCGATCTCCACAGAGTGCCTTGCCGTAGCGGTCGCAGGTGTACTCGCGAGCCCGGGAGTAGGCGCTGCCGATGAACGGCATCACAAGGCCGGGGAGCAGCAACCAGTTGAAGCGCAGGTGGCCGGACCGGTGATGGCCCAGCTCGTGGCCGATCACCATGTCGCGGGCCGCCTCGTCGTCGCCACAGGCCTCGAGCAGATCCGAGTAGAGCACCACGATGTGGGAACGGAAGAACTTGGTGGCGAATGCGTTGAGCGAGCCTCCGGCGGACTGCACGTAGGTCTCGGGGGGCGCGTCGAGCCCGGCCCGGTGCGAGAGCTCCACCACCCGGGCGTGGAGGTCCGGCAGCTGCGACGGACCGAGGCGCACCGCGCTGCCCCTGATGTGGGCGATGAACACCACGTGGGAGAGGAATACGAAGACGCCGATGAGTCCGACGTAGAGCAGGCCGAAGACGGTCACCGCGAGCAGCGCCCACACCCCGAGCGCCACCAGGACGACGAGGCACAGGAGCGGCAGCTCGGTCGGCCAGCGCGGCACGTGCAGGGGGCCGGCGTGCCCACGGGAGGAGGAAGCCTCCGCGGCTTGGCGAGGCAGGATGGGCTCGTCCGTGGTCGGTGTCGTGGTCATCGACCCCTCCGCGCGATAGTGCCGGCACCCGGAGCACCGCGGCGCCCTTCGGCCGCGGTCAGGCGAAACCCGGCTCCGGGCCGGCGAGAATCGGATCTGTCGGAGAATACGGCGACGCTACCAAGCGGGCCACGCAACGGGTGCGAGCTTCGTTCTCGGGGAGGGACGGAGAGCGCCGTCGGAGGGCCTCCCGCGTCGACGCGTCGGTCACCGCGACCGGATCCGGGCGACGCCGATCGGCGCTGCCTGGGGAGGATCGGGAAGCTGGCGCACGTAGCGGGCGTCGAGCAGCCACTGGGGCGCCTCTGCTGTGGGCTCGTCGGGCGTCGCGGCCTGTGCCGTCCACGGGTAGCGGACCCATCCGAGGAAGCCGGCCAGCTCGGGGTGGCCGGGCCGCAGGTCGTCGAGCTCCCGGGCTGGCAGACGCGGGAGGGCCTCGGGATGCAGTTTCAGGCCGCTGGCCGAGACCGTGGCCTCGCCGTGGCGGTACTCCTCGTCCGAGACCAGCAGCACGTCGCGCCGCCACGGGGTACCGGGCAGCGGACCGACGAACAGCTCGCGCGGTGCGAGGCCGAGCTGCCGCGTCTGCCCGGCCACCTGCTGGAGCACAGCCCGGTGCACGGCCAGGCTGCCGAGCAGGTAGAGCAGCAACAGGGTGAGGGCCGCGGCGGCGATGCGCCCTGGTCTCGTAGGCGCGACGGCGCTCCGTCGTCGCGCCAGCGCGACGACGACCACGACAGCGACCCAGGTGCCCTGGACCGCGCGCCCCAGCGGCGCGGCCAGGACCGCGAGGGTGGCCAGGCCGGCGACGATCCGCCAGCTCCAGCGGTGCCTCGATGTGGACTCGGGAGGCCTATCGAGGTAGAGCCCGGCGCCGAGGATGAGCCAGAACCAGGGGTCGACGATGAACAGCACGTCGCCGTAGAACCAGCGATCGTCGAACGGCATCAGCAGGCGAACGCCGTAGGTGTTGAGCCAGTCGAGTGCCGGGTGGGTGAGGGCGCCGAGGTAGGCGAGCACGGTGAGCTGGGCGAACGGAGCCGGCGTCGACGGATCGCGCCAGCGCTGCCAGGCGGCCAGCACCAGGACGAGCAGCGGTGGTAGGAGCAGGAGGCCGAGAGGCCCGTGGGTGAGGCCACGCCGGAAGCCGAGGGCGACGTCGGAGCCCCAGAAGTAGGCCGCCACGTCGACATCGGGGAGGTTGGCGGCGATCACGAGGGTGGTGGTCGCCAGCGGCACTCCGCGGCCGAGACGGGTGCGCGCCAGGGTCGCGCCGACGAGGGTGTGGGCGATCGGGTCCATCGGCGGAGCTTACCCAGCGGGCTGACGCCACGGGGCGGCGCCGCGTAAGGCGCGGCCGTGTTGCCTTTTCGACCAGATGTGGCAGAGTGCGGACGGCGTGACGCCATGGGTTGTGGCGTAAACACGGCATAGATCCGTTAGGATGCATCATGGGTCGAGGCTGCGGCGAGGCGCCGGGCGGTGCTTCGCCAACCCTCCGCGGAGGAGGCCTCGTGAGCCGGCCCTGCCAGGCCTGCCGGTGCGCTCAGCGTGCCGGCGACGAACGTCGAGAGTCATCGCATGGCGAGCAAGCGCACCGGGACCAAGCCCCGCACCAAGGTCACCGCCGAGACGCTGAGCAAGAAGCAGCGCGAGATCTCGGTCTCCGAGTTCTTCGCCAAGAACCGGCATCTGCTCGGTTTCGACTCGCTGCGCAAGGCTCTGCTGACCACCGTCAAGGAAGCGGTCGACAACTCGCTCGACGCCTGTGAGGAGGCCGACGTCCTGCCCGAGATCTGGGTGCGCATCGATCCGGGCGAGCAGGACAAGCGCTACCTGGTGACGATCCGCGACAACGGCCCCGGGATCGTGCCGAAACAGATCCCCAACATCTTCGGCAAGCTGCTCTACGGATCGAAGTTCCACTCGATGAAGCAGAGCCGCGGGCAGCAGGGGATCGGCATCTCGGCGGCGGCGATGTACGGCCAGCTGACCACCGGCAAACCGTTCTCCGTCACCTCGCGCACCGGGCCGCGCAAGAAGGCGTTGTCGATGCAGGTGCTGATCGACACCAACACCAACAAGCCGAAGACGCTGAACGAGCAGGAGCTGCCCGACTGGTCGCTGGACCACGGCACCGAGATCTGTCTCGAGCTCGAGGCCCAGTACATGAAGGGCCGTCAGTCGGTCGACGAGTTCCTCTACCAGGTCGCGGTGGCCAACCCGCACGCCCAGATCCACTACCGCAACCCGAACGGCGAGACCGCCTTCTACCCGCGCACGCTGAGCGAGAACCCCGAGCCGCCGCGGGAGATCAAGCCGCACCCCCACGGCGTCGAGCTCGGGGTGCTGATGAAGATGCTGCAGTCGACTCGGCAGCCGACGGTGACCTCGTTCCTGTCGTCCGACTTCTCGCGCGTCTCGCCGCAGCTCGCGTCGGCGATCGTCAAGCGCGCCGGCCTCAAGCCACGCTCGCGCCCGAAGACGATCGTGCGCAGTGAGGCGGACGCCCTGTACAAGGCGATCAACCACCCGGACACCAGGATCCTGGCGCCGCCGACCAACTGTCTGTCGCCGATCGGCATGCAGGAGCTGCTGTCGGGCCTCACCCGCGGCGTGCAGGCCGAGTTCTACACCGTCGAGACCCGCAAGCCGGCGGTCTACCGCGGCAATCCCTTCCAGGTCGAGGTCGGCATCGCCTGGGGCGGCGACCTGCCGGCCGACGATCTGGCGCGGGTGCTGCGCTTCGCCAACCGGGTGCCGCTGCTGCACCAGGCCGGTGCCTGCGCCATCTCGAAGGCGGTCAACGAGGTGTCGTGGAAGAGCTACGGAGTGCAGAAGGCGAAGGGAGCCCTGCCCACCGGGCCGCTGGTGATCTTCGTGCACCTGGCGTCGGTGTGGGTGCCGTTCAGCTCCGAGAGCAAGGAGGCGGTGGCCGACTACGACGAGATCCGCAAGGAGATCAAGCTGGCGATCCAGCAGTGCGGCCGGCGCCTCGGGCAGTACGTCAAGCGCAAGGTGCGGGCGCGCAACGAGCAGAAGCGGCGCGAGATCTTCAACCTCTACATCGAAGAGGTGGTGCAGGCCAGCGAGGCGATCGTCGGTCGGGAGCTGCCCGACTTCCGCGCCAATCTGCTGAGTCTGGCCAGGCAGAAGACCGAGCTGGCGGAGTTGCTCGACGAGGTTCAGGCGAAGCCGGCCGAGGGCGAGGAGCTCGGCGAGCAGGAGAACGTGCTGATCGTCGACCCTGACGGCGAGGACGACGGTGAGGCCGACTTCAGCGCCGCGGCGCGCCCGTCGGGCGTCGCCAGCCAGTCGATGCTGGAGCTGAGCTGAGGACCGCCGCGACGGCGAGGAACGAGGAGTCATGGCCACGAGGAAACGAAGCACCCGCGCCGGGCGGGTCGACGCCGAGTCGAACGGGACGCCGGCCGACGGCGAGGACGTAGCGGTGCCGAAGAAGCGACGGGCACGCAAGCCGACCGCCAAGAGCCTCGAGCGTCAGGCGAAGAAGCTCGAGAACGAGCGCATCAAGACGCAGCGGATCCCGGCGCGGCTGGACATCGACGCCAAGATCGGGCGTCTGGTCCCCCACGCCGTCGAGATGGCCGAGAAGCAGGTCGATCCGTTCGTCGACATCCCGGTCCGAGCCCTCTCCAACGTGAACTTCTCGCCGCGCAAGAAGATCATCGAGATGGGCGACGCGACCCAGCGGCGCAGCCTGCTGAACATGAACCAGGCGCGCAAGTTCATGCAGACCTTCGTGGTCGCGCGCGGCTGCCAGCAGCTGCAGGCCGAGGGCAAGACCACCAGCATCCGCGACCTCTACTACATGTCCAAGCACACGCTCGGCGACTCGGACGAGAACACGTTCGACGACCAGGTCGAGTCCGACCCGATCATCGAGGATCTCGAGGTCACCCTCGGCGCGCTGCGCGAGGAGCTGCACCTGTTCGCCGCCAAGCGGGGCTCGGTGGTGGGACCGATGACCCTGATCGACGCCGGCGACGAGATCGACCTGTCGCGGATGGGCTCCGGGGGTTGGTCGGTGCCCGGCATCGTCGAGCCGGAGACGATCCGCTTCATCGGCCACGAGGCCGAGTTCATCCTGCTGGTGGAGAAGGAGGCGGTCTGGGCGCGCCTCAACGAGGACAAGTTCTGGAAGCGCCACAAGTGCATCCTGGTCACCGGCCAGGGGCAGCCGCCGCGCGGCGTGCGCCGGTTGCTCTACCGCATGGTCAACGAGCTCGACCTGCCGCTCTACGTCTTCGTCGACAACGATCCCTGGGGCTACTACATCCACTCGGTGGTCAAGCAGGGCTCGATCAACCTGGCCTTCGAGTCGCAACGCATGGCGATCCCCAACGCCCGCTTCATCGGGCTCAGCGCCTTCGATCCCGAGAAGTTCGGCATCAGTCCCAGCGTCAGCATCAAGCTCAACGACCAGGACCGCGGCCGCGCCAAGGAGCTGCTGGCCTACGAGTGGTTCCAGGACCGCAAGTGGCAGCGCGAGATCAAGCACATGCTGCGCGCCGGCGTGAAGTGGGAGCTCGAGGCGCTGTCCAACAAGGGCCTTTCGTTCGTCACCGAGGAATACCTGCCGGAAAAGATCCGTAGCAACGACGTGATCTGAACGTAGGCTCCGCGGCGGCCGCCGGCTGGCGCGGGATCGCGGTCTGTCCGCGGGTCGACGGCGGGTGCGAGGAGAGCACGATGCACGACGACGACAGGGTGCAGATGCGTCGTGAGGAGGCAACCGAGGAGTCCAGTCCGGAGACCGGCCCCGAATCGCGAGCAGTGGGCTCGTCGGAGTCGACCGGGGCGGCTCCCGAGCCGGCATCGCAGTCGCAGCCTCCCGCTGCGATGCGGCAGGAACCGGTGACGACCGCCTCCGACGGAGAGTCGGGCGCGCCGCCGTCGGAGGATCGGCTGTCGCGCTACCGCCGCGCCACCTGGGAGCTCGAGCTGTTGATCTCGGCGGCGGTGGTCTTCTCCCTGTTCCAGCTGCCGTCGCTGCTCAACTCACTCTGGGCGCGCATCGAGCCGACCCTCGGCGAGCGCATCTTCATGCTGCCGTTCATGGTCTATTACATCGGCATGCTGACGGTGTTCGCGCTGACCCTCGCCTTTTCGGTGCACTTCGTGCTGCGCAGCTTCTGGGTCGGCGTGTGCGGCCTGCGCGCCGTCTTCCCGGCGGGGATCGCCTGGGGACGCTACGACGGCAGCGACTGGAGCAAGCGCATGAACCGGCGGCTGGTGATGCCGCTGGGCGACCTCGAGCGCCTGGTCGATCGCGTCGCCAGCGGCATCTTCGCGGCCCTCTTCGCTCTGCTGCTGATCCTGCTGATGATCTTCTTCTACGCCGGCCTGGGCCTGCTGGCGGTCAGCCTGGTGTCGCAGTTCTTCTTCCCCGGCCTCAATCTGATGGTTGCGTTCTACGTGCTGATGGCGGCGTTCATCCTCCCCAGCCTGATCGTCGGCCTCGCCGAGACCCTGGCCAAGAAGAAGCCCGAGCGAGTTCGGCGCTGGCCGCGCTTCTACTCCTTCGCCGAACGACTGGCACGCACCGCCCACGGCTCGTTCGTCGGTCGCCTCTACCAACCGATCGCGCTGACCTTCGCGACCCACCTGTCGACCAAGGCCACCACCCGCGCTTCGGGCATCTCGATCTTCGTGCTGGTCGGGATCTTCCTCGCGACCCTGGTGCTCGGCAGCGGCGAGATCGGCTTCGACAGCTACCAGTGGATGCCGACCCGCAGCGGCGAGCGCAGCGTCCGCCACTGGCACTACGAGGACCAGCTCGGCTCGCAACGGGGCACCCGTCTGCCGACCATCGAGAGCATGGTCGTCGAGGGGCCCTACCTCCGTCTCTTCGTGCCCTTCCACGTCAACCGTGACCGGGAGAATCTGCAGCGGGCCTGCCCAGAGCTCGCGTCGCTCAGGCCCGAGGGTTTCTTCTTCCGGCGCGAGGGGGCGGGTCAGGACGAGGCCCAGGCCGAGGTGCTCGGCTGCCTCGACCGGATCTACTCGGTGCGGCTGGACGGCCGGTCTCTCCGCGACACCGCCGGACAGTGGTTCTTCTACCGCCACCCGGAGCGCGGGCTCGAGGGAATCGCCCTGCACGTCGACGTGCGCGACCTGCAGCGTGGCAAACATCTTCTCACCGTGCGTCGGCTCGCCTTCGAGGAGGACGGCACCCTGGAGCGCCCGCAGCGCGAGGCCGACGAGAGTGAGGCGGACTTCGCCCTGCGCGAGGCGCGCGCGACCTTCCAGATCCCGTTCTGGACCTGAGGGCGAACCGGCCGGCCTTTGCCCGCGACAGCGGCGCGGCTGCTAGGATCCCTCGTCTCTCCGCGATCTTCTGGCGGATCCCGGCGGTCGGCACGGCGTACGGTTTCGCCGGCGACCTGTCGGCCAGGTTTGCATCGAGGCGTTGGCGTGTCCGAATCCAACAAGCAGCTCGCAGAGCGCGTCTGGAACGAGTACTTCAACGGTCGGGATCTCACCGTGCTCGACCAGCTCTTCGCCGAGGACGTGGTCAACCACGGGCTGCGCGGCGAACCGAGCGGGCACGAGGCCCTGCAGGAAGTGCTGCAGATCCTGGAGCGGGGCTTCCCCGACTTCCGCATGGAGGTGCTCGAGACCTGCGCTTCGGGAGACCGTGTGTTCCAGCGCACGATCTTCTGCGGCACCCATCTCGGGGAGTTCTACGGTCTGCCCGCCTCCGGTCGCAGGGTGCGCGAGCCGCAGATGCACATGTTCCGGATCGAGGACGGGCGCATCTCGGAGATCTGGGCGGTGCGGCACGAGCTCGACACCGTGCGGGCTCTCGGCGGCCGGATCGTTCCGGGCTGACGTCGCTGTCCGGCGGCGGGGTCGTGCCACCGGCCGCGACTCCGCAACGGCCGGGCTCGCCGACGGGCACTGGGGTGACTCCGGCGCCGAGCCGGTTGCCCGTGCCGAGGTCGATCGCTGCAACCCTCTCGCGGGCTCGGGCGTTCTGACCTGACGTGAAGACACTGCCTCTGGTCACGGCCAGCCTCTCGACCTATCTCTGCGAGCCCGATCGCGACGTGGTGAGTCGCGCCAGACGCGGCGAGCACGCCGCACTGGAGCAGCTCTACGCCGCCTACGGGTCGGCTCTCTACACCCTGGCTCGGCGCATCTGCGCCCGCGACGAAGATGCCGAGGAGGTGCTGCAGGAGGTGTTCCTCGAGCTGCACCGGTCGCTGCGCCGGTACCGCCCCGACGGCTCCTTCGCAGTCTGGCTCCGGCGCATCGCGGTGAACAAGGCGATCTCGCGGCTGCGGCGCGAGAAGCTGCGCCGGCACCCCTCGCTCGACGACGAGGGCGAATGGCGCGAGCCGGAGGCGGGCGTCCGACCGGCGGCACATCGGGTCGATCTCGAGCGTGCCCTCGGCGGGCTGCCGCCGCTGACTCGCACGGTGGTGTGGCTGCACGACGTCGAGGGGTACACCCACCGCGAGATCGGCAGGCTGCTCGGCCGTACGACGAGCTTCTCCAAGTCTCAACTGGCCCGTGCCTACGTGCGCCTGCGGGCGGCGCTGGCGACGCCGAGCGACGCTGTGGCCGAGACCGGGGAGGTCGTCTGATGCACGGCGAAGGCCAGAAGCGGAGCGAGAGCTCGGGCCTGGTTGCGGGACTCTGGGCAGACGGCGAACACCTCGGTATGCCTCGCCTGCTCGAGCTGCGCGACGGCGGCGGCGCGGTGGCAGATCGGCGCCATCTCGAGCAGTGCAGCCGGTGCTCGCGTCTGCTCGCCGAGCTCGAGCAGACCCGCGCCGTTCTGCGCGGTCTCGACGATCTCGAGCCGCCCGAAGGCCTGTGGCAGGAGCTGTCGGATCGACTCGCCGAGACCCGTCGGGTGCGTGTTCGCCGGCGGAGGCTGGCTGGGATGGCGCTGGCGGCGGCCGCGACGCTGGTTGCCCTGGTCGGTCCGGGGAGCTGGACGACGCTGCGGCAGTGGCAGGCCGATCGCGCCGCGCACGCGGCGCTCAGCGATCAGCTGGTCGACGTGCGCGAGCGCTCCGCCCTGCTCGATCGCGAGATCGAGCAGCTGCTCGGCGAGACGTTGCTGCTCAGTGGCCGTCAGGCCTCGGCGATCGTCGCGCTCGAGGACGCCCTGTCACGCATCGACGCACGCCTCGGCGAGCTCCCGCACCCGACGCGAGGCGGAGCCCAGCCGACGCGGGCGCTGTCGCGCGAGCAGGTCGAACGTCAGCTGATCGGCTGGCATCAGCGGCTGCAGGTCCAGGCGGCCCTCGTCGAGCTGCACTTCGAGCCGACGGCGCTCTACGAGCTCTGACGCTCTACCGCTCTACCGCTCTACCGCTCTACCGCTCTGACGCTCTGACGCCGTCGGGCGGCGCCGCCACATCCCTGGTTTCCACCCACCCGGAGGACCACCATGTCTGAACGATCCCAAGTATCCCCGAAACCCGCGCGCTCGACCCGGATCGAGCCGAGGGCGCTGCCTGCGTCTCGCGACAGCCGATGCGTCGTCGCCGCTCTGCTCGGCCTGCTCCTGTTCGCCGCCCTGAGTGCCGCCCCGGTACCTGCGGCTGGCTTCGCCGCGTCTCCGGCTCCGGCGCAGCAGCCCGGCGAACAGACGGAGAGCGAGCGCCGCGCCGAGGAGGAGGCGCGACGCGAGGTCGAGCGGCTGCGGGCCGAGATGCGCGAGCTGCAGAGGGAGCTCGAGCGGCGCACCGCCGAGATGCGACGCACCCTCGCCGAGACCGAGAGCGAGGTGCGCGATCGCGCCAGAGCACTGGCCGAGGAGGAAGAGCGCTCGCAGCGCCAGCGCCTGGTCGAGCGCGAGCAGGTCGAGCGTCAGCTGCAGGTGGCGCGTCGCGAGGCCGACCGGGCACGAGCGGCCGAGGCGCGGGCGCGTGCGTTGGCGCTGGTGCGCGAGCCTCGTCCCGTGCTGGCGCTGCTCAACCGCAAGCCGCGCCTCGGCATCACCGTGCGCGACGCCGATCCGGCCGGCTCGGTCGGGCCCGGCGCCCTGGTCGAGAGCGTGCGCTCCGGCAGCCCGGCGGAGGAGGCCGGCCTGCGCTCCGGTGACGTGATCGTGCGCTTCGGCGAGCTGGCTCTCGACGCCTCGACCCGTGAAGGCGACGAGGGGCCGGCGGCACTGCTGGTCGAGGCGGTCGGCGCGACCACCGAGGGCGAGACGGTGTCGCTCCGTGTCCGGCGGGGGGAGGAGTCGATCGAGGTCGACGTGACGCCGCGCGCGCTGGAGCCTCTGGTGCCGTCGGTGGCGCCGATGCCGGCCGTCGCCGCGGTGCCCTCACCGCGTGTTCCCGGCGCGGCGCCGAGGGCGCCCCGCGGTTGGCCGACGGCTCCAGGGGCTCCCTTGCCCGAAGCACCTCCGGCGCCCCTGGTGCAGCTCTTCGGCGGCGGCATCTGGCACGACCTCGAGATGGTGCCGGTGAACGAGCAGCTGGGCGAGTACTTCGGGGTCGAGAAGGGCCTGCTGGTGGTCGCCGCGCCGTCGGACGGAGCGGTCGCTCTCGAGGCGGGCGACGTGATCGTCGCGATCGGTGGCCGCGAGCCCGAGGACGCCCGCCACGCGATGCGCATCCTGTCGAGCTACGAGCCCGGGGAAACGCTCGAGGTCGCGGTCGTGCGGCGCAAGCAGCGCACCACACTGCGCGGCGAGGTGCCGCGAGGCCGGCGGCCGGACTCGGGGCTGCTCTGGAATCACGGGATCGACGCGCCGAGCGACGTCCTGATCCCGCGTCCGCCGTCAGCGGTGCCGCAGCCCGGAGACGGTCCCGGATCCGGGCGCCGGCACCTCTGAGCGAAGACCGCGTGCGTTCTCTCGCCCGCGGGTCGCACCGGTTTGCAGGCGTTGGCCCGATCCGCCGGACGGCGCAGCGCCAGCCGGGCGCTCGTCGACGTCGACGCGGCGCTGCGACGAGCCTGCGTCGATCTGCGGGCCTGGTGCCGAGATCCGCGTGGGCACCTCCTCGGCTCCGGTCGTGGCGGTCACCGCACGGTCGGCCGTGCGTCCTCGCGAGCGGAAGACGAACTCCTGCACACCGCGCTGCATCAGGAAGGCGCTCTCGATCTCGTAGCCGGGCAGGGACATCAGCAGCCGCCGCTCCTTGTGTCCCGGGCTGGGGCGGCCGTCGCTGCGTGGCTCGTCGCAACGCAGGTGTTCGGAGTCGACCACCCGGTACCGTCGGGGTCGGTGGGGGATCGGGCCGCGGTACGACGGGATCATCAACAGCCGGGTGTTGTCGCCGCGCCGGCGCTGGAGTCGCTCGAACAGGCGACCGATCTCGTCTGTCTCCAGATAGTCGATCAGGTCCCAGGCGAGGATGAGGTCCACCGTCTCGTCCTCGTCGGGCGCCCGGTCGCCTTCCTGCCCGTCCTCGCTGCCGAGCAGGCGATCGAGGGCCGCGTCGATGGCCGAGTCGCCGCGCCTCGACGAGCGTGTGCGGTAGTCGCACAACCAGGTGTAGAGGTCGAAGATCTCGAGCCGGCAGCCGAGCTCGCCGAAGAACGTCATGTTGTCGGGGCAGGCAGGCCCGAGGTCGAGCACCCGCGGGACCTCGAGCGAGCGCAGCGCCGCGAGCGCCACCGGCAGCGAGCGGCTGTGGTGCACCTGCTGCGGGGCAGGCGGTTCGCCTCCCTCACGACGCGCCGGTGCGCCGTCGGGCGTCGTCGGCGGATTGGACGATGCGTCGTGCCCGTCGCTGTCTCGGGTGAGGATTCGCTGCAGCCAGCCCAAGCTCTTCTCCAGTCGCAGGGTCGGGCCCGCGGCGGGAGGCCGCTCCGCTCGGTTCGGCGTGCAGCGACCGCCCAGAATGCGGAGCCCGGTGAAGTCCAGTGCAAAGCCCCGGGGTTTCGAGACTTGCCGTCACTCCGCGGTGCCCGCTATGCCGAAGGAGCATAGCCCAATAAATAGCCAATGATCAATGAGCTGGCCCGGCCCGCTCCGCGCGGAAGGCCGTCGCTCCGTGGGCCTCGCGCCGTCAGCGCCGGGGAGCTCCGGGATCCGCTGCATCCGCCGGATCGACGGTGGCCAGGCAGGTGCCAGAGCCGGAGATCACATAGCCGGCACCCTGAACCGGTTCGGCCAGGCCGAGATCGCCGAATCGGTCCTTGTGGGTGATGAGGACCGCGGGAGTCTCGATCCCCGCCTCGTCCAGCACCCGGGCCGCCTCGGCGAGAGCGGACTCGAGGTTGCCGGTGTACAGGTCGAGCGCCGCGATCTCGACCAGCCGCTCCTCCGGGCCCAGCATCGCCAGAGCCGTCTCCAGCGAGCGGCAGTAGCGGCTGTGGAAGAGGATCGGCGCCAGGGTGGCGTGGGCGTCCAGGCCGGCACGGGTGCGGGCCGCGTCGTGCACAGCGTCCTCCTGCAACAGCACACGGAAGTCCTGGTTCTCGCGACCGCGGAAGCGGCGCTGGCAGTCGGAGATCTCGGCCGGTAGAGCAGGACGGCGATCAGGCCCCTTCTTCTCGTGACGCAGCACGATGAAGCGCGCCTCTCCTCTCTGGAGCGCCTCCGTCAACGGCAGGTCGCAGACTGCGTTCGCCCCGCTCGCGAGGGCGGTGAGCAGCGCCGAGCAGCAGAGCGCCGCCGCGAACGAACGTCGGCGCGGAGGTCGAAGACGACGGGTCGAAGGGGCGCTGGTGTCGAGCATGGCTGGAGCCTATCCGTCCGGACGAGCATCCGGCCAACGCCGTGGCGGAGGGGGGCATGGGCGCCGTCACGTCCCGATCGAGGCCTCGGATCCGAACCCCGCACGCCGCGGCGGGACCCGGTTCGGGGTACGCTTCGTGCCTCGCCCGGACCGCCCCTGCCTTCGTCTCCTGCCGATCACTCACGTCACCCGGGATCCCGATGCGCACGATCGCCGAGTACGAGCTGCTCGAGCCGCTGCCGGCCCGCTACCACTTCCGGGCCCGCAACGCGGACGGATCCATGGTCGCGCTGCAGGTGCTTCCAGCGTGGCGACGTAGCAAGGAGGCGATCGCCCGCTTCGAGCGAGAGGTGAGTCTCGAGAAGGCGGTGCGCCACGAGAACATCGCCGGCTTCATCGCCTGGGGCAGCGCCATGGTGCACGACCACGAGCTGGTCGGCGGGCCTGGAGTCGGCGAGGTGCACTACATCGCCCGTGAGCTGGTGCCGGGGCGCACGGTGTCCGATCTGGTGCGCAAGGGGCCACCGCCACTGGCCCTGAGCATCAGCATCGCGATCCAGGCGAGCCGGGGCCTCGGGGCGCTGCACGCCCAGCGCGTCGTGCACCGCAACGTCAGACCGGAGACTCTGATCCTCCGACCCGACGGCGTGCTCAAGCTGATCGAGTTCGGCCTGGTCAAGATGCTGCGCGACGCCTCCGCCGCGGACAACGCCTTCCACACCGCGGTGGGTCAGGTGGTCGGCCACGCCGGCTACATGGCGCCGGAACAGCTCGAGGGTGCGGAGGTCGACGAGCGTTGCGACCTCTTCGCCCTCGGCTGCGTGCTCTACGAGCTGGTCGGAGGTCAACCGCCGTTCAACGCCCACGACCTGATCAGCTACTTCCGAGCCGTTCGCGAGGAGGAGCCACGGCCGCTCCAGGAGCTGCGCTCCGAGGTGCCGGTGAGCCTCGATCGCATCCTGGCGCGCCTGCTGCGCAAGTCCCCCGAGGAGCGCTACGCCAGCGCGGCAGAGCTCGAGTCCGACCTGATCGAGAGTCTCGGCGACCCCGCGGTCTGAGCCCGGCTTCCGACCGGGCGAGGCAGGACGTCCACCCGCTCAGGGTTCGAGCAGCATCTGCGCCAGCAGCTCCTTGAGCACCTTTGCCGCCACCGTGGCCGAGCGGTCGCGGTCGTCGAGGCGAGGGTTGAGCTCGACCAGGTCGGCGCCGACGATCGGACCGGGGAGGGCGTGGATGAGGTCGATGAGGTCGCGGGTGGTGAGGCCACCTGGCTCCGGGTGCGACACCGCCGGGGCATGTGCCGGATCGAGCACGTCGAGATCGATGGTGACGTAGAGCGGCGGGTCGAGGGTGAGATCGGCGCCGTCGCGGAAGTCCTTCATCTCCAGGCTGTCGACGCCGAAGCGCTCTGCCTGTGATCTCTGGTGGGGGTTGAAGGTGCGCACGCCGATCTGCAGCAGCCCGGCGATGCGGTCCTCCTCGAGCAGCCGGGCGAAGGGACAGGCGTGCGAGAAGCGGTTGCCGTCGAGCTCGTCGTAGAGATCCGGATGGGCGTCGAACTGCACCACGGTGATCGTCTCGTCGCGTCGCGCCAGGGCACGCACCGCGGCGTAGGTGATCGAATGGTCGCCACCGAGGAGGAGCGGGCGAGCTCCCTGGCGCGCGATCGCCGCCGCCAACGACTCGATCCGTCGCCGGTCCTCGGCGGCGGCCGCGCCGCTCTCGTTGGCCAGCCCGAGGTCGCCCAGATCGCGCCAGCGGTCGGTCTCGGAGAGATCGACGCCGAGCTCGGAGCAGGGATTGGCCGATGCACGGAACAGCTGGGCCCTGATCGCCTGCGGCGCCTCGGCGGCGCCGCGCAGGTGCGACGAGTCGGCGTCGTAGGGCACCCCGACCAACGCCACATCGCCCGACTCGAGATCTCCGAGGACCTCGTCGCTCGGACCGTCGGCTGATGGCTTCATCGAGAGATTCCTCCGGGAGTGCCACGTACGACCGCCGCGGCGGTGCACGGGCCCTTCGCGATGAACGGGACGGAAGGACGAACGGGGTGGAGGTCAGAGATCGGGACGGAGGTCAGAGTATCCTGCCGCGGCCCTGTCACGCCTCGTTGTCGCCGAGCGCCTGCCGACGCACGACCGGGAGGGAGGAGGACAGGGGCGACGAGGGCCTCGCGGGCCCTCGACCGGGACCGCACGCACGAGCCCCCTGGACTCCTGGGCTTCGGGCTCCGGCTCTGCTATGCTCTGCGGTCCGTGCGGGTTGCGCGTCTGTCGAGGGGCAGATCAGCGTCGCACGAGGGCGCCGCGGCCGAAACATCGCCGCCTCCTCCCCGCATCGAAGACACGATCTCTCAAAACAGGCGAGTACCGATTCCCCAGCAGAGGACGCCGGCCCATCCGACGACGACGGCCGCGCGTTCCAGGAGCATCCGATGGCAAGCAAAGCAGCGATCTACAAGAACAATCAGCGCAAGAAGAAGGTCCGGATCTACAAGGAGCGCCGCGACGAGCTGCGCAGCCGGGTCAAGGATCTGTCGATCCCTCTCGAGGAGCGGGAGATCGCGGCGCGCATGCTGAACAAGCTGCCGCGCGACTCGAGCCCGGTGCGGGTGCGCAACCGGTGCAACCTCTCCGGTCGCCCGCGCGCGTACTACCGCAAGTTCGGCCTGTCGCGCATCGCCCTGCGCGCCCTCGCCCTGCGTGGCGAGCTCCCGGGCGTGACCAAGTCGAGCTGGTAGGCGCTACGAGCGTCCGGGTGCGCCGGAGCACCGCGTCGCGGCAGACGGCTCTACGCCGGCAGCCGTGGCCCGGCGATGGTACGGTGGTCGGGCCACCGGCTCGGGCGATCGCCCAGGTCCCCGACCGGTGTGCGTTCTTCGAATCGTCATGCGTGGGAGGTCGTACATGCGTTGGTGCTCTAGGTTTCGTGAAGCCGGTCCGGTGGTCGCCGAGGGAGCCGGGGGAGTCGGCCATCGGCGACCGGTCCCGTTGCTGGCCACCCTTCTCGTCGTCGCTGCCGGGACCTCGCTGATCGGCTGTGCGCCCGCCGACGAGCCGGCCGAGACGGCGGAGGTCGCCAGCGACGCGGCGTCGCCTGACGGAACGCTGAGCGCCGGTGGCCTGACTCTGACGCCGATGCCCGACTCGCCGGCTTTCGCCGACGCGACGCTCGAGCTGCACGGAATCGAGCAGGGGGCGGATCTCGCTCCCGGTACCACCTCGATGCACTTCGGAGTGGCGAACTACGAGCTCGGAGTGCAGACCAGCGACGCCGCGACCAAGGGGATCGCCAACTCCGGTGACGGCCAGCACATCCACCTGATCCTCAACAACGGGCCGTACAGCGCCCACTACGAGGAGTCCGTGGAGACCGAGCTGACGCCGGGCTACTACGTGCTGCTGGCCTTCCTGTCGCGCTCCTACCACGAGAGCGTCAAGAGCCCCGGCGCGGTGGTGCTCACCGATTTCACGGTCGGCGGCGAGCCGTCGGCGGAGGTCGACTTCACCCAGCCGCACCTCTTCTACAGCCGCCCGAAGGGCTCCTACGTGGGCAGCGACATCGAGCGCCTGATGCTCGACTTCTACCTGGTGAACGTCGACCTCTCGGCCGACGGCTACAAGGTGCGGGCGACGGTCAACGGCAACGAGTTCATGCTCACCGACTGGGTGCCCTACCTGATCGAGGGTCTGACCCCGGGCAGCGTCACGATCCAGCTCGAGCTGATCGACGCCGAGGGCAACTGGGTCGAGGGTCCGTTCAACCGCGTGACCCGCACCGTGACGCTGGAGGCCGCTGCGGACTCGCCGGCCGAAGGGGTCGAAGAGGCAGCGCCCGAAGAGCACGGCGCAGAGTCGCACTGAAACGCACCGCGCGGCTCTTCGACGCCGCCGCGCCGGCTTCGGGCGGGCGCGCCGCGCCTCGGCTCAACGCTGCAGGTCGTCGCGGATCCGGCGCTCGAGCTCGGCGACACGCTCGAGCGCCCTGGCGTCCTCGATCCGATGATCGGGACGTGGGGTCAGGCGGGCGGCCAGTGCGAGCTGCTCGAGGGCCAGGCGGTGCTCGCCGCGCAGGTCCCACAGTGCCTCGGCGTAGAAGAGCCGGTTCAGCGGGTCTTCGGAGGCCTTCGTCGCCGCCTCGCGAAGGAGGCGCACCGCTTCGTCGCGATCCGCCCAGCCGGTGACCAGCGGTACCCTCGGCGTCAGGTGGTGCAGCCGGCCGAGGAACCGGCTCGGCCCGTAGCCGTCGAGCTCGGGATCGAGGGCGCGGGCGGCCTCACCGTAGATCCGCAGCTTCTTCGCCAGCCCACGACGCACCGCCGCGAGGGTGCCGTAGTACTCGCCCCACAGCCCGTAGTGCACCGCGCCCCAGAAGACCAGGCGACCGGCGGCGGGCTCGTCGGCGAGAGTCCGGCGGAGGTCCTCCGACGGTAGCTCGAGCAGACGGCGCTCACCGCTCTCGCGCTCGAGCCGCTCGAGACCGTCGACGAAGATCCTCCGACCACGCTCGAAGAGCTGCTTCTTGGCGTCCGCGGTCGTCGCCACGTACTCGGCCTGGAAGAGCAGCGCGCGGAGCAGGTCGGCCCTCAGGGCGACGTCACCGGGTCGCCGCTCGAGCGCCGCCGCGAGGAGCTGGACCGCCTGGCCGATCGGCTCGGCTGCAGGAGTGGCGCCACGCGAGCCCTCGGCGCGGCGCGCGTAGAGCTCGAGGCCTCGCGCGTGCTGCGCGTCGATCGCCACGGAGCCGGCCTCAACGCCTCGCGGCGCCTCGCCGACGGCCTGACCGCGGCTCTGGGCCACGCTCGCGCCCGAGTCGGGGTGCACCGTCGCGAGCACGCAGACGAGAGGGACCGCGATTCGGTGCACGACGGCCCGTTGCTTCCCGCCGATCCGTCGTGGCCCCGGAGGCTCCGGTGGCTGCGACCCCTCGGCGGGGCGCGGTTGGTGTCTGTGTCCGGGCCCTCGTCCGCTCGCCATGTCGGCAGCCTACGTCACCGCCTCGGTGGTCCGGTTCGCGACCGGCGAGTCGCTGCTAAGGTGCGACTCCCGCACGACGCCGAGAGCTCTGGCGGGAGGGAGCACGATGGCCGACGCGACCAGCGACCCCACGCCGAGGGCGACCCGCTTCTTCGAGATCGGGCCCGAACGGCCGCTGCGCCTCGGCAGCGGCGTCGAGTTGCCGGTGGAGATCGCCTACCAGACCTGGGGCGAGCTCTCGCCGAACGCCGACAACGCGATCCTGGTGGTGCATGCCCTCACCGGCTCGCAGCACGCCGCCGGTTTCAACCCGGCGATCGACCGGGTCGGCCGAAGGTGGACGGACGAGATGCAGGTCGGCTGGTGGGACGCCTTCATCGGCCCCGGCAAGGTCTACGACACCAACCGGTGGTTCGTGGTCTGTGCCAACTACGTCGGCGGCTGCTTCGGTTCGACCGGACCGACCACCACCAACACATCGACCGGCGAGTGGTGGGGCTGCGACTTCCCCCGCGTCACCTTCGCCGACTCGGTGCACTCGCAGGCCAGGTTGCTCGACCACCTCGGCATCCGGCGGTTGCGTGCGATCGTCGGCCCGTCGACCGGCGGCATGGCGTGCATCAACTTCGCCACGCTCTACCCTGAGCGGGTCGAGCGGGTGATCCTGATCGCCACCGGCATGCGCTCGACGACGCTGCAACGGATCCACAACTTCGAGCAGATCCGCGCCATCGAATCGGACCCCGGATACCTCGGCGGGCGCTATGCGCCGGGCGAAGGCCCCTTCGCCGGCATGGCGGTGGCGCGCATGATCAGTCACAAGACCTTCGTCAGCCTCGAGGCGTTGAGTGAACGTTCGCTCAGCGAGGTGCGCGCGCCGTCCCGCCTCGACGGTCTCTGGTACGGCGTCACCCACCCGCTCGAGTCCTACATGCTGCACCAGGGGGAGAAGTTCGCCCGCCGCTTCGATGCCAACTCCTACCTGCGCATCCTCGATGCCTGGAACCGGTTCGATCCGCTGGCCGATGCGGGAGTCGACGATCCGGTGGAGCTGTTCGCCCGCTGCAGGGAGCAGCGCTATCTGATCTTCAGCATCGACAGCGACGTCTGCTACTACCCCGAGGAGCAGGTCGAGATCGCCCACGTCCTGCGACGCGCGGGGGTCGAGCGCATCCACATCACGGTGCACTCGGAGAAGGGACACGATTCCTTCCTGCTCGAGCCGGAGCTGTACGGGCCGCACGTCTCCCATCTTCTGGCGAGCTGACGGATCCGCGGCGGGGCGAACGGCCCCTGGGAGGTAACTTGCGGCGTATGATGCTGTTCTGTCGTTACAGGCCATGTGGAACTCCGTGGGGACCAGAGCCCCCGGTGAAGTGGAAGGGGAGGCGAGTGTGAGATCCGGGTCTTCGAAGCCTGCATCGGGTCGCCGTGGGCCGGCCCGGCGGATGGCGGCGTCACTGCTCGCTGCGGGATGGCTGGCGGCGCCGGCACTGCTCGGCGCCGCGACGATCGAGGTCAGCGCCAGCAGCCCGATGGTCAATCCGGGCGAGACGGTCGACATCACGGTCACCCTCTCCGGGCTGGGTGCCGGAGCACCGCCCTCGGCCGGCACCTTCGACATGACCCTGGTCTTCGACCCGGCCATCTTCGAGCTCGATCCGCTCTCGGTGGTCACCACCCTGGAGCTGGGCGATCCGGCGATGGGCGAGAGCCTGATCACCGTCAACCCCTCGGCGGTCGATCTCGAGGTCTTCGCGCTGTCGCTGCTGCCGGCCGTGCAGCTGACCGCCAACCAGCCTGCCTCGTTCGAGCTCTTCACCGCCACCTTCACCTCCGTGGGGTTCGGCGACGGCACCTTCGACGTGCTGCAGCCTCTGGTGCTCGGCGACAAGGATGGTGCGCCGATCCCGGTCGACGCTGTGGTCCCGGTCACCGTCACCGGCGGTTCGATCATCGACATCCCGATCTCTGGCGGCGCCGGACTGACGCTGATGGCGGCGCTGCTGGCCGGCGCCGCGCTGGTGGTGCTGCGGAGGATGCGGTGATGGGCGCCGCGCCCCGCACCGGTCGCCGTCTGCGGCTGCTGCTCCTCGTCACCGGGATCGTGCTCGGCGCCGCGATCCTGATGGCGATGCCCGGCGACATCGACGGCGACACCGACGTCGACGTCGACGACATCGCCCTGATCCTGGCGGCACGCAACACGCCGGCCTCGGGGCCCTCGGACCCTCGCGATCTGGACGCCGACGGGGTGATCACGGTTCTCGACGCGCGCATCGCGGTAGTGAACTGCACCAGGCCGCTCTGCGTCGTCGGCAACAACCCTCCGACGGTCACGGCGCCCGGCGACCAGACGATCGCCGAGGACGGCACCACGGGTGCGCTGCCGGTGCTGGTCGACGACCCCGACATAGGTGTCGATCCGAACACCCTCGTGCTGAGCGCGACTTCCTCGAACACCGCGGTGATCCCCGACGGCAACCTGGTGCTCGGCGGAGCGGGCAACAACCGCACCGTCACGGTGACTCCGGCGCCCGACGCCAACGGCGGACCGGTGACGATCGATCTGACCGTCAGCGACGGTATCGACACCGCGACCGACAGCTTCACCGTCACCGTGACCCCGGTCAACGACGCGCCGGTGCTGGCGCCGATCGGACCGCAGGCGGGCGACGAGCTGACCCTGATCTCGTTCACCGCGACGGCGAACGATCCCGACGTCGGCGACGTGCTGACGTTCACCCTCGTCGACGGCACCGGCATGGTTCCGCCAGGCGCCGCGATCGACCCCAACAGCGGCGTGTTCACCTTCACGCCGACCGAGGACCAGGACGGCGTCTACAGCTTCGACGTGGTGGTGACCGACGACGGCGCTCCCACCAACCTGAGCGACAGCGAGACGATCACCGTCACCGTCGCCGACGTCAACAGCCCGCCGACGCTCGCACCGATCGGTGCCCAGAGTGGCGACGAGCAGACTCCGATCGCGTTCACCGCGATGGCCAGCGACAGCGACCTCCCGGTGCAGACGCTCAGCTTCTCGCTGCAGGACGGGGTCGGTGGCGCGGTGCCGGCTGGCGCCGCGATCGACCCGGGGACCGGCGACTTCACCTGGACCCCCACCGAGGCACAGGGCCCGGGTGTCTACACCTTCGACGTGGTGGTCACCGACGACGGCATCAACCCGCCGAACCTGATGGACTCCGAGACCATCACCGTCACCGTCGACGAAGCCAACGTCGCTCCGGTGCTGGACCCCATCGGCAACCAGACCGTCGACGAGTTGACCCAGTTGTCGTTCGTCGCCACGGCGACGGACGCCGACCTGCCGGCCAACACGCTGACCTTCAGCCTCGACGTGGGGGCACCCGCCGGAGCGTCGATCGATCCCAGCTCTGGAGCGTTCACCTTCACGCCGAGCGAGGCCCAGGGCCCGGGCCTGTACCCGGTGACCGTGCGGGTCACCGACGACGGCACGCCGGCCTTGGACGACTTCGAGACCTTCGACATCACCGTCGCCGAGGTCAACGTCGCTCCGGTGCTGGACCCCATCGGCAACCAGACCGTCGACGAGTTGACCCTGCTGTCGTTCAACGCCATGGCGAGCGACGCCGATCTGCCGGCGAACACCCTGACCTTCACCCTCGACGCCGGCGCCCCTGCGGGCGCAGGCATCACCACCGGCGGCCTGTTCACCTGGACGCCGAGCGAGGCGCAGGGCCCGGGCGTCTACCCGATCACCGTGCGAGTCACCGACGACGGCGTCAATCCCCCGAGCCTCGACGATTCCGAGACCTTCAACGTCACCGTCAACGAAGTCAACGATCCGCCGGTGGCCGTGGACGACTCGTACCAGACGGTCGGCAACACGGCCCTCGAGGTCAACAACACCGCTGCGGCGGCGCAGCCCTCGGTGTTCGTGCTCGGCGACGTGCTGGACAACGACAGCGACGGCGGCGACGGCCCGGCGGCGCTCACCGCCAGCCTGATTCCGGGCTCGGTGACCGCCGGTGCCTCGGTGGTGATGCAGCCGGACGGTACCTTCGTCTACAGCCCGCCGGCCGGCCAGACCGCCGACGACACCTTCCAGTACAACGTCAGCGACGGCGCCGACATGGCGATGGGAACGGTGACTGTCCAGTTCACCGGCCAGGTCTGGTACGTCGACGACGACGCCGCGGGGAGCGACGTCGGCACCTCGACCGATCCGTTCGACACCCTGGCGGAGGCGCAGGCGGCGTCCGGCGTCGGCGACACGATCTTCGTGTTCACCGACAGCGGCACGGCGCTGGACGAGACCTTCACTCTGCAGGACCAGCAGCGCCTGATCGGCGAGGGGGTCGACCTCACGTTCGACGCGGCGCTCAACGGCAGTCCCGCCCCGGCGACGCTCTACGACTCGGTCGCCAACGTCGCACCGATGATCACGCGCAGCACCGGGGCCGCGATCGTCGCCAGCGACGTCAGCGCCCTGATCCAGGGGTTCGACGTCACCTCGGCAGACGCCTCGGCGATCGACGTCGACACCACGGCCGGCAGCCACCTGATCGAGGTGCGCGACAACGTGCTGCTCGGCTCGACCGGTGGCCACGGCCTCGATGTCGTCTCCGGCGCCGGGGTGACCCAGCTCGAGCTGCGCCTCACCGACAACGCGGTGGCCTCCAGCGACGACGACGGCGCCGGCACCCTCTACCACGGCGCTTCGATCGTCGGCGATCCGGCAGTACCGATCGTGGTCAGCGAGCTCAGCGGTCTACAGGTACCCGACTCTGCGAGCTCGGTCGGCAACGGGCTGTTCGCCAGCGACGTCGACTTCGACGCCGATCCCGGCACTGCCGGGCTGCAGCCGGTGAGCGCCGGAGCGTTGAGCGTCGGTGACAGCGGCGGCAGCAACCGGGCGATGGGCGCCGGGGTGCGTCTGACCGGCGTGCGCGGCACGCTCTCCTTCTCCTCGGTCGACGTCTTCAACGATCTGGGAACCGGTATCGAAGTGTCGAACCCCGGCTTCGCAGCGGCGGACTTCACCCTCGAGATCTCTGCCGGCTCCGTCGACAGCGGCACCGCGCGGGCGCTCGATCTCGACCCGATGACGTCGGCGATCACCCTCGGCTCGCTGAGCGGCAGCTCGGTGCGTTTCGACGAGGTCGCCGGCGTGGTGACCGCCAGCGGCGGCGCCCTGACCAACGCCTCGGCGACGCCCGCCTTCGAGGTCACCGACGGCACGGTGAGCGTCACCTACGGCGGCTCGATCACCCAGACCGGCAGCGGTGCTGCGGTGTCCGTCGGTGGCAACCACACTCTCGGCACCCTGCTCTTCCAGACCGGCACGATCGGCGCCACCAACGGCACCGGACTGCAGTTCAGCAACGCCGACGGCGTCTACACGTTCAACGGCACGGCGAACCTCGGCGGCGGCGACGCCGGGGTCGACATCGTCGCCGGTTCGGGCGGCACCTTCACCTTCGCCGACACCACGATCACCTCGCCGACGGGCACGGCGTTTCGGGTCGACTCCAGCACCGCGGGCGTCAGCTACGTCGGCGGGTCGATCACGCAGAACAACGTCGCCAGAGGTGTGCACGTGACCGGGCATGCCACCGGCACGTTGACCTTCGCCGTGCCGATCACGGTGGCGTCGCAGACCGTGAACGCGATCGAGATCGCCGGCGCCGGGACGGTGGGTTTCTCCGCAGCCCTCGATCTCGACACCACCGACGGCAACGGCTTCGACGCTTCGAACGTCGCCAACCTGGCGGTGACCGGTGTCGGCAGCTCGGTCGACGTCAGCGGCGCGCCCGGGGGCGCCGGAGGCATCGGAGTGCGGCTGCAGAGCTCGACCATCGGTGCCCCGGGGGTCACCTTCGCGACGGTGAACGTCGGCGCCTCGGGCGACGCTTCGGGCGGCGTGGTGCTCTCCGGCACCGGCAGCGCCGGCGCGTTCACCGTATCCGGCGGCACGATCCAGAACATCGCCGGGGCGACAGGGCGCGGCTTCGACGCGGCGGACGTGGACGGCACGGTGACGATCTCCGCCTCGATCGAGAACGACGCCGGGCGTTCGGTCGAGATCGACGGCGGCTCCGTCGGCTCGATCACCTTCAACGGTGCGATCGACGACAACGGCGCGGGCATCCGCCTCGCCTCCAACACCGGCGGCACGGCGACCTTCCGCGGCGGTATGGCCCTCGACACCGGCGCGAACACCGCCTTCAGCGCCACCGGCGGCGGCACGGTGAACGTCTGTGCGACGTCGCTGTGCGGCGGCGGTGGCTCCACGGTCATCAACACGATCGGCGCGACCACCGCGCTGGTCGGACGGGCGGTCGAGATCACCGACACGACGATCGGCGCCAGTGGCGTCACCTTCCGCAGCATCGCGGTGAACCAGGGCTCCACCGCCCCCGACACGGTCGCCATCGTGCTCGACGACACCGGCGCCGGCACCTTCACGGTCACCGGCGACGGCACCACGAGCTCGGGAGGCAACGGCTCCGGCGGCACGATCGAGAACCTCACCGACGTCGACGCGATCACCCTGAACAACACCGACGGCCGGGTGACGCTGCAGAACGTGATCCTCGAGGACATCGCGCACGCCAGCGACGGCGCCGACAACTACGGCACGCGGCGCAACGTCGACGGCATCCACGGCCAGAGCGTCGACGGCGGCCTGACGCTGCAGAGCGTCACGCTACGGCGCTTCTCCGACAACGCGGTCAGCGGATCGCTGTTCGCCGACGGCATCTCGGCGACGCCGTGGAACGGCCTGGTCGTCAACAACGCGGTGATCGAGGACGCCAACCGCTACCACGTCGGCCCGAGCGGGCCGGCGGGGCTCGGGGACGACTCGGGCGAGGGCGGCATCCGGATCATCGGGCTCAGCGGCACCGTCACGGTGAGCAACTCGACCTTCAGCCGCACGGCCCAGCACCTCGACTTCTGGAGCGCGACCTCGGGCAGCCTGGCGCTGACCGTCACCGGCAACACCTTCAACACCACGACGAAGGAATTCAACTGCTCGCCGCCGGGCACGGTGAGCGTGGGCAAGGCGGGGATCTCGCTTCTGGCCCGCGGCAGCACCAGCGTGGACGCCGTCATCGGTGGTGCCGGCGCCCTCGCCAACAGCTTCACCGACAACAACACGGCATCGCTGGTGATCGTGCACGACAGCGGCGCCACCGGCGAGGTCGATACCCTGATCGCCAACAACACCTTCCGGGTCGTCGACCACCTCACCGGCCCGAGCACCTGTCCGGGCGGCTCGCTGCAGTTCTTCCATCCGCAGGGCGGCGTGTACCTGGGGCCGCGAGGCGGCCAGTTCGACGCCATCGTCGAGGACAACCTGTTCGACGAGGTGATGCACGCCGACGGCGGTCTCGGTCAGCTCACCATCGTCGCCGACGCCGGCGGCAGCTCGGACATGGTCGTGCGCGACAACACCTTCCGCCTGCCGTGGGACGCATCGGTGCGCATCCTGGCGGACGCCAACGGTAGCGCAAGGGTGCTCTTCCATGACAACACGTATGTCGACGGCACGGTCGGCAGCGCTGGCGATGACGTCGGATTCGTGACCCAGTCGCCGTTCAACCCGTGGCTGGTCAACGTGCGCAACGGCGGCTCGCTCGACCTGCGGCTCGACGGCAGTGGCCCGGCAGGCGAGGTCCTGCCGCAGCACGACGACGTGTTCTCGATCTTCCCGCACTCGTTCGATGCGTCGATCAACGTCTCCGGCGGCACCTTCGACCTTTGGCTCGACGACGTGGTGTCGCCGGACGGTTACCGCTTCGACATCGGCGGCGGAACGCTGAACCTGTATTCGGAGACGGGCTGCCCGCTGACGCCGGCCCAGATCGTCGACGGCAACGGCAACACTGGCGGCATGAACTCGGACGCGACCGACCCGCCGACGGTGGTGACCGTCGGCGGCGGCACGATCGCCTGCTCGACGACCCAGCCGACGGTTCCGAACCCGGTGATTCCCTGAGGCGGTCGCGCTCGGCGCGAGGCATGAGGACGGCTCGGCACGGAGCACGCGGGCGCGAGCCCGCGGCGCCGTGCGCCGCCACGCCGACGGTGAGGTCCCCGTCCGTAGCATGGCGTCGGTTCGGGCTGCCGTGCGGCCTGCTCGCGATGCTCGTCGGCTGCGCCCAGCGGCTGCCGGCACTGCAGGTCGCCGACGAGCTCTGCTGGTCGTGCCTCGGCGTCGACGCGGCGCAGCGCCAGCGCTTCGCGCTGCCGCCGTCACCCGACATGATCGTCGACGCCGCGGGGCGCTGGCCGGGCTGCGAGGAGGTCGACGAGGCGCGGATCGGCACCTGGCGACCGGCCACCTGCTCGGCGTCTTCGGGGCTGGCGCGATTGCAGGAGCTGGTGGCGGGGCCTGAAAGGGTGTTGCTCGTGACCGGCGGCCCCGGGCCCTCGTGCGAGCTCGATCCGCAGCAGGAGGATGGAGACCCGGGCGCGTCGTCCGGCGGCGAGCCCGCGACCCTGCCGCCCCTGCGCCTCGACGGCGAGCATTTCGCTTCGCTGACCGTCCTCTTCTGCGGCGTCGCCGTCGCTGCCGAGGCAGGATCGGCGGTCACGGTCGACCGATTGCGCGGCAGCCTGCGGCTGCTCGGCCTGCGCACCACCGCCCGCACCGCTACCGCGGTCGCGGCGCGTGGCGAGGAGGTGGACGGCAAGGCACCGGTCGGCGAGCTCGTCGTCGCCGCGGCGATGCTCCGCGGTCTCGACGCCAGCGCGGTGACGGCGCAAGGTCTGTCGCGCCTGCACCTCGCCGACTCCGTGATCACCGACGTCGGCGATCGCCGGCTCCAGGGGCCGGCGGTGAGCGGTCACCGTGCCCTCGATCTGGTCGAGGTTGTGGATGTCGAGATCGAGCGGGTGCGCATCGAGCGGGTCAGCGACGAAGCGATCCGGCTCCAGCGAGCCGGGCGCTTCGTGCTGCGCGACAGCACGGTGCGCGACGCCAGCCGTTATGACCTGATGCACGGCATGGACGGGGGCGAGGAGGGAGCGGTGGTGATGGTCGACGTCGACGCGGTCCGGATCGAGCGCAGCGAGCTCGTCGGCGGTCATCGCCTGCTCGACGTGCGCCACGCCGAGACCTTCGTCCCCGGCGATCATGGCGTGCGCCTCGAGGTCGTCGACTCCGGCCTCGCCGACTCCTGGCGGGTGCGCGGCGATGGCTCGGTGGCAGGGGCGCACTGCCTGCGGTGGTGGTCGCGAGCGGGCGGCACGGCGAGCGTCGAGCTCCGCGGCAACCGCTTCCGCGACTGCACCATCGGCTCGGTGCTGCTGGCGAGCGAGGGCGAAGCGTCCCACGTCGGCGCCGCGATCGAGGACAACGAGGTGGTCGCGAGCCATCACCAGCAGCAGTGGGGCGCCGGCAACGAGCCGCAGGGAGGACTGGCTCTGCGCCAGAGCGGTGGCGGTTCCGAGCTGTTCGCCGAGGTGCTGGGCAATCGCTTCGTCGAGCTGGGCAATGCCGACGGGGCGGTCGCCAACGTCGCGCTCACGATCGAGGCCCCCGCCGCCGGGCCTCCGGCGCGCGCCGACCTGCGCATCGAGCGCAACCGGTTCGAGCGCCCGGTCTCGGTCGGCTACGGCGTGCTCGCCGAGGGGCCGGTCAGCGCCGGGATCGCGGCACGCGGCAACGAACTGGTGCGCGGCACGGTCGACTTCCCGCCGACCGGCGTCTTCGACGTGCCCGGCAGCCCGGTGCGCATCCGCGCCAGATCGGGAGCGAGCGTGGTCCTGCGGCTCGGGGCCGAGGAGCTGGCGCGGCCCTCCTACGAGCAGGAGCCCAGCCTGGTCGCCGAGCTGCGGCAGGGTGCGACGCTCTGCCTCGACTCCGAGGAAGTCGTCTACGAGGCGGACCTGCGGGTCGCCGGTGACGAGGGCAGTCTCCTGGAGCTCGCTGCCGCCGGTGGCTCGTCGGCAGCCGGTGGGATCCAGGAGGCGTGGCAGGCGCGTGGCAACCGCGGCCGGCTGGAGGTCGTCGGCGAGCTGGCGACCGGCCGGGTGGAGCGCTGCACGGCGCCCTCGGCTGGGGATCGGGAGGGCGAGCGGTGACCGGCGTAGCCGTATCGCCACCGGCGGAGGTTCACCGGCCCTTGCGGATCGCCCTGGTCTCGCTCGGCCACTGCCCGTCGCTGGCGCTGCGCAACCTGCGGCGCTATCTGGAGAGCGATGCCGAGCTGGCGCTGGCACCCGCGGGCGTCGAGGTGCTTCTGTTCGACTGGCCGCTGCAGCCGTTCCTGCGCGACGCCGACAGCGCGATCCAACGCTGGTCGTTCTCCACCCGCTTCGACCAGGCGCTCGACGAGGTCGTCGCGCCCGGCCCCGACATCGTCGGGTTCTCGTGCTACCTGTGGAACGTGCAGCTGTCGTTGCGCCTGGCCGATGCGGTCGCCCGCCTGCTGCCGGAGAGCTGGGTGCTGCTCGGAGGCCCCGACGTCAGTGGTCGGGGCGCCGAGATCCTGACCCGCCACCCGGCGATCGCCGCGGTGGTCGAGGGCGACGGCGAGGAGCCGCTGCGCCGGCTCGTCGTCGCGCGTCAGCAGACCCGAGGAACCCCCTGCGACCCGGCTCGAAAGCCGCCGGAGGGGATCCCCGGCGTCCTCGTACGCAGGACGCCGCCGGCCGCGGCGGCGGCTCCAGCGGCCAGTACCGCGCCGGCCACCGACATGACACGGTTGACCGCGGTGTGGGACGCCGGCGAGCTCGACGCACTGGCCGACCAGAGCTGGTCGTGGCCGCACGTGCTCTACGAGACGCTGCGCGGCTGCCCCTATGCGTGCTCGTACTGCATGTACGGCAAGACACCGCTGAACGCGAAGGAGGAGGGCCTGGTCGTCAGCGAGCTGCTGGCGCTCCTGCGCCGGGGCCTCGCGGTCGAGATCATCGATCCGACCTTCACCACCTACGTCCAGCGCGCCAAGCGGATCCTCGCCGAGCTGGCGCGGCACGACTACCGCGGCACCCTCTACTTCGAGGCATACCCGGATTCGATCGACGGCGAGATGGCCGACCTGCTGGCTGCCGCGAGAGTGACCTGCGTCGGCCTCGGCCTGCAGACGATCTCGAGCCAGGGCCTGCGTGAGGTGCGCCGGCCCGAGAACCGCGAACGCTTCGAGCGCGCGATCGCGGAGCTGCGCCGCGCCCGGGTGCGCTTCTACGTCGACATCATCTACGGCCTTCCGGGCACCAGGCCCTTTGACTTCTTCGCCACCGTGGAGTACCTCGCGGCGCGCGACTGCGAGATCGTCGCCTACCGGCTGCTCGGGCTGCCCGGCTCGCCGCTGATGCGCGACGCCGAGCGCTTCGGCATGGTTTTCAGCAGCGACCCGCCGTACGAGCTGCTGCGCAGCGACACCTTCTCGCTCGCTGACCTGCGCCTGTGCGAGCGGTTCTACGAAAGCTACCTCTCCGATTGGAGCGGCGGAGAACGCCGCGATCGGATCGATCTCGCGCTTCCGGGCGCGCTCACGCGCGGCATCCTCGACTCGCTGGGGCAGTCGTCCGCGGGCGCCGATCAGTCGCCGTAGGCGGCGCGGTACTCGCGGGGCCACGACCCCTGCCACCCGTCCTGCGGTGCGCAGAAGGGCGCGTAGCGGCGCTCGAGGAGCTCGATCTCCCTGGCCACCTCGGGCGCCCGTGGGTCCGGCCAGATGTCGTGCCAGATCAGGTCGAAGCGCTCGCCCTGCGGTGGCTGCCAGCTGAAGGCGTCGGCTTCGACCAGCCGCAGACTGGCGCCGTAGCGTGCCGCGAGATGGTCGCCGACGAGCCGCAGCACGTCGGCGGATCTCTCGACGACGGTGATCCGCCGCGGCGCGCAGCTCGGGTCCTGGAGCAGGGTCTCGACGACCAGGCCGAGGCCTAGCCCGGTGACCAGATGTTCTCCTGCCGGATGCAGCCGGGCTCGTTCGAGGAAGGCGCGCTGGGTGTACCACTCGTCGAACAGGTCGGTCATGTAGACCACACCGTCGCGGCGCAGCTGCGAATAGATCCCCGGTTCGCGGCGCACCCAGGGCGGCCGTTCGTCGAGCTCGGCGCGGTAGTCGGGGTCCTCGCGCACCTCGAAGCGCTCGAGCACCCAGCGGCCCGAACGCCCCTCCGGCGCGTCACAGCGCACGTAGCGGGACTGCGACCGCGGTGCGTCACGATCCGCCGCGGCGTCAGGGCCCGGTTCCAGCCGGCCCGACGCCGGCGAGGAGCTGTCGATCAGGATCGGCTCGGGTAGAGCCCGACGAGAGCGATGATGAAGTTCATCGTCAGGAACGGCTGCATGTTGTTGTGTGCCTGCGAGCCGCCGCTGTCGGCCAGCGACTCGAAGGGAACCTGCGTGCCGGTCGGGGGAGCGTAGACCGAGGTGCCGCGGCCGGCGACCTGCCCCGGGTAATGGTTGCCCGGGTTGCGCTCGTTGGCGGCGCCCAGCCCGCCCTGAGCGCTGTGGTTGTGGTTCGGCAACTGGGCCTCGGTCAGGGTGACCGTCTCGACGCCGCCGCGTTGACCAAGGCGCCGGTCGGTCAGGCCGGGACCGCGGCCGGGGTGCATCGGCGCCCGCCCCTCGAGGTTGGGCAGCGCGGTGGTGGTGCGGCCGTCACCGCCGTAGGTGGTGCCGATGAGCGAGAAGAGGGCGGTGTTCTGGGCGATCGGCAGCAGCTGACCGTTGCAGAAGGCCCAGCCCTGCGGCGCGAAGTTGCCGGCGAAGATGCGGATCTCGGCGATGAAGGGTTCGGACATCGAGTGAGCTCCTCGGGAGAAGGCAGGTCAGTGGCGGGAGGGGTAGATGCCGAAGAGGGCGATGATGAAGTGCACGCAGAGGAAGGGCATGAGGTTCGTGTGGCTGCGTGAGCCGCCGACGTTGCCGATCATGTCGCTCGCCATGGCCGCGAACGACGTCGGCGCGTCGTTGTAGACGTCGAGCGCCGAGGTCTGGGCGTAGCCGGCGCCCGAAGGGCTGGTCTCGGTCGCCGCACCCGAAGATGCGCGCCAGCCGTGGGTGTGCGAAGGCATCTGATTGACGGTCAGGGTCACGTTCTCCTCCCCGGCCTTGGCGCCGAGCCGTCTCGGGCTGAGGCCCGGTCCGGTACCGGCGTGGATCGGGATGCGGCCGCGCAGGTCGGGCAGGCCGAAGGTGGTGCGGCCGTCACCCCCGTAGACCGTTCCGAGGAGGCTGAACAGGGCGTCGTTCTGCGACACCGCGAGCAGCTGGCCGTCGCAGAACGCCCAGCCGCGGGGCGCGAAGTTGCCCGCGAACATGCGGATCTCGCCGACGAAGGGTTCGGACATGTGTGGCTCCCGGGAAGGGTCAGTTGCGTGAAGGGAAGAGGCCCTGCAGCGCGATGCAGAAGTTGAGCACCAGATAGGGCTGCATGTTGTCGTGGGCCTGGCCACCGCCGACATTGGTCACCGCTCCGGCGGCCAGGGTGACGTCGAGGCCGCTGCCGCTGGTGGCGGTGCGGTAGAGGTTGCCGACCGCCGCGGTGGTGGCGGCCGGTCGGTTGCCCTGCGGTGTGTTCGCCGAGGCGGTGTCGCTCGTCGCGGCCATCTGGTGGGTGTGCTGCGGCATCTCCGCTGCGCTCAGGGTGTGGGTCTCCTCGCCCCCCTTCTGACCTTCGACATGATGCGCTCCCCCGTTGCTGGCTCCGACGTGGATCGGCGTGCGTCCCCTGAGGTCGGGCAGGGCGAAGGACGTGCGACCGTCGCCCCCGTAGGTGGTGCCGAGCAGAGAGTAGAGCGACTGGTTCTGGTTGATCGGCAGGATCTGGCCGTCGCAGAAGGCCCAGCCGCGCGGGGCGAAGTTGAAGCCGACGATGCGGATCTCGGCGAGAAACGGTTCGGACATCGAATGCAGCTCCTCGTGTCTTTGGTGCGTTGCGATCGGATCGATTCGCCGGTCGTTGCTGCCGGGTCAGCCATTCTTCTTCGCGGCTCAGCGGGCGGACTTCTCAGAGGTCTTCCTGGTGGCCTTCTTGGTCTTCTTCTTGGTCTTCTTCTTGGTCGTCTTCTTCTTGGCCGGCTTCCTGCTGGCCGCCTGCTTGCCGTCCTTCGCCGTCTTCTTCTCTTTGGCCGCGGCCTTCTTGGGCACCGTAAAGGCGGTGAAGCACACCTCCGCCGGGCAGCCGTGGAAGACCACCCTCAGGGTGTAGCTGCGGCCGGACCGGAGCTTCCGTGCCGGGACGCTTGCGGTGAAGGACTCGTGCGCCTCGTGTCCGGTCGCGATGAGAGGCGAGGCGTGGTGCCTGGTGAGAGGAGACTCGTCGCTCTGGCGGGCGACCTCGCGTTGGTTCGAGTCGAGGACGTGCCAGAAGTGCGGGTCTTTGCCGGCCGGCGACGACAGGACCACACTGTGGTCGCTCTGGTTGGTGAGGGTCACGCGGGCGTCGATCCGCACCGGGTCCTGGGCGATCTCGACGTTGCGGGGGGCGTCGAGCGTCGCGCGTAACGCCGTGATCTGCATCGGACCTCCTGAAACGGCCGCTGGCGCAGGAGCGGCAGCGGCAACACGGGTCAGACTCGCTCCCAGCTTTGGCCCGGCGGGGATCGAGGCGCGGAAGTGGGCAACTCGCTATCAATGTACCGCGAACCGAACAAGAAGTGACAGGGCCCGCGTTGGAGGCCCGTCGGAGCGACGGTGGGCCGAGACGGCAGGAGTTTGGTGCTACGCTGACGCTGCCCGATCTTCTCGTTCTCCTTCGAAGGGGTATCCAAGGATGGCCGTCTCAGTGCCCGGTTGGCGGCGTCGCGACGTGTTGCGAGCCGGACTCCTGACAGCCAGTGCAGGCTCGGCGGCTCGCCTCTCGGCGGTGTCCGAGTGGCTGACCGCGGACGTGCCCGATCCGCTCGAGCTCGCTTTCGTGCTCGGTTCGGCCGAGCTCGAGGACCTCGATTCCTGGCCGCACGACCTGCTGCCGGAGGACGGTTCCGAAGGCGTCGCGGGCGCTGTGGACCTCATCCCGGCGGTCGCCCTCGATGGAGGTGACCCGGAGCTGGCCGGTGGCTCGGTGCGGCTGACGGTGCACGGTCTCTATCCGCGGCTTCGGCGGCGCGAGTGGCCGGACTTCCGTCGCATCTCCCTCTCCGCGATCCTGCCGACTCCGGCCGGGGCCCCGGAGGAGACGGTCCGCGTCGAGCTGTGGTCTTCTTCGCGCACCGGTGGGGTGCTGAACGAGGCGTCGTCCCTGGCGTGCGAGCTGCCGATCGGCGCCGACGGAGTGCTGACCCTCGATCTCGAGGTGGAGCAGCGTCGACGCCTCCTGCTCGGCGTCGCTGGAAGCGTCGAGGGTCCCGGCGGCGATGGCGCGTCGGCGTCGTCCGCTGCGTCCGGCGTCGGCGGCCCGGTCGACTCTCGGCCGGTGCTGGGCGAGTGGGGGGTCGATCGCTTCCGCTCGGCGCTGACGGTCGACGGCTGGAGAGCCCAGCCCAAACTGACGCGGGGGCTCTACCTGCTGTCCGTGGCGCCGCACTCGCTGCGATCTCCCCGCTCGATCTCGGCAGGCCCGCTGGCGCGGATCGGTCGCTGCCTGTTGATCGCCTTCGAGTCGGTCGACTGACCCGACTGACCCGACTGACCCGACTGACCCGACTGGCCCGACTGGCCCGACTGACCCGGTCAGGCTGATCCTGGCCCGCCGGCCGAACGGTCCGCGTCGGTGACGCGAGGGTTTCGCGACATTTTTGTCGTGGACGGTGTGCTTTCTCCACACTCTCGTAGCGGCAGGTGGCGTCGGAGCACGCCGCCCCTGGGCGGGAAAGAGCTCCCGCGGTCTGCGTCGGGCAGACCGCGGTGGGCTCCCGGCCCACGTGACTTCGGCCGCCGTCGTCGGCGCGGATGGGACCCGTCAGCTGCCCGGCATGGCGACGCGCCGCGGCCCGGAGGACGGGTTGGCTCCCGTGTTGCAGTGGCGGGTGATCGGCGACCGGCACCACGGCGCCCCTCGGTGGCGTGCGGCCGCCGACGCCCGAACTGAGACTCGAGGGGAGAGCGATGAGATCGAATCCGCAGGTGAAGGAAGTGACGGCGGTCCGCGGAGCCGACGGCCGCTGGATCGGCGTCCTGCTGCTGCTGACTCTGTGTCTGCTCGGCATCGGCGCCCGGCCGCTGGCGGCTCAGGAAACTGCGCCGGCGATCGACTCCGGCGACACCGCCTGGGTGCTGGCGGCGAGCGCCCTGGTGCTGCTGATGACGCCCGGCCTGGCCTTCTTCTACGGCGGTTTGGTGCGACGCAAGAACGTGCTGTCGATCCTCGCCCAGTGCTTCCTGTGCATGGCGCTGATGACCATCCTCTGGGTGCTGTTCGGCTTCTCGCTGGCGTTCGGATCGGACGCGTTCGGCGGTCTGGTTGGAGGTGGCGACTACTTCTTCCTCAGCGGTGTCGGCTTCGAGCCCTGGGACGGGACCACGATCCCGGCTCAGCTGTTCATGGTGTTCCAGGGCATGTTCGCCATCATCACGCCCGCACTGATGATCGGGGCCTTCGCCGAGCGCATGAAGTTCAGCGCCATCTGCTGGTTCACCGGACTGTGGCTGCTCGTCGTGTACGCCCCGGTTTGTCACTGGGTGTGGGGAGGTGCCGAGGGCTTCTTCGGCCTCGGCGACGACGGAGCGCTGGATTTCGCCGGCGGCACGGTCGTCCACATCAACGCCGGTGTCTCGGCGCTGGTGGCGGCGATCCTGCTCGGAAGGCGGCAGGGGTATCCGCAGGGGATCTCTCCGCCCCACAACCTGCCCTTCGCCGTGCTCGGTACCGGTCTGCTCTGGTTCGGCTGGTTCGGATTCAACGCCGGTAGCGCCCTCGGCGCCAACGAGTCGGCGGCCAACGCCTTCGTCGTCACCCACGTCGCGACGGCGGCGGCGGCGGCGACCTGGGGGGCGCTCGATTGGTTCCGCGAGCGCAAGCCGACCCTGCTCGGTCTGATCACCGGCGCGGTCGCGGGGCTGGTCGCGATCACGCCGGCCTGCGGCTCGGTGAACGCGATGGGAGCCTTGGGGGTCGGCGCCGGTGCATCGATCGCGGGCTACTTCGCGGTGACCTGGGCCAAGGTGAAGCTCGGCTACGACGACTCGCTCGACGTCTTCGGCGTGCACGGCGTCGCCGGGATCTGGGGCGCCGTCGGCGCCGGCCTCTGGGCGACCTCCGGGGTGCCCGGCAACGACACCGACGGCCTGTTCTACGGCAACGCGGCCCAGGTGCTGATCCAGCTCAAGGCGGTGCTGTACACCGTGGTCTGGGCCGGTGTGGTCTCCTTCGTCCTGCTCAAGCTGATCGATCTGGTGATCGGACTGCGGGTCAGCCCCGACTCCGAGCGCATCGGCCTCGACGTCACCGAGCATCGCGAGACCGCCTACACCCTGGTGGACTGAGCCGACCGAGCCAAACGAGCCCAACCCGCAGAAGGGGAGACCAGAAATGAAGTACCTCGTGGCCGTGATTCAGCCCGATCGCTTGAACGCCGTGCTCGACGCGCTCCAGAAGGCCGAGATCCACCTGGTGACCGTGTCCCAGGTGATGGGTCGTGGACGTCAGAAGGGCCTCTCTCAGGTCTACCGCTCGCACAAGGAGGCGGGCAGCCTGCTGCGCAAGGTGAAGCTCGAGATCGCCGTCAACGACGACTTCGTCGAAGCGGCTGTCGATGCGATCCGCCGAGAGGCCCACAGCGGCGAGATCGGCGACGGCAAGATCTTCGTGATGGCGCTGGAGGAGTGCTACCGCATCCGCACCGGCGAGACCGGGTCGGTGGCCATCGGTTGATGCCGCGGTGCGCCACGCGCCGCCCAACCCGCCCAGCCCGGGCCGCGGACGGCCGCCGTGGGAGGCTCGGCCCGGGCTGCTAGCCTGCTACCGTTTCTCTCTCGAACCCTCCTCTGGGGAGGTGCACGTGGACGAAGTCGGTGGAGCAGGAGCGGGCCGGGCCCACGGGAGCTTTCCGGCTCTGGGTGACCGGGCGAGAGCCAGGGGGCTCGCTGTGCGACCGATCGCCGAGGGCGACACCGAGTTCCTGGCCGAGCTCTACGCCAGCACCCGGCGCGAGGAGATGGCTCCGGTGCCGTGGAGCGAGGCGGAGAAGGAGGCCTTCCTGCGCCAGCAGTTCGAGGCGCAGCACCGGCACTACCAGCAGCACTACGCCGACGCCCAGTTCCTCGTGCTCGAGCGCTTCGGAACCGGGATCGGGCGCCTCTACCTGCATCTGCGCGAAGACGAGGTGCGCCTCGTCGACATCGCGCTGCTGCCGCAGCAGCGGGGCAACGGCGTCGGCACCGCGGTGCTCGAGGACCTCCTCGAGTCGGCGTCGGCGCGGGGTCTGGCGGTACGTATCCACGTCGAGGCGAACAACCCGGCGAAGACCCTCTACGAGCGGCTCGGTTTCTGCGAGCGCGACCACAACGGCGTCTACCGGCTCATGGAGTGGCGATCGCCGGGCGAGCCAGCCTGAGCAGAGCCGGGTCGCCAGGAGCAGTCGGCGACGGTGACGCCCGGCGGCTCGGTGGAGCAGCGGGCGCTCGGGGAGGATCAGCCGGCGGAGACGCGGATCACCTGCTCGCCCTCGCGCCGCAGCCAGGACAGGGCCGGCGCGATGTCGCGGAAGACCTCGACCGGTGGACCCCCAGCGCTCTGCAGGTTCTGGTGGTACATGCGCGAGAGACCGAAGAGCACGTCCTGGGGCGCGACGATCGCGATCCGCAGCAGACCGCAACGGGAGTGGTCGAGTCGTGCCAGCCGCTCGATCGTGGCAGTGCTGATCTCACTGTTGACCACCGAGCGCAGGTCCACCAGCAGCCCGTCGAGGTCGTCGAGCATGCAGGTCTCGACGATGCGGCGCCGCTGGGTCAGCAGCTCCTCGTCGCTCAGGGTTCCGGAGCCGAGGACCCGAACGATGCGGTGGCGCAGGGTGGAGTGGACCAAGGACATCACTGGAAAGAGGGTGCCTCGTGACGCGCACGAGACCGGTGCAGAAAGGGATCCCCCTACGGTAGCGCAAACTCGTGGCGAAGCACCAGCGAATCAGGAAGATACGGCGATGCTCAAGTGGCTATCGGCGAGCGCGGTCGATGGCTGCGCCGTTCGGCGCCGCCGCGTCGCGGGGCTTGTCGAGAGCGGTGAGCCGGCTCCGCCTCAGGTGAACACCGACTCAGGTGAACACCGCCTCGTACTGCATCCCGTCCGCCGCTGGGCCGATCGGGACCAGGAAGATCGACAGCGAGCCGAGTCGTGGGTGGCGCAGGTCGACGATGCCCTGAGCCAGCACCGGTTCGTCGGGACCCTTGAAGATGCAGGAGAAGGGACGTCCGCTCTGCGGATCGACCCTGCTGCCGAACGACTCGGCCTGCCTCAGGCGCAGCACGAAGTCCTCGTCCGCGGTCGTGAACTCGTCACCGACGCACTCGCCGAAGTCGGCGCGGCGGAGAGTCGAGAGGTCGCGGCTTTCCGGGAACCGAGGGCGGTCCGGGGGAGTCATGTCGGGAGGATTCATGTCGGAAGTCTCCTGCATCCCGGGTCGACGCCGCCTGCCGAGCCAGCTCGGCCGGCGGGCCGGCGTCGGTCCGGGGGATGGAAGGCATGGACCGAAGTGCCGGGCCGGGATTCTCGCAGAACCCCGTGGCGCTCCCGTGCCGGAAGCTCGAGGCGCCTGGGGCCGCGAAGAGGTTGCCCGGGGATCGGACTCCACCGAAAGGCGGAATTCCGCGGCCCGGTCACGGCATTGGCCGGCCGGGAACCACGAGCCAGGATGACCTCCAGCACCACCACGACGACGGTGGCGGGGCGCAGCGTCGAGCGTGCACCGATGCGCCGCCGGCGCCTCGTTGCCTCGCTTCTGCTGTCGGCCGCCGTCACCGCCTGGGCGCAGGAACCAGCGGCGCACTCGTCGCAGGCCGCGGCCTCACAAGGCTCCGGAGTCGCCGTGAGGGTCACCGGCCGCGTCGTTCGCTCCGACGGCTCGGTGCCGCGACCGGGTTCCGGCCAGGTGTCGATTCTCGCCGCCCGGTCGCGTGCCGACCGGCTGCTCGAGGCGCTCGCCGAGCTGCAGAGGTTGGCGGCGGACGAGGGACGCCAAAGCGGTCCGGCAGCACCGGGGAACATCGCCGGCGAACTCGTCCTCGCCCGTGGTGCCTGGGACCGCGACGGGCACTTCGAGCTGGTGGCCGACCTGAACGGGCCGGCGCGGGTGCTCGTGCAGAGCGCCGGCCACTTGGACTACGAGTACGCCGTGCTGCCGGTACCCAGCGAGCTCCACCTGCCGACGTTGGTTCTGGCACCGGCCCACGTTGAGCGACTGCGGGTGGTGCCGCCCGACGTCTCGTCGGTCGGTCCCGCTGACGCCGCGGAGCGATCCTGGGTGGTCCTGACGCAGTCGGAGCGAACCGGCTCCGTGGCGCCGGTCGGTTGGCGGCGGCCGCCGCTCTACGGTTGGACCGGCGGCGACCGGTTCTCGACACCGAGCGGAGACGACCTGGCACCGGACGAGTTCGAGTTCGTGCGCGCCGATGCCGAGATGCTGCAGTTCTACGCCAGCAACCGTTGGGGGCGGGAGCGGATCGAGATCGGCGACAGAGGCAGGAACGGCGGCGTCACGGTGGCGCACGATCCGCTGGCCGAGGTGTCGGGCCGCACCCTGCTCGTCGGTCTGGTCACCGAGCCGACGGTGGTGCTGGTCGACGGTCGGCCGGTCGCCCGGCTCGATGCCGACCCGGGCGGCGGGGTGCACGAGCTGCGGCTGAACGCAGGTGCCTCGTCGCGCATCGAGGCCCTGTCGCGTCGAGCGTCGGCACGGATCGAGATAGCGATCGGTGGTGGAGGCGATGAAGCGGTCGAGCTCAGCCTGCGGCCCTGGCCGCGAGTCCGCGGCACGGTGCGCGACGCCGCCGACGGCCGTCCCCTCGCGGCGGCCTTCGTGGTGGCCGGCGCGACCGCAACGCGCAGCGGCCCGGACGGCGGGTTCGAGATCGCCACCGATCCGCGTCGCGACGTCCTGGTCGGCGCCTCCGGCTACGCCTGGACGCGTGCCTCCCGGGATGCACCGCCGGGCGATGTCGAGCTGCAGCGCGCCGCATCGTTGATCGGGGAGCTGGTCGACGAGGCCGGCGGTCCGGTGCCGGGTGTGGAGCTCGCGCTCAGCGCCGTCGCCGAAGAGGACGGGGCGGCGACTTCCGCGCCGTCTCTGGCGCGCTTGGCGGCGCTGAGCGATCGCCGGGGCCAGTTCCGCTTCCTCGGCCTGGCGCCCGCATCACGCTGGCGACTCGAAGCCTCGCCGGGAGAGGGCCGTGTGGTGACACCGGTGCAGGTCGCCGCGGCCGCCGTCGGCGAACCGGCGGCGCCGGTGCGCCTGGTCGTCCGCCAGCCTCGCGCCGTGCTCGGGTGGGTGGTCGACGCCGGCGAGGTCCCGGTGCGCGGCGCCGAGGTCGTCCTGCTCGACGCGACGCCCGCTGGCGAGCGGATCGCCGGGGCGCCGCCACGACAGCAGGCGCGGACCGACGGCGCCGGCGGCTTCGTGCTCGCCGACGTGCCGTTCTCGCGCCTGCATCTGCTGGTGCGCGCGCCGGGGCACGCTCCCGCCACCATCTCCGATCTCGATCTCGCGGGTGCCAGCCGCGATCGACAGGGCCGCTACGAGCTCGGCACGGTGGTCCTCGGTGACGCGCTCGATCTGGAGGTCGAGCTCGTCGACCGCGACGGGGCCCCCGTCGAGGGAGCGACAGTGCTCTTTCGTGGCGCTCACCCACGCTGGTCGGGCGAAGAGGTGTCGGGTGTCGACTCGCCGCGCGTCGCACCCGGCGATCTACGTGCGCTGCCGCGGCGCAGCGATGTCGACGGGAGAGTCAGGATCGCCGGCCTGGGCAGCGACGAGAAGGTGACCCTGCGCATCGAGCACTTCGACTTCGTCACCCGCACCGTCGACGCCGTCGAGCTGCCGCGCGCCGAGCCGGTACGCGTCGAGCTCGAGCGCGCCGCCATCGTCTCCGGCCGGGCGCTCGACGCGCGCGGCCGGGAAGTCTCCGGCGCCCACGTCGCGCTGCGCTCGCGACACCCGACGATCGCGCTGCCGCCGCGGCTCTACACGCGCAGCGGCGCCGACGGGCGGTTCGTACTGCGCGGCGTGCCATCGGGCGAGCTGGTGCTGTGGGGCCGACCGCCGAGCGGTCCCGACTTCGACGAGATCCCCCTCGAGGTGGCTTCGGGAGAGGAGTACAACGACCTGGTGCTGCGCTCGCCCGACACCGCCACGGTGACCGGCGTGGTGCGGCGCGGCGGTCGCGCCCTCGAAGGCGTCAGCGTGCGCTGCTGCGGTGAGGCCGCTGTGACCGACGACTTCGGTGAGTTCACCCTCGCCGGTGTCGGCATCGGCGCCCACACCGTGCACGCGGTCGACGACCGTGGCTGGGTGCGGGAGGTGGCGATCGATCTGCGACCCAGCGAGGTGCGTCGGATCGAGGTCGAGTTCGAGGAGGGGCTCGAGCTCTCCGGCCGGGTGGTCGACATGCGGGGGGCACCGGTGAGTGACAGCGAGGTGGTGCTGTCGAGAGTGGGCGTCGGTGAGCGGACTGGCAGCCGCCCTCGGGCCCGGACCCCGGCCGACGGATCGTTCGGCTTCCGCGGGCTCGAGCCAGGGCGCTACCTGCTGTGGGCAGGCGGTACCGCCGGCGAGGGGCGCAGGCGCCAGGGGACGAGGCGCGAGATCGAGCTGGGCTCCGACCTGCGGGGCGTCGAGGTGGTGCTCGGCGGCACGGGCCTGATCACCGGTCGGGTCCTCGGCCTCGATGCACGGGAGCTGCAGAGCGTGCGTCTCGCCGCCCGTCACGAGTGGACCGTCACCACCGCCGAGGTCTCCGCCGACGGAGCGTTCCGCCTCGACGAGCTCGCCGCCGGCGCTTGGCGTCTGCGCGCCTCGCTGCCTGACGGCCGCGAGGTCGAGCGGCAGATCGAGCTCGCCGAGGCGGGCGATCGGCACGTGGAGCTCGAGTTCGCCGAGCGTGCGCTGCGCCTGCAGCTGACCGCTCGCGTCGACGGCGCGCCGCTCGCCGCCTGGGTGGCCGCCGACGGACCCGAGGGTCAGGTCAGCTGGGCCAACCTCAACGCGATGGGGCGCGGCGCTCTCGAGGGGCTGGCGCCGGGCACCTGGCACCTCGCGGTGGCCGACGCCACCAGCGAGCTGGTGCCGGTGTGGAGCGGCGTCGTGGCCGAGGATCGCACCCTCGAGCTCGACCTCGAGCGGGTGCAGATCAGCGGCCGGGTGGTCGACGCGACGAGTCGTCGTCCGTTGCCGGGTGCGCAGCTGTCACTCGTTGGCGCCGACGCCGACTGGATCGAGAAACGATCTCGGGAGCAGAGTGCGGACGACGGCTCCTTCACCCTGCGCGCGTTGGTGCCCGGCGTCTACCGGGTGCTGGCGGTGGCGCCCGGATACTCCCCCGTGGAGCTGGCGATGGCGGGCTCGGCGGTGGGGGTCGAGATCGCGCTCGATCGAGGCGGCGCAGCCGAGGCGCGCTGAAGCCTCGGGGTGCGGCACGCCGCGGCTGCGGGAGAGGAATGCGACGCGGCGCCGCGTGCTAGCTTGCCCCGGTGAGCCAGCCCTCTACACCGAGCACCGGGCCAGGCACCTCGTCGTCGCCTGCCGCAGCGTCGCCGTCGGCTGTCCCGGCCGCGCCGGACGATGCCGCGCGCCGAGCGTCTCCGGCGCTCGCCTACGATCCTCGCGAACCGCTGCCCGCCCTGCAGGGCCTCGCGGCGTGGCGCGGCTGGGAGGGGGTCGAGCGGCGGATCGCCGCCGCCGACGAGATGCTCGAGTTCTCGTGGCGCGACGGCGGCGACTGGGACGCGGCGGTCCTCGACTACTTCGCCAGCGGCGAGCGGGTCGCGGCGACCGTGCTGCAGGTGGCGCGGGCGTGGTTCGGCGATCTCGATCACCTCGGGTCGCTGCTCGACTTCGGTGGTGGCTACGGGAGGGTGACGCGCTTCTTCGCCGCCGAGCTCGGACCGCAGCGGGTCTCGAGCAGCGACCTGTTGCCCGGCGCGGTGGCGTTCGCGCGCTCCGTGCTGGGAGTCGGAGGGTTCGTCTCCTCGGTCGACCCGGCCGACCTGCGGCCGCCGCGACGCTACGACCTCATCTACGCCGGCTCGCTCTTCACCCATCTGCCCAGCGGTCGCTTCGACCGCTGGCTCGAGCGACTGCTCGCGATGCTGGAACCGGACGGGCTGCTGGTCTTCTCGGTGCACGGTGAGGAGCTACTGCCTCCCGAGCACGAGATGCCGTCGGAGGGCTTCTTCTTCGAGCCGTCGAGCGAGAGCCACGAGCTCGATCATGCGGAGTACGGCTCCTCCTGGATCACCGGTCCGGCCCTGCGCCGGCGGCTCGAGGGCGTCGGCGCGGTGCACCGGCTGCTGCCGCGCGGTCTGTGTGGCTATCAGGATCTGGTGCTGGCGACGGCGTCCGCTGCGGTGACGGCGGACGGCGACGTCGATGGACGCCGGAGACGGATGCGGGCTCTGCCGATCGACCCCGGGGCGCGCTGCCAGATCGAGAGCTGCACCCTGAGCGTCGGGCGCCGCGCCGGTCGCGAGGCCGCGACACTGGTGCTGGAGCTGTCCGGCTGGGCGATCCCCGGCGCCGCGGACACGCGGGTCGAGTCGATCGCGGTGCTGCTCGCCGATCCCCCCGACGGACAGGTGCAGTCGCTCGGCACCCTCGACGCCGGGCAGATGCAGCCACGCGAGGAGCTGGTCGAACCGCTGGATCTCGATGCCGCGGCTCGGCCGGGCTGGTCGCTGCGGGTGGCGCTTCCGGTGCCCCTGCGGCGCACCGCGGCGCTGCTGGTCGTCGAGGTGGCGACCGGGCCCGTGGATCGCTTCGATCCCGTCGGTCCTCCCCGCGCTGACGAAGCGCTGCGCACCGTGGTCTGGGCGGGGGCGCTGGAGCGACTGCTGCACCACACGGCACGCGAGAACTTCCTGCGCCACCGTCAGCGCGTCTACGAGCTGGCGGAGATCATCGAAGCGATGAAGCAGAGCTTCTTCTGGCGTCTGCGGCGGCGCTGGTTCCAACTCAAGCGCGCGGCGGGCATGACCGAGGAGGATCCGGACGGGCCGCCGATCACCGCCACCGATCGGCGCCCGCCTGGACGGGCAAGGGCAGGGACGGAGACCCAGGAGGGACGACGGTGAAGGACGAGCGAGACCATCCAGAAGACGGGGCCTCGGCCGAGCCGGACTCCACCGCGGCGGCGAAGCAGCCTGGACGTCGTGGCGCCGCCGGGCTGAGCCGCCGCTCGCTGCTGCGGCGGGCCGGGAGCGTGGCGGCGGTGGTCGGCCTCGCTGGCGGCGCGGGCCGAACCGCCGGGGCCGTGCAGCGCGGCGCATTGCCGGACGCCTATCTGGAGCCGGAGGGCTTCGCTGCGCCTCCGCTCGAGCGCGTGCGCATGGCTTTCGTCGGAGTCGGGTTGCAGGGCGGCGCCCACGTGCGCAACTTCCTGCGCATCCCCGGCGTCGACGTGGTGGCGATCTGCGACATCGACGCCCCTCGCGCCGCCGAGGTGGCGGGCTGGGTGATCGCCGACGGCCGGCAGGAACCGGTCCTGTACACCCAGGGCGAGGAGGACTGGCGTCGTTTGCTCGAAGAGCAGGACGGGATCGATCTGGTGTTCAACGCGACGCCGTGGCGCTGGCACGTGCCGGTCTGCGTCGAGGCGATGCGCGCCGGCCGGCACACCGCGGTCGAGGTGCCGGCGGCCTACACCATCGATGGCTGCTGGCAGCTGGTGGAGACCGCCGAGTCGACCCTGCGCCACTGCATCATGATGGAGAACTGCTGCTACGGCCGCTCCGAGATGATGGTGCTGCGCATGGCCCGCGCCGGCCTCTTCGGCGAGCTGCTGCACGCCGAGGGCGCCTACATCCACGACCTGCGGGCGATCAAGTTCAGCGACGCCAACGAGGGACTGTGGCGACTCGAGCATTCGAAGACCCGCAACGGCAACCTCTATCCCACCCACGGCCTGGGCCCGGTGGCGAACTGTCTCGGCATCAACCGCGGCGACCAGTTCGACTTCCTGGTGTCGATGAGCAGCGTGCAGCGCGGCCTCAGCAAGTACGCCCGCGAGCGATTCGGCGACGAGGATCCGCGCGCCCTGCAGCCGTACGCCCTGGGCGACATGAACACCAGCCTGATCCGCACCGTGCGTGGGCGCACCCTCGTGGTCCAGCACGACACCACGTCGCCACGTCCCTACTCACGCATCCATCTCGTGCAGGGCACCGAGGGGCTCTTCACCGGGTATCCCGACCGGATCTTCCTCGAAGACCGCGCCGAAGGTGGCCACGGCGACTGGCAGGACGTCGAGCCGCTGCGCTCCGAGTGGGAGCACCCGCTGTGGCGCCGGGCCGGCGACGATGCCTCCGGCGCCGGTCACGGCGGCATGGACTACCTCGAGGACCTGCGGCTGATCGAGTGTCTGCGCGCCGGCCAGGCCCTCGAGATGGACGTCTACGACGCTGCCGCGCTGTCGGTGATCACCGAGGTCTCCGAGATCTCGGTCGCGGAGAGGAGCCGACCGGTCGAGATCCCCGATTTCACCCGCGGCCGCTGGCGCCAGCGCCGTCCCACCGGGTCGTTCGCCTGATCGCAGGCGCCGGAGCAGGGCATGTTCCAGCCGATCACGGCGCCTGGTTGAGCGACCAGTCGTAGTCGAAGAAGCGGATCTCCACCTCGTCGCCGGAGCTTCGGCGCTCCTCGAGCCACGCCGCGATCTCCGCCGGTGCGTAGCGCTGGATGAAGCCGGCCAGGGTCTCGGCCCTTGGGCGCCAGCCCTCGGCGGTGAAGTCCTCGCCGTACCAGTCGAGCAGCTTCGACACCCGCAGCGCCTCCCCCTCGCGCGTCAGGTACCGCGGGTCGGCGAAGAAGGCGTGGGTCCACTGCTCGAGCTGCTGCTCGAGCTGGTCGCCGTCGAAGGCCCAGGTCGGCAGCGGAGCGCAGGACATCGAGGCGCAGTTCACCGCGACGTGGATGCGCGGGTCCTGGAAGTACGGCCGCAGCAGGTTGTGCTCGAGGGTGTCGAGGGTCACCTGGTTGCCGCCGACGTCGTGGGTCGCGCGATCCCAGACTCCGTCGATCTCACGGATCGACGAGACTCCCCAGTGGTCGAGGATCGAGGCGATGGTATAGGCGTTGTAGGCGTTGAGCAGCAGCGCCATCAGGTGGTCGCGCTCGAGCGATGCCAGGTCGGCGGCGGCGAGCGTTGCCAGGTATTCGTCGAGCTCGGCGCGCCGCTGCTGGAACACTGCGTAGTCGACCAGCCCGTCACGCACGCTGGCGGAGAGCAGCGCGTCGAAACGCGAGTGATCGAACTCCTCGCTCCCTGTCTCGATACCGCGCTGCACCTGCTCGCCGACCGGGCCGCGGGCCGGTGACGCCGCCGGGGCGCAGGCCGCCAAGACGGCTGCGACGAGGAGGAGGAGCGGCAGGGTCAGTGGGAGACGGATCAGGAGTCGGTTCGTCGGTTGCATCGGGGTGAGGGTCCTCTGGATCGTCTCTGTTGCGTCCCGGTCTGGTACCGCTGTCGTCCCTCGTGATGCTGACACGGTCTCGCCCTCGGGTGCGGGCGGAGCGACGTCCTCGATCGCGCGCCGCTGCTGGGCGCCTGGGGATGCATCGTGGAGCCGCGCTGCTCCCGGACGTGCCGGGATCGCGCCCTGGCGGCACTCGGGCACGTTACGGGCGCCGGGGCGATTCGGATCGAGGCGCCGCCAGGAGCAGGCCGCGGCGTGACTGCTACGCTGCGCCCTCTCCGCGTGGGCGTGCCGGCCGATGAGGGGGCCGGAGCCAACCGTCCGTCACTTCTCGCCGTAGAGCACTCAGAGCCAGGCGGACGCCAGGAACCAGAACCGACCCCCGGGAGCGTCATCCGTGCCCTCTGTACGCCACAGTCCAGTACTCCACGGCCCAGTACTTCACAGTCCAGTGTTCCATAGCCCAGTGCTCCACAGCCCAAGCTTCCACGGCCCAGTACGCCACAGGCCCGGATCGCAGAGCCCGCGATCGTGCGCCGTTGCCGACGCCCTCCGCGCGGCGAGGCGGGCGGCGCTCTACCTGTTGCCCCCGGTCGTCGCCGTCGCCGCACCCACCGTCCAGGCGCAGGAGATGAGCTTCGAGGAGTACGAGCCGCGCTCGACCCTGGTGGTGCCGGAGAATCCCCGCACCCGCGCCGCGTTTCCCTTCGTCGACGTGCACGCGCACCAGTATCGGCTGCTGCAGCAGCCGGAGGGCAGGGTCGACGAGCTGCTGGCCGAGATGGACGCCATGAACATGCGCGTCATGGTCAACCTGAGCGGCGGCAGCGGCGAGCGTCTCGAGGAGATGATCGAGCGCACCCGGAAGGCGAACGGTCGCATCGTGCACTTCGCCAACATCTCCTTCGACGGCATCGACGACCCCGAGTGGGGCGAGCGCACCGCGGCGCAGCTCGAGCGCGACGTCGCGGCCGGCGCGGTGGGCCTCAAGATCTACAAGAACCTCGGCATGTTCCTGCGTGACGGATCGGGAGCTCGGGTGGCGACCGACGACCCGCGGATCGACCCCGTGTGGCGAAAGGCGGGAGAGCTCGGCGTCCCGGTTCTGATCCACGTCGGCGAGCCGTCACCGTTCTGGCTGCCGCATGACCGTTTCAACGAACGATGGCTCGAGCTCAAGCAGTATCCGGACCGCCGCCGCGACGATGCCGACCGCTTCGCCTCCTTCGAGCAGACGATGGGAGAGCAGCACTCCATGTTCCGCAAGCATCCGGGTACGACCTTCATCAATGCGCACCTCGGCTGGCTCGGCAACGATCTCGACCGGCTCTCTGCGCTGCTCGACGAGCTGCCCAACGTCTACACCGAGATCGGCGCCGTGCTCGCCGAGCTCGGCCGCCAGCCGCGCCGTGCCCGTCGCTTCCTCACCGAGTACCAGGATCGCGTGCTCTTCGGCAAGGACTCGTGGGAGCCGAGCGAGTACCACGTCTACTTCCGCACCCTCGAGACCGCCGACGAGTACTTCGACTACTACCGCAAGCGACACGCGCACTGGAAGCTCTACGGTCTCGATCTGCCCGCCGAGGTGCTGCGCAAGCTGTACTACGAGAACGCCCTGAGGGTGATCCCGGGGATCGCCGAAGGTCTGTTCGCCGAGGTCGCGGACTGAACGCTCGCGGTGGCAGACGCTCGGCCGACGGTCTGCTCGGCCTCGTGGCCACGTGTCCGGCGGGGGTCGAGGAGCTGGTGGCCGGAGAGCTCCGTGGTCTACGCGGCGGCACCGCCGCCGAGATCGCGCCCGAGCGCGGTGCGGTGACCTTCCGTGGCGACTGGCGCACCGTCTACGCCGCCAACCTCGAGCTGCGCTGCGCCAACCGGGTCCTGGTCGAGCTCAGCCGCAGCGCCGCCGCCAACGATCGTGAGCTGGCGCACGGGGCCGCCTGGCTGCTCGAAGGGGAGCACGACTGGTGCGGCCTGCACGCTGGCGCTCTGCTCGCCCCGGAACGCTCGATCAGCGTCAGCGTCGCCGCGGCCGGCTCACGCCTCACCGACGTGCGATGGATCGCTCAGCGCACCAAAGACGGGCTGGTCGACGCACAGCGGCGGCGGTTCGAGCAGCGCAGCTCGGTCGACCGCGAGGCGGCCGATGTGCCGTTGCGGGTGCTGCTGCGCGACGATGTCGCCACCTACCTGCTCGACACTTCGCGCGAGCCGCTCGACCGGCGCGGCTACCGCGTCAGGGCCGTCGACGCCCCGCTGCGGGAGCACCTCGCCGCAGCCTGCGTGCTGGCGGCCGACTCGGTGACCGGAAGGGCGCAGCGCGGCGCCGAGGAGGAGGACCAGATCGTGGCCTCTGGGCCCGGAGCGTGGCGCGGCGGCCCGATCCTCGACCCGATGTGCGGCTCCGCGACCCTGCTGGTGGAGGCGGCCTGGCATCGTCTCGGTCTGCCGCCCGGACGGCTGCGCGAGCGGTGGATGTTCGAAGACCTGCCGCACTTCGACCGCGGCGTGTGGAGCGCGGTGCGCGCGGCGGCGCGGGCCGACGTGGCGATCTCCGACGATCGGGGGAACGGCGCTGGCGTTCGGCTCTTCGGCGCCGACATCGACGGCGTGGCTCTCGAGGCGGCTCGCTCCAACCTCGGGCGCGCCGGGCTGCTGGGCAGCGCCTCGCTGCGGCGCGGCGACTGCTTCCAGCTCGAGGCGCCTCCCGGCCCGGGCCTCCTGCTGCTCAACCCGCCGTACGGCGAGCGCATCGGGCCGCGCGGCTCGGGCGCTGGGCGGGCACGTCGAGCGGCGGATCCGGCACATGAAGCGCCGACGGCCGACGCCTGGCGCCGCCTCGGCGATCTGTTCAAGCAGCGCTACCGCGGTTGGCGCGCCGTGGTGCTGGCTGGTGGGGAAGGCCTGGGCAAGGAGATCGGGCTCCGCCCGAGCCTCAGGCTGCCGGTGCGCAACGGGCCGCTCGAAGCCCGGATCCTGGTCTTCGACCTCTACTGATCCCCGGGGCCGGACGAGCGCAGAGCCGCGGACCGGTGCCGGTCCTCACGGCTTCTCTGCCGCCGAGCTCAAGGCTGGGCGTCGGCTCTGGTGAGCAGGCGGTGGCAGTGCCGCACGATCGACTGGTGCCGCTGGGCCAGTGCCAGTCGCTCTTCCGGCCGCAGGAGCGTACGCACCGCATGGCGCATCGCGTCGGTGTCGACCGACTCCAGGCGCTGGTAGAGCGGGGTGCTGCAGTGGTCGATCTCGAGCTCCTTCTCCAGCTCGCCCAGCGGCGGGAAGGTGCGCGTGTGGTCGATCCACCACACCCGCGCATCGTCGTCGACCAGGAGGTTGTTGAGGTGGCGGTCGAAGTTGCGCACCAGGCTGTCGAAGAGCGCCATCTCGCGCAGCACGGAGTCGCGCCGCGCGGTCCCCGTCTCGCCGGAGAAGGCCGAGCCGCGAAGCAGCTCGCTGCCGGGGCGGGCGTCGTCGATCCAGAGCTGCAGCGAGCCCTCCTGGCCATCGATCTCCCGCAGCACGGTGGGTGGCACCCTGCCGATGCCGAGGAGACGATCGAGCTCATAGGCGGCGCGCTCGAAGACGTAGTGGTCACGCAGCAGCTTGCGGTGGTGCTGCTCGGACGTCGAGACGGTACGGTGGACCTCACGGAAGATGGCGGCCCGGCGTTCACCGCCGCGCTCGAGGAGGAGCTTGCGGGGGCGGTTGATGCTGCCCTCGATGACCTTCTCCGCGATCGGTTCGGCGTGGAGGAGGAACTCGAGCACCTCGCGGTCGGCTTCGAGGTGCGGCGGCAGGGAGGCGGACGCCGAGTCGCCGCTCTGCCCTCGTGCCGCCGCGCTCAGCGCGAGGAGCGAGACGGCCAGCAGGGTCGTAGAGAGGGAGGCGCGGACAACGGCGACGCCGGGGAAGCGGGCCGCGAGAGGAATCGGGGCTCGGGAGATGGGGTGGGAACGCATCGCGAAACCTCTTCGTTTCGTTGGACTGCTGAAGGCAGATCCTCCCCGTGTTCGGGCGCGCCGGCGCCGGCGGTGAGGAGCGGCTCTCTGGTCGGCGAGCGTCGACCGGTGGCGACTTGCCGCGATCCGTCGGCGCTCGGGGCGTTCGTGAGCGGGCTGAGTCCTGGTGGAGGACGTCGGGTTGAGTCGCCCGAGGCCCCAGCCGGTCAGGGCGTCGTCGCCAGGCTCTCGGGCAACGAGGTCAGGTGCACCCTCGCCCAGGCGGCGATGCGCTCGCCGTCGAGGCGAAGGGGATCTACGTGCAGGCTCGAGCCGTCGCAGCCGGGCTCGCTGCAGAGCATGCCGAACGGTCCGATGGTGTCGGTGAGAGTGATCCGCGGCAGCATCGACGGATCGATGGCGGCGTTGCTCAGCTCGGCTCCCGAGGCGTCGGCACCGTCGAGCTCGGCTCCGGTGAGGTCGGCGAGTCGTAGGTCGCTGTCGATGAGCCTGGCCCGGCGCAGGTCGGCGCCGCGCAGGGTGGCCGAGGTCAGTTTGGCGCCGTCGAGACGTGCACCCTCGAGGCGCACGCCGGTGAGGTCGGCGAAGGAGAGGTTGACGCCACGAAGGTCGACTCCCGCGAGATCGGCGCCGCGCAGAGTGCGGTACGCGAAATCGCAGCGGCGGAGGTCGGCGCCAGCGCTCGGGCTCACGCAGGGGTTCGCCACCACGGTGGCTGGGCGAACGTGCGCGTCGCCCTCGGTCTGAGCCGAGGTCGGGGAGACCGGGAAGAGGAGCCCGCCGGCGATGAGCAGGGCGAGCGTTGTGGAGAGCAGCCACCGTGGGTACGAGCCCAGGGAGGCGTCGTAGGGGAGAGGGGAGTTGCGAAGTTCTCGCATGGTGGGTGGGCTTCTTTCTGCGAGGAGCGCCGGTCGCGCGATCTCGCGGGAGTCTCGGGTCGATACGGTGGAACTACCCACCGTATACATCGAACTATACGCCGGATAGATCGGCCGAGTTTCACTCCCGGCGAAATTGTCTCGATCTTCACGAGACCGGCGCACTCCTTGAGCGCGCACAGCATCGCGAACCGCCGGAAACCTCGTCTTTCGTGGGTGCGCTCAGCCCCTGACCCGTCCGGCTGACGGCCGGATGAGCTCACCTGTGCCCTTCGCACGGTCCTGTTCTTCGCCGCTCCGCCCGGCTACGCGACCGGCCCGCCGGCAGCGCCGGTCCGATCCTTCGCGGCGGGTCCACGAGACCGGTGTCCGGGAGCGGACACGCCGGTCGGCGAGCGCCCGGGCCCGACGAGACCTGGTGATCAGGTCCGCGACACTGGAGGGGACCCTAGGGGTGCGGCCAGTCCCTCAGGAGACGCTGTCGCTGACCGCGGGCACGAGCGAGAAGGCGCCGACCTCGAGTGCGGTGACCACCGCGATACGTCGCGCCAGCGCCTCTGCAAGATCGTCGACCCTCTCGTCGACGAAGCTGTCCTGCGCCCGCAGAGTGGCGAAGCCGTGCACCGCCGACCAGGCGGTGACTCCGAGGCTCTTCAGCTCGTGCTCGCCGATCGGTCGGCGAGCCATCGACTGGATGGTCTCGAGCAGCTGCATGAAGCAGCACTCGGAGGCGGTGTCGCGCTCGGGATGCTCCTCGGCGTCACAGACTTCGTGCCAGAACATCACCTGGAACTCGCCCGGGTTCTGGTGCGCGAACTCGATGTAGCCGAGGCCGATCTCGGTCAGCCGCGCCACCGGATCCGAACCGGCGTGCTCGAGTCGACGGGCGACGTTCTCGCGCAGCTTGCGGAAGCCCTCGGTGGCGACCGCTGCCAGCAGCGAGCACTTGTCGGGGAAGTGGTGGTAAGGCGCCCGGTTGGTCACCCCGGCACGGCGGGCGACGGCTCGCAGGCTCGCCGCCTGGACCCCCCCCTCCATCAGCAGCTCGCGCGTCGCCTCCAGCAGGGCGCGACGCAGATCGCCGTGGTGGTAGGGGCGCTCTTCCTGTGATTCCTGGCCGATGACGTCCGACATACTCGAGGCTTAGAATAGCAAAAGACCCGGCAAAGATTTCCGCGCTGCGAGCTGCCACCGCCGGAGCTCGGTCCCAGGAGCGGTCGCTGACTCCGGGAACCACGCCCGGCCCATGCTCCGCTGACCTTCGCGGTCTCAGCGACTCAGCGACTCAGCGTCCCAGCGACTCAGCGACTCAGCGCGGCAGCGCTGCAGGGCTCGGCCTCTGGTGGTCAAGCGACCGGGGCCGTGCCGGCCCTCTCGGCGGCCATCGTCTCTGCCGCCACCTTGCGCTCGCGCCCCTTCTGCTCGTCGACCATGAGCAGCAGGATCAGGCCGACGACGAAGAAGATCGTCACCGTCGAGACGCCGGCTCGCTGGCCCATCGCGTCGCTGGCGATGCCGAGCAGCAGCGGGCCGGCGAAGGCCGTCGCCTTGCCCGAGAAGGCGAAGAAGCCGAAGAACTCGTTTTCGTGCTGGGCCGGCACCAGTCGCGCCATCACCGACCGGCTCGCCGCCTGGTTGGGGCCGGCGAAGATGCCGACCATCAGGCCGGCGACCCAGAACAGGGTCTTGGTCGGCGCCAGCACCGCGAGCACCGCGGCAGCCAGCAACGCCACCAGACTGATGATCACCGTGGTCCTGCCGCCGAGGTAGTCGTCGACGAAGCCGAAGAGCAGAGCTCCGATGCCGGCCGCCAGGTTGAGCGCGATGCCGAAGACGATCACCTCGCTGAACGACATGCCGAAGGTGCCGGCGGCGTAGATGCCTCCGAAGGCGAAGATGGTCACCAGCCCGTCGTTGTAGACCAGGCGGGCGACGAGGAAGCGGATGATCTCGGGGAAACGTCGTAGCCGCGCCCAGGTGGCTCTGAGGTCGTCGAAGGCGCCCCGGACGCTGGCGCGACGGGCCATGGCGGCGGCGCGCGGCGGATCGCGCACCCAGAGCAGCATCGGCAGGCTGAAGACGAGGAACCAGCCCGCGACCAGCAGGTTCGTGGCGCGCACGTGGAAGCCCTCATCGCGCGGCAGCTGGATCCAGGGCGCCGCGTCGCCGAGGCCGACCAGACCGAAGAGCGCCAGTACCAGGCAGAGCAGGCCACCGACGTAGCCGAGGCCCCAACCCCGCCCCGAGATGCGCCCGATCGTCTGGGGCGTCGAGATCGCCGGCAGGAAGGCGTTGTAGAACACCATGCCGATCTCGAACGCGACGTTGCCGACGACGAAGACGCCGAGCGCCAGCCACACCGCGTAGGGCAGGTCGGGGGTCAGGAAGGCGAGGACCGCCGACGCCACGACGCAGATCATGGTCGACGCGACGAGGAAGCGCCTGCGGGTGCCGCCCCGATCGGCGAGGGCGCCCAGGATCGGCGACATCACCGCGATCAGCAGCGAGCTGATGACGATGCCGCGGGACCACAGGGCCGTGCCGCGTGCCTCGTCGTCGGCGAACGCCTGGGTGAAGTAGGTGGCGTAGATGAAGGTCACCACCAGGGTGGTGAACGAGGAGTTGGCCCAGTCGTAGAAGCACCAGGACCAGACGGAGCGGCGGTCGTTCATGTCTTGTCGGGTCGCAGCAGAGCCATGCCCTGACGGGGTCGACCGGTCATTCGGCAGTGGCGAGCTGCTCAGGGGGTGGGAGGTGGAGACGCAAGGATAGCCGGCTGGAGCCTCACTGCGTGAGCGAAGGCGGGCGGTGCGATCACCCGCCTCGCGGCGAGCTGGGCCGGCGACGTCGGGGCGATCGAGGTGGATGGCTGGTGCTAGGGTGGGGAGGTTCCGAGTCAGCAGTCCGGTCACTGGGGAGCGAGCGCCTCCTCCGAGACGCCCGTCTCTCGCAATCAGCAAGGAGAAGGGTCATGAGGCACGTCCTGGTCACGTTCTGCGTTCTCGTCCTCGCCGGAGTCGGAGCCGCGGTCGCTGGCGAGAGCCACGACGCAGCGTCGGAGCCGCGCATCGTCGAGATGTGGAGCTGCACCCTGAAGGATGGCAAGACTCCCGACGAGGTCCGGGCGACGAACAGCAGATGGCTGAAGGCGGTCAACGAGAAGCTGGAAGGCTCGCCCGTGGCCAGCTACGTGCTCGAGAACATCGTCGGGGCGCCGAACTCCTTCGGTTATCTCGACGTCTATCCGTCGCTCGAGGTGTGGGCGGCGGCCAAGCGCGCCGGCCAGTCGGACGTGTTCGAGGCGATCGATGCGGAGTTCGACGAGCTCTCCGACTGCAGCTCGAACTCGCTGCATCGCTCGCACCAGAGCTGATCGCCGGGAGCACCGCTGGTGGCCCCGGGACCAGGGCCCGTGGGTCGTGGCGGCGGCGTCCGACTCGACGGAGAGGTGCCCGGACCGGAGGGTGTCCTCGGGCCAGCCCCCGAGGCATGTGACACCGCCACCGTCGGTCGCCGCCGACCCCGGAGCCAAAGGCTCCCCGCCGTGTCCCCAGAGATCGAAAGTTGAACGTGCTCGCGCGTCGGCTCGTGGCTGCTGCGACCATCACCGCCTGGTCGGCACTCGCAGGTCCGGCGTCGGTGGCCGCGCTCGAGCCGGAACGGCTGCTCTCCCAGTTCGAACTGCGTCGCTGGAGCCTGGACGACGGCCTGCCGCAGTCGAGCATCGCCGCGCTCGCTCAGACTCCCGACGGGTACCTGTGGGTCGGCACCCTCGTCGGTGTGGCGAGCTTCGACGGCGTCGAGTTCCGACTTCGGGAGGACCTTCCTCGTGAGCCGATCGTCGGACTGGCGACCGACACCAGCGGCTCTCTCTGGGTTGCCACCGCGGACCGCGTTCTGGTCGTCGGCTTCTCTTGGGTCCGAGAGGTGTTGCTCGACGGACGGCCGGTGTCCGGCGCCTACACCCTGGTGACGCGCAGTGCGGGCGGGGTGTGGATCGCGCGTTCCGAGGCGCCCCTCCTCGTCGCCGAGGTCGATGGCGCAAGGCCATTCCTCGATGCCGAAGGACGCGGGATCGACGGCGTACGCTCGGTCGCAGACCGCCAGAGGCGTGTCTGCATGGCCCGCGTCGACGAGGTCTGGTGTGTCCGTGACGGGAACCTCGAAGTCGTGCTTTCGCGCGGTGGTGGCGAAGATGTCGGCGCTCCCATCGAGACCTTGCTGCTCGCTGCAGACGGCAGCCTGTGGATCGGCACCTTGGGCGCCGGTCTCGTCCAGGTCGTTGGCGGTGGGATCCGGCGACGTATCGGGGCGACACAGGGCCTCGAGGAAGGTGTCGTGGTCAGCATGCTCCAAGACCGCGACGGATCGATCTGGTTCTCCGACGGCACGGCGGGGATCGCCCGGCTCGTCGGCGACGACCTGCAGCGCAGCGGCGCCATCCGGCTGGTGCGTTCGCTGTTCGAGGACCGTGAAGGGAATCTCTGGCTCGGTTCGAACGCCGAGGGCCTCGGCAGGCTCTCCGAGAGACCGATCGTGACGTTCTCGGTGCAGGAGGGTCTTCCAGTCGCGGTCGTGCACTCGGTGCTGAGCACGACGGACGGCTCGATCTGGATCGGCACCGAAGGCGGCGGCCTGGCGCAGATCCGGGGAGGCAGGATCGTCGGCCGCTTTGCGAGGGAAGACGGCCTGCCGAGTCTCGACGTGATGGCGCTCGCAGCGACGGCGGCCGGAGAGCTGCTGGTCGGCACGGCCGGCGGAGTGGTGCGGCGCTCCGGCAGTGGCTTCACCGCGTTGCCGACAGACGGCAGCCCTCAGAACTTCTCTCTCCTGGAGGACTCGTCCGGCAGGCTGTGGGGTGGCTTCCTCGGCGAGCCGCGACGCTTCGACGACGGTCGCTTCCGCTCGCTCGGACTGGTGGGGGATCGGTACGTCGCCGCGATCGCCGAGACCACGGACGGCACGGTCTGGTTGGGTGGAGCGGGTTTTCTGATGCGCTTCGACGGTGCACGGCCCGAGGAGGTCGAGCTGCCGGACACCCTGCGCGGAGGGATGTTCCTCGCGCTCCTCGCCGATGGAGACGAACTCTGGCTCGGCACGCTGGGCTCGGGTCTGGCGCTGAGGCGGGCCGACGGCTCGGTGGGGGTCATCGATCGGGGTCGGGGTCTCTGCGACGACGACGTCTTCGCGCTGGTCGACGACGGGCGGGGTCGGCTGTGGATGAGCAGCAACATGGGCGTCTTCGTGGTCGTCGAGGCCGAGGTGCGCTCGGTGCTCGACGGTGCTGCGTCGCAGGTACGCTGCCGGCGTTTCGGCCGAGCCCACGGCATGCGCCAACACGAAGCCAGCGGAGGTACGCAGCCATCCGGATGGCTCGATACCGAAGGTCTGCTCTGGTTCGCGACGATCGACGGGGTGGTCCGAGTCGACCCGGGCCGGCTCCTCGAAGAGCCGGTGCGGCCCGTGGCGATCGTCGAGCGGGTCGGCGCCAGGGATCACGCGCTCGAAGCTCCCGGTCTGGGGCTGGCGAGCGACCTGCTGGTGCTGCCGCCCGACGTGCGGCAGCTCGAGGTGCGCTACACGGCGATCCACCTGTCGGCTCCCGAGAGGCTGGCGTTCCGCTACCGACTGCTGGGCCTCGACGAGGATTGGAGCGAAGCCGGCGCGCGACGTTCGGCGAGCTACAGCGGCCTGGGCCCCGAGGAGTATCGGTTCGAGGTGCAGGCGCGTCTCGCCGACGGCGCCTGGGGTCCCGCCGACGCCGTGGCGATCACGGTCCAGCCGCGGATCTTCGAGACTCTCTGGTTCCGGAGCCTCGCCTTCCTCGCCGCCCTGCTGGCGCTCTATCTGCTGCATCGCCTGCTGTTGCGCAGTGTGCGGCTTCGTCAACAGGAGTTGGAGAGCGCCGTGCAGCGCCGCACCACCGATCTCGAGCTGGCGCGCGCCGAGCTCGCGGAGGCCAACGAGACGCTGGCGCAGCGGGTAGAGGACGGCATCAGGGCTCTGCGCGACGCTGACCGGATGGCCGCCTACGGCCACCTCGTAGCCGGCGTGGCGCACGAGCTGCGGCACCCCCTGTTCGCCATCCAGACGGCAGCGCACCTCCTCGACTCGAGGCTCTCGTCGCGTCAGGAGGTGCGGCGGGAGCTCGATCTCCTGGCGGGCGAGTCGCGGCGCATCGAGCTACTGCTCGAGGATCTGCTCGAGCTGGCGCGTCCGCAGGCACCCATCCTGGTGCCGATCGATCCGGGCGACCTGGTCGCCGACGTGGTTGCCACCTTCGAGGCGGGCCTGCGCGAGGACGAGCAGGCGCTACCGGTGAGGGTGGCGGTGGAGGACGCGCTGCCACGGATCGCCGCCGAGCGCGAGAAGCTCCTCAGGATGCTGGTCAACCTTCTGAACAACGCCCGCCGCCATGCCGGCGCCACCCACGTGGCGCTGGCGGCGGTGGCCATCGACGATCCGATGCAGGGACCGTGCGTGCGCTTCTCGGTCGCGGACGACGGCGTCGGCATCGCCGCGCCGCGACTGGCCACGCTGTTCGAGCCGTTCGTGTCGTTCGGAGGCGGCACGGGGTTGGGATTGACGATCGCCAAGCGCATCGCCGAATCCCACCGTGGCTCGATCCGGGTGGATTCGGTGGTGGGGCGCGGAACGACCTTCATCGTCACCCTGCCGATCCTCGCCGACGGATCCGACTGACTCGGTGCTCCAGCCGAGGTCTCGGCGGAAGGGGCCGGCCAGGTGGTGCTCGAAGAACGGCCGCGGGTCAGATCAGCCCTCCGCGCATCGCCTTGCTCACCGCCTCGCCACAGCTGTGGACCTGCAGCTTGTCGTAGATCGACCGTACGTGGTTGCGCAGGGTGTTGATCGACACCGAGAGCTCGCTCGCTGCCTCCTGGTAGGTGCGCCCTGCCGCGAGTCGCTCGAGGACCTCGAGCTCCCGCTCGCTCAGCGGACGGTCGATCTCCTCGGCGACCGGCCGACGCTCCGACAGCAGTGTGACGACCTTGCGGGCGATGACCGGCGACATCGGGGAGCCGCCGCTGTACGCCTCCTCGATCGCTTCGAGCAGGCGCGCCGGCGGTGTGCCCTTGAGGAGGTAGCCGCTGGCGCCCCGGCAGAGCGAATCGAAGACGACGTCGTCGTCGGAGCTGCCGGTCAACATCAGGACGAGGGCGGTGGGGAAGCGGCGGCGGATCTCAGCGACGCCCTGGCTTCCCTGGGTGCCGGGCAGTCGCACGTCGAGCAGGATCACATCGGGCTCACCGTCGCTCTGGCCGTGCAGAGCGGCCTCGAGGCTGCCCCAGGAGCCGCAGCAGGCGAAGCCCGGTGTGCCTTCGAGCAGCATGCGGACGCTCCGCCTGAACGGAGGGTCGTCGTCGATGAGGCCGACGCGGATCGCTTTGTCGCCGTTCAACACCCTCTGCCTCGACGAAGGCACCGGGCCGCGGGCCCTCGTCCTCGCCCGTTGCCGCGGCTCTCCCTGATCATAGGGCAGCGGGTCGTCGAGAGCCGGGAAGCCTGCCGTCCGTGCCGGAGGTCCCCCGACCCGCCGAGCGCTCGCGGTCTGGTCGAGCGAGCGACGTACCTGCATCCGGAGCGGGGGACCTACGGGGTGGCAAGACTCCATTCCGAGAGATCGCCTGACTCAAAGCCGTCGTCGAACAACACGTCGCGCTCGATCGCGCCGATGTCGCAGGCGGCGAGGCCGTCGCCGTTGCCGTCGAGGGGGCGAGGTGGCCCGAACCGCTGGTCGTGGGCCGGGCAGTTGCTGATCGTGCCCAAGGGGTCGTCGACCGCTGGGCTGTCGGCCCGCGGCATGTGCGACGGGGTCGGACCGCCATTGTCGCCGAGCGGCGACAGGCGGGCGTCGGCGACGGTGAACTGGTCCAGCATCGGATCGAAGAGGCAGGTGTCGCCGGGGCTCTCGAGGTTGCCGCCGAGGGTCACCAGGGTGTTGCCGGGAATCGCAGCGCAGCTGCCGACCACCAGGCTGTTGCTGAAGGCGGTCGTCGCTCCCAGGTTGAGGTGGGCGATGGTCGGGATCGCCGACTGGGGATCGAAGACGGTGACGAAGTCGAGCTCGAGCTGGCTGGAGTTGTGGATGGCCGTGCCCCCGTTGGTCGCCGTGTTGCCGCTGAACGTCGTGTTGTCGATGGCGGCAGTCGAGAGCATTCCGATCGAGAGCCCGCCTCCGATGGCGGCGTGGTTGCCGACGAAGGCGCTCACCGGGGCGCTGAGATGATGGTCGGAGAAGATCTCCAGCCCGCCGCCGGCCTGGGTCGCGACGTTGTCAGAGAAGGTGGTGAAGTTGGCGATGACGTCGCACTGCGCGTACACGCCCCCCCCGCGACGGACCGGGCCGTTGTCCCCGACCACGACATGGTCGAGGAAGAGGGCGCTCTGCAGGCAACGGACCCCGCCACCGTCGAAGGAGCCGTCGCCGGTCGGAGCCCGTCCGCCTGAGATCGTCAATCCCTCGATCACGGTGAAGGCCGTCGAGTTGGTGCTGACGTCGAAGACACGATCCTCGATCGCAGTGGCGTCGACGGTGACGACGCCGTTGCCGTCGATCAGAAGATCTTCGAGGATGTCGAGATCACCGGTCTGGTTGAGGTCGTCACCTGCTCCGGACAGCGTCAGCTCGATCGTGCGGACTCCGAAACCGAAGGTGATGGTGTCGAAGCCGACGTTCTGGTTCGCCCGCTGGATGGCGCCGCGTAGGGTGCAATCACCGATGACGAGAGGCGAACATCCCGTCACCATGCCGTCCGCCTCGGTGTCGACCACGAAGGTGGCGGCGTGGGCGCCCGACGCCCAGGTCCAGGCGACGAGGAGACCTAGCCTTGCGCTTCGATTCATGGCATTCGCCTCCGTCGATCGACCGATCGCGACGGCGATCGGCGCACCGGAGACGGTAGGTGAGCCGGGCGATCTCTCCCAGAGCATGATCATGCTCCCGGCTGGAGACGTCGCTGCGTCCGAGCTCTAGGTCGCGACGGCGTGCTTGGCCTGGAGGCCGCCACGCAACTCGGAATCGAAGGTGCTGTGGGTTGCAATTAGGCATAAATCTAATTACAGTCCTGGCTCATGAACACGATCTTCAAGGCACTCTCGCATCCCGTCCGCCGCCAGATCGTCGTCATGCTGCGTGGAGGCCCGATGAGCTCGGGGCAGATCGCAGAGGCGTTCGACATGGCCTGGCCATCGGTCACCGCGCACCTCAAGGTCCTGAGGCGGGCCGATCTCGTCGACGCCGAGCGTGACGGAACCTCGATCCGTTACCGGCTCAAGATCTCGGCCGCAGAAGAGGCGATGGCGTTCCTGATCGAGATGTTCGGATCGGCCAGTGGCGTGGCGTCTCGCGAGCAGACGCTGCGAGAGGAGAGCGAACCGGCATGACCAGCACGACCGGCACGACCAGAGACCGCGCGCAGGAGCTCATCCAGCGATTCACCGCCGTGGTGGTCCTCTTCCAGAGCGGGCTGATGCTGGCCGACGCCCTACAGCCCGGTGACCGCAGCCGCGCCGTACCCGGCGTCCTGATGGCGACCATCGCACTCCATGTCGTCAACCGCCGCGCCTTTCGCGAGGCCGACGGTCGCAGCGCCAGCCTGAGCACCTGGGTCCTCGCCTGGCGGTTCGCGGCGGTGGCTGCTCTCGGGGGGATCAGCCTGATCGTGGTGCTCGACGACTACGGCCGCGCGCCCGGAGTCGCGCCGGAGATCCTCGCCCTGATGGTGTGGGCCGTGGTGGCGCTCAAGGGCGCCGCGGTTGCCAAGTTGCGACCCGGTGGTCCGCTCGGGCTCCGCGTGCCCTGGACCCTGCGCAGCCCCCTCGCCTGGGAGCGCGCGCACCGTGCGCTCGGGCGCATCCTCTTCTACGGCGCGCTGGTCGGACTGCTGGCGACGCCTTTCGCGTCTTTCCACCTCTCGATGGCAGGGCTGGCGGCGCTCGTGCTCAGCGCCGTCGGCACCGCGCTCTATGAGGCCAGGCGCGCCTGCCGCGAGGACCTGGCTGTCGGCTGAGGCACGATCTCCTCCCCTTCGGAGAGAGGACCGGGTAGTGGAGGAGGCGAGGCATCACGGAGGACCTCTTCGGCTTCGCCGTCGTACTCGGTGCCGTCGACGAAGCCCCTGAGCGAGCGCCGCGCGCCTGCTATAAAGGAGCCTCCGATACCCAAGGCAAGGGGGCTGAGATGCGATCGATCGGCCGCGCCCGCGGCGGGTCAGGCCGGCTGGGTGTAGAGAAGTCCTGCTCTTGCGAGCTCGGTGCGCTGGCAACAGTGGCCTTCTGCGCCTCGCTCGCTCTACTCGCCACGCCTGTCGTCGGGCAGGCCACGGACTTCGATGGTGACCTGCGACAGGTTCTCGGTGTGGCTCGCCAGAAGGAGCGAGCTGGCGATTTGCAGGCTCGTCGCCATCTTCTCGCGGGAGCCGCTGCTGCCGAGATCGACCTTCGGCCGATCTCCTCTCTGCCTCGGGGAGGTGCGGCGGGGGGGCGGATCGCCGAGCTCGGGCGGTTCTCCCTGGGCGAGATCCTGCAGCTCGAGGTCGAGCTGCCGGCGACGGGGCAGCGCCTGGTCGAGGTGACGCTCGCCAAGCCGGGCGCCACGGTGCAGCTCGGCGCTCGGCCGCGCCACCACGCTGGCCCGATGCAGGCCACTTCCGGTCGTGACGAGGTCGTGCTGCTGCTCGATGCCTTGGGAGGCTCTCTCGCCCTCACCGTCTCCTCCTCCGGGCCGGGCGCCCGCCTCGACATACGCCCGGTCGACGCCGGCGCCTGCTTCGACGCCGCGCCGGGCCTGCAGGTTCTGGTCGAGAGGCCGGGCGCCGCTCCGCGTCTCCTGACGACGGATCACCGCGGTCGCTCGTGTTTCGGAGGCCAAGCCGGCTTTGCAGAGGCGCGCTTCATTCCGCCCGTGGACCATGACGCCGGTGCAGAGACGGTGTTCGAGGCGCTGGAGGTGGAGCTCATCGAGGGGAGCATCGGCGAGGCACGAAGTCGCGGCGTAGCCTCGTCCTCGCGGATCACGGGAGTCGTCCGCAGCGAGGAGGGTGGGTCCCCCCTGGCCGGCGTTCTGGTGGCGGCCTACGATGCCGACGGCCTTCTGAGGCGGCAAGCTACGACGGACCTCAGCGGTGGCTACGACCTGGCTCTGCTGGAGGCGGCGCCCCATCGTGTGTATGTGTCGCCCTCGGGCGAGTACGTCCCCGAGCTCTGGGACGACGTCTCCTGCTTTGGTGGCCTGGAGGTGGGCTGCACCCTGGACGACGGCAGCGTGATCGACCTGTCGCTGGGAGATCGGACCGCCGACTTCGAGCTCGTTCGATCAGCTCGCATCAGCGGCAACGTGTCTTCCGCTCTGGGGCCGGTGGAAGGTGCCATCGTCTGGGCTTTCGACCTCGGAGGTCAGCCGGTCGCCTTCGTGCAGTCCGATCCGTCTGGGGACTACACGATCACCTCGTTGCCGAGCGGCGACTACGCCGTCCTCGCCACCGCTTCCGGCCACGCCGGGGTGTTGTACGACTCGGTGCCCTGTCGACGCGGGATCCCAGTCAGCTGCGGCGCTGCCGACGGCACGGCGGTCGCAGCCGACATCGGATCGATCGCAGCAGGCGTCGACTTCGTGCTCCCCGTCCTGGCGTCGATCGAAGGCACTGTCACCGACGCCGACGGCTTCGTGTTGGAGGGCAAACGCGTCGAGCTCTTCGCCCAGGGCGGAGCCTTCGTGACCTCGGCGGTGACCGGGCCCGACGGGCGCTATCGACTCGACGACCTGGACGGCGGGGGATATTACGCGCGATTGGCAGACGACGGCGCTTTCTACGCAGAGCTGTACGACGGCATCGACTGCGTTCCGACATGTCCGGATGTCACCACCGCGACGCCGATCGTGTTCGAGGACGGAGTGACGGTAGACGGTATCGACTTCCAGCCGTCGCTGCGGGGCCGGATCCAAGTCACCATCCGCGATGCTGCCACCGGCGCTCCGCTCACGGGCCGATCGGCGGTGGTCTCCTCAGCCGGCGTATCGCAGGGCCTCTACTATGCCGACCCGCAAGGCGTGTTGATCACCGCACCGCTCGAGCAAGGGATCTACTTCGTGCAGACCCTCGAGTACGGTTACACGACACAGTTGTACGACGGCCTGGCCTGCCCTCTCGGATGCGACTTGACCACCGGCACCCCGCTGCAGGTCGAGCCGGGCGAGATCAAGGCGATCGAGGTCTGGCTCGAGAGCGCCTCGGGTACCGGAGGCCTCTCGGGAATCGTCTCTTCGGCCTTCGGCGGCGGCCCCGCCGGCGGCAGCGTGCGGCTCTACGACTCGAACGGCTCGCTGTCGCGGACGACGTCAGCCTCGCATCTCACCGGCCAGTACAGCTTCGGCGGTCTCGAGCCCGGTGTCTATCGGGTGCTCGCCACTCCCTTCGGCCACCTGGCGGAGCTCTACTCGGAGATCCCGTGTGCTGGCAACCCGCCCGCCGGTTGTTCAGTGGAGCAGGGGACTCCGGTCGCCGTCGTCGCCGATCAGACGACACCAGGCATCGACTTCCTGCTCGACCGACTGCCTTCGGTTCGCGGAGTCGTCTCGAGCGGGATCGACGGCCCCCTTGGTGCGACAGTCGATCTGTGGGAAGCGTCCGGTCTGCTGGTGGCCAGCTGGTTTGCCTCGAGTGCCGGTTCCTACGAGCTGTTCGCGCAGGCCGAGGGAGAACATCGCCTCGCCGCGACGAACGCCTACCACTTCAGTCAGCTCTACGACGGCATACCCTGTGATCCCGACACGCTGGTCTGCGATCCCGAGGACGGTACACCACTCCCGTTGTCGATCAACCAGGTGGAGAACGCGGACATCGAGCTCGACGCGTTCCCTTCACTTCGGGTGCGGTTCTTCGACTCGGACGGCGCCTCTCTGAGGGGCGATGCCGACGTCTGGGACCCGAGCGGCCTGATCCTTGGTAGGAGTGGCAACACGGTGGATATCCGTGTCCGTCCCGGGACCTACCATCTCGCGTTCAGCGCGCGTGACCACGCTCTCGAGTTCTGGGACGACGTTCCGTGCGACTTCGCAGTGAACCCGGCCTGCGATCCTCGGGTCGAGGGCGATCCTGTCGAGGCAACGATCAACCAGGTTCTCTCCTTCGATGTCCACCTCGACGCCCTGCCGGTGATCATCGGTAATCGCACCGATCTGGTCGGCAACCCGATGCAGTACTCGGGGTACATCAGGCTCTGGAACGAACAGGGCGCTGTCGTCGCCGACCAGTACACGAGCGGCGAGACCTGGTTGCTTCGTGCGGCTCCGGGCTCCTACCACCTGACCTCTACTGGCACCTACGGCTACGCAGACGTCGTCTGGCTGGGAGAGGAGTGTCGCGAGGGACCGGTACCCTACGAATGCGACCCTCTCTCGGGCCAGCTCCTGGAACTGGAGTACAACGAGACGTACGAAGGCTTCGACTTCCGCCACCCCAGACTCGGCCGCGTCTCGGGCTCGATCGACTTCGACGAGAGCGCCATTCAGTCCTCTTCGCAGAGAGTCCAACTGTTCGACTCTCTCGGAGAGGAGATTCGGTACTCCCTCTTCACCGAGCCCGAGCCGTTCGATTTCCAGAACCTGTACCCGGGTACCTACTTCCTGCGCGTCGACGGCGGCGAGTTGGCCGATCAGCTCTTCGACGAAGCTCCCTGCAGGAACGAGCTCAACCCGAGCTGCGACCCGCTGCTGGGAACCCCGATCGAGCTCGATTTCGAGGTTGCTCTGCAGGACGTCGACCTCCTGCTCGAGGACGGCTTCCGGATCTCGGGCTCGCTCCTCGACTTCCTCGCCTCGGAGGTCGCGGTGGTTTCGGTCTGGAGCTCCGACGGTACGCGGCTCGCGACAGCGGAGAACAACTCCAGCTTCACCGCCACGGGCTACGCCATCGAGATGCCGAAGGCGGGCGAGTACTACGTGACCACCGATTCGGTGGACTACACGAACGAGGCCTTCGAGAACCTCTTCTGCTGGAATGCCTTTCCTGCCTGCGATCCGACGGCCGGGACAGCCCTGGTCGGCGAGCTCGGCGAGGGTGTCGCGGCCGACTTCCTCCTTTCGCGCGCCGAACCGGTCGCCGGTTCGGTGACCGACGATGGTCTGACGCCGACTCCACTGACGGCGACGGTCAGGGCCTGGAGCACCAGCGGGGAGCCGTTGAATCAGATCTCCACGGCGGCGGACGGCGCGTTCTCCTGGTCCAACGTGCCACAGGGGCACTACCTCTTCACCGCGGAGGCGCCTGGCTATCGCACGGTCGTGTGGCCAGACGACGTCTGTCCGGAGCCCTGCGATCCGGTGGCATTCGGTCAGGTCGTGCTGGTCAATGACGAGACGGAGCTGATCTTCCGACTTCCTCCCTCAGGCCCGGAGATCTTCGCCGACGGCTTCGAGTCCGGGGACGTGGGCGCCTGGTCGGCGAGCTTTCCCTGACGAAGGTTGGATCGGTCGGAGCGGTGCGGTCCGAGGCGTCGGCAGCTCGACTCCAGGTCTTTGGGACACCGGAAAGAAGCTCGCTGTCGATGGCTTCCGCTCACCTCGGCGGTTCACTCCGGACCGAGGCTCGCCGGCAACAGCCCGACACCAACACCGGCATCCTCGAGCCGGAGGCAACGCCACAGACGCTCCGCCTCCTCGCGCCGGGCGGGATTCAGGTGCACCTGGCGGTAGCGCGCCAGGACCAGGAAGCGCTCGTGCTCGTCGAGCGGCCCGGGGCGGGCGGCGAGCTCGCGTGTGGTCTCCTCGAGGAGCTCGAAGAAGCGCGGCGTGCGGCCGTCGACGTCGGTGAAGCCGTAGCGCGCCGCCAGCTCGCCGGCGTTGAACACGGCACCCGCGAGCCGACGGCGGTCGGGGTCGGCGGCAACGGCGGCGACGGCGCGGCCGACGTACTGCGGGGTCTCGGACTCGGCGAAGAAGGGGTCCTTCGCGATCGCGTCGCGCCAGCTCGCCTCGTCGACGCCGAGATGCTCGAGCATCGCCTCCGAGCGCAGGAAGCCCGGAGTCACGGTGAGTGCGGTGACTCCCGTCTGCGCAAGGTCCCAGGCCATGGCGTAGCCGAGGCGTATGTTGGCGGCCTTGACCAGGTCGTAGACGATCTGGCCGCGGTAGCCGGGCTCGTGCCCGTCGGTGACCTCGACGATGAGGCCGCGATCCTGCTCGACCATCAGTGCGGCGGCGTGGCGGCTGGTGATCAGGTGGGAGAGCACCGCGCGCTCCAGCAGGGTGCGCGCCACCGCGACGTCGATCTCCCAGAAGCGCCTGCCCCACTCGGTGATCGCGTCGCCGCCCCAGATCGAGTTGACGACGACGTCGAGACGACCCTGTTCGGTGCGGATGCGCTCGACCAGGTCCCGCACCTGCTCCTCGTCGGTGTGCTCGACGCGCACCGCGACCGCCCGGCCTCCGTCGGCTTCGATCGACCGCGCCGTCTCCTCGATCGTTTCGGGACGGCCCGGCGTCGCGGCGACCCCTTCGCCGGAGCGACCGCTGCAGTAGACGGTGGCGCCGGCCTGGCCCAGCACCCGGGCGATGCCGCGGCCGGCGCCGCGCGTCGCCCCGGCCACCAGGGCGACCTGGTCGGCGAGGGCGCGGTGTGCGAGGAACCGCGGCACGTGCGCTGCCTCCGAGTTCGTCGTCATCCGCTGTCTCCGAGCCCAGCCAGGGTCGCGGCCCTCCGGTCCTCCCCACCCGGCAGCGTAGCGAATGCGGTGGGCGCGAGTCGCCCCGGAGCGTGGCTCGGTGGCGCGGATCGGCGGCGCCTGGCATGCTGTCTCACGGTGATCCTGTGCGGCCAGGGTGGCGTGAGGCCAGGAGAGGCGCCGCACCCACGAACAGCGAGGAGGGCCGAACGCACGAGAGGGGCAGTCATGAGGACGGTTCTGCTGGCCGGTTGCTTGGCGCTGACGTCGCTCGGCGCCTGCACGGTGGATCCGGGAGTCCGCCCCCCTGACTCTGCTCATTCCCGCACCGGCGCTTTCCTGCTCATGGTCTCCTACTACGGGGCACAGCGAGCCGAACATGTCGAACGCCTGCTCGACGCGCACCACGTCGCGCCCGACAGGCAGACCCGCGACGAGCTGCTCGAGCTCGCGAGGGCCTACCGTTCTCGCTCCGAGCAAACCGGAGGTGTTCGGCGTCGCGCCGAGGTGACCCGGGAGGAGGAGACTGCCGAGCTGGCACGGTGGCTCGGCCGTCGGTTCGGGGCCTGGCTCGACCGTCAGCGAGTCGGATCCGGCGCAGATCTGCAGGAGGTCTTGGCGAGCACGGTGCTGGCGGAGCAGCTGACGATGATGGGTTCCGCGCGGACGGAGGAAGACGCCGTTCGTTCGCAGCGACTCCTGAGCCTCGCTTTCGAGGCGGGGCTGGAGGAATCCATGGAAGTGGTGCCAGGATCCCTACGGCACCAGGCGGGCGAGTAGCACCGCCACCTCGGTGCCGGGTCCAGAAACCGACAGGAGGAGTCTTCGATGCCCAAGTTCGTGATCGAGCGTGAGATCGCGGGAGCCGGGAAGCTCTCGTCCGACGAGCTGCACGGTATCTCGCAGAAATCGTGTGGTGTGCTGCGCGAGCTCGGTCCACAGGTGCAGTGGATCCACAGCTACGTGACCGACGACAAGATCTACTGCGTCTACATCGCTCCCGATGCCGCGGCGGTTCGCCGGCACGCCGAGATGGGTGGCTTCCCTGCCAACTCGGTCGCCGAGGTCCGCACGGTGATCGATCCGACGACGGCGGAGTAGCAGAGGAGCAGAGGAGCAGCGCAGCGGTCGACGCCCGGGTGCCTTACGAACCGGCGTCAGCTCGTCTCGGCGTGACGGGCACGCTCGCCTCGCACCAGAGCGTCGATCCGCTCCGCCAGCTCCTGCTGCGCGGCGCGCAGCTCGTCGGCGAGGCCGCGGTCGGTGCGCAGCACGAGGAAGCCGCGCAGATCGCGGGCCGAGGCCCGCCAGCGCTCGCGCACGGCGAGACCGCCGAGGCCGCAAAGGACGAGTGCGACGAAGGTGAGGACGAAGGCGGCCACGCCGCTCACGGGATGGGCCCGCGCAGGCGCGATCGCCGCGGCGCCGGAGAGCACGGTGAGCCAGACGCCGTAGACGACGGTGCCGATCAGCAGCTTGTGGGTCGAGACCTGGTCGAGGGTGACGTTCAGGCGGCCGGTGATCCAGCCGGTGAGGCGGAAGGGAGGCCAGAAGGCGAGCCAGCCGAGAGCGGCGACGAGGAGGGCCGGCAACGCCAGCAGGTGGATGCGGCGGGCGCTCCAGCGCACGGCAGTGCGCAGGTCGGGGTCCGAGGCGATATCGCGCGGGTCGAGGCGGAGTGTCGCGAGGCACCGGTGGTGAGCCTCGAGGGCGACGAGCAGCGGCTCGCCATCGCCGCCGTCCGGTCGCAGCGGGCCGGCGCTCTCGGCAGACGGCGGTGCTCCGGCGCCGCCGACCCTCTGGCCGGCACCCGGCGCGCGAGCCGAGCAGTCGTCGTCCTCGCTCCCTCGCTCTGCCTGCCGCAGCCGTTCGAGCAGTCGGGCCGCCGTGCCGAGGCGGCGCACGCGATGCCGTTCCTTCCAGCGGGCGGGCTCGGTGTCGCGCGCGGTCCGGCCCCGGGAGAGCGACCCGGCGGGCCGCTCTGTCGCAGGCTCTCCGCCGTCCTGCAGGGGCCGCGCGTCGGCGGAGCCCTGGTGCGCCCGCCACACGGCTTCGCCGGTCTCGAGCAGCGGCAGGTCCTCCCAGTGCTCGGCGTTGATCGTCACCCGGCGCAGACCAGCGTCGATCCGTCGGGTGAGCTCGCGCACTGCCTCGGGCTCGGTGCCGACGCCGGCGAGGTCGCTCCATTCCACCGGATCACCCAGCAGCACCAGCGCTTCGGCGCGGAAGGTCGACTTGCCTGCGGGGCCGCGGAAGACGAGACCGACCGGCACGATGCGCAGAGCGGGTGCTCTCGCCGCAGCGCCGAGTGCGATGCGGGCGGCGCCGGTCTTGAGTGGCTTGAGCTGGGGGTCCGAGTGGCTGGTGCCCTCGGGAAACAGGGCGATCGCAGCGCCCTCGGCCAGCGCCTGGTGGGCGGCCGCGAAGCTCGCCTGGTTGCTCTCCGCGGTGGCGTCGGGATCGTCCATCTTGCGCACCACAGGGATCGAGCCCACCGCCCGCACCAGCCAGCCGACGCGGCGATCCCGCAGCAGCGGTGCCTTGGAGAGGAAGCGCACCGGCCGCCGCGCCGCGGCGACCACCAGTGCGGGGTCGAGCAGCGCGTTGGGGTGGTTGGCCACCAGCAGCAGAGGGCCCTCCGGCGGCGCCGACCCTTCGATCTCGAGCCGGTAGAAGATCCGCGCTGCGGTGCGCGAGATCCACGAGAATGCGGGCAGCAGGTACATCGCGGCGATTCTGGCAGCCAGGCGGTCGCCATGGCTGCCGGCGTGACCCCTCACGCGGTCCGAGCACCGGCCCTGCGTTGGGTAGTCTCCGTCTGCCAGACCCACGATGAGACGCCGAGAGCGGCGACCGCGGCCCGTCGCGGCCCGCGCCCACGACCGGCGACGCCCGTACCAGGAGAGACCATGCTTCGCGCCACCGAGACCGCTTCGACCCGCTCCTGCCACCGCCCGAATCCGCCGTTCCGCCCCCGGGTCGACGGCCTGCTCGCCGTCTGCCTGCTGCTCGCCGCCGCGGCGCCGGCGTGGTGCGAGGACCATGGCGCCACGACCGGCGACGAGTTCGATCAGGGCTACTGGGTCGAGCAGATGCCCGACATCCTCAGCCAGCGCGAGCGACCGGCGGTGTTCAACCGCCTGCTCGGCGAGCGCCTCGACGAGCTGCTGCCCCAGCTGATGCGCGAGACCGGCATCGACATGTGGCTGGTGCTCAACCGCGAGTACGTCGAGGATCCGGTCTACTTCACCCTGGTGCCGCAGCCGAGCCATGCGGCGCGGCGCACCACCATGCTGGTGTTCCACGACAAGGGTGAGGGCGAAGGGGTCGAGCGACTGACCGTGAACCGCTACCCGTTCGGCTCGCTCTACGAGTCGGCCTGGTCGGGCGGCGACCTCGACGAGCAGTGGAAGGGCCTGGCGGAGGTCATTGCGGCGCGCGATCCGCAGGTGATCGGGGTCAACGTGTCGCGCGACTGGCCGGTGGCCGACGGGCTGACCCACGGCCTGCACGAGCGTCTGATGGAGGTGCTCTCGCCGGAGCTGCGCTCGCGGGTGCGCTCGGCGGAGGACCTGGTGGTGCGCTGGTTCGAGACCCGCTCGGCGAGTGAGCTCGAGATCTATCCCCAGATCGTCGCCATGGCGCGCAAGGTGATCCGCGAGGCCTTCTCCAACCAGGTGATCACGCCGGGCGCCACCACCGCCGACGAGGTCGCCTGGTACATCGCCGAGCGTTTCGCCGAGCTCGAGCTGCCGATCTGGTTCCAGCCCTCGGTCGACGTGCAGCGCGCCGGCCAGGAGTGCGACCTGCAGTCCCCGTTCTGCGGCGTCGAGGGCGACACCGTGATCCGCCGCGGCGATGTGATCCATACCGACGTCGGCGTCTGCTACCTCGGACTGTGCACCGACACCCAGGAGATGGGCTACATCCTGCAGCTCGGCGAGACCGAGGCGCCACGAGCGCTGCAGCAGGCGCTGGCGCAGGGCAACCGCTGGCAGGACATCCTCACCGGCAACTTCGAGACCGGGCGCACCGGCAACGAGATCCTGGCGCGGACCGGCGAGCAGTGCACCGACGAGGGACTGATCTGCAGCACCTACACCCACCCGATCGGCAACCACGGTCACGGCGTCGGCCCGACCATCGGCATGTGGGACAACCAGGGGCCGACGATCCCGCGCGGCGACTGGAAGCTCTACCCCGACACCGCCTTCTCGATCGAGGGCAACACCCGCACCCCGCTCGAGGCGTGGGGCGGTCAGTACGTGGTGATCAAGCTCGAGCAGGACGCGGTGTGGGACGGCGAGCGGGTCTGGTACATCGCCGGCCGTCAGACCGAGTGGCACCTCGTGCGCTGAGGGCTGCTACGGCTCGTCAGCAGCTGGTGACGCCGCCGTCGACGACGAAGGTCTGGCCGGTGGTCCAGGCGCCGGCGCGCGAAGCCAGGTAGACGGCGATGCCGGCCAGGTCCTCCGGCTCGCCGAGGCGGCGCAGCGGCGTCTCGGCCTCGCGCGCCTGGCGCAGCTGGTCGTTCTCCCACAGGGCGCGGGCGAAGTCGGTCTTCACCAGGCCGGGCGCGATGCCGTTGACCCGCACGTTGCTCGGTCCGAGCTCGGCGGCGAGGTTGCGCACCAGCTGCATGTCGGCCGCCTTGGAGATCGAATAGGCGCCGAGCACGGTCGAGCCGCGCAGTCCGCCGATCGACGAGACGATCTGGATCACCCCGTCGCGCCGCTCCTTCATCTCGGGCGCCACCCGCTGGGCCAGCCAGTGGTTGCTCTTGATGTTGACGTCCATCACCTTCTCGAACGCCGAGTCCGGGATGTCGAGGAAGGAGCCGTAGAAGGGGTTGACCGCGGCGTTGCACACCAGGATGTCGATCTGGCCGAGCTGCTCGTGGGTCTGGTCGATCAGCTGGTCGATCGCCTCGCGGTCGGAGATGTTGCAGGGGATCGAGACCGCCTTGCCGTGCGGCCGGCTGGCCGCGGCACCGCTTTCGTTGATGGCGTCGCGCACCGCCTCGCAGACGTCCTGCTTGCGGCTCGAGATGACGACGTTGGCGCCGTGCGCCGCCAGCGCCTCGGCGATCGCCTTGCCGATGCCCTTGGTCGAGCCGGTGATCACCGCGTTCCTGCCGCTGAGGTCGAAGAGGTCTTGCATGTCGGGAGAGGCTCCTGCGCGCGGCTGGCGCATCGGCGCCGCGTCGTGGTGGTGACGGTCGGTTCGAGATACGGATCGAGGAGGGCCGGCAGTATGCCACGCGCCCGGCGGCGGGTCGGCCCGAGTCCGTGGCGAGCGGTCAGCCGCGGCTCAGACCAGGAGCTGCGCCAGGCGCAGCAGCAGCCGCTCGTGCGCCGGCCGCCACTTGTCGAACAGCAGGCGTTGCGAGGCGCGACGGATGGCGCGCAGGTCGCGGCGACGGCCGGTCGAGGCGCCGCGCCGGTGCGCGCACTCGACCTCGGGGGTGTAGTGCAGCTCCCAGCCGGCGCGGCGCAGGGCGCAGCACAGGTCGACGTCCTCGTAGTAGAGGAAGAAGCGCTCGTCGAAGCCGCCGACCTCCTCGAATGCCGACCGGCGCAGCGCCAGGCAGGCGGCGGTCAGCCAGGGGACACCGTCGCGCTCGCTGCCCTGACGCGCCTCGCAGCGCTCGACGGCCCACGCCTCGCGTGCCTCCCAGGCGCGCCAGAAGCGGCGCCAGCGGACCTCGCCGAGCAGGCTCGGTGGCGCTCCCCAGGTCGGCTCGCTGCGGCCGTCGGGAGCGACGATGCGGCAGCCCACGGCGCCGCGACGGGGATCCTCCTGCAGCTTGGTATCGAGGCGGAGGAGGTCGGCCGGCGAGAGGCTCGCGTCGGGATTCAGCAGCAGGACGGTCTCGGCCTCGGTGGCGGCGACGCCGAGGTTGCAGCCGGCGCCGAAGCCGGGGTTGTCGGGCCGCCGCAGCACGCGGAGCCGGCGGTGGCCTTCTTCGCTCGCCGTCCACTGCAGCGCGTCGAGCAGCTCGCGGCTGGCGGGGTCGCGCGAGGCGTTGTCGACGACGACGATCTCGATCCCGTCAGGCGGACTCACATCCGGACCTCCGTCCGGACCTCCATCCGGTCGATCGCGCTCCTCGACACCTGCCGACGGGCCGGCCGGAGGGGCGAGGGCGCCGAGACTGTCGAGACAGTCGCGCAGTGCCGCCGGCGTCTCGTGGTGCACGATCACCACCGCGACCCGTGCCGCTCCGGCGCGATCTCGGCCGCTCACGCCAGGCACTCCCGCAGCGCCTTCAGCACCGCCTCGCCGCACGCCTTCCAGGTGTAGCGCTCGAGCAGCGCGTCGCGGCCCTGCAGCCCGCATGCGGGATCCTCGAGCACGGCAGCGATCGCCGCCGCGACGCTCTCCGGCTCGAGTCTCGAGACGGTGAGTGCGTGCCCCGACCACAGCTCCTGGCTGGCGCCGACCCCGAGCACCACCGCCGGAGTGCCGCTGGCGATCGCCTCGAGCACCGGCAGGCCGAAGCCCTCGTACTCGGACAGCGAGACGTAGACGTCGGCGAGGCGGTAGAGGTCGGCGAGGCGCGCGGCTTCGATCCAGGGCAGGTGCACCAGCGGACCGGCGAGGCCCGCCTCGAGGGCGAGGGCGTCGAGATTCAGTGGAGACGACCCCGCGTGCGCTCCGACGACGACGAGCTGGGCGCCGCCGGGGACCCTCGCCGCGGCGGCGATCAGCGTCGGCAGGTTGCGGCGCGCCAGCAGCGTGCCGACGTGCAGCACCGTCGGCAGGTCGTCGCGCAGCCCGAGCTCCCGGCGCAGCGCGACGAGGCGAGGCGTCGCGTCGTGGTCGTCGGGCCCGTCGGCGCCGGTGCCAGCGGCCGCGGCCGGATGCGCCAACCCGGGCCGCACCCCCAGCGGCACGACGACGATCTTCTCGCGCGGCACCCCGTAGAGCGCCTCGACCTCCGCGGCGGAGAAGTGCGAGATGGTCACGATACGCCGTGCCCGGCGCGCTGCGTCGCGGGCGAGCAGGCGCCGCCGCCACGACTCGCGCCAGCTCCAGGCCCGGGGGAAGCGCTCGAACGAGAGATCGTGCAGCGCCACCGCCGCGGGCACACGGAGTCGCGGCGGCAGTGCGTAGGCGGGCCCGAGGAAGACGTCCGGCGCCGCTTCGCGGACGAGGCCCGGCAGGCGGGTGCGCTGCCACAGGATCGGGTGCGCTGCCCTGCCGCTCGCCCGGCAGCGAACTCCGGCCAGGCGCCACGCTTCCGGGAGCGCCACCTCCTCGCGAGTGAGCAGCGAGAGACGCAGGCTGCCGGCGGCGACGCGGTCGCACCAGGCGTCGACGACGCCGCCGGTGAACGTCCCGACGCCTGTCGGCTGGTGCTCGGACTCCGAGAAGTCGATCGCGACGTGCATCGGGAGAAGGAGTGTGGTCGGGCTCGGTCGAGGCGGAGGGGCGCCGTGGACTGGGGGGCGATCGTCGACGTGCTTCGTTGGTCGAGTATCCGCGTCCGGCGGCGCTGCGCCGCCGAGGCGGCGAGCGGTGCGCAACAAGTCGCGCATCGAGAGCGTCCTCGCGTCGACTGATCGCGTCCACGTCCCGCCGCTGGAGTGGCACCTCCCCAGCGGCCGATTCTCCCAGATCGTCCGTCCGGTCGCCCTGGTCGTTTTTCGCCCGTGGGTCCCCATGGCTCGGCTCGAGGCAGTCGCGCCGATGGCTGCCATGGTTGCAGGCGCCGCCCCGGCAGCGCACGATGCCGCTGAACACTCCAGTCGCACGGTCACTTTCCACCGCCACCCGCCAAGGAGCTATGCCCCAGAGATGGCCCGCACGAACCGACCCCTCCCCACATCTCTCGAGAACCCCGCATCCGCAGCGCCGTCGACCTCTCCCGCAGCACCGAAGGCGGGCACGGGTCGCGAGGGGCTGCTCTCGGGCGCCGTCGTCGCCTCCCTGTGCGCCTCGCTGTTCACTGTCTTCCCTCCGCTGGCCGCCATGGGGCAGCAACCTGCCATGCAGGCAGGCGGATCGGGCGCCAGCGCCGACGCCGCCGACGGCGGCGGCTTCGCCGGCCTGCGGTGGCGCAACATCGGTCCTTTCCGGGGCGGTCGCTCGAACGCCTCGACGGGCGTGATCGGTCAGCCCCACACCTTCTACTTCGGCGGGGTCGGCTCGGGGGTGTGGAAGACGACCGACAGCGGTGAGACGTGGACCAACGTCTCGGACGACACCTTCCAGACCGCCTCCGTCGGCGCCATCGAGGTGGCGGCGTCGGATCCGAACGTGGTCTACGTCGGCATGGGCGAGCACGCGGTGCGCGGCGTGATGACCTCCCACGGCGACGGCGTCTACCGATCGCTCGACGCCGGCCGCAGCTGGCAGAAGCTGGGCCTCGAGCCGACGCGACACATCTCGGCGATCCGGGTTCACCCGCGCGATCCGCAGCTGGTCTACGTCGCCGCGCAGGGCGCCGCCCACGGCCGCAATCCAGAACGCGGCATCTACCGCTCGCGCGACGGCGGCGAGAGCTGGGAGCAGGTGCTCTTCGTCAGCGAATCGGCAGGCGCCGCGGCGCTGTCGATGGATCCGAGCAACCCCCGCACCCTCTACGCCGCCTTCTGGGACCACGTCCGCCTGCCCTGGCAGGTGCGCAGCGGCGGTCCCGGCTCGGGGATCTGGAAGAGCGTCGACGGCGGCGACAGCTGGCGCCGGTTGGGCGAAACGGTGGAGAAGGGGCTGCCGGCGCTCAAGGGCAAGATCGGCGTCGCGGCGGCGTCGCCGAGCCGCGTCTACGCGCTGGTCGAGGCGGATCCCGGCGGCGGCCTCTACCGCTCCGACGATGGCGGCGAGACCTGGCGGCTGGTCAACGACGACTGGGGCCTGCGGGCGCGCGCCTGGTACTACATCAAGGTGTACGCCGACCCCAGCGACGAGAACGTGGTGTGGATCACCAACGCCCGCATGTACCGATCGCTCGACGGCGGCGGCAGCTTCGAGGCGGTGGCGACGCCGCACGGCGACAACCACCACCTGTGGATCGACCCCGACGACTCGAGCCGCCTGATCAACTCGAACGACGGCGGTGCCAACGTCTCCCACGACGGCGGACGCTCGTGGTCGACCCAGCAGAACCAGCCCACAGCCCAGTTCTACCGCGTCAACGTCGACGACCAGTTTCCCTACCACGTCTACGGTGGGCAGCAGGACAACAGCGCCATCGGCATCGTCAACCGCTCGCCGGGAGGCGTCTCCTGGAGCGACTTCTACTCGGTGGCCGGCTGTGAGAGCGCCTGGGCCGCCTTCGATCCCGAGGATCCACGCTACGTCTACGGAGGCTGCTACATGGGCATCCTCGAAGAGTGGGACCGGGTCACCGGCAGCTCGCGCGACGCCATGGCCTACCCGGTGATGCCGGCGGCGCTGCCCTCGCGTGAGCTCAGGTACCGCTTCAACTGGAGCGCGCCGGTGATCACCTCTCCGTTCGACCGCTCGGTGATCTACCACGCCGCCAACGTCGTGCTGAAGAGCACCGACCGCGCCGTGACCTGGAACGAGATCTCGCCCGATCTGACCCGCGACGACGACGAGAAGCAGGGGCCGGGTGGCGGGCCGATCACCAACGAAGGCGCCGGCGGCGAGATCTACGGCACCCTCTACACGATGGCGGCTTCGACCCTGGCCGAGGGACAGCTCTGGGTCGGCAGCGACGACGGCCGGGTGCACCTGACCCGCGACGACGGCGCCACCTGGGTCGACGTGACTCCGCCGGGGATCGGCGAGGCGCTGATCAACGCCGTCGAGGCGTCGCCGCACGACCCCGCCCGCGCCTATGTGGCGGTGACCCGCTACAAGTTCAACGACTTCCGCCCGATGGCGCTGCGCACCGACGACTTCGGCGCCAGCTGGACGTCGATCGCCGGCGGTCTGCGCTCGGACTCGTGGGTGCGGGTGGTGCGCGAGGACCCGGTGCGGCCGGGCCTGCTCTACCTCGGCAGCGAGCACGGGGTGCAGGTCTCGTTCGACGACGGCGGCTCGTGGCGGCCGTTGATGAACGGCTTTCCCGTGGCGGCGATCACCGACCTGATCGTGCAGCGGCGCGACAACGACCTGGTCGCCGCCACCGCCGGCCGCTCGTTCTGGATCCTCGACGACCTCTCGCCGCTGCAGCAGCACGTGCCGGGTGGTGGCGGAGACCGCCGATCCTCCGACGAGCAGGTGATCCGCCTGGTCGACCCCGAGCCCGGAGTGCGTACCCCGAGCGGCGGCTTCCGCCTGCCTGCCGACCGGGTCGGTGCCAATCCGCCGGGACCTGTGACTTTCGACTTCTTCCTGCCCGAGCTCGCCGACGAGGCCGAAGTGGCGCTCGAGGTGCGCTCGGGCGGCGGCGAGGTGGTGCGTCGCTTCGTCGGCAAAGTGGATCGCGGTGGACGGGCGCGGCCTCCGGCCGCCGCCGCCGACGAGACCACTGGCGAGGCGAGCGAGGTCGCTGCCGCCTCGACGGGCGAGCTGGCAGACGACGTCTCGCCGCAGCGAGACGAGGAGAAGGAGCCGATGGAGCAGGCGCTCGAGGCGCAGTCTGGCGAGTTCGTCCGTCGCGCTGGCCACCATCGGGTGGCCTGGGACCTGCGCCACCGGCCGTTGCTCGGCGTGCCCGGCCTCTACGTCTTCGGCTCGCTGCAGGGCCGTCCGGTGGTGCCCGACGCCTACGACGTGGTGCTGACCGTCGACGCGGACGGCGAAGGGCCGGAGGAGCCGAGCGAGCACCGCACCACGATCGATGTGCTTGCCGATCCGCGGCTCGACGCCACGGCAGAGGGATACGCCGAGCAGGACGCGCTGGCCCGCCGCGTCGCCGAGACCACCGAGGCAGCGCATCGCGCCGTGCTCGAGCTGCGCGAGGTGCGTAAGCAGGTCGAACGGTGGGGTCGCGTCTTCGCCGATTCGCCGGTGCGGGCAGACGGCTCCGAAGCCTCATCCGGCGAGCAGGAAGGCAACTCGTCGCTCGCCGAACGGGCGCGGGCACTGAGCGAGGCCTTGACGGCGATCGAAGACCGGCTGATCCAGAAGCGTGTCGTCGACGGGCAGACGGTGATCAACTTCCCGATGCGCCTGAACCAGTTCCTCATCTACCTGCATGCCGCGGTGGCCGACGCGCCGGGCATCGTCAACGCCGGATCCCGCCAGCGCTACGCCGATCTCTCGGCGCAGTGGGAAGCGGTGCTTGCCGATCTGGAGGCCATCTACTCGGGACCTGTCCGGGAGTTCAACGACGCGGTGAGGGAGGCCCAGCCGGCTCCCGTCCGCCTGCCCCCACCAGCCGGCCGCTGAATCGAGGGTCAGCTCCGGAGCGGCGATCTCGTGCAAGAGTCGGCGCATGCCGCAGAACGTCGCCGCCTGTCCGTCCTGTGGCGCCCGCAACCGTCTGCGCGGCGCCGAGGAGACGCACGGCTCGCCGCCGCGGTGCGGCCGCTGCGGCGCGCCGCTGCCGTGGCTGGTCGCCGCCGACGACGGCAGCTTCGCCGCCGAGAGCGTCGGCCCGCTGCCGGTCCTGGTCGACTTCTGGGCCTCTTGGTGCGGCCCCTGCCGGGCCGTGGCGCCGGTGCTCGACGAGCTCTCGCGCGAGCTGGCGGGCCGGCTCAAGGTGGTGAAAGTCGACGTCGACGCGAGCCCGGGGCTGGCAGCGCGCTTCGCGGCGCGCAGCATCCCGACCCTGGTGCTGCTGCGGGGCGGCGTCGAGGTCGAGCGCTGGGTCGGAGCCCTGCCCAAGGAACAGCTGCGCCGCGCTCTGGCGCCGCACCTGTGAAGCGGCCACGACGGGAAGCGGACCGGTGGTGAAGCGCAGCAGCGACGAGGCCGCACGAGGCGGGCGTCTGCGTTCGCTGCGCCGTACCCTGACCCGAGTCGCCGCCCAGGCCGAACGGGACCGCATCGGCCTGGTCTCCGGAGGCCTGGCCTTTTACGGCCTGCTGGCGGTCTTCCCGCTGCTCACCGCCCTGGTGGCGCTCTACGGCCTGATCGCCGATCCGGTCGAGATCCGGCAGCAGATCGCTCCTTTCGAGCGCATGCTGCCGCGTGAGGGCTTCGAGATCCTCGCCGGCCAGCTCGAGCAGCTCGCGGCATCCGACAACAGGAGCCTCGGCTTCGGCCTGCTGAGCAGTCTGGTGCTGCTGACTTGGAGCGCCTCGGCCGGGGTGCAGAGCCTGATCTACGCCATCCACCTCGCCTTCGGCGAGCACGTTTCGCGCTCTTACCTGAGACTGCGCTTCCTCTCCATGGCGCTGACCGTGGCGATGCTGCTGATCCTGGTCGTCGGCGTCGCCGGTCTGGCCCTGATGCCGCACTTCCTCGGTCGCTACAGCTCGCTGCTGCTCGAGATCCTGCGCTGGCCGCTGATGGCCTTCGCCGGCCTGGCGTCGATCTCCTTCTTCTACCGCTTCCGGCAGAGTCGGCGCGGCAAGCGCTGGCGCCTCTTCACCCCCGGTTCCATCGTCGCCGTGACGTTGTGGCTGATCGCGTCGCTCTTCTTCTCCTGGTGGGTCGGCCGCTTTGGATACCACAGCCGCAGTTACGGCACGCTGAGCTCGGTGGTGCTGCTGCTGCTCTGGCTCTACCTGGGAGCGTTCTCGATCCTGCTCGGCGCCGAGGTGAACGCCGAGCTGGAGCGCGAGCGTCGGCGCGCCGGCCTCGAGCGCGACGCCCCCGGCAGGAGCGCGGCGGGCAGCGAGGAATCTTAGAAAGAGCGGTTTGCGAGCCCCAGTGTCCCTCGAGTCCCAGGCGGCTGAAAGCGTCTGAAAGCAGTTTGTGCAGCGAACCGCCTGGTGCGCTGAACATGCGGGCGGGCCTTCTCGTTGCTGGAGGGACCCCGGCCGAGGGAGACTCGGTGTCCGGGAAGCCATGGAGGATGCCGACGCTCCGGCGAGCCCGGTGTCCCCATCGGCCCGCCGCCTGAGCAGAGCACCCGACCTTGCGCGTCCGACTGAACAACGAGCGACTCGCCGCCGAGCTGGCGAAGAGCCCACAGACCCTCAACCGCTGGGCGCAGCGCATGGGTCTGAGCAGCGGTCATCTGTCGCTGCTGGTCAACGGCCACCGGCCGTACCCGACCGCAAGGACGAGGCAACGCATCCTCGACACCCTCGATCTGGAGTTCGAGGACCTGTTCGAGATCGAGCTCGACGACGGCGGCCAGGCCGTGCCCCCAGGCGGGGCGACGACCGGCACAGACTCTCCCTCGGCGCATCCGTCACCGAGCGCACCCCACGCCGGCCTGCGCCGCTTCAGTGAGAGGGGAGCGACGCAGCCGCGACGGCGCGGCTGGCGCTCCCGCCTCGGCGGCGGCTCGCGCGGTGCGCGCCGTGGAGGGTCCGCCGGGACCTCCGGAGAGGAGCTCCCACCGATGCCCCGTCCGTTCGATTCGCTGCTCGACTGGTGGACCGACCTACGCTGGGCCGCCCGTCGCCTCGCCCGCCGGCCCGGCTTCGCGCTCACCGCCGCGACCACCCTCGCCGTGGGCATTGGAGCCAACGTCGCCCTCTTCGGCGTGGTCAACTCGATCCTGCTGAAGCCCTATCCCTATCCCGAGCCCGAGCGGCTCTTCGTCATCGGCTGCCACCCCGAGGATCGGGCCTCGATGGGGTCGTGCTCCTGGCCCGACGTGCGCGATCTGCGCGAGATGTTGTCCGGTGTCGTCGACCTCTCGCCTTGGGACTGGGAGCCGGCGTCGCTCGCCGGCGGCGCCAGACCCGAACGCATCGGGACGGCGATGGTCACCGCCAACTACGGCCGCATCCTCGGCACGCCGCTGCTGCGTGGGCGCTTCTTCGACGAGGAGGAGCACCGCCGCGGCGCCCGCGTCGCGGTGGTGACCGAAAAGTTGTGGAAGGAGAGCTTCGGCGCCGACCCGGCGATCGTCGGTCGCACCGTCCTGCTCGACGGCATCGAGACCGAGATCGTCGGCGTGGCGCCGCACGCGATGCGCTCGATCGACGGAGTGCAGATGTACGTGCCGATGCGCGCTTCCGACGACCCGGAGGCGCGCGGCTCGCACTGGCTCGGCGTCACCGCGCGGATCGCGCCGGACGTCGAGCCGATGGAGGCGCAGGCGGCCCTGACCCGGGCGATGGGGCAGCTGGCGGAGACCCATCCGCGCACCAACGAAGGCAAGACGGCGACTCTGGTCGCGCTGCGAGAGGCGAGGACCGCCGAGGTGCGTCCGATCCTCGTCACTCTGCTCGGCGTGGTCTTCGTGGTGCTGCTGATCGCCTGCGCCAACGTCGCCAATCTGTTGCTGTCGCAGGCCAGCTCGCGGCGCGAGGAGATCGGCCTGCGCAGTGCTCTCGGCGCCGATCGGGGGCGCCTGGTGCGTCAGCTGCTCTGCGAGTGCCTGGTGCTCGGCGTTCTCGGCCTGGCAGGAGGCCTGGCGCTGGGACTGTGGGGGTCGCGCGCCGCACTACGCCTGATCCCGGCGGAGGAGGTGCCGAGCTGGATCGATCCTGGTGCCGATCTGCGTGTGTTCGTCTACGCCGCTGCGGTCGCGCTGGCCACGGCGCTGGTCGCCGGGATCTACCCGGCGCTGCGGCAGACCGCGGCACTCGATGCCGCGGTTCGCTCCGGCGGCGCCTCGATGCGCACTGGTCGCGCTTCGCGTGGGTTCGTCGTCGCCGAGGTGGCGCTGTCGGTGGTGCTGCTCTGCGCCGCCGGCTGGATGGTGCGCAGCCTGCTGCACCTCGCCTCCAGTGATCCGGGCTTCGACAGCGAGAGTGCCGTGGTGGTGGGCCTGGATCTGCTGGCGCTGCGCGGCGAGGAGCCGCTGGTGCGGCGAACGCGTTTCCTCGAGTACTACGACGCCTTCTCGGCACTGCCGGGCGTCGAGGCGGTCGGAGTGATCGATCGCATGCCGCTCGGCAGCGGTCGCAACCGCTCGGGGATCACCCCCGAGACCCCGGTTGCGTCGGAGTTCGACCCGATGGTGCTGGTGTCGAACGTCAGCCCCGGCTACTTCGCGGCGATGGGCATCCCGATGCTGAGCGGCGCCGACTTCGACCTGGTGCAGGCGCGCCTCGAGGCTCTGCGGCCTCCGGCAGGCGGTGGCGAGGACGACCCGTCCGGCGGTGACGGCGCTGATGCCGCCGAAGAGGTCCTGCCGCTGATCGTCTCGCGTTCACTGGCCGAGAGCGTCTGGCCGGAGGGCGAGGCGCTGGGTCAACGGGTGAAGTTCGCGCGACCCGACGACGAGGCGCCCTGGTGGACCGTCGTCGGAGTCGTCGCGGACGTGGCACACGACTCGCTGGCCCCGACCTCGCGGCGTGCGGTCTACATGAGCCAGGGAGCGATCGGCATGGTGCGCGCCAGCTGGGTGGTGCGCGCCGACCTGTCGGCGCCGGTGCTGCTCGAGGAGCTGCAGCGCACAGTACGAGAGATCGACCCGACCCAGCCGCTGTGGGGAGTGCGCACCCTCGAAGAGCACGTGCAGCGTTCGGTGTGGCAGGAGCGCTTCGTGTCGACACTCTTCGTCGCCTTCGCGGTCGTCGCCTCGCTGCTGGCCGCCTTCGGCCTCTACAGCGTGATCTCGTACGCCATGGCCCAACGCCGCTACGAGATGGGAGTACGCATGGCGCTCGGCGCCACCGGCCGCAACGTCGCTCGTCTGGTGATCGGCCAGGGTCTGCGCCTGGTGGCGGTGGGTGCCCTGCTCGGCCTGGCGCTCGCCGCGGCGGCGGGGCGGATGCTCGCCGGCGTCCTGCAGGGGGTGCGCCCCGGCGACCCGGTGGTGGTTGCCTGGGTGCTCGCCCTGCTGCTAGCGGTGGCCGCGTCGGCGGTGGCACTGCCGGCGCGGCGCGCGGCGCGGGTCGATCCGGTGGAGTCGCTACGCAGCGAGTGAGGCGCGCGCGGTCCGGCCGAATGCCAGAGGGGCGGAGGCGCCGGTGGGCGGCGCCTCCTCGGCTGGTGCTCGACCGCAGGTCAGAGCGTGAAGGGCGCCGTCGCCATCACGTTGTCCCACCAGACCGCCAGAGCGCCGCCCTCGGCGCTGCCGTTGATGAAGCCGAAGGTGAGCTGGTCGACCGAAAGGTCGATGTTCATCACCTGCATCGGCACCTTCACCACGTCCTTCTCGGCGGTGTAGCCGTAGGCTCCCCAGAGGTTCTCCTTGTCGTCGCGGCTGAACTGCTGCTGGGCGCCCCAGTTGGAGAGGATCAGGTTCCACTCGGTCGGGCTGGCGAGCTCGATGAACAGCGAGTACTCGCCGGCGGGAAGGGTCTGGTCGCCGAACTTCAGCGCCACCTCGGTGGCGAAGCGGGTGCTCTGATTCGCTCCGGCGCGCCAGACCGGGGCGCCGGCGTTGACCTTCTTGCCGTACTCCTCGCCGCTGCCGAAGACGCCGCCGCGGCCGCGCAGGATCGGCCGCCCGTAGTCGACCGTGACCCAGTGCTCGAAGGCCGGTCCAACCTGCGTCGCGGCCTGGCCGCGAGGGCTCTTGGGACGCTCGCTCTGGGCGGTCGCCGTGCTGGCGAGGGCGCCGACGGCGAGCAGGACGAGGGCGAGAACGAACAGCGGTCTCTTCAATGACTTCATTTCATCATTCTCCTGGAGTTGGATCGGGAAGGGTCTGCATCCGGGGGCTCGGAGTGATGCCCGCCACGGCCTAGGGGCCGGTGGTGTGCAGGCAGAGGGATTCTGTGCCAGATACGCGGGATCCGCACCGCTGGTTCAGATCGCGGCTCAGGGTGGGACGGGACAGCGCCGCGCACAGTCGGGGGACGACTCGGGCCGCGCGCCAGGCGTGCTCGTCCCCGCTGCCGGGGTCCGGCCCCGCGGCGTCAGCTCTGCAGGCGGTCGAACCAGTAGGCCGATCGCGAGCCGCTGCGCAGCTCGCTGGCCTCGACCGCGAAGACGCGGCGGATGTTCCCGGCGTCGAGGACCTGCACGGGCGTCCCGTCGTCGACCAGTCGCCCCTCCTGCAGCAGCACGACGCGATCGGCGAAGCGCCGCGCCGCCATCAGGTCGTGCAGGGTCAGCACCACCAGACGTCCCTCGTCGGCGAGGGCGCGGCACACCTCGAGCACCTCGAGACCGTGCGCCAGGTCGAGGTTCGAGGTCGGTTCGTCGAGCAGCAGGACGTGCGCCTCGCTGGCCAGGCAGCGGGCCAGCTGGACCCGCTGCAGCTCTCCACCCGAAAGCGTGTGGGCGATGCGGTGCTGGAGCGGAACCAGCTCGAGCCGCTCCAGCGCCGCCTCGACCTGGCGGCGATCGGCGAGCGAAGGCGCCGCGAAGCGCCCGTGGTGGGGATACCGCGCCATCGCCACGAGCTCGCGCACGGTGAAGTCGAAGGTCGACTGGTAGCTCTGCGGCACGTAGGCGACGCGCCGCGCCAGTCGCCGCAGGCTGCTGCCTCGGGAGCGGTCCAGGGGCTCTCCGTCGAGCAGCACCCGGCCGCTCGTCGGCGCGACCAGTCCCGCCGCCAGGCGCAGCGTCGTCGTCTTGCCACTGCCGTTGGGGCCGAGCAGGACCACCAGCGAGCCGGCCCGCAGATCGAGGTCGAGATCGCGGACCAGCACCGGTGCGTGCGCTGCCTCGCCGAGCGCCAGGGTGACGTTCTCGAGCACCAGGCTCGCGTCGACCCGGGCGGGCGCCGTGCGAGGGCTCGACGACTCGGGCTCAGAGGGTCTCGACACGGCCACGCTCGCGGATCAGCAGGAAGACGAAGAAGGGAGCGCCGACGAAGGCGGTGACGATGCCGAGCTGCAGCTCCCCCGGCGACACGGCGGTGCGGGCGATGAGGTCGCTGAGCAGCACGAAGGCGGCGCCGGCGACGGCGGAGAGCAGGACCAGTGCGCGGTGGGACGGGCCGATCGCGAGTCGCACCACGTGAGGCACCACCAGGCCGACGAAGCCGACGACGCCGCTCACCGCGACCGCCGAGCCGACCAGCAGGGCGGTGGCGAGGAGCAGCACGTTCTTCAGTCGCTCGCCGTCGACGCCGAGCGAGCGGGCGAGATCCTCGCCCTGGAGCATCAGGTCGAGATCGCGCGCATGGGCGATGGCGAGAGCGATGCCGGCGGCGCAGCCGGGCAGGGCGATCGCCACGTGACTCCAGTCGCGGTCGGCGATGCCGCCCATGAGCCAGAAGTTGATCCGCCTGGCCACCTCGTGGTCGATCCAGGCGCGGGCGATCACGAACGAGTTCAGGGCCGACAGGAAGGCGTTGAGGGCCACTCCGGCGAGCAGCAGGTCGGTGATCGAGGTGCGTCCACGGTGGCGGGCGATGCGCGCCACCACGACCAGGGAGGCGAAGGCGCCGGCGATGGCGCCGAGCGGCACCAGGTAGCTCGACCGCAGGCCGAGGCCGAAGGAGAGGGCGAGCACCGCGCCCAGGGCGCCGCCGGCCGAGGTGCCGACGACGCCGGGAGCGGCCAGGGCGTTGCGGAAGAGGCCCTGCAGCAGCACCCCGGCGACGGCGAGAGCGGCGCCGACGAGCAGTCCGACCAGGCACCGTGGCAGCCGCAGCTGGAGCACGATGCTGCGGGCCATCTCGGGCTCGAGCGAGCCGCCGGCGGTTTCGATCTCGGCCTCTGCGGCGCCACCGAACAGGATCGACGCCACGGTGGCGGGAGGGATCTCGGCGGCGCCGAGCAGCAGGGAGGCGAGAGCGGCGGCCACCGTCGTGGCGATGCAGAGCGCGGTGACCAGGAGAAGGCGTCGGGCGCGTGGTGAGGTGGCCGGCGTGGAGGGGCTCAAGGGGTCGACTCGCTGGCCGTCTCGGTCTTCCCGGGCGCCGGGTCGGACCGCTCGGCGTCGTCGGCCCCGTGCGTGGCCGACAGCCGGTCGAGAGCCGCCGCGACCCGCTCGACCAGGTCGACGTAGCGGTGCGAGACGGTGCCGAAGAGGGCGCCGGAGATCACCACCACACGACCCGGCTCGCCGAGACGGGTGCGCCGCACCGCCGGCTGGCTCAGGAAGCGCTCGCGCTCCGCTTCCTCGCGGCCGGTCTCGGAGCTCAGGAAGACGATCTCCGGATCCCACACGATCAACCGCTCGAGATCGATCGCCGCCCAGCCCTCGAGGCCCGCCTCGGCCGCGACGTTGCGGGCGCCACAGATCCGCAGCACCTCGTCGAAGGTGGAGCCGGCGGCCTGGGCGTTGCCGTAGGTGTAGGCGAGGGCGCGGACCGCGGGGGCTCGGGCGCGACGACTGCGCACAGCTTCGAGGCGGCCGTTGGCGCTCCGGAGAAGCTCCTCGGCGGCGGTCTCGGCGCCGACTGCCGCCGCGATGGCACCGATGTTGTCCTCGATGTCACCCCAGCCGTCGAACGCCCTCAGCTGCAGCACCGGGACACCGACGGCGCGCAGCCGACGGGTGAGCTCGGGGGCGGAGTACACCGCGGTGATCACCAGATCAGGCTTCAGGGCGAGGATCTCCTCGGCGCTGCCGCCGACGAAGCGGCCGACCCGCGAGGCCTTGGCGAGGTCGATCGAGGTGCCGGCGCTCGCCGAGTAGGTCGACAGACCGGCGATGCGCTCGGCGGGGAGGAGCTCGAGCAGCACCTCGTCGCTGGCCACCGTCTGCGAGACGATGCGCTGCGGCCGGCGCGGCAGCACCAGCAGCTCGCGTCCGCCCGCCGCGTCGTGGCGGGCCAGGGTGCGCCAGACGTCGCCACCCGCGGATTCGACGATCCGCCAGGCGTGCTGGGCGGCTGGAGCTGTCGCGACGACCCGTGACTCGTCGCCGCCGTCCTCGGCCTTCCTCTCCCCGACACCTGCCTCGCTCGCGCTGCCCCCACGCTGGGCCGGCCGGCAGCCGCCGGGGGCCAGCGCCGCGATGAACGCCACCAGCAGGGCCAGGTGGACTCGACGCAGGTCTCGCCGGCGGCAGGCCAGGGTCGATCCGGATCGAGGTCTCTCCCTTCGTCCGCGGGTGGGCGTCGCCGCAAGGGGAGGCACGCCGGCTCGGTCGACGCAGGTCTCGACGGCGGGCCGCTCAGCGTTGCGGCAGAGATCGGATCCGGTCACGACGGCGTTCCCTCCCTCGGGGAATCACACCCGACACCTCCGGATCGGTCTCCTGGCTCTCGGCTTCGATCTACTGACCGCCGACCTTCCCGCCGCCTTCGAAGGGCTCGCGCGGGGTGCGGCGCGAGCGGCGACAGTGGCTGCCGGCCCAGAGGCCAAGGGTCTCGGGGTCTGCCCCGTGTCTCGGGGTTTGCCCCTTCGGGCCGGCGGAGCGGCTTTCGTACCGATCACAGTCGCGGGGCGGCGGGAGCTTCACACTCCACTTCCCGGCATCCGGTGGCACTCAGCACAGGCGCCGACGGAGAACCGCGACGCCCCTGACACTCTATCGCCCTTCACCCGTTGCGCTGCGAGCCGGCAACCGGTCGTGGTGCAGGGTCACGCACGGTCGGGCTGCGCGCAGGCACTCAGCTGTCGGCCTTCTCCTCGTCCACCGCCCAGCCGGTCCATCCGGGACCGCGCACCACCCGTCCCGGCGTCGCGCCGGTGAGCTCGCCGCCCTGCAGCACGGCGGTGCCGTTGACCCAGACGTGGCGCACTCCGGTGGCCAGCTGGTGCGGCTCGGCGAAGGTGGCGTGGTCCTGGATCTGCGCCGGATCGAAGGCGACGAGGTCGGCGTACCAGCCCTCGCGGATGCGGCCGCGTTCGCGCACTCCGAGGTTCTCGGCCGGCCACGAGGTGAGGCGACGGATCGCCTCTTCCAGCGGCACCAGTCCTTCGTCGCGCACGTAGCGGCCGAGCAGGCGGGCGAAGTTGCCGTAGGCGCGGGGATGGGTGGAGGAGCGCAGGAAGACGCCCTCCGGCACCATCGAGCCGGCGTCGGAGCCGAACGACATCCACGGCAGCTGCACCTGCCGCCGCACGTTGTCCTCGCTCATCATGAAGTACACCGACTCGACCCGCGACTCGTCCTCCAGCACCAGGTCGATCGCGGTCGCCTCGGGGGTGGTGCCGCGCTCGGCGGCGACCTCGGCCAGGGTCTTGCCGATGTGGCCGCGCAGCGCCTCGTCGCGGAAGCCGATCAGGAGGATGTTCTCGGGGCTGCCGACCTCGAGGAACATGTTCTCCCAGGCGTCGGTGGGGGTGAGCATCTCGGCCTCGACGCGGGCGCGGATCGCGGGATCGCGCAGGCGCTCGGTCCACTGCTCGAAGCCGCCCTCCTGGACCCACGGCGGCATCGTCGCGTTGAGGCCGGTGGCGCCGGCGACGTAGGTGTACATGTCGGCGGTGATGTCGAGACCCTCGGCGCGCGCCTCTTCGACCCGCGCGATCACCTGGTCGAGCTTGTCCCAGTTCGATCGGCCGGCGGCCTTGAGGTGGTAGATCTCGGCCCAGACGCCGGCCTCGCGCGCGATGCGGATCAGCTCGTCGACCGACTCCACGAGTCGCGCGCCCTCGCTGCGCATGTGGGAGATGTAGCCCCCGCCGTGTTCACCGGCCACCCGGGCGAGCTCGATCAGCTCCTCGGTCTCGGCGTAGAAGGCCGGCGCGTAGATGAGCGACGAGCCCACCCCCATCGCTCCCTCGCGCATCGCCTCGGCGACGAGCTGCCGCATGCGTTCGAGCTCGTCGGCGTCCGGCGCCCGGTCCTCGTACCCGAGCTCGTGGATGCGCACCGTCGTGGCGCCGACGAACGAGGCGACGTTGGGCGCCACGCCGCGCTCCTCGAGGTGCTCCAGGTACTCGCCGAGGGTGTTCCATGGGATCTCGTAACCGGGGTCGCCGAGGTCGTCGCGCAGGTCACGGGTCAGCGATTCGCGCAGTGCCGGGGCCAGCGGTCCCATCGAGATCCCCTCGCCGAAGACCTCGAGCGTGACGCCCTGGTGCACGTCGCTTCCCGAGCGCGGGTCGACCAGCAGCGAGCTCGTCGCCCAGCTCAGCATGTTGACGAACCCCGGCGCCAGGGCGAGGCCCGAGAGGTCGAGGTGCTCTCTGGCGCTGCGCTCGTCGAGCTCGCCGACCGCGGCGATCCGGTCGCCGAGCAGAGCGACGTCGACGCGGCGTGGCGGCTCGCCGCTGCCGTCGTAGACCAGGGCGCCGTGGAGGAGCAGGTCGAACTCCGGCTCGCTGCTGCAGCCGGCGAGGAGGATCGAGGCGAGCAGCAGAGCCAGCGGGGCGGGTACGCGGTGTGTGGCCGAGCCGCTGGCGGCGTCTTCGCGCCGGGTGCGATCGCTTGTCATGGGAGCTCCTGCGGGAGAAGGGAATCCGCCGGCACACGGGCGCCCGGCAGAGAGGAGGAGGCCGCATCGGTGGCAGCCGTGCATCAGCGCCCCGATCCGTGCGGAAGCGCCGCGCGGCGACCCGGGGCGAGCGTTCGTCGCGGGTCTCGAGGCCAGCATAGCCAAAGGTCCCGGCAGCCACTGCCGGAGCAGGTCGACGAGCGTGCCGTTGCCTTCCCCGCGGCTGCTACGCTGCGACGGTCCTCGACCCGCCGTCGGTCGTCCGGCCGGGCCGGAGAGCCTGGTGTCGCGGTGCGGCCCTGCCAGCCGCGGGACCCTGCGGGACCGACTTCAGGGCTGCCATGCGAGAGATCAGGGAGAGCGCCGACGGGAGGTCGAACGAGGCGCCTCTCGGAGGCGCGGAGCGGCGCCTCTTCACCTCGATGGCCAGCGCCCAGTTCCGCTGGCTCTTCGTCAGCAACACGATCTTCTTCCTGGCCATGGGCGGCCAGCAGGTGTTGCGCTCGTGGCTGGTGTTCGACCTCACCGGCAGCGAGCTGGCGCTCGGCCTGATCAGCGCCGTGGTGGCGGTGCCGATGCTGGTCATCTCGCCGCTCGGCGGGGCCGCCGCCGACCGCTTCGACCGCCGCGCCCTGATCGCGGCCGGTCAGGCGGCGGTGGTGCTGAGCGAGGTCGCGATCCTGGTCCTCCTCTACACCGGAGCGCTGCACTTCTGGCACCTGCTGGTTCTCGCCGGGATCATGGGCTCGGTGTTCCCGTTCATCATGCCGGCGCGGCAGGCGATCGTCGCCGACGTGGTGGGCCGCAGGCGCCTGACCAACGCCATGGCTCTCAACATGGCGGCGGTGAACACCACCCGCATCCTCGGCCCCGCAGCCGCCGGCTTCCTGATCGGGGCGATCGGCGTCGGTCCCAGCTACGGCATCAACGCGGGGCTCTATCTCGCTGCCCTCGCGGCGCTGCTGGTCGGGGTGCGTTCCTCGCGTGCGGCGGCGCAGAGCACACTGGGTGTGTGGGCGCGCGTCGCCGAGGGTTTCCGCTACGTCGTGCGAGAGCGCCTCGTCGGGCTGCTCCTGGTCTTCGGCCTGCTGCCGATGTTCCTGGTGATGCCCTTCCAGAGCCTGCTGGTGGTGTTCGCCGAGGACATCTGGGAGAAGGGACCGCAGGGCCTCGGCATCCTCAGTGCCGCGTCGGGTCTCGGTGGTGTCGTGGGAGCGATCTACGTCGCCTGGCTGGGCAACTCCGGCGGTCGCCTGCGCACCATGCTGAGCAGCTCGGTCGCCTGCGGCCTGCTGCTCTTCGCCTTCGCACTCAGCCCCAGTTTCCTGCTCGCGGTGCCGCTGGTCTTCGCCGCCAGCGTCGCGGTGAACGTCTACAGCGCCCTGAACAACACCGCCATCCAGGTGCTCATCCCGGACGAGGTGCGCGGCAGGGTGTCGAGCTTCCTGATGATGTCCTTCTCGCTGCCGCTACTCGGTGTGCTGCCGATCAGTGCGGTGGCCGAGTCGGTCGGCGCGCCGGCCGCGGTCGCCGGCGCCTCGGTGCTGGCGGCTCTGGCGAGCGTTTCGTTCTACGCTTCGAGTCCCACCCTCCGTTCCCTGGATCGGCAGCTCGAGCGTTGCGCCGCGGCAGCCGAGGCGACTCCGGTGGCGGGAGTGACGGCCGCGCCGGGGCCTGCGCCCGCCGCGCCCGAGGGGCGCCGCGGCGGCTGAGAGTCCGGGCTGAGGCAGGAGACAGGAGAGGAGACGCCATGGTGATCACGGTCTCGAGACAGTTCGGAGCCGGTGGCTCCCAGGTGGCGCGCCAGGTCGCCGATGCGCTCGGCTGGCGGTTGATCGACAACGAGCTGATCGATGCCGTGGCGGCGCGTGCCGGCCTGCCGCCGGAAGAGGTGGCGCAGCGTGAGGAACGTGCGCCTTCGTTCGTCGAGCGTCTGGCGCGGCTGACCGCGGTGCAGATGCCCGAGCTGTTCGTCGCCGCGGCGCCGGTGGACGACCCGATCGACGAAGCGAAGCTGGCCAAGATCACCGGCACGGTCGTCGCCGAGCTGGCGGCCGGCGGCCGCTGCGTCTTCGTCGGCCGCGCCTGCGCCGCGGTGCTGGCGCAGCGGGAGCAGGCGCTGCACGTACGGCTGGTGGCGTCGCCGCGCTACCGCATACGCCTGGCCTGCGAGTCTCTCGGGCTCGATCCGGGCGACGCCGAGCGCACCCTGGAGCAGACCGACCGGGCGCGCGAGCGGTATCACCGCGAGTACCACGGCCGCGACGTCAACGAGGCCACCCACTACGACATGGTGCTGAACACCGAGCGCCTGACGTTGCGCGGCGCCGCCGCGGTGATCCTCGGCCGGGTCGAGGAGATGGGCTGGGACCGACCCGGCCCTCTCGGCGATCAGGCGAGCTGAGCGAGCAGCCGCTCGACGAGGTCGGGCTGCAGTCCCTTCTGCTGACGCACCCCCGCCGCGGCGAGCTGACGGCGTCGCCGCGGTTCCAGGCCCGCGCACGCCTGCCACGCGACGTCGTAGCCGTCGGCCACCGCGACGATCTGGCTGGCCAGACCGGGGCGGCGGCCGGGACTGGGGAAGCCGCCGCGGCCGTCCCAGTGCAGGTGGTGCTCATAGGCGACGAGGGCGCAGACCGGAGGCAGGCCGACGGTGATCGCGAGGCGCTCGGCGCCGAGCTCGGTGTGGCGCCAGAGGGGCAGCTCCGGCTGGCGCCGCTCCTGGGTCCCGGAGATCTCCAGGCGCCCGATGTCGTGCAGAACCGCGGCCAGCATCAGATCGGCGAGGGTGCTGCCCTCGAGCCCGAGCTGGCGCGCGACCGGCAGCGTCAACAGCGCGACCTGGATCCCGTGGCGCCAGAAGGCGTCGGTGGCGCCGTGCAGGGAGGCGTGCAGGAGGAAGCCGCGCTCCTGGGCCAGCGCCGACTCGGTGAGCTTCCAGACAGCGCGCTCGACCCGCACCATCCTGACCCGTTCCGATTCGGCCTCGAAGATCGGGCCGATCTGGCGCAGCTCCGTGAGCAGCGCGTCGGCGGCACGCTCGATCCGGGTCACCTTCGTGGTGCCCTCGCCTTCGCCTTCGCCGGGTAGCAGCTCGAGTCGCCCGACGGTGACGTGACGTGTCGTCTCGGGTGCACTGGCGCTGGCGAGTGCGACGATCACCTGCTCGGCCTCCACCGCCGAGAGGCCCGGAGTCAGGGTCAGACGCTCCAGGCCGGCGCGGTTGAGCGCCTTGCACAGCGACCTGGCGACGGGGGACTGCCGGTGCCAGGGGCGTCCCTGGACGACGAGATCGTCCTCGAGCACCAGCAGCGAGAGGCCGGCCTGCTCGTCGACCGCGCGTTGCCGGGACGGATCGAGCACCTCGACGACGCGGCGGAAGCCGCCCACCAGGTCGCGCAGGGCCTGTTGTGCCTGAGGGTGGTCGGCCGGATAGATCGCAAAGGCGGTCACCGCAGAGGACAGGGCGGTGACGAAGGGATCGATGCGGCTGGCATCGAGCGTCGCGTCGGCGCTCATTCGTCGCCCTCCGGCCCGACGGTGCTGTCCGGTGCCCGGGACGCACCGCTGTCCGCGCCCGGTGGGGCGGCGCCGGCGGCGAGAATGCGGGCGCACAGGTCGCGGATCTCGCCGTCGCGCGCCTTCGACCCACGTTCCAGCAGCGGCCGCACCGAGTCGATCGGGTAGCCGGCGAGCGAGCGGTAGGCCGCCCTGCGCTCGTCGGCCCCCTGCAGCCGCAGGGCGCTCAGCATCGGCGCGATGGCGTCGAGCGCCCTCGGGTCCCCGATCTGGCCCAGCGCCTCGATCGCGCGGCCGCGCAGAGTGGTGTTGCGGCCGAGTCGGTCGCGACGCCGCAGCAGGTCGCAGAGCGGGGCCACTGCCGCCCCGACCCGGGAGCGGCCGAGCAGACCGATGGTGCGCTCGACGAAGGCCGGGTCCGGGGTCTCGAGGAGGTCGCGGATCAGCGGTTCCGGGAAGGCGCGGTCCATCCGGGCGAGCGCCCGCACCGCTGTCGAGCGGACACGCAGATCTTCGTGCTGCGCGGCGCGTCGCAGGTGCGGCAGGCTGCTGCGGTCGTCGATCTCGTCGAGCAGCGCCACCATGTTGCGGACGACGAACCAGCGTCGGTCCTCGAGCCCCTTGCGCGCCGCCGGGATCACCTGCGAGCGGAACGTCTTGAGGAAATCGAACAGGGCGCGGCGCAGGGCTCTGTCGTCCTCCGCCGCCAGGCCCGACACCAGCTCCTCGATCATCCCGTCGCCGAGGGTCGAGACGAGGGTCTGCAGCTGGGAGCTACGTCGCTCGTCGCCGGCTCCCAGGCTGCGGCGGATGCGCTCCGCGGTGGCGGCGCCGCACAGGCGTTCCTGCAGTGCCGCCAGCGGTCGACCGAGACGCTGGGCGTGGTTGGCGGCGAGGTCGCGGAGGTTGTGGATCACCGCCACCGCTCCCATCGGGTGGCCGGAGTCGATCAGATCGCCGACCAGCTGCTCGACACGAGGCGCGAGGTGCGCGGCGGCATTCTGGTGCAGGTGGGGGCGGTCGAGCAGCTCGGTGATCGCACCGAGCAGAGCCAGCTGGGTCGCTCCCGGCTGCAGTGTCTGGCGCAGGGGCTCGAGGGCGCCGGGCCAGGGTGCGTCGGACGCTCTGCAGCCACCGTAGAGGAAGACCAGTTCGTCGGTGGGAGGGAGGCGTGCCGCGTCGCGGCCGTCTTCGATGCAGGCGCGCAGCGCCGCCGGCGGATCCGCCGAGACGGCTGCTCCGCTGGTCGCCTCGGCGGCGGATCGTTCGCTGAGCTCGACGATCGTCGAGAGGGCGTGCTCGGCGAAGCGGAAGCCGCGGTCGCGCAATCGGCGCACCGCGAGGAGCGCGAGCCGGGAGTCGACCGCGGCGAACAACGCCGTGAGCTCGAGCCTGCCGTCGTCGTCGTCGGCGAGGGCCGAGACCACCTGCTCGAGTGCAGCCACCGCCACCGCGTCCGGGAGGTCGCGTAGCAGATCGTCGACCTGCTCCAGGTCGATCAGGCGACGGGCGGCCACGGCCTCGCGCAGGTGCGACAGCACCGCGGTCTCGATCAGTTCGACGATGCGCCGCACCTGCGCTGGCAGCTCGCCTCGGAACTCGCCCCCGGCCATCTCACGCGGAAGGGTCGAGAGGATCCGCTGCAGGGTCGCACGAAGGTCACCGGTGCCTCCGAGCCCCGCATCGCCCAGATACGAGACGTCGCGCAGCTGCAACTGCAGCAGCCGTTCCCACAGCGTCAACCGCTCGACGGGGGCGGCGCGTGACGACAGATCGTCGGTCGCGAGCAGCGAGCTGAAGTCGGCGCTCTCGAGGCGGAGGCCGGGCCATTCGACCATCGGGCGCCGCTCGTCGAGGCGCTCGAACGTCTCGGCGCCCTGGTGCGGAGCAGCGTCCGGATCCCGACGCAGGGAGGCCATGAAACGCTCGATCGAGGGCGCTTCGATTCCGCGGCTGAAGCGCACCACGGCGACGTTGCGTCGGTAGAGCAGGTTGGCGAACTGTTCGGCGCCGAGGCCGCTGTGCATCTCCTCGGCGACCACGAAGCTGTCGCGGGTCACGCCGAGGGCGAGCTCGCCACGGTGGTCGAGCGCGGCCTCCACCGCGGCGAGGACGCGGTCGGTCACCTCCGACCTCTCCGGGTGTCCGGGCGGGTAGAGCAGGAGGCGACGCCACGCCTGCGACAGCTCGCGCACGGCGTCGCGCACGTGCTCCGCGCCGCGATCGGCCGAGCCGCTGGTGGGCAGGGCGGTCGCCGGCTCCGGTCTGCCGGGCTTGGGATCGTGGGGCGGTGAAGGCATCACGCTGGGCGATCGGAGGCCGATCGGAACCGCGAACGATGGGATGGGGTGCGAGACCGTCCCGGATCCGGGCGGTCGCGGGGTCACCGTATCGTCTCACGACACAAGGGGCGAGTCGCGGACAGGGCGGCGTCGCCCCCCGCGCCGCGGTCCTCTGGGCTGTCGCGGCCCCGGGTATGCTTCGCCTTCGCGAGAGATCAGGAACCGCCCGCGGCCGCTTCGCGCCGCCGAGTTCGCCGACGGCTGTCTCGTCGGCGCTCCGCGCTCTACGGCCAGACGTTCTCCATTCCGAACCCCTTCACGCCCTGAGGCGAAGCGGGCCCCGCTGCCCGACGCACTCCGCCGGCGCTCGAGGTCCGTGCCATGAGCCAGCCCGTCTTCACGAACGACGCCGTCGTCCTCGGCATCCTGATGGTCGTGCTGGGCTTCGTCTTCTGGGGCGCCAATCGGCCGAGCGGCTTCTGGAAGCGTTTCTACGCCATCGTGCCGTCGATCCTGGTGTGCTACTTCCTGCCGTCCCTGCTGGCGACCGCGGGCCTGATCTCGGGCGACGTCTCGAACCTCTACTTCGTTGCCTCGCGCTACCTGCTGCCGGCCAGCCTGGTGCTGCTCACCCTCAGCGTCGACTTCCCGGGCCTGCGGCGGCTCGGAGTCAAGTCCCTGGTGATGTTCTTCACCGGCACCGTGGGCATCGTGCTCGGCGGCCCGATCGCGATCCTGGCGACCTCCGTGGTGGCCCCCGACCTGGTCGGAGGCGCCGGCCCGGACGCGGTGTGGAGGGGCTTCACGACGGTGGCCGGAAGCTGGATCGGCGGCGGCGCCAACCAGGCCGCGATGAAGGAGGTCTTCGAGGTCTCCGACCAGCTGTTCTCGAAGATGGTCGCGGTCGACGTGATCATCGCCAACCTGTGGATGGCGGTACTGCTCTTCCTCGCCGGCCGCAGCGACGCGGTGGACCGCCGCACCGGCGCCGACGCCAGCGCCATCCACGAGCTGCGCGATCGCGTCGCGGCCTACCAGGCGAGCATCGCGAGGATCCCGAACCTCGGAGACACCATGGCGATCCTCGCCGTCGGCTTCGGAGCCACCGCGGTGGCGCACGCTCTGGCCGACTGGTTGGCGCCGGCGATCCAGCAGGCTGCACCGGCACTCGAGCGCTACAGCCTGACCAGCGGCTTCTTCTGGATCGTGGTGCTGGCGACCACCCTGGGGCTGGCCCTGTCGCTGACGCCGATGCGCAGGCTGGAGGGCGTCGGGGCGTCGCGGATCGGCTCGGTGCTGCTCTACGTGCTGGTGGCGACGATCGGCATGAAGATGAACATCCTGGCGGTGTTCGAGAACCCCGGCCTGTTCGTCGTCGCGGCGCTCTGGATGCTGGTGCACGTCACCCTGCTGCTGCTCGTCGGTCGCCTGATCCGCGCGCCGCTCTTCTTCGTCGCGGTGGGCAGTCAGGCCAACGTCGGCGGTGCCGCCTCGGCTCCGATCGTCGCTTCGGCGTTCCATCCCGCCCTGGCGCCGGTGGGCGTCCTGCTGGCGGTGCTCGGCTATGCGATCGGCACCTACGGCGCCTGGCTCTGCGGCCAGCTGATGCGCATCGTGGCGCCGTGACGGGCTCGACCCCAGGCGGCGTGGGAGCCGGTACAGGCGGCGAGGGCGGTTCGGCGTCGCGATCGGCCCGCCAGCCCCTTCCTCGCCCGCTGGCGATCCTCGGGGTGCTCTGGTTCAGCCTGGTGTGCGGCGGGCTGGTGATCTTCGGCATCATGACCCTGCTCGGTGGCGTCGGCGCCATCGCCCTGGGCGAGCCGAGCCTGGCGCGCATCGTCGCCGGCCTCCTCTACCTGGGGATGGCGGCCGCCGCGTTCGTCGGGCTGCTCTGGTTCGTCGGCTGGCTACGAGGGGACATGCATCAGGCTATCGCCGGCATGCTCGCCGAGCTCGGCCTCAGGCGCCGAGGCTCGGCCCGCAGCGCGCTGGTGAACCTCGGCGGGGTGCACTTCCGGGGCACCTCGGAATCGGGATCCGGGATCGATCTGCACCTGCGGCCGCTGCACCGTCGCACGATGGGCAGTCGACGGCTCCGCTTCGTCGGCTTCCAGATCGAGCTCTTCCTCGAAGCTCCCGCGAACACTCGCGCCGTGGTCTCGCAACCGGAGGGGGCCATGGCGCAGGCGCTGACGCGGCTCAACCGCCGTTTCGGACTGCAGGAGGTGGCGTCGCTCGCGCGCAACGGCGACGGAGAGACGCTGCGCCGGGTCTGGGCCCACGACCCCGAGCACGCCAGGCGTCTGTTCTCCAGGCCCGCGGTCGCCTCCGCGGTCGACGAGCTGCTGCGGCGCGACCCGCGCGCAGCGGGTCCGCCGTCGGCCCTGCACGTGCAACCGGCGGCGCTGCTGTGGACCGCCCGGGTCGCCGCTCTCGGGGAGATACCGGAGCGACTGCAGCGCGCGCTGGTCCTGCTCGACGAGATCGGCCTCGAGCTGCGTCGTCAGCCGCCCCCGGCACAGCGCCTCGAGGAGGGGCGTTGGGAGCGGCGTTCGCGCACCGATCGCTCGTCGATCGCCTGGATCACCCTGGGCGGCTGCCTGGCGGCGCTCTGCCTGATGCTGGCGTTGCCTCTGCTGCTGGGTCTCGCGGCAGCCGTCTTCGTCGGCTCGAGCTGAGCCGGGGGAGAGTGCGCGCCGTGTCGCCCGCGGTTCGGCTGATGCTGGTCGGCGCCGCTGCGCTGCTCGGCGCCGCGGCGCAACCAGCGGACGACCTCGCGGGACGCTGGTACGGAACCGTGCGCATCGAAGAAGGCATGCGCCTGCGCCTGATCGTCGACCTGCGGCGCACGCCGGGCGGCTGGACCGGCTCCCTCGATGCTCCCGACCAGGGGACGTTCGGTCTGCGCCTGGCGGCGGTGGAGGTGGCGCCGCCGCTCGTCCGCTTCGCGGTCGTGGGACCGGCCGGCAGCCCGGCGTTCGAAGGCGTGCCGGACGACGCCGGAGAGCGCCTGGTCGGCACCTACCGGCAGGGCCCCGAAGAGCACCCCTGCGTCTTCGAACGCGCGCCGAGCCCGCCGTTGCGACCGCAGGACCCTCAGCCGCCGCTGCCCTACCACAGCGAGGACGTCACCTTCGCCAGCGCGGCGTCAGACCGGGAGGTGCTCGCCGGCACCGTCACCGCGCCGAGGGGTCCCGGGCCGCATCCCGGCGTGGTGCTGGTGGGCGGCAGCTTCGCCCAGGATCGAGACGGCACGGTGGTGGCGCATCGTCCACTGCGGCTGCTCGCCGACCGCCTGACCCGCAGCGGCTTCGCCGTCCTGCGCTGGGACGACCGGGGAGTCGGCGGTTCGGGCGGCGTCGCCAACCGGGCGACCAGTCAGGTGCAGGCGGCGGACGTCGTCGGCGCCGTACGCTGGCTGCGCCGCGACCCGCGGATCGGCGACCAGCCGATCGGAGCCCTCGGCCACTCCGAGGGCGTCACCGTGGCGGCGCGGGCAGCGGCCGCCGAGCGCCTCGCGTTCCTGGTCGCGCTGGCAGGGCCTGCTCTCCCCGGCGAGCCCCTCGTGCTGCGGCAGCTCCAGCTCACCGGCGACGCGGAGGGGCTCCCCGACGCCCTCATCGCACGCCAGCTCGAGCTGCGGCGGCGGATGATCGAGGCTCTGCGCGGCGGTGATCCGAGGGTCCGGCGCGCCGCCGTGCGCGAGATCGTGCGCCTGCAGCTCGGTCTCGAGGGCGCGGCACGCGGTGATCGTTTCGAGGCCGCCGTCGAAGCGACCGTCGATGCGGTCGACAATCCATGGTTCCGCGACTTCCTCGAGCACGATCCGCGAGTCGATCTCGCCGGCCTCGGCATTCCGGTGCTGTGGCTCTGCGGCGCGCACGATCTGCAGGTCGACCCGAGGCAGAACCTCCCGCACGTGGTCGCCGCGCTGCGCCGCGCAGGCTCGCCGGACGCGACGGTTCACGTGCTGCCGGGCCTCAACCACCTGCTGCAGAACGCGGTGACCGGGTCGCCGCTCGAGTACGGCATGATCGAGGAGACGATGGCGCCCGCCGCGCTCGAGGCGATCGAGCAGTGGCTGACGCGGCGGTTCGTGCGCCCCGGCCAATGAGCGGCGGTCCGTCGTCCCGTCGGTGCGGCGCTTGCGCGCGACGGCTCTACCGAAACGGAGGAGGAGTCATGACGGCGGTGAAGAGAGGAACCGGGGCCGAGGTCGCGACTGCGGAGGGCGGCGGTCCCTACTTCGACGAGCGGCTGTTCGTCTTCCTGCGCGACCTGGCGGCCAACAACGACCGCGGCTGGTTCGAGCAGAACCGGGAGCGCTACGACGTGCTGGTGCGCGATGCCGCGTTCCGTTTCATCGCCGCCTTCTCGCACCCTCTGCACCGCATCTCGAGCCACTTCGAGGCCGTACCCAAGGCGGTCGGGGGATCGCTCTTCCGCATCCACCGCGACGTGCGCTTCTCGCACGACAAGTCGCCCTACAAGACCCACGTCGGCATCCACTTCCGCCACCGCGCCGCGCGCGATGCCCACGCTCCCGGCTTCTACCTCCACCTGGAGCCGCGGAACTGCTTCGCGGGCGTCGGCATCTGGCGGCCGGATTCCGAGACCACCCGTCGGATCCGCCAGGCGATCGCGGCTCCCCGCAGCGGCTGGGGGCGAGCGGTGGGCGCCGGCTTCGCCGAGCATCTCGAGCTCGCGGGGGAGCAGCTGCAGCGGATGCCGCGCGGTTTCGAGGCCGATCACCCTAAGGGCGAAGACCTGCGCCGCAAGTCGTTCATCGGAGTCGCCGAGCTCAGCGACGCGGAGGTGCTGGCGCCGGACTTCCTGGAGCGCTACGACGAGACCTGTCGGGCCGGCGCCGGCCTCAACAGGTTCATCTGCCGGGCTCTCGACCTGCCGTTCTGAGTCCGGCGGACACGCCGCCGTGGCGAGGTGTCCGCCGGATCGTGTCGCTGCACTGTGCCGTGGGCACTCGGGGATCCGACTCAGTAGGGACAGTGCTCGACGTAACGGCCGCGGTCCCAGCGCCAGACGTGGTCGTGACGGTGACGGCGGTCGTAGCGCCGCTCGTAGCGCCGCTCGTAGCGCCGCTCGTAGCGCCGGTCGTAGCGCCGGTCGTAGCGCCAGTCCCGTCGGTCGTCGTACCGGTCGTATCTGTCGTAGCGGTCGTAGCGGTGGTGACGATCGCGGTAGCTGTGGGGGCCGTAGTCGTACAGGATCCGGTCGACCGCGACGCCGTAGGCCGCAAAGTGACCGCGCACCACCGGACACGTCGAGTGGTGGTGGTACACGCGCCGGTTGACGAAGCAGCGGTCGGTGCAGCGCGCTCGCGAGGGGATCGCGTGGTCGGTCCGGAAGTAGAGGTGGTGTCGGTCGTGCCCCTGGAAGCCGATGCGGAACGAGAAGCCTCCGACGTGGAAGCCGGCGCCCCACGACCAGCCGCTCGCGGCGGCGGGCGAGGCCAGCCCGGGGACGGTGATCAGGGCCAGCGAGCAGAGCGCCAGGAGCAGCGCCCGTCGGCGTCGTCTCGGCGCCGGCGAAGCCACTGCGGCCACGCTGGCCGGCGCTTCGCTGGAGGCGCGCTCGGTGAGGGTCTTCTCGGTTCTCATGATCGATTCCTCTCTTCGGAGAAGGTCGGGAGACGTCGGTCTTCCCGGGGGGTCCTTGCGTGGCGGCTGGGCGACGGACGAGGCGGTGGCGCCCGGGTCACTTCGCTTCAGCCACACAGAGGCGCATTTCAGCTTCGGTGCCAGCTCCCTCGGTGAGGAGCCGGCGAGCGGCGCAAAGCGCCGTCTTGCGGGGATCTGCTGCGGTCGTCGGGTGGAGGGGAGAGGTACGACGTCGGCTGCAACCGCGCCCTTTCGTCCTCTCGAGAGGACGGTGGGATCTGGCCCGGCGGGTCGATCGCGCCGGCCTGGTCTAGAGTCTGCGCGTGACCGAGGTCGAGCATCGGGCCGGGAGATCTGCTGACGGCTCGGAGGACGAGGGCGGCGGTGGTCGCCGTCGGGCGCATCCTTCGCTCCTGGACCCGTTTCCGAGCTTCGCCTGTCGGGATCGGGTGCTCTCCGGGCGGAAGCCCTGGATCGTCGGCATCCTCAACGTCACTCCGGACAGCTTCTCCGATGGCAACCGCCACTTCGAGCCGCGCCGCGCCGAGCGCCGCATCGCCGAGATGCTCGAGCAGGGGGCCGACCTGATCGACATCGGCGGTGAGAGCACCAGGCCGGGCAGCCAGACGGTGGAGGCGAACGAGGAGATCCGACGCATCGCGCCGGCGGTGCGGGCGGCGCTGGTCGCCGGCGCCGTGGTCAGCGTCGACACCCGCAAGCCGGTGGTCGCCCAGGCCGCCTGCGAGATCGGCGCCCACGTCATCAACGACGTCGGCGGACTCGACGACGAGATGCTCGACGTGGCGGCCGCCTTCGGCGCCTCCGGCATCGCGATGCACATGCAGGGGACTCCGGCGACGATGCAGCAGGCGCCACGCTACGAGGACGTGGTCGAGGAGGTGCAGGGCTTCCTCGGCGACCGCGTCGCGGCGGCGCGGCGGCGGGGGGTGCCGGTGGCCATCGATCCGGGCATCGGCTTCGGCAAGCGGCTCGAGCACAACCTGGCTCTCCTCGCTGCGCTCGGCGACCTGCGGGCTCTCGGGGCGCCGGTGCTGCTGGGTGTTTCACGCAAGTCGTTCCTGGCCGAGCTGGCGCCGAGGGCGGTCGACCAGCGTCTCGCCGGCTCGCTGGCGGCGGCGCTCTTCGCGATGCGCCAGGGCGTCGACTTCCTCCGCGTGCACGACGTCGCCGAGCACGTCGACGCGCGCGCCGTGCACCTGGCGCTCGAGCGGCGAGCACCGCGAGGGTCCGGCGGCGTCGAGGCCTCGCCGGCGCGGCGGGAGGTCTTCGTCGAGGGGCTGCGGCTGGAGTGCCGCATCGGCGTCTCCGACGAGGAACGCGCGCAGCCGCAGCCCGTCCTCTGCGACGTGCTGCTGTCAGAGGACCTACTGCTGGCCGAGGGCGCGGCGGCGGACTCGGGCGGCGCGGAACGCGACGACCTCGCCGCCACTGCCGACTACGCTCGCGCCGTCGACATCGTGCGTGGCATCGCCGAGAGCGGTGAGCGGCGCCTCCTGGAGCGCCTGCAGCGGGAGCTCGAGGAGGCGCTGGAGTCGGCGTTTGCCGGTTGGCGGGCGCGGGTGGCGCTCGACAAACCGTCGATCGCCGAGGAGCTCGGTGCGCAGCGGGTCGGGGTGAGACGGATCGAGCGGTGAGCACCGGCCGTTCAGAGGACGTCGAGACGGCGTTCGTCGCGGTCGGATCGAATCTCGGCGATCGGCTCCGACTGCTGCGGTCGGCGGCGGCGGACCTGGATCGGGCGCCGGGGGTCGCGGTCGAGGCCTGCTCCTCGATCTGGATCACGGCGCCGGTCCTGCCGGCGCATCTCGCAGGACACTCACAGCCGCATCAGGGCGAGTTCTACAACGGCGTGCTGCGCCTGCGCACCACGCGCTCGGCCCCGGACCTGCTCGAGCTGCTGCTCGAGATCGAGCGTCGGCACGGCCGCCGTCGCGCCGAGTCCGCATCCTCCGGCCCGCCGCGACCGCGCACCCTCGATCTCGATCTGCTGCTCTTCGGTGAGCTGACGACGAGCGGCCCGCGTCTCACCGTGCCCCACCCGAGGTTGGGCGAGCGGCACTTCGTCCTCGAGCCGCTCTGCGAGCTGGTTCCGGACCTCGTGGTCCCCGGCCGCGGCGCCTCGGTGCGCGATCTGCTGGCCGCGCTACGGCGGAGGGACGTCGATCCAGCGCCTCCCGGCGCTTCACGGCCGGGGCGTCTGAAGGTGCCTCCCGAGCAGTGGTGTCCTCCGGGTCCGGCTCGGTCCCCGAAGACGTAGTGGGAACCGGGACGGTCGCCGCGGCAGCCGCGGCAGCCGCGGCAATCGCGGCAATCGCGGCAATCGCTACGCCTCGATCTCGAGCTCCTCGAGCAGATGCAAGAGAGGCCGCGGCCGCGCCAGGGCGTAGCCCTGCACGAGGTCGATCTCGAGGTCGACGATCTGTCGCAGGGCCTCTTCGCTCTCTACGAACTCGGCGATGGTGCGCACCTGGAGCTGGCGCGCCACGTTGCGGATCGACTCGACGATGGCCCGGTCGACGCTGTCACGGTGCACGTCGCGCACGAAGGTGCCGTCGATCTTGAGGAAGTCGATCGGCAGCGAGCGCAGGTAACCGAAGGACGACACGCCACTGCCGAAGTCGTCGAGCGCGAACAGGCAGCCGGCGCGGCGCAGCTCCTGCATGAACCGGGTCGCCTCGGCGAGATTCGACACCGCGGCGGTCTCGGTGACCTCGAAGCAGAGAGCCCCCTGGGGGATCTGGTTGGTGCGGATCAGTTCCTTGAGGAAGAGCAGGAACGACTCGTCCGCCATCGAGGTGCCCGAGAGGTTGATGAAGCAGGTCTCGATCGGCCGCGGCTGGCCGTTGTGCCAGATCGGCTGCATCAGCTCGACGGTCCGCTGCACCACCCAGCGGTCGAGGCGGTTCATGGCGTTGAAGCGCTCGGCGGCGGGGATGAACGTGCCCGGAGGCACCTCGTCGCCGGTCTCGGTGACCATGCTGAGCAGGATCTCGATCCGCCGCCTCGACGACGGGGACTCGCCGGGCTCGAGGATCGGCTGGTAGCGCAGCCGCAGTCGCTCCGACTCGAGCGCCGAGTGGATGCGTCCGATCCAGCGCATCTCGCCGGCACGTTGGGCCAGCTGCAGGTCGTCCGGGGTGAAGCGGTGCACGCGGCCACGTCCCTGGTCCTTGGCGGCGTAGCACGCGGCGTCGGCGGCGCTGAGGAGCTCGGCGACGTGGCGTGCGTCGCCGGTGATCTCGACCACTCCGATGCTGGTGCCGAGCCGGAAGATCTGCTGATCCCAGCTGAAGCGGTGCTCGCGCAACCGGTCGCAGAGGTCCTGGCTCATCTCCATCGCCTTCTCGATCGGGCAGTCGTGCAGGAGGATGCCGAACTCGTCTCCGCCGAGGCGCGCCACGGTGTCGGTCTTGCGCACGCGGCTGGTCAGCACCGCCGCGACCTGGCGCAGCAGCTCGTCTCCGGCGATGTGTCCGCAGGTGTCGTTGACCACCTTGAACTGGTCGAGATCGAGGTAGCAGAGGGCGTGCAGCGGACGCTGCGCTCCGGTGACCTCGGCGGTGCGCACCACCGAGAAGAGGGAGATCAGCCGATTCTCGAACTCACGGCGATTGAGCAGGCCGGTCAGGGAGTCGTGGGTGGCCTGGTAGGTGAGCTGCGCGGCGAGGCGCTCGGTGCGGGTGACGTCGCGCAGGACGATCACCGAGCCGAGGATGGTGCCCTCGAAGTCGTGGATCGGCGACGCCGAGATCTCCAGGGCCCGCTCGTCGCCGCGCGGCGTCAACAGGTGCAGCGACTCGTTCGAGCGGATCAGGGTGTCCTGCACCTGGCAGTGCTCCACCATCGACACCAGGGTCAGGGTCTCCTCGGTGCGCGCTGCGTCGAAGAACTCGACCAGCTGCAGGCCGCGCGCCTTCTCGGGATCCCACCCGGTGAGCTTGGCCGCCGCCGTGTTGAGGAACTGGACCCGCCGCGACCGGTCGAGCGTGACCACTCCGTCGCCGATCGACCGCAGGGTGACCTGGGCCATCTCCTTCTCCTGGAAGAGCTGTTCCTCGGCCTCGCGTCGGGTGGTGATGTCGCGCGAGGCGCTGAGCAGGAAGACGATCTCGTCGCTGTCGGGATCGCGCAGGGGCTGCACGGTGGTCTCGAGCCAGCGGCCGGCGCCGTCGGCCGCCGTGGCCCTGTAGCTCCGGGTGACCGTCTCCCCGGCGCTCGCGGGCTCGAGGAGGTTTTGGCGCCAGAAGTCGGCGGCCGAGCCCAGCACCTCGTCGAAGGGGCGTTGGGTGGCTTCGTCGGGGTCGACTCCGAGCAGCTCTCCGATCGACGGGCTGGCGTAGAGGAACTTGCCCGACAGCTCGTGCATGGCCACCAGGTCGCGGGTGTTCTCCGCCAGCATGCGGTAGCGCCGATCGGACGTCGCCAGCGCCTGCTCGGTCTCGATCCGCAGAGCCGCGGTACCGAGCATCTCGCAAGCGGCGGTCAAGGCCTCGATCTCGGTCTTCGTCCAACTGCGACTCTCGGAGTCCTCGAGCCCGAGCACGCCCCACAGCTCCTGGCCGCGGAACACCGGCAACAGGAGCAGCGATGCCACACGGTAACGCTGCAACCACTCCTGCGGTCGCTCCGGCTGGTCGGCCGGGTCGACGGTCACCACGCGCCGCTTCTGCAACGAGTCGGCCCACCGAGGCTCGACATCGGGCACCGGCCCGTGATCGCGGCCGACGCAGCTCTCGGCCTCGGCCAGCCACTCGTGGTACGAGCCGACCCGCGGTGCGGAGGATCCTCGGGTTGCGCCCGGCGGTGTCCCGGCGCCTCCGCCCTCGTCCGTCGCGTCGGCGTCCGGCTGCTCGGCCGCAGTGTCGACGCTGCCGACGCCCTGCTCGAAGACGGTCAGCGAGATGCGCGGCACGTCGGCGGCCTTGCCGATCAGGGCCAGGATCTTCTCCGGTTCGGCCAGAGCCACGTTGCTCTGCAGCAGGCGTTCGGCGGTGACGCTCACCGCCTCGAGGATCGCGTCGCGCTTCGCCAGCTCGCGATCGGCGCCTTCGCGGGCCTCGATCTGGTCGAGCAGGCCCGAGTTCACCGCCGCCAGCTCGTCGATCAGGTGCTCGTTCTGCACCCGGTACGACAGGCTGTGGCGTATCGACTCCTGCAGCGACAGGCTGATCATCACCACGCCGACCACGAAGGCGACGTTGAGCAGGGCGATGGTGACGCTGACGCCGTCGCCGAGCGAGAAGAGGCGAACCGTGGTCGGCACCAGGCACGGCACCGAGAAGAAGAGGGTGCCGTAGCGCACCGCCACGAGTGAGTGCGACGACGCGGCACACAGGCCGAGCAGGGCGACACAGACGAGCAGACGGTGGGGCAGCGAGTCGGTCGGCAGCATCAACGAGCCGAGCAGGCCCCAGACCAGGCCGCCGAGGAAGACGAGGCCGAGGTGCAGGCGCAACCAGCTGCTGGTCTCTCGCCGGTGCGGCTCGCGCCTGAAGCCGCGCAGCTCGCGAAGGTGCAGCACGCACACCGCCACGTGCAACAACAGCCAGGGCACCGCGGTGAGGGTCGGCAGGTGGGGCCAGAGGATCGGCAGCAGGAGCAGGCCGACGAAGAGGCTGGCGCCGATCGAGCTGGCCGCGGGCCGCAGCGTCACCTCCAGCAGTTCGGCTTCGAGCCCCGCGGCGTGGCCGGCTCGCAGCCGCCGGGCGGCGAGACTCTCGCGCCCCGTCCCGACTTCCCTGAGCAGCCGGTCGGCGGCCCCGTCGTGTCGGCCGCCCGAACCGGGGGCGTTCTCGCTGCCGCTCGTCGGCTCGGCGCTCGGCAGTGGATCGACCATCGGTGGTTGTCGGCTAGGGTTGGATGCGCTGAATTCGGGGCAGGGCGGTCGAGGCGGTTGGTGGGCGTGAGTCCTTCCGATCGGCGCTTTCCCACCTGGATAGGCTGGGACCGGTCGGAACATCGCAAACGACGAGTCTAGCGGCGAAGTCGCTGTTGCAGAGCACTTTCGGTCAACGGCCGGCCGCCGTCACGGGGTCGGCAGATGGCACTTCGCCACCGGGTAGCGCACGGACGTGGCGCCTGCGACCCGGGGCGCGGGCCCGCAGCGGGGAGGATTGGAGATCGGAGAGCGAGAGGGAGTCGGTCCGCGGGGAGAGCGCCAGCGCCGGCCGGCGGGTCGGCGGGCCGGGCAGGTGACCTCCTCGCAGTCGGTGAGGGCCGAAGGCGAGGTACGGTCCGACGTGGAGCTGGGTCGACGGCTGCGCGAGGCGCTGGAGGAGCGCTTCGGGCACCGCGCCTTCCGTCCCCACCAGGAGGCCTGCTGCCTGGCCGTCGCCCGCGGTGACGACGCCCTCCTGGTGATGCCGACCGGCGCCGGGAAGTCGCTCTGCTACCAGCTGCCCGGGCTGGTGCGGCACGGGGCGACACTGGTGGTCTCGCCCCTGATCGCGCTGATCGACGACCAGGTCGGCAAGCTGCGCGGGCACGGCCTGCGCGCTGCCGGGATGCACTCCGGGCAGAGTCGCGACGATCTCTACGCAGCGGCACGCGCCTGGCGCGAAGGCCAGCTCGACTTCCTCTTCGTGGCTCCCGAGCGGTTGGCGCGTCCCGGGTGGCGTGAGCTGCTGAGTCGCCATCGGCCCGGCCTCGTGGCGATCGACGAGGCGCACTGCATCTCGCACTGGGGACACGACTTCCGGCCCGACTACCGGCGTCTCAGCGAGCGTCTCGAGGACCTGCGCCCGGCGCCCTTCCTGGCGCTCACGGCGACCGCCACGCCTCGGGTCCAGGACGACATCGTCGCCGAGCTCGGGATGCCGTCGGCGCACCGGTTCATCCACGGCTTCAGGCGCCAGAACCTCGCGATCGAGGTGCTGCGGATCACTCCGTCGCGGCGTCCCGACGCGATCGAGCTGCTGTTGCGGGACCCAGACCACCGGCCGGCGCTGGTCTACTGCTCGACCCGAGCCGACGCCGACCAGCTGGCCGAGGCGTGGAGAGCGATAGGTCCGGAGGACAGCTCGGCGGCCACCTACCACGCCGGTCTCGATGCGGAGGAGCGCGAGCGTGTGCAACAGGCCTTCCTCGGCGACGCGATCGACGTCGTCTTCGCCACCGTCGCCTTCGGCATGGGAGTCGACAAGCCGAACGTGCGCACGGTGGTGCACCACGGCCTGCCGGGGACCCTGGAGGGCTACTACCAGGAGATCGGCCGCGCCGGTCGCGACGGTGAGGACGCACGCGCCGTGCTGCTCTACTCGCCGATCGACCGCCGCATGCACGAGTTCTTCTTCGAGCGCGACTACCCGGAGCCGAAGCTGCTGCGGCGCTGGCTACGCGCCGTGCCCGCTGAAGGCATCGAGCGCGACACACTGCTCGAGAAGGTGCCCGAGGACGACCGTGGCGAGGCGGCCAACTGCCTCGACAAGCTGCGCGTTCACGGCGCGCTGCGTTTCGACGGCCGGCGCTACACGCCGCTCGTCGAAACACCGGGGGATCGGCGCGAGGCACCGGCGTGGAGTCGTTCCTACGAGGATCAGCGCCGGCACCGCGCCCAGCAGATCGACACGATGGTTGCGTTCGCGCGCGGCAGCGGCTGCCGCATGCTCGAGGTGGTGCGCCACTTCGGCGATCGCGAGGACGGCGGTGAACCGTGCGGCCGTTGCGACTGGTGCACCGCCGGCGGGGCGCTGAGCGAGGCCCGGCCGCTCGACGACGAGGAGCGTGAGCTGGCGGCGCGACTCGTCGAGCAGATCGTCGACCGGCCGCTCGCGTTGGGACGTGCCTACAGCGAGATCGCCGAGGGGCGCATCGATCGGGATGCCTGGCGCGAGCTGATCGAGGGGCTCGCACGCGCCCGGCTCGTCCGGGTGCGCGAGCGGAGCTTCGAGCGCGACGGCGAGACGGTGCGCTTCCAGCGCATCGAAGCCAGCACGGCAGGTCGCCGGGCGGTGCGCGCCGACGGCCTGGGCGCGGCTCTGGAGTCGGTGGAGGTACGCGGTTCGCGTCTACCCGCGGCGCCTCGGAACGGCCGAAGGCGGGCTCGGACGCGGCGCAGCTCGGGGGGTGGGAAGGCCAGCGTCGAGATCGAGCTCAGCGGTGAGCAGCTCGAGGCCGCGAAGCGCCTGCGGGCGTGGCGGCTGGAGGAGAGCCGGGCTCGCGAGGTGCCGGCCTACGTGGTGCTGACCAACGCCGCGCTGGACGGCATCGCCTCCGCCATGCCGGCCAGCGAGAGCGAGCTCGGTGCGGTGCACGGAGTGGGACCGAAGACACTCGAGATGTACGGACGACAGATCCTCACCGTGGTCGCGCAGGCGTGAGCCGTCCGGCGCGCATCGTCGTCAGCCGGCCGCTGCCGCCCGACGTCCTCGCTCGGCTCGGCGAGCACGGGTCGGTCGAGGTGCTCGATGTCGGCGACGACGAGCGGCCGACGGCTCTGCGCCGGCGGCTGGCCGAGGCCGAGGCCCTGGTCTGCTGCGTCACCGAGCGAGTCGACGAGCGGTTGCTCGAGGCCGCGCCGGCACTGCGCGTGGTGGCCAACGTCGCCGTCGGCTACGACAACATCGACGTCGAGGCGGCGAGGCGTCGTGGGGTGACGGTGACCAACACGCCCGACGTGCTCAGCGAGACCACCGCCGAGTTCGCCCTCGCACTCATCCTGGCGACCCTGCGCCGCGTCTGCGAGGCGGACCGTTTCGTGCGCTCCGGTCGCTGGCAGGAGTGGGATCCGCAATTGCTCGTCGGCCACGATCTCGGCGGCGCCACCGTGGGCATCGTCGGGCTCGGGCGCATCGGCGGCTGCCTGGCGCGTCGACTGCGCCACGGCTTCGGCTGCCGTATCCTCTACTGGGGGCGGCGCCGCTGTGACTGGGCGGAGCGCGAGCTCGACGCACGCCGGGCCGAGAGGGAGGAGCTGCTCTCCGAGTCCCGCGTCGTCTCCTTGCACCTGCCGCTGGACGACGAGACGCGTCACTGGATCGGTGAGAGGGAGCTCGCAGCGATGCGCCCCGACGCAGTGCTGATCAACACCGCCCGCGGCGGTGTCGTCGACGAGGAGGCACTGGTGCAGGCGCTGCGCTCGGAGCGGATCTGGGGCGCCGGCCTCGACGTCTTCGCGAACGAGCCCACGGTGCACGACGGCCTGCTCGAGCATCCTCGCGTCGTGCTGGCCCCCCACATCGGAAGCGCCAGCGAGCGGACCCGTCGTCGCATGGCGGAGCTGGCGGCGGACAATGTGATCGCGGTTCTCACCGGCCAGGTGCCCCCGACGCCGGTGGCCGGTCGCCAGGGCGACGACCGATGCGCTTCGGTCTGACGCCCTGGCGCTTCCCGGCGCATGGCCCTGGCATCGACGACGCAGGCTCGGCGGATCTCCTGATCGACCAGGCGCGGCGCGCCGAGGAGCTCGGTTTCGATTCCTTCTGGCTGCCGGAGAGCCACTTCGTGGAAGCGGCGCGGCCGGCGCCTCTGCTCGAGCTGGCGGCGGTCGCGGGGGCGACTCGCAGGCTCCGTCTCGGCACCACCTCCCTGATCGTGCCGGTGCGCCATCCGGTGCTGCTGGCGGAAGAGATCGCCGTGCTCGACCGACTCAGCCGGGGCCGCCTGATCGTCGGCCTCGGGCGGGGCTTCCGGCCGGCACTGTTCGAGGTCTTCGGAGTCGATCCGCGCCGAAAGCGCGACCTGTTCGAGGACGCAGTGCTCTGCATGCGGCGGGCCTGGGGCGGCGCCGTCCTCTGCTCGGCCGGCGACCGGGTCGGCAGCGACGATCCCGGCGCGCCCGCCGCACCGCGCCTGAGTCCCCTTCCGATGCAGCAGCCGCATCCTCCTCTGTGGGTGGCGGCTTTCGGGCCCAAGGCCCTCGCCCAGGCCGGTCGGCTGGGCCTGCCGTACCTCTGCTCGCCGCTCGAGACCTTCGAGGAGGTCGAGGCGAACTGGCGCCTGGTGCGCCAGGCGGCGGCCGGCGCGGCTGGGGGGGCGAGCACCGAGGCCGAGAGGCGCGACGGTGTCGGCGAGGCCGCCGTGCCGGATCGGCGCGTTCCGGTGATGCGCACCGTGTTCGTCTCCACCCGTCCAGAACGTGTGGAGGCGGCACGTCGGGCGCTCGCCGCCGAGAGCGTTGGCTGGCGCCGCAGCCGCTCGCTGGCAGGGCGCTCCGACGGCGGGGAGCGGCCGTCGGTGCCTGGCGGATCCGATGATCCGAGCTTCCTCGTCGGCGTGCCGGACGAGGTCGCCGACGCCATCCGCCTGCGCCGCGATCGCCTCGGCATCACCGACTGGATCGTGCGCAGCCCGAGCGGCCTGCTGGCCGAAGAGTGGCTCGAGGAATCGATCGGGCTCCTCGGTGAGATGGCCGGTGAGATGGCCGGTGGGATGGACGGTGGGACGGGCGGTGGGAGGGACGGCCGTACGGCAGACGGCGGCGACCGCTGAGGCGTTCGAGGCCGGCTCGGGCGGCGGTGCGGCAGATGTGACCTGTCGCACCCGACGCTGCGGCCCATGCTGCAGCGGCTGTTACAGTCGCCGCTTCTCCGTGCCGAGGTGTCCGCAAGAGCGGTCGAGGAGCAGATTTCGCCGGCGCCGTGACGGCGCAGAAGGGAGTCTCGAGCGATGCAGTTGGGTGTCCTGGTCGGCTACTCGGGAAAGAAGGTCTCGCTGCCGATCGACATGGTGCGCCATGCCGAGAAGCTCGGCTTCACGTCGGCATGGACCGCCGAGGCCTACGGCTCGGACGCGGTCACCACGGCGACCTGGATCCTCGCCAACACCGAGAAGATCCACGTCGGGACCGCGATCATGCAGGCGCCGGGGCGCTCTCCGGCCTGCGCCGCGATGACCGCGATGACCCTGAGCCAGCTCTCCGGCGGTCGCTTCCTGTTCGGCATCGGCCCGTCGGGGCCGCAGGTGGTCGAAGGTTGGCACGGCGCGTCGTACGCCCGCCCGCTCAGTCGCATGCGCGAGTACGTCGAGATCTGCCGCAAGATCATGGCCCGCGACGAGCCGGTCACCTACGACGGCTTCCACTACCAGCTGCCCTACAAGGGCCCCGGGGCGACGGGTCTCGGCAAGCCGCTGAAGAGCATCCTCGAGCAGACGCAGGTGCCGATCTACACCGCCGCGATCACCCCCGGCGGAGTGCGCCTGGCGGCCGAGATCGCCGACGGCTTCTTCCCGGTCTGGATGAACCCCGAGCGCTACGACGTCTTCGCCGAGCCGATCGCGGAGGGCTTTGCCGAGGCCGGCGGAGGCAAGTCGCTCGACGGCTTCGACGTCGCCCCCTTCGTCACCGTGGTGATGGGCGACGATCTGGAGGAGTGCCGCAACGCGGTCAAGCCCAGTCTGGCGCTGTATATCGGCGGCATGGGCGCCAAGTCGAAGAACTTCTACAACGACTACGCCATCGCTCTCGGCTACGAGGAGGCGGCGGAGCAGATCCAGGATCTCTACCTCGGTGGCCGCCAGGGCGAGGCGACGATGGCGGTGCCCGACGAGCTGGTGGACGACGTGCACCTGGTCGGGCCCGCGGGCCGTATCCGCGAGCGGCTGCAGGCCTGGAAGGATGCCGGCAAGAAGCGCCACGTCGGCTCGATGCTGCTCGCCGTGCGCCAGCCCGAGGCGCTCGAGCTGATCGCCGAGGAGATGCTTTAGAGGGAAGAGAGGGGCTGGGGGTGGGGTGTAAGGGGCTGGGGGTTGGGGACAGGACTCAGAGATCAGGGACTTAAGGGCAAGTCGACGAGGACAGGAGGAGGGAAGGCCGGAAGGCAAGAGACATGAGGCAGTTGGGAGTAGGAAGACTCAGAGAGAATTCGGCACAAGCAGCACCGAGGTGATCTGCTATCTCTCTACCTGACCCCTGACCCCTGACCCCTGACCCCTGACCCCTGACCCCTGACCCCTGACCCCTGACCCCTGACCCCTGACCCCTGACCCCTGACCCCTGACCCCTGACTCCTGACCCCTGACCCCTGACCCCTAATTCTCCAGGCCGCCGTCGAGCGCCCTGGCCTCGGGATCGCCGCCTGCGCCGGGATCGCGTTTCGCCATGGTGATCACGATCGGGTCCTCGGGGCGCTCCTTGGCCCGGTACATGGCGCGGTCCGCGAGTCGCAGCAGGTGCTCGTGGCCGACGCTGCCCGCGTCGGCGACGACGACCCCGATGCTGGCGTCGACGCGCAGCAGCTTGCCCTCGACGTCGCACGGCCTGCGGCAGGCGTCGAGCAGGCGTCTGGCGACGGCGCTGGCGTGCGACGAATCGCTCACCTCGGGGAGCAGCACCACGAACTCGTCACCGCCGATGCGGGCCGCGGTGTCGCTGGCGCGCAGGCAGCCGAGGATGCGGCGTCCGAGGATGGCGAGCACCTGATCGCCGACAGCGTGGCCGTGGTCGTCGTTGACGGCCTTGAAGCCGTCGAGGTCGACCAGCAGCACCGCCAGCTCGTGCGCTCCCTCCGCGGCGGCGGCCTCGTCGAGACGGTGCTCCAGCAGGTGGCGGTTGCCCAGCCCGGTGAGCAGGTCGTGGTTGGCCCGGTAGGTGAGGTCGTGCTCCGCCGCCTTGGTGGCTGTGGTCTCGCGCAGCGTGATCAACACGCCGACCGGTTCGTCGAGCTGATTCAGCACCGCCGAGGTGCCGATGTCGAACCAGCGCGAGAGGTCTCGCGGCGGTGCGTCGTCGCCCTTCGTGGAGCCCTCTGCAGAGGGCGTATCGGCCCCTGCGTCTCCTGACCGCTCGCAAGCGGCGCGCACCTCGACCTCGATTCCGGCCACGTCGAGGCGCACCCGGTCCTCGACCACGAGACCGGCGTCGCGCAGGGGAGCCAGGAGGCTGACGTGACTGCCGCGCAGCTCCCGGCTGGTGGAACCGAAGAGGCGCTCGGCCGCAGGGTTGGCCACCTGCACGCGGCCGCTCGGGTCGGTGATCAGGACCGCTTCGGAGAGAGCCTCGAGGAGCTGGTCGGCGACCAGCTGGGGTGTGAGCGTCCAGGGGTTGCGGATCTGCATCGCCTTCGAGGCCGCCAACACCCAGACCAGGGCCAGCAGGTGGGAGACCTCCGGCAGCCCCGGCGCCACCACCGGCATGATGAGGCCGAAGCAGGCGATCAGCGGGATCAGCGTGGCGCCGCCGAGGGTCAGCCAGGCACACTGCAGCCGGTCGGTGCGGTTGGTCGCTGCGCGCCAGGCAAGGCCGGAGATGGTGACCGTCGTCAGCGCGTAGGTCAGCAGGTAGATGAAGTACGCCGCGTACCAGCCGTCCAGGTACGCCACCGACTCGACCCAGCCGTTGCGGGTACGGGTCACGTCGACCGGGCCGACGAAGCCGTTCCACGTCTTGAGGACGAAGACCGGAGCCGGCAGGTAGAGCAGCGGCTCGATCCACTCGTGGCGGCCGAGCCGGTCGGCATGGAGCAGGCGGAGGTACGAGTGCAGTGCGGCGGCCGGAGCGACGAACCAGCCGACCGCCGCGATGCGGTACCAGAGCAGGGCGGTCTCGCGATGCTCGGCGGTCAGCATCACCCCCATGCCAAGGGACCAGGTCGCGCAGCCGGCGCACAGGAGAGCGAGGGCCATGTTGCCGCGCCCGCGCAGGTTCCAGCGCAGCGCCCGACCACCGAGCAGGCAGTAGGTCAGGGCCGCGCCGAGCGACAGGGCGAAGAAGATCTGGGCGGTCGGTGTCACGGGGGTCGAGTCGGGCTTCTCGAGGTAGGTCGATCTCGGCCGCGCGCCGCAGCCCCGGCCGCCGAGGGCGCGACCGTTGGTGGCTACAATCGCGGCGGCGGCCGAAGGGGGGCGTGGCCCGTAGCGTTCCAGGGTCCCTCGCAGCGGGCGAGGGCGATCGACGCTACGGCGGAGAATCGGTCGCCGTCGACGGTGGCTTGGCCAACGGAGACGCCGGATTCTCGCATCAATGCGTAGTGTGAGGCGTAGAGCCTTGCAGATCCTCCAGGCGCATCGCCGCGGGGCCGCGCAAGACCAGCGAGGTGGAGACGATTTGAGAAAGCGGCATCAGCTCGAGAACGGCGCGATCGGCGACGCTGCGTCGACGCGGCGCCGGATCTGGAGTGCGATCCGGAGCGCGTCGCGATGCGCCTTCGCCCTGGTGGTGCTCCTGCACGGGCAGCAGCTTCTCTCGCAGGCGCAGCCGCTCGCTGGCGACGACGAGCCCACGACCGGAGAGGCGGAGTGGGTGACCCGCGAGTTCGAGCGCCGCTGCGAGCAGTCGATCGCCGGCGACGATCCCTATCTCGGGCGGGCGATGTTCGAGGAGCTGGGCCGACGCTTCGCCTCCCTGCCAGAAGAGCAGGCCCGGCGCGCTCCGGCACTGCGCATGAACCTCGCCTACCAGGCGACGCTCCAGGGTGAGCACGAGATGGCGATCGGGCTGCTAGAGCAGCTGCGTACGGACATCCTCGCGGCGGCGCCGCAGGCGCGTCAGGTCAACGACGTGCTCCAGCTGCTGGCGATCAACCACCTGCTCGTGGCGGAGGACGCCAACTGCCTCGCGATGGGCAGCGGAGCGAGTTGCATCCTCCCCATCGACCCGCAGAACGTGCACGCGCAGAGAGCCGCCGCGCGGCGGGCGCGGGAGGTCTACGAGGAGCTCGTCGGGCGCAACGGCGCCAGCTCACGGCCGCAGTGGGTCTGGTTGCTCAACCTGTCGGCGGCCCTCGCCGGATTCGAGAGCCCGCTGCCCGAGGGCTTCGACTTCTCAAAGCAGCTGTGGAGCTCCACCACCGTCGAACGCCCGTGGGCGAACGTCGCGCCACGCCTCGGCGTCGACGGCATGGACCTCTCGGGTGGCGCGGTGATGGACGACTTCGACGGTGACGGGCGGCTCGACCTGATCACCTCTTCCTGGCACCCCTGCACGCCGCTGCGCGCCTACCGACAGCGTGCCGAGGGCGGTTTCGAGGACGTGTCGCAGGCATGGGGCCTCGGCCGTCAGCTCGGTGGGCTGCACCTCGTGCAGGCCGACTACGATGGCGACGGACGTCTCGACCTGCTGGTGCTGCGCGGCGCCTGGAAGGGAGAGCACGGCCGGGTGCGCAACTCCCTGCTGCGCAACACGGCCGGTGGGGGAGAGCGCTCGACCGTCCCGCCGTCCCACGCCGGCGACGAGGCCGTCGGCCCGCGCGGCCAAGGTGGCCGAGGTGGCCGGGGTGAACCGCGGTTCGTCGACGTCACCTACGACGTCGGTCTCGCCCTGCCCGCCTACCCGACCCAGGCCGCCGGCTGGGCCGACTACGACGGCGACGGTGACCTCGACCTCTACGTCGCCAACGAGGGAGTCTGGGACGCGATCGATCCCGGCGCCGAGATGGACGACAGCGGCGCGGCCTTTCCGGCCCAGCTCTTCCGCAACGACGGCGCCAAGGGGTTCCGTGACGTCGCGGTCGAGGCGGGTGTGACCAACGATCGCTTCGCCAAGGGCGTCGCCTGGGGCGATGTCGACGAAGACGGGGACCCCGACCTCTTCGTCTCCAACGTCGGGTCCGATCGCCTCTACCGCAACCTCGGAGACGGCCGCTTCGAGGACATCTCCGCCGCGGCCGGCATCGAGCAGGACGACCGCACCTTCGCCACCTGGTTCTTCGACCACGACAACGACGGCGATCTCGACCTCTTCGTCGCCAGCTACGGCGCCGTGCCGGACCAGATCGTCGCCGGGATCCTCGGCGGTCGCAGCGAGGGCCTGGCGCCGCTGCTGTACCGTAACGACGGCCCGGGCGAGGACGGGATGCCGCGCCTGCGCGAGGTGGGCGAGGAGCTCGGGTTCCGCCAGCCCGAGCTGGTCATGGGCTCGAACTTCGGCGACATCGACCAGGACGGCTATCCCGATCTCTATCTGGGCACCGGCGCGCCGATCTTCGATTCGGTGATCCCCAACCGGGCCTTCCTCAACCGCGCCGGCCTCCGCTTCGAGGAACGGGCCGGCGCGCTAGGTCTCGCTCACCTGCAGAAGGGGCATGGAGTGGCGTTCGGCGACCTCGACGGCGACGGCGACGAGGACCTGTTGCATCAACTCGGTGGGGCCTATGCCTTCGACGCTTTCGGCAACGCTCTGTTCCTGAATCCGAGTCAGCGTCGCTACGCGGTGATCCGTCTCGTCGGCGAGCGCGCCAATCGTTTCGGTATCGGAGCGCGCGTCGCCGCCACGATCCGGGAGTGCGACGGCGCCGTTCGCACCATCCACCAGCTCGTCGGCAGCGGCGGTTCCTTCGGCGGCAACAGCCTGCAGGTCGAGCTAGGCCTCGGCGATGCCTGCGCACTCGAGGGGATCGAGGTGCGCTGGCCCGGGAGCGGCACCGTCGACCGCATCCAGCAGGTGGAGCTCGACCGCCACTACACCCTCATCGAGGGCAGCGGCACTCTCGAGCCGCTCGAGATCCCACCAGCCGATCTGCTGCGCGCGCCCGCCGTCGAAGGCGGGGCGCCGCACCGCCACGACGCCGACTGAGCGGCCGGAGCCGCTACGTCCCCTGCTGGAGCCCGCTCAGCGCCCGGCGCCGCCCTCGGCGCGGCGGTAGATGCCGCGGAAGACGTCGTTCCAGGTGGCGCCGCCGTCGCGCGAGGCGCGCCAGTGCTGCAGCACGCTGCCGTCTTCGCGCGGCGTGAAGCTGAGCTCGTGATCCACCGTTCCGCCGTCCCGTCCCGGCATGCTGCCGCGAAGCACCATGCGCCCGCCTTCGTCGAGCCCGCCGGCGAGGTCGAGCCGGCCGCCCTGGCCGTCGACCCAGGTCTGGCGCCACTTGCCGTCGACCGAAGAGTAGTGGTTGAAGCTCTTGCCGACGCTGCCGCCGGCCCCCTGCCAGTTCTCCATCACCACGCAGCCGCCGAGGATCTTCTCGAAGCGGTTGGTGCCGGCGCGGTCGCCGTTCGGCGCCTCGACCACCCAGTCGCCGACGAGGAAGTCGAGTTGGCCGTACTCGGCGGCGGTGCAGGGAGCCGGCGCCGGGGTGGGCGCCGGTTCCTGCGCCGATTCCAGAGCCGCGGCGGCGCCGGCGGTCGAGAGCCAGAGCAGCGAGACGACGCATCGCCGCGCCAGCGCCGCGAGCCTGGACGGCGCGGCGCGGTCTGGTCGGTCGGCGACAGGTCGGCGGGCCGAAGCAGCAGGGTCGTTCATGGAGCCTCCTGCGGGCGCCTACGGTGGCGATCGGCCGAGGGTTGCGGTGGGTCCTGGCCGGTGGTCACGACAGCGCGGCGCGGATCTCCTCGACACCGTCCTTGAAGCGGCGCAGAGCCTGGTCGGCACGCGCCGCGTCGCCGAGATCGCCGGCACGATCCAGCGCCGCGGCAGACTGCATGATGCGGCTGACCGCGCGACGGATGCGACCGCGCTCGCGTGGCCCGAGGCCGGCGAGCTCGTCGAGCAGCGCCTCGGCGAGATCACGCCCGTCGAAGGCGGGCACGTAGAGCTTGAGCCAGTCGCCGGCGGCGATCTTCTGCTCCAGCTGGTCGACCCGTCGCTCGAGCTCGGTGGCGATGCCGCGCGCCGAGGCGGGGATGGTCAGCGGCGGTCGCTCGTGCGAATGGTCGGCGCCGGCGACCACGGGACCGCTGCGGGGCTGTTCGATGATCCGCTCGGAGGGTTTCTCGAAGTAGAAGTCGAAGCGTGACTTCTCTCCCGCCAGCCACACGGAGGCGAAGAACTCGGCCGGCATCTCGTCGGGCAGGTCCGCGAGCAGGTAGTTGGCACCGGACGGCCACTCGAGCGGATAGCTCTCCTCGTCGAAGTCGCCGCTCTCCTCGTCGAAGCGCTCGAAGACGACGGTGCCGGCGAAGTTGCGTGGGTCCACCGGCTGCTTGAAGTCGTCGTAGAAGTAGAGCCGGAAAGTGCCAGGCTCGGGCAGCACCCCTTCGAGGTGGTGGAATTGGTTGGCCGCCATGAAGAACTGCCCGCCGTGCACCGGCGAGTGGTCCATGTGGGCGGCTGCATTGGGGTCGGCCGCCGTGGCGGCGGCGCTCGGCGCGGCGGCGGCGTCCGGTGTGGCGATCGCGGAGGCGGGAGTGGGGCCGCTGAGGGTGTCGCCGCCCTCGCCGCTGATCGACGGACCGAAGCCACCGATCAGCATGCCGCCGCTCGACGCCTCCGGGCGCTGCGTGACCGTGAAGATCTCGGGCAGCACCAGGTGGTCGGTGAGGGTGGTGTCGATCCAGATCCGCGGTGGATCGGCCCTGCCCTCCTCGCGGGACGAGCGCGTCAGCGCCTCGATGCGGGTGCCGGCGGGCGCGGTGAGCGGCTCGCGCAGCAGGTAGCTGGCGGGCCAGTCCGGTTCGACCGACTCGAGGTAGAGGAGAGTGACCTTCCTGCCGTCGGGGTAGGTGGCGCGGATCTCGAGCTCGCCCCTGCCGCCCGCCGCCACCGGATGGATCGCGGCGATGCGAACGTCTTCGTCGAGGGTCTTCGCGGCGATCGTTCGCGCTCCGTCGCGCTCTTCCTGCGACTGCGATCGACCGCGCCGCCACCAGTAGCGCCGCCTGCGGCTCGGCTCTCCCTCGTCCGCCCCGGTGCCGCCGGTGGCGTCGAGCAGGATTCCCTCGGAGATGAGGTCGACCTCGTCCTCGCTGGCGGCCAGGTGCAGACCGAGACGTGAGCGGTCGCGCAAGGGCTGGTCGTTGCCTTCGAGGGCGCGCCGGACGTACTGGATCTCGAGCTCGATCGACGATCCGGCGCGCAGTCTCTTGCCGACACCGGGGGCGAAGAGCACCGGAGCCTCGCCGCGAGCCCACTGCCCGAGGAACATGCGCTGGTTGGGAAGAGACCGCATCCGGGTCGGCTCGGGCTCGTCCTCGTCGCGGAAGGGGTCGTAGGGAACCTGCACCTCGACCTCGAGCTCCTCCGCCTGCGCCCCTTCGGGAGGCAGGAGCCAGGCGACGATGCGGTGTACCGCGGTGGCCGCATCCGGCTTGAACTCGAAGCCGGTGACCCAGGTGTCGACGTCGTTCTCGAGGGGAACGACGTGGCGCTCCGTGCGCTCCATCTCGCCACCGGCGAGAACGGTCGGCTCCGGCGGCTCGACGATCAGATCGGGCTCGCCCAGCTCCCAGGCGAACTCGAGGAACTCCTCCGGCGCCGGCAGGTCACGGCGTGGTCCCTGCGGTGCTCCGCCCTGCACCCAGCCGACGAGGATGTCGATCTCCTGCTGGCTCAGACGCCGCTCGTTGGCGAACTCCCCGTAGCGCGGATCGGCGTTCCACGGCGGCATCCGGCCGGTCAGCACCTCCTCCTCGATCGCCGTCGCCCAGGCGCGCGCCCCGGGCTCGGAGTCGGTTCCATAGGTCGTGAAGTCGGCGTAGCTCGGCGCGATGCCGCCTGGGCTGTGGCAGCGCATGCAGTGCTGCCTGAGGATCGACCGCACGTCTTCGCTCCACGTGAGATCGGTGGTGATCCGGGTGTGGGCGCGCGACGATGCCGCCAGTGTCAAGAGGGCCGCGAGGCCGAAGAGCGCCGTCGCCGCGGTGGCGGCACCGGCGCCAGTCCGGCGAGCCGGCATTCCTGCGAGAGGAGTCGTCGTCGCCCGGGCGGCGTGGGAGGTGGTGCGGAAGCGGAAGGTGGTCATCGTCGTCCAGGAGGTGCGCGGGTCCAAGAGAGTCGAGGGGAGTCGAGGCGATCCGAGGGAGACGCAGGGAGATGGAGGCGTGGTGGGTCGCCGCCGACCGTCGGGATGCGCCGCGGAGCTCCGGATCCGGCGCCGCCGTCGCCGGCGGCGGGTCAGTGGATCGCGCTGCCGTGGTGCAGATCGCCGTTGTCGTCGGCCTCGAGCAGCGCGCCGAAGGCGAGTCCCCGTTCGCGGATCCGCTCGGCGCCACCGGCGCGCCGGTCGAGCACCGCGGCCACGGCGACGACGTCGCAGCCGGCCTCCTGCACCGCGTCGATCGCCTGCAGGATCGATCCCGCCGAGGTGACGACGTCGTCGATCAGGGCGACGCGGCGTCCAGGCGCGATCAGCGGACCGTCCGGATACCAGGAACAATCGATGCGGTTGCGAATTCCATGATCCTTGGTCGCCGCCCGCACGGTGAAGCCGAAGACCGGAGATTGGCCGTCCTCGTCGCTGGCGAGGGCCACGGCGGTGGCCAGGTAGGCGGCGCCCATGGCCAGGCCGCCGACCGCCTGGGGACGGTGGGGAAGGATCAGCTGCAGCAGGGCGCGACCGCACAGTCGGGCGCCGCGAGGGGAGAGGACGGTCGCCTTGGTGTCGCAGTAGTAGTGGCTGTGAGCGCCGGAGGCGAGGGTGAAGTCGCCCTTGCGGATGCTCTGGGCGGCGAGCACCGAGGCGAGCTCGTCGAGCAGCTCTGGCGCGACGGGCGTGGCGTGCATCTCGTCGGTGGTGGGTGTCATCGTGGATCGCGGCTCGAGAGGGGTGAGGGGTTCGCTGCCGTCCGTCGGCGGAGAGGGCGGCTGGAGATGTCGGAGGAGGTGTGGTGGGGCGGCCGGTGGCGCACCGGTAGTGGCTCCCGGCTGCAGCCCGGTCGCCCCAGGGCACCGACTGGGCATTGCCTCGACATTGCTTAGACGCTTGCCTCGGCCCTGCCTCGGCACTGCCTCGGCACCGCTTCGGCAGCGCCTCGGCGCTGCTGGCCGGATGATAGTTTACGGCCGCTCACCCTGTTGCCTGACGCGGCGCGCGGCCCACACCCGGTGGTGGCGCCGCCGCGACGCTCGACCCCGACCGGCATCGTCTCAGCGCCTCGGCGGCGGCTGCCAGACGCCCCCACTCGATGTCCGAAGACGACCCCACTGCGGAGACCGCGTCCGAACAGCCCGGCCCCCGAGCGCACGGGATGCGCGCCAGCGAGCGCGCGGTGGTTCTGGTCACCCTGCTGGCGACGCTGGCTCTGTGCACTCCGCTCGTCGCGCCGGCCTGGGTGGGCACCGGTCCGTTCGGCCTGCCGCGGGCGCTGGTCTGGGTGATCGGCTGGCTGTTGGCCGTGTTCGTGGCCCTGGTGGTCGACTACCGACGGGAGACGGGTGGGATCGGCCGAGATCGCGGCGCCCGGGGTGATGGATGACCACCGCGACGGTGGCACTGGCGACCTGCGGCGTCTACCTCGTCGCGACGCTGGTCATGGGGCTGCTGCCGGGCCTCCGGGTGAGCCGCAGCGTCGCCGGCTACGTCGCCGCCGACCGGTCGATGGACACCCTGGTGCTCTACTTCGTGCTCGGCGCGTCGATCTTCTCCTCCTTCGCCTTCCTCGGCGCCCCGGGTTGGGCGTACTCACGCGGGCTGGCGGCCCTCTACGTGATCGCCTACGGCATCCTGGGCATGGTGCCGTTCTACTTCGTCGGGCCGCGGGTGCGGCGTCTCGGCGAGCGCTACGGCTTCGTGACCCAGGCCGAGCTGCTGGCGCACCGTTTCGACAGCCGTCCGCTGTCGGTGCTGATGGCGCTGCTCAGCCTCGGCGCCTTTGTGCCCTACCTGGTGCTCCAGATGCAGGGCGCCGGCCTGATCCTCTCGACGCTCACCGACGGTCGCATCTCGCTGGCGGCCGGCGCCGCGGCCGCCTACGGGGTGGTGCTGGTCTACGTGCTGTGGAGTGGCGTGCTCGGCGTTGGCTGGACCAACACCTTCCAGGGCGTCTTCATGATGGCGATCGCGTGGTTCCTCGGGTTGTACCTGCCATACCAGCTGCACGGCGGGGTGGGGCCGATGTTCGACGCGATCCGCGGCGAGCGCCCGGAGCTCCTGATGGCGCCGGGCCTGGCCGCCGACGGCTCGTCTTGGACGTGGGCGGCGTTCGGCTCCTCGGTGCTGGTCTCGGCCATCGGCTTCACCATGTGGCCGCATCTCTTCATGAAGGCCTACGCCGCACGCAGCGATCGTTCGCTGCGGCTCACCGTGGTGCTGTACCCGACCTTCCAGATCTTCCTGGTGCCGATCCTGTTCATCGGCTTCGCCGGAGTCGTCTCGTTCCCCGGTGTCGAGCCGGCCGACTCGATCCTGCCGCACCTGCTGGTTAGGCTCGAGGTCCCGGCGCTGCTGGTCGGCCTGGTGTGCGCCGGAGCGCTGGCGGCCTCGATGTCCTCGGGCGACTCGATCCTGCACGCCGCCGCATCGATCGTGGTGCGTGACGGGATCCGGCCGCTGTCCGGAGGGGGCCTCGACGATCGGCGCGAGCGGGGCGCCATACGCGTCGCGGTGCTGGTGGTGAGCCTCGTCGCCTACTACTTCGCGGTGGTCTCCCGGGTCGACCTGGTGGCGCTGCTGCTGGCTGCCTACGGCGGCGTCGCCCAGATCATGCCGCCGGTGCTCGCCGCTCTGTACTGGCCGCGGGTGCCGCGACAGGCGCCCCTCGCCGGGCTGGCCGCCGGCATCGCAGTGAACTGCCTGTTCCTGCTGCGACCCGAGCTGAAGCCGATCGCCGGGCTGCACGAGGGGGTGTTCGGCCTGGCGGCGAACGTCGTCGTGCTCGGCCTGGTGGCGCTGCTGTCGCGAGTCGACGAGCGGACCGCGGCGCGGGGTGGCGAGTACCTGCGCACGTGAGCCAAGATGTCTCGCGTCCTCCCCGGCGCCTCGGGGGGCGCCCGGGCGGCCGTGGGCTCAACTCACGCGGCGGGGCGGGGACGCGGACCGCGAGAGGAGTGGAGGAGCGATGAGCTTCGAGAAGATCGACGGATACCGCGACGAGCTGGTGTCGCTACGGCGCGACTTCCACCGCCATCCGGAGCTCGCCTTCGAAGAGCGGCGCACTGCCGGCCGGGTCGCCGAGCTGCTGCGGAGCTACGGCTACGAGGTCCACACCGGGCTGGCGGACACCGGCGTGGTCGGCGTGCTGCGAGCGGGGGCGGCATCGGGTGACGCCGCCGGGCGCTGCCGGACGATCGGGCTGCGCGCTGACATGGACGCGCTGCCGATCGAAGAGCTCAACCAGTTCGATCACCGCTCCAGCCATCCCGGGAAGATGCACGCCTGCGGTCACGACGGGCACACCACGATGCTGCTCGGTGCCGCCCGCTACCTCGCCGAGACGCGCCGGTTCGACGGCTGTGTGGTGCTGATCTTCCAGCCCGCCGAGGAGAACGGTGGTGGCGCCCAGGTGATGATCGAGCAGGGGCTGTTCGAACGCTTCCCGGTCGATGCGGTCTACGGCATGCACAACATGCCGGGGATGCCACTGGGCGACTTCGCGCTGCGCTCGGGGCCGATGCTCGCCGCGGTCGACATCTTCGAGGCGGCGGTCATCTGTCGCGGTGGTCACGCGGCGATGCCGCATCTCGCCGAGGATGCGGTGCTGGTCGCCTGCCAGGTGGTGCAGGCCTGGCAGGGCATCGTCTCCCGCAACGTCGATCCGCTGGCCAGCGCGGTGGTGTCGACGACCTGCATCCACGGCGGCGAGGCCTCCAACGTGCTGCCCGAGCGGGTCGTGCTGCGCGGCTGCGTGCGCACCTTCGACGAGCCGGTGCAGGCGCTGGTGGAGGAGCGCATGCGGCGGCTGGGCACCGCCATCGCCGAGGCATCGGGGATGCGCTTCGAGCTCGACTACCGACGCACCTACCCGGCGACGGTCAACCACGCGGCGCAGAGCGAGCGCTTCGCCGACGCGGCGGCGGAGGTCGGAGAACGGGTCGAGCGAGAGCTGCCGCCGATCATGGGATCGGAGGACTTCTCCTTCATGCTGCGGGCGCGGCCCGGTGCCTTCCTGATGGCGGGCCAAGGCGAAGGCGCCGGTCTGCACACGCCCTACTACGACTTCAACGACGACCTGCTGACGCTCGGCGCCAAGCTCTGGGCGCGCTTGGTCGAGCGCGAGCTGCCACTCGGTCGCTGAGCTGCCGAGTCCGGGCGGGCACGGGTCGCCGCACGGGTGGCAGGCGGGGCGAGCCGACCGTCGCCGGTTCGCCCCGTGCAGAGTGGCTCTGCGACCGCCGGAGAGGCGCTTCGCTCAGTCCGCCGAGCCGGCGCTGACCGCGTCGAGCTCGAGCGCGGCGACCAGCTCGTTGAAGCGGGCGAGGTCGCCCTCGAGCACCTCGTCGAGCTCGGCGAGGAGCCGCTCGAGCTCGGGGTCGAGGTCGCGCAGACGGTCTCGGGCCCCGGCTGGCGGACGATCGTCGGCAGCCACCACGTAGGTGTAGAGCTCGACGAGCTGGTTGTCCAGCATCGGCGGGAAGTTCAGCGGGTCCTGCCGTGATTTGCTCTTCACCTGGGTGAGCTGGGTCTCGACTCCCTCGAGCCCCTCCTCGATCTGCTTGGCGAGCTCGGTGATCGGCGCCATCTGCTCGTCGTCGAGCTTGCGTTTGGCGAGGCGGGCCTCGACGTCGTCGATCTGCCCCTCGAGCTCGCGGATGCGCTCGATCGCCGCGAACACGCGGTCGAGGCGCTCCTCGATCTGGCGGCCGAGCTCGTACTGCTCGCGGTACTGCTCCGGTGTGGTGTCGAGCGCGGGCCACGGCTGGACCCGCAGAGCCCGGCTCTGCGACCATTCACCCGAGGTGAGGCGCACCGTGTACTCGCCGGGAGGCACTGCGACTCCTGGGGTGAAACCCCAGTGGATCACTCCCTTGGGCGCCTCCGGACCCTCGTGGCGGAGGTTCCACGAGAAGGCGTTGAGGCCCTTCTCGACCTTCAGCTCGGCACCGAGGAAGCGGCGCAGGAAAGCCGGCATCCCGGAGTCGCCTGCGGCCTTGCCCTTCTCGCCCGGCTTCCACTCGAAGCTGCGCAGCACCTCGTCGCCAGACAGGATCGCCAGCTCGACCGGCTGCTCCGGCACCTCTGTCACCCAGAAGTGCAGGTTGGCCGTGTTGAGGCCGCCGCGGTAGGCGACCGGTGGCTCGAGCAGCTCGAGCTCCGCTCCCAGCAGCGCGGCGCTGGCCTGACGCAGCGGTGAGAGGTCGCGCCGGATCCAGAAGCCTCGACCCTGGGTCGAGATCACCAGGTCGCCGCGGTGCACCACCATGTCGGTCACCGGGCTCACGGGCAGCTCGCTCTCCCAGCGCTGCCAGCGGGCGCCGTCGTCGATCGAACCGTAGAGCCCGAACTCGGTGCCCACGTAGAGCAGCCCCCGCCTCTCGGGATCCTCGCGCACCACGCGGGTGAAGTGGGTGGCGGGGATGCCGTTGCTGCCGTCGGTGAGCAGCGACCAGCTCTTGCCGCCGTCGTTGCTGCGGTAGACCAGAGGCCGGAAGTCGTTCTCGCGGTAGCGGTACGCCGCGAAGAAGATGCGGTCCGGGTCGTGCGCCGAGATGTCGACGTTGTTGATCGTCGCACCGGTCGGCAGCTGCGACGGAGTGACCTCCTGCCAGGAGCCGCCGTCGTCGCGCGAGACGTGCAGCCGACCGTCATCGGTGCCGGCCCAGAGCTCGCCCTTGCGGTGCGGCGACTCCTCGAAGGCGAAGATGGTGTTGTAGACCTCGACTCCGGTGCTGTCGCGGGAGATCGGTCCGCCGGCGAAGTCCTGCTGCTCGATGTCGTCGGTGGTCAGGTCCGGCGAGATCTCGGCCCAGGTCTGCCCCTCGTCGGTCGAGCGGTGCACCACCTGGGAGGTGTGGTAGAGGATGCTGGCGTCGTGCGGTGAGAGCCGGATCGGCGCGTTCCACTGGAAGCGGTACTTGAGGTCGCGGGCCGCCTGCCCGAGCTGCAGCTGGGGATAGGCGATGATCTCGCGGCTCTCGCCGGTGCCACGATCGATGCGCGAGATGCTGCCGCCGTAGCAACCGGCGTACACCACGTCGGGGTTGCGTGGATCGACCGCGATGTGACCGCTCTCGCAGCCGCCGACCGAGTACCAGTCGGGTGGCTCGCGGTTCCACGCCACCCGTCCGTGGCTGGGGATCGAGATGGTGCTGTTGTCCTGCTGCGGGCCGTAGACCCGGTACGGCCACTGCTGGTCGACGAAGACGCGGTAGAACTCGCCGGTCGGCTGGTTCATCTGCCACGACCACGAGGCGCCGCCGTCGAAGGAGACGTTGGCGCCGCCGTCGTTGGCGTTGATCATGTTGGCCGGGTCGTCGGGGTTGATCCACAGGTCGTGGTTGTCGCCGTGCGGCACCTCGATCGTCTCGGCGAAGGTCTTGCCGCCGTCGATCGAGCGGTAGAGGCCGACGTTCAAGCCGTAGACGGTGTTGGGATCGCGGGTGTCGGCGTAGATGTGGGTGTAGTACCAGGGACGCTGGCGCAGGTTGGAGTCGTCGTTGATCTTGCGCCAGGAGTCGCCGGCATCGTCGGAGCGGTAGAGGCCGCCCTTCTCGCCCTCGGCCTCGACCAGTGCCCAGACGCGCTCGGGCTGCACCGGCGACACCGCCACACCGATGCGGCCGACGAGGCCCTCCGGCAGCCCGCCAGCGAGCTTGGTCCAGTTGTCGCCTCCGTCGGTGGTCTTCCAGATCCCGCCGTCCTCACTCCCCGAGACGAGCGTCCACGGCTTGCGCTCGGACCGCCAGGCGGCGGCGTAGAGCACGCGCGGGTTGGTGGCGTCCAGCGCCAGGTCGACGAAGCCGGTGCGGTCGCTGACGAAGAGGACCTTCTCCCAGTTCGCACCGCCGTCGCGGGTGCGGTAGATCCCGCGCTCTTCGTTGGGGCCGAAGATGTTGCCGAGAGCCGCCACCCAGGCGACGTCGGGATCGCGCGGGTGCACCCGCACGCGACCGATCTGGCCGGCGCTCTCGAGCCCGACGCGCTGCCAGCTCTCGCCGGCGTCGGTCGAACGGTAGATACCGTCGCCGTTCGAGATGTTGCCGCGTGGGCACGCCGAGCCGGTGCCCGCGTAGACCACGTTGGGGTCCGATTCGGCGACCGCGAGCGCGCCGATCGAGCCGACGCCGAAGTAGTCGTCACTCACGTTGCGCCAGTTGATCCCGGCGTCGGTCGTCTTCCAGACGCCGCCGCCGCTGGCGCCGAAGTAGTAGACCAGGGGATTGCCGCGGACCCCGGCCACCGCGGTCGAGCGTCCGCCGCGGGAGAAGTTCAGCGACTCGAACTCGAGCTTGTCGAGGAACTCGGCCGGCAGGGGAGGTTGCGCCGGGGTCTCGTAGTCGTGGGCGCTGCCCTGGGCCAGGGCGGTGGTGGTCGCCAGCGCGGCGCAGAGAAGGAAAGAGACAGCGGCGGTGAGGTGCGGTGACGGGCCGCCCTGGGCCGGCTGAGCTCGGCGCGATGTCGGGGTCGGCTGGGGGCTGGGGCAGGGTCTCATGGTGCTTCGGACGGCTCCTGGCTGCGGGTCTCACGCCCACTCGGTTCCCGTGGGGCTCGAGGGGGCGTCGCGAGCCACGGCCCCTCAGACGCCTCGGTGAGAAGCAGGCGTTGCGGGCGGGCTCGTCGGGTATCTCGTCTGCGCGCCTCAGACGCAGGCGAGGCGCGGCTTGTTGCAGGGGCGCTGGGGGCCTCGCCCGCGATTCCCGGCTGTGCTAGTGTTCAGAGGCTTGTGCTCGCGCCCGCGCGGCAGAGCCACGGGTGGTTTCTCGACGAGTCGAGAGGGCCGCCGAGGCTCGCTACCGAAGTCCGCGCGAAGACGACGCGTCATCCGACGCCACCGAGCGCCGTCTCGGCGTACCGCCCGAGACCAAGAGAGCCAGGATCCCCTGAGGAGTAGCAAGGTCATGAAGAGCGATATCCATCCGGAGCTGCACCCGGTCGTCTACGTCGACGCGAGCGCCGAGCACGAGTTCGTCTCGCGCTCCACCCAGACCAGTGACACGACGCGAACGATCGACGGCGTCGAGCACTACGAGATCCGCCTCGAGATCTCGTCGGCCTCGCATCCCTTCTTCACCGGCAAGCAGCACTACGTCGACACTGCGGGTCGGATCGAGAAGTTCCGGCGCAAGTACCAGAAGTAGCGCCCGTCGCCGCCTCCGGCCGCCCGAGGCACGCGGCCTCCTGGCGCCCGGGGGGGCCCGCCCACCGACTCCACCGGTCGGTGGCTGGTGATCCCGGCGGCTCGGGCGACCGACGGGTCTCCCGGGTCGGTCCACGGCGGTGCCGCCGGGCGCAGGCGTCCCCGTTCCGCGCGTTAGCGAGCGCGAGGAAAGCGCAGGAAGACGGGGGTCGCGGTGAGGCGGCGGCGCCTCGATCAAGCTCTCGAGCTCCCGAGCGTCCGTAGCGCTGGTGCCCTGCGCGGCGCCGCGCGAAATATGTGCCCTGCGGCAGCGTACTCGTGGTGAGCGCAGTGAGCGTGCGCTCACCGACCCGGTCGGAGCCCGCACCGGGCGATTGCACGGTTCCCGGAGCCCTGGAGCGCCGGGGGAGCGAGAACCAGGGCGGCCCGAGCCAGCGGCCTACACGGCCGCGGGCCGGAACACCGGAACACCGGAACATCGGAACACCCGGGCTTCGTCAACGTAGTGTCGTGCGACCCGGGCCCGTGGAACGGCGGACCCGGCGCGAGGCCGGAGAAGCAGCCAGGGCGCCAACGAGCGCAGATCCAGGAGTCGACGTGACCGAACTCGAAGCAGCGAAGAACCCACTGGGATCCCTCAGGTCGCTCAGGCACCTCGGATCCCCCGGTCGATCCCTCGGTCGATCCCTCGGTAGATCCTGGGAAGAGGAGCCCGGCGCTGCGTTGCTGGCGGGCGGGCGCGTTCTGCTGGCGGCGCTCGCCGTCGGCCTGTCGACCGCGCTGCTCAGCGGATGCGGCGGCGCGGCGAGTGGCGATACGGCCCGTCGGCCGGCCGATCAGGAGGAGGCGGCGTCTCCCGAGTCCGAGCTGGTGCCGGTGGCGGCGATTCCCCTCGCTCGCGGTCCGATCGAGTCGGTGCTGCGTTACTCGACGAACCTCGAGGCGGAGAGCTCGATCGGCGTCTACTCGGAGGCGGAGCGTCGGGTCACCGAGCTGCTGGTCGAAGAGGGTCGGCGAGTCAGCAAGGGCGACGTTCTCGTCCGACTGCAGGACGACGAGCAGGAGAGCGCCCTGGCCCGGATCGACAGCCAGCTGGCGAAGGCCGAGCACGAGTTCGCCCGCCAACAGCGACTCTACGGACAGGAGCTGATCAGCGAGCAGGCGTTCAACGACGCGACCTACGAGTTGGAGCAGCTGCAGATCGCCCGTGAGGACGCGCTGCGTGAGCTCGGTTTCGCGACGGTACGGGCGCCGATCTCGGGCGTCGTCACGAAACGCCTGGTCGGCCTCGGCGATTACGTGCGCAGCAACCAGCACCTCTTCGACATCGTCGACTTCTCGTCGATCGTGGCCCGGATCTACGTGCCAGAGAAGGAGCTCGACCGCCTCGCGGTGGGTCAGGAGGCGCGGCTCGCCGTTCCGGCCCTCGGTGGCGAGGCCCGCCCGGCGAGCATCCTGCGCATCGCGCCGACCGTCGACTCCCAGAGCGGCACGGTCAAGGTGACTCTGTCGATCGGCGATCGTTCGCAGCTGCTGCCCGGCATGTTCGTCGAGGTGGCGCTGGTCGCCGAGCGCGACGAGAACGCGCTGCGGGTGCCCAAGCGCGCCCTGGTGCTGGATCAGGACCAGAGCTTCGTCTACCGGGTCGTGCCGCGGGCGGGTGCCGTCGCCGAGGTCTCCGAGGCCGGCGCCGCGGAAGCCTCCGCGGCGGACGGCGGCGGCCAGAGCGTAGAGCGCGTCCGGGTGGAGCCGGTGATCGAGGACCGCGACTGGATCGAGGTCGAAGACGGCCTCGCAGTCGGCGATCTGGTGGTCGTCGCCGGCCAGGCCGGGCTCAAGCCAGGAGTCGCGGTGCGGTTGCTCGACCTCGACGAGGCACTCTCGACCTTCGACAGATGATCCGGCGGTCGTCCGCAACGGGCAGGGTGCCGCGGGCGCACCGCCGAGGCGGCGTCGGCACGAGGCTGGGACCGGTCGACGGTGCGCACCGAGAGCCCGGGAACACGAGCGCCCGACGATCTCGCCACGACAGGGGCTGAACAGATGAGCCAGCAGACGCCACCCGGGTCTTCGCACCGGAAGGACGACGATGTGTCGGGCGCCTCCGGCGGGGACCCGGCGCTCGGAGCGGGCGACGGAGAGAGCGGCGGATCCGAGGCGGCATCCTCGTCGGGGCTCTCGTCGGACGAAGCGGCCCCCGAGGCTTTCGCGCAGGGGGATCGGCGCACTTTCGTCACCGACCGACCGGTGGCGGTGCTGATGCTGTTCCTCGCCCTGGTGGTGTTCGGCGCGCTCTCCTACCAGCGGCTGCCGGTCACCCTGATGCCGGAGCTCAGCTACCCGACCCTGACGGTGCGCACCGAGTACCCCGGCGCGGCGCCGGAGGAGGTCGAGAACGACATCAGCCGGCGCATCGAGGAGGCCCTCGGCGTCGTCGGCGGTCTGCGCCGCATGAGCAGCGTCTCGCGCGCCGGCGTCTCCGACGTGGTGCTCGAGTTCTCCTGGGACACCGAGATGTCCGACGCGGTGCAGGACACCCTCGAGAAGCTCGACCTCGTCTTCCTGCCGGACCAGGCCGAGCGGCCCCTGCTGCTCCGCTTCGACCCGTCGCTCGATCCGGTGCTCGAGCTCAGCCTCGCCGGCGAGGACGAGAGCTTCTCCGGCGAAGCCGGGCTGACCCGCCTGCGACGGCTGGCGGAGCTCCAGGTCAAGCGCGCGCTCGAACCGATCTCGGGCGTCGCGGCGGTGCGGGTGCGCGGCGGCCTCGAGGAGGAGATCCACGTGCGCCTCGACGAAGAGGCGCTCGAGCGCACCCGTATCTCGCCTTCGCGGGTGATCGACCGGTTGGCGCAGGAGAACATCAATCTCGCCGGCGGCACCCTCAAGGAGGGTCGCACCGAGTTCATGGTGCGCACCGTCAACGAGTTCACCGATCTGGACCAGATTCGCCGCACCGTGGTGCAGCGGATCGACGGCCGCGACGTGCGGGTCGAGGACCTCGGTGTCGTCGAGCGCGGTCATCGCGACCGGGAGATCCTCACCCGCTCCGAAGGTGTCGAGAGCGTTCAGCTCGACGTCTACAAGGAGGCCGACGCCAACATGGTCGCGTTGGCCAAGAGGGTACGCGAGGCGGTCGGCGAGATCGACCGCGATGCCGCCCAGCGGCGCCTGGTCGGCTCGAAGGAGGTCGGCGGAGAAGGAAGCCGTCGTGGAGCCGGCACGCGGCCCCCGGGCGGCCTGGCGCAGCAGCTGTACGAGTCGGAGGGCGCGGCGCTCGGCGTCGTCGCCGATCGGTCGCTGTTCATCGAAGGATCGATCTCCGAGGTGCGCAACACCGCGATACTCGGCGGCGTGCTGGCGGTGGTGGTGCTCTTCCTCTTCCTGCGCAACCTGGTGAGCACCCTGGTCGTCGCGGTCGCGATACCGATCTCGTTGCTGATCACCTTCGCGCCGCTCAGCCTGCTCGACGTGTCGATGAACATCATGTCGCTGGGCGGACTGGCGCTCGGGATCGGCATGCTGGTGGACTCCTCGATCGTCGTTCTGGAGTCGATCTTCCGCTGTCGCGAGGAGGGTGACGGTCGGCGGGCGGCGGCGGTTCGCGGCACTCTCGAGGTGCGCTCGGCCGTGGTCGCCTCGATCCTCACCTCGATCGCGGTCTTCTTCCCGATGGTGTTCGTCGAGGGCATCGCCGGTCAGGCGTTCGGCGATCTCGGCCTGGCAGTGGTCATCTCGCTGCTGGCCTCGATGGTGGTGGCGCTCGGTTTCGTGCCGATGCTGGCTTCGCGTCGGGGCTGGTCCTTCGAGGGCACCGGCGACGCGCTGCAGCGTCTGCGGCACTGGAACTCGTGGCGCCAGGCCCGCGACGACTGGGGAGCGGCGCGCGCAGCGACCGGTGCGCGGCGACTGCTGCTGCCAGTGCTGGCCCTGGTCCTCGTGGTCCGACTGTTCGTCGGCGGTCTCTTCGAGGCGCTCGGCAAGCTGGTGGTGGGAGTGGTGATCCTGCTGGTGTGGCTGGTGTCGCGATTCCTCGCTCCGCCGGCGGTGGCGCTGTTCCGGATCACCACGAGACCCCTTCTGGCGGTCACCGAGCGCGGGCTCGACGCGCTCCAGCGCGGCTACCGTCCGGCGCTGCGCGGCGCGCTCGCCACGCCGGCGCTGGTGCTGCTCGGCGTCGGCCTGGTGCTGCTGCTCTCGGTGTGGATGCTGACCCGCCTCGAGACCGAGCTGCTGCCGGAGGTCCGACAGGGCGAGTTCACCCTCGAGGTGGCGCTGCCGGTCGGCACGCCCCTCGAGGAGACCGAGCGTCTGCTGTCACCGCTGGAGGAGGTGCTGCTCGAGGAGCAGGGTTCGATCGAATCGGTGCTGGTGACCTACGGCTACGACGTCACCAACGCGCAGCGCTCGGACGAGGGCGAGCACACCGCGCGCTTCAAGATCCTGCTCGAGCCGATGGCGCCACAGCGCGAGGACGAGTTGGTCGAGCGGCTGCGCCGCCGTTTCGCCAGCCTCCCCGACACCACGGCGCGGGTGACCCGTCCGGTGCTGTTCAGCTTCAAGACCCCGATCGAGGTCGAGGTGCACGGTGAGGATCTCGTCGAGCTCCGCCAGCTGGCCCTGGAGGTCGAGGATCGCCTGCAGCGCCTGCCCGAGCTCGCCGATGTCGAGAGCACCATGCGCAGCGGCGCTCCCGAGATCCAGATCGCCTACGACCGCGAGCTGCTGTCCCGTTACGGGCTCAACATCGCCGACGTCGCCGCGCTGGTGCGCAACCAGGTGAAGGGTGAGGAGGCGACGCTCTACAACCTGCGCGACCGTCGGGTGCCGATCATCGTGCGCCTGGCGGAGGAGGACCGCGCCTCGGTAGCCGATCTGCGCGAGCTGGTGGTCAACCCGGGAGGGGAGCGTCCCATCGTGCTCGACGCCGTCGCCGACGTGCGGCTGGGGGAGGGCCCGTCGGAGATCCGGCGCGTCGACTCGCGGCGGGTGGCTCTGGTCCGCGCCAACCTCGGTGAGGCATCGCTCGGCACCGCCGTCGATCGCATCGAGGCGGTGCTCGACCGCGACGTCGAGTGGCCGTCGGACACCACCTTCGTGGTCAGCGGTCAGAGTCGGGAGTGGGAGCGCAGTCAGCGTTCGCTGTGGCTGGCGCTCGGGCTGTCGGTGTTCCTGGTCTACGTGATCATGGCGGCGCAGTTCGAGTCGCTGGTGCATCCGCTGGTCATCATGGTGTCGATCCCGCTCGCCTTCTTCGGCACGGTGGCGACGCTCTTCCTGCTCGACGTCAACCTGTCGATCGTCGTCTTCCTCGGCATGATCCTGCTCGCCGGCATCGTGGTGAACAACGCGATCGTCCTGGTCGACTACATCAACACGCTGCGGCGTCGTGGTCTCGAGCTCGTGGATGCCGTCGTCACCGCGGGCACGGTGCGGCTGCGGCCGATCCTGATGACCACCGCGACGACCACCCTGGGCCTGCTGCCGATGGCGCTGGGGCTCGGTCAGGGAGCCGAGATCCGCACTCCGATGGCGCTGGCCGTGATCGGCGGCCTGGTCAGCTCGACCGTGCTGACGCTGATCGTCGTGCCAGTGGTCTACGCGCTCTTCGATCGTGCCCTGCAGCGGCTGCTCGGCCGGGCGAACTCCGGCGAGGCCGCGGAGCCGAGCCCGGGCGTCGCCCGTCGCGACGAGGGTGACGGCTTGACGCTGCAGCCGGAGTCGGGCTCTTGAGCGGCGATCGTCCCGGCACTTCGCCGGGAGGCGGGATCTCGGAGCAGCGCACCCGGCGCTACGAGGAGGCGCTGCCACGCTTCTCGCTCGACCGCCGCATCTCGGTGGTGGTGCTGGTGGCGACGCTCCTGGTGCTCGGCGTCGTCGCGACCGTCTCGATTCCCCTCGAGCTGATCCCGAGTGGCTACAGCGAGTCGTTCCTGCGCGTTGCGGCCCCGTGGCAGGACGCTCCGCCGCAGGAGGTGCTCGACAAGGTGGTGTTGCCGCTCGAGGAGGAGCTGGCGACGGCCGGCGGGCTGAGCAACATCTATTCGTTCGCCCGCAACGGCTACGGCCAGATCTTCATGACCTTCAAGCACGGCACCGACATGGACGTCGCCTACCGCGAGGTCCGCGATCGGATCGAGCGGGCCCGTCTGGAGATGCCGGACGACCTCGAGCAGGTGTTCATCTTCAAGGACGACGACACCAGCATGCCGGTGGCGATGGTCGGTCTGGCGGTGGAGGAGGGCACCACCGACGTCTACGACCTGATCGAGAACGAGATCAAGCTGCAGATCGAGCGCCTCGAGGGGGTGGCCAGCGTCACCGTCAACGGCCTCGAGGAGAAGGAGATCCTGATCGAGCTCGATCGCGAGCGGGTCGAGGCGGCGGGGCTGAACATCTACGCCATCGCCCAGGACCTGGCGCGCGACAACTTCTCCCTCGCCAGCGGCAACGTGCGCGCCGGCGACCGCAAGCTGCTGCTGCGCTCCGTGGCGCGCTTCGAGCGCCCCGACTCCCTGCGTGAGTTCCAGGTGACGCCGACGGTCAAGCTGGCCGATATCGCGTCGATCCGCTACGACGAGCCGGAGAAGGACTACCGGGTGCGGGTGAACAGCAGGCCGGCGTATGCGCTGGCGGTGGCCAAGGAGGGGCAGGCGAACACCCTCGAGGTGGCGACCCGGGTCGATCGCCTGCTCGACGAGCGGCTGGCGACCAACCCACGGCTGCGCTCGATCGAGATGGACGTGATCATGGATCAGGGCAGCCTGATCCGCGAGTCGCTGTCGACCCTGCTCGACAGCGGCCGCATCGGCGCGATGTTCGCGATGCTGGTGCTCTTCTTCTTCCTCCGTCGCTTCCGCCTGAGCCTGATCGTGGCCCTGTCGATCCCGCTGTCGATGGTGGTGGCGCTGGTGGTGATGTACTTCGCCGGCGAGAGCCTCAACATCCTCTCGTTGCTGGGTCTGATGATCTCGATCGGTCTGCTGGTCGACAACTCGGTGGTGGTGGCGGAGAACATCCACCGGCTGTTCCGCGAGGAGGGCCTGGGCCGTCGCGAGGCGGCGATCCGAGGCGCCGGGGAGATCGCCCTGGCGATCACCACCGCCACGCTGACGACGATCATCGTCTTCCTGCCGGTGGCGTTGGTCGAGGGGCAGGGACAGTTCTTCCTGCTGCGCCTCGCCATCCCGATCTCGGTCAGCCTCGCGGCCTCGCTCTTCGTTGCGCTGGTGATCGTGCCCCTCGGCGTCTTCCTGTCGTTGCCCAAGCGCGGCACCGAGACGCGGAGGGTCAATGCGCTGACTGCGATGCGCCGCCGCATGGATCCCGCACTCGAACGTTTCTACGAGCGCACCTTCGGCAGGCTCAACCGCGCCTATGGCGTCGCCCTCGGCTACTTCCTGACCCGGCGCTTCGACCTCGTGCTGGCGCTCGTCGCGGCGTTCGCGCTGACCCAGTTCGTGGCGCGCGGAAGGGTCGAGGTGGTGCCGATGTCGGAGGACGACATGGCGTTCCTGCAGATCGAGGTGGAGATGCCGGACAACGTCTCGTTCGAGGAGACCGAGGCCTGGTTCCGCGCCGCCGAGCAGCGGGTCGAGAGGGTCAGCGAGGAGCTCGGCATCGAGTTCTACATCCTCGTCCACCGCCGGGAGTGGGGGCAGATCCAGGCGGGTCTGGCGACCGAGCGCGAGATCAAGCTGTCGGCGCGCGAGGTCACCGACCGGCTGCTCGCAGAGCTCCCCGAGCTCCCCGGTACCGAGTTCCACACCGGCATGGCCTCCCAGGCCGAGCAGGAGCAGGACCTCGCCACCGAGACCGTACGGGTCTTCGGCGACGACGCCGAGCAGCTGGGCCGGGTGGTCGACGATCTCAAGCAGATCCTGCGCGAAGTGCCCGGCGTGTTCGCCCTCAAACGCGACGAGGAGCGCGCCCCCAACGAGGTGGCGCTGCAGCTCGATCGCGACCTCACCCAGCGTCAGGGAGTCGATCCCCGCGTCCTGGCGGGCGTCGTCGGCTACGCCCTGCGCGGTCAGACGCTGCCGCGTGTCTACCTCGGCGGCCGCGACATCCCCGTGCGCCTGCGCTTCGAGGAACAGGACCGCGACGACCTGTCGCAGCTCGCCGACTTCTCGGTGCCGACCGGCTCGGGTGAGGAGGTCGCTCTGGGCAGCCTGGTCGACGTGCGCACCCTGCCGACCGCGAGCACGATCTTCCGTCACAACAAGCAGACCAGTCGCGCCATCACCCTCGAGCTGGCCGAGGACGAAGAGGAGGAGGCGCGCGCCGCGATCTACGAGCGGCTGGCCCGCATCGACCTGCCCGAGGGCGTCTCGCTGGCTCCGCGCGCGGCGCGAGGCGCCCAGTCCGACGAGGCGCGCAACCTGCAGTTCGCCGCGCTGCTGTCGATCGTCTTCGTCTACCTGCTGATGGGTTTCCTCTTCGAGAGCTTCGTGCTGCCGCTGTCGATCCTGGTGACCATTCCGCTGGCCAACCTCGGAGTGTCGTGGGCGCACATCCTCGCCGGCCGCGACATGGACTTCCTCGGCCTGGTCGGAGTGGTGATCCTGATCGGCGTCGTGGTGAACAACGGCATCGTGCTGCTCGACTACGTGCGCCGGTTGCGCGAGCGCGGGCACGAGCGCGACGAGGCGCTGCTGCTCGCCACCCAGCGCCGTTTTCGACCGATCCTGATGACCGCGCTGACCACGATCTGCGGCATGGTGCCGCTGACCCTCGGAGAGCCGATGCAGATGGGCCTGAGCTACAAGAGCTTCGGCTTGACCCTGATCGGCGGCATGGTCACCTCGAGCCTGCTGACCCTGCTCGTGGTGCCGGTCTTCTACACCTTCTTCGAGGACGCCCGCGCCGCCATGGGCCGCGCCGCGCTGTCGGGGCTCGGCGCCGCCCGCCGCCGGGGCCGGCAGCCGGCTGCCGGAGACGTGGCGGCCTGATCTGGCCAGGGTTCGGGGTGGGGGAATGACCGTCAGGCCACGTGTGCGGCCCGGTTGCGCACCCGCCTCGGTGTCCCTGCTACGCTGCCGAATCGCTGAGAGGAGGTCTGTGTGAAGGTCGATGCGGGACTGGTCTGCGCCCTGGGAGACGTGCCTCGGGAGGCACCGCGCCTCGAGGGGATCGGGTTCGACGGTCTGCTCGCTGCCGAGACGTCCCACGATCCGCTCTTCCCGCTCCTGCTGGCCGCCGAGCACACCGAACGCGTCGAGCTGGTGACCTCGATCCTGGTCGCCTTCGCGCGCAGCCCGATGACCGTCGCGGCGCAGGCGCACGACCTCCAGTCGTTCTCCCGCGGCCGGCTGGTGCTCGGCCTCGGCTCGCAGATCAAGCCGCACATCACCAAGCGCTTCTCGATGCCGTGGTCGAAGCCGGCCGCCCGGATGCGCGAGTACATCCTGGCTTTGCGCGCGATCTGGGAGTGCTGGTACGAGAACGCGGGTCAGGGGCTGGACTTCCGCGGTGAGTTCTACACCCACCGGCTGATGACTCCGATGTTCACGCCACAGGACGTCGAGCACGGCGCGCCGCGGGTCTGGTTGGCGGCGGTCGGACCGCTGATGTGCGAAACCGCCGGTGAGGTCGCCGACGGCCTCATCGCCCATGCCTTCGCCACCTCGCGCTACCTGCGTGAGGTGACGCTGCCGGCGGTCGAGCGCGGGCTGGAGCGTGCCGGTCGCGCACGCGACAGCTTCGAGGTCGTCTATCCGGGCTTCGTCGTCTCGGGAAGCGACGAGCGGGAGATGCAGCGACGGCGCACCGCGGTGTGCAAACAGATCGCCTTCTACGGCTCGACACCGGCCTACCGCCCGGTGCTGGAGCTGCACGGATGGGGCGAGCTGCAGGACGAGCTCAACGCCATGTCGAAGCGAGGCCTGTGGGACGAGATGGGACGCCAGATCGACGACGACGTGCTCTCCGAGTTCGCCCTCGTCGGTGCCCCCGAAGAGATCCCCGACCGGTTCGCCGAGCGGTTCGGCGGTCTGGTCGATCGCACCTCGAGCGCCATCGACTGGGCTGCGGAGGAGCACCGCGGCGAGATCCTCGCGCGGCTGCGGTCGCTCTGATCGCGCCGAGCGCCTTGATTGCCGCACCGCTCTGATCGCCCCGATCGCTCCGGTGGTTCGGGCTGTGGCCGGCTCTGCCGCTCTCCCGGCAGCCCGGGCGCTCTGGTACCATCGGTCGATCCGGTGGAGGGGGAGAGCCAGAGGTCCGACGGTCACGGACCCCGCCAGAGGACGGCGCCTCCTGCGCTCCGGTGACTCGCGCGGTCGGCCGAGGGCCCGGCGGCCCCGGCGGATGGCCGAGACGAGCTTGGCGCGGAGGGCCGATCCGCCGGCCCTCGGCGGCGCCCTTCGGATCCCAGCAGCCCGCTGCGTCGGCAGCCCGACCGTCGGCCTCTCTCGGACCTCCCATGAACGACGACCAACCCCTCCAGTTCCCGACCGCGGAGCCCGCCGAAGCCGACTCCGCCGGGATGGCGGGAAGATCGCAGGCCGACGAAGAGGCCGCGCCGGCCGGCGAAGACCTGCGGCGGGCGATGCGCGCGGTCGCGGCGCGCGAGGTCCCGGTCGGCTCCCTCTTCCTCGGCCTGCTGCTGCCGATCCCGGGCGGCGTCGCCATCGCCGCGGATCCGGTGAGCCAGTCTGCGGCGGCGATGCTGCTGTCGGTCGGCCTGGCGCTGGTGATCGCGGGCGTCGTGCTGCGTCGGGTCGAGATCAGGCCCGGCGCCGCGCACGCGGTCGCGATGCTGGTGGCGCTCGTGGCCCTGGCAGCGCTGCTTCTGCACTTCGCGGTGGAGCGCTCGATGCAGGCCTCCCTGCACCACGTCCTGGCCCAGGTGACCGCGGTGCTGCTGTTCGTGTCCCCCCGCTGGTATTCGGTCTTCGTCGCCGCCTCCATCGTCGGCTGGTTGACGATCGCCAGGACCACCTTCGGGCCCGATGAGTGGGCCGCGCTCGGTCCGGCGCTGCTGGTCGCGACGGCGATCGGCATCGTGCTGCAGGTGCGGCGCGCCCGGAGCCTGACGCGGATCACCGCGTTCTGGCTGCAGCAGCAGGCCCGCGCCCGTGAGCTGGAGTCCGCGGTGCATCGCGCCGCCAGGTCGCAGGAGGAGCTCGCCGAGCTCTCGGTGCGCGATCCGCTGACCGGTGCCTACAACCGCCGCTTCCTGCAGCGGCTCGAGGAGCAGCTCGAGCGTCCCACCGCGACCTGGGGATGTCTGCTCCTCGACCTCGACGACTTCAAGACCGTCAACGATCGCTTCGGGCACGACGAGGGAGACCGTGTGCTGCAGGGAGTCGCCCACTTCGTGCGTCGGCAGGGGCGCGCCGACGACAACCTGGTGCGGCTCGGCGGCGACGAGTTCGCTCTCTTCATGGAGGTCAAGACCGAAGAGGAGCTGCACCTTGCGGCGGACCGGCTCGAACGCGTCGCCAAGGAGGAGAGCCCGTGTCCGTTCAGCGTCGGTCGCGCCTACCGGCGACCCGGCGAGTCGCTGAAGACCGTCCTGCAGCGGGCCGATGCCGAGATGTACCGTCAGAAGCGCAGGCGCGGCAGCGGCAAGACCCTGCGCATGCGCCCGATCGTGCGATGAGCTCCGAAGACTGCAGCATCGACGGCGAAGGCTCCGGGGCGATGAGCCACGACGAGCTCGAGGTCGGCGAGACGTCGCCGACCCGGCGCCGGCTGCTCGTCCTGCTCGCTGGAGCGGCCCCGGTGCTCGGGCTGCCGGGACACGAGCTGCTGGCGATCGGGCACCGCGTGCACGCCCGGGCTCAGGTCTCGGCGCGGCGCTCTGTCGACCGTTGGAAGGTGTTCGGCGGAGCGCAACGTGCGACCCTGGCGGCCCTCGCCGACACCATCCTGCCGGAGACCGACACGCCGTCGGCGTCGCAGGCCGGAGTCGTCGAGTTCATCGATCTGCTGGTCGCCGACTGGTTCCCCGACGATGCCCGCGCCGACTTCCTCGCACGGCTCGACGGTTTCGAGCGAAGGATCGAGGAGGAGCGGGGCGTCGCCTTCGCCGAGCTCGACGAGGACGGACGTCGCGAAGTGGTCGCCATGGCAGAGAGCGAGGCGCTCGAGCAGCGCGGCGGGGGTTCTGTGCGCACCGCACCGACGAGCCTGGCCGGCCAACACCTCTTCGATCTGGTCAAGTGGATGACCGTGTGGGGGTACTACACCTCCGAGGAAGGGATGCGCCAGGAGCGTGGTTACCGGGTGGTGCCGGGACGCTATCTCCCCGACGTCCCCTACGAGGGCATCGGCTGAGCCCGTCGTCGGCGCCTCGGGATGCATTGCGGCGGAGAGCCGGGAGAGAGAGCCAAGTGAGCAGCGACAGGAGACTCTGGGATCGCAGATCGGTGTTGGGACTCGGCGCTGCGGCGTTTGCCGGCGCGGTCGGCGCACCAGCGCTGTTCGGCCAGACGCGCGGGCTCGAGCGCATCGGCCTGCAGCTCTACACGCTGCGCACCCAGATGGCGAAAGACTCCTCCGCGACCCTGGCGAAGGTCGCCGAGCTCGGGTTCCGGGAGGTCGAGTTCGCCGGCTACCACGACCACTCTCCGGCCGCCGTCCGCCGCATGCTCGACGCCAACGGCCTGAGCGCGCCGGCTGCACACACCCTGATCGGACCGCTCGAGAACGACCTCGATCGACTCATCGACGAGTGCCTCGAGATCGGACATCGCTACCTGGTGATGGCCTATCTGCTGCCGAACCAGCGGGAGCTGCGTCTGTACGACCGCCACGTCGACGTCCTGCTCCGCGCCGGTGAGCGCTGCCGCGCCGCCGGTCTGCGGCTGGCGTATCACAACCACGACTTCGAGTTCGTCGCCGCCGACGGCGTCGTGCCCTTCGACCTGCTGCTCGAGCGGGTGCCGGCAGAGCTGATGGCGATGGAGCTCGACCTCTACTGGATCCAGAAGGCCGGGGCCGACCCCTTCGCCTACTTCGCCAAGGCCCCGGGGCGCTTCGAGCTCTTCCACGTCAAGGACATGCAGCGCTCGACCGGCGGCTTCACCGAGGTCGGCAGCGGCACGGTGCCTTTCACCGAGATCTACGCCCGGGCCGAGCAGGCCGGCGTGCGCCACTCCTTCGTCGAACAGGACATCATCAGCGGCGATCCCTGGGTCAGCCTGCAGAAGAGCATCGCCTACCTGCGCAACCTGCGCGTCTGAGGCGACCCGATCCTCCGGACGCCGGTTGCGCGGCGACAGGCCTCAGCGACTCGCCGTGACCCCGGGGAAGGCATAGAGCGCCGCGTCGGTCCGCACCAGCAGCACGCCGTCGTGCAGCGCCGGCGTGGCGACGATGGTCTCGCCGAAGTCGGCGCGAGCGACCGGCTCGAGCGAGCCGTCGCGCGGCAGCAGAACGACCTCTCCGGCCCTTCCCGCCAGGTAGATCCCCGCCGGGCTGGCTACCGGCGACGCATAGACGGAGTCGACGAAGTCGTCGATCCGTCCCTGCTGCAGGACCTCGCCGCTCGCCGCCGCGAAGCTGGTCACCAGACCGCGGTCGTTGACCATCAGCAGGACCCCTCCGGCGAGCACCGGCGAGGGGAGCTGCGGCACGCTGCGGAAGTACTGCCAGGCGACGTGGTCGCGGGTGAGGTCGCCACGCGCCCCGGCAGCCGGCAGGCGGATCGCCATGAGGTTGTTGCGCGTCTCCATGGCGTTGCGGAAGTAGGTCCACTCGCCCTCGTCGAGCACGCCGTCGCGTGAGAGGTCGTTGAACGGGAACCAGTCGCGCGAGAAGTCGTCCGGCATCTCGTCGGCGCTCAGCAGGCGGTCGCCGTCGCTGTCGCCGGCGAGCGCCTCGCTCCAGGAAGTCGCCCGTACCGTCTGCCCCTCCTCGTTGAACTGCGATCCGTAGCCGTTGACGTAGAGCAGGCCCTCACCGAGCACCGGAGTCGACTTCATCTCGAAGGAGAGGCCGCGGACCCACCAGAGGCGCTCCCCGGTGCCGGTGTCGTACGAGGTGAGGAAGAAGGAGCCGGGGACCAGCAGCTGCAGGCGACCTCCCTCGGGGCGCCACAGAACCGGGGTGGAGTGGCCGCTGGTGGCGGTCGGTCGCTCGCTGCGCCAGATCACCTCACCGTCTGCCGCGTCGACGCAGAGCAGGTGCGAGCCACCGTGCTGGTCGAGCGCGATGTAGACGCGGCCCTGGTGGAGGATCGGCGAGGCGCCCATGCCGTACAGATTCGAGAAGGGACCCAGGGCGGTTCGCCACAGCTCCTCGCCGGCATGGTCGTAGGCGATCAGGCCGAAGTCGCCGAAGAACACGACGACGCGCTCGGCGTCGACCGCGGGGCTGGCCGCGGCGGGACCGTTGCGTCGGTCGATCTCCTCGATGCGCGGACGGGGAGCGACGCGGCGCCAGAGCTCGCGTCCACTTTCGAGGTCGAGTGCCAGGGTCAGGAGCTCTCCGGCTCCGGCGGCGGCGCCCGCGGCGGTGTCCGGTGCGAAGGCGGTGAGGAAGACCCTGTCCCCGGAGACCACCGGTGACGAATGGCCGGCGGGGAGCGCGGTGCGCCAGGCCGCTCTCCCGGGTTCGAAGGTGGTCGCGTAGGCGTTCCGTGACGGTGGGGCGACGCCGCTGCCGTTGGGGCCTCGGAAGCGATCCCAGGTCGCGCTCCCGGTCGGATCCGAGGGTGGCGCCGCGGCCGCGGGGCCGCCGGCCGATGGCGCGACGGTGGCGACGAGGGCGAGCAGGACCGATCTGACGTCGTGACGGCAGGCCGGGGATCGCCGCCGTCCAGAGAGCCGAGCGGGCCGAGCTCTTCTGCTGAGAGGCTGGGCTGCCGATCTGCGGGCTGAGCACGTGGGCTTCATCGGTCGACTCCGTTCAGGGACTGGAGCGCCGATGCTAACGTCCCGCAGCACCCACCCCTCGGAGCGACCGAGACTCGACGCGGCGTCACGCGGTCGGGCCCGGGCCTTCGCTCCCTCGCTCTACCGGAGGTCCTCGTGATGTCAGTTCGTGCTCGAAGGTCGCCCCTGCCTTCGCTCCCCGGTGTCGCCCTCGGCGCCACCGTCCTCTCGGCACTGCTGTTGCTCGCCGCCGTTCCCGCTGCCGGCGCGGAGGACGCCCAGGGCTTCACCAGCCTGCTCTCGGGCGGTGACCTCTCGGCGTGGCGCGGCTACAAGATGGAGGAGATCCCGGACGGTTGGAGCGCCGAGGGGGACGTGCTGCACTTCGCGCCGCCGGAGGGCGAAGACGCCCGACGTGCCGACCTGATCACCCGTGAGCAGTACGAGGACTTCGAGCTGCGTCTGCAGTGGAAGGTCTCGCCCGGCGGCAACAGCGGCGTCTTCTTCCGGGTCAGCGAAGACCAGCCGGCCACCTACAGCACCGGCGCCGAGATGCAGGTTCTCGACGACGAGCGCCACCGGGACGGCAAGAATCCCTTGACGTCGGCCGGCTCGAACTACGCCCTCGACGCACCGAGCAGCAAGGTGGTGCGTCCGGCGGAGCAGTGGAACGAGGCGGTGCTGCGGGTCGAGGGCCCGAAAGTCACCCACTGGCTCAACGGCGAGAAGATCGTCGAGTACGAGCTTTGGACGGACGAGTGGAAGCAGAAGGTCGCCGACTCGAAGTTCCGCAGCATGCCGGGCTACGGCCTCAACCGCACCGGACACGTCGCGCTGCAGGACCACGGCGACGAGATCTGGTTCCGCGACATCCGGATCAAGCGGCTGGACTGAGGCCGGCACCGCGGGCTGCGTCAGCGTTGCGGCAGTGCCCTGGCGTTCGGCGCGAGGGTGGTCGAATGCAGACCGCGGACGTGGTCGCCAAGGCGCAGAGCGGCCGAAAGCGCGTCGGAGCCTATGCCGCGGCGCCTGCTTCCTACTCCGGGGCGGCGCCAGGGAACTGCTCGCGCAGCACCCGTTTGAGGATCTTGCCCGACGGATTGCGCGGGATCTGTTCCGTGAAGTACACCAGCTTGGGCTGCTTGTAGCGCGCCAGCTTGTCGCGGCAGAAGTCGAGCACCTCTTCCTCACTGAGGTCGGCCCGCTTGCGCACGACCACCGCGGCGCCCGATTCCCCCCACTTCTCGCTCGGCACGCCGATGACGCCGGCCTCGACGATGTCGGGGTGCGACGCGAGCACGTTCTCGACCTCGGCAGGGTAGACGTTCTCGCCGCCGGAGATGTACATGTCCTTGATCCGGTCCTGGATGTAGACGAAGCCGTCGGCGTCCATGCTGGCGCCGTCGCCGGTGTGGAACCAGCCGTCCCTGATGCACTCCTGGGTGGCTTCGGGTCGCTTCCAGTACTCCTTCATGATGTGCCCGCCGCGCACCACCACTTCGCCGTAGCCGCCCGGCTCGCAGTCGTTACCGTCCTCGTCGACCACCCGCACGTCGGTGTGGAAGAACGCCTTGCCGGTGGACCCGGCGCGGGCGATCGCGTCGGCGGACGAGATCAGGCAGGCCGGCCCGCAGGTCTCGGTCAGCCCGTAGACCTGCTGGACCTCGATGCCGAGCTCGGCGTACTTGTGGATCAGCGACACCGGCACCGGGGCGGCGCCGCTCTGCAGCCAGCGCAGGCTGGAGTGGTCGATCTTCGACGGATCGTAGACCTGCAGCATGAAGTTGAGCATCGCCGGCACCTTGAGACCGGTGGTGATCTTCTCGTCGCTGATCACCTGCCAGGCGCGGCGGGGATCGAACTGACGCATGACCAAGGCCGTGGCGCCCAGATGCACGATCGAGGTGCAGGGGGTCAGGGCGCCGACGTGGAAGAGCGGCAGCGCCACCAGGTAGCGGTCGGAGGGTCGCGAGTCGGCGGTGGCGGCGATGGTGATCAGGCCCCACAGCGCCGTCGAGTGGGTGTGTACCGCTCCCTTGGGCAGTCCGGTGGTCCCGGAGGTGTACATGATGTAGAGGAGGTCGTCGTCGCAGGCCGAGATCTCGGGCTCGTCGGCCGACGCGGCCTTCTGCAGCGAGACGTACGACTGCGCGAAGTCGGGTGGCGCCTCGTCCGCGGTGGCGCCGACGTGGATCCAACGCTGCACGCTGGTGCCGTTCTCGCCGTCGCCTCGAGCTGCGAGCTTGGCCACGGCGTCACCGAACTCGCCGCCGAAGAGCAGCGTCGAGCACTCCGCATCGCGCACGATGAAGGCGAGCTCGTCGACTGTCAGGCGCCAGTTGAGCGGCACGCAGACCGCGCCGATCTTGGCCAGGGCGAAGAAGCTCTCCATGTACTCGATCGAGTTCATCATCAGCAGGGCGACCCGATCGCCCCGGGAGACACCCGACTCGAGCAACAGGTTGGCGGTGCGGTTGGAGCGCTCGTTCCACTGCCGGTAGGTGAAGCGGCGGCCGGTGTCGAGGTCGACGAAGCCCTCCTGATCCGGAGACAGGTGGGCGCGCTTGGTGAGAAACAGACCGATGTTGTTCTTCATGGGGCGCCTATCTTGCCAGAGGTCCGCCGACACCGGCTCCTCGGCCGGCCGCGCGAGGCGTTCGGGGCGGTCAGCCGATCGCGGCCACGACACGCGCGACGAGCTCTTCCGGATCGTCCTCGACCCAGAGCAGCGCTCGGTGCTCGGGGGCGAGGAACTCCTCCTGCGTCAGACGGTCGAGGAAGCGCACCAGATCGTCGTAGTACCCGTGGTCGTTGAGCAGGCCGATCGGCTTCGGATCGAAGCCGAGCTGCGAGTTGGTCATCGCTTCGAACAGCTCGTCGAGGGTACCGATCCCGCCGGGCAGCACCACGTACCCGGCCGAGAGCTCGGCCATGAGCTTCTTGCGGTCGAACATCGTGTCGACGAGGTGCAGCTCGCTGAGTCCGGTGTGGCTGACCTCACGCGAGTCGAGCGCGTGGGGGATCACGCCGATGACCTCGCCACCTTCGGCCAGCGCGGCGTCGGCGACGGTGCCCATGAGTCCGACGTGCCCGCCGCCGTAGACGACGCCGAAGCCGCGGCGCGCGATCGCAGCGCCCACCGCCGTTGCCTGATCCCGGTACTGCTGGAGGCGGCCGAAACGCGAACCGCAGAAGACGCAGATCCGCCTGGCGGCTCCGCCCCCCGGCGCCGCGCCGCCTCGGGGCCCTCGGATCTCGGACTTGTCGGGTGTCTGGCTCATCGACGCTCCAGCTGCGGCCGCCGAGCCGACCGGGCTACGGGGCGAGCAGACCCTAACCGACGCTGCCGTCGGCGGTGGATTCCCGTTCATCGATCGGCGCTGGCGGTGGGCGCCCCGGGTCGCACGGTGGCGACGGCTCGAAGCGGCGGCTCCGGTCGGCGACCAGCACCCACGCCGAGCCTCGGATCGTCACTCGTGCCGCTCGTGCCGCTCGTGATCTCGCTCGTCGTTCCAGCTCGGATCGCTCCTGGCGTCGACGGCAGACGGGAGACGCCGCAAGATCCGGTCCGCATGGTGCTCTGACACAATGCCCGCCGATCCTCCTCGCTTCCTCTCTCCACGCCCTCCGGCTCTGTCAGCGGAGCCGATCCCTGGAGTCGTCGCATGCGTCTTTGCACACCGAGCCTTCCCAGCACTCGAGACGGCCGAGCCTGGCGGCGCCGGATCTCCCGAGCAGAGCCGGTGTTGGTCCTCTCGGCCTGCGCCCTACTGCTCGCCGCACTGCTCGGCGCTCCGCTCGCTGCCCAGCGCACCACCAAGCCGGTGCTGCACGCCAGGCACTGGCTGGCGATCACCGGCAAGCCCCTGGCGGCCACCGCCGGAGCGGTGACCTTCGCCCGCGGCGGCAACGCCGTCGATGCGACCTGCGCGATGCTGGCCGCGACCAGCACCATGTGGGACACCCTCGGCTGGGGCGGTGAGACGCAGGCGCTGATCTGGAATCCGCGGACACGCGAGGTGATCGGGGTCAACGGTCTCGGAGTCGCACCGAGCGGCGCCACGGTCGAGTTCTTCCAGGAGCGCGGGATGCGGTACCCGCCCGAGTACGGCGCGCTGGCGGCGACGACACCGGGAACGCCCGGCGCCCTCATGGTGATGCTCGCCGAGTACGGGCGGCTCTCCCTCGCCGAGGTGCTGGGGCCGGCGATCGAGATGGCCGACGGTTACCCGATCGAGCAGTCCCAGGCGGACAACATGGAGCGGCGTCGCGAGCTGCTCAGCCAGTGGCCCTACTCGCGCTCCGTGTTCCTGCCGCATCTGGACGCCGCGGATCCGGAGCGACGCGCGGCACCGGTCGCCGGCGAGGTCTTCCGCCAGCTCGACCTGCGCGACACCCTGCTGGCTCTGGTCGAGGCGGAGCGTCAGGCCCTGGCGGCGGGGAAGGGTCGCAAGGAGGCGATCCAGGCCGCCTACGACCTCTTCTACCGCGGCGAGATCGCCGAGGAGCTGGTGCGAGCCACCCAGGAGCAGGGTGGGCTGATCACCCTGCAGGATCTCGACACCTGGCAGGTGAAGCTCGAGCCTCCGGTGAGCACCACGTACAAGGGCATCGAGGTCTACAAGCTGACCACCTGGACCCAGGGTCCGGTGATGCTGCAGGCGCTCAACATCCTGGAGAACGTCGAAGACCTGAAGGCGATGGGCTACAACAGCGCCCGCTACCTGCACACCCTCTACCAGGCGATGAACCTCGCCTTCGCCGACCGCGACTTCTACTACGGCGATCCGGCCTTCCCCCCGGCCGAGCCGCTCGAGGGTCTGTTGTCGAAGGAGTACGCGCGCCAGCGCTTCCAGCAGATCGACTGGAGTCGCAACGACGCCGAGACGCGGCCCGGGAATCCCTACGACTTCCAGCAGGGTGAGCATCCCTTCCTGGACGAGCTCCAGCGCTGGACCCCGGTGCCGCCGGACGCCGACGCCGAAGGCGAGGAGGGCTTCCAGCAGGCCGGCTCGGGAGCCATCGGTCCCGACCGCTTCGCGATGTCCGCCGAAGAGGCGTTCTGGGCCGGAACGACGTCGATCCAGGCCGCCGATGCCGAGGGCTGGGTGGTCTCGGTGACCCCCAGCGGCGGGTGGATCCCGGCGGTGGTGGCGGGTCGCACCGGCATCGGCCTCTCCCAACGCATGCAGAGCTTCGTCCTCGACCCGGTGCTCAATCCCTACAACCTGCCGCAACCGGGCAAGCGGCCGCGGGTGACCCTGACGCCGGGCATGGCGCTGCGGGACGGCGAGCCCTGGCTGAGCTTCTCGGTGCAGGGCGGCGACACGCAGGACCAGAACCTGTTGCAGTTCTTCCTCAACGTGGTGGAGTTCGGGATGGACGTGCAGCAGGCGGTGGAAGCGGCCAACCTCACCAGTTACCAGATGCAGAGCTCCTTCGGCGCCCATCAGGCCGAGCCGGGGCGACTGGTCGTGCGCAGCGACACGCCGCCCTGGGTGCGCGCCGAGCTGCGGCGCATGGGATACGACGTCGAGGTGCGCGAGCGCACCTCGGGGCCGATCACGGCGATCGTTTTCGACCGCGAGTACGGCACCATGTGGGGAGGCGCCAGCGACTTCGGCGAGGACTACGGGATCGGTTGGTGATCCTGCGGGAGCGCCTCAGCCGCCGCTCTCGGTGAGGCATTCGCGGAGGGCACCCTGCTCCGGGTCGGCTGCCGCTCCGCCCTGGAGCGCCGACTCGGCCGCGGCGGCGCAGCTGCGCACCGCTTCGAGGCACTCTTCACGCCGGCGACGCTTCAGCTCGCTGCAGCGCACCGCGGCGTCGTCGAGCAGCTGGCGCCGCACCGCCGCGGCGCGACGGGCCTCGGGAGCGACGGTCTCGGGGATCGAGTAGGTGGCGGCCGCGGCCGCGGCCAGCCCGTCGAGCTCGAAGACCGTCGACTTGTAGCCGCCGCCCTCGAGGAAGTAGGCGACCTCGATCGTGGGGATCTCCATGAGATCGCGCAGGGGCGCGTCTTCGGCGGCGCCGCGGCCGTCCCAGAGCGGGAACTCGAGCCACGAGATGCTGCCGTCGAGACGAGCGGTCTGACGACGCGATCCGTCGGGGAAGACCAGCTCGACGCCGCGCTCGGCATCGAGCAGCTCCGGGCGCCGCGACAGCTCGAAGAGGCCGACGACCGAAGCGTCGCCGCGGCGCACGAAGCTCAAACGGAAGCCCTGCGCGTTGGTCACGACCAGGGCCGGAACCGGCTCGATTGTGCCGGGATGCTCGATCTCGGTGTCGAGCACGTTCGTCGTCTGGGCGAGCAGCCCGGTGGCTACGAGGATCGCGGTCGGAAGCAGTCGGGCGGCGCGGACCGCGGAGCGTGCACTCATGCCGTGATGCTATCCGTGGCGGCCGCGGCGACGACGGCGTTCGACCTCGTAGCCGGCCACGGCGACCGCGGTCGAGAGGTTGAGCGCCCGTACCGAGCCAGGCCGCATCGGCAGGCGGACAAGCCGGTCGCCGTGCTCGGCGCGCAGCGGGCCGGGCAGCCCTTCGGTCTCGCTGCCGAAGAGCAGCACCACCGGGAGGTGGGCGTCGAGGTCGGCATGCCAGAGGTCGCGCTCGGCCTCGCCGCTGAACCACCAGCAGGCAGCCCGCGGCGCGTCGCGCAGAGGACCGTCGGCCGCGAACCGGTCCCAGTCGCTCCACACGGCGAGATCCACCCGTGGCCAGTAGTCGAGCCCGGCGCGGCGAGCGCGCCGGTCGTCGACGGAGAAGCCGAGCGGCCCGACCAGATGCCGGCGCGCGCCGAGGGCCAG
>QQVD01000053.1 GCA_003388555.1 Acidobacteriota bacterium | reverse complement strand
GGATCCTGAGTGCAGGGGGTTCGACTCCTCCCGGGTGCACCATCCTCCAGCTCTTCGGCACGGGAATGAGGCATCGAGAGTGTTCGAGGTTCGTAGTGCCTCGAGGCGGCGCAGTGCGTTCTCCGAGCGACCCGGCCGAGGCCGCCCTGGAGCTCGCTGTCGACACCGATAGAGCGTCGGACTACGGATCCGAAGGTCAGGGGGTTCGACTCCTCTCAGGGTGCACCATCCTCCAGCTCTTCGGCACGGGAATGAGGCATCGAGAGTGTTCGAGGTTCGTAGTGCCTCGAGGCGGCGCAGTGCGTTCTCCGAGCGACGCGGCCGCAGGCCGCCTGGAGCTCGCTGGAGTCACCGATAGAGCGTCGCACTACGGATCCGGCGGATGCCGGAGCGGCGGCGACTTCACGGTGCAACCGTCACGCGTGGATTCCCGCCTTCGCGGGAATGACGCTCGTGCAGATCTGCAGTGCAGCCAAGGGCTCCTCCCCGCCGGCAGGCTCGGGCTTCGAGCCTCGGGCGCCTCTGGACTCGACCCTGCGCCGACCCGCCCCGACTCGGCCGTGCCGCGCCTCAAAGCGACGGTGCGGGTTCAGCGTCCGCCAAGTGACACGCCACCCACCGCTCCGCCGGCGCCGCGTCTCGCCGCGGGTAGGCCTCGAGTCGCGGCCCGACCTCGCTGCAGCGCGGCTCGGCGATCGGGCAGCGCGGGTGGAAAGGGCAGCCGGCGGGCGGACGCGCCGGGCTCGGCACCTCGCCGCGCAGGGTCCGCGGCGCGCGGGCGGCCTCGACCACGGGGTCGGGCACCGGCACGGCGTCGAGCAGCGCGCGGGTGTAGGGGTGGCGCGGATCGCCGAACAGCGTGTCGCGATCGGCCTCCTCGACGATCCTGCCGAGGTACATGACTCCGATCCGCCGGCACAGGTGGCGCACCACCGACAGATCGTGGGCGATGAACAGGATGGTCAGGCCGAGCTCACGCTGCAGGTCGGCCAGCAGGTTGACCACCTGGGCCTGGATCGACACGTCGAGGGCCGACACCGGCTCGTCGCACACCAGCAGGTCGGGCTCGAGGGCCAGCGCCCGGGCGATGCCGATGCGCTGGCGCTGGCCGCCGGAGAACTCGTGTGGATAGCGGTCCGCCATCTCCGGCAGCAGGCCGACGCGCTGCATCAGCTCGTCGACCCGGTCTCGGCGGCGCCTGCGATCGCCGCCGAGGCCGTGGATCACCAGCGGCTCGCCGATCAGGTCGCGCGCCTTCATCCGCGGGTTCAGCGAGCCGTAGGGATCCTGGTAGATCATCTGCATGCGGCGGCGCAGCGGCCGCAGCCGGCGCTGCGACCAGCCGGTGATCTCCTCGCCGTCGAAGACGATGCGCCCAGCGGTCGGCTCGAGCAGGCGCAGGATCGCCAGCGCGGTGGTCGACTTGCCGCAGCCGCTCTCGCCGACCAGGCCGTAGGTCTCGCCGCGCTCGAGACGCAGGGAGATCCCGTCGACCGCGCGCAGCACGCCGCGGGTGCGGCGTAGCAGCAGCCCCTCGCCTAGCGGGAAGTGCACCCGGAGGTCCTTTAGCTCGAGCAGGGGTCCCGGGCGCGCGCCGCTTCGTGCAGTGCCACTCACCTCTCGGTCCCCTCGCCGGCCGGCGTTCCAGCTCGCGCCGGTGCGCCAGCTCCCTGTGGGCCCGAAGGCTCCTCGAAGCCGAAGCAGGAGCGCAGGTGACCGGACGCGGCGCCGGGCGCCTGCAGCAACGTGGGGCGTTCCTCGCGGCAGCGCCCGTGCACGAAGGCGCAACGGGGGGCGAAACGGCAGCCGGGCGGCAGCTCGCTCAGGTCCGGCGGCTGGCCCGGTATCGGCACCAGACGTCGACCCGGCGGATCGTCGAGCCGCGGCACCGAGGCCATCAGCCCGAGAGTGTACGGATGGCGTGGCCGCGCGTAGACCGCCCGCGCGTCGCCCTGCTCCATCAGCTTGCCGGCGTACATCACCGCCACCCGGTCGGCGTAGCGGGCGACGACGCCGAGGTCGTGGGTGATCAGCATCAGCGCAGTGCCGCGCTCGCGGGTGAGCCGCTTGAGCAGCTCGAGGATCTGCGCCTGCACGGTGACGTCGAGGGCCGTGGTGGGCTCGTCGGCGAGGATCAGCTCGGGCTCGCAGGCCAGCGCCATGGCGATCATCACCCGCTGCCGCATGCCGCCCGAGAACTCGTGGGGGTAGGCGTCGAGACGGTCGCGGGCGTCGGGGATGGCGACCTGCTCGAGCAGCTCGCCGGCGCGCGCCAGGGCCGCGCGCCAGGAGACCCTGCGGTGCACCCGGATCGCCTCGGCGACCTGGCGGCCGATCGACAGCACGGGATTGAGTGAGGTCATCGGCTCCTGGAAGACCATCGCGATGCGGTCGCCGCGCACCCGCCGCATCGCCGCCTCCGGCAGGCGCAGCAGGTCCTCACCGGCCAGCCGCACCTCTCCCGACGCGATGCGCCCCGGCTCGGGCACCAGCCGCAGCAGCGACAGCGCCGTCATGCTCTTGCCCGAGCCGCTCTCGCCGACCAGCGCCAGCGTCTCGCCGCGCCGGATCTCGAGGCTCAAGCGGTCGACCGCCCAGACGGCGCCGTGGTCACTGCCGCTGCCACTGCCGCCCCCGGCTCCGTTCCTCGCGACCGTCCGGCGCGACGGGAAGACCACGCTGAGATCCCGCACCACGAGGAGCGGCTCGTCGTCCTGCGGCGAGGGCCCGCGGGCGGCACCTGCGCGCGGAGGCTTCTGGTCCGGGGTCTGGGTCATGTCCGATCAGTCCTCGCTGCCCGCCGGCGCCGAACGCTCCGAACGCTCCTGCCGCATCTGCGCCACCTGCTCCTCGTGCTCGGCGAGCGACGACCCGCGTGGCGGCGGACCCGTGTCGCCCTGCGCGAAGCCCATGGCCCGCTTCAGGTCGTGGTCGATCCAGATCCGCGCGTAGATCGGGCCCGGACGCACCGCCCCGGCGCGCAGCTCACCGGCGTAGTTTCGCACCCACGGCCACCAGGCGCTGTAGACGTAGGGCGTCGGCAGCCACAGGTGCGGCGCCTGCTCGACCAGGTGCGCGGTGAGCTCGCGCACCAGCCGCACCCGCTCCGCTTCGTCGCGGGTGCGCTGCGCCTCGAGCACGCCGCGATCGAACTCGGGGTCGGAGAACTGCGACGGGTTCCACACCTGGCCGCTGGTGAACTTGCGCAGGCTGGTGGTCGGGTTCACGTGGCCGCTCTGGTTGAAGTAGCCGGCGGCGTGGGTGCGGGTGGTCATCGCCGACAGGAAGGCCGAGTACTCGAGCGGCTCGATCTCCACAGTGATCCCGACCCGCGACAGGTAGTCGGCGATCACCTGCAGCTGGTTGACGTTGGGCTGGTTGCAGGCGCAGACCTGGGCGGTGAAGGTGAAGCCCTCGGCATGGCCGGCCTCGGCGAGCAGACGACGGGCCTCGTCGGGCCGGTAGTCGAACAGCTCGCGCACCGCCGGCGGCATCTCCTCGAGTGGCTGGTAGTAGTCGCCGAACACCGGGTGCATCGGGAAGGCGAAGAGCTCGGCGTGGCCGCCGTGGTACAGCCCCTGCAGCTCGCGCTGGTCGACCGCCAGGTTGACCGCCCGGCGCACCCGCACGTCGTCGAAGGGTGGTCGGTCGGTGCGCAGCGCCAGGAAGGTGCCGACGGTCATCAGGCGGCGCGACCACTGCAGCTCGGGCGTGGTGCGGCGCAGCGGCTCGACGTTGATCCAGGTGATCACCTCGAGGATGTCGATCTTCGCCGTGCGCAGCGCCGTCAGGTAGGTCGCCTCGTCCTTGATCGTGCGGTAGACGAGGCGGTCGATCAGCGGCAGCTGCACCTCGCTGCCGCCGATCACCTCGCGGCCCCAGTAGTCGGGGTTGCGCTCGTAGGTCTGCGAGTTGCCGGCGACGAAGCCCGTCAGCTGCAGCGGGCCGGTGCCGGTGGCGCTGCGCCAGTCCTTGACGTCGACGCCGTCGCGGCCGAGCTCGCGCGGCTGGATCGCCGAGTAGTAGCCGTAGCCGAAGCGGTAGGCCCACTCGGCGTTGTACTCGCTCATCTCGAACACCACGGTGTGCGGATCGCGCGCGTACACCCTCTCGACGTGGTCGAAGTAGCCGCCGATCTTCTTCGGGCTGCGATCGAGCTGTTCGAAGCTGTAGACCACGTCTTCCGCGTCGAGCTCCCGCGGCGCCATCACTCCCGGCTTGCCCGGGAAGCGCACGCCGCGGCGCAGGTGCACCACCAGCGTTCCCTCGTCCTCCCACTGCCAGCTCTCGGCGAGCTCGCCGCGGATCGCGTCCTCGGGCAGGTAGGCCTCGGCGTGGAACGGGTACGGTCCGCCGCGGGCGACGCTGCGCGAGAGGTCGGCGGTCATCAGCTGCTCGAAGTACATGCCGGTGTCGTGGTTGAGCTTCCAGTTCCAGTCGGCCGGGTCCCACGACAGCGCCGAGAGCGTCACGTAGACGGTGCCGACGTTCAGCGTGCCGCCGCGCTGCGGCGGGCCCTCGGCGCGTTCCTCGGCGGCGGCGATCAGCTCGAGGTTGCGCTGACGCAGGTCGCCCGGGCAGGCGAGAGCGAGCAGCGCGGCCGAGGCGGCGACCAGCCTCGCCGGCCACACCAGCGGCGGACCAGGGTGGCGCCGAGAATCCGGCCGCCTCACCGGATCCCCCGCATCTTCGGGTCGAGCAGGTCGCGCAGGGCGTCGCCGAACACGTTCACCGCGAAGACCACGGCGGTGAGGCTGAGGCCGGGCGCGATCGCCAGCCACGGCCCGACGTACATGTAGGTGCGCCCGTCGCCGCTCAGCATGCCGCCCCAGGTCGGCGCCGGCGGCGGCACCCCGAGACCGAGGAAGGAGAGGCCCGCCTCGGCCAGGATCACCGCGCCGAGCCGGGTGGTGAAGAGCACCAGCACCACCGGCATCACGTTGGGCAGCACGTGACGCCACAGCACGTACAGCGGCCGCGCGCCGAGCGAGCGCGCCGCCAGGGTGTAGGTCTGCCCCTGCACGCCCAGCGCCGCGCCGCGCACCACCCGCGAGCCGGCGATGCCGTAGAGCAGCGACAGGATGACGACGATCTGCCCCAGGCCCGGGCCGACGATCGAGATCGCGCCGATCAGCAGCACCAGCCCCGGGAACACCATCCAGGCGTCGACGAAGCGCTGCGTGAGCTGGTCGACCCAGCCGCCGAAGTAGCCCGAGAGCAGGCCGAGCACCACCGAGATCACCGTCGAGAACCCTGCCGCGAGCAGCGCCACGATCATCGAAAGCCGGGCGCCGTGCAGCACCCGCGAGAAGACGTCGCGGCCGAGCTGGTCGGTGCCGAGCAGGAAGGTCAGGGACGGCGGCTCGAGGCGGTGCGCCAGGTGCGTCTCGTTGATGCCGTAGGGCGCCAGCGCGCCCGCCAGCAGACCGCAGAGCAGGAAGAGCGCGAAGACGATCGCACCGGCGGCGCCGAGCGGCTTCTCGCGCACCAGGCGCCCGGCCAGCTCACGCCAGGCAGCGCGGGCCGGCGCGACCGGTGAATCCGGAGACGAAGCCGCGGCGCTGGCGGCCGGAGCGCTCACGCTCGCCTCGTCTTCGGGTCGAGCAGCGCGTAGCTGAGGTCGACCAGCAGGTTGATCGACAGCACCGCGATCCCGACCACCAGGAAGACCCCCGAGATCACCGGGTAGTCGCGCTGGAAGACCGCCTCGAGCAGCAGCAGTCCCATGCCGGGGATGACGAAGATCTGCTCCATGATCACGGCGCCGCCGATCAGGATCGGCGCCTGCAGGCCGACCAGGGTGACCACCGGCACCAGCCCGTTGCGCAGCGCGTGGCGCACGATGACGACGCCTTCGGAGAGCCCCTTGGCGCGCGCCGTGCGGATGTAGTCCTGGCGCAGCACCTCGAGCATCATGGTGCGGGTCATGCGCATGGTCACCGCCGACAGCGACAGTCCGAGCAGGGTCGCCGGCACCAGCATGTGGGCGAGGTTGGCGACCGGATCGGCGAAAAACGGCGTGTAGTCGAGCGGCGGCGCCCAGCGCCACCACACCGACGGGAAGACCATCACCAGGGTGCCGAGCCAGAAGCCGGGGATCGCCAGCATGAGCAGCGAGAAGGAGCGCGTCAGGTAGTCGCCGGCGGTGTCCTGGCGGATCGCCGAATAGACGCCGATCGGCACCGCGAAGAGCAGCGCCACGAGCATCGCCAGCAGGCCGAGCTCGAAGCTGATCGGCAGCCGCTCGGCGATCTGCGCGGTGACCGGCGTGTTCTGCCACAACGACGTGCCGAGGTCGCCGCGCAGGGCGCCGCCGAGCCAGACCACGTACTGCAGCACCAGCGGCCGGTCCATGCCCAGCGCCGCCTCGATGCGGGCGCGGTCGGTGCCGGTCGCGATGTCGTTCTGCGCCAGCATCAGGTCGATCACGTCGCCCGGGATCAGCCGGATCGCGAAGAAGACGATCAGGCTGACGATGAGGAGCGTCGGGATGGCCGCGAGCAGGCGCCGCAGCAGGAAGGTACGCATCGGGGGTCCGGTGGTGACGATATCCGCCGCGGCGCCGCGGGCACGACTGGCGTCGAGATCGCGGAGCGGTCACACTGCGCGCATGCACCAGCCGATGCCCAGGTCGTCCCGCCTTCTCCTCGCCGTCGCCACCGTCGCCACCCTCGTCGCGCTCGCTGTCGCCCTTCCCGCGAGCGCCCAGATCCACCGCGTCAGCGACGCGGTGCGCCAGGCCGACCTCGACCGCGAGGCCGAGGTGCTGCGCATGATCCAGGTGCCGATGCGCGACGGAGTGCGCCTCGCCACCGAGGTCTACCTGCCGCGCGAGCGCTCCGGTCCGGTACCGGCGGTCTTCTGGCGCACCCCCTACAACTTCTCGCGCCTGGCGCCGTCGAACCCGGCGCGCCCCAACGCGCGGCTCAAGTACGCGCTCGACGCGATCCGCAACGGCTACGCCTTCGTCACCCAGAACGAGCGCGGCAAGTTCTTCTCCGAGGGCGACTGGGAGATCCTCGGCCATCCGCGCACCGACGGCTGGGACGCGCTCGACTGGATCGCGGCGCAGCCGTGGTCCTCGGGCAGGGTCGCCACCCTCGGCTGCTCGTCGACCGCCGAGTGGCAGATGGCCCTCGCCGAGATGGACCATCCCGCCCATGCCGCCGCGGTGCCGATGGGCCAGGGCGCCGGCATCGGCCGCATGGGGCCCTACTTCGAGCAGGGCAACTTCTACCGCGGCGGCGCCATCCAGCTGCCGATGGTGGTGTGGCTGTTCGGCGAGCAGATCGCGCCGCGCCCGACCTTCCCCCGCGATACCCCGCGCAATGAGCTGGAGCGCATCGCGCGCTGGTTCGATCTCGCCGCCGACGTGCCCGACGTCGACTGGAGCTCGGCGCTGCGCGAGCTGCCAGTGGTCTCGATGATGGAGCGAAGCGGCGGCGACCCGGGCTTCTTCGCCGAAGCGGTGCGCCGCCGGCCCGACGACCCGGCCTGGTACGAGGGTGGTCTCTACCACGACGACGCTGGCTTCGGGGTGCCGGCGCTGTGGGTCAACTCCTGGTACGACCTCGGCGTCTCGCCCAACCTCGAGCTCTACCGTCACGTGCGGGCGAAGGCCGCCGAGGACGTGCGTCAGCACCAGTACATGGTGGTCGCGCCGACCCTGCACTGCGCCCAGTACCGGCTCACCGATCCACTGGTCGTCGGCGAGCGTGAGATGGGCGACTGGGAGGAGGTCGACTTCGGTTTCGACGAGATCGTCTTCTCGTTCCTCGACCGCTTCACCAAGGCCCAGGACGAAGCGAAGAACAGGGCCTACGACGAGCAGACCCCGAAGGTGCGCTACTTCATGATGGGCACCGAGGAGCCGGGCGGATCGCCGGATCGCGGCTGGCGCGTCGCCGAGACCTGGCCGCCGCCGCACCGCCAGCGCACGCTCTACCTCGGCTCCGGCGAGCGCGGTGCCAACAGCCTGCACGGCGACGGGGTGCTGCTCGCCGATCCGTCCGCCGACGCCGCCGCCGCCGACCGCTTCACGTACGACCCCAGCTCGCCGGTGCCGACGCGCGGCGGCAACTTCTGCTGCCTCGGCGGAGAGCCCGAGGGCGCCTTCGACCAGCGACCGGTGGAAGCCCGCGCCGACGTGCTGGTCTACACCAGTGAGCCGTTCAGCGAGCCGCTGCAGGTCGCCGGCTTCGTCGAGGTGGTGCTCTTCGTCTCCTCCGACGCCAGGGACACCGACTTCACCGTCAAGCTTCTCGACGTGCTGCCCGACGGCCGCGCCTTCAACCTCGACGACGCGATCCTGCGCGCCCGCTACCGAGAGGGCTTCGACCGTGAGGCCTTCCTCGAGGAGGGCGAGGTGTACGAGCTCCGCTTGGGGCCGCTGTCGACCGCCAACCGCTTCGCCGCCGGCCACCGCCTTCGGGTCGAGGTCTCGAGCAGCAACTTCCCGCGCTACGACCGCAACCTCAACACCGGCGGCAACAACTGGGACGAGACGCAGGGCGTGGTGGCGAACAACGTGGTGCACCACAGCGCCGAGCACCCGTCGCGCATCGTTTTGCCGGTGCTGCAGGAGTAGGGCTCCCGGATCGCGGCGCTTGCGGCTACCAGCGGCAGCGCATCGGTCCCTCTGCGTCCACCGGTCGGTGGAGCTGCAGCTTGCGCTGCCAGAGCGGCAGCGGCGCGCCGAGCTCGGGGTGGTCGGCGATGCGCTCCGTCCGGTGCACCGTGCCGTCGGCCTCGCGCCAGCGTAGGCTGGCCTCCTCGACTCCCGGCAGCAGCTGCACGGTACGGCGCAGCTCGAGGCGGCTCACCAGCAACTCCTCGACCGCCCACTGGTTCAGCGTCGGGTCGTTCGAGGCGAGTGGCGCGATCAGGTCGCCGGCGTGAGGCAGCAGCTCGGCGGTGCGGCGCACCAGCAGGTGGTTGCTGGTGCCCTGTTCGGTACGCAGGTTGCTGTACATGGTGAACGAGGTGCCGGTCTTGAGCCCGAGGTAGGGCGCCATGCCGTTGAGCGCCACCAGAGCCAGCACCGGCCAGGTCGCGGCGGGCAGTCTGCCGTTCGCCGCACCGCGTGCGAAGGGAGCGCCCTCGCCACCGCCCGGCAGGCGCAGACCGCGTCGCCGCACCAGCAGCGCCACGCTCGACAGGAAGACCACCGCGTAGAGCAGCCAGAGCAGCTTGCGACCACTCAGGTGCAGTACCGCCAGTGGGGCGAAGGCCGGCGTCGCGGCGCCCACCAGGAGGACCGCGATCGTCGCTGCGAGCCAGCGCCTTCGGCGCTGCGCCGTGCGCTCGTCGTCGACGAAGCCGACCAGCGGTCGTAGTCCGGCGATCCACACTCCCGGCAGGAAGAGCAGGAAGAGTGCGTAGAGCGCAGAGCTGAAGTCGTAGGTGATCGCCAGCGGATCGACCACCAGCACGAAGTGGAAGAGCAGCGCCAGGCAGAAGCCGGCAACTCGGGTCGGCCGCCAGAGCAGGAGCAGCGGCACCGCCAGCTCGATCGCCACGGTGCCGAGGATGGCGGCCCCCGAAAGCACCGGGCCGAGGGCAGCCGGCGCCTCCAGCCCGAGGCCGCCGAGCATCTGGGCGCTGAAGTCGGCGGCGCAGCTCACCTCGGGATCGAGGAAGTCGCGGTTGAGCTTGGAGAAGGCGGCGAAGCCGTAGGCGAGCAGGATCACCCACCGCAGAGCCGGCGCGGCGCGTGCCAGCAGCGTCCCGACAGAGAGCGGCCGGCGCGCCAGACAGAGCTCGGCGGCGACGAGGAGCAGCGCCAGGTTGCAGAACGCCTCGATCGTCCAGTGGTTGGGGATCGCCGGCATCAGCCACACCGCGTTGACGAGCTGCAGCGTCGCCAGCAACAGCAGGCGCGGCAGCGAATCGGGGCGCAGCAGCAACAGCAGCGCCGCGACGCCGACCGTCGCGGTCTGCAGCGGCGCCGCAAAGGGACCGTGCGGCGCCGAAGGGTCGCCGAGCTCGGCCAGCGGCCCGGGCTGGGCGAGCAGGTGGAAGAGCGCCGCCAACGCCCACAGCGCCGCTAAGAGCGTCGCGGCGCGCTCCGTCGCCCCTTCCTGGCCGATCTGCGCCGGTTGCATCGGTGTAGGCCGCTACCGAGCCGATCCCGGGAGCCGAACGGTCACCGGGAGGGAGGCCGCCTTCCGGTACCTCTCCACGTGCCGATCGCGCGCTCCGCCGCGGCGCGACGGAGCGCGAGGGCGATCGCCGGAGATCATCCCCCCATCTTCATCTCGAAGAAGCACAGCTTGTTGCCGTCGAGGTCGCGCACGTAGGCGCCGTAGAACACCGGCATGCGCTCGCCGGGAGCGCCCTCGTCGGTGGCGCCGAGATCCATCGCCAGCTGGTAGAGCCGGTCGACGCCTTCGCGCGAGCCGCCGGGGATCGCCACCATGTTGCCGTTGCCGCACGCCTGGGCCTTGCCGTCGTAGGGTTTGCACACCGCCAGCATCGGCTGCCCCTGGCCCTTGCCGTAGAACTTGATCCGGTCCATGCCGAAGAGCTGCTTGGCGCCGACCTCGGCGAGCAGCTTGTCGTAGAACTCACACGCCCTGTCGATGTCGTTGGTGCCGAGGGTGACGTAGCCGATCATTGGGATCCTCCTTGGATGCACGCCCTGCACTGCTGCTGTGGGGCGCGTGGTCGAGACTGGGTTCGCGAAGCCGCACAACCCTACTGCGTGCGGGTGCCGGTTCCGAAGGGGTTCGTCGCGGCAAAGCCGGCGCGGCTGCCAGATCGTCCTCGGCTACGCTGCGTGCAGCGCGCAGCCACTCCGGCAACGAACGTCCCCTGAGGAGTCCCAACGCATGAAGCTCTACGAAGCCCCCTCCCCCAACGCCAAGCGGGTGCACGTGTTCATGGCCGAGAAGGGCATCGACTGCGAGCGCGTCACTGTCGACCTGCGCGCCGGTGAGAACCTCAGCGACGAGTACCGCAGCAAGAATCCGGGTGCCCGTGTTCCGGCGCTCGAGCTCGACGACGGCACGGTGATCGCCGAGTCGGTGGCGATATGCCGCTACTTCGAGGTCACTCATCCCGAGCCGGTGCTGTTCGGCAGCGGAGCCCTCGAGCAGGCGACCGTCGAGATGTGGCAGCGCCGCGCCGAGATCGGTCTGATGCTCAACGTGGCGATGGCGTTCCGCAACATCTCGGGCTACTTCAAGGACCGCGAGACCTGCGTCGAGGAGTGGGGCCGGGTCGCCGCCGGGCACGCCGTCGCCGCGGTGCCGATGTTCGACGCCCGCCTCGCCGACTCCCGCTACCTCGCCGGCGAGCGCTTTTCGATCGCCGACATCACTCTCGCGGTGACCCTGCAGTTCGCCCGCCGGGTGCAGGTCGAGCTGCCGGAGATGGAGAACGTCGCGCGGTGGGAGGCGGAGGTGCGGGAGCGGAAGAGCTACAAAGCGAAGTAGAGGGCGTAGAGCGCTCTTCGGAAGATACAGAACGCAGTCGAGGGCGGCTCGTGCTCTTCGGAAGATGCAGCAGACGGGCTGTGCCCGCTGCTGATCTTCAGCCGAGGGGGGTTCGCCGGCCAGGCGATGGAGTGGTGATTGGAGGCGGAAGCGGAAACGGAGGCGGAAGCGGAAACGGAGGCAGAAGGGAGGCAGAAGGGAGGCAGAAAGCGGAGCAGAAGCCGAGGCAGAGAGCGGACACGGACTTGGCTTCGTGCTTCGGCTAACGTGGTGCTCGGAGGTCGTGCTTGCGAACCACGGACGAGACCACTGGAGCGACCGCAGAGGGCGAGGGCAGTCGCTCGGCCACCTGGCGCAACTGGTCGGGCCACCTGCGCTGTACCCCCGCGCACTGGCTGCGGCCGCGCAGCGAGCAGGAGCTGCGGGACGCGGTGCGCGGCGCGACGTCGCTGCGGGTCGCCGGCAGCGGCCACTCGTTCACGCCGCTGGTGCCGACCGACCAGACGCTGCTGTCGCTCGAGCGCCTGAGCGGCATCGTCTCGGTGGACCGCGAGCGGCGCCGCGCCGAGGTGTGGGCAGGCACCACGATCGCGGCGCTGGGGCCGTTGCTCGCCGCCGAGGGCCTGGCGCTGGCCAACCAGGGCGACATCGACCGCCAGGCGATCGCCGGGGCGGTGGCGACCGGCACCCACGGCACGGGGCTCCAGCTCGGCTGCATCGCCTCGCGTGTCGTCGGCTGCACCCTGGTCACCGCCGGCGGCGAGCTGCTGCGCGTCTGCGAGGACGAGAACGCCGAGCTGCTGCGTGCGGCGCCGGTCTCTCTCGGCGCGCTCGGCGTCATCTCGCGCCTCGAGCTCGCGTGCGAGCCGCGCTACAACCTGCGTGAGCGCACCTGGGTGGAGGAGACGGACGCGCTGCTGCGACGCTTCGACGAGCACGCCGCGGCGCACCGTCACTTCGAGCTCTTCGCCTTCCCCTTCACCGGCCTGGCTCTCGCCAAGAGCCTCGACCGCGAGCCCTTCGCGCCGCTGCCCGAGGGTGAGCCCGAGAGCCCGGGCAGTGGCTTCGCGAGGCTGCTCGAGCTCAACCGCCAGGACCCCCAGGCGGCGCGGCGAGTCTTCGCCGAGAAGTTCGCCCAGACTCCGCCGAGCGAGGGCTTCGGCCCTTCGTTCCGGGTCTTCCCCTCCGAGCGCACCGATCTCTTCAACGAGATGGAGTACGCGGTGCCGCTCGACGGCGCCGTCGACGTCGTGCGCGAGGTGCTGGCGGCGATCGAGCGCGCCGACCTGCCGGTGCTCTTCCCGATCGAGCTGCGCACCGTCGCCGCCGATCCCCTGTGGCTGTCGCCGTTCCATGGCGAGGAGGGCGAGCGCTTCGCCACCGTGGCGGTGCACCAGGACGCGGGGCTCGACTTCGAGCCGGTCTTCGCCGTCTGCGAGCCGATCCTGCGCGCCGCGGCAGGACGCCCTCACTGGGGCAAGATCCACACCCTCGAGCCTGCGGGTCTGGCGCCGCTCTACCCGCGCTGGGACGACTTCCGCGCGCTGAGGGCGAGGCTCGACCCGCGCGGCAAGCTGCTCAGCGCCCCGTTGCGCCGGCTCTTCGGCGAGTCGGTCGCAGCCTCCGCGGAGGCGGCGTCGTGAGCGGCGGCGACCGCAACGAGAGGAGCGCGCCGCGCCTCGGCTTCGACCCCAACGACGCCGCGTTCGCCGCCCTGCCGACCCCGTCGCTGGTGCTCGACGCGGACGCGCTGGAGCGCAACATCGCCCGCATGGACGCCTTCCTCGAGCAGCGCGGCGCCTGGGCCCGGCCGCACACCAAGACCCACAAGTCGCCCGAGATCGCCCGCCTCCAGCTCGCCCGATCGCGCACCGTGGGAGTGTGCTGCGCGCGCATCGCCGAGGCCGAGGCCCTGGCCGACGCCGGCATCGAGCCGGTGCTCGTCACCTCACCGCTGTCGACCCCGGAGAAGATCCTGCGCCACGTCGATCTGGTCGCGCGTGCACACCGGGTGCAGACGGTGGTCGACAGCGCGCTCGGCATCGACCGCCTCGCCGAGGCGGCGGCGGCGGCCGAGGTGCGCTGCGAGGTGGTGCTCGACCTCGATCCGGGTTTCCACCGCACCGGCGTGCCGATGGACGAGCGTGCCGTGGGGCTCGCGGGTCGGATCCTCGAGCGACCGGCACTCTCGCTGCGCGGGGTGCAGATGTACGCCGGCACCCTGATGCACCTCGAGTCGGCGCGCGACCGCGCCGAACGCTCGCGCGAGCTGTGGACACGGGCGCAGGGCATCGCCGAGCAGATCCGTGGGCTGGGCGCCGAGTGCCCGGTGCTCACCGGCGGCGGCACCGGCACCTTCGACCTCGACGCCGAGATCGCCATCGCCACCGATCTGCAGGTCGGCTCCTACGTCTTCATGGACGCGCAGTACCGGGTGATCGAGAGCCCGTCGAGCCCCGGAGCTTCGGCGCCGTTCGACTTCTTCGAGCCGGCACTCTTCGTCGTCGCCGCGGCGGTGTCGCAGCCGGTGCCGGAGCTGGTCACCGTCGACGCCGGCTTCAAGGCGCTGTCGCTCGACCACCCGCCCGAGGTCGTCGTGCCAGGGGCGTCGGGGCCGCTGCGCTTCCACTTCGCCGGCGACGAGCACGGCATGATCGACCTGAAGGCGGCGCCCGGGGCGATCGCCCTCGGCGACCGCGTCGCCCTGCTGGTCGGCCACTGCGACCCCACCGTCAACCTGCACCGCAGCTACGTCGTGGTGCGCGGCGGCGAGATCGTCGACGAGTGGGAGATCGTGGCGCGGGGAGTGGCGTAGGCACCGGCTCCGCTGCGACCTGGGATCACAGTCCGTGATCTCGAGTCGCCGCGACTTGGCGCACAGACAGGAGCCGGTCAGACCACCCGCGTCGCCGACACCTCCATCTCCCGCGTCTGCCGCTGCAGCAGCTGGCCGGCGCGGAAGTAGTGGGCGGCGCCCCAGACGATCGCCGCCACCATCGCCAGCAGCCCGTAGCGCAGGCTGTCGGTGCCGCGGGTCGGCTGCATCCAGTCGCTGATCGCGCCCACCGTCGTCGGCCCGAGCCCGAGGCCGACGATGTTGAGGATGAACAGGTTGATCGCCGCCGCCTGGGCGCGCATGCGGGCGCTGACCTGCGACTGGATGATGGCGAAGCCGACGCCGATGTAGACGCCGCCGAGCACCGCCGGACCGAGGAAGGCGAGCGAGGCGACGCGGGCGCTCTCAGCGGTGTAGCAGAGCACCGCCAGGGGCGTGTAGGCGAGCAGCGACAGGGTCACCACCCAGGCGCGCCAGCCTTCCCCGAACGGCGCCACCCGGTCGGCGACCCAGCCGCCGAGGAAGGTGCCGATGCCGCCGCCGATCCCCAGGTAGAGCGCCAGCACCGTGCCCGCCTCACCGGTCGACTGGCCGTGCACGCGCACGAAGTAGGTGGGGATCCAGGCGATCGTGGCGTAGCCGGCGAAGCTCACCACTGTGCCGGCGATCACCGTGTGGCGCAGGATGCCGGAGCGCCACAGCGTCGCCGCGACGCTCCAGAAGGAGACGGTGCCTCCGCCCTTCGCCCGCGCCGCGTCCGCATCCGCCGGCGCCACCGGCTGCTCGACCACCCGCGGCGGCTCGCGGATGGTCAGCCGCACCAGCAGCGCGATCAGCAGCCCCGGCGCGCCGGCGAGCACGAAGGCCCAGCGCCAGTCGAGCCACTCGTTGCCCCAGCCGCCGATGAGGTAGCCGAGCATGATGCCGAGATTCACCCCGACCGCGAAGATCGCCATCGCGGTGCCGCGTTTCTCGGGCGGATAGAGGTCGGCGATGATCGAGTGCGACGGCGGATTCGAGCCGGCTTCGCCGACGCCGACGCCGATGCGCGCCGCGAGCAGCTGCCAGTAGCTCTGCGCCAGCCCGCACAGCACCGTCATGCCGCTCCACAGCGCGATCGCCAGGGCGATCAGGTTGCGCCGGTTGCCGCGGTCGGCCCAGATCGCCATCGGCATGCCGAGGGTGGCGTAGAAGAGCGCGAAGGCGAAGCCGGTGAGCAGGCCGAGCTGCAGGTCGGAGAGCGCGAACGCCTCCTTGATCGGCTGCGCCAGGATGGCGACGATCTGCCGGTCGACGTGGCTCGAGGTGAAGACCAGCACCAGCAGCAGGAGCGTGTAGGAACGCTCGCGGTCGCTGAGCGGGCCGGTCGTCACGGCGCCTCCGGTGCAGCGCGACGTCGCGCCGCGCGCAGCGGCTGACGCAGACGTTCGCGGCCGGCTCGCTCGCCGCGTTCAGGCGACGTGGTGGACCGCCGCGTGGTCGGCGACGTCGCTGCGCCGACCACGCCTCGGTGCTCCTACTCGCCCGACTCGCCGCTCTCGTCGGCGGCCGGAGCGTCGGTCGACTCTTCCGATCCCGCCTGTGCCGAGCGTCGCGAGGCGAACTGCTTCTCGAGGAAGGCGTTGGCGGCGCGCGCCTCGTCCATGTCGACGGCGCCGTCCTTGCTGGTGTCCATCATCGCGAAGTAGGCCTTGACCTGCTCCGGAGCCTCGTCGAGCTGCATCTTGCCGTCGCGGCTCTTGTCGCTGAAGGCGACGATGGCGGTGACGTCGAGGCCGTTCTGGCCGAACAGGTTGCCGCCCGAGTTCTCCTCGTTGATGAACGACATGAAGCCGAAGCTCATCTCGTCGGTGGTCGGCTCGCCCCAGCGCACCGTGGTCGTGGGATCGGGGTTGTAGGGATTGTCGGCCGAGTTGTCCCACGCCGATTCGAAGACGACCCGGGTGCCGGCCGGCACCTGCTTGAACGTCTCGTACTCGTAGGCGGTCTGCCAGTTGAAGTCGTAGCGCGGCACGTCGAGCAGCACCTCGCTGGTGCCGTCGGGATAGAACGCGGTGTAGCGCGCCCACTTGCCGCGCAGGTGCATGTGCGGCAGGTAGGAGACGATGCGCGAGTCGACGGGGAAGGTGAACTCCTGGCTCGTCGTCACCTCGCTCTCACCCGGCGGCAGCACGAAGTCGAAGCGCCCGAGGTCGGCGTTCTGCATCGTGTACTTCACCTCGTCGGCGGAGTCGTAGAACTTGAGCGCCACCTTCGACTGCTCCCACACCCCGGTGCCGGGCCCCGGCTCCTTGTGGTAGTGCATCTGCCACTGGAGATCCTTGCCGGCCTTCAGCACGCTGGCGATGCCGTCGCGGTAGATCGCCGGATCGTTGCCCGGGGCGATGCCGCCGAGGCCAGGCACGATGATGTGGTGCACCACCGAGCTGCCGGGTCGGAACTCGATCGCCTTGACGTAGCGGTCCTCGGGCAGCAGGTCCTCGGTCATCGTCGTCTTGAGGTAGACGTACTGGTCCTCGACGTCGTCGTCGACGAAGAACGGCTCGTCGACGGTGAGCACCAGGTCGGGCTCGCCGATCATCCAGCCGCCGTCGTCCGGCCACTCGAGGGCGGGCGGGGCGGCGGCGACGTCACCGGCCGGGGCGCCGGCCTTGGCCCAACGCACCAGGGTGTCGATCTGTTCGTCGCTCAGGGTGCGCTCGTTGTGGAACAGGCCAGCCTGCTCGGGCGAGGCGTGCCAGGGCGGCATCTCGCGGCTCGCCACCTTCTTGGCGATCGAGCGCGCCCACGGCCGGGTCTCGTCGTAGCTGACCAGCGACATCGGCGCCACCATGCCGCCGAGGTTGGCGCCGCCGGGACGGTGGCACACCTGGCACTCGGCCTGGAGGATGCGCGAGACCTCGCCGTGGAAGGTCGGCGCAGGCGCGTCGACCGCTGTGTTGCCGGTGTTGCCGGAGGAGTTGCTGGCGGCGCCGAGCGCCGGAGCCGCGACCAGCGCCAGGGCGCCGATCGAGGGGAGGAGGACGGAGCGGAGGGCGTGCTGCATCGCGAGGCTCCTTTGCAGGCGAGGTTCGCTGCCGGGCAGAGGGCGTCGACGCTCTGCCACCTGAGCCGGAGTGGCGGTGGCGGCGGACGCGGACGGCGGCAGCGTTCCGTGGATCGGCCGTTCGGTCAAAACGATTCTACGCTGGATCGCGGGATCCTGTTTCGACGCGAGGTCGGCGCGATCTCGTGTCGAACGGAACCTCCGCGCGCTCGGAGACTCGGGCGCGGAGGTCTCCGAGCCTCACGAAGGTGATCGGAGCCGCCGCAGAGCAGCGCCTCGGCGATGGGCCGGAGATGCCGGTGGATCGTGTCGGCGGTTCCCGCCGACCTTCAGGATCAGCGGTTCGGGTCGACGACCAGCCGTCCTCGCACCTTGCCGGCGAGCTGGTGCTCGGCGTGCGCGAGGACCTCGCCGAGCGTGATCTCCGTGGTCATGCGCTCGAGCTTCTCGGGGTCGAGGTCCTGCGCCAGCCGTTGCCACGCCTGGCGCCGCCGCTGCGCCGGACAGTAGACGCTGTCGACGCCGGCCAGGGTCACGCCGCGCAGGATGAACGGCATCACCGTCGCCGGCAGGTCGAAGCCCTGCGCCAGGCCGCAGGCGGCGACGGTGCCGCCGTACTTCGTCGTCGCACAGGCGTTGGCCAGGGTGTGACTGCCCACCGCGTCGACCACGCCGGCCCAGCGCTCCTTGCCGAGCGGCCTGCCCTTCTCGGAGAGCTCGGCGCGATCCTGGATCTCGGCGGCGCCGAGACTCTTCAGGTAGTCGCCCTCTGCGGCGACGCGGCCGGTCGAGGCGATGACCGTGTAGCCGAGCTTGGCGAGCACCGCGATGGCGACGCTGCCGACGCCGCCCGCCGCGCCGGTCACCAGCACTTCGCCGCGCTCGGGCGTCACCCCGTGGTCCTCGAGCGCCAGCACGCAGAGCATCGCGGTGTAGCCGGCGGTGCCGATCGCCATCGCCTGGCGGCTGTCGAGGGATTTCGGCAGCGGCACCAGCCAGTCGCCCTTGACCCGCGCCTTCTGCGCCATGCCGCCCCAGTGCAGCTCGCCGATGCCCCAGCCGTTGAGCACTACCCGGTCTCCCTCGGCATAGTCGTCGTGCGAGCTCTCTTCCACGGTACCGGCGAGATCGATGCCGGGCACCATCGGGAAGTTGCGCACCACCGGCGAGCTGCCGGTGATCGCCAGGCTGTCCTTGTAGTTGAGCGTCGTGTAGTCGACCTTGACGGTGACGTCGCCCTCGGGCAGATCGCTCTCGGCGACGTCGGTGAGGGCGGCGGAGGTGCCGTCGTCGCACTTGGTGATGAGGATGGCTTGCATGGTGAGGGGTCCTGGTCTGGAGAGGGAAGTCGCTGGAGTGATGGAGTGGCGCCGGAGCGACCGAGGATAGCGGCAGACCGACGGGAGTGGCGTGGCGCCGGCGCCCGGGAGGCGGTCGCGCTCCACACCGTGAGCGCGTCGGGGAGAGGTTGATCGGGGCGAGAGAGGTTGCTACGATTTCGCGCTCTGCTGGCCCGTTCGTCTAGGGGTCTAGGACGCCGGCCTCTCACGCCGGTAACACGGGTTCGAATCCCGTACGGGCTACCAGCTCCAAACCATTGAGAAACAAGGGCTCTCTGGCGCCCTGGCAACTCGGCCGCACCAACGCGTATCGCACCTTGGTTCAAGTAAGGGTCAAGTTCAGGTCTCAAAGGCCTGCTACCCACGAGGCAGGTCTAGGCGCTGGGTTCGTCCAGTAGGACGTCTTATTCCCGTCCGGTTATGGAACTTTCGCGAGCCATTCCGTCTTATCCTGTGCGGGGCCGCGAACGGACCAACGAGCGTTGACGGTCCTGCTAGTTCAGACCTCTCACCGGCAAGCCGAGTGCAGCCGGTGGTTCAAGAGGCTCCGACAGGTTCGGTAGTCTGCCGAGTCCTCAGCCGCCGCGATCGCGGCGGTCCACCCACACTCGAAGGGAGATCAGCGATGGAGACCAAGGGATCGGTCTACCCTGTCGTCTTCCAGTTCCGAGCACCCGTAATCGGGAAAGGCTACGTCGCGGGCGTCGAAATCGCGGCCGCGATGGTGGTCAAGTGGGAAGAAGTCGACCAGGAGATGTGGGGCTACGGGGTGTGCCCCGGAGCGGTCGCTGGCCGAGGCCGCAGCATCGGGGAGGTTCACCGAGAAGTGCACCTCCACATCCGGGAGGTCCTCACCGAAATAGCCCACGAGGCTAGGGACTTCACGGAGTTCAAGGCGGCAGCCGAGGAGTTCATCTGCACCTGCGACGAGGAGACCCTGGAGGTCTTCGAACGGGCAAAGCACGATGTGACTGCTGGCAAGCTCGACGACGCAGAGCTGCCCCGGAAGAGTGGCTACGAGAGGCAGTTCAAGGTGGTCGAGCTCACGGGGAAGCTGTCGCCGAAGGACAACGTCGGCGTTAAAGACGAGGAGGTTGTCTTGGCTGCGGATGGAGATGCGCCCGATCCCGCGAGGAGGCGGTCGGCCGCTTGACCGAGGAACGGCTGAACGACCGAGGACCGTCGGCCGTCCCGTCCGGTTTCCCGGGCTAGAAACTTGGGGGGTGTGTCTTGGCGGGAGGCGAGATCAAGCTCCGCGAGGTGTGGAAGCTCCTGAAGCAGTGCGCCCCCGGCTACACCAAGAGCCTTAGGGAACACAACTGGAAGGTCACCTTCGAGGCCAAGACGTACCGCCTTCCGAAAGGACCGCACGGCCACAAGAAGGGCCAGGAGAAGATCGAGCGAGGCCATGTTCGCAGCATGGCTCGGTTCTTGGGGATCGCCGTGTGCTGCAAGAAGGTGCGACCCGATCTGTACAGCTAGACACCCTGGGTGAGCATGAGGCGATACAGAGCGAACGTCCTCGAAGGAGACACGGTGCTCTTCAAGGGTGTCGAGGCTTGGATAAGCGAAAGGGCAGGGCGCCTGAAGTCCTGGAGAGGTCGGTTCTCTGCTCCGCAGAGCCTGGAGGTCCTGTCGCTGGTCAGCCACGATGGCCAGCATCGCATTCAGCTAGACGACGGGAGAGAGGGCAACATCATCGTCCTGAAGGCACCCGTCTCGGTCGGCAGAGGTGTCTCCGGAATGACCACGGTCGAGTTCACTGGAACGGGCTCTTTGGAGAGACCCGCCGAAGAACAGGACGAAGGGGAGTAGAGGTAGGGGCGCTTGCCGGTCGGGAGCCTCTGTTCAGCGCGCCGGAGAAGAGGACTTGGAATGTGGATCCCGAGAACCTACTCAGATCTCGAGGCCGCAGTAGCGCATCAGATCGAAGAGTCCTCGAGCCTCGACTTCAAGACAGAGCTGGGGCACAACCGCGAGATAGCGAAGGACGTCGCCGCCATGGCACTGCACGGCGGTGTCTTGGTCGTAGGCGTGCACGAGGAGCGTGACATCGCCAAGGCTCTGACGCCAGTCGCCCTTGAGGCCGCGAAGGGCCGAATCGAGGACGTCGTCGCTTCATCGGTTCGTCCGACTCCCTACTTTGAGGTCCACACGATCGAGGACCCTGGCGATGAGACCCGTGGGTTCTTGGTGGTCGTAGTGCCGGCTTCCGAAGCGGCTCCGCACATGGTGGAGCGGCAAGGGAGGTGTGAGTACTACGGCCGAAAGGGGACACGGAGTCTCCCTCTCACAGACGCGGAGGTTCGTGTCTACTTGGAGCGAACACTCATCGCCCGGAAGTCGGCTGCTGCACGGCTGGCAGAGTGGGCGGACGAGGTGGACCCTTGTACAGGACTCGAGTGGCCGCGGCTGTTCGCTTCGGCCAGGCCCGTCGGTGGCGCAAGTCCGATGCTCGAGGCCGGGGCGGACCATGCGTCTCGCTCTCTCTACTGGAGCAGGATCTTTCGGAGCACATCCATAGAAGGCTTCCTCCAGCTCGAGCCGGGAGGCGCATCGAAGAGACAGCGACTGGACCACACCTTCCCCTATGAGCGTCAGTGCTTTCAGAAGTACTGGGCTTGGGCCGATGGATCTTCAGCAGTCTACTCGGATGCGATCGCAGCCCCCGACGGCGAGGGCAGGTGGACGGTCGACCACTACGACACCTTGACCGCCATTCGCGGTCTTTGCGAACTGGTCCAGGTGACCCTTGAAAAGGCCTCCTTCCGCGGCCAGGTCGACTTCGCCGTGATACTTCGATCGGTGCGGAGTTCGCGATTCAACCAAGAGAGCTTCACCCACTCACTGCGCTCCAACGTCGCTGAGCTGGAGCCGGGCTCCGGCGACCAAGACTCGACGGTCCTGGTGGCCACGCGCCTCGTCGATGAGTACCTCGTTCTCCAGTTCGGTCGCTAGCGCCTCACCGCTTCACGTCGATCACCGCCCAGATCAACGCGCCCACCCAGCCGAGGATTGCCCATCCCAGGAAGAGGTTGAGCAGCACGATGGGCAGAACGTGCGGGTGCTTCTTCTTGCTGGCGATGATCGAGGGGATGAAGTAGACCACGGCCCCGAGTAGGAGGCCGATGGCCCATCCCAGCATCGCGAGCAGCGCGGCTGAGGCCTGGACGGGGCTGTCGCTGGCGAGGGCCAGAAGAGCGATCAGCAGGAAGACGGCGCCGGTGATGTAGAGAGCGATGCGCCCCCAGTTCCGGGTCGGGCGTGCGACGGCTGCCCCTCGAATCTGCGTCATGGTCTTGTCCTCCCCTTGGTGTCTGTTCAGAGTCCCGTACGGACCAGCCGGCGGTCTGCTTCGCTCTCGACTCCTAGACGGAGGCCGCGCCTCAGTTTGGCGACGCGGGCTCGGTCGATTCGTCGGCCTCCTCGTCGACCTCGAGCAGCGACGCCACGGCTCGGACCTCCTCTCGAACCGCGACGAAGCCAGCCCGATCGGCGAGACCGCCCTGGACCAGCCGGTCGAGCGTGGCTGTCGAGCGCCGGAGGTAGGCGACGATGTCGAGGTAGGCCACCGAAGGAAGGCCGTTGCGAGCGAGCTCGTCGACTCGCTGAAGGCAGGCCTGGACCTGGCGTCCAACGAGACGGGCTTCCTCACACGCTCGACGGATGCGGAGCGCGGCCTCGTCGCTGGTGTGCGTGGTCATGCCTAGATCTCGTCTGCGACTTCACCCATGCATCGGGCCAGCTCTTCGCACGCCGGCACCAGTTCCTGCACCAGCTTCAGAGCAGCCTGCAGGTTCTTGACCAGTCCGTCACCGGTCGACTTCTCCACGGCCTCGAGGCGCTTCTTCATCTCGGCGAGCTGTTCCGAGACCTCCTTGGCCGTCTCGGCCTGCTTGTCGAGGGCGGTTTCTCCCAGACCGACCGCTTCGGCGAGCTGCTCCTGGGCGCCGGCCGCCTGGCGGTTGGTGTCGATGCCGAGGAGTCCGGCGAGCACCAGATCGGACGTGCTCTCGTTGAGCCCTTCGAGGTTGGCCTGTAGCTCCTCGCCGCTGATGGTCTGAGCCTGCATCGCCGCCTGGTTCTGGCGGCCCACATCGGCGAAGGTGTCGGTCGCGTCGGCGGCGGCCACTGCAGCGCCGGCGAACTCGTCCACGATCTCGGCGGCTTCGCGGGTCCCGGCGCCGAAGACGGTCACCTGCTCGCCCGCGTCGGCGGCGCCCTCTCCCGCCGCAAGGTAGACGTCGCGCACGTCCGCGCCGGAGGCCCTCACTTCGTCGAGAGCGTCGGTGAGCTCGCGCTGTGCCTGCGTCAGCCGCTCGGTGTCATCGCCGGCCACGAGAGTCTGGTCGCGAAGACGCTCGACCTCCTCGTGGAGGGCCCGGGCGCGCTCCACCGCGTCGCCCTGTGCCTCGGTCTGGCTCTCCTCAGTCCTTGCCTGCCGCTGCCCCTCCTGTTGAGCCTTCTCGTACGCCTCGGCAAGTTCGTCGAACACAGTCTTCGTCTGTTGGGCCTCGTCGCGGAGTTCGCGCTGGCCAGCCGCCGCCGAACGGCTGCTCTCGCCCACCTTCGAGACGGCGGTAGCTGTTGCTTCGGCAGCCTCGGCCTCATCCTCGAGCGCCACCTCAGTGTCGGCGGCCGCCTCCTCGGCCTCCTTCTGGGCCTCTGCAGCCGCTCGAGCCGCTTCCTGCGCAGCGTCGAAGGCGGCCGCTAGCTCGGCGATCTTCGGTGGCACATCGGCGCCCAGAGACAGCAGCTCGTCTCGGGTCTTAGCTGCCTCCTCTCGTAGCCGCTCAAGCTGCTGGACGTTGAGCTCGCTCTTCTCCGCGGCATCGATCAGGGCAGCGGCGTAGAGGCGGATTCCCTGAACGTCGCCGAAGATCGCCGAACTGGCGCGCTCCTGAGCGAACGCCCTACGATCCAGGAGCCGCTCTGCCTCGGCCAGATTCCGGTTGTAGCGCTCCAGCTCTTCGTTCGAGAGGGTCTGCTCTTCGGTGAGAGCCCGAACCTCGCCAGCGATCTTGGCCAGAGAGGCAGCGAAAGGCACACCCGCGTCGGCAGCCTGAAGGAGCAGGGCCTCGCCTTCCCCCAGGGTGCCGACCCAGACGCGGAAGGTCTCGGTGAGCTCGTTGACGGGGTTTAGATCGAAGCGGGTTGCGAGGACGGCCTTGAAGCTCTCGACCTTCTCTTCGGCCAGCCCGAGGCCCCCGAGAAGGTCGCCGAGGCCTTCCGTCAGCTCCAGCCCGGCACGCTGGAACTGCTTCACCGCCTCGAAGCCAATGAGCAGCTTGGCGCCGAGCTCGAGGGTCTCGTCGCTCAGACCGCCGGCTGCCTCCCTCGCCTGATTCAGCCCCTCGGAAGCTTCCCGGCCGCCCGCTTCCACTTCGGCCAGAGAACCGGCCAGGCGAGCGTTGCCCTGCTCGACCGCCTGGACCTTGGCTTCGAGAGCTTCGAGCTTCGCGTCGAACTGGTCGATCGCTGCGTTGAGCTCGGAGCCGAACGCATCTCGCCCCGCCTCGCCGGCCTCCCTCAGCTTCTCGCCTACCTGCTCGACCTCGGCCGCGAGCTCTCGAGCCTCTTCGCCGGTGGGATCGAAGTCGACTGCTTCGGCGGCTTCACGCATCCGTCCGAGAGCGGCCGCGGCCCGTCCTTCGGCCTGGTCGAAGGCATCGAGGAACTCTCGAATCGCGAGGGCAAGTCTGATCTCGATCTGGTCGGCCATCGGTGTCTCGCTCGTTGTTGCGCGGCTGCGGCCCCCTTTTTCAAGGGTGCAGAAAGGGACTCTCGACTCGTGGGAAGTGGACGCCCAGGGTGCAGGACGGCAACCTGCAGGTTGCTGCGCTCTACCCGGTCAGTTGGTCTTGTCCTCGATCACTTCGCCGTACTTCTCGACCCACTCTTCATAGGTAACCGGCTCGGGGACCACGATCACGGAGCGCTGCAGCGGTTGCGCCATCACGGTCTCTGTGCGGTCGGCCATTCCGAGCAGGTTCTTGGCGAGGAAGATCGACGCGCCCGCGTGGCTCTCGGCATGTCGCCAGAGCAGCCGACGCGCCTTCAGCTTCGCCTGGGCCATGCCGCGCTCGTAGATCTCGGCGAAGTCGCCTCCCTCCGCCTTGCGGTTCTGGATCGTCCGTGGCGAACACCCGAAGAGGGTGGCGAGCTCCTCGATCGACGGCGCGAACGAAGCGCAGGCTCGCTCGAGCACCTCGAGGTCGAACTCGATGCGGGGGCGCCCGGTGCGCCTCTTCGTCGATCCAGCCTGCAGGGACTGGCGAGCTTCGGCGAACTCCCCACGGTCGACCGCCTCGAGCGCCCTCTTCCGTTGGGCGTCGGCGCGCTTCACTTCTTGGCCCCTCGCACCTTGGCCTCCGCCTCAGCGACGACGAGTCGCGCCCAGCCGTCCGCGCCCAGGCGACGGGCACGCCGAATCTTCTCGGCGGTGCTCATGTCGGAGACGCTCTTGTCGAGAAACTCTCCGACGGTCATGGCGGCGGGCTGTGCGGGCTGCCTGGCGGGGTCAGGAGCGAACCAATGCTCCTTGTGGCGATGGGCGGCCACGAACTCGCCGACCGTCCCGCTGCCGGTCTCGCCGCGAGTCACCCGTAGGCGGCCCGTGTCGTCGACGAAGAAGTCGTTGAGGCCTCGAGAGCTTCGAGCTTCGCGTCGAACTGGTCGATCGCTGCGTTGAGCTCGGAGCCGAACGCATCTCGCCCCGCCTCGCCGGCCTCCCTCAGCTTCTCGCCTACCTGCTCGACCTCGGCCGCGAGCTCTCGAGCCTCTTCGCCGGTGGGATCGAAGTCGACTGCTTCGGCGGCTTCACGCATCCGTCCGAGAGCGGCCGCGGCCCGTCCTTCGGCCTGGTCGAAGGCATCGAGGAACTCTCGAATCGCGAGGGCAAGTCTGATCTCGATCTGGTCGGCCATCGGTGTCTCGCTCGTTGTTGCGCGGCTGCGGCCCCCTTTTTCAAGGGTGCAGAAAGGGACTCTCGACTCGTGGGAAGTGGACGCCCAGGGTGCAGGACGGCAACCTGCAGGTTGCTGCGCTCTACCCGGTCAGTTGGTCTTGTCCTCGATCACTTCGCCGTACTTCTCGACCCACTCTTCATAGGTAACCGGCTCGGGGACCACGATCACGGAGCGCTGCAGCGGTTGCGCCATCACGGTCTCTGTGCGGTCGGCCATTCCGAGCAGGTTCTTGGCGAGGAAGATCGACGCGCCCGCGTGGCTCTCGGCATGTCGCCAGAGCAGCCGACGCGCCTTCAGCTTCGCCTGGGCCATGCCGCGCTCGTAGATCTCGGCGAAGTCGCCTCCCTCCGCCTTGCGGTTCTGGATCGTCCGTGGCGAACACCCGAAGAGGGTGGCGAGCTCCTCGATCGACGGCGCGAACGAAGCGCAGGCTCGCTCGAGCACCTCGAGGTCGAACTCGATGCGGGGGCGCCCGGTGCGCCTCTTCGTCGATCCAGCCTGCAGGGACTGGCGAGCTTCGGCGAACTCCCCACGGTCGACCGCCTCGAGCGCCCTCTTCCGTTGGGCGTCGGCGCGCTTCACTTCTTGGCCCCTCGCACCTTGGCCTCCGCCTCAGCGACGACGAGTCGCGCCCAGCCGTCCGCGCCCAGGCGACGGGCACGCCGAATCTTCTCGGCGGTGCTCATGTCGGAGACGCTCTTGTCGAGAAACTCTCCGACGGTCATGGCGGCGGGCTGTGCGGGCTGCCTGGCGGGGTCAGGAGCGAACCAATGCTCCTTGTGGCGATGGGCGGCCACGAACTCGCCGACCGTCCCGCTGCCGGTCTCGCCGCGAGTCACCCGTAGGCGGCCCGTGTCGTCGACGAAGAAGTCGTTGAGGCCGGCCCTCTCGATGGCGAAGATCGTCACTTCGGGAAGCGCGTTCTCCAGGACTCCAGCTTCTCTCAACTCGTTGAACAGCGCACCGCGGAGAACCTTCTGCCGGGCCGCTTCTACCTTCTCTGCCTTCTCGTTCAGATCGCTCATCGAATCGCTCCTGACGGCTTCGGCCGCCTCTCGGTCTGTCTGAGGGCGCTCAGGCCCTGGATGGTGGGGAAGGTACGGGGCGGCCCCGGATCGCTGCTCCTGCGGCTGTGTCGCAGCAATGGCTGCCACTTCCTGCTGACGACGTGCCGTCATGCGACCAGGGCCTCGTCACAGGTCAGCTCGGCGAACGTCATCGACGGAGGATCGAAGGCGAGCGCCAGGCGACGCAGCTCGCCGTTTCGGTGCTTCGCGACTTCGAGCTCGGCCAGGGCCTTGGGTGCGTCAGGGTCGTAGAGGCACTCGCGAAAGACGAAGAGCACCAGGTCGGCGTCCTGCTCGATGGCTCCCGACTCTCGAAGATCGGACAGGCGCGGGCGCTTGTTGGGCCGATCCTCGAGGCTCCGATTGAGCTGCGACAGAGCCAGGACGGGCACCTTCAGGTCGAGCGCCAAGAGCTTGAGGTCGCGGCTGATGTCCGTGATCTGTTCCACCTTCTTTGCCCTCTTGTTCGTTGGCGTCACGAGCTGCAGGTAGTCGACCACCACGAAGTCGAGTCCCGCGCCGCGCTGGAGCTGCCTGCACATAGCGTGCAGCCGCTCGGTCGACAGCATCGCGTGGTCGCAGGTGTAGAGGCTCAGCCCCTGCATCTCGTGAGCCGCGGCCGCGAGCTCGCGGACATCGTCGGGAGGCATGCCACCGTCGCGGATGCGAGCGAATGGGAGGTTGCTGACCTGGGCCGCCACCCGGAGGGCGAGCTCCTCGGTGGTCATCTCGTAGGAGAAGACAGCGACCCGCTGACGGTCTCGAGCCGCGCCGAGAGCCATGCCCAGGGCCAGGGCCGTCTTGCCCATCCCCGGCCGCCCTGCGAGCACCACGAGCTGCCCAGGACGGAAGCCACGGGTGAGCCGGTCTAGGCCCTCGTAGCCGGTGCGCACTCCCCAGGTTCGCTCGCCGGTGCGGTCCGCGGCCTCTCGCACCTGGGCGGCCAAGTCCCCCGACGTCGCGAAGCCTTCAGCCGGGTCGGTGCCCACCAGTTCCGCCACGGTCCTCGTGGTCCTGGCGACGACCTCGTCGAGCGCCACCTCTCCGTCCTCAACCATGCCGCGGAAAGTGTCGACGAAGGAGCGCAGCCGCCGGCGAGCGGCCAGCTCTCGCACCTCGCGAACGTACTCGCCCACCCGTGAGAGGTCCGGCAACTCCACGTCGAGGGTCGCCACGTACGGCAGCATGTTCGGGTAGCCAGCATCCTCGAGCGCCGCAGTCACGGTGCGAAGGTCGGCTCCCTTCGTCTCCTTCAGAGATCGCTCGATAGCCAGCCACACCTGCCGGTGCTTCTCACTCCAGTAGTCGGAGGGCTGGGTCTCCTCGACCACCCGCCACGCCAGATCGGTCGACACGAACGCAGCCCCGAGCACCGCCGCCTCCATCAGCTCGTCGTGCAGGTCCCGGGCGGCCATCTAGTTGGCCTCCCCGCGGCTCGGCTGGGCGTCAGGGCCCCGATCCGGGGGCGGTCCTATGAGGCTCCCCGACGCCGTGCCTTCGCCTGGTCCGCCGCCTCGTCGCCGCTTTGCCTCGCGATCCGCGGCCCACCGTTCCGCTTGCTCCGTTAGGCGCCGGCGCGTCTCCTCGTCGGTGTGAGGCCCCTGTCGATCGTCGATCGTCGTGGCAGGTGGGTGTAGGTACATCCGCTCACGGAGGAAGCGCGAGAGCAGCGGGGTGAACTGCGTCTGGCCAGCCTTGCCGCTCCAGTTGCCAGATCGCAGGTACGCGTCGAAGGTCTCGGCGATGTCCAGTGCCGAGATGTCGACGCCGGCGGCACGGAGAGCGATCAGCTCGCGCTGCGCCTCGTGCAGGTCAACCTTGCCGGGCACGTATCGCTGAGCCAGAAAGTCGACTTCTCGCTCAAGTGCTTCGCTATCGAGCTCGCTTGCTGGCGCCCAGTTCCGGCCCTTGGTCGGTGGTCGGGTGTGTGTGCCGCCCTCAGGCGGTCCGCCTCCGGACGGGCTACCAGTGGCCGCGGGGTCATCCTGGCGGCCCGACGCACCCCCGGGCTCCCTCTTCTCACTCAGAGACGAGAGATCGGAGATGGGAGAAGGGAGATCGGAGACGGGAGACTTGCCCTCGGGTTGCCCTTTGGCTGGCCTCTGGTTGGCACCGTGGTTCAACCGCGGCTCAACCGTGGTTGGCACTCTCGCGGCTCGGGCCCGCTTCTTCGCGCTCGCCTTTCCGGCCTTCTTCTGGCGCCGGTGGTAGAGGATCCGGTCTTCGCGGACCCGCTCCAGCCGTCGGTTCGCGAGTCGTCGGCAACCGTCGTGCTCGATCTCCACCCAGAAGGAGGAGAGCTCGCTCCAGATTGCTGCGAAGCGCCCAGTCTCCTCACGGCAGATGCGGCTCAACTTCGCCGGATCCGCGGGCAGCGGGCCGGTCTTCCAGGACGCATTCAGGAGGCGCAGGTAGGCGCCCACCGCTGCGCAGTCTAGGGACGCCGTGTCCGCGTCGAAGTCGCTGGCGTAGAGCTGGTAGGCAGGGCCAGGGCAGCGGAATCCCTCCTCGTAGCAAACGAGCGGGACGCCGTGATCGTCACGGGCTCCGGAGGCGCCCACTACGAAGCCCCGACCGGCTCGAAAGCGGTCATGCTGTTGCCGGAGAGCCCGATGCGCCGGCCGTTCTTGCGCACGAGGCCGCGCTCGACGAGGGACCCGGTGCCGCTCAGCCGGCGATGAACCTGGACAGGCTGAAGGCCAGCGGCTTGGGCGACTTCATCGTAGGTGGCGGGTCGTCCGAGTTGGCGCAGCGCCTCGAGGATCAGCGTCTCATGCGTCTGGCGCTTGCCGGATGCCTGGAAGCTCCGGGCGGCCCTGTAGCTCGTGAGAGGGCCGAGGGTCCTGTACGGCGGCAACGATGGCGGCAGGCTTGCGTAAACTTCAACCGCCGAGGCATCCCGCAACGGCTCCCGATCAGCACCCGATCCGCCAGCCACGCGGGTCGGGTGTGCCTGTTCTTGGCCCACTGTTCAGGCCGCCTCGCCTGCGAGCTGCTCCCGCCAGCGCCTTGCAGCCTCGGCGGTGATCACGGTCTTGCGCCCGATCTTGGAGCGCGTGGGGCCGTCGCCCACCGCCCAGAGCTTGTACAGCATGCCGCGGCTGATCGAGTGGGCCTCGCAGAACTCGGGAACGGAGTACACGAGGCGCTTGTCGGTTGCTGGTGCCACTGGTCGATCTCCTCAGTCATCGCTCGCCGTTGGTGGCGAGTGACCACTGTCTATAGAAGGGGCCACGAGCGACACCAACGGACCAAGATGCGACTTGATCTGAGAGGCGCAGCCTGCGGGACTTGTCTGCCGCTGGGGCTAGCCAGCTACCGACGCGCCCTAGAGACCGGGTAGCAGCTTGAGAACCTCGGACCGATAGTCGTCGAGCCGAGCGAGAAGCTCGTCATCCGTCGGGTGGGTTGAGGGGAGATCGCCCCGTTCATGCCGGCGCCTTGCCTCGCCGACCGTGGAGTCGGAGACGCCGTACAGCTCAGCGAGCTCCTGCTCGATGTCCAGCCAAGGCCGATCCGGTAAGGCCTCGCGCAGTGCCTTCGCTTCAAGTGCGAGAAGCCTCTGGCGTAGGGCCCGCCACTCCGCGGGGCCACGTGTGCCAGAACGCTTCCCCCCGAAGCCGCTCTTGACACCGAAGGCGACGTTCGCGTCCTTGCCTCGTGCGATAGAACGCAGCGCATCAGACAAGAACCCCCGGACGTCGTCGAGAAGAGGCTCTTCGGCGCGGATCAGCAGCGACAGGTAGAAGAGAGCCTGCCGCGATTCCGCTTCACTCAGCTGGACACCGTGAGCCCGGAACGTCAGCAGCTTCCCTAGCGCCTTGCCGTGCCTCTCGAGGAAGTCTGCAAGCCTGTCGGGGTCGCCTATCCAGCGATCGTCAAGCTCGCCGGCCCCGACGCTGTCGGCTGCCGTGAGCCAGTCAGGGACGGGATTGCCCTCGCTCATCGGCCCCCGTCGCAGGCTCGCACGAGTCGAAGGCCGCGGCGAGAGTCGACGCCGCGTTCTCCAAGCCGATCGACCTTGCGGCCTGCCTGCTCGGCGTCGACGATGGCGGCGAGCATGCCCAACCGGAGGCCCTCCCTCACGGCTGCGGCCAACCTCTTCGGGTGTCCAACCGGCCGCCACCGCCCAGTCGGCCCGTCATCTTCGATCATGTGACCTTCCTTCCATCGATGGTGGCACCAGACGCCTTCAGGGGCTTGCTGAATAGAGGGCCCGACCTTCGGCCACCCGCTGATCGGCGGCCTCGATGATCTTCCAGGCGCGCTCGGGTAGTGCCTGCCCCGCTCGAGTCAGGGCGAATACCTGCTCCTGCTCCTCAATGGAGAGGTCCCAAATGCCCGCATGGTCCTCCCCGAGTTCGAGCAGAAAGAGGGACTTGGACATGAGATCGTGGTCTTCGGCGATCCTGCCCATCACACCGAGGAACTCCTCGTAGCCTTGTTCCACCGCATCGAACAGCTCGTCCCTTCGATGGCCGCGAAGGCCAAGACTGGCCAGGAGCCCGAAGTCTGGGAACTCGCCGGAGCGACAGAGCAGCTTGATGTATAGAGCGGCCTCGCGCTGAGTTCGGGGGGCGTCTGGAGCCTCTCCAAGCATGTGGTCACCTTCCTTCATCGTCTCGCCCTCAGTCGCGACAGACGGCCCTTCCGCCTGCCGAGCTTCGGAGCGTGCTTCGCGGCTTCCTCCTGCCGCCACTGGTCGGCCAGGTGGCCGTAGTGCTTCTCGACCATTCGAGTCGTGGTGTGGCCCAGCTGCTTCGCCAGGGATACGAGGCTGCCGCCACTCATGAGGTAGAGGCTCGCGTAGGTGTGCCTCAGCTCGTGGAAGACGATCGGCGGGTCGATACCCACGGCCTCGCAGGCCTCGCGCATCGGCCGGGACTGGTGGTTCTTGCCCCATGGCTCACCGTCGGCTCGGAGGAGCATTCGAGCCGTGCCCTTCCGGCCAGCGGTCAGCTCTTCGAAGAACGCCATGCCCTCGTCGGAGAGGTGAACGTGGCGCGGTGCGCTGGACTTCGTCTTGGCGAAGAGGATCGCTCGGGAATCGTGGGAGAAGTCGCGCACCTCGAGAGCGCAGAGCTCGCCGTAGCGGGCGCCGGTGTGGACTGCCGCCTCTACGACGTTCCGGAAGGCCTTCGGCGCGGAGTTCAGTAGGCGCCGCAAGTCCTCGGTTTCGAGGAAGCGATGGCGCGCCCTGTCGACCCCACGGAAGGGCTTCACCTTCGACCATGCAGCGCTCGGCTCGGCGAGGCCATCCACGACGGCCCGGTTCAGGAGAGCCTTGAGAGTCTTCAGTCCGTTGTTGGCGGAGACCCGGCGCGCCCGGTGGTGGTCTTCCGTCTCGAGCTTGCGCTTGCCGCCTCCGCGGACTCTCGCGGGGCTCTTGGCCAGCTGCTCGTGCCAGCGACGGAGTACGGGAGCGGTGAGGTCCGCGACTCGCTGGGAGCCGAGCTTCGGCAGGATGTGGGCATCGACCAGCGCCTGCGTCTGGCCCAGGCTCTTGCAGTGCTGCTCGAACCAGTCGAGGTAGTGCGCCGCTGCCTCCCGGACGGTCAGTGCCTCCGGCTTGGTCACCTGCCCGGGCGCCCACTCGCTCGCTTTCGCCACGGCCTGGCGGTAGTCGAGGATGTCGACGCCGTTGGCGGGTGCGTGGTCGTCGGCGGCGCCGAGCACCTCCCGCCAGTAGTCGCCGGAGTCGCTGCCCTTGTAGAGGCGCACGTACCAGCTCCCGGCTCGCGTGCTCTCCTCGGCGTTCCGGTAGCCGACGGCTCGCCCCCTCGCGACCCGCGCCCAACGGATGCGCCGATCGCGTGGGAGGCGCCGGCGAGAGGTCCTCGTGGAGAGGTCAGGCATGCTCGGCCGGCCGTCTCTGGTTCAAGTGAGGGTCAAGTACCGTCGTGGATTGCGGGTGCACAACGGTAGACTAACACGGATGAATGCCTGTATCTGCGGGCCTTTGCGGCGATGTCCAAGGACGCGGGAGGACGTCGCTATCGGCCTCTCACGCCGGTAACACGGGTTCGAATCCCGTACGGGCTACCAGCTCCTCGCTCCTTCCTTCGGTCGTCGCTCGTCGCAGGTCCCCGTACGGGATTCTCGGGTTGCAGCGATCGACTCCATAGGGAGTCGAGCGCTTCAACGCGAATCCCAGGGAAGCGACTATCTGGATCGGCCGCGGTGGTAGCGCGTGGCGTTGCTGTTCTTCAGCATGGCTACCAGCTCCTACTTTCGGTCGTCGCAGGTCCCCATCCGGGATTCTGGGCGGTTGCTCCAGCGCGAGCGCTGGAGCTTGGCGGCGAATCCCGGGAGTTGAGCAAGAAAGCCGAGCTGGACTACCAGCTCCCTGCTCGTGCCGCTGGTCGTGGCGGTTCAGCGGGCTTCCCTCTCCCTCTGTCATCCCCGCGAAGGCAGGGGTCTACGCATGGCGAGTCGCAGGAATGCCTCGTCGGTGACGATCTCGCCGTCGGGGTCGGCGTAGTACCTGCGGAGTTCGAGGATGAGTTGCGCGTTGCTTTAAGCAACGGGTCCGAATTAAAATATGACCCCCGATGCTTTAATTCGAGATCGCCAGCGAAAAGGAGCTCTACTTGGACGTTGGCCGCTTCAGTGAGTCCAAAGCAGGGCGGCTCTTCCGAATCCCACCCCCCGAGAACGTCGCCTTCGTACCAGATCCACTGCCCCGATCCCGCGCGACGTCTGGCGAAGTCGTCGATCTGCTTCTGACCGCGGTTCAGGAGCTGGGCAAACTCGATGGAGCCGGACAGCATGTCGCCACTCCCGAGCTCATTCTCCGGCCTTTGAGGAATCGGGAAGCTCTCAAGAGCAGCAGCTTGGAGGGGACCTATGCGACGCCGCAAGAGCTGCTGCTCTTCGAGTTCTCGGCTTCGCCTCGAGGCGATTCCGTTGCCTCGGTCAAAGAGGTCCACAACTACGCTTCGGCCATGCAGTTGGGCCTCGAGCTCCTAGACGAAATCCCGTTCTGTCTGCGCCTGATCAGACGGCTCCACGCCAGACTGCTGGAGGAAGTGAGAGGGCGCGACAAGAGCCCGGGGGCCTTCCGTCGCGTTCAAGTACATATCGGCTCGGATCGGAGGTTCGTTCCCCCGCCGCCTGAACAGCTTCCGGACTGTCTAGACGAGTTGGAGAAAGTACTCAACGAGCCCCCCAAGGGGATACACCCGCTTCTATGGGCCTTCATGGTTCACTACCAGTTTGAGACGATCCACCCCTTCGTCGACGGCAACGGTAGGGTCGGCCGTCTCCTCTTGGCCCTCATGATCGCTCGCCAGTGCAAGCTCGAGAAGCCCTGGCTCTACATGAGTGCGTGGTTCGACCGCCACAAGGATGAGTACATCGATCTCATGTTCAATGTCAGCGCGCGTGGAGCTTGGGAGCCTTGGCTCCTTTTCTGCCTACGTGGGACCATCGACCAGGCGCAGGACGCAAGAGCAAGGCTCGACAACCTCATTGCGCTGGAGAAGGACTACCAGCGTCGAGTCGCCGGCAGCGGATTCCAGGCAAGGCTCGCCGGGATCGTGGATCGATTCTTCTCGATCATGCCGATCACCGACGTACCGACCATTGCGAGGGTCTTCGACGTCACGTATCCGACCGCAAGGAAAGACCTAGAACGCCTTCGCGATCTTGGGATCGTGACACTGCTGGACGGACGTCCGATGCTCTACTTCGCTGAAGAGATCGCTCGGGTCGGAGTGGCAGATCCCTCTTGAGCGAGCGGTCGCTTGACTGCGAGATTCGCGCGAATCTCGGCTTGACCCGCCGGCTCGCTAGTGCGGAACTCTCGGCGGGCGCTCCAGCTCGCGCGCTGGAGCTCGGTGGCGGATCCCGGGGAGTCTGGCAAGCCGTCCCACAGGGCCTTCGCCACCTCGGCCGGGGCGGGTGCGCCGTCCATCGGCGAGGAAAGTCGCGGGTGCGTGCTCGTCGACGCTCGCCGCGTCATCGTGCTTCCGGTGGTGTCTTCAGAGCTCCGGCAATAGGGCCGAGGGCGTAGGATGCCCCCGGCATGAGGCAACTCCGCGTCGTCACCGCGCTGGTCTGTCTGGTCGCGGCGTCTCTCGCCGAGGCGGCGGCCGGCCGGGCCGCCGACGGGCACCTGCACGGCGCCCCTCGGGCTCTGCTCTCGGGCTCCGCGGCCGACGGTGGCGTTCTCGTGGTGCCGGCGGATCCGTCTCCGGCGCCGAGCCGAGATGCCAAGCTCCTGGTCGTGCTGGTGCCGCCGACGGCTGCCCCGTCGGCAGGCGTGTCGCAGGCGGCCATCGAACGGTCCGCCGTCGTCCGGCGCCTGGAAGCCTCGGCCCACCGCCAACGCGGTCCTCCCCCTGGGGTCTGACCCTTTCGTCGGATCCATCAACGACTCCTGGGCTGCTCCAGGGAAAAGGGGAACGCATGACCTTCGACGTTGGGACCATCGTGGTCCTCGGGTTGTCGAGCGCCTTCGTCGGGTTCATCGTCGTGGCCGAGGTCCGCAACCGCCTCTCGAGGCGGAAGCGCCTGGAACCTCGGACCGCGCCGCAGGATCTCTCCGACGAAGCGAGCCGCCGTCCGTCGGACGTGCGGTAGGAAGGCCGGGTCGCTCTGGTGAGCGGCCCGGCACGCCGCCGGCGGGGTTTGGTCGCGCACGGTTCGCGGCTGACCCCGCGGGCAACGGTCCTGCGACCGTGCATGCTTGGAAGCGCGCGGGCCGTCGCCGGGGCACCGGGAGGGCCGACAGCGGCGCTGTGCCGACGAAGCAGAATCATCCGAAGCGCCGCCTCCGCACGAACTGATTCACGCCGCGTTCACGCTGCGTTCACACGGTGGTCGCGTTGCGTTCACGGACGGCCCTCTATCGTTCCCTCGCTTGGCCGACGGCCGCCCCAGTAGGAGAATGAAGATGTCGTCCCTGATTCGTCAACCGATCCTCGTCGCCACGGTGTTCCTGGTGACCGGCTGGCCCGCGGCCGCCGTGTCAGAAGATGCCAAGCGCTACCTCGGCCAGATCGAGGGCCGGGTCGTCACCACGGACGACGTACCCCTCCTGGGTGCCGAGGTGGGACTCGATCCACGGGTCATCAAGACCGTCTCCACCGACAGCGACGGGTCCTTCGTGCTGCGGGGCGTGCCAGAGGGCAGCTATCGCGTGATCGCGGCGGCGCCGGGATTCGTGGTCGGGGAGGTCTCGACCGAGGTGAGCCGCGACTCGCCCTCTGCGGAGCTCCTCATCCGCCTGCAGGCGGCGGAGGTCACCCTCGACTCGATCGACGTCGTCGGCAGCTACTCGATCGGTCGCGACGCACCAGCACGTTCTTCCGCCCTCAGTGCCGAGGAACTGCGCGAGATGCCCCACTTCGGCGACGACGTCGTGCGAGCGATCACGGCGCTGCCGGGCGTGACCTCGAATGACGCGTCGGCCGAGTTCAACGTCCGAGGCGGTCTGACGCGGGAGGTGCGCTACGAGATCGACGGCCTGGAGATCTTCGAGCCGTATCACCTCAAGGACTACCAGAACATCTTCAGCATCATCGACCCGGAGATGCTCGGCGGCGTCGACCTCTTCACCGGCGGGTTCCCGGTCGAGTATGGCGACCGCAGTGCGGCCGTGCTCGACCTCGAGACCTTCACTCCGGGTGACCGCACTTCCCAGGTTGGCATCAGCCTGCTGAACGCCTGGGGCTCCACCAGCGGTCGCTGGGAAGGTGGCTCCTACTTCGCGTCCGCGCGCCGTGGCTGGCTCGACATCGTGCTCGACATCGCCGGCGAGGAGGAGAGCGAGGACGAGATCCGCCGCGGCAGCGGGCCCGCGTACTGGGACGTGCTGAGCAAGGTGAGCTTCGATCTGGGCCCGAAACAGGAGCTGACGGTCCAGGCTCTGCTCTCTTCGGACAGCAACGACGAGTTCGAACGTGAACGCGAAGACGGCGGCTTCGAGGAGGAGAGCACCGACAGCAGCTACGGCAACGACTACCTCTGGACTCGTCACATCGCCCTCCTCGGCCAGAGCGGCGTGCTCGAGTCGATGCTGTCGATCGGCCAGGTCGATCGCGATCGTCGGACCCAGGAGGAAAGCCCGTCGCGCGACTTCGAGATCCGCGACGTGCGCAACCTGGATGTCCTGCAGGGCCGCCAGGATCTCTCCTGGCAGCTCGGCGATGCACATTTCCTCAAGAGCGGCTGGGAGGCCCGGCGCTACGAGGCCGAGTACGACTACTTCAACGAGCTCGCCCTCATCGACGTCGTCGCCAGTGCCTTCGGTGTCGAACCGATCACCAGCTTCACCGGCAGCTTCGAGAGCGATCACTTCGGCCTCTACCTGGCCGATCGCTGGCAGGTCACGCCTCGCTTCGTGATCGAAGCGGGGGCCCGTTGGGACCGCCACTCGTTGACCGACGAGGATCACGTCTCGCCACGGATCAACGGCCTTCTCGACCTCGGCGGCGGCTGGCGAGGTCGGTTCGCCTGGGGTCACTTCCACCAGAGCCAGCGGCCGAACGAGCTGCAGGTGGAGGACGGAGAGACGACCTTCTTCGGCGCCGAGCGCGCCGAACACCGCATTCTCGGCCTGGAACGCACCTTCAGGGCGCGGGCGGCTTCCTGGGACGTCCGTCTCGAGGCCTACCAGCGCGTGATCGAGGACGTCAGGCCACGGTACGAGAACGTCTTCCAGACCTTCGTGCTCAACCCCGAGACGGCCAACGACCGGATCCTCATCGCACCTGATGCGGCCGAGGCGCGCGGCGCCGAGCTCTTCTTGGGGCGCCGAGGAGGCGGCACCTTGGACTGGTGGGCCAACTACGCCTGGTCCGAGGCGACGGACGACCTCGACGGCCGCGACGTGCTCCGCGCCAACGATCAGACCCACGCCATGAACCTCGGCGTCTCATGGCGACCGACTCCGCGCTGGAGCTTCAACGGCGTCTGGATGTATCACACGGGCTGGCCGACGACTCCGGTTACGGCCACGCTCGGCAGCGGACCGGATGGCGAGCCCATCGCCGTACCGGTGGTCGGCGAGCTGAGGTCGGTTCGGCTCGACGACTACCACCGCCTGGACGTTCGCGCTTCCCGCCGCTTCGCGCTCAAACGCAGTGTTCTGGAGCTCTTCATCGATGTGCAGAATCTCTACAACCGTAGGAACGACGCCGGTTTCGAGGTCGATGGTGGCAACTTCCTGGTAGACGAACAGGGGAACGCCGTCTATCGACCGACTCCGGAGGAGTGGCTCGGGCTGTTGCCCTCCTTCGGCATCTCGTGGACCTTCTGACCTCCGCCAGCTCCAAGGGATAGGGGAGGTCGGAGCTCGAGGCCTCCGATCGCGCGAAAGGACGTTCCGATGAGAGCTCGGGCGGAGTGAAGTCGGGAGGGTCTCCTGGCTTCTCTACTCAGCCCGCTGTCAGGAATGGGTAGGTTCGACCGATGCGTGTCCTGGTGATCGAAGACGATCTCGACATCGCCGGCAATGTCGGCGACTTTCTCGAGGCCGCGGGCCATCAGGTGGACTTCGCCTACGACGGTGTCTCCGGCATGCATCTGGCGCTGACCCGCGACTTCGACGTCCTCGTCATCGACTGGATGCTCCCGGGCATGGCTGGCACCGACCTCTGCCGCAAGCTGCGCCACGAGGCGCAGTGTCGCGTGCCCGCTCTCATGCTCACCGCCCGTGACACGTTGGCCGACAAGCTGGAAGGCTTCGAGGCCGGCGTCGACGACTATCTGGTCAAACCCTTCGCTCTCCAGGAGCTCGAAGCCAGGCTGCGGGCACTCGACAGATTGCGACGATCGGCGCCGCGCGAGCTGACGATCGCGGACCTGGTACTCGACCCCGATGCCCGGACGGTACGGCGCAGTGGCCAGCTGCTCGAGGTGCGTGGCGCGGCCTTCGAGATCCTCCATCTGCTGATGGAGCGTTCGCCCGGTGTCGTCCGGCGCCAAGAGCTGGAAGCCAGACTGTGGGGCGACGATCCGCCGCAGAGCGACGTTCTGCGCAGCCACATCTACGCCCTGCGCCGCGTCATCGACAAACCGTTCGATCGCGATCTGCTGCACACCGTCCGCGGCCACGGCTACCAGCTCGCCGCCAGATGAGCGTCGACCGCACCCATTGGCGGCTTCGCCGGCGGGTCTTCGGGTCGATTCTCGTTGCCGGTTCGGTGCTCGCACCTCTCGTCCTCCTGGCGTTGTGGACCGGCGTGACCGCCGTCGAAGACACGATCCTGAAGCGTCTGGTGCGGATCGAATCGGACCGCTTGATCGCGGCGAAGCAAGCCGGGCTCGAGCTCGAAGAGTCACCCCTCTTCACGGCCTTCTGGGGTTTCGACCAGCTGACCGAACCGTTTCGCTCCGCGACCGGCGAGGTCTTCTACGGCACCTACCGGCCGCTCGACGCGCTCGAGGCCGGGATCTACGAGGTTCGGGGTCAAGAGTCCTTCGTCGCCATCGGGCCCCAGGAGCACGGATCCCTGATCCTCTTCTACGACGTCAGCGCCCTCGAGCCGCTGCAGGACCTGGAGCCGGTCTTCTGGGTCGGCGCCAGCACGATGCTCGCGTTGGCGGTTCTCGCTGTAGCCCTCGGGTTGGCACGCTGGCTCGACCGGGAGGTGTCGGTGCCCATCCGCCAGCTCGCCGACGCCGTGGCCTGGGATCTCGAGACCTGGCGCGGGCGTCAGCTCGCATCGGAGGAGCGCCTCGACGAGATCGGCCATCTCTCGCGCTCGGTCCGCCAGGCCGCCCTACGCATGCTCGGTTTCCTGGAGAGGGAACGGCAGTTCACGCGCAATGCGAGTCACGAGTTGCGCAGTCCGCTCACGGTGATCAAAGGGGCCACGGAGCTGCTGCGCGCCCGACCCCACGACGCGAGGGAACGACCGCTGGAGCGCATCGAGCGCGCCGTCAGGCGCATGGAGTCGAAGATCGAGCTCTTCCTCTTCCTGGCCCGGGAGGAGGTCGACAGGCCACGGCTGCCGACCCCGATTCTCCCGGCCGTCGAAGAAAGCCTGCAACACCTGCCGCGGCGCCCCGACCGCGAGCATCGGGTGCACGTCGACGTCCCGCCGGAGCTGCGGCTGCAGATCTCCGCTGAAGCGTTGCGGATCCTGCTCGACAATCTGATCGGCAATGCCCTGCGTCACGGCGCTTCGGGAGAGGTGAAGATCACGGCGCGTGAAGACCGGCTCAGCGTCGAGAACCCGTTGGAAGCGCCGATCGAGGCTGCAGGGGAGCTCGGGGCACCTTTCCTGGGTGACGGATCCGGTCTCGGCCTGGCGATCGTCGAAGACCTCTGCCGCCGCTACGGCTGGAGTCTGACGCTCGAGCCCGAGGGCTGCTGCCTGCGGGCAGTCGTGAGGTTGGCCTGAGCCTCTTCCTCTGTCATCCCCGCGGAGGCGGGGATACACCGTGGCGAGTCGCTGCCACGCCTGGTTGGCGAAGATCCCGCCGCCAGCGTCGACGGCTACCAGCTCAGCACTTCGGTATTCCCGGACTGTGGTCAGCACGAGGGCCTTCTACAGTGTCGCTCCGTGGCTGTGCGCGTGAGGGCGCGCAACCAGTGTCGGCCGGCCGCGGCCAGAGCGAGGACCATGACCGTGACCCTGCCCAGCGACGCTGAGATCGCCGCCGCCCACCCGCCGCTTCCGATCGAGCGGATCGCCGAGCGCCTGGAGCTGGAGGCGAGCGACTGGCAGCCACGTTCGCGGCACGTCGCCAAGCTCGAGCCGTCGGCGCTCGAGCGTCGCCGTGCGGGAACCGGGCGGCTGATCCTGGTCTCGGCGATCACGCCGACCCAGGCCGGTGAGGGCAAGACCACCACCAGCATCGGCCTCGCCCAGGGTCTGGCCAAGCTGGGGCAGAGCGTCTGCCTGGCGCTGCGCGAGCCGTCGCTGGGACCCTGTCTCGGTCGCAAGGGTGGCGCGACCGGCGGCGGCCGTGCCCAGCTGACTCCGGCCGATCAGATCAACCTGCACTTCACCGGCGACTTCCACGCCATCACCTCGGCGCACAACCTGCTCGCGGCGCTGCTCGACAACCACCTCTACTTCCAGAACCGCCTCGGCATCGACCCGCGGCGGATCTTCTGGCGCCGGGTGATGGACATGAACGACCGCGCCCTGCGCCAGTGCGTGGTCGGGCTCGGCGGCGCCCTCCAGGGCGTACCGCGGGAGACCGGCTTCGACATCACCGCCGCCTCCGAGGTGATGGCGATGCTCTGCCTGGCCGAGGACACGGAGGACCTGCGGCGGCGCATCGACCGCACGCTGGTCGGCCTCACCTACGATCGGCAGCCGGTGACGGCGGGCTCGCTGCGGGCGAGCGGCGCGATGCTGGCCCTGCTGCACGAGGCGCTCAAACCCAATCTGGTGCAGACACTCGAGGGTGTGCCGGCCCTGGTGCACGGTGGTCCCTTCGCCAACATCGCCCACGGCTGCAACAGCGTGCTCGCCACCCGCATGGCCCTTGCGCGTGCCGATATCGCCATCACCGAGGCCGGCTTCGGCTTCGATCTCGGCGCCGAGAAGTTCTTCGACATCAAGTGCCGCAGCGCCGGGCTCGACACCGCCGCGGTGGTGCTGGTCGCCACGGTGCGGGCGCTGAAGTCGCACGGCGGGGTGGGGCGCGACGACTTCGAGCGGCCCGACCCCGAGGCGGTGGCGCGCGGGCTGCCCAACCTCGACAAGCACGTCGAGAGCATCGGCCTGTTCACCGAGCGTCCGATCGTGGCGCTCAACCGCTTCGCCGGCGACAGCGACGAGGAGATCGCGGTGGTGCGCGAGCACGCGGCGGCGCTGGGGGTGCCGTTCGCGGTCTCCGACCACTTCGCCCACGGCGGCGACGGCGCCGTCGAGCTGGCCCGCACCGTGCTCGCTTACGCCGAGCGCCGCAGCGAGCCTTTCGTACCGCTCTACTCGCTCGACCAGCCGCTGCCCGACAAGATCCTGGCGGTGGCCCGATCGATGTACGGCGCCGACAGCGTGCACCTCACCAAGGCCGCCGAGCGCGACCTGGACGAGGTCCGTCGCCTCGGCTACGAAGCGCTGCCGGTGTGCGTCGCCAAGACCCCCGACTCGCTCTCCGACGATCCCCGGCTCAAGGGCCGGCCGGAAGGCTTCGAGCTCACCGTGCGGGCGCTGCAGATCAACGCCGGCGCCGGCTTCATCGTGGTGCTGACCGGCGACATCCTGCGCATGCCCGGACTGCCGCGCCGGCCGCTCGCCGAGAGTCTCGACGTGCGGGGCGACAGGGTCGTGGGGTTGAGCTGAGCTTCGGCGACGACCCCGGGGACCCGCAACCAACCGAGTCGCCGAGGCGCCGAGCCGGCAGAGACCCCGGGCAGACCCTGCCCGCCCGCCTCCCCAGCCTCGAGCCTCAGGCCGGCTGGACGTGATCGAAGCCCTTCTCGAGCAGCGTCTTGAGCCCCGACAGCACCATCGGCCAGCCGCCGGAGACGCTGTCGCGCATCTCGTGGTCGTCGCCGAAGTCGGTGTGCTCGAGGTGCAGCGAGGTCCACGGGCCGCCGGGCCAATCGACGTCGCCGAGCTGGAAGGTGACGCGCGAGGTGCGCGCCGGCCGATCCTCGTCGGCGGGTCGCGCCCAGGTCAGCACGAGTCTCTCGTGCAGCTCGCTCTCCAGCACCTCGCCGACGATGTCGGCCTTCTCACCATCCGGCGCCCGGTGTTCCCAGCGTGAGCCCTGCTTCCAGTCCGAGACGTTGTCGTGGAACCAGTACTGGCGGGTGAACTCCGGCTCGAGCAGGCCGTTCCAGACCTCCTCGCGGCTGGCGTTGATGTAGATGGCGTAGGCGAAGTCGGGCTTGCTCATGGCGGGTCCTCCAGCTTGCGTTTGAGGTCGTGCAGCGCCCGCAGCCGCGAGCGCTCGAAGCGGCGGATCCAACGCTCCCCGACCTCGAAGAGGGGCACCGGATTGAGGTAGTGCAGCTTCTCGCGCCCGCGCCACACCACGGTCACCAGGTTGGCGCTCTCGAGGATCGCCAGGTGCTGACTGACGGCCTGTCGACTCATCTCGAGGTGCTCGCACATCTGGCTCAGGGTCTGGCCGTCGTCGTCCCGCAGGGCGTCGAGCAGACGACGGCGGCCGGGGTCGGCGAGTGCTTTGAAGACAGCGTCGGAGTCGTGCATTCACTGGCGGGACAATATGCAAGTAGATCCTTGCATGTCAAGCCGCGACAACGAATCGGACGCGCCGGGCTCAACGTCAGCGCACCCGGCGAGCGCCTACGGCCTCCGGGTCGGCGCGGCGGCTCGTTGTAGGTTCTCCTCGCTTCGCTGGTTCCGACCACACCCTCAGGGAGAAGCGACGCAGGAGGAGAATGTCGGTTGACCGATCCCATCCATCACCACGTCATCGTGCTCGGCGCCGGGGTTTCGGGCATCTACCAGATCCACCGGCTGGTCGAGCTCGGCCTCGACGCGATCGTGCTCGAGGCCGACGAGGATCTCGGCGGCACCTGGTACCGCAACCGCTACCCGGGCTGCCGCTTCGACTCGGAGAGCTACACCTACGGCTACTCGTTCTCGCGCGAAGTGCTCGACGAGTGGCACTGGAAGGAGCGCTTCTCCTCGCAGCCGGAGAACCTGCGCTACCTCAACTTCGTCGCCGACAAGTTCGACCTGCGGCGGCACATGCGCTTCGATTCGCGGGTCGAGGCAATGCGCTGGGACGACGATCTGCGGCTGTGGACCCTCGACGTCGCCGGCGGGCGGCGCTACACGGCCCGCTTCGTGATCTCGGCGATCGGTGTGCTGTCGACCCCGACGCTGCCGCGCTACCAAGGGATGGAGGAGTTCGAAGGCGACGCCTTCCACACCTACTGGTGGCCGAAGCAAGAGGTGCCGCTCGAGGGGCGCCGGGTCGGGGTGATCGGCACCGGCGCCACCGGCATCCAGGTGATCGCCGAGATCGCCAGCCAGGTCGACCAGCTCTTCGTCTTCCAGCGACGTCCCAACTGGAGCACGCCGCTGAACAACTCACCGATCTCGGAGCAGGAGATGGCCGAGATCCGTGCCCGCTACGACGAGATCTTCGCCACCTGCGCGATCAGCAACGGCGGCTTCGAGCACCTGCCCGACCGGCGCGGCTTCTGGAACGTGACGCCCGAGCAGCGCCGGGCGTTGTGGGACGAGCTCTACGCCACCCCAGGCTTCGCCATCCTGGCGCGCAACTTCCCCGAGATCTATCTCGACGAGGAGGCCAACCGGGAGATCTCGGAGTACGTCGCCGAGAGGATCCGCGGGCGGGTGCACGACCCCGAGATCGCCGAGAAGCTGATCCCGAAGGACCACGGCTTCGGCACCCAGAGGCTGCCCCTCGAAACCCGGTACTTCGAGGCCTACAACCGCGGCAACGTGCACTTGGTGGATCTCTCCGAAACGCCGATCGAGCGCATCACGCGCTCCGGGATCCAGACCACCGCCGCGCACCACGACCTCGATCTGATCGTCTACGCCACCGGCTTCGACGCCATCACCGGCGCCTGGGACCGCATCGACATCCACGGCGCCGGCGGTGCCGTGCTGGCGGAGAAGTGGCGTGACGGTCCGAGCACCTTCTTCGGACTGATGACCCGTCGCTTCCCCAACCTGCTGATGGTCGCGGGGCCGCAGAGCGTCTCGGGCTCGACCAACTTCCCGCGCGCCATCGAAGGCGGCGTCGACTGGGTGACGCGCTTCCTGGAGCACGCGATCGAGCACGGCGTCACCCGCTTCGAAGCCCACGCGGAGGCCGAGCGTGAGTGGACCGAGGAGGTGGTGCGGCGCCACGAGAAGCTGCTGGCGCGCCGCAGCCGCGGCTGGTTCACCGGCTACAACTCGAACGTCGCCGGCCACGGCGAAGGCAGCGTGCGCTACGTCGCCTACTTCGGCGGCGCGCCGAAGTACGCCGAGCTGATCCGCCTCGAGGCAGAAAGCGGCTATCCCGGAGTCGACCTGGAGTGAGGTAGCGCAGCGCCGAGAAGTCCCTGGACGTTTGCCGCCCCCCTCACGCCTCGCTGCGTCGCGCCGCCTTCAGCAGGCGCCTGACGTCGTTCTCGGCGGAGAGCCCGGCGAGCCAATCGAAGCTCCCCTCCTGGTCGATCTCCCTGGCGCTGTCGATCAACGCCGCATAGGCGGCGTGTGCGAGGGCTCCGCCGATGCTGATCCGCCGTACCCCGATTTCGGAGAGCTCGGCAACGCTCGCTCCGTGGACCATCGGGGCCAGCACGTTCACCGGCCTCGCCACCGCATCGACGACCGCGCGGACCTCGTCGAGAGTCGCGAGGCCCGGAGCAAAGAGCACGTCGGCGCCGGCCGCCTCGTAGGCCTGCAGGCGCCGGATGGTGTCGTCGAGGTCCTTGCGGCCGCGCAACAGGTTCTCGCACCGCCCGATCAGGGCGAACGGGAAGTCGAGCGAGCGGGCTGCCTCGGCGGCCGCGGCGATGCGCTCCACCGCGAGGTCGAAGTCGTAGATGCCGGTGCCGTCGTAGTCCTCGATCGAGCCGCCGACAGCTCCCGCTTCGGCGATGCGGAGGATCGTCTCGGCGACGACCGCGGGCTCGTGCCCGAAGCCGTTCTCGAGGTCCGTGCTCAGCGGGATCGCGGTCGCCTCAGAGAGGACGCGGCAGTGGGCGATCTTCTCTTCCAGGGTCACGCCACCGTCGAGCTTGCCGAGCGAGAACGCGAGACCGGCGCTGGTGGTCGCCAGCGCCTGGAAGCCCAGCGCCTCGAGGACTCTGGCCGACCCGACGTCCCACGGGTTCGGGATGACGAAGGTCTCCGTGCCCTCGTGCAGGGCCTGCAACGCCATCGCCTTCTCGAGCTGTGTCTTCATGGCTCCGTCCTCGTTCCCAGCGACCTCCCCATCGTGCGGATCGGCCCGATCAGGACCGACCCTCCAGGATTTCGAAGAGGGAGTCGCGATGGCTGCAGTCCACTGCCGGCTTGCGCCTTCCCTTCACCGTGACGAGGCGCAGACGAAAGGGCTCGGCGGGTGTCTGGGATCGAGCCGGGAGACTCCGTCGGAGAGCCCCTTCGCTCACTTCGGTCATGGTGCGGCCGCTCTCCGCGGCCTCTCGTCGCACGGCCCTGACGATCCGGTCGTCGAGATCGAGCGTGATCCTCATAGAGGTGGAGCATACGAGCGCGACAGGCCCATCGAACACCGGTGCCGCCCGCCCGCTCGGGATTGGGCGAGACCGTGGTGTGGTCGTCGCGGCGGTGGAGCGAGTCGTCCTCGAGTCCCCGACGGCCGCAGTGGGTCTGCATCCGAGCGGTGATCGCGCGTCACTTCACCTCGAAGCGCCCGATCACGAACTTGCCCTCGGTCTGCACACCCGCCTCGCCGATCGGCCGGCCGACCGCCGACGGCACGTTACCGACGTAGAGGTCGTAGGTGCCCGGCCGGATCGGCACGAAACTGACGTGCGCCGAGCCGGCCTCGTCGCATTCGATGGCGTGGAAGCTCAGGCCCTGCAGGTGGATCTCGATGTCGCCCACCGTCACCAGGCGCAGGTGCACGTTCTGCAGCAGCGCCGGCATCTCGATGCGCCAACCGCGCAGGTCGTCCACCACGTCGGGACAGTGCAGATTGAGCCGGTAGTACTCGCCGGTCAACAGTTGGATCACGTCCCTCGACAGCACGGGGCTGCCGTCCGCGGCCGTCGTGATCGTCAGGTCGATCGGCTCCGGAGGGAACCGCGCCAGGTTGCCGCCGACCTGAGCGGCGCCCGTGCCGGCGAGCGCCACGGCGAGGACGATCGCGGCAGCGAAACGAATGGCAGAGGAGCAGTGCAACCGTGTGCCTCCACGAACGATCTGTCTCGTGTTCCTGGTGGAGCATCGGCAGCGCGCTCCATCCCTTGGCCGAGAGTATGTGAGAGAGGCGAGGCTGCCGCGGCACCGGTCGCGATACCGTCGCCCTGCATGCTCGACCAGACAGCGGCCCGCTCGCCGCCGACGTTGGTTCGATGGTGTGGTTGGATCGCGCTCTGCGCTCTGCTGCCCGGCTTCGCGCGGCCGCCCCTGGCGGCGCAGGACGGATCGCGGCCGGCTTCGTCCGATGCGGCCTTCGATCTCGTTCTTGTCCCAGGCTCCTCCGCAGACTCCGCCGACGGCACGCCGATCTGGTGGCTGCACGAGGAGGGACGTGCCTCGTGGCAGTTCCGGCTCGAGGATCGGCCTCCCTGGCGGCAACCGGCGCGCGTGTCGGGCCTGGCGGAGGGCTGGCGCACCCTCGAGCCCGCCTCCACCGAGGCGCTCGACGAGGTGATCGGTGATCGACGAGTCGCCTGGCTACGGCTGCCGCTGCGGGTGCCTCCCGAGTGGCGGGGCGCGCGCTTCGCGCTCGACATCGACCTGGCTGGAGCGGCCGAGATCTATCTCGACGGGCGGCTGATCGGTCTCGGCGGACGGATCGACGAGCGCGGACCGAGTGGCGAGGGCGCCGTGCGCTGGGCGGGCTCGCTGCAGCTCTTCGACCTCGGACCCCAGGAGCGACAGGAGATCGCGGTGCGTTTCGCGCCGCAGCCCTTCGCCGCGATGCGTTGGGGCGCTCCCAGCCGAGGATTCGAGCTGGTGGTCGGCGAGCTTTCCGCGATGCGCGCCCGCACCGATCGACTGCGCTCGGTGATCGTGGCGATGCAGTGGGGTTTCGCCGGCGCCTTCGGTGCGCAGGCCTTCCTCCATCTCGCCCTCTTCACCTTCTACCGCCGGGAGCGTTCGCACTGGTTCTTCGCCGTCCTGGCGTGCACCGTCTCGATCCTGGTCTACCTGCAGTTCGAGGCCTTGCTCCCCACCGATCCCGTGGTCGAAGCGCGTCTCTCGCTGTGGTGGCAGACCTTTCTGATCCTGGCCCTCCTGGCGCTGCTGCGCTTCTCCTACTCGCTCTCCACCCGGTGCGGCCCGGCACTCTTCTGGCTGGTGACCGCCATCGGCCTCGGCCTCATCGTCGTCCGGCTGGTGCGGCCGCAGGTCAACGTCTTCGTCGACTTCTGGTGGTTCCCGGTGCTGGCGATGGGCGCCAGTCTGCGAGCCATGGTCCTGGCGATGCGCGAGCGCCGCCGCGGAGCGCCGATTCTCGCCACCGGGCTGCTGATCATCGCGGCCGCCACCGCCGTGCAGCTCCTGCTGACCTTCGGAGTGCTCCCCTCGCCGTTCGGCGAGATCGCGCCCGTGCCGTACCTGGGCGTTCTCGGTCTGACCCTGTCGATGTCGGTCTATCTGGCCAAGAGCTTCGCCGACACCAACCGCGACCTCGAGGCGCGGCTGGTCGAGGTGCAGGAGCTGTCGCGCAGGAACCTCGAGCAGGAGCTCGAGGCGAAGGAACGCGAGATGCAGACCCGCTTCCTGGCGGCTGACAACCGGCGCAAGACCGAGGAGCTGCAGGCGGTCCGTGAGTTCCTTCTCTCGCTGCTGCCGCGCTCGCTGCCGGACTTCCCGGGCTACGAGGTCGCGGCGGAGATGCGCACGGCCCTCGAGGTCGGCGGCGACTACTACGACTGGCGGGTAGTCGACGGAGCACTGCTCGTGGCCATCGGGGATGCCACCGGCCACGACGCCCGCGCCGGCGCCATGGTCTCGATCGTCAAAGGGCTGTTCACCTCGTGGGACGGCAAGGGCGATCCGGGCGTCTTCCTCGGCAACGCGAACGCGACGCTGAAGCTGATGAGTCTGCGCTCGGTCCTGATGTCGCTCACCCTGCTACGCATCGAGCGCGACGAGGTCGTCGTCAGCTCGGGCGGCATGCCGCCGCCTCTCGTCTTCCGCCATGCCCGCGACGAGGTCGAGGAGCTGACGATCGAAGGCATGCCGCTGGGTGCCCTGCACCAGGGTCCCTATCCGAGCCGGCGGTTCACTCTCGAACCCGGTGACGGCCTGCTGCTCACCAGCGACGGCCTTCCCGAGCTCCAGACGCCCGGCGACGAGCTGGCCGGAGACGACGCGGGCATGCTGGGTTACGAGAAGGTGCGCGAGGCGCTGGTCGAGGCGGCCAGGGGAGCGTCGGCGGCCAGCGTCGTGGCCTCGATGCTGGAGCTGGTCGACACCTGGCGACAGGGAGAGCCGCCCAGTGACGACGTCATCGTGCTGGCCATCAGGAGAGAGGAGCGCGAGGAACGCGGCTAGCGATGGTGCGCCGAGCGGCGCTCGCCCGACGCACCTCGGCGTTCGAGTCCATCGCCGTTCGACGGTCGACTCGAGGCTCGATCACCCGCTATTCCGATCCCACCAGCCACCGCTTCAAGCCGGCTGGCAACTCCACCGCACCGTCGGCCGGGAAGAGCGCCTCCAGGATCAGGCCGGTGCGGTTGCGCCAGCCGGCCCAGTCAGTGCTGTCCCACACCTCGCCGCCGATCACGTCGTAGCCGGCGCCCCGGAAGAGGTCGTAGAGGTCCTCCATGAACTCTCCGAGCACCAGGCCCTCGCCCGGGCTGCGCATGTCCCAGTGCGCCCACTCGAAGTAGAAGGCTTCGGGGCGTGGTGCGCCCTCGGCGCGGGCGATCATCTGCTCGTACATCGGCAGCATGACGTCGATCGCGAACGGGCTCTGCACCGCGACCCGGCCGAACAGGCGGTCGGCGCCGAGCACCAGGCCCAGCGCCGGCGGTCCGGTGTAGAGCGCACCGACGACGGCGCGCTGCTCTGGTGCCGCGAGGGTGCGGTAGCGGCGGTCGACCTCGGCGACGACGGCGGGCGCGAGCAGGGCCATCGCGCCGCCGCCGCGCCTGCCGTAGAAGCCGGCCGGGGCGTCGATCATCACGCCGATCAGCGGCGCGACGGTCTCGCCGACCACCGCGTCGAGCGTCTCGGGCCAGTCACCGATCGGGATCGCGTAACGCTCGAGGGAGAGCACGATCGGGAAACGCTCTTCCGTCTCGTCGTAGCCGGGCGGCAGCCACACGGTGACCGGCACGGTGATCGAGGACGGCGCTGCGTCCTCGGCGCCAGGTCCACGGGCCTGCGGCGGCATCGCCACGTCGACGTCGAAGCTGTCGAGCCGGCCCCGTGACTCCTGCGGCGTGGGCACCGACGCTGGGGCCGAGGACTCGAGGCCGGGCCACTCGGGCATCGCGAACCACGACATCCGCAGCGCCGCCTCGTCGCGGTGGTTGAGGTCGGGTCCCATCGCGGTCGACTCGACGCTGCGCGGATTGCGCGGATCGAGCCGCGGCTCGTAGTCGGGGAAGAAGACGTAGTTGAAGCGACCGCGACGGTCGAGCTCGGTCTGCCACCACCAGAGATCGGCGCTGCCCTCGAGCTCCAGGCGCCGCATCGGCTCGTCGTAGCGGAAGCCGAACATGTCGCCGGCGATGCCCACCTCGCCGGCCTCGCCGTGCCAGAGGAAGAGCACCCGCTCGCCGTCGATCAGAGGGCCGTCGAGGTCACGCAGGAGCTCGGCGACCGCGGTGGCCGCGTCGTCTCCCTGTCCGATCCTCTGACGCAGGGCTTCGAGCTCGGGGGGCAGCGCCCCGCTGGTGAGGTCGGTGGAGGCGGCGCCGCGCACCACGTCGATGCGCGCCATCTCGGTGAGGCTGCGGGCGTAGAAGGCCGCGTCCACAAAGCTCGGCGGAGTCCACACCAGATCCTCGAACAGGGAGATCCGATCGAGCTCGCTCCATCCCTCCGCGGCCGCCTCGGCGAGGTGGGCGGTGCCGTCGTTCTTGCTGACCGCGAAGAGGTGGCCTTCGACCGCGATCAGGAAGCCGTCGCCAGGCTCGCGCGATCGCCACAGCTCCTCGCCGGTCGCCAGGTCGAGGGCGCTGAGGAAGCGGCTGGTGTAGCCGTAGACGAGCTCGCCCCACACCGTCGCAGGGCTGTAGCTGCGGGTCATCGTGCGGCTGATGCTCTCCACCTCGGCGACGAACGACTCGTCTTCACGGACCGCGACGCGCAGCACGAGAGAGCGCTCGTTGTCGTGCTTGACGAAGAGACGGTCCCGGCCCACAGGCAGCGGTGACGCCGACTCGGCGCCGAACTCGCCGACACCGCCGTGCTCGTGGCGCCAGAGCTCTTCGCCGCTCGTCGGATCGACGCCGACCACGTAGGTCGAGCCCATGGTCACGATCTGTTCGCGACCGGCCAGCTCGACGAGGATCGGCGACTGCGCGTAGTGGCGATCCTGGAACGAGCGCCAGCGCACTGCTCCGCTGTCCGCCGCGAGTCCGACCAGCGCCCCCTCGGCGCCACCGGCCTGCACCACCACGACGTCGCCGGCGACCACCGGCGAGGTCGCGAAGCCGTAGAGCGGCCGCTGGCTGCCGAGGTCGTCGACCAGGTGCACCGACCAGAGGAGCGCTCCCGAGGCCAGATCGAGCGCCAGGAACCTGCCCTGGGTGCTCAGCGCGAAGACGCGCTCGCCGGCGATCGCCGGAGTGGAGATCGGTCCGTCCTTCGAGCCGCCGGCACCGACGGTGAGCGGTCCGAGGTCCGCGGTCCAACGGTCCTCGCCGGTCTCCGGGTCGAACGCCAGCACCAGATCGCGCCCGCCGTCCGACGTCGCGGTCACGGCGACGCCCGAGACCACCGAGATGCCCGAGTAGCCGCTGCCGACCGGCCGTCGCCACCGCACCCGCAGGCCGAGCTCGCCGTCGCCCTCGGGCAAGCCCGTGAGCACCCGGCCGTTGCCCGCGGGGCCGCGGAATCCCGGCCAGTCGCTGCTGGCGAAGGCGGCAAGAACGCTGCAGGAGAGGAGCAGCGCGGCAGCGAGCGCGCGGGCCCGCCAGCGATCTCTGCAGCGTGTCCCGTCGTATCTTCCGGGTCGAGGCATCGGACACTCCAGTATGCGTGAGCGGTCGTGCGTTCTCGGTCGCTTCGGGTGTGCAGCGCTACGCTGGTCTCGCGCGGTGGTTGCACGGCGGTCAGCGCGGCGCCGGCTCTCGCGGCCTCGATCGCGTGGCGCCCGCAGGCTCCGGTCGAGGACGTGTGCGGACCGCTGGGTGTTGCGAGGATCTGGTGCTCAGAGATCGACGGTCGGTCGCTCGAGGGGAGGTGCGGTGACGAGGATCACGGAGATGCCGGCGTCGGGAACGCCCTGGGAGGAGCTGCGCGCCGAGATGGTGCGCCGCGGCGAGGACGATGCGCGTTGGCGCGAGGGGAGGACGGCGGTCTACGTCTTCAACGCCGGCGAGGACGTGGCCCGCGTGCAGCAGGAGGCCTACGCTCTCTACATGTCGGAGAACGGCCTCGGGCCGCTCGCCTTCCCCTCCCTGAAGACGATGGAGGAGGAGGTCGTCGGCATGGGCCTCTGGCTGCTGCACGGGGATGCGGACTGCGTCGGCCACATGACCTCGGGCGGCACCGACTCGATCACCATGGCGATCAAGGCGGCGCGCGACTTCGCCCGCGAGCAGCGTGGCCTCGCCGGCCAGGGCAACCTGGTGGTGCCCTACTCGGCGCACCCGGCCTTCGACAAGGCGTGCGCGCTGATGGGCCTCGAGCTGCGCCGCGTGCCGGTGGCCGACGATCTGCGCGCCGACGTCGCCGCGATGCGCCGGGCCTGCGACGAGCGCACGGTCCTGGTGACGGGGTCGGCGCCGAGCTTCCCCTACGGCCTGATCGACCCCATCGCAGAGCTCGGCGAGATGGCGCAGGCCGCCGGGGTCTGGCTGCACGTCGACGCCTGCGTCGGCGGCTACATCGCGCCGTTCGTGCGCAGGAACGGAGGCGACGTGCCGCCGTTCGACTTCGAGGTGCCGGGCGTGTGCTCGATCTCGGCCGACCTGCACAAGTACGGCTACTGCGCCAAGGGCGCCTCGACGGTGCTCTTCCGCTCCGACGAGCACCGCAGGCACATGGTCTTCGATCACCGCGACTGGCCGGGCGGACGGATGATCACTCCGACCCTGGCGGGGACCCGGCCCGGCGGTGCCATCGCGGCGGCGTGGGCGGTGATGCGCTACCTCGGGGTCGACGGCTATCGCCGCAAGCACGCCCTGGTGACCGCGGCGCGCGAGGCGATCGAGGCCGGTGTGCGGGAGATGGGTTTCGAGGTGCTGGGCTCACCGCAGCTCGGCATCGTGGCGTTCGCCCATCCCGAGGTCGACGCGCTGGCGCTCTACCGGCGCATGTACCACAAGGGGTGGTTCGCCAGCTTCACCACCGAGCCGCCGGCCCTGCACCTGATGTTGTCGCCGTTCCATGCCGAGGTCACCGACGACTATCTCCGGGATCTGCGTGCGGCCCTGGCGGAGGAGGAGGCGACGGCGAGCTCGCCGGGCCCGCCGAACGACGAACCGCGCTACTCCTGAGCTCTCCGGCAGCTCGCCGGCAGCTCTCGGGCAGCTCGCCGGCCGAGGCGCCCGGGGACCGCACCGACCCTGCCGCTGGCGCCCGCAGTGGGTCGCGTTCCTCGGGCTCGGATGGCGGTCACGGGGGTGTCGGCTGCAAACGACTCCCAGGAAACGCGGCTCCCTGGGCCGCCACGCACTATCATCTTCCGGCGTATGTCGCCCTCCCGACCTCCTCGTCTCGATCTCGGCTCGCTCTTCGGGCCTCTCGAGCTGCGCGTGCTCGAGACGCTCTGGAACCGCGGTAAGCCGGCGACCGTGCGTGACCTGGTGCCCGAGTTCGAGGAGATCGCCTACACCACCCTGATGACGACCCTCGACCGGCTGCACCGCAAGGGTCACCTGTCGCGCTCGCGTCAGGGACGGGCCTTCGCCTACCGTCCGGCGACCTCGCGCGGCGAGCTCACCGCGAACCTCGCCGGCGGCGCGGTGGCCTCGCTGCTGCCCGAATCCCCGGCCGGTGTGCGGCCCTGGCTGTCGATGTTCGTCGACGAGGTGGGTCGGCGCGATGCCGCGCTGCTCGACGAGCTCGAACGGGAGATCCGCCGCAAGCGGGAGGAGGGGCAGTGACGCTGGGCTTCGAGACCAGGTGGGTGCTGGTGGCCCTGGCCTCGTACGCCGTCGTCTCGACCGCGGCTTCGCTGCTGCTCGCGGCGGGCCTGCGGAGCGTGCTCGCACGGCTCGTCTCCCGATCGCCGTCTCCGCGCACCACGGCCGACCGCATCCTCCTCCTCCGCCTGCTGCCGTGCCTGTTCGGCGCGCTCTGCGCGGTCGCGGCTTCGCTCGCCTTCGCGCTGTTCGAGCCGCGGACCCACGGCGAGGCGGTCGGCTGGCCCTTCGTCTGTGCGGCGACCGCGGGCGCCGTCCTGCTGCTGCTGGCGCTGGGCCGGGGAGCGCGATCTGCGCTCGCCTCGCTGGCGGTGGGCGAGGTCTGGTCCGCCGGCTCGCCGGCGAGGACTCCGGCTCCGCTGGCGGCGCGCGAGGTCGAGGCCGACTTCCCCGTCGTCGCGCTCAGCGGGCTGTGGCGGCCACGGCTCGTCCTGGCGCGCCGGGTCGCCGACGCCTGCAGCGAGGAGGAGATGCAGGCGGTGGTCGCCCACGAGATGGCCCATCTGCACGCGCACGACAACGTGCGCCAGGCCGTGCTGACCCTGTGCCCCGATCTCTTCGCTCTGCTCCCCGCGGCGAGGGTGCTGGAGCGCTCGTGGCGCGAGGCGGCGGAGCGGGCGGCCGACGAGGCGGCGACCGCCGGCGACGAGAGTCGTCGACTCGCCCTGGCCAGCGCCCTGGTGAAGGTCGCCCGCCTGGCCGTCGGTCCGAGAGCCCCGGTGCTCCCCGGCAGCACCCTGCTGCGCGGCGAGCCGATCGCCGAGCGGGTGCGGAGCCTGCTCTCGCCTCCCGCCTCCGATGCGCTCGATCGATCCGGAGTGGCGGGGCTCGGCGGTTCGCCACGCGGCGCTGCGGGACTCGCGCTGCTGGCGGTCTCATCGGCTCTCTTCGCGGCGAGCCGTCCCGAGCTCTTCGAGCTGGTCGAAGCGGCGATCCGACTCGGGCGCTGACCGGCGCAGCGAGGCTCGGCCGCGCACCTCGCGGCCCCACTACTGCCCCTGGTAGTAGCCGCCACGGCCACCTAGCCTTGCGGACTGCGGTGGCCGCGCCGGTCGGCGTCGGGAGCGCGGTCTGTCCAAGTCCCCACGAGACCGGCGAGACGCCGACCAGGGGCCGGCCCGTCGCGGCTGGGTGGATGCACGGCGCCAGACGCCGGTCGCCGCGGGCGACGCGGTGGTCGCCCATCCGGCCCGACGCAGATTCGGGTGTTGGGCGAGAGATAGGGCGCCCGATGTGCCCGATGTGCCCGATGCGCCCGATGTGCCAGATGCGCGAGTTGCGCCGGACGGACGTCGCTCCGCCCCGGGTCGCAGAGCGCCGCTCCGCTCCGAGCCCGCCGTCGAGCTGCCCCGAGCCTCCGCCCTCCCAGATCCATCGCCGAGCATCGCAAGTGACGACCTCGAGACCCTCCGACCCCCTTCGCCCGAGCCCGTGGCGCTCGCGGTGCTTGCGGCGCTCGTGGCGCCTGGCGGCCCTGCTGCTCGCCTTCGCGGCGATGCCGTCCCTGGCGCGGGCCGAGGCGGGAGTCGACGGGGTCGTCGTCACCCCCGACGGCCGCCCGGTGGCGGGAGCGCGCGTCGAGGTCGAAGGGGCGGAGCTCTTCCGCACCACCGACCAGCGCGGCCACTTCGCGTTCCCCGAGACCGAGCCGCCGGTGCGGCTGCGCGTCGAGCTGCCGCGCTTCCTGCCGGCGACGTACGAGGTCGAGGCGGGTGCCGAGGATCCCGTGCGGGTCGTCCTGATGCCTCGCTCGGAGGTCTACGCCGACATCGTCGTCTCGGCGGGCCGCGACTTCGGCGAGTTCGAGCCGGTGAGCGTCGCGGCCGTCTCCGTCTCGCCGCAGGATCGGCCGGGCCAGGTCGGCTCGGTGGTCGAGCTCATCGAAGGGATCCCCAGCGTCGCCGAGGACGGCCAGGGCGGCCTCTTCCAGGCGTACTCGATCCGCGGCATCGCCGGACAGAGGGTGCGCACGTCGATCGCCGGCGCCCGCATCGAGACCGAGCGGCGCGCCGGCTCGACGGCGTCGTTCCTCGACCCCCTCCTGCTCGGCGACGCCGACGTGGTGCGCGGGCCGTCGTCGACCTGGTACGGATCCGGCGCTCTGGGCGGCGTCGTCCAGCTCTTCCCCCGACGCTTCGAGGGGCTGGAGATGTGGGCCGGCGTCGTCGCGGGAGACGAGGAGGAGAGCTTCCAGGCGGTCGGCTGGGGCGAGGACGGATGGTCGCTCGGCGTCTCGCACCGCCGCGCCCGCGATGGCGAGACCGCCGACGGAGACAGGCTCTTCAGTCGCTTCGAGCAGTGGAACCTCAGCCTGGCGCGCACCTGGGAGCTCGCCAACGGCGCCTCGCTGGACCTGCTCCTGCTGCCTTCCCTCGCCGAGGACATCGGCAAGCCCAACGCGCGCATCCCCGAGCGGATCACGTCCTACCCCGAGGAGAGCCACCTGCTCGCCAGGGCCTCCTACCGCCACCCGGCGCGCTGGCGCCTCGATCTGTTCGCCCATCCCAACGACCTCGAGACCCTCAACCGCAGCGCGTCGTCGCGCAGCGTGGTGGCGAACGATGCGCTCGACTTCGGGCTCGAGCTCGAGAAGGCCCTCGACTTCGGGGAGACCGGCGCTCGCCTCGGCCTCGAGCTGTTCGGCCGCCGCGACGTCACCGCGACGGAGACGGTGGTCGATCTGGGCAGCGGCGCCGTCGAACGAGCCCGCACCCTCGACGGCGACCAGGAGGAGGCGTCGCTCTTCGGCGCCGTGCGACGCGCCTTCGGCCCGGCGACGATCGAGGTCGGCGGCCGCTGGACCTGGATCGAGCAGTCGAACCGCGGCGCGCAGAACGCGGCGTCGGCCTCGGACTCGGCGCTGACCGGCTTCGTCGGGCTGCGCCTGCCGGTCAACGAGTCGGTCGAGCTGGCGGCCAACGTCGGCACCGGCTTCCGCTTCCCGGGACTCTCGGAGCGCTTCTTCAGCGGCTCCACCGGCCGCGGTGAGGTGCTGGCGAACGCCGACCTCGACCCCGAGCGTTCGCTCTCCATCGACACCGGTGTGCGGCTCTACGGCGAGCGGCTCTACCTGTCGGCCTTCGTCTTCCGCACCGAGGTCGACGACTACATCGAGCGGGTGCGCACGCCGGCCGGCCTCGACACCTACGTCAACCTGACCTCCGGCACCATCGAGGGCATCGAGCTCGACGGCGCTTTCGAGCTCAGCGACGCCCTGCGGCTGACCTGGGCCGGTCAGACGCAGAGGGGCAGGACCACAGGCGGCGGCGCGCTGGCGAACGTGCCGTCAGACCGCGTCGAGATCGGCGCCAACTGGCGCCAGGGTCGCTGGACGAGCCGCGGCCGCCTGCAGCACCGCTTCTCCAAGGACGATCCCGGTGCGGGCGAGCAGGCGATCGGCGGCGCCGACCTGCTGTCGCTGTCGGTCAGCCACGAGCTCGGCCACGGACTGACGCTGCGCCTCTCGGCCGACAACCTGCTCGACGAGAGCTACCTGCCGTCGGCCGACGACCTCGCGGTGGCGGCGGCGGGCCGCTCCTTCGGCCTCGCCGTCGGCTGGCGACCGGGCGCGGCCGAGAACAGCGACTGACGCCTCGGGCTGTCGGCGCGCTGCGCGTCGGGTGCAGGCTCGGGTCCACAGCCCTCACCTGCTACCCGTAGCTCGACGTCACCCGACGGGCGGCCCACGAGGCCTTCGCCCTCCGCGCTCACTCGGATCGTTGCGGCGGCTCCATGTAGCTCTGCTCGACCCCGCTCCTCACCTCGAGGCTGGCGCCGATGTCGACGTAGGCGGGGCTCTCCTCGCTGTAGGCCGGCCACTCGACGAGGCCCGAGGTGCTGGGGTCGCCGCTGCGGGCGAAGCTCGTCCACAGCTGCATGGTCCTCTCGGCGACCTCGTCGTCGAGCGCCTCGGCGCCGGGATCGTCCAGCGTGCAGCCGCCGCCGCGCGACAGGAAGAGGATGGTCGGCGCCAGCAGGCCGTCGGGCACGTAGCCGAAGACGTAGGGGATCTCGACGCCGTGGAAGGCGACGCAGCCCTCGCCGCGCCAGCCGGCGGGCAGGTGCGAGAAGCTGTAGACGTAGGTCTGCGCCGAGCCGGTGCGGCTGTGCAGGTTGGCCAGCATCGGCACGTCGGCCTGCAGCGAGCGCTCGCCGGCGTTGGCGCCGACGATCAGCGGCACGCCGTGCTGGGAGCCCTCGCTGAACGTCTCGTGCACAGAGCGCGGCAGCACCCAGCCGTCGACGGTGAGGTTGGCGCGGAACTCGACCTCGGGGTCCGCGGCCGCGTCGACCAGCTGCTCCCACTGCGCCGCCCGCAGCCTGGCGAGCACGTCGGCCTCGCCTTGCACTCCGAGCTTCGCGGCGATCTTCTCGCCACGCTCCTCGGCCGCTTCTAGCAGGGTGGTGCGCTCGGGCGTCACCAGCGCCGAGCCGCTCTGCACGATCGCCTTGTGGAAGAGGCCCTCGGCCAGCGGCGAGGACATCACGGAGAGGGTCTTGGTGCCGCCTCCCGACTCGCCGAAGACCAGCACGTTGCCCGGGTCGCCGCCGAAGGCTGTGATGTTCTCCTGCACCCACTGCAGCGAGGCGATCAGATCGAGCGTGCCGTAGTTGCCCGAGGCGCCGTGCTCGGACTCGGCGCTCAGCGCCGGGTGGGCCATGTAGCCGATCGGCCCGAGACGGCTGTTGACGGTGACCAGCACGACGCCGTGACGCGGCAGGCCGTGGTGGTTGTAGATGTCGGAGTTGGCGGTGCCGATGGTCAGGCCGCCGCCGTGGAAGAACACCATCACCGGCAGGCGCTCGTCGCTCGAGCTGGCCGGGGTGCTGACGTTCAGGTGCAGGCAGTCCTCGCTGATCGCGCCGCTGCCGAGGCGGCTCTCCGCCTGTGGGCAGCGATCGGCCCACTGCGTCGCGTCGCGCTCGCCCTCCCACGGTGCCGGCGGCTGCGGCGGCCGCCAGCGCAGCTCACCCACCGGCGGTGCCGCGTAGGGGATGCCCTTGAACAGGCGCACGACGGTGCCGCCGACGGTGGTCGCGCTGCCGCGCACGGCGCCCTGCCGGGTGGTGACGACGTCGCCGATCGGGCTCGCGGCATCGGTGGACGGATCGCCGGCAGCGCCGTTCGGGGAGCTGGCCCCCTCCGGGCAGGCCGACGTCGCGAGGCCGGCGGCGAGGATGGCGAGGAGCGCGACGACGGGAGGTAGGGGGCGGGACGGGAACATGTGCGGTCTCCTGACAGGCACGTTGCGGGTCGGCGCCGGCGCCGGCGCTGGCCCCGCGGTGGAAGGCGAGACGAGAAGGTGTGAGGGAGCCCGCGATGCTAGCCCGGATGATCCATGAGCCACCTGCTGCGCCCGCTGATGCATCCATTGTCTGAAGGGCGTCCTCGGATCTCCGGCGCCTGCGACGTACTTCGAGCACGACTCAACGCCTCCGGCCCTGCGGTGCCCGCCAGACCGGCGCCTCCACGGGCTCGCTACGTCGTTCATGAGTCATCCGGGCTCAACGTGTGCTCCCGTCGGGAGAGCGCCGAGACCCTGCGCCCGAGTTCTGCCGACCTTGCGCTCCATCGAGCATAGAGTGGCGGCCTGGATCCCTGAATCTGCTTTGACGCTCTTTGCCCGGCCGCACCTGTGGCTCGAGAGCGCAGAGGCCCGCGCTCCGCCCCCCCTTGGCTGTGAGCGGCGCCGAGGCCTTCTCCGCTGCGGTCGTCGGCACGTTCCGCCTCAGCGCCGCGGGTATCTCGTCGCGGGCACAGGCCCGGCGAAAACCACGGTGAGAACGGCGCGGGGCAGCCAGCAGCGGCGACCAGGGGACCACCGAGACACCGAGACCACGGCAACATCGGCAACACCGGGAACCCATCGAGGAGACCCATCATGGCGCGAGTCATCCCCAGGCGGATCCGCCGCACCTCTCTCACTCTTTTCATCGCCATCGTCGTCGCGGCGGCGCTTCCGGCTCTCGCCCAGGAGGCCGCTGAGCCCATCGAGATCGACGGCGCGCCGTGCTACGAGCCGGGCTTCCTGCACTGCCCCGACGAGGGCTGCGAGGCGGCGACGGTCACCCATCCGGGAGCGGTGGTCGAGATGCAGAGCCGGCGCACCTACTTCCTCGACTACCCGTGCGACCTCGATACGGGCGAGGAGGTCACCTTCGTGCTCAGCCTGCACGGCGGCGGCTCCTACGCCAACTGGCAGCGTCACTACTTCCCGCTGCTCGACTACAAGCAGTCGCACCGGTTGGTGATCGCGACGCCCAGCTCGCCGATCCGGGTGTGGACCGAGGCCGACGACGCCTACCTGGAGGGCATCGTCACCTCGGTGGTCGAGAAGATCGGCGAGGAGAACATCCGCGCCTTCTGGCTCGCCGGCCACTCGCAGGGCGGCATGACCTCGAACCGCCTGCTGCGCAGCGACTTCTTCGCCCAGCGCGTCGACGGCTGGCTGAGCCTCTCGGGCGGCCGCCTCGGCGGTCATCCGGAACGCCCCGAGCGCTCGGGCCCGCCGCCGTCGTCCGCCGACCGCGGCCGGCCGGCGATCAGTCCCGAGATGCGCGAGGCGCTGATGCGCTCGCGCAGCCTGCTCGCCGAGCTGCCGGAGACCGAGTTCTCGTTCATCTTCACCACCGGCGAGCGCGAGATGGCAGGCAGCGGCCTGCCGGCGCAGTCCGAGTGGGCCGCCAAGCTCGGCTGCGGCGAGCAGAAACGCGTCGGCGAAGTGGTCGACGAGCGCGGCGGCTACGTCTACGACACGACCCGCCAGGATCCCCCGAGCCCGTCCTGGGGTCTGCTGCCGGGACCCGGCAAGGCCGCCGTCTACCGCTACGAAGGCTGCAGGCCCGGCCGCGTGGTGGCCGACGTGGTGCGGCTCGAGAAGGGCCACACCGAAGGCCTCGAGCCCGAGGTCACCAAGACCCTCGTCGAGCTGATGCTCGAGGCCAAGGGAGGCAGGATCCGGGGTCGGTAGGCAAGGCCAACGGAGCGCGGGCACCTGCACGCTGCGCATGGACCCTTCCCATCGAGTCCTGTTTCGCGTCACGCTCTGTGCCTTCGAGCCACGCCCCTGAGCTGGCGCTCACCGGAGAGTGATCTATGACCCCCCTCGACTGGATCCTGCTCGCTGCCGGCCTCGGCCTGCTGGTGGTCGGCGCCGAGGCGCTGGTGCGCGGCGCGGCGAGCCTGGCGGCGCGGCTGCGGGTGCCGCCGCTGGTGGTGGGGCTGACGATCGTCGCCTTCGGCACCAGCTCGCCGGAGCTGGCGGTCAGCGTGCGCTCGGCGCTGGCGGGTCAGGCCGACATCGCGGTGGGCAACGTGGTGGGCAGCAACATCTTCAACGTGCTGTTCATCCTCGGGCTGTCGGCGGTGCTGGTGCCGCTGCGGGTCGCCGCCAAGCTGGTGCGCTTCGACGTGCCGCTGATGATCGTGATCTCGGGCGGGCTCTGGCTGCTGGCGCTCGACGGCATGCTCGGCCGCGGCGAGGGTGCGCTGCTGGCAGTCGTCGGCGTCGTCTACACCGTCTTCCTCTACGTGCAGGGTCGACGTGACGGCGCGTCGGGAGCCGAAGACGGCCCGGCGGAGACCGCACCGCGCCTCGGCGTGCTGCCCTCGCTGCTGGCGGTCGCGGCCGGCCTCGGGCTGCTGGCGCTCGGCGCCCGCTGGCTGATCGACTCGTCGATCGCCCTGGCGCGCACCTTCGGTATCTCCGAGACGGTGATCGGCCTGACCATCGTCGCCGCCGGCACCTCGTTGCCCGAGGTCGCCACCTCGGTGATGGCGGGTCTGCGGGGCGAGCGCGACATCGCGGTCGGCAACGTCGTCGGCAGCAACGTCTTCAACGTGCTCTGGGTGCTCGGCGCCGCCTGCCTGATCGCGCCGCAGGGCGTCGCGGTGGCGCCGAGCATCCTGCGCTTCGATCTCCCGGTGATGTGCGCGGTGGCGCTGGCCTGCCTGCCGATCTGCTTCACCGGTTTCGTCATCGAGCGCTGGGAGGGTGTGCTCTTCCTCGTCTACTACGGCGTCTACCTGACGTTCCTGCTGCTCGCCGCAGGCCGCCACGAGTCGCTCGAGGCGCTGGCCCCGGCGATGCAGCTGGTGGTGCTGCCGCTCACCGCGGCGACGCTGCTCGCCCTGTCGCTCCGCTACTGGATCGTCAGCCGGCGCGGAAGCAGCTGAGCCCGCACCAGCGGACGTTCCCACCGGTTCGACCAGGCGCCGAGGCGATGAGCATCCCCCTGATCACCACCCTGGTGACCCTGGCGGTCGCCTCGATCCTGCTGTGCAGCGAGCGGGTGCCGGTCGACGTCACCGCGCTGGGGGTGCTGGTGGTGCTGATGGTCGGCGGAGTGCTCACTCCGGCCGATGCGCTGCGCGGCTTCTCGAGCGACGCGGTGGTCGCCATCGGCGGCATCTTCGTGCTCACCGCGGGGTTGCGCTCGAGCGGCGCGCTCGAGCTGCTCGGCCGACGGCTGCAGCGCGCCGCTGAGCAACGACCCGAGCGTGCCGTCTCAAAGCTGCTGGCGCTGGTCGCCGCGGTCTCGGTGTTCATCAACAACACCACCTGCACCGCCGCCTTCCTGCCGGTGGCGGTGACGCTTTCGAAGCGGATCGCGATGCCTTCGTCGCGGGTGCTGATGCCGCTCGCCTTCGCCTCGATCCTCGGCGGCTCGATCAGCGTCGTCGGCACCTCGACCAACGTGCTCACCAGCGGCCTGCTCAGCGAGCGTGGCGCCGCGCCGCTGGCGATGTTCGAGCTGGCGCCGGTGGCGCTGCCGATCGCGCTGATCGGCCTCGTCTACCTGATCGCGCTCGGTCCTCGCCTGCTGCCGACGCCCGACGAGGAGGACCTCGACGAGGCCTACGAGCTGGTCGAGTACCTGAGCGAGGCGCGGGTGACCGCCAGCTCGCCGCTGATCGGCCGCACCGTGGCCGGCGCCGGGCTCGGTGAGCGCTGGGGAGTCAACGTGGTCGGCGTGCTCGGCGGCTCCGGCGAGGCGAAGCTGGCGGCGCCGGACGACCGCATCCAGGCCGGCGACCGTCTGCTGATCCAGGGCCACGCCGACCGGCTGCTCGAGCTGGCGCGCTCCTCCGAGCTCGAGATCGGCAGCGAGGACGAGACGGCGATCTCGGCGCGGCGGCTGCAGCTCGGCGAAGCGGTGGTGCTGCCGCGCTCCGACCTGGTCGGGCGCAGCCTGGTCGAGACCCGCTTCCGCCAGCGCTACGCCGCCAACGTGCTGGCGATCCACCGCCACGGCGAGAGCCTGCGCGATCGCATCGGCAGCATCCCGATCCACGTCGGCGACGTGCTGCTGGTGCAGCTCGATCGCGCCGCCAACCGGCGGCTGCTGGCCCAGCGCGGCCTGCTGCTGGTGGAGGAGGTCGTCGGCGGCGCGCGTGGCCGCGGCGCCGCGGTGCTGGCGCCGACGCTCTTCGCGCTGGCGCTGCTGCCGGTGGTCTTCGGCTGGCTGCCGCTGGCGGCATCGGTGCTGCTCGGCTGTCTCGGCATGGTGCTCACCCGCTGCGTGACGCCGCAGGAGGCGTACGCCGCGATCGAGTGGCGTCTGCTGGTGCTGATCGCCGGCATGATCGCGCTCGGCCGCGGCCTCGAGACCACCGGTGGCGCGCAGTGGCTCGCCGACGCCACGCTGGCCGCGGCCGGTGGCCTCGGTCCGCTCGGGGTGCTGGCCGCGTTCTTCCTGCTCACCGTGGCGCTCACCCAGCCGATGTCGAACCAGGCCGCCGCCCTGGTGGTGCTGCCGGTGGCGCTCGAGGTCGCTGGCGCCGCCGGCATCGGCGAGCGTGCCATGGCGGTGACGGTCGCCATCGCGGCGTCGACCTCGTTCCTCACCCCGCTCGAGCCGTCGTGCCTGCTGGTCTACGGCCCGGGCCGCTACCGGTTCCTCGACTTCCCGCGTCTCGGCACCGGGCTGACGGTGATCGCCTTCGTGGCGACCGTCGCGCTGGTGCCGCGGTTCTGGCCGCTGGCGGGATGACGGACGTCAGCGTCGGGCGACTCCGGGGAGCGCGCCTGGCGAGGCGCTCCGAGCCGTTTCGTCCGCTGGATCCGTGACAGAGTCACGAAAATGGCGAAGATCAACGAGCAGATGCAGGTGACGATCCCCAAGGCTCTGGCCGAGCGCTACGGCATCTCGCCTGGCGACGAGCTCGAGCTCGAGCCGGCTGGCCGCGACATCCTGATTCGCGTCGGCCGGCGCGGCCCGCTGGTACCGCTCGCTACGGAGGAGCGCCTGCGGATCTTCGATCAGGCGACGGCTCGTCAGCGTCGACGCGATCAGAGGCTGGGTTCGCTCGGCGATAGGCCGGCCGATCGCGGATGGAAGCGCGGGGATCTGTACGACCGTTGAGACTGGTCGACACCAACGTGCTGGTCTACCGCCACGATCCTCGCTTCCCCGAGAAGCAGGAGTTGGCGACGCAGCTGCTCGGTCGAGGCCCGCGCGACGGCGACCTGGTGCTTCCCCACCAGGCGATCGTCGAGCTCGTCTCGGCGGTGTCCCGCCCGCGCGGAGACCTCGACGGCCGGAGTCTGCTGGAGCGGACCGAGGCGCTGCAGGTCGCCGAGAAGCTCCTCCAACTCTTCCCTGTCCTCTGCCCCGACGAGGACGTCGTGAGGACCGCCTGCAGGGGCATGGCCTCGTACCAGCTCTCCTGGTGGGACGCCCACCTGTGGGCCTACGCCGAAGCGAACGGAGTTCCCGAAATCCTCAGCGAGGAGTTCGAACACGGCCGGTACTACGGCGCGGTGCGGCTCGTCGATCCGTTCGTCTCGCTGTCCGGGGAGATCGCCGAGCTGCCCGCCATGTACGAGAGCGCTGGCGATTCGGTGACCTCGCGATCACGGCCGTAGCGCCGCCGCGATCAGGCGAAGAGCGCCTCGCAGCCGGTGCCTTCGAGCAGCGCGTCGACGGCCTCGCGGTCGGCACCGTCGAGCGTCGCGTAGCTCTCGCGCAACCAGACGAGGCACTTGCCTTGGTAGGGGAACGGCTTCTGCACCCAGGGCCGAGCGTCGATCGTCGTCTCCACCTGCTCGGCTCCGCTGTCGAGGGCGGCGGCGTTGGCGATCAGGAACGGCGCGTAGACGCGGCCGATCTCGGCGAGGAGCGGGCCGAGCCGAGGCCGCAGCGCGCTCCGCTGCAGCCACCCGTCTCGATCGCTCTCCTCGGCAGCGGGAGCCAGCTCGAGCCCGGAGAGATCGTCGACCAGATCGCACCAGGCGAAGACCCGTGGCGCCACCTCGAGGGTGAGCGCCATCGGGGTGGGATCGAACTTGGCGAGCTGGCTGAGCTGGCCGTAGGCGGCGAAGTCGCAGGCGGCAGGGCGCGCGCCGAGCAGGAAGGGCTGCTGCTGGAGCAGCGCGTCGAAGATCTCCAGGAAGCGCCGGTAGCTCGCCTCGATCACCGGCGCGGTGGTGGCGTTCGAGCCCACCACCCAGAGGCGCGAGATCTGACGCTCCGCGAACTCCTCGCTGAGCCTGGCGATCGTCTCCTCGCCCGCCGTGATCCCGCGCCAGCGCGGCAGGATCGCCGCCGCCTTCTCGATGTCGGGGCGGTAGGCCCAGCGGTAGTGGAACATCGCCTTGGTCAGCCATTCATCGGCGTAGTCCTCGATCAGCGCGTCGACGAAGGCCAGAACCGGGTCTTCCGGCAGCGCCGCGCGGCCTGGCAACTGGCGCTCGAAACGGCGGAGGAGCGGCGTCGAGTCGACCACCGCTTCGAGGTCGCCGGTCGGGCCGGGCAGATAGAAGGTCGGCAGCAGCCGCACCTTGGGCTCCGGCAACGAGGTCGGCCACGCCGCGGGGTTCACGATCAGCCGGTAGCCGATGCCGCGGTAGCGCAGCAGAGCGAGCATCTTGCGGGTGTAGGGCGACCCCGGCGCTCCGTGCAGCAGCAGCGGCGTCGGCAGGGAGTGTTCGGGTCCAGCCTGTTGGCGATGCATCTTCTGGGGATCCTCCACACCTTTCGTGAGCCGCATCAGGAGCAAACGCAGCAACGCCTACTCGCTCCGGCGCACTCGCGGGTGCTTGTTGCTCGGCAGGCGGAATGCCTACCATGAACGCCATGGCGAAAGAGGGAGGCCGCAGGATGCGCAGTCGGACGATCGCGGTCGCGCTGCTGCTCGGCGCGTGGGCGGCCTTCGCGCTCTGGTACACGCCGCTGCGCGGTCCGCTCTCGGGCGAAGAGGTCGAGCGTTACGTCGCCGCCTTCGCGGCGCGCGGCGGCGATGCCGCCGACCTGGAGCGGCTGCGCCACTTCCTCGACAGCGACAGCGGCGGCGACTTCGTGATGCTCAACGTCATCGAGCTGCGCGAGCCGCCGCTCGTGGTCGACGGCGTCGCGCCGGGCTCCAGCGCTTCCGAGGTGCTCGGCGAGTACATGGAGTACATGACGCCGGCGCTGCTGCGCCGCGCCAGCCACCCGGTGCTCTTCGGATCGGCCGCGGCGGAGGCGCTGGATCTGTGGGGTGTCGAGGGGGCGCACCGCTGGTCGCAGGGCGCCGCGATGCGCTACCGCAGCCGCCGCGACATGATGGAGATCGCCACCCACCCAGACTTCCAGGGGCGCCACGAGTACAAGCTCGCGGCGATGAGCAAGACGATCGCCTTCCCGCTCGACCCCTGGTTCCAGCTCGGAGATCCCCGTCTGCTGTCGGGGCTGATCACGCTGATCCTGGTGCTGCTGCTGATCCGTCGCCCGGCGCGCCCGGCGGCGGCGAGGAGGAGGAAGTCCTGAGCCCCTCGGACGGCGTCCCGAAAGCGGTGCGCGGACGACGCCGAATCGTCGTCTCGGCCATGGCTCTCGTCCTCGCCGCGCTGGCCCTGTTGGCCTGGATCTACCGCATCGAGATCCTGCTGCTGCTGCTCGAGATCCGGCAGCGCCGCGCCCTCGACGTCGGCCCGCCGCAGGCGATCGAGTGGCAGTCGGGCAGTGATCCGCTGGGGCGGGCGGCCGGCGAACGGCCACCGAACATCGTCGTCATCCTCGCCGACGACCTGGGCTGGAACGACCTCACCTGGCTCGGCGGCGGCGTCGCCGGCGGCTCCGTGCCGACGCCGCACATCGATTCACTGGCTCGCGACGGGGTCTTCTTCGCCAACGGCTACGCCGCCAACGGCACCTGCGCTCCGTCGCGCGCGGCGCTGCTCAGCGGCCGCTACGGCACCCGCTTCGGATTCGAGTTCACGCCGACGCCGGCGGGCATGAGCGACCTGCTGCCGCGGATCTCGGGCCGCGAGGACGACCAGCGTCCACCGATGATCGTGGCGGAGTCGACGCCGTCGATCTCCTTCGGCGAGATGGGCATGCCGCCGTCCGAGATCACCCTCGCCGAGCTGCTCGCCGGCGCCGGTTACCACAGCGTGCACATCGGCAAGTGGCACCTCGGTCTCGGCGACGGCATGACACCGAACGAGCAGGGGTTCGACGAGAGCCTGCTGATGGCGAGCGGTCTCTACCTGCCGGAGGACCACCCCGAGGTGGTCAATTCGAGGCAGGAGTTCGACCCCATCGACCGCTTCCTCTGGGCGGCGATGAACCACGCCGCCTCGCACGACGGCGGGCCGGCCTTCGAGCCGCCGGGCTACATCACCGACTACTACACCGACGAGGCGGTGCGGGTCATCGAGGCGAACCGCGAGCGGCCGTTCTTCCTCTACCTGGCGCACTGGGCGGTGCACACGCCGCTGCAGGCGCTGCGCTCCGACTACGAGGCGCTGGACCACATCGAGGACCACCGGCTGCGGGTCTACGCCGCGATGGTGCGCTCGCTCGACCGCAGCGTCGGTCGGGTGCTCGCGGCGCTGCGCGAGAACGGCCTCGAGGAGAACACCCTGGTTTTCTTCACCTCGGACAACGGGGCGCCCGGCTATCTCGGCCTGCCCGAGGTGAACCGTCCCTTCCGGGGCTGGAAGATCACCTTCTTCGAGGGCGGTATCCACGTGCCCTACTTCCTCCGCTGGCCGGCACGGCTCCCCGCCGGAGCGGTGTTCGAGGCGCCGGTGCACGGCTTCGACATCTTCGCCACCGCGGCGGCGGCGGCCGGGGTCCCACTGCCGGACGACCGCACCATCGACGGCGTCGACCTGGCGCCGCACGTGCTCGGCGAGCGTGACGGGCCGCCCCATCGCGCGCTGTTCTGGCGCACCGGCGACTACCGGGTGGTGATCGCCGACGGCTACAAGCTGCAGGTCAGCGAGCCGCCGGGCGCGGTGTGGCTCTTCGACCTCGCGAGCGACCCCACCGAGCAGCACGATCTCTCGGCCGAGCAGCCCGAGCGGGTCGCCGCGATGCGCCGGCTGCTCGAGGCCCACGACGCCGAGCAGGCCGAGTCGCTGTGGCCGTCTGCCCTGACCTCACCGATCAACGTCGACAAGACCCTGCTCGAGCCCTGGGAGGCCGGCGACGACTACATCTACTGGGCGAACTGAGGAGCGCACCGCAGCCCGCTCGCTGTCGCGACTCAGCCGTCGCCGCTGCTGGCGAGCAGGCGCAGCAGCCGGTCGCTGGCCTCGTCGAGCGGGAAGAACGACTCGATGCGCAGCTCGTCGGTGGTCACGTCCTGTGGGGTACCGAAGGTGGAGATCACGGTGAACAGCCGCAGCAGCTCTTCACCGACGCGCAGGTCGAGGGTGAGCATCGGCATCAGCGCCGGCGCCACGAGCTCGGCGGGATCGCGGTGGTCGCTCGCCATGTCGATCATCCGTTCGAGGCGCTGCCTCAGCACCGGATCGCGGGTGCCGGCGAGGTCTCGCTTGAGCCTCAGCGTGAACTCGCGCGCCGCGTCGTCCCAGTTGGCGATCAGCGGACGCAGGCCCTTCGGGTGGATGGTCAGCAACGCCAGATTGGGTTGCTCGCCGCAGCCGATCTCGCTCCACAGGCTCTCGCCGCCGAGCGCCTGCAGCATGGCGTCGGCGCAGCCGTTGGTCATCAGCACGTTCCACTCGCGGTCGAGCACGATCCCGGGGTAGGGCATCTGCTGATCGAGCATCTTGCGCAGGGCCTCGTTCACCGTGCCCATCTCCTCTTCGTCGAGGCCGCGCTCGCGGTAGAGCGCCGCGTAGCCGGCGGCGCCGAGCAGGGCGTTGCGCTCGCGCAGCGGGATGTCGAGGGCCTCGGAGAGCTGCAGCACCATCTTGCGGCTCGGCTGACTGCGCCCGGTCTCGAGCCAGCTGAGGTGGCGCTGCGAGATCTCGGCCTCGAGACTGAGATCGAGCTGCGACAGGCGGCGGAACTCGCGCCAGGCGCGCAGGCGAGGCCCGAACGCGTGCTCGGACGCGGGAGACCCAGTGGACCCAGTGGGCCCAGTGGACGCAGTGGACGCGGTCGAATCGGGCGCGGCGCGCGGGCTGGTCGTCATCGTGAGCCCATCTTCGCGCTGCGCTCGGCGGTCCTGCAATGACCTGACACGTCATTGCGCGCCGTCAGGCGATCGGGTGAGGCTGCGGGCGGGCAGAGAAAACCAGCGCGCCGGCGCCTCGCCGGGCGCACACCGTAGAGGAGACCGGAGATGAATCCGCTCAAGTGGCTCGCCGTCGCACTCCTGATCCCGTTCACCGTGCTGACCGTCTACGCGGTGATGCAGGTCGGCTACCTCGGGATCTTCGACTACCACCGACACAGCCCGGCCGGCTGGCAGGTCTTCGTCGACCTGGTCATCGCTCTGGTGCTGATCCTCGTCTGGATGCAGCGCGACGCGCAGCGCCGCGGCCGCGCCTTCGTGCCGTACCTGATCGTCACCCTGGCGGCCGGCTCGTTCGGACCGCTGCTCTACCTGCTGCTCGGCAAGAGCGACACCTCCGCCGGAAGTCGCTGAGCGCCCAGCCGCGGTGCCGCCCCGGCCCGTCGCCGCGGCGGCGGGCCCCACGGCACGGCCGGTCGAGCCGGTCAGCTCTTCGCCGTCAGGTCGTCGACCTTGGCGCCGGTGGCCGCCTTGGCGATCGCCTTGATGCCGTTCCTGCAGGCCGCCTCGGTGGCGTAGCTCTGGCTGGTGCCGATCACCTGCCGGTTGCGCGCCTTGAGGTTGAACTTGAACTTGCCGCCGCGCGTCTTCTGGGTCTCGAAGCAGGCGGCGTCGGCGCAGTTCTTCTGCACCGAGGCGATGCCGTTCTTGGCGCTCGACTTCGCCTTGTAGCCCTCGCTGGCCAGCACGTTCTCGCCGTTGCTCGCCTTGAGACGGAAACGGAACGCTCCCGCCCTGTCCTTGTAGATCTCGAACTTGCCTGCCATCGGACTCTTCCCCTTCGCACGGTGATCGGTCGTGGCCGCGGCTTCGTTGCGCGACGAGGCGAGAGTAGCGCAACGGCAGGAATCGTGTTCCGGCCGGCGACCGACGCCGTCAGGCGCCGCCGAGGAAGTCGCGCTTGCCGAGCACCACTCCGCTGTGGCGCAGGATGTCGTAGGCGGTGGTGACGTGGAAGAAGAAGTTGGGCAGCACGAAGTGGGAGACGTAGGTGCGGCCGGTGAACTCGATCGTGCGCGGTCCCAGCTTCAGCTCGATCGTGCGATCCTCGGCGCCTTCGAACTGCCCCGGCTCGAAGCTCTCGAGATAGGTGATCGCCTTGCCGATGCGTTCGTGCACCTCCGGGAAGGTCTGCTCGTCGTCCGCCCAGGACGGCACCTCGCTGCCGCTGAGCCGCGCCGCGGCACCCTTGGCCGTGTCCGTGGCGACGCGGATCTGGAACACGAACGGCGCCATGTTGGGGTAGAGGCGCGCCTGGATCAGGGTCTCTGGCTCGAGGTGCTCGTCGGCGGCGACGTGCGCCTCCGCCTTGCTGACGATCGCGTCGAGGTTGCTCAGCGAGCGCAGCAGGGTGGTGATCGTCAGGTCGTAGATCAGGTGGCTCATGGTCGGCTCCTGCGCAGTGCGCGTGTGGGTGGCTTCGTCTCCTGGAGGTCGAGCTCGTGCCTCGACAGGACGGCGATTCTGATGCACCTGGACGGACGCAAGGCCCGAGCGGCCGCAGCGGCCAGCCGCTGGAGGGACGTCACCAGCGACGAAGCCACAACCGTGACTGCGCTCGCCTCGTATCAGTCGCCATGAACGAGACAAGGCTCCGCAGGCCTCGCCCGCCTTCGACGATCCTCTTCCTCGCCGGCCTCCTCTGCGGCTGCGCCGCCTTCGGCGACGCCGAGGAGCGCTCGCGTCTGGTCGAGGTGCTCGGGCTGCGGCCCGGGATGCACGTCGCCGACGTCGGCGCCGGCGACGGCGACTGGGCCGTCTTCCTCGCCGGCCAGGTCGGCGATGGCGGTCGGGTGTGGGCGACCGAGGTGGACCCGGAGGAGATCGAGCGCATCGAGCGCAAGCTCGCCGAGAGCGGGCGCCGGAACGTCGAGGTGGTGCTCGGCGACCAGCAGAGCACGGGGCTGCCTCCGTCCTGCTGCGACGCGATCCTGCTGCGCATGGTCTACCACCACTTCACCGAGCCCGAGACGATGCGCCGCGCCTTGTGGGACGCGCTGCGACCGGGGGGGCTGGTGGCCGTGGTGGAGACCGATCCGATGCGCGGCTGGCGCCGGCTCGAGGGGGTTCCGGACCGCGGCGGCCACGGCATCGAGCCCGGCGACCTGCGCCGCGAGATGGAGGGCGCCGGGTTCGAGCTCGTCGAGTCGATCGACCCGTGGCCGGGCGGCAACGGCGAGCCCTACTGCGCCGTGTTCCGTAGGCCGTCAGCCCAGCGCTGAGTCGCCCCCGGGACTGCGTCGGGCCTGCGGCAAAGAGAGCGGTCGACGGCTCGTGGATCAGGTGGCGAGCCGGGCCGGTGCGGCGGCTCGCGCGTCGCTGTCGCCGTGCGTCGCCCGATAGGCGCCGGCTGTGAGCAGCGGCGCCACGACCACCGCGAAGAGCAGCGCCAGGGTGAGGCAGCTGGTGGCCTCCTTGACGCCGATCAGCGCCACCAGGAGGTTCTCCTCGAGCACCTCGCGCGGCACGCCGAGCGCGCGCCGGGCGCCACCGAGGAAACCGACGCCGCCGGTGAGCAGCGTGACGACGGTGCAGCCGACGCCGGCGGCGCGATCGGAGGGTGCCAGCGTCAGCGAATAGCGCGCGGCGAAGAAGAGGGCGACGAGGCCGAAGCAGATCACCGGGCCGAAGAGGGGACCGGCTTCGCGAAGAAGCTCCTGCATGGGGAGACCTCCAGAGTCCGCTGGCCGCGACCACGCGACGCTCGCACAGGAGCCGAGCGGACGTTGCAGTGGGTGTCCGCGGTGCAGACTCCGACGAGGAGGACTCGGTTCCCGGCTCGTCTGCGCTCGCCGGGCGGTGCCGACCCTGCGCTGCGACGTCGCCTCAGGGCTCGGCTTCGGGGGCCAGCGCGAAGACCCACAGCGCCGCACCGCCGTTCGGCGCTGGCGCCTCGGGCCGGCTCGCGGCCTCCTCACGCTGCGCCAGCCCGGCGACGAGCGCGCGGTACGGCCCCTCCATCGCCGCCAGGTGCAGGTTCGACACGCCGGCGAGCACCGCGACGTACTGCTTGTCGCCGATTGCGTAGGAGATCACGGTGGAGGTCGGACTGGCGTCGAGCGGGTGGCGCCAGAGCACCTCGCCGGTGCGCTGGTCGAGCGCCATCAGCGACGGCTCGAGATCGCCGGCGAAGAGCAGACCGCCGCCGGTGGCCAGCAGCCCGGTGGAGATCGGGGCCACCTGGTCGTGCGACCAGGCGGGCTCGCGGTAGGCGACGTCGATCGCCTGGATGCGCCCCATGGTGCCGTCCGCGGCGTCGGGATGGTCGGCCCAGGCGATGCCGACTCCCGACGACAGCAGGCGGGCGCCGCGCTGGCCGAGCTCCATGCACCACTCGGTGATCGGCAGGTACGAGTAGCGGGTCTCCGGGCTGTACGACGTCGGCGGCCAGGCGCGGGCGCCGCCGGCGCTCGGGCAGACGGTCGTGGGGCGCTGCGGATCGGGCAGCTTCTCGGGATCGATCGTCTTGGCGCCGGTCACGGGGTCGATCGCTGTGATCACGTTCTGGGTGCCGGCGTCGACCGAGAAGAGGTACTCACCGGTGCGCGCGTCGAGTGCCTCGAGGATCGCCATCTTGCCGACGTTCATCACCACCTTGCGGTCCTCGCCCTTCCAGGGCACGGTGACGATCTGGCGCTCGAACACCCAGTCGAGGTCCCACTGGTCGTTGGCCATGTGCTGGTAGTGCCACACCAGCTCGCCGGTCTTCGGCCGCAGCGCGATGGTGCAGTTGGTGTAGAGCGCCGCGTTGCTGACCCCTGGCGCGTCGACCGGGTGCAGCAGCGGCCCGGTGTCGTAGGTCGGTGCGACGCCGTAGTAGACGAGGTCGAGCTCGGGGTCCCAGGTCCCCTGGTGCCAGACGGAACCGCCGCTGCGCCGATCGAGGGGCACCTGGTTCCAGCTGTCGCCGCCCGGCTCGCCGGGACGGGCGATGGTGTTGAAGCGCCAGACCTCCTCGCCGCTGTCGAGATCGAGCCCGACCAGGAAGCCGCCGCGCGAGGCGAAGCTGGCGGTGACCCCCTGGATCACCCGGTCACCCGCCACCAGCGGCGCGCTGCGCAGCTGGTGACCGGCTCTCGCGTCGGGCGGCAGGTCGACGTCGATGGCGTGGTCCCAGAGCAGGGCGCCGGTCCGCATGTCGAGCGCCAGCACGTGCAGGTCGGAGGTCGGCACCAGGACCTTGTGGCCGGAGAGGGCGAGGCCCATCTTCTGGCTCGAGCCCGTGGTCGGCTCGTGGGCGTAGCGCCAGAGCACCTCACCGTTGCTCGCGTCGAGAGCCAGCACCGTGTCGGGGAAGGCGTGCAGGAAGAGCACCCCGGCGTGCACCAGCGGCATCGACATGCTGAGGCCTGGGCGCAGCGGCGCCCGCCACGCCGTCTGCAGTCGCTGCACGCTGCCGCGATCGATGGTTGCCAGGGGAGTGTTGTTCTGGCCGTCGAGAGTGCGACCCCAGTGCAGCCACGACTCGGCGGGGGGCTGGCGCAACATCTCGCTGCTGACCGGCGGCAGGTTGGCGAGCAGCGCCTGCTGCCGCCGCGACGCGGTGACCGGCGCGAACGGGTCGAGCTCCTGTCCCGGTCTCGTCGGCACCCGGAACCGCCGCAGGCTGGCGGTGTCGGCGGGCAGGGCCGCCTCGCCGGCGGCGATCTCGTTGGCCGACAGCAGGTAGGCGAGGATGTTGGTGTACGCCTCGTCGTCGAGCGGCTCGGCCGGGGCCGGTTCGGTTCCCTCGGGCGGCATGCGACGCACGTGGAAGGCGAGCACGTCGGCGGTGCGCCCACGCCAGCTGGCGTCGAAGCGGGGGCCGATCAGGCTCGGCGCCAGATGGCTGCCGCGCAGCGAGCCACCGTGGCACGAGGCGCAGGCCTCGCGGTAGGCGGCCTCGCCGGCGCTCGCCTGCGCCTCGGTGTAGCTGAGGTCCGCGGCACCGGCGGCAGCCACCACCCACAGCGGTGCCAGCACCCCGACCACGGCGCCGATCGCGCTGGACGTACCCCTCACGGTGGTCGAGGCGCGACGATACGACTGTCCTTTGGTGCTCCGCAGCATGCGTGGTTCCTCTTCGCTCCGTTTTCCTGCCCCGGGGTTTCTCGGCTCTCGGTTCCTTCTGCTGCTGCGGCTCGCGATCGTCCTCAGCGGCAGGTGAACGAAGCCGGGTGACGGGGATCGTCGCCGGTGTAGACCGCCTGGGTGGGCCAGGAGCAGAGCTTGCGGCCGCCTCCGCCGGAGAGGAAGCCGGCCTCGAGCTCGCGCGGTGGCTCGCCCGATTCGTGCCAGCGCTGCATGGCCCCCAGCCAGTCGACGACCGCTGGGCCCTCACCGCCGAAACAGTGCAGCACGCCGGGCATGAGGAACAGGCGCACGTCCTCGGCTGCCGAGGCGTCCCGCCGGTAGACGCTCTCGACGTAGCCGATGCTCATGTTGGCGCTCAGCGCCGCGTCCGACCAGCCGTGGTAGAGGAGCAGCTTGCCGCCGCGGGCGCGGAACGCGTCGAGATCGGGGTCGTTGGCGTCGAGCGTGCGGGCCACCGCCCGCGCGTCTTCGGGCCAGCGTGCGAGGTCGTAGCCCTCGTAGCTCCAGTCCGCATCGTGGTGGACGAAGTAGCGCGCCAGTCCGGTGCCGAAGGCGTAGGCGGCGCTGGGGATGCCGGGGCCCGCAGCGTCGGCGCGGCCGGAGAGCCACGAGCCCCAGCCGTTGGCGTCCGTGTCCTCGGCGCCGAACGGGAACCCGACGTGCAGCGACTCGCCGGTTGCGGTCCGCGGTCCGCCATAGATGGTCTCGATCGCACCGATCTGCTCGGCGCTCAGGCATCCCTCGCTGGTCGCCTCGCCGCAGGCCAGGCTCCGCACCTCGAAGTCGCAGGCCGCCGGATCGGCGAGGATGCCGTCGCTGATGCCGTCGCGGGCGTCGCACCGATCCTCGATCGCCGCCCGCAGCAGGCTGCGTGCCTCGTCGGTCACCACCGGCTGGGTCAGGTCGTCGATCTCCGGGTACATCTGCCGGGTGATGCTCAGGAAGGCCGCGCCGAGACCGTCGAAGTCGAGGGCCGGCGCACCGGCCAGGATCACGTCGTAGTCCTCGGGGTAGCGCTGTGCCTCCTGCAGGCCCTGGCGGCCGCCGTTGGAGCAGCCGAGGAAGAACGAGGTCTCGGCCGGTCGACCGTAGTGTGCCGCGACGATCGCCTTGGACATCTCGGTGACGCGGTGCACCGCGAGGTGGCCGTAGTCGACGATTGCCTCGAGGTCGTGCAGCGCCCAGCTGCCGTCCAGCGCGCTCGCCCGGTGGCCGGTGTCGGTGGCTGCGGTGACCCAGCCCTGGCGCAGGATCTGCCCGCCGCTGAGTGCCAGGGCCTGGTTCTCGACGCTGCCGGCGAAGCCGCCCTGGCCGCCCATCGCGAAGCCGCCGTTCCATTCGTGTGGCAGCCAGATCGAGAAGCCGATCCGTCGGCCGATCCGTCCGTCGAACTTGCAGTGGCCGACGGGACTGCCGACCTCGGTCACGTCGAGCACCGTCAGGTCCGGGAGCCGCAGCGCGGCGAGTCCGTCGCAGCGGGACTCGGCACGACCGGGGGCGGCCAGCGATCCGGCGCAGACGATCATCAGTGCGAGCAGCCCGCCGCAGGGGCCCGCGGTCGGGCGGGGCGCGAGGGGAAGTCGGGGCGACGAGCGGATCGCATTCATCTCTGCCGGTCTCCTTCGGGGATCGTGCGGTCTCGGCGGCGAGGCACGCGCTCGCCGGATGCATCGTCGGTGGCCTGGGGGTCGGAGGGTGGGCGGCAGCTTAGCGCGGTGACGAGCTGTGGGCCCCTCCGACGCCTCGTCGAGCGCTCGTTCGCTGGTGCCGGCCTCGAAGCCGTTGGCGGCCCTTCGTGCATCCGGTCGGCGCGTCTTTCGGCCTGTACGGGGCAAGGTACGCCGGGACCAGCGGTGGTATCGTCTTGCGGTGCTGCGATCGCCCCGATGGCGCGCCCGTGCGCTGCTCGCCCCGCTCGCCCTGCTGCTCTCGCCGCATCTCCTCTCCGCCCAGGAGGAGGAGCCCGAGGAACCGCCGCCGCCGATCGTCGCCGAGGCCGGAGTCGGACGGCTCTTCTTCGACGGACGCGAGGCCACGGTGCCCTACTCGCTGACTGCCGGCGGCGACTACGTCGGCCTGGAGGCGGTCACCGCCATGGTCGGCGGAGAGCTCGAGGTCGGCCCTCTGGGGCTCGGCCACACGCTGCGACTGTTCGGCGACGAGGTCGTCTTCGGCCCGACCAGCGCGGTGCTGACCATCGGCGACGAGATCGTGCCGATCTCCAGCCCACCGCTGGGCTCGCCGACCGGCATCCAGGTGCCGATCGACTTCCTGCGCCGGGTCTACACGGAGCGCTTCGGGTACGTCTTCGACTGGTCGCGGCCGCGCCGCACCCTGGTGGTGCAGCGGCGCGAGGGTCGTCAACTCGCTGTCGAGACGAGCGCGGTGCGCATCGCCGGCGTCACCCACCTGGTGCTGCAGTTCAGCGGCGAGCCGGACGCCCGCATCTCCCGCACCCCAGTCGGCGACCTGCGCCTCGTCTTCCCCGGCGACACCCTCAACCTGCGCGGCGAACTGCCGCGCAGCGACTCGCTCCTGCGCGCCGTCACGGTGAGCAACGACGCCATCCAGGTGCGCCTGCAGCCGGGTGCCGAGGCGGCGGAGCCCCTGCGCGTGGCGCGGGGAGGCAACGTGCGCCTGGTGATCGACATCTCGCCGCAGCGAGTGGTCAGCACGCCACCGGAGAGCCGCCCTCTGACCGGTTTCACGGGCCTGCGCATCGTCATCGATCCCGGCCACGGTGGCAACGACGTCGGGGCGGTCGGCAGTGGCGGCACCTTGGAGAAGGACCTGAACCTGACCATCGCGCGCACCCTGGAACGGCGTCTCGAGGCCCGCCTGCCGGTCGAGGCCCTGCTCACGCGCGAGCACGACGTGGCGCTCGACCACTCGACCCGCACTGCGATCGCCAACCAGAACGAGGCGTCGCTCTTCATCTCGCTGCACTTCAACTCCGAGCTCGGCAGCACCGCGAGGGGCGCCGAGACCTACTTCCTCGACCAGGATCCCAGCGACGAGGCGGCGGCCCAGGCGGCGCAGTTCGAGAACGAGGTCGTCGGCGCCGACTCGGCCCGCGGCGCGACCGACGAGCTCGGTCTCCAGTTGATGCTCTGGGACCTGGCGCAGAGCCGTCATCTCTCCGAGAGCCAGCGCTTCGCGACCCTGGTGCAGCAGCAGCTGAACGCCACCCTCGGGCTGCGCGACCGGGGGGTCAAGCAGGCGCCGTTCCGGGTGCTCGTCGGCGCCACAATGCCGGCGGTCCTGGTCGAGCTCGGCTTCCTCTCCAATCCCGCCGAGGAGGAGAAGCTCGGCGATCCCGCCTACCGGCTGCAGCTGGTCGACGCCCTCGTCGACGCGGTGGCGGAGTACCGCGGCAGCCTGGCCGCGGACGAGCGCGAAGCCGGCGCCTCGCTGGACGCCGGGGCACAGCCGTGAGCCGACGGGTCGCCGGCTCGCTGATCGCGGCCGCCGCGGTGGTGGTGGCGATCGCGATCGTCGTGGCGCTGCGCTCCGGCGATGCGCCCGGTGGCGGCGTGGCGCGGCCGGCGGCGGGAGACGGCGATGCTGACGCGACCTTCGAGGCGAGGCTCTTCTACCCCGCCGGTGGCGGGCTGCTGGCGGAGCATCGGGTCGAGATCCCGGAGCCTGGCAGCACGGCTGCCGCGGTCTCGACGCCGCCGATGGACGCCCGCCTGATCGCGCTCGTCCAGCGCTACCTCGACGGGCCGGCGCCGGAGGGCATGCGGCTCGCCTTCCCCGAGGGGACCAGGGTGCAGTCGGTCGATCGCGCTCCGGGCGGCGTGGTCTTCGTGTCTCTCGCGCTGCCCGATGGGGCGAATCTGCAGGTCGGCTCGCGCGCCGAGCTGCAGATGGTGTACGGCCTGGTGAACTCGCTGGCCCTGAGCTTCGACGATGTCGAGCGCGTCGCCCTGCTGTGGACCGGAGTGCAGCCGACGACCTTCGCCGGCCACGTCGACACGACCCGACCGCTGGCGCCGTCGCGGCGCTGGGTGCGCAGCGCCGCGAGCGGGGGCAACTCCTGAGTCAGGCGACGGCGCGCGACGCTGCGAGCCCCGACCCGAGCGAGCGCGGCTCGCGGAGCTCGCGGCGAGGGGCGATTGGAGTCTTCGATTCCGGGGTCGGTGGCCTGACGGTGCTGGCGGCGCTGCACCGTGCGTTGCCGGAGACGGATCTGCTCTACCTCGGAGACACCGCCCGTCTGCCGTACGGCAACAAGTCGGCGGAGACGGTGCTGCGCTACACCGAGCGCAACGTCGCCTTCCTGGCGCGTCAAGGCGTCGCGGCGGTCGTGGTCGCCTGCAACTCGGCCTCGGCACTGGCCCTGCCGCGCCTGCGCTCGCCGCTGCCGACCTGGGGTGTCGTCGAGCCGGGCGCGCGGGCGGCCGCGAAGGTGGCGCGCCGGCGGATCGGCGTCGTCGCGACCACGGGGACGATCGCCTCCGGCGCGTACGAGCGCGCGCTGCGCGCACTACGCGGCGAGCTCGAGATCACGGTGGCGGCCTGCCCGCTGCTGGTGCCGCTGGTCGAGGAAGGCTGGCTCGACGATGAGATCACCCGCGCTGTGGCACGTCGGTATCTCGAGCCGCTGATCGCGGCGCGCATCGACACGCTGGTGCTCGGGTGCACCCACTACCCGCTGCTGCGCGGCGCCATGCAGCAGGTGCTCGACGAGGCGCTGGGCGCCGGCGCTGTGACGCTGGTCGACTCGGCCGAGGAGGTCGCCGGCGAGGTGGCGTCGACCTGGCGCTCCGGGTCGGCCGCGGTCCGACCGGGCCCGGAGCCCGACGCGCGCCCCGATCCGCCGAAGGTCCCGGCGTCCGCCGAGGCCGCCGCCATCGCCGCGGACGAGGCGACGGCGGGCGACGATGCGCACCTGCGCCTCTGCGTCACCGACCGGACTCCCGAGATGGAGCGTCTCGCTGCGCGTATCCTCGGGCGGCCGGCCCCTCTCGAGCTGGTCGAGATCGTGTGAGCCTGTCGCGGGGCCGCGCGAGGGCGCTGCGACGAGGATCCGCGGTCGCGCAGCTCGCCGCGGGCGCCGTCACGCGGCACCAAACGGCCTTCTCCTCCGACAGCTCACCACTACCGACAGAGCTCCCTCGAGAGGCCTCGAAGAGCGGTCGAAAACACGGGAGGCACAGCCGAAATGAGAGAAGACGAGACGTTCGCCGGACGCAGCAGCGGACGACGCATCGATGCGCTGCGACCGGTGACCCTGCGCTGCGACGTGCTCCGCTACCCGGAGGGCTCGGTCGAGATCGAGTGTGGCGACACCAGGGTGCTGGCCGCCGCCTCGGTCGAGCGGCGGGTGCCGCCCTTCCTGATCGACAGCGGCAGGGGATGGGTGACGGCCGAGTACGCGATGCTGCCGCGCGCCACCCACACCCGTTCGCAGCGCGAGGTCTCGCGCGGCAAGGTGTCGGGGCGCACCGCCGAGATCCAGCGTCTCATCGGTCGCGCCCTGCGCGCCGTGGTCGACACGCGCAAGCTGCCGGACCGCACGGTGACCGTCGACTGCGACGTGCTGCAGGCCGACGGCGGCACCCGGACGGCGTCGATCACCGCCGCCTACGTCGCGCTCGAGCTCGCCGTCTCCCGCATCTTCCTCGCCGGCGACCTCGCCGAATGGCCGCTGATCGACTCGGTCAGCGCGGTCTCGGTGGGCCTGGTCGAAGATCAGGCTTTGCTCGACCTCGAGTACGTCGAGGACTCGCGCGCCCAGGTCGACCTCAACGTGGTGGTCACCGGGAGCGGCGACCTGGTGGAGATCCAGGGCACCGGTGAACAGCGCGGTTTTTCGCGCGGCGAGTTGGAGCGCCTACTCGATCTCGCTTTCCTGGGAGTGGGTGAGCTCGCCAACCACCAGGCCGAGGCGCTCGCCGAGGTGCGCGCCGAGGTCGCGGCGGCGCGGGAACGGCGTCGCCGGGGTCCCGCGGCGCCCAAGGACGAGCGGTCGCTGTGGAAGCGGTGATGGTGATGCTGCACCTGGCGGGCGGTCGCCCGCGCCGGGCTCACTCGGCGACGACGTGAAAGCTCAGCGGCACCTCGAGGGTGCCCGAGATCTCGCTGTCGGTCTCGATGAAGAGCTTGCCGTCGTACTTGCCGACCGGCAGGTCGCCGGTGGCGGTGACCAGCACGTAGTAGAGCCGTCCCTCCTCCTCGGTCTCGTAGGAGAGCTCGAGGCCCTCGACGTCGGTGCGCAGAGAGGCGATGCCGATCGCCTGGTCGGCGAAGTTCCGGACGTGCAGGCGGTGGATGTAGGGCTCCTTGACCAGCTCGGCCTGCACGTACTGGTACTTGGGCGCCGGCGGAGTCACCGCGAAGACCGGCCGTACGAAGCCGGTGATCGGCAGGTGGGCGGTGGTCTGACGCTCGTGGTCGGTGTCGATACGCACCCAGCCGGTGATGGCGCCGACCGGGGTGTCCCTGGGCAGCGCGAAGCTGACCTTCCACTGCGAGCCGGGGGTGTTGGCGCGGCGCTCGTCGTCGCCGGCGCGGCGGAAGCTGGCGGTGACCGGCATGGTGCGGCTGCCGACCGACAGCTCGCTGCGCACTCCGGTGACCTCGAACTCGGCGCCGTCGTTGGACCAGATCGTCTGCTCGACGGTCGAGTCCTGGGGGAAGTTCTGGTAGACGTCGTAACGGAAGTAGCCCGGCTCGACGCTCAGGTAGCTGCGCGAGTGCACCCGCACCGAGAGCACCACCTTGGGGGTCTCCGGGTCGTTGGTGCCCAGCGTCGCCTGCGCCTGTCCCGGCCCGGCGATCATCGAGGTGTCCACCTTGACGGCGTAACGCCCCTTGCCACCCGGCGCGATCACCTGGTCGAACTCGGCGACGGCGCAGGCGCAGGTGGTGCCGAGATTGCGCAGCTCGAGCGGGGCGGAGCCGGTGTTCTCGATCTCGAAGTTGGCCACCGCCTGGGTGCCGCGGGCGACCGTGCCGAGGTCGATGACCGTCTCCGAGACGACGATCTTCGGGGTGTCGGCGGCGAGGGCTGCGACGCTCCCCGCGAGCGCCAGGAGCAGCAGGATCGGAGTCGACTGGAAGAGAGGACGGGAGTGCATGGGTATCTCCTTCGATCGGGAAGCGGCGGCGCGCTGGCGGTCGGCGACCGTGCTGGAAGTGGTAGGCGGCGCCCGTCCGGCCTGCCCGCAGCCGTGGCGGCCAGAGGGTCGCTGCCGCGCCGTGGAGGTCAGCGTACAATCTCCGGCCGCCGCGCTGCTCGTCGCGGCACAGGCCAGCTCGGCGAAGCGTGAGCGCGCGCCGGCCGCGGCGGGGTGCTCGGACGGAGGGGCACAACGTGATCGGCGGCGCGAGGCATTCCCCCTCCAGCGCCTCGTGTCGAGGGCGTCGTCGCCGATCGCCGCGTGCTGAAGCCGCCGCGGCGAGCCGTCGGCGGGTGTTCCAGGCGACCGGCGAGCCCCCGAGGATCTCACCCTGAGGATCTACTGCATCGCGATCGGCGGCACCGGCATGGCGCCGCTCGCCTGCCTGCTGCGCCAGCAGGGACACCAGGTGAGCGGCAGCGACGGAGTTCTCTACCCGCCGATGAGCGATCTGCTCGCAGGGGCCGGGATCGCTCCCTACGTCGGCTTCGACGGCGAGCGGCTGCGCGGCCTGGCTGCAGGCGGCCCCGACGCCCCAGCTTACGATCTCGTCGTGGTCGGCAACGCCGTGCCGCGCACCAACCCCGAAGCGTTGGTGGTGGAGGGCGGCGTCATCGAGCGCATCTCGATGCCGCAGGCGATCGCCCGCTTCCTGCTCGAGGGCAGGCGGCCATTGGTGGTCACCGGGACTCACGGCAAGACCACGACGACGTCGATGGCCGCCTGGGTCTACCGCGAGCTCGGCGCCGATCCCGGCTACCTGATCGGTGGCTGGCCGATCGGCCTGCCCGGCAGCTTCGCGATCGGTGGCGGCGATCGCTTCGTGCTCGAGGGCGACGAGTACAACGCGGCCTACTTCGACCGCGGTGCCAAGTTCCTCCACTACCGCGCCGAGACGGCGATCGTCACCAGCGTCGAGTGGGATCATGCCGATCTCTATCCCGACCCCGAGAGCTTCCGCGCCGCGTTCGCGCGACTGGTCTCGCAGCTGCCCCGGGAGGGTCATCTGATCGCCTGCGTCGACGAGGCGGCGGTCGCCGAGCTGGCCGACCGTGCGCCGTGCGCGGTGACGCGCTACGGCTTCGGGCCCGGGGCCGAGGTCCGCATCGGCCCGCTGAGCGACGACGAGCACGGCACCCGCTTCGAGCTGCGCGGCGACAGCCCGCTGCTCGAAGGGCGCGAGCGGCGGCTGCGCCTGCGGGTGTGGGGCGGGCACAACGCCGCCAACGCGACCGCGGTGTGGTGCGCGGCGCGCCGCGACGGCTTCGACCACGAGCGGATCGAGGCGGCGCTGGCGGGCTTCGCCGGCGTGCGCCGACGACTGGAGGAGGTGGCGCGGGTGCCTGCCGGGCCGTTCACCTCGGCCTCGGGCGCGTCCTCCGGTCGGTCGCAACCAGGCGACATCGTCCTGGTCGACGACTTCGCTCACCATCCGACCGAAGTGGCCAAGTCGATCGACGGGCTGCGCCGGCGGCACCCCGATCGGCGCGTCGTGGTCGCCTTCGAGCCACGCAGCCTCTCGGCCGGCCGCGCCGTGCTGCACGAGGCCTACAGGAAGGCGTTCGCCACCGCCGATCTCGTCGTGCTGGCGCCGATCTTCCACGCCGGGCGCCTCGCCGCCGAGGAGCGACTCGATCTCGATCGGCTGGTCGCGGAGCTGCGGCGCGACGGCGTCGAGGCCTGGTCGTGTGGCGGTGAGGAGATCGCGTCCCTGCTGATGCGCGAGCTGCGGCCCGGCGACGTCGTGGCGACGATGTCGTCCGGCTCCTTCGACGGCCTGATCCGGGTGCTTCGCGACGAGCTCCTGGAGGCGAGCCGGGCAGGCTGAGCGGAGGACGCCGGGCCGGTCACTCCCCGGTGGCCCGAGCCGGCGTCGCCGCGAGGTGATGCTCGACGATCTTGTCGAGGCCCAGCCCGGGCAGTCCGAGGGCCTCGCTCAGCGCGCCGAGAGCGGCCTGCTCCGGCATCAGCCCGATCAGCTCACTGGCGAGCAGCTCGACGCCCTCCCTCCTCGCCTCTTCGCGGATCCGCTCGACGATGCGCAGCAGCGACGTGGCGCTCGGATCGACCACGTTCATGCTGACCTGGGAGACGCCCCGCGTCGGCAGTGCCAGGCCGAGCGCCTTGACGCCGCGCAGGCCACCGGGGGCGCTCTGCCGGATGCGGGATGCGATGCGCCGCGCCGCCGCCGGGTCGGCCGCGTCGAGGTCGACGTTGAAGGCGATCAGCGGGCCCCGGGCGCCGATCACCAGCACTCCGCGTGCCGGATCGACCGTGGCGGCGCCGTGGTCCGGCGGCCAGCTGCCGTCGCGCATGCGCTCGATCAGCTTCGGCAGGCCTCCGCGACGGTGCGCCGCCAGCTCCCGGCGCTCCGGGCGGGGCGCCGCCCGTTCGTAGAGGAAGACCGGCGCCGCGTCGGCGAGCTGCGCCGCCAGGCGGCGCGCCAGCTGCACCGCGTCGCGCATCGAGACCCCGGCGAGCGGCACGAAGGGCACCACGTCCACGACGCCGAGCCGTGGGTGCACGCCCTGGTGGAGGCGCAGGTCGAGTCGATCGAAGGCGGCGTGCACCAGCGCCGTGATCGACCGCACCAGACCGTCGGCGCTGCCGAGCAGGGTCAGCACGGTGCGGTTGTGGTCCGGGTCGGAGGTGCGGTCGAGGAGTCGCACCTCCGGATCGCGGCTGGCGAGAACGAGCTGGTCGATGAGGTCGTCGCGGCGGCCCTCGCTGAGGTTGGGAACGCAGAGGAAGCGGGCGCTACGCTCCGCCGGTGGCGGTTGAGGGGCTTGGTTCGGGGTCGACACCCTTTGGCGGCTCCGTGTCGAGAAGACTCGCGCCGTGGCTGCGGGAGGGAGCGGAACGTGGGGGAAACGTCGGGGACGTCGGGGGACGTCGGGGAAGCTGGGCGAATGTGGGGAATGTGGGGGAACGAGGCGGCGCCGGGTGGCCGCGCTTTGCTAGCATTCTAGGATCCCGTGGAGCAACGTCCACGGACCGAATTGGAGCGCCGTGGGTTCGGAGGTCGAGGCGTCCGGAGCGTCGGCGATGCGGTCTCGTCGTTGGGAGCGAGAGCAGCGGGTCGGGCCCGCCGACGCCGCGGGGCCGCCCGAGGCGCGGGCGACCGCGCGGCTCCTGTCCGGCTCTTCCCGTCGCCGACGAACCGTGATCGCATCGCTCCGGAGAACGCCGTAGAGCCTCTCCCCAGCGCATCGCGCTGGGCTCCACGAGCGCTCCATCGTCGGCTCCGTGCTGCGGCGAGCGCAGCCGAGCACCGGCGCCCGAGGTCGACACCCTGCGTGAGCGGCCGCCGATCGAGGAGAGAAGATGGCGTATCCGGGCAACCCGTCGATCGCAGCCGAGACCCAGAAGCGAATCCTCACGACGTTCACCCAGACACTCGATCTGGCGCGTCAGGGACGCATCCAGGAGGCGGCGCTGGGGTGCGACTTCGTGCTCAAGATGGACCCGCTGTTCGAGCCGGCCAGCGATCTGCAGCTGCGGCTGAGCGGAGCTGACGGACCGGTCGAGGTCGAAGACCTCGCGGTGTCCACGGACAGTGCGCCGTCGCCGACTGCGAAGTCGTCACCCTCACCGGCTTCGACGGTGATGATCGGTCGCGACGATCCGGCGATGGAGGCGCTGCGTCGCGCCGCCGCGACACCGTCGCAGGGCCCGCGGCAGCCAGGGTCCGCCCGGACTCCCCCGGCGCCGGAGGCCAGCGAGGACCAGACGGTCTTCGACCTCGACCTCGGCAGTGCCGACGATCCGTTCGGCGAAGCGGCCGACGGTCCGCTGCTCCCGCAGCGGCCGGCCACGGGGCCGTCCTCCACCGCTTCTTCGGCGCCCACCGGGCCTTCCGGCGACCTCTTCGGCGCCAGCCATTCGCCCGAGGCCGGTGGCCGCATCGAGGAGCTGCTCACCGAGGGTCGCAGGCAGCTCGCGGCGGGTGAGCACCAGGCGGCGATCGACGCCTGGTCGCGCATCTTCCTGATCGACATCGATCACGAGGAGGCGAACCGGCTGATCGAGGACGCGCGGCAGCAGAAGGCGGAGCAGGAGCGCGCGCTCGAGGAGCAGTACCACGAAGGCATCGACGCCCTCGAACAGGGCGACCTCGCGACGGCGCGGCAGCGACTCGAGAAGGTGCTCGAGCTCAATCCGGGGCACATGGGTGCTCGCGAGCATCTCGACCAGTTGTCTCGTCGAGCCAGCGGCGAGGCGCCGCCGGCGCCGGCTGGCGGCGAGGCGCTGCCGTCGCTGGACATGCCGGAGGACGACGAGGCGGCACCGGACCTGCCGGAGGTGTACTCCGACGAACCCGCCGACGCTCCGGCGCCGGCGCCGGTGCGCGCCGCCGGCACCGCCAAGGCGCCGACGGTCGGGCGGCCCTTCCTGCTGATCGGCATCGGCGTCCTCGGCCTGGTGCTGCTCGGTGGCTACTTCTTGTGGACGAACTGGGACAACCTGTTCCCGAACGCCGAGGAGGTGGCGGAAGCGCCGCGCCGTCGAGCCCGCGTCGATCGCCTGCAGGAGGCGAACCGCCTGTATCTGGCTGGCGACATCGCCGGCGCCATCGATGCGGCGTCGAAGATCCCCGCCATCGCCGACGAGCACGCCGAGGCGCAGCAGCTGATCGCGCGCTGGAAGCAGGAGCAGGATCAGCAAGTCCCCGTCGAAGAGGTCGTGCCAGCCTCGGAGGAGGAGCTCGAGGGACAGCGTCAGCAGCTGCTGGAGACCGCCCGCCGGGCCTACGGCGAGCGCCAGTTCTACCGAGCCGCGCGCAACTTCCAGGCCGCTTCGAGGATCGCACCGCTGGACAGCTCGGCCAGCGACCTTTTCGCCGATGCCCGGGCTCAGCTGCGGCCGATCGAACAACAGCTGCGCATGTTCCGGGACGGCGAGTACGAGAGGCTGCTGGCGCCGCTGTGGCGCATGCGGGTGGACGACGAGCAGAACGTCGACGTGCGGAACCTGCTGGTCGACAGCTACTTCAATCTCGGCGTGCGGGCGTTGCGCGCCGGCGACCCGGAAGAGGCGCTCGGCCACCTGCGCGAGATCGCCGAGCTCGATCCGGACGACCCGGTCGCCGCCCGCCTGATGCGCTTCGCCGAGGCCTACGCCGGAATCAACTCGCGCGACCTGCTGTACGACATCTTCGTGCGTGGCGTCGAGGTGCGCAGCCTCGCGGATCGCGGTTGATGAGCGAGCGCCCGGAGCTGCCGGACGATCTCTTCGACCTGCCGATCGACGGCGAGGCGGAAGAGGTCGACCCGGGCCCCGCCGATCGGGCCGAGAATGCGGCCGACGAAGCGGAGGAGGGTCGGCGGAGCGGCCGCCGCGGCCGCCGCGCTTCGGCGGTCGGGTCGCTGCCGCTCTTCCAGGAGGACGCGGCGACCGAAGAGGCCGCTCGGCCGCCGCGCGGCGAGTCGGCAGCGGCCCCGGAACGGGTGGCGCGGCGCGCCGCTGCGTCCTCGCGCCCCGGCGGTCCGCCCTCGGGGATCTTCGATCAGCTCTCCGTGCCGCAGCCCGCCGCCGAGATCGAGGCGCCCCCCGAGCCCGGCCTGCCGGGCTCGTCGATGGGTGACGACGAAGCGGTGGCGGCCGGGGTGCTGGCGCGTCTGCAGGCGGGAGCGGCGGACCTGCTGGCCCACCTCGCTGTGCTCAGCGCGGGCTTCGTGGCGATGCGGCTGCTCGGGCTGCAGCCGGCTCTCGACCAGTGGCCCGGCTTCGCCAGCTTCCTGGCACTCTTCTCGTTCCTCTACCTGGCCTTTCCACTCGCCTTCTGGGGCCACACTCCGGGGATGGCCTGGTTCGGGCTGCTCGCCCGCGATGTGGGCGACCGGCCGTTGGCCTTCGGTCAGACCGGTCTACGCGTCGTCGGCACCTGGCTCACCGCCGCTCTGCTCGGCGTGCCGGTGCTGCTGGCGCTCTCTGGGCGCTCGCTGGTGGATCGCATCAGCGGCAGCGAGACCTGGCAGATCGTCGACCGAGGCGACAGCTGAGATCGCACCGCCACGTCGGAGCCGTCGCGGCTTGACCCTCCCTGGGGGCAGTGCTACCTTTGCCGCGCCCTCGCCGGGGGATACCTCTGCCCATCGAGGCCACGGCCTCTCCCTCCGCGAGCGCACTCTTTCCGAATCGAAGAGGCTCAAACGGTGATCCAGTTCGACGCCAGCATGCTGGTGATCATGGTCATCTTCTGGGCGACCTACTTCGTGGCGAGGAGGTTGATCTTCCTCCCGGTGGCGCGGCTGCTCGAACAGCGCGCGCTCGAGGTGGACACTGCCCAGAAGATCTACTCCGCGGCGCTCGCCGAGAGCGAGGCGGAGCTCGAGCAGCAGAAGGCGCGGCTCGGGGATGCGCTGAGCGCGGCGCGTGCGCAGCGCGACGAGATGCGCAAGGAAGCCCAGGCGCAGCGCTCGGCGGTCGTCGCCGAAGCGAAGAAGGCTGCTGACGGCGAGCTCGCGGCGGCGCGTGGCGAGCTCTCCTCGCTGGTCGAGGAGGAGCGCCGCAAGCTCGCCGAGCTCACCGAGTCGCTCGCCGGCCGCATGGCCGACAAGCTGCTGCGGAGGGCGTCGTGAAGCGCCTGGCGAAGCTCGCCTTCCTCGGGCTGGTGCTGTCGCCGGGCGCCGCCGCCGCAGCGGTGGAAGCTCCGGAGACCTGGCTCGGGCTGCCCAGCTGGGTCTGGGCGTGGGCGAACCTCTTCGTCATCTGGGGAATCCTCTACAAGTTCGCCGGTCCGCTGGTGCGCAAGGCACTCGCCGAGCGCAAGCAGTCGATCGCCGAGAGCCTCCAGCGCGCCGAGCAGCAGCGCCGCGACGCCGAGCAGATGTCGCAGAAGCTCGAGGCACAGCTCGCCGAGCTACGTTCGCAGATGGACGAGCTGGTGCAGCGCAGCGCTGCCGAGGGCGAGGAGGAGCGTCAGAAGATCCTGCGTCAGGCCGAAGGCGAGGCGGAGCGGGCTCTCGAGCAGGCGCGGGCGGAGATCCGCAACCGCACCGCACAGGCGCGCGCCGAGCTGCGTGCGTACGCCGCCCAGCTGGCCTCCGACCTCGCCGCCGAGAAGGTGTCGCAGCAGCTCACCGCTGACGACCGTCGTCGTCTGTTCGACGAGAACCTGCGCCGCTTCGGAGACCAGATCTCATGATCCGGAAGTTCGCCAATCCCTACGCCAAGGCGGCCCTCGCGCTGGCGCCAAGCGACGAGGAGGCGAGCCGCCTGCTCGCCGACCTCGAACGCTTCGTTGCCGCCATGGAGCAGGTGCCCCAGATCGCCGCGATGGCCAGCAACCCGGCGGTGCCGGTGGAGAAGAAGGTGGCGATCGTCGAGGAGATCGGGCGATCGCTCGCGATCTCGAACCTGGCGCTTCGCCTGTTGCGCCTGCTGACCCAGAACTACCGCCTGGTGCACGTCGGGGACGTCGCCGGCGCCGTCGCCCGCATGGTCAAGCAGCGGCTCGGCATCGTCGCCGCGCAGGTGACCTCGGCGGTGCCGCTCGACCCGGCCCAGGCCGATCGGCTGCGGTCGGTGCTCGAGGGCGCATTGGGCAAGAAGGTGGAGCTCGAGGTCACGGTCGAGCCCGATCTGCTCGGCGGCTTCGTCGCCCAGGTGGGCAGCCGGCGCTACGACGTGAGCCTGCGCGGTCAGCTGCGGCGCATGGCCGAGGAGATGGCTTCGGCCAGCGCCTGAGCCGCAGGTCCGTGGTGGCCTCGTAGCCGCCGTCTCGCCAGGTCGGCGCAGCCTCCGCCGAGTGGGCCGGCAGCAGCGGCCGCAGCACGAACCGCGTCCTCGGGCGCTCCGCCTCGCACCCGACTCCCTTCCGTCTTGCCACGAAACCCGCCGAACGAAACCCGCCGAACGACTCACCGAACGACCCACCGAACGCAACGACAGCCGCCGACGACCCTGCGAACCGAGATCCGGCGCCGGCTCCCTGGAGTGACAAGCCATGCAAGTGAAAGCAGATGAGATTGCAGCGATCCTCGAACGGCAGCTCGCCGGCTTCGAAGCCGGAGTCGACGTCGCCGAGGTCGGAACGGTGCTCAGCGTCGGCGACGGCACGGCGCGCATCTACGGCCTCGAGAACTGCATGGCCGGCGAGCTGCTGGAGTTCCCCAACGAGGTGTACGGCCTGGCCCTGAACCTCGAGGAGGACCAGATCGGCGCCGTGCTGATGGGCGACTCGCGGTTGGTCACCGAGGGCGACGAGGTCAAGCGCACCGGGCGCATCATGGAGGTGCCGGTCGGCAAGGGCCTGATCGGGCGCGTCGTCGACCCGCTCGGCCGGCCGCTCGACGGCAAGGGACCGATCGAGAGCAGCGAGAACTACCCCCTCGAGCGCATCGCCCCCGGCGTCATCGACCGTCAGCCGGTGACCGAGCCGGTGCAGACCGGCATCAAGGCGATCGACGCGATGATCCCGATCGGCCGCGGCCAGCGCGAGCTGATCATCGGCGACCGCCAGACCGGCAAGACCGCGGTGGCGATCGACACGATCATCAACCAGAAGGGCAAGGACATCATCTGCATCTACGTGGCGATCGGGCAGAAGCGCTCGACCGTCGCCCAGGTGGTGCAGAAGCTCGAGGACTACGGCGCCATGGACCACACCATCGTGGTGTCCGCGTCGGCCTCGGAGCCGGCGCCGCTGCAGTTCATCGCCCCGTACGGCGGCTGCGCCATGGGCGAGTACTTCCTCTACAACGGCATGCACGCGCTGGTGATCTACGACGACCTGTCGAAGCAGGCCGCGGCCTACCGCGAGGTGTCCCTGCTGCTGCGCCGTCCGCCCGGACGTGAGGCCTATCCCGGCGACGTCTTCTACCTGCACTCGCGTCTGCTCGAGCGCGCCGCCAAGCTGTCCGACGCCAAGGGCGGCGGCTCGCTCACCGCGCTGCCGATCATCGAGACCCAGGCTGGCGACGTCTCGGCGTACATCCCGACCAACGTGATCTCGATCACCGACGGTCAGATCTACCTCGAGGCCGAGCTGTTCAACTCCGGTCAGCGCCCGGCGGTCAACGTCGGCATCTCGGTGAGTCGCGTCGGCGGCAACGCCCAGATCAAGGCGATGCGCAAGAACTCCGGCACCCTGCGCCTCGAGCTGGCGCAGTACCGCTCGCTGGCTGCCTTCGCCCAGCTCGGCTCGGACCTGGACAAGGTCACCATGCGCCAGCTGAAGCGCGGCCAGCGCCTGGTCGAGATGCTCAAGCAGGACCAGTACGCACCGCTCGACATCGAGGATCAGGTGCTGTCGATCCTCGCCGGCTCCACCGGAGCCTTCGACCGCGTCGCGGTGCGTCACGTCAAGGCACTGGAGGAGGAGATCCACCGCTACTTCGCCGGCGAGGGCAAGGAGATGCGTCAGGAGATCACCGACACCGGCGCCGTCTCGGGCGACCTGATGGAGAAGATCAAGGCCGGCTTCGACACCGTCGTCGAGCGCTACCTGGCCGCCAACGAGGACGCTGCCGCAGCCTGATCCGGGCGGCTGGTCGGCGCCACGCCGGCCGAGGTGAACCCCTATGCCGAATCTCATCGATCTCAGACGGCGCGTCCGCTCCGTCAAGAACATGCAGCAGATCTTCCGCGCGATGAAGATGATCTCCGCATCGCGCCTGCGCCGCAGCCAGGAGCACATTCTGGCGACGCGGCCGTATGCGCTGCAGCTGCGCAAGGTGACCCAGAACCTCTCGGCGCAGGCCGGCGAGGCCGAGCACCCGCTGCTCCAGGTGCGGCCCGAGGAGAAGGTGCTGCTGGCGGTGGTCTCCGGCGACAAGGGCCTGTGCGGCTCGTTCAACGCCAACCTGCTGCGCCAGGCCGACCTCGAGATCAAGAGGCAGAGCGACAAGCAGAAGCTCGAGCTGCTCTGCCTCGGCAAGCGGGCCTCCGACTACTACGGGCGGCGCACGCACACCATCCGCGCCGCCTACAAGAGCCTCTTCCGCAACGTCACCTACGAGCAGGCGCAGGAGATCGCCGACGACGTCCAGGCCGCCTTCATCGCCGGCGAGTACGACGCCGTCTACCTGATCTACAACCAGTTCGTCTCCGTGATGACCCAGACGGTGACCGTCGAGCGCCTGCTGCCGCTGGAGCCGCCGAGCGACGAGGAGGCCGACGGAGGGCAGAGCGCCGACTACATCTACGAGCCGTCGGCGAGCGAGCTGCTCGACGTGCTGCTGCCCCGCTTCGTCACCTTCCAGGTCTATCGCGTGCTGCTCGAGTCGCAGGCGGCGGAGCACGCGGCGCGGATGACCGCGATGGACGCGGCGACCAAGAACGCCGGCGAGCTGATGGACAAGCTGACCCTGATCATGAACCGCACGCGCCAGGCAGCGATCACCACCGAGCTGATCGAGGTGGTCTCCGGCGCCAGCGCGATGGAGGGCTGATCGCGGCGTCGCCGTCATCCGCCGGATCAGTTCCCCGAGACATCCCGAACTCGGCAGCGCCGAGGCAAATACCCCGAGAAGAGGGCCCCAGATCGTGAGTGAAAACAGAGGAAGAGTCGTCCAGGTCATCGGCGCGGTGCTCGACATCGAGTTCCCCGAAGGCAAGCTGCCCGAGATCCTCAACGCGGTGCGCGTGCGCCAGGACGCCTCCAAGGGCGTCGAGGTCGACCTCGTCGTCGAGGTCGCTCAGCACCTCGGCGGCTCGGTGGTGAGGTGCATCTCGATGGCGCCGACAGACGGCCTGGTGCGAGGAGCCGAGGCGACCGACACCGGGGCGCCGATCTCGGTGCCGGTGGGCCCGGCGACGCTGGGCCGGGTGACCAACGTGCTCGGCGACGGAGTCGACGAGCTCGGCCCGGTCGGTGCCGAGGAGCACTGGCCGATCCACCGTGACGCGCCGGCCTTCGACGAGCAGTCGACCTCGGTCGAGATGTTCGAGACCGGCATCAAGGTCATCGATCTGCTGGCTCCCTACACCCGCGGCGGCAAGACCGGGCTGTTCGGCGGCGCCGGCGTCGGCAAGACGGTGCTGATCCAGGAGCTGATCAACAACGTCGCCATCCAGGCCGGTGGCTTCTCGGTGTTCGCCGGCGTCGGCGAGCGCACCCGCGAGGGCAACGACCTGCTCCGCGAGATGGTCGAGGCGGGCGTCATCGACTACGGCGAGGAGTTCAAGCACCACTTCGAGGAGACCGGCGAGTTCGATCTCTCCAAGGTCGACAAGAAGGCGCTGCCCAACAGCAAGGCGGCGCTGATCTACGGCCAGATGACCGAGCCGCCCGGGGCACGCCTGCGCGTAGGTCTCGCCGGCGTGACGACCGCGGAGTACTTCCGCGACGTCGAGGGCCGCGACGTGCTGCTCTTCATCGACAACATCTTCCGCTTCACCCAGGCGGGCTCCGAGGTGTCGGCGCTGCTCGGCCGCATGCCCAGCGCCGTCGGCTACCAGCCGAACCTGGCGACCGAGATGGGCGCCCTGCAGGAGCGCATCACCACCACCAAGAAGGGGTCGATCACCTCGGTGCAGGCGATCTACGTGCCGGCCGACGACCTCACCGACCCGGCACCGGCCACCGCCTTCGCCCACCTCGACGCCCGCACCGTGCTCAGCCGTGAGATCTCGGCCAAGGGCATCTACCCCGCGGTCGATCCGCTCGACTCGAGCTCGAACATCCTCGACCCGCGCATCGTCGGCGAGGAGCACTACCGGGTGGCGCGCGAGGTGCAGTCGGTGCTGCAGCAGTACAAGGACCTGCAGGACATCATCGCCATCCTCGGCGTCGACGAGCTCACCGAGGAGCAGAAGATGGTGGTCGCCCGGGCGCGCAAGATCGAGCGCTTCCTGTCGCAGCCGTTCTTCGTCGCCCAGCAGTTCACCGGCCTCGAGGGCAAGTACGTCAAGGTCGAGGAGGCGATCGAAGGCTTCGACACCATCCTGCGTGGCGAGCTCGATCACCTGCCGGAGCAGGCCTTCCTGCTCGTCGGCACGATCGAAGAGGCGATCGAGCGCGGCAAGAAGATGCTCGAAGAGGCGGCCTGAGATGGCGGACGAGAAGCCGCGCCCGCCGAGTCGCGGGCGGCTGCACCTGGTGGTCGTCTCGCACGACCGCACGCTGCTCGATCGCGAGTGCGACGAGGTGGGGCTGCCCGGTCGCCTCGGCGATCTCGGCATCCTGCCGGGTCACGCCGCCTACGTCGGCGCGCTGCGACCGGGTGTGCTGACCCTGCTCGACGGTCGCGACACCGTGCGTGCGGCGATCTCGGCCGGCTTCTGCGAGGTTCTCGCCGATCAGGTGACGGTGCTGGTCGACGACGCCCGCTTCCCGGCCGACCTCGATGCGAAGCAGAGCGCCGCCGCGCTGCAGGAGGCGCTCAGTCAGCTCGAGCACGCCGAGAGCGAGGAGATCGAGGCGATCCAGGATCGCATCGCCCTCGCCGAGGCGCAGGTCGCGATCGCCGCGGCGGGCTGAAGCAGACCGGCGGCCGTCGGCCGTCGGGAGAAGCCTTCGGGAGGAGTTCGGGGGCTCGGGGCGAGGGCACGGCCCTCCTGGTTCAGCGAGCCGGCAGGACCCGCGCCGGGTAGTCGATGCGCAGGCGCGAGCCTGGCGGCGCGGCGTCGATCTCGACCCGGACCTGCTGGCCGTCGCCGGGGCGGGTCCAGGACCGTGCGCCTTCGCGGCGCCAAGCGCTCCAGCGCTGGCGTAGCCAGTCGTCGAGCGCTGCCGGGTCCAAGGTGCTCTCGAGGTCGAGATAACGGCGGCTCTCCGAGAGGACGCCGAAGCCGGCGACGCTGCTCGAGGTCGGCAGCGGCAGGTCGGACGGGAAGTCGGCCGGGATGGCGCCGGCGGGACCGCGCGCACGGCCCTCCTCACGCACATCGCCCTCGGCGCCCAACGCGTCGGTGGGGCCGGCGCCGATCTCCTGCGTCTCGAGCGGCGCGTCGGGAGAGGCGGCCCTGCGGTCGCCGGCGCAGGCCGACATGGCGAGCGTCAGGGCGACGAGCGCGATCGGCGCCACCAGCGCCACCACCACCACGACTGCGCTGTCCGCTGGTCCAGTGATCCGGGGATTCCGTCGCTTCATCGAGTCGTTTCTCCGCCTGACAGCCGACGAGCGTGCCTGGCTGATGGGCAAAGGCTACCGCGTGTGCGTCGGTGATCGCGCCCTGAAGTTGCAATCCTCGGTCCGCTAAGCTGCCCGACGTGGATGCCTCGCAACGAGCGGAGAGCCCCCCGTCCGCCGAGACCGGGCGGCAGGAGAGGTCGCGGCAGGCATCGCTGCCGGGCGAGCTCGGGGCGCTGTTCTGCGCCATGCTCTTCGCATCGTGGCTCGGGCTGCTGCTGGTCGGGGCGCCGCTGGCGGGGGCGACGCACCTGTTGCTCGTGGCCGCCGTCTGCCTGCTGCTGCGGCTGCTACGCGAGCACCGTCGAGCCTCGCGCCGATCGGTCGAGACCACGCGGTAGGCGAAGGCCAAACTGTGCCCGTGTCCCGGTGTTGTCCGAGGCCTCTCGCGGTCAGAGGGCCGGAGGCAGCCAGCCCGGTCAGAACCAGGGTTGGCGCAGCAGCCGCAGCTGCTGACGCAGGCGCTGTACCGTCATCAGCACCACGAACACGAGGCCGGAGACGCCGCCGGCGGAGGCGAGTGCGAACTGCCACGGGAACCCCCGCGACAGCGCCAGCACCAGGTAGGTCGCGCCTCCGGCGGCGAGCGCGAGAGCTGCCCAGATCGACCTGAGGACGACAGGGCTCACGGGTCCGCCGCCGGTCTCTTTCCTCGACTCAGTTGTCGATCGTCGTCGTCGGGGCGACCGGGCCGATCGGCGGTGTGGTGGTCGAGATGAAGCTCACCGGGATGCTCCCGGCGGGAGCCGCCTCCGCCGGTGCGGCGCCGAACGCCGCCGAGCCGAGGCTGGCGTCGAAGCCACTGCCGATGTTGAGGATGTTGTTGATCGCCGAGTAGGCCGACAGCTCTTGCAGGATCTGAGCCTCGTCGTCGACCGCGGCATCGTTGGCGGAGCGGCCGACGACCACCGTCGTGGTGTTGATCACGGTGCCGAAGCCACGGTTCTCGAGATCGGAGACGATGGTGTCGATCGCCGCCTTCTCGATCGCGATGGTGTTGCCGCTCTCGGTCATCATCAACATCAGCGTCTCGTCGAAGTCGGCGGTCACCGGCCGGTACTTCGAGATGATCGTGCTGCCGTTCTTCAGGTTGACGATGTACGAGTTGTTCGCCAGCGCCGGGACCACGGTGCCGAGCAGGGCCACGACGGCGAGGGCGAGACCCGGCAACAGCCGCCGGCTGGCGGCTCCGGAGAGGCAGGCTTCAGGTCCGGTGGATTCGCGCATGGGAGATCGCTCCTTCGGGCGTCGAGCGAGCGGGAGCCGCTCGTCGAGCGCCGCAACCTGCGTGGCTGCAGCAGTTGAGTCGCTGCGACGGCGAGACCCGCGGTCGTGCGCCGTGGCGGCAGAATCGATTCGTCGACCGGGAAGTATAGCAGGACGGCGATGCGCTTGCCGACGGCCCGGGAGCCGGGCCGCCCTACGCCCTTCCGGCATCCTCGTGCAGCGGAGTCTCAGGGCCCAGCCAGCACCAGGCAGGCGTTGGTGCCGCCGAAGCCGAAGGAGTTGCTCAGGTGCACCCCCGCATCGGTCTCGCACTCACGGGTCCGGCGCAGCCAGCGCAGCTCCGGCATCTCGTCCTCGCTGCGCTCGAAGCCGGGCATGCCGGCGAGGAAACCATGGCGCAGCATCAGCAGGCAGAAGCTCGTCTCGATGCCGCCGGCAGCCCCCAGTGCGTGGCCGGTGAGCCCCTTGGTCGAGCCGATCCACGGTCCGGTCGCCGCCTCGTCGCGGTCGCCTGCGGGATCGTCGCCCAGGCCGAACACCTCGGCCAGGGCGCGCGCCTCGGCGAGATCGCCGGCGACGGTGCCGGTGCCGTGTGCGTTGACGTAGCGCACGGCCGAGGGCCCGACGCCGGCCGAAGCGAGTGCCGCGCGCATGCAGCGGGCGGCCGCTTCGCCACTGGCTTCCGGCAGGACCAGGTCGTCGGCCTGCGAGTTGGCCGCGAAGCCGACGATCTCGCCGTAGACCCGTGCTCCGCGCTCGAGCGCGTCACGGCGTTCCTCGAGCATCAGCAGGCCGGCGCCGCCGGCCAGCACGAGACCGCTGCGACGGGCGTCGAAGGGCAGGCAGGCTCGCGTCGCCTCGTCCTGTTCGCTGCTCAGGGCGGTGCGCAGCGCCTCGAAGCTGGCGGCGACGATGACGTTGAGCTCCTCGCTGCCCCCGGCTAGCGCCCGTGCCGCGGTGCCGGAGCGGATCAGCTCGAAGGCGTGACCGATGGCGTGGGCCGAAGAGGCGCACGCCGAGGCGAGGGTGTAGCTCCTGCCGCCGATGCCGAAGGCCTGGGCGACGTGCGCCGACGGGGCGCTCGACATCCCCTGGAGGATCGAGAAGGGCCGCACCCGCCGAGCCTTGCCGGCGAACACCAGCCGGGCGCCTTCGTAGATCGCCGGCATCGAACCGACCCCGGCACCGAGGATCAGAGCGGTCGACTCGTGGCGCAGCAGCCCCGGGTCGACGCCCGAGTCGGCGATCGCGGCCTCTCCGGCGAGCACCGCCTGGGCCGCCAGGGTGCCCATGGTCTCGAGCCGGCGCGGAGCGATCGCGGTGTCGGCACGCGCCGCCGCGAGGTCGATCGCTCCGCCGAAGCGGCAGCGAAGCCCCAGGCGGGTCCACTCGTCCATCGCCCGCAGCCCGACCGCACCTCGGCGCAGCGCGTCGAGATGGCTCTGCACCCCCCATCCCAGAGGCGTCAGCAGGCCGATCCCGGTGACGACGACGCGCCGCTCGGCCATCGTCGGGGCGCCCGCCGCTCTAGCCGGAGCCCGGGGCCGAGCTCTCGGCGCCGGAGTCCGGGCTGCGGTTCTCGGCGTCGCCGGGTGCAGGCTCGCCGCCGTCTCCGGCCGCTGCCGCCTGCTGGCGCAGCACCGCGTCGACGACGTCGGCAACCGTCTCGAAGGAGGCGACGTCGTCGTCCTCGAGCTCGATCTCGAAGGCATCCTCGAGCGCCAGCACGAGATCGACCGCGTCGAGCGAGGTGAGCGAGAGATCGTCGGCCAGGCGAGTGTCCAGGCGGAGCGTCTCGGGCACCTCGAGCTGCATCGCGGCGAGCTCGCTGCGGATGCGATCGAGGACCTGCTCGCGGGCGCCACCGGGGGCGGACGCGGGTTCGCTGGGCGGCGCCATCGCCTGCAATAGTACGCCACGCGTTGCGGCCCAGCCCGTGGCCACGAGGGCCGGACCGGACATTCACGCCCCGGAGTCGCCCGGCGGCTCCAGGGACGCGGGATTTCTTTCCTCCTCCTGGGGGGCCACGAGAGCCATGATCCCAACCTCGCGCGCCGGCCCGGAACGGGAAGTCGAGGCCTCCCGGATCCGCCGGGTCCTCATCGTCCGCCTCTCGGCGCTCGGCGACTGCGTGCACGCGCTGCCGGTGGTCGAGGCGCTGCGCCGCTGGTCCGGCGAGGTCGAGGTGGGCTGGGCGATCCAGGAGCAGGGAGCCGCGGTGGTGAGCGCCTTCGGTGCGGTCTCGAGACTGCATCTCTACCCACGCCGCGGCAGCGTCTGGCAGCGACTGTCCCGCCTCGCGTCGCTGCGCCGTGAGCTGCGTGCCCAGCGCTATGACGTCGCCATCGATCTGCAGGGCAACAGCAAGAGCGGTCTCGTCATGTGGCTCTCGGGAGCCCGGCGCAATATCGGGCTGCCTCCCGGCGACCGCCGCGAGCTCAACCGTCTGCTGGTGCCCATGGCCCCCTCGGCGCCAGTACGAGGAGGCGAGGCGGGCGGATCAGGCGCCCCGACGACCCACGTCGTCGAGCGCACTCTGGCGCTCCTGCGGCCGCTCGGCGTGCCGGCGCGCCCGGCCCCCCGACCGAGCCTGCGCGGCGATCTTCCCTCCGGGCCGATGGCGCGTGGAGTGGTGATCTGTCCGGGCACCACTTGGCCGACCAAGCACTGGCCGCGGCGCCACTACGCCGCGCTGGCGGCCGCCCTCGCCGCAGGCGGTCGCCGGGTCGAGCTCTTCTGGGGCGGCGAGGCCGAGCGGCGGCTCGCCGAGCAGGTGCGGGACGAGGCGCGCGCGAGCACGGGGCTCGGCGCCGCCGGCGCCGCCATCGAGCTGTCACCGGAGCTCGAGCTGGCGCAGCTGCCGGGCTACTTCGCCGCGGCGAGCTCGGTGGTCGGCAACGACAGCGGGCCGCTGCACCTGGCCGCGGTGCTGGGGCGCCCAGCGGTGGCGCTCTACGGCCCCACCGATCCCGGGCGCAACGGTCTCTTCTGGTCGAACACGAGCTCGCTGACGCTGCTCGACGCCGCAGCCGGAGAGCTGGAGTGCCGTCCCTGCTGGAGCCGCCGCTGCGCCCGCGGCGACCTGGCGTGTCTGGAGCGGCTCGAGGTCTCCGCGGTGCTCGAAGCGCTGACCCGACTCGAACGGCGAGGCGGCCAGGCAGGCGACGAGGCCGACACATCCGAGGCCTGAGAGTCGGCGAAGCCGCTCCTGCTGACCGCCGTCGGGTCGGCGCCTTCGGATCGCTGGCCAAAGGGGTCAGACCCGGACTCTTCACGAGCACCTACTGCGCCCGCAGAGTCATCCCGTATGGCGGTCGTCCTCGGACCTCCGGCGCCTGCAACGTACCTCGAGTACGACCAACGCCTTCGGCCCTGCGGTGCCCGCCAGACGGGCGCCTTGACGGGCTCGCCACGGTGTTCACGAACGAATCCGGGTTAAGGTTCGCAGCGGTACGCACGACCGCGACGCGGCGGCCGAGCGGACCACGATCCGGAACGTAGTCGCCCGCTCGCCGACGGCGACGAGCTTCGAAAGGTGCTCCCATGATCCCCCAGCGACCCTCCAACGGTCGACCTCACAGCGCTGTGCAGCCGTCTCGTCCGGGGGCCGAGGCCAACCGGCCCGCGGCGGCCCAGGGAGCCCAGCGATGAGTCGCCGCCTCGTCGCCCTCTACCGCAGCCAGCTCGGCAAGAAGGTCGTCGTCGCCGTCACCGGCCTGATCATGGTCGGGTTCCTGGTCGTGCATCTGGCGGGCAACCTCAAGGTCTTCCTGCCCGATCCCGAGCCGGGCGTCGCGGACATCGACGTCTACGCCGAGGCGCTGCGCGAGATCGGCGTCCCCTTCCTGCCGCACGGCGCGGTGGTCTGGGCGACCCGCCTGGCCCTCCTCGCGGCGGTGATCCTGCACGTCGTCTGCGTGCTGCAGCTGAGCGCCCAGAGCCGCGCCGCCCGTCGCGGCGGCTACGCCGAGAGGCGCTACCAGCGAGCCACCTGGGCGGCTCGTCTGATGATGGTCAGCGGACTCACACTGCTGGTGTACATCGTCTTCCACCTGGCGCACCTGACGGTCGGCGTCGTCGAGCCGGACCGCTTCGTGCACGGAGCCCTCTACTACAACCTCTACGAGGCCTTCACCCGCTGGCCGTTCGTGCTGATCTACACCGTCGGCATGGCGGCGGTCGCCTTCCACGTCTACCACGGCGCCTGGAGCGTCTTCCAGACCCTCGGCCTCGACTCGCCGGAACGCAACCGGCTGTTCCGCGGCGTCGCGATCGGCCTCGCGATCCTCTTCCTGGTCGGCTTCCTGTCGATTCCCTTCGCGTTCGTCAGCGGTGTCCTCGGCCCGCCGCCGAGCCCGCCGGAGGAGCATGCCGGCATTCTCCAAGCAGGCTTCGCGACGCCTGCAGACAACGCACCCTCAGAGGTCCAGCGATGAAGCTCGACGCCAAGATCCCAGACGGTCCGCTGGAGGACAAGTGGACCGAGCACCAGGAGCACCTGCGCCTGGTCGGCCCGCGCAACCGCGCCAAGTACCGGGTGCTGGTGATCGGCTCCGGACTGGCCGGTGCCTCGGCCGCCGCGTCGATGGCGGCGATGGGCTACAAGGTCGAGTGCTTCTGCTTCCAGGACACCCCGCGGCGCGCTCACAGCATCGCGGCGCAGGGTGGCATCAATGCCTCGAAGAACTACCGCAACGACGGCGACTCGACCTTCCGGCTCTTCTACGACACCCAGAAGGGCGGCGACTACCGCTCGCGCGAGGCCAACGTCTACCGGCTCGCCGAGTGCAGCACCAAGATCATCGATCAGGCCGTCGCCCAGGGAGTGCCCTTCGCCCGCGAGTACGGCGGCATGCTGGCCAACCGCTCCTTCGGCGGGGTGCTGGTGGAGCGCACCTTCTACTGCCGCGGCGAGACCGGCCAGCAGCTGCTGCTCGGCGCCTATTCGGCGCTGGCGCAGGAGATCGGACGCGGTCACGTGAAGATGCACACGCGCGCCGAGCTGCTCGATCTGGTGATCGTCGACGGTCGCTGTCGCGGCATCGTCACCCGCGACCTGTCGACCGGCGCCGTCGAGAGCCACGCCGCCGAGGCGGTCGTCCTGGCCACCGGCGGATACTCGAACGTCTACTACCTGTCGACCAATGCCAAGGGGTGCAACGTCACCGCGACCTGGCGCGCCTACAAGCGCGGCGCCGGCTACGCCAACCCGAGCTTCCAGCAGATCCACCCGACCTCGATCCCCGAGGCCGGCAAGTACCAGTCGAAGCTCACCCTGATGAGCGAGTCGCTGCGTAACGACGGACGCATCTGGGTGCCGCGCCAGGCGAACGACGAGCGCAGCCCGAGCTCGATCCCCGAGAAGGAGCGCTACTACTACCTCGAGGAGCGTTATCCGCGCTACGGCAACCTGGTGCCGCGCGACGTCGCCTCGCGCAACGCCAAGCAGGTCTGCGACGAGGGACTCGGCGTCGGACCGGGTGGCCGCGGTGTCTTCCTCGACTTCCGCGATGCGATCAAGCAGCACGGCGAGTCGACGATCGGCGGCCGCTACTCGAATCTCTTCTCGATGTACGAGCGGATCACCGGCGACTCGCCGTGGAACACGCCGATGAGGATCTACCCGGCGCCGCACTACTCGATGGGTGGGCTGTGGGTCGACTACGACCTGATGACGACCGTGCCCGGCCTGTTCGCCATCGGCGAGGCCAACTTCTCCGATCACGGCGCCAACCGCCTCGGTGCGAGCAGTCTGATGCAGTGCCTGGCGGACGGCTACTTCGTGATCCCGGTCACCATCGGCGACTACCTGAGCAGCAACACCGCCGGAGACGTCGACACCAGCCACGCGGCGTTCGCCGAGGTCGAGAACGACGTCCGGCAGCGGGTCGAGCGGCTGCTGTCGATCGACGGCAGCGAGACGGTGGCCGACATCCACCGCGACCTCGGTCGCCTGATCTGGGACACCAACGGCATCTCGCGCTCGCGCCAGGGGTTGGAGCGCGCCCTGGAGGAGCTGCCCACCCTTTCCGACCGCTTCTGGAACAACGTGCGGGTGCCGGGTCATGGAGCGCAGCTCAATCAGAGCCTCGAGCACGCCGGCCGTCTGGCCGACTTCCTCGAGTTCGCCGAGGCGATGTGCCTCGACGCCCTGACCCGCGAAGAGTCGTGCGGTTGCCACTTCCGCGAAGAACACCAGACCGAGGAGGGCGAAGCGCTGCGCGACGACGAGAACTTCGCCCACGTCGCGGTGTGGAAGTACGAGGGCGACGGTCAGCGGCCTTCGCGCCACGTCGAGCCACTGGAGTTCGACGCCGCCCCGCCGACGCAGAGGAACTACAAGACATGAACTTCTCACTCAAGATCTGGCGGCAGGACGGCTCGCAGGGCCGCTTCGAGGACTACGAGGTCTCCGACGTGTCGGCCGACTCGTCGTTCCTCGAGATGCTCGACCAGCTCAACGATCAGCTCACCGAGAGCGGCGGCGATCCCGTCGCCTTCGACTCCGACTGCCGCGAGGGTGTCTGCGGCACCTGCTGCCTGGTGATCAACGGCCGGCCGCACGGTGGTCGCGGCGGCACCACCTGCCAGCTCTACATGCGCCACTTCGCGGACGGCGAGACGATCACCATCGAGCCGTGGCGGGCGACCGCGTTCCCGGTGGTCCGCGATCTCGTCGTCGACCGCTCCGCCTTCGACCGCATCATCCAGTCCGGCGGCTACATCACGGTGCACTCGGGCCCCAAGCCGGAGCCCAACACCATGCCGATCGAGCCGGAGGTCGCCGAGGAGGCCCTCGACGCGGCGAGCTGCATCGGCTGCGGCGCCTGCGTCGCCGCCTGCCCGAACGGCGCCGCGATGCTGTTCACCGCCGCCAAGATCTCCCACCTCGGACTGCTGCCCCAGGGACAGCCCGAGCGCATGGAGCGGGTGCGCTCGATGGTCGAGAAGATGGAGGATGAGGGCTTCGGCCCGTGCCGCAACTACGGCGAGTGCGAGGCTGCCTGCCCGAAGGACATCAGCATCAAGTTCATCGGCCGGATGAACCGCGACTACCTGCGGGCGACGATGGTCGAACCGTACGACCGTCGCGGCAAGATGAAGCCGCAGTAGACGGCGTCCCGTCGTCGGCATCGGGCCCGGCGAGTCTGCGCCGGCGAGGGACCGGGTGCGGCGGCGCCGCGCGTCATCCGTGCTCGCCGGACGCGGTGCGCAGCACGTAGCGGGCTCCGGGATGGGCGAGCCGCACCCAGGTCACCACCCGTTGCTCGCGGAAGGTGCGGCGCTCGAGGACCAGCAGTGGCGCTCCCGGCTCGACCTCGAGGTGGCGCGCGGCGCGGCGTGAGGCGGCCTCGGCGCGGATCAGGTGCTCGGCGCCGACGAAGGGCACGTGCTCGAGCAGCCAGCGGTTGGGACCGATGTCGCGGAACGACTCGTGCTCCGCGGCGGGCGCCGCGGCGAGGTCGATCCAGCGCTCCTCGAGCTGGTACGGACGCTGATCGGCCAGGTGCAGGCAGAGCAGCCACAGGGTGCGCCCGTCGGGGCCGAGCCGCAGGCGCGCCCGCGCCGAATGGGTGGTGCGGCCGAGCGACCGTGCGAGCAGGCGGTAACCGTACTCGGCTCCGGTGGCCTCGATCTCGAGGTCGATGCGCGGCACGTCGACCAGCAGACTGCGGGTGGTGCGCAGCGCGACGCGCGATCCGGCGCGTCGCCTGCGTTCGATGACCCCCTCGTCGGCCAGCTCGCGGAGCGCGCGGTGGGCCGTCATCCGGGCGCAGCCGAAGCGCCTCGCCACCTCGGCGTCGCCGGGCACCGGGTCGCCGGGGCGCCAGACGCCGCTGCGGATCTGCTCGAGCACCGCCTGCTTGATCTGCAGGTAGCGTGGCGTGCTCTCCGCGGACTCTGCCGCTGAGCGGCGTCCGCCGCGGTCGCTCAACGGCCGGTCCGGTAGCGGTCTTCGCTCCGGCGCAGCGCCTCGCGCGCGGCCCCTTCGATCGCTGGTCGGCGGACGTGACGGCCGCCCTGCACCACGTGCCGTCCCGCCGACCAGACCTCGCGCACACCGTGCGCCGGAGCGGCGAACAGCCAGGCGTCGAGCAGCTGGGCGTCGGCCACACCCTCGTAGCAGGGAGAGGTGAGCTCGAGCGCCACCAGATCGGCCAGCGCACCCTCCTCGATCGCGCCGCAGTGACGGCCCGCGGCCGCCGCGCCGCCGCTGAGGGCGTGCCGCAAGAGCGACTCGCCGGTGCCGTGCTGCCGGTCCGCGAGTGCCCGCCGCCGGTGGCTGACGAGACGTTGGCCGTACTCGAGCAGGCGCAGCTCTTCGCGCAGCGAGATGCGCACGTTGGAGTCGGTGCCGACCCCGAACCGCCCGCCGGCGTCCAGCAGGTCGCGCACCGGCATCACCCCGTCGCCGAGATCGGCCTCGGTGACCGGGCACAGACCGATGGTGGCGCCGCTGGCGGCGAGGCCGCGCACCTCGATCGGATCGACGTGGGTGGCGTGCACCAGGCACCAGTTCGGTCCCACCGGGGCGTTGTCGAGCAGCCAGGCCACCGGTCGCGCCCCGAGCACCGCCTGCACCGCCTCCACCTCGGCGGGTTGCTCGGCGACGTGCAGGTGCACCGGGGCGTCGACGCCGACCTCGCCCAGGAGCTGCGGCAGCGCGCCGAGCTGTTGCGGCGAGACTGCGCGCAGCGAGTGCAGGGCGACGCCGCAACGTCCGTCCCGCGACCCGGAGCCGACGTGACGGCTGGCCGCGGCGAGCAGCTCGGCGAACTGCTCGAGCGTGCAGCCGAAGCGGCGCTGGGACGTCTTCAGAGGCTCCTGGTCGAGACCGCCGTAGCTGTAGAGCACCGGCAGCAGGGTGAGGCCGATTCCGGCGGTCTCGGCGGCCGTGACGATGCGCGCCGACAGCTCCGCGGGATCCGCGTAGGCGTGACCGCTGCGGTCGTGGTGCAGGTAGTGGAACTCGCAGACCGAGCCGTAGCCCGACTCGAGCATCGTGGCGAAGGCGAGCGCGGCGATCGCCTCGATGTCGTCGGCCTCGAGCCGCGCCGCCCAGGAGTACATGACGTCGCGCCAGCTCCAGAAGCTCGGCGGCTGCCCACCAGCCTGCTCGGGAGAAACCGCGTCGGCGCCCTCGGTGCGACCGGCGAAGGCGAGCTGGAACGAGTGACTGTGCAGATTGGAGACTGCTGGCACCAGCGTCTCGACCCTCACCGCTGCGCCCTGCGGCGTCAGCGCGGCGTCGGCGTCTCCGATCCGGATCCTCGCGATGCGGCCGTCGTCGCCGAGCTCCACCGAGACGTCGCGCCGCCAGCCCTGCGGCAGCAGGGCGCGCTCGGCTTGGATCCTGCTGAATTGCCTAGGCATAATCGGCGATGCTGTCAGAGTCCGGAGCGCTGGCGCGAAGACTCGGCCGCCGACCGCGACCGGCGGCCTGCTCCCGAGGGTCGTCGACCCCGGCAGGGCGGTGAGCCAGGCCAACATCCGGCAGCGCCGGAGCTCGGCGGTTCCCCGTCGGAACACCGCAGCGGCCAACCCCGGACCCGAGAACCCTCATGAGCCCATCCCCCCACCAGCACCGGAACGGCTCCGCGGGTGACTCCGCCGAGGGTCGGGTGATCACCGCGGCCCGTCTCGCCACGATGCGCGACCGCGGCGCCGCGGCCACCGATGACGAAGCCGCACGCCTCGGTGCCATCGAGGCCGCCGCGGTGGCGGTGCGCGACGGACGCATCGAGTGGGTCGGAGTCGCAGACGGGCTGCCACGCGCCTACGCCGACTGGCCGCGCTCGCCGGCGCCGGGACCGCTGGTCACCCCGGCGCTGGTCGACTGCCACACCCACCTCGTCTACGGCGGCTCGCGCGCGGCCGAGTTCGAGCAGCGCCTCTCCGGCGTCTCGTACGAGCAGATCGCCCGCGCCGGCGGCGGCATCCTCTCGACCGTGCGGGCGACCCGGGCGGCGAGTCGCGAGGAGCTGGTGCGCAGCGCCGCGGCGCGTTCGGCCCACCTGCTGCGCGAGGGCGTCGGCACGGTGGAGATCAAGTCGGGCTACGGCCTGCGGATCGACTCCGAGCTCGAGATGCTGCGTGCCGCACGCGAGCTCGGCGAGCTGCTCCCCGGTCTGCGGGTGCGCACCACCCTGCTGGCGGCTCACGCGGTGCCGCCGGAGCATCGGGATCGCCCGGAGCGCTACGTCGACGAGATCTGCGAAGAGATCCTCCCCGCCGCGGTCGATGAGGGGCTCGCCGACCAGGCCGACGTCTTCTGCGAGAACATCGCCTTCGATCTCGAGCAGAGCGAACGGGTGTTGCGGGCGGCGGCCGACCTGGGTCTGTCGCTGCGCATGCACGCCGAGCAGCTCTCGGCCTCGGGCGCTGCGGAGCTGGCGGCGCGGCTCGGTGCGCGCTCCGCCGACCACCTCGAGTACCTCGGCCCGGCGGGAGTCGAGGCGATGCGCCGGAGCGGCAGCGTGGCCGTGCTGCTGCCGGGGGCGCTGTACACCCTGCGCGAGACCAGGCGCCCGCCGGTCGAGTCGCTGCGCCGGGCCGGGGTCGAGATCGCCGTGGCCACCGACTGGAATCCGGGCTCCTCGCCGCTCGGCTCGCTGCTGCTCGCGGCCAACATGGCTTGCACGCTGCTCGGCACGCTGCCCGACGAGGCGCTCGTCGGCGTCACCCGTGCCGGGGCGCGGGTGCTCGGACTGGAGGACGAGGTGGGGACGATCGAAGTCGGGCGGCGCGCCGAGCTGCTGAGCTGGCCGCTCGAGGACCCGGTGGAGCTCTGCTACCGGATCGGTGGACAGCCGACGCCGCACCGTCTGGTCGGCGACCGCTGGATCGACTGCGGCGAGCTCGCCGCGGAGGCAGTGCGGTGGAGTTGACCCCGGGCGCGGTGAGCCTCGAACAGCTGGAGAGCTTCTGGCGTGACGGCGGCACGATCGAGATCGCTGCGGGAGATCGCCGACGGGTCGAGCGAGCGGCGGAGATCGTCGCCGGCTCGGCGGCCGGCGAGAGCCCGGTCTACGGGGTCAACACCGGCTTCGGCAAGCTGCAGCAGACGCGTATCGGAGCCGCCGACCGCCGCCGACTGCAGCGCAACCTGATCCTCTCGCACTGCTGCGGTGTCGGCCCTGCGCTCGAGCCGCCGGTGGTGCGGCTGATGATTCTGCTCAAGGTGATCTCGCTGGCGCGCGGCGCATCCGGCGTGCGCTGGGAGCTGATCGAGCGTCTCGTCGCACTGCTCGAGCGGGACGTGGTGCCGCGGATCCCGGCGCAGGGATCGGTCGGTGCCTCCGGCGACCTGGCGCCGCTGGCGCACCTGACGGCAGTGCTGCTCGGCGAGGGCGAGGCGACGGTGGGCCGGCGGCTGCTGCCGGCGGGCGAAGCGCTGCGATCGGTGGGGCTCGAGCCGCTCGAGCTCGCCCCCAAGGAGGGGCTCGGGATGATCAACGGCACCCAGTGCTCGACCGCGCTGGCGCTGGCCGCCCTGTTCGAGGCCCGCACCCTGCTGCAGGGGGCCCTGGTCACCGGTGCGATGAGCACCGACGCGGCGATGGGTTCGACGGTGCCGTTCCGCGCCGAGCTGCACGAGCTGCGCGGCCAGCCGGGTCAGATCGAGGCGGCGTGCTGGCTGCGCTCGCTGATGGCCGGCTCGGGGATCCGCGAGAGCCATCGCGAGGGCGATCAGCGGGTGCAGGACCCGTACTGTCTGCGCTGTCAGCCGCAGGTGATGGGCGCCTGCATCGACCTCTGGCGCCAGTCGGCTGCCTGCCTCGAGATCGAGGCCAACGCGGTGACCGACAACCCGGTGGTCCTGGAGGAGAGCGGGGAGATCCTCTCCGGTGGCAACTTCCACGCCGAATGCGTCGCCTTCGCCGCCGACCAGCTGGCGCTGGCGCTGGCCGAGGTGGGCTCGCTGGCGCAGAGACGCATCGCGATGCTGGTCGATCCGGCGCTTAGCTACGGCCTGCCCGCCTTCCTGACGCCGGAGCCCGGCGTGCACTCCGGCTTCATGATCGCCGAGGTGACCGCGGCGGCGCTGATGGCTGAGAACAAGCAGCGCGCGGCGCCGTGCTCGATCGACTCGACGCCGACCTCCGCCAACCAGGAGGACCACGTCTCGATGGCGACCCACGCGGCGCGCCGGCTGCACGAGATGGCCGGCAACCTCGCCGCGATCCTCGGCATCGAGCTCCTGGTCGCGGCACAGGGGATCGACCTGCGGGCGCCGCACCGCACCTCGCCACTGCTGCAGCGGGCGCACTCCGCCCTGCGCCGCGAGGTGCCGATGCTCGAGGACGATCGTCTGCTGGCGCCGGAGCTGGAGCTGGCGGCGCGCCGCATCCGCGACGGCTCGATCGTGCGTTCGGCCCAGCTCGAGGCCGCCATCTCCCATCCTCGGCGACTGCCTTCCGGCGGGTGCACGCCGTGAACGGCGAGCGGTCCGGGCACTCCGGTTACCGACTGCGCCCGGGAGAGGGGCCGATCGTGCTCGCCTTCCCGCACGCCGGCACCGCCCTGCCCCCCGATCTCGCCCCGCCGCTCAATGCTCGCGGCCGGGCTCTCGCCGACACCGACTGGCACGTCGACGAGCTCTACGAAGGGCTGCTGCCCGACGCCACCGTGCTCGTGGCGACGCACTCGCGCTACTACATCGACCTCAATCGCGACCCGACCGGGAGCTCGTTGTATCCGGACCGGAACACCACGGGATTGTGCCCCGAGGTCGATTTCGCCGGACGCTCGATCTACGAGCCTTCGAAGCCGCCCGGAGGCGACGAGATCGCCCGTCGGCGCGATCGGCTGCACACGCCCTACCACGACGAGCTGCGCCGGCAGCTGCTCCGTCTGCGCCGTCGGCATCCGCACGTGCTGCTCTTCGACGGGCACTCGATCCGCTCTCGGCTGCCGTTCCTGTTCGAGGGGGTCCTGCCGATCGTCAACTTCGGCAGCGACGGCGGCCGCACCTGCGACCCGGCGATCACCAGGCTGGCGAGCGCCCACGGCGCTAGCTGGTTCGGCCGCGACGACTGCGTGCTCGACGGCCGCTTCCGTGGCGGTTGGACCACCCGCCACCATGCCGACCCCGCGGCGGGGGTGCACACGCTGCAGCTCGAGCTGGCGCAGCGCGCCTACCTGCGCCACGAGGAGCCGCCGTGGGAGCTCGACACCGGCAAGGTCGCCTACCTGCGACCTCGTCTCGGCGAGCTGCTCGTCGCGCTCGACGAGCTGCTGCGTGGCGAGCTGGCGCGTCGGCCTGGGCACGACGCCCCGCGCCGGGAGCACCCGGATGCCGCAGCATCCGAAGGGCTCGGCGAACGCAGAAGGAACCCGCCGTCGGCCCCGAGCACGGACCTGCCCGGGGACCGTCGAACGGTCCACCCCGCGAACCAGCAGCCGCGGCGCCGCTGCGGCTGCGACCAGCCCGACGAGGAGCTGCCACCATGACCGACACCACGACCACTCGACCCGCACCCGGGCCCTCGACCAGCGGCGACGAGGGACCTCGCGTCCTGCGCGCGCCGCGCGGCTCGCAGCGCAGCTGCCGCTCTTGGCAGACCGAGGCGATCTACCGCATGGTGCACAACAACCTCGACCCCGACGTCGCCGAGAATCCCTCCCAGCTGGTGGTCTACGGCGGCATCGGCAAGGCGGCTCGTGACTGGCGGGCGCTCGACGGCATCCTCGCGGCGCTACGCAGGCTCGGCGACGACGAGACGCTGCTGGTGCAGTCGGGCAAGCCGGTGGGGGTCTTCCGCACCCATCCCGACGCGCCCCGGGCGCTGATCGCCAACTCCAACCTGGTGCCGGCCTGGGCGAACTGGGAGACCTTCCACGAGCTCGATCGCAGGGGCCTGATGATGTACGGCCAGATGACGGCCGGCAGCTGGATCTACATCGGCTCGCAGGGGATCGTGCAGGGCACCTTCGAGACCTTCGCCGAGGCCGGACGCCAGCACTACGCCGGCGACTGGGGCGGTCGCTGGATCCTCACCTCCGGGCTCGGCGGGATGGGCGGAGCGCAGCCGCTGGCGGCGACCATGGCGGGAGCGAGCTGCCTGGCGATCGAGTGCGACCCGGCACGCATCGAGACCCGCCTGCGCACGCGCTACCTCGATCGCCGCGCCGACTCGCTGGATCAGGCCCTGGAGCTGCTCGAGACGGCGCGGCGTGACGGGACGGCCGTGTCGATCGGTCTGCTCGGCAACGCCGCCGAGATCCTCCCCGAGCTGGTGCGGCTCGGGGTGCGGCCGGATCTGGTCACCGACCAGACCTCGGCCCACGACCTGCGCTTCGGCTACCTGCCCGCCGGCTGGACCCTCGAGCGGTGGCGGCGGCTGCAGCAGGACGACCCCGCGGCGGTGGTGGCCGCGGCGCGCGACTCGATCCGCGTGCACGTCGAGGCGATGCTCGCCTTCAAGGACGATGGAGTGCCTACGGTGGACTACGGCAACAACATCCGCCAGGTGGCGAAGGACGCCGGACTGGAGCGTGCCTTCGACTTCCCCGGCTTCGTGCCGGCCTACATCCGGCCACAGTTCTGCCGCGGCGTCGGACCGTTCCGCTGGGTGGCGCTGTCGGGCGACCCGGAGGACATCCACCGCACCGACGAGAAGGTCAAGCAGCTGCTGCCGGACAGCGCCGACCTGCATCGCTGGCTGGACATGGCGCGCGAGAGGATCTCCTTCCAGGGCCTGCCGGCCCGCATCTGCTGGATCGGGCTCGGCGACCGTCATCGGGTCGGCCTGGCCTTCAACGAGATGGTCGCCAACGGCGAGCTGAAGGCACCGGTGGTGATCGGTCGCGACCACCTCGACAGCGGTTCGGTGGCGTCGCCGAACCGTGAGACGGAGGGCATGCTCGACGGCTCCGATGCGATCTCCGACTGGCCGATGCTCAACGCGATGCTCAACGTCGCCTCCGGCGCCACCTGGGTGTCCCTGCACCACGGCGGCGGCGTCGGCATGGGGTACAGCCAGCACGCCGGAGTCGTGATCTGCTGCGACGGCAGTGCCGAAGCAGCCGAGCGGATCGAGCGGGTGCTGTGGAACGACCCGGCGACCGGCGTCATGCGGCACGCGGACGCGGGCTACGAGGAGGCGCTCGAGTGCGCCAGGCGCTGCGGCCTCGACCTGCCCGGCGTCGCCGCTTCGCAGGACACCTGAGCCGCCCGCTGCGCCGATTGCGTGGGATCGTTGGCGGGAGGCGGCGGGAAGTGGTGCGCCCGAGAGGATTCGAACCTCTGACCTACAGCTCCGGAGGCTGTCGCTCTATCCAGCTGAGCTACGGGCGCCTGATCCTTCGGACCTCTCTACGGTCGATCGACGACGCGTGGAGCGGCGTTTCGCGCGTGGGGTGGGCGAGGGGACTCGAACCCCCAACCACCTGGACCACAACCAGGGGCTCTACCATTGAGCTACGCCCACCATGTCACGATCCGCCGGATCCGCCGAGGACCCACTGGGTGACCCACTGGATCGCTGAGGACCGCAGGCCCTCTCGGCCCATCGAACCGACCTCGCTCGTCGAGGTCTCCGTGTCGTCGGCGGCTCAGGTCGCCGGGATGGCTGGCCTGCCTGGAGGGATTCGAACCCCCGACCCGCGGCTTAGAAGGCCGCCGCTCTATCCAACTGAGCTACAGGCAGTGGGGGGATCAGGAATCGGGGCGATCAGATTTGAACTGATGACCCCCTGCGCCCAAGGCAGGTGCGCTACCAGGCTGCGCCACGCCCCGATCGACACAAGGCCGGACTCTAAGGCCCTGCCCTGCGCACTGTCAACGCGGGGCGGGCGCGTCGAGCCCGCCGCCGCCTGAGCTCGCCAGAGCGAGCGATGGACCGGGACGGCCAGCGGTGCACTGCGCCGGCAGCCGCGAGCCGCGGCGCTGTGAAGCTCGGCACGAGCCAGGCCGCGGACCGGGTGGCGAGGAAGCGGACGAGGACTTCGGGGCCCGATGCCCGCCAGCTGCCCCCGGGAGGCGTCCCCACGACGCTTGCCGCCCCTGTTCTTGCAGGCGGGAACGCAGCTATGCTGGGAGGGCTGCGCCGCGCTGGCGCTGCGGGCATCGATCGGCGGGCCCGAGCGTTCACGCGCCGCCCTGCCGCCGCCGGGCCGGTGCCTCGTCGACGCGGGTCGCGTGCCGTCGTCGGCGCTTCGGTGGATGGCCGCGACGAGCGGTCGCCCGGGGCTGCGGCTGTCCCCCTCTCGGCGCACCGGCGCACCGGTGCGTCGCGGCGCCGCGGGCACGCCGCGCAAGCCGCGTCGAGGAGGGAGGCCCTTCCGGCAATCGGCCAGTGGCAGGAAGCCGGCAGCGCATCGCGCCACGACAGCAGCAGATCCGCAGCAGGAACAGAGCCACCAGGACAGACAGCCAACACGACAGAGAGCAAGCCGACGGAGGCCGTCGCCACCTCCGCGTGGCCGTCTCTCCGCCCTGCCTCGGTTCGCCGTCAGTCCGACGTCGGTCCAGTCTTCGATCCAGCACCTTCGAACCAGCACCTTCCAAACCGCGAGGAGCAGCTTCCCTATGGCCGGTCACAGCAAGTGGGCGAACATCAAGCACCGCAAGGCGGCGAGCGACGCCAAGCGCAGTCGCATCTTCACCAGGGTGCTCAAGGAGATCACCGTCTCGGCCCGCCACGGCGGCGGCGATCCGGCGGGCAATCCGCGCCTGCGCCAGGCGATCCAGGAGGCGCGCAACCACAACGTGCCGAACGACACCATCGATCGTGCGGTCAAGAAGGGCACCGGCGAGCTCGAGGGGCAGAACCTCGAGGAGCTGAGCTACGAGGGCTACGGACCGGGCGGCGTCGCGGTGCTCGTCGAGACGGTGACCGACAACAAGAACCGGACCGTCGGGGAGGTGCGCCACCTGTTCTCCAGGTACGGCGGCAACCTCGGCGAGAACGGCTGCGTCTCGTGGATGTTCGACAAGCGCGGCATGTTTCTGGTCGACGCCTCCGGTCTCGACGAGGAGGAGTTCATGGAGCTGGCCCTCGAGGTCGGCGCGGCCGACTTCTCCACCGAGGAAGAGGGGTACCAGATCCTCACCGCCCCCGAGGACTACCTGAGCACGCTCGAGCAACTGCAGCAGCGCGAGGAGGTCTCGATGCTCGGCAGCCAGCTGGCGCTGCTGCCGCAGAACACGGTGACCGTCGACGAGCAGACGGCGCCGCAGGTGCTGCAGCTGGTCGAGGCTCTGGAAGAGCACGACGACGTGCAGCACGTGTGGTCGAACTACGACATCCCGCCCGAGCTGGCCGAGCAGTACGGCGGTTGAGGTGAGCCAGGTCGGCGCAGGCAGAACGTCGTCCGGTCCGTCGTCCGGTCCGTCGTGCGGTCGCGGCGCGACGGCCGCGATCGGGTCGCCGCCGTCGGCACCGCGGTCGAGACCCTCGTGGGCCGCGGCTCGTGCAGCCGCGTCGCCGGCCCGCCGGAGGCGACAGCGATGGCGCCACCGGGGTGGGTGCCTGGCGACGCCGGGCTGCTCGAGGGCGCGCCGTTGAGGGTGCTCGGTCTCGATCCCGGCAGCCGCACCACCGGCTGGGGCGTCGTCGAGCGGCGCGGCACCCGCTGCGCGGCGCTCGGTTCGGGCTGCCTGCGCATCGCCTCGGCCGGCGAGCTCAGTCGCCGGCTGCCGCTGCTGGCGTCGGCGGTCGACGAGCTGCTCGAGGAGTACCGGCCCGATCTGGTGGCGGTGGAGACGCTGTTCAGCGGCGTCAACGCGCGCTCGGCGATCGTGCTCGCCCACGCCCGCGGAGCGATCCTCACCGTCGTCGGCCAGCGAGGAGTCGACCTGCACGAGCTGGCGCCGGCCGAGGTCAAGCGCTCGGTGGCCGGCAACGGTCGCGCCGACAAGCAGCAGATGCAGCGCATGGTCCGACTGCTCCTGGGCATCCGCGGCCGTCTCGCTGCCGACGCGGCGGATGCGCTCGCGGTGGCCCTCTGCGCCAGCCAGACGGCGCGCCACCGCGCGCTCGAGCGCGGCTCCTCGCGGGGTGACGCGCAGTGGCCGAGATGAGCCCGCGACGTGGGGTCCCCGCCGGCTCCCGGGTGCGGCCGCCGGGCGGTTCGGAGGGCCGAAAGAAACGCCGAGTGGAAGGGCGCTGACGCCATCCGCGGTTTGACGACGGACCTCGGACCGTGTGCTAGACTGCCCGCCCGATCCCAGTGCCAGAGGAGTTCTTCTCGCGGGTCATTTCGGCCTCTACTGGTGTCGGCGGCGTCGCCCGGCGCGACGCTCCAGCCTCGACGTGAAGCCGAATCGCAGCGGTGGACGAACGGATCGATGGTCGGACGGAGCCGCCGCGATTCTCGACTTGCACGAAACGATTTCGGAACTCAGATCGCCCTTACCGGGTCCCTAACTGTCAGAGGAGGTCGAAGTGGAAATTGGTGGAACTTTCTGGAAGCTCATGCGCGAAGGTGGGCCGGTCATGTGGCCCCTCCTGATCTTCTCCGTGCTCGCGGTCGCCGTGATCATCGAGCGCTTCATCGCTCTCTGGCGGGCCAGCATCCCGGTCAACGAGTTCCTGGCCAAGATCCGCAAGGCGCTGGTGGTCAATCGCTCGATCCGCGAGGCGGTGAAGGTCTGCGAGCAGTACAAGGGTCCGGTCGCCTCGATCATGAAGGCCGGCCTGCTGAAGTACGGTCAGCCCAGGGAGGACGTCGAGAAGACGATCGAGAACGCGGCGATGTTCGAGATGAGCCGCCTCGAGCGTTTCCTCGCCTTCCTCGCGACCACCGCCAACGTCGCCCCGCTGCTCGGCTTCTTCGGCACCGTCACCGGCATGATCAAGGGCTTCGACGCCCTTGCCGCGGCCGGCCTGTCGAACCCGGGTCTCGTCGCCACCGGCATCAAGGAGGCGCTGACCACCACCGCGGCCGGCCTCTTCGTCGCCATCCCGACGCAGCTGGCCTACAACTACTTCATGAGCAGGATCAACAAGTTCGTGCGCGACATCGAGACGTCGGCGAACATGCTGCTCGAGACCTTCGGCGAGATGGAGCGCAGCGGCATCCAGCCCGAGGTCGGCGCGCCGCCGGCCGAGGCGCCCAAGAAGCCCTGATCCGCCCGACCGATCCGCCCGGAGTTCCCCGATGAAAATGAAAGCGTCGAAGCCGCTGCCGGAGACGATCCCGACATCCTCGATGGCGGACATCGCCTTCCTGCTGATCATCTTCTTCATGCTCACCATCACCATCGAGGTCGACAAGACCCAGGTGGTGCTGCCGAAGACGACCCTTCGCATGGAGATCCCGAAGAAGGCGGCCTACGTCTCGCTGGATTCCGCCGGGCAGGTCAAGGTCAGCAACGGTGAGGAGATCAGTGCTTCGGTGCCGCCCGCGGAGGTGTTCGCCTTCGCGGCCGGCGTCGTCGCCACCGATCCCGGCAAGGAGTTCGTGCTCAAGGCCGACGCGGGGGTTCCGTACCGCCAGGTCGACGAGGTCATCGACTCCCTGAAGCGAGCCAAGGTACGGATCATCTATCTGCTCTCCGACCAGAAGACGGTCGACAGCGCGGGCTAGGGCCCGACGACCTCCCCCGATGCCAGCGTCGCCGACCGGCGCGGGACGGAGGGCAGAGCGCGGCGCAGCGCCGGTAGTCAGGAAGCAACGAAGGAGTCCGATGCGATGAAGCTAGCTCGCGACAACAAGGTGGACGACGAGATCCCGACCAGCTCGATGGCGGACATCGCGTTCCTGCTGATCATCTACTTCATGGTGACCACCACCTTCACCGCCACTCGCGGCCTCGACTTCGCGCTGCCGGAGGACGACGACACTCCGCCGGTGGTCGAGAAGGAGGAGTCGGTGCTGATCGAGATCCAGCCCGGCGGCAACATCGTCGTCGACCAGAAGCCGATGGAGCTCTCCGGCGTGCTCGACTACCTGCGGCCCAAACTCGAGGTGAACCCGAAGAAGCCGGTGATCATCCGGCCGGACCCGGAGACCGCCTACGAGAACATGATCAAGGTGCTCGACGAGCTGCGCCAGGCCAAGGACAAGGGGTTCGCGGAGGAGATCCGCATCTCCATCCCGACCCAGCGCGAGATCGAGAGCTTCTGGTACTGATCGGGAACCCGAGAGAGCACGGAGGAGTCCAATCCTCCGTCACTGCAGACGGCAATCGGACCAAGCTGCAGACAGCACTCTCAGAGAGGACGGCACACGATGAGTGACGCGAAACCGAAGCCGACCAAGGACGCCCCGGCGTCGGCCGACCGACCCGACAAGAAGATGGGGGCGGCCGAAGGCCAGCTCCAGACCTTCATGCTCGAGGAGGCCGAGGACAACCGCACGATGAGGATCGCCGTCGTGGTCGCGATCATCGCGCACGTCGGCCTGCTGCTGATCACCTTCCCGTCGTGGAGCTCGGGCCCGGCCGCTGCGGCCGAGAAGCCCAAGGTCTACGTCGTCCAGCAGGTGCGCTTCAAGCCGCCGCCGCCGAAGGAAGAGCAGCAGATCCCGAAGCCGAAGTCGAAGAAGGTGCCGATCCCCGATCCGACTCCCGACGAGCCGGAGCCGATCCGCATCGAGGAGCCGGAGCAGTTCGACATCCCCGAGATCGACGATCTGGTCATCGGCATCCCCGAGGCGCCGCCCGAGCCGGAGCCGACCGGCCCCATCTACGTCACCGGTGACGTGCAGAAGCCCGAGAAGCTGAACGCGCCGCCGCCGCAGTACACCGAGATCGCGCGCAAGGCCCGCATCCAGGGCGTGGTGATCCTGCAGTCGATCATCGACGAGCAGGGCAACGTGACCGAGGTGCAGGTGCTCAAGGGCCTGCCGATGGGGCTCAGCGAGGCCGCAGAGGCCGCGGTCAAGCAGTGGAAGTTCAAGCCGGCGACGCTGAACGGCAAGCCGGTTGCCGTGTACTTCAACCTGACGGTCAACTTCCAGCTCCAGTAAGCCGCACAACACCAGTAGTTCGCAATCTGCTCACGATTCGCGCCCGGCGGCGGCTTCCGGCCTCCCGGGCGCGGGAGACGTTCGTTTGGCGTTTCAAGGCTCCCTGCGCGAGCTGCCGTTGCCCGACATCATCCAGCTGGTCTCGGTGTCGGGCAAGACCGGTGTGTTCCGTCTCAAGCAGGAACACCGTGAAGGCGCCATCTGCCTCAAGGACGGGCAGATCGTGCACGCCCAGAGCGGCGAGCGTCTGCGTGGCGAGGAAGCGATGTACGAGCTGGCCACCTGGCCGGACGGTGAGTTCGTCTTCGAGAGCGGCGCGGAGCCGCCCGAGATCACGATCCGCAAGACCAACACGAACCTCCTCATGGAGGCGGCTCGGCGCATCGACGAATGGAACGTCCTGTCGAAGCGGATCCCGAGCATCCAGCACATCCCGGTCTTCCGCGAGGACGACGTGACCACCTCTGTGTCGTTCGCTCCCAACGAGTGGGCGATCATCTGCAAGGTGGACGGCCGCCGTTCGATCGAAGAGATCGCCCTCGGCCTCGAGCAGAGCCCGTTCGACGTGGCGAAGTCCCTCTACGGCCTGATCACCTCCGGGCTGCTCGGCCTGCGCGAGGACATCGTCGAGCCGTATCGCCGCGCCCTGGCCGAGTTCCCTCGCGAGCTGTCGACTCGTCTCGGAGGGCAGATGATCTCGGCCGCGGCGGAGCTGACCGGCGAGAATCCTCGCGCCCAGACCCGGCTGGCGCGCGCACGGGCCGTGTTCGAGAAGCAGGTCGAGGCCGGACGATCGGTCGACGCCGTCACCGATCTGCTGAGCCAGCTGGAGCAGGCCGTGCTGGTGCTGCGTGGCCCAGACGAAGTGCTGCAGCTCGACCGTCGAGCCACGTTGCTGCTCGACGAGGCGAGTCGTAACGCTCTCGCCTCGTGAGGCCGCCCGGCGATGGCGAGCAACCACGACGCTGCCGCGGCGGCGGAATTTCGCGACCCCATCCGACATTGATTCGAACATCCAAAGCCCTGCCGGGTATGGCGGCGGCGAGCGAACTGAGACAAACGGAGAACACAGCGACCATGTTGAAGAAATGTACGAGTTGGATGCTGCTGCTCGGACTCCTGAGTGTCTCGGCCGCCTTCGCGGACGAGGACTGGGACGCCGGGGTGGCGGCGATGAAGGCGAAGAAGTACGGCGATGCGGCTGCTGCGTTCGCGCGCTACGTCGACAAGGTGCCCGACGCCTATCAGGGCCACCTGATGCTCGGCAACATGCTGCTGCGCACCGACCAGGCCTCGAAGGCGGTCGGCCACCTGCAGAAGGCCAACGAGCTCAAGTCGGGCGACGCCTCGATCCAGCTCCCGCTCGGCCAGGCGCTGCTGATGAGCGGCAAGGTGAACGACGCCTGCGGCGTGCTGTCGAGGGTGAGCGAAGGGAGCCTTCCGGAGGCGAACAAGACGGTGCTCTACCAGCTGCGCGCCAAGGCGAACTGTGGCGGCGGCTCGATCAACGACCTGAAGAAGATCGCCGAGGCCAAGAACGACGGCGTGTCGTGGGCCGCCTACGGGGTCGCCGCCCTCAACGACGGGCAGGTCGGCACCGCGGTCACCGCGCTCGACAAGGCGGTGCAGCTCGATCCGAACGACCCCAAGATCCGCAAGTCGCACTACGCGGCCCTGCTCAGCCAGGCGCTCAGCACGAGCAACGACTCGGCCAAGGCCTCCGCCTACCGCAAGGCCGTGGGCACCGCCGAGAAGCTGGCCCAGCTCGATCCGTCATTCGACAACGTGCTCAAGGTCGCTGAGGCGAAGATCGGCGCCAAGCAGTACAGCGAGGCGATCACCACCCTGAACCGCGCCGTCGGCATGAAGGGCAACGACTGGCTGCCGCACTTCTATCTCGGCCAGGCCAAGAGCTCCGCCTCGGTGGCCGACTACCAGGGCGCGGTGGCGCCGCTCGACAAGGCTCTGACGCTGGCCCGCAGCGCCGAGGACAAGAAGAAGATCAACAACCAGCTCGGTTTCGTGCACGCCAAGCTGAAGAACTTCGACCAGGCGATCGCGGCGTACAACGCGGCCGGCAACTCCAACGCGGCGGCCAACGTGCGCGAGAACCAGCAGATCGCGGCGGAGAATCTGGAGGCGGAGCGCCACAACGCAGAGATCGCCCGCCTCGAGGCGGAGAAGAAGCGTCTCCAGGAAGAGATGGAGAACTCGGCTCCGGGCAGCGGACCGCCGCCGTTCTGATCGCTCGCCGGCCAGCGCGCCGCGATGAGCGCTGAGCCGGTACCCACGCGAAGACCCGGTTGCTCCTTCGAGGGGCTGCCGGGTCTTCTTGCTTTGGTCGCCCGGGGGGCGCGGCGCCGCGGTCTGCCGCCCCGGGGTCGGGCGCGCGGCCGGCAGCCGGCACGATGCCGGCGGGCTCAGGGGTCGGAGGGCGCCTCGAGCCGCTCGCGGCGCAAGGACACGAACGCGCCGGCGAATCCTGCCGAACCGGCCAGCAGCACCAGGCCGGCCTGCGCCGCGGGGGAGAGGAAGTCGCCGACGAGCAGCGGCCGCCAGAATGCGTCGCCGGCGCGCGCCGCGATCGACCAGCGGGTGAGCGACAACACGACCAATGCGATCAGGCCGCCGGCGAGTCCCTGCAGCAGGCCGGCCATGTAGAAGGGGCCGCGGATGAAGAACTCGGTGGCGCCGACCAGCCGCAGCACCGTGATCTCCTCGAGATAGAGATAGGCCGTCAGCTTGACCACGCTGGCGATGGTGAAGGCGGCGGCGATCAGCAGCCCGAACCCGATCACCAGCCCGAGACTGCGGATCGCCCCCACCAGCTGGGCCAGGCTGTCGAGCCACTCGCGGTCGTCGTCGACCTGCTCGACGCCCGGCAGGGCCGCGATCTCCCGGCGCCACACGGCGAGACCCTCCTGATCGGCCGAGACGAGGAGCGAGGCCTCGAACGACTCGGGCAGTGCCAGATCCTCGGATGCGGCGAGATCGGAGAGGCGCGGGAAGCTGCGGGAGAAGCGCTGCAGCGCCTCCTCGCGGGAGACGCGCCGGATCTCTCCGGTCCAGCCTGGCTCGGCGAGCGCCTGCTCGACGCGTCGGCGGTCCTCCTCGCTCGCGGTCTCGGCGAGATAGACGGTGATCCTCACGTCCTCCTGCCAGGCCGACGTCGCCTCGATCAGGTTGCCGGTCACCAGGAGGACGAAGGATCCCACGTAGATGCTGAGTGCGATGGTCAGGATCGCCACGGCGCTGGCGCGCCAGGCCCGGAGAAGGCTCCTCGCTGCTTCGACGAGGAAGTAGCCGATCGCCTGCAGGAGAGTCAACGCTCTGCCTCGGTCCCGGTCTGGTCGTCGCTCCGGGTGTCGGCTGCGACTGCGTCGGGGCTGGCCCCGTCGCGGGTGGTGGAGAGCCCAGGAGCGTCGTTCGGCGCCAGGTCGCTCGACTCCTGAACCCCCTGGGACGGATCCGCCTCGAGTGAGCGATCGGCCGCGAGTCGGCCACGTGACAGGGTCAGCACCCGTCCACCGAAGCGACGCACCGCCGCGTGGTCGTGTGTCGCCATGACGATCGTGGTGCCGAGCTCGCTGCGCACGCTGCGCAGGAGCTCGACGATCTCGATCGACAGCCGCGGATCGAGATTGCCCGTCGGCTCGTCGGCGAGCAGGATCTCAGGCTCTCCCACCACGGCGCGGGCGAGCGCGACGCGCTGCTGTTCACCGCCCGAGAGCTCGCGGGGGTAGGCCCGCTCCCGCCCCACCAGACCGACCCGCTCGAGCGCTCGCTCGACAGTGCGTTCGAGCTCACCGCGTCCGGCCCCCTGGATACGGGGGAGATAGCCGACGTTCTCGAACACCGTCTTGCGTGGGATCAGGCGGAAGCTCTGGAAGACGATGCCGATGGTGCGCCGCAGGTAGGGGATCTTGCGCTCGGGCAGCGACGCGACGCTGCGACCGTTGACCAGGATCTGTCCCACCGACGGCAGCTCTTCGCGGTAGATCAGCTTGAGCAGGGTGCTCTTGCCGGCGCCGCTGGCGCCGGTGAGGAAGACGAACTCACCGCGTTCGATCTCGAAGGAGAGATCGGCGAGCGCGGTCTGGGCCGGAGGGTAGTGCTTGCCGACTTCGAAGAAGCGGATCACGACGGGTGGTTCCTTCTGTCGAACGGGTCGTGCGGCGCGCTCACTGGCGCAGCCCTTCAGGCCTCGACCGTCACGCGACTCAGGTCCGCGCGACCGAGCTCAGCAACCGCTCGCGGGTGAGCTTCGGGTCGGCGCGTCCCTGCGAGAGCTTCATCACCTGGCCGACGAGGAAGCCGGCGACCTTCTGTTCGCCCGCGGCGAGCTGCTCCACCGGCCCTGGGTTCGCCGCGAGCACCTCGGCGATCCACTCCTCGAGCCGGTCGGCGTCCTGCACCTGCCCGAGGCCGAGGCGACGGGTGGCTGCCGAAGGCTCCTCCTCGCTGCCCCAGATCGCCGCCAACACCTCCTTCGCCGCCGCCTGCGAGAGCTCGGCTCGCGCGACCATCCCGAGCAGAGCCGCGAGACGCGTCGGCTCGACCGCCGACTCGATGCCCTCGCCGCGGGCGTTGAGCTCCTTGAGCACCTCGGTCATCGTCCAGTTGGCCGCGTTCTGGGCCCAGGCTCCGCCCGCGGCCCCGGTCGCCGCGCCTTCGGCGACCACGGCCTCGAAGTAGTCGGCCACCTCGCGCTGGGCGCAGAGCTGGCGGGCGAGATCCTCCCGCAGGCCGTACTGCTCGGCGAAACGCGTCCACCGCGTCCAGGGCAGCTCAGGCAGCTCGCCGCGAAGCCGCCTGACGCGGTCCTCGTCGACCAGCAGCGGCGGCAGGTCGGGCTCGGGGAAGTAGCGGTAGTCGTGCGCCTCCTCCTTGCCGCGCAGGGTGCGGGTGGTGCCACTGGCGGCGTCGAAGCTGCGTGTCTCTTGCTGCACCTCGGCGCCGCTGTCGAGGACGAGGGCCTGTCGGTGCGTCTCGTGCTCGATCGCACGCGCCACGTTGCGGAAGGAGTTGAGGTTCTTGACCTCGACCTTGGTGCCGAGTCGCGCGGCGCCGGGCCGCCGCAGGCTGACGTTGGCGTCGCAGCGCAGGCTGCCCTCCTCCATGTTGGCGTCGCTGGTGTCGGTGTAGCGGAGCACCTGGTGCAGCACCTGGAGGTACTCCTGCGCCTGTGCCGCCGAGCGCAGCGCCGGGTCGGTGACGATCTCGACCAGCGGCACGCCACAGCGGTTGTGGTCGACCAGGCTGCTGCCGCGCAGCACACCGCCTCCCGGCGCCTCGTGGAGGAGCTTGCCGGCGTCCTCCTCCAGGTGCATGCGGGCGATCGGGACCTCGACGCCGGCGTCGTGCAGCGCCAACCGGCCGCGAAGCGCCAGCGGCTGGTCGAACTGGCTGATCTGGTAGCCCTTGGGCAGATCGGCGTAGAAGTAGTTCTTGCGCGCGAAAACGGAGCGGCTGGGGATCTCGCAGCCGAGGGCGACGGCGAGGCGGAGCGCCTGGTCGACGGCCTCGCGGTTGAGCGTCGGCAGGGTCCCGGGATAGCCGAGGCAAACCGCGCAGACCAGGGCATTGGGCTCGGCGCCGAAGCGGTTCGCACAGCGGCAGAAGATCTTGCTCGCGGTGCGCAGCTGGACGTGCACCTCGAGCCCGATGACGACTTCGTACTCCATGTCTGGACGACTACTCCCGGGCCGTGTCTGGACGACAGACTCCCGGCGGCCTGCCGGCGAGCGAGGACTCGCGCCGACTGCGGAGCCTCTGAACAGGCGATCACGACGCCAGCACGCGGCGGTCTCGGAGTCTACCGGAGGGCCCTGCGGCGATCCCCGCCGGGATACGCTGCGCTCACCAGTGGAGAACGAGAACACCAGTCCCGACCCGCCGCGTCGCCGGGCAGCCGCGACGCTCTCGGACCGTCGCGGCCCGGTGCACGTCCTCTTCCGCGGTTGCGGATCCGGGGCCGCGGCACCCGCGGACGGTGACGGCGGCGACGGGCCGGCTGTCGAAGGCGATCCGCTGCGCAGCCGGGCGCGAGCGCTGCAAGATGCGGGCATGCCGGCTCGCGTCGAGGTCGCCGCGGCCCGCCAGGTGCACGGTCGCAGCATCCTCGAGTGGAGGCTGGCCGCGGCGCCGTTCGGCGAGTCCACCGAGCTGGTCGCCGCCGACGCCGTGGTCTGCGCGCAGCGCCAGGTGGCCGTCACGGTGGTGACTGCGGACTGCCTGCCGATCCTGCTCGCTTCGCCGCGTGAGGTGATGGCGGTGCATGCCGGCTGGCGTGGACTGGTCGACGGGATCGTCGAGGCGGCCTGTGCACGCATCCTCTCGCCTCGGAGGGGTTCGCCTCGATCCGAGATCACCGCCTGGATCGGGCCGGCGATCGGCCACTGCTGCTACGAGGTGGGTCCGGAGGTCGCCGACGCGGTGGCCCGCCGAGCCGGCTGTGGTGCGGTGCGTCCGGGCGCGCGACGCGAACACGTCGACCTGGCCGGCGCAGCGATGGCACTGCTGCGTGCACACGGGATCGAGGACGTGCGGCTGTCGCCGCTGTGCACCCGTTGTGAGAGGCGATGGGCCAGCTACCGACGCGACGGTCCGGGCGCCGGGCGCAACCTGGCCGCTGTGTGGATGGCGGACGACTGAGACCGCCGCGGCGGTGGACCGCCCGGAGCGGCGCCGCTTCCCGTCAGGCCCCTGTCGGCGCGCCCAACGACACCGGCTGCGGGAATCCCCTCGCGGCGCGGTCGGCGGCGCGCAGCTGGCCGCAGGCGGCGGCGATGTCGTCGCCCTTCGGTCTCCGGATCGAGCAGGAGACGCCCGCCTGGACCAGGGCGGCCTGGAAGGCCTTGACCACCTGCCAGTCGGGCGGCCGCATCTCGGCGCCGAGCACCGGATCGGGATTGATCGGGATCAGGTTCACCTTGGCGCGGAGGCCGCGGATGAGTCGTGCCGTCTCCCGGGCGTCGGCGGTCGAGTCGTTGAACCCACGGATCAAGGTGTACTCGAAGGTGAGCGCGGAGCGACGGGACGTCGGGTAGCTCCGCAGCACCTCGAGCAGAGGGCCGAGTGGGTAGCGCCGGTTGATCGGCATGATCTGGGATCGGCGCTCGTCGTCCGGCGCGTGCAGCGAGACGGCGAGGTTCGGCCGCTCCTCCCATTCGAGCATGCGCTCGATACCGGGGACGACACCGGCGGTGGACAGTGTCATCCGCCGCCACCCGATCTGGGTCGACAGGACCTCCAGCGCCTCGTGGACCGCCTCGATGTTGAGCAGCGGCTCGCCCATGCCCATCAGCACGATGTTGATGCGTTCCCACGGGATCGCCGCATCGGCCGGCGATCCGTCGTGTTCGGGCGTGATGCCCTCGCGCAGGGCGAACGCCTGGCCGACGATCTCCGCCGCGCTCAGATCGCGACCGGCACCCCAGTAGCCGGTGACGCAGAAGCGGCAGGCCAGCGCACAGCCTGCCTGTGAGGAGAGGCAGAAGGTCCGACGCTCCTCGTCAGGGATGTCGACCGCCTCGACCTCGCGGCCGTCGTTCAGCCGCAGCAGAGCCTTGCGGGTGCCGTCGTGCGATCGCTGCAGGCGAGGCATGGCCGGCAGATCGAGTCGGTAGCCCGCCTCGAGATCGGAGCGCAGAGCCAGCGGCAGATCGGTCATCTCCGCGAAGCGACGCACGCCGCGCTGGTAGAGCGCGTGGTGGAGCTGCCGGAGGCGAAAGGGCTGGCCGATCACACCTTCAGTGAGCCTCGCCAGTGACGGCAGGCCGCATCCGAGGAGGTTGATCCTCTCGTCCATGATGATCGTGTGGAGCGAGGCAGCCGCGCCCGGCGCCCGGCCCGCCTCCTCAGGAGGGGTCGTGCCGCTCCGGCGGATGCGAGACGTCGCTCCCCTGCTCCGCGTCGCGCTCCTTGCGGGCAGCGCCGTGGGGGCGGATCGGCCTCTGGCGCAGGCCGCGGGTGGTGCGCGTCGGATCGATGCCGACCGAACGCAGGAACCGCAGATCGTCGCCACTCATCCGGAAGGACCCCGGAGAGCGAGCCGGCAGGCGCCGCTGCAGGGCGGCCTCGGGAGCAGCTTTGGCGGGAGTCTCGATCGGCTGGGTGGAGGAAAGCTCCGTCGAGTCCGAGCTCTCGCGCTTGCAGTCCATCAACAGCTGCACGGCGTAGCCGTTCTTGCGCAGCTCGTCGAGCGTCTCGCCCACCTCCGGCGAATCGGCGAGAGCTTCCGAGAGACGCTCGCGGAGGTCGAGCAGAAGGCGTTTGAGGTGGGCTTCCATTCGTATCGTCTCGTCGCGACCGCGATCGGCACCGCTGCTCCTGGTTCGCTTCCGAGGCTGGCCCGGATCTGCACCCGGTGCCGCAGTGTCGCCACGGTGGCGCCGTTCATTATTGGAGTGCCGGACGGAGGTGTCAACGAACGCGGGTGCCCCCCTGTTCCGCGCCGCGCCCGCCCTCGCCTGAGGGTGCGCGTCGTCGAAGTCGGGGCCGCCGGAGACGGGGCTCCCCCCTCGCCTCGTGGACGCTCGCCGAGCCAGCAGCTCTCACGCGGTGCTAACGTCCCGGCATGTCGCTCGCGGCCGAAGATCCCGGCTTCGAGGCCCTCAGGCAGTGGCTTCGCGCAACCGGTGTCGGGCCGGCCGACGGCCGGATCCGCCACCTCGTCGGCGACGTCTCGCGCCGGCGCTACCTCCGTCTCGAGGATCCGGACAGCCGCTCCTCGCTGGTGCTGGCGATCTATCCGGAGGACATGTCGGACGCCTACCAGCGCTTCGAGGCGACCACTGCGCTGCTGCAGGAGGCAGCGATCCCGGTGCCGAGGATCCACGCTCGTGACGACGGCCTGCGCTTCATGGCACTCGACGACGCCGGTGCTCGTTCGCTGTACGGCGAGCCGGTCGGAGCCCGCGAGACCGAGCGCCTCTATCGCCAGGTGGTCGAGATGCTGCCGAGGCTGCAGACGATCGACCGCTCGGCGGTCGAGCGGATCAACCCGCCGCTCGACCGCACCCTGCTGCAGAGAGAGCTCGATCAGACCTGGGAGCTCTTCTTCGGTCCGGCTCTGAGCGACCGACCGTCCCTCCAGCGGCGCCTGCAGCAGAGTCTCGACCGGGTCCTGCACGTGCTCGAGAGCGCCGCGCCGATCGTCTGCCATCGTGACCTCATGGCGCGCAATCTCCAGATCGCCGACGGCGTCGTCGTGGTGCTCGACCACCAGGATCTCCGCATGGGTCCGCCTGGGTACGATCTCGCCTCGCTGCTGCACGACAGCCTCAGGCTCAGTCCCCGCCAGCGCCGGCTGCTGGAGCAGGGTGCGACGAGGCAGGTCGCCGGGTCGCAGCGGCAACCGGACGACCTCGGCAGCGAGACCGGCCCCGATGGCGGCGCCGCGGCCTGCTACTGGCCCTGCGTCGTGCAACGCACCGCCAAGATCGTCGGCACCTTCTGCAGCTTCGCGCTGCGCGGCGGCCGTCGTCACCTGCCGCTGATCCCCGCGGCGATCGAGAGTCTCTGCGAAGGCCTGCGGGAGGCGAACATCGACACCTGCGCCGAGCGTGACCTGGCTCCGGTGCTGCTCGACTACTGGTCTGCTAACCTGGATGACTTCGGGGGCGCTCGCCTGCCCTGAGGCAACGCCCCCGCAGAGGCCGCAGTCGCGGCTGCCGCAGCGGTCTCTCGACTGCGTTTCGAGTTCGCCCGGAAGCGAACCGGATCTGAGGGTCCCGACGCCAGTCCACTGCCGCCACTCCCCGGAGAACGGAAACCATGGGTTCGCTAGGCTTCAACGAGCTTCTGATCGTCTTCCTCATCATCCTCGTGATCTTCGGCTCTTCGAAGATCCCCCAGCTGGGGCGAGGACTGGGTGAGGGGATCCGCAACTTCAAGCGCGGCCTGAAGAGCGACGATCCGAAGGAGATCGAGGAGAAGCAGGAGGCGAAGTAGGCGCTCTTCGGTCGAGCCCGGTGCGAGCTCGCGCTCCCCGTGGCCAGGCTCGACGAGAGGTCCGTCCGGTGCCCCTACGCCGCGCTCCGCCCGCTGCGCGGCGGTCAGAGACCTGCGGCGGCCTGGACCGTGTCGCCGCGGTTACCGTCCTCGGCATGCAGCTGCCAGGCGATCTGTCGGCGCTCGAGGTAACGGCTCAACACCCGCTCGACGTAGCGCTGCGTCTCGCGGAAGGGAGGCACCTCGCCGAAGCGCTCGACGTTGCCGGGGCCGGCGTTGTAGGCGGCGAGGGCGAGCGCCACGTTGCCGTCGTAGCGCCGCAGGAGCTGGCCCAGATAGCGCGACCCGGCGTCGAGGTTGATCCTGGGGTCGCGGAAGTCGGGGGCGCCCAGCTCGAGGGCCGTCTCCGGCATCAGCTGCATCAGCCCGACGGCGCCCACCGGCGAGACCGCCCGCGGATCGAACGAGGATTCCGCCTCGACGATCGATGCGACGAGCAGGGGGTCGACTTCGTGGCGGGAGGCCGCCTCGAGGATCTCGGCGCCGTAGGGCAGCGACGAGATCACCGTCTCGGAGCCTCCGGCGGGCGCGCAGAAGAGCTCGAAGCTCTGCTGACGCTCCTGCACCGCATCGGTGAGCCGAGGATGCTCGGGGAAGGGGACCTGGGGGTCGGCGATCGGATCGCGGCCGGACCAGGCGTCGAGCTCCTCGAGCAGGAGGATCTCTTCCGGTGCCGGGGCCTCGGCGACGACCGCGCGCTGCTCGGCTGGCGCCAGCCCGACGCTGGGTAGGAGGACGAAGGCCGGCGCCGCCAGGACGCCGAGGAGCAGGTCACGGGTTCGCATCGTGGAATCAGTTTCCGGTGTGCCCGAGGACCATCACCGGGCGGCCGCTGTGGATGGCCGCTTCGGTCGACCAGCGGCGATCGCCGCCTGGTCTCGGCGCCCGCACGGGTTGCGGCGGGCTCGGGGCACGAGTCGTTCTTGAGTGATCCACGGCCATCCACCCGGTCCGGGTGCATGGCCTGCGGCCGCGCCACGGGCTCTACCGCTGGCGTGGCCGAGAATCCGGCAGTCTTGCTATGAGGAGACGAGAACGCGCCGCTGGGACGGACGCAAGGGAGCGGCAGAGGGGGGCCGCACCTGAAACTCGGGCGTTGGGAAGCCCGTTCGGGGGGTCGGTGTCAGTCGTCGCGTCGCGCCCTGATCGGCGCGTAGTCGACCGTCTTGATGTTGAGTGAACCCAGCCGGTTGCGCAGGGTATTCCTGTGGATGCCGAGTGCTTCGGCGCTGCGCCCGAGGGAACCGCCGTGCGCCCGCAGCGCGGCGATCAGGAACTGGCGTTCGAACTCGTTCTTCGCCTGCCTGAGGGTGAGCCCCCCGGCCACCAGCCGGCCGACCAGCTGCTGCAGCTGGGCGTGGAGGGCTGGGGGTTGACTCACCGCTGGTGTGGCGGGGGCCGATGCCTGCGGGCGGCGCCGGTCCCGAGCACCGATCCTACTTCAGATCGAGCAGATCGCCGAGGAACACCGGGTAGCGCGACTCGAGGATCTTGGCGGTGGCGGAGCCCGGCTGCACAGAGAGCACCGCGACCTCCCCGATGACCACCGGCGGGTGGTTGTTCAGCGAGGGGCGGTAGACGGTGAAGATGTCGCCCGGGAAGACGCCCTGATCCTCGCCCTGGTCGAGAAAGACGACGTGGTCCTGGCCGATCGTCACGACGCGGTCCTTGGCATAGATGATCTGCGGCGCCCCGGCGAGCTGATCGGCCGCCACCGGCTGGTTGACCGGTCGCAGCGGGGTGCGGCGCTCCGACGGGATCGGTTCGGGCTCGAAGGGTTTCAGGGTGGCACCGATCTCGAGCGGCTTGCAGCTCTGGCGCACCTCGGCGATGGCGCTGGTCTCCTGCACCGAGAGCACCCGCAGGCGCGCGAGGTAGTCGTAGAAGTGTCCGAACACCTCGCCGCCGTCGGGATGGAAGACCGGACCCAGATCGCGGACCGCGGTGAACAGGTCGCCGGGGCTGAGGCCGGCGTCGCGCCCTTCGGAGAGATAGACGATGTCACCGGTGTTCAGCAGGCGCTTCACCGCGTCGTGACGGCTGCGCTCACGCACCACCTGTCCGCGGCGCCGCAGCACAGGCAGCTGCACGTCGTACTCGGAACCGGAGACGAAGAGGTCGAACGGCTCGTCCGCCGGCCCGATGTATCCGCTGCAGTAGATGTCGTCGGCGGTGCCGAGCTGTGCGATCCGACCGGAGACGCGGAACCAGTCGTCGTCCTCGCCCAGCGCAGCTGCCTCAGATCCGCCCGCCTCGGTCGAGGTGATGTCGGTGGGGAGCTCTTCCAGCGCCTCGGCGGGCGCGACCTCGATGGCGACGAGCAGCGGGTCGCCCGGGTAGATCCAGTGGGCGTCGAGGATGTAGCGGTTCGGCTCCCACAGCTGCGGCCAGAGGTAGGCGTTGCCGAGGAAGCGCTGCGCTAGGTCCCACAGCGTGTCGCCGCGCTCGATGATGTGCACCTGCGCGCCTTCTGGGAAGTCCGTCGGCGGATCCCACGCGGTCCAGTGGTCGCCGACCAGCCGGAGGTCCTTGGGCGGCTGCTGCGCGAAGGATCCGCTCGTCGCCAACGCCGTGATCGCGAAGGCTGCGAGCAGGAAGGGAACGGTTCCGCTCAGCGAGCGGAGATCGGTGCGCGATGCGTGTGCCATGGACACCACCTCGTTGCCGTCGGCCGGTGAGCCGTAGACAGGATATAGAGACCTGCGCAAGTTTCCACGTTATATGCAGGGATTGTAGCCCTGTCAACCTGGCACAGGCAAGACACGCGCTTCGTAACCGCCTGAATGCAGGCCGGTTGCGCCGCCGGAACGGGCGCGTTCCAGGGGCAGCGTCGCTCCGGCGCCGTGGCCGGTCGGCTCAGCGGTCGAGCTGCTGCAGGCGCTCTTCGGCGATCAGCGCCGTGGCGGTGTCGGGGAAGCGCCGCACGATCTCACGATAGCTCTGGCGCGCGCTGGCGCCGTCGCCGAGCTGCTCCAGGCTCTGGCCGCTCTTGAGCAGCGCATCCGGCACCTTGTTGCCGAGCGGGAAGCGATTCACCGTCTCGCGGAAAGCGGCCAGGGCGCCGCGATAGTCGCGTCGGGCGTAGCGCGCCTCTCCGATCCAGTAGAGCGCGTTGTCCGACCACTCGGAGTCCGGAAAGCCCTCGAGGAACTGCTGCAGGCTGGCTTCCGCCTCGAGGTAGCGGCCTTCGTGGTACTCGGTGAAACCGCGGTCGTAGAGCGCCTGTGCGGCCATCGGAACGGCGACGGCCTCCTCCTCGTCGAACTCGGCGAGCTCGGACTCGCCGGGAGCTTCCGGCCCGCGCGACGGCGCCGCGTTCGCTGCAGACGAGGTCGCCGTTGGCTGGTCCGCCGACCGGCGCGCGAAGGAGGGCTCTGGCTCGAGATCCGTCGTCTCGATCGGCGGCGGAGGCGGAGCGCTGGTCACCGGCTGCGCCGTGTCGGGGCGACGCGGCGGGGTCGCCGGAACCGGCGCCGGAGTGGCGGCGGCCCGCTGCCCGGCGGCCTCGAGCTCGGCGACCTTCTCGCGCAGCCTGAGGATCTCGACCTCGGCGACGACGCTCTTCTTCTGCAGCCCCAGGATGAGCTGTTGCAGCTCGTCGATCTGGCGCCGCAGCTGAACGTCGGGGTCCTGGAAGGCAGTGCTCGAGCACCCGGTGAGGAGTGCGATACACATCACCGCGAGAGACGCCATGAGGAGCGCTCGTCGCGGTCGGAGGGGGTGGAGGGGGCGACGCGGCATGCGGTGCGGCGAATGGCCGGAGCTGGTGGGGTTCGACGGCTGCCGGCCGACGCCGGAGCTGCCAGGGCAACCGTAGCAGTCGATGGAATCTTCCCGACCGCCGATCGGGACCTGGGCCGCCTCAGCGGCCGGGCGGCTCGTCGCTGGCGGCCGTCGACGCGGGCGTTGGCGCCGACGGGGCGGCGGCGCGACCGCGCAGCGACTTGGGGATCCTGTCCAGGTGCTTGCTGTCCGGATGCTCGCGCTGGACCCGGGCGCAGACCTCGGCTGCCTTCTCCACCTGCTCGAGCCGGTGGTGCGCGGCGCACAGGTAGGCGAGGATCTTGTCCTTCTGGTCGTAGGCCGGGTAGTTCTCGAGCAGGTACTCGAAGCGGTCGACCGCCGCCTGCGCCAGGGCGACGGCGCGGTTCTGGCCGGAGCGTCGGAAGTAGAAGTGACCGACGACGAACTCGTGCTCGGCGAGGTTGTTGCGCACCCGTTCGAGCTCGACCCGCGCCTCGTCGACCCACTCGCTGGTCGGATAGACACGGATCAGCGTCTCGAACGAGCTCACCGCCTTGCGGGTCGTCTCCTGGTCGCGGTTCGGCTTCTCGATCCGCTGCGCCAGGCTCGCCGCCATGCGGAACTGGGCGTAGTCCGCGAACTCGCTGGTCGGAAACCGGTTGAGGAAGTCGCGGTAGCGACCCTCGGCTTCGACGTACGAGTCGAAGCGGTCCTGCAGGAAGAGGGCGTCGGCGGCCAGCAGCAGACCCTCGCGACCCGCCACCGAGTTCGGCTCGACCTCGAAGGCGTGGATCAGGTACTTGCGTGCCTGGCGGTACTTCTCCTGATCGAGCAGCGCCTTGCCCTGCTCGAGCGCCTCGGTGGCGGAGAGCCGGAGGATCGGATCCTCCCTCTTGCCGCCGCAGGCGAGCGCCACCGTGAGCAGCGACAGGAGCCACCACGCGAGCGCCGGGCGGTTGCGCAGCGGATCGCGCCGCGTCGCCGAGAGCGTCACGAGGCCCGCTCCGCGCCGATGCGGCAGAGCCGGCGCAGCGCCTCGATCGGCTCGTCGGCCGCGAAGATCGCCGATCCGGAGACCGCCACGTCGACTCCAGCGTCGCGGATCTCTGCCGCGTTGGCGGCGGTGACGCCGCCGTCGATCTCGATGCGCACCGGGAGTCCGCGCTCCTCGATCAGTCTTCGCAGACGCCGTACCTTGTCGAGCGCGTAGGGCACGAAACCCTGGCCCGAGAAGCCGGGGTTCACCGACATCACGAGCACGAAGTCGAGCGCCGGCAGGATGTCGTGCAGCACCTCCACCGGGGTGGCGGGGTTCAGCGCGACGCCAGGCCCGCTGCCGGCAGCGCGAATCGCCGCCACGGTGCGGTCGAGGTGGGTCGCCGCCTCGTAGTGCACCGAGACCCAGCGTGGCTTCAGTGCCAGGTAGAGGTCGAGCAGCCGATCCGGGTCCTCGACCATCAGGTGGATGTCGACCGGCAGCTGCGAGCGCGCCACGAGCGCCTCGATCACCGGCGGGCCGAAGGTCAGATTGGGGACGAAGTGGCCGTCCATCACGTCGAGATGGGCCATCGCCGCTCCTCCCTGCTCACAGAGCCGCATGGCGGCATGGAGGTCGCCGAGATCGGCGGCGAAGACGGAGGGAGCGATCTGCATGACGGACGTCGAGGGTCTTGACGGAAGCGAGGCGGGCGCGCGAGAGCTGGCGGCGAGAGCGTCGTCTGAGGCGAAGGTGTCGGCGTGTCGGCGGGGAGGCGAAGAGGTGCGGGTGGTCGCTGCGCGTGGCGATCGGCAGAGTGACCCTGCGCCGTGACGGCGGCGGCCGCCGAGGCGTGCCGGGGTCCTTCGGCTCCAGGCCGCGGCCTCGCGGCGCCGGCGGTGAGAGCGCCGCGCTCCGACACCTGGCTCGATCCCCGAGGGGCGCACGTCGCGGGTGACCGTGGCGTCGCGGGCCGACGAAACGGCGCGCTCAGGAGGGGCGGTCGGGAGCCACCGCGACCACCAGACTGATTGCGTCGCGACGCCTCAACGGGTGCCCAGCGAGCGGAGTATGACGCAGAATCGTACCGGGTTCGACTCCCTCGTATGGTTCGTACTTGACGCTGCCGAAGCGGAATCCGAGCGCCTCGAAACGCGGCCGCACCGAGTCGGCGCGACGATAGACCAGATCCGGCATGACGAAGGTGTCGTCCGGATCGCCGGCCGCGACGAGCACGTCGATCGGAGTCGAGCGATCCACCTCGGCGCCGCCTGACGGTGACTGGTGCACAACCGTGCCCGGCTCACCGCCATTCCAGAACACGCTGCCGCGACGGCCGAGCTGCAGCCCGACGGCCGCCAGCTCGGTGAGCGCGACCTGCAGCGCCTGGCCGGTGAGATCGGGAACGGTGGCGAGTTGCTTGCCGCGCGAGAGGATGACTCTCAGCTCGCCGCCGCGCTTCATCAACGTGCCGGCCCGTGGCCGCTGCTGCACCACGCGTCCGGCTGGCACCGCGTCGTCGAAGCGGTCCTCGTCGGTGAGGTGACGGGCCTTCAGGCCTCGCTCGCCGAGCAGCTCGGCCGACTCGGCGAGGTCGAGGCCGATGACGTCCGGGGCGGCGATCGAGCCGCGACGCACGAAGTTGCTGAACGCGTAGTAGCCCGAGGCGCCGAACAGCAGGGCCAGCAGCAGGACGTAGGCGACGCGAATCGACCAGCGCAGGAAGAAGGCACGCATCCGGCCGCAGACTCTAGCAAGGCGGCGACGCCGGCGGCGGGCCGATCGAGGCCGATCTCGACGCGCTCCTTCGCGGCTCCGCCCGCAGTGTCGCCGCCCCGGCGGCCGACGTGTACCGGGAGGGCTGGTCGTCTACAGTGCAGGCTCGAGCGGGGCGAAGTGCCCTGCACGGCGAAGCGCCGGCGCGGCGTCGACGAAGTGGAGGCGGAAGGGATGCCGCTGGAAGGATGCCGTGGAAGCGGTCGGGGAGACGCAGCGCACGGCGGGTCGACGGGATGACGGCCACCCGATGGGACTCGGCTGCGGCGCGCCCGGCGCTCGGCGCCCACGTCTCGGTCGCCGGCGGCCTCGAGCTGGCCTTCGAACGTGCCGCCCGCATCGGCTGCGAGGCGATCCAGGTCTTCGTCAAGAGCCCCAGTCGCTGGGCGCTGCCGCCCGTCGACGAGGGGAGCAGGGGCGCGTTCGTCCGCGCTCGTCGGAGGTTCCCCGGCTTCGTCGGCGCCCACGCCGCCTACCTGATCAACCTCGCCGCCGGCGATCGGACCCTGAGGAGACGCTCGGTGGAGGCGCTCGGCGAAGAGCTGCGGCGCTGCGGCGAGCTGGGGATCGACGCACTCGTGGTGCATCCGGGCTCTCATCTCGGCGCCGGCGTCGCGGTCGGCCTGGAGCGGGTGGCGCAGGGGATCGAGGAGGTGGTGGAGATCGTCGAGGCCTCCACGGCTCGCGGCAGCGCCCCGGTGCGCCTGCTGATCGAGAACACCGCCGGCGGCGGCAACCACCTCGGCGCCGACCTCGAGCAGCTCGAGACCCTGCTGGCGCGCTGTGCGCTGCCCGTGGCGCGGCTCGGCGTCTGTCTCGACACCTGCCACGCCTTCGCGGCGGGAGTGCCGATCCACCGAGCCCGCGGCCTGCAGCAGTGGCTCGACGAGCTGTCGCGAGGCATCGGCCTCGAGCGCGTCGGCCTGCGCACCTCAACGACTCGCGGGCGCCACTCGGCTCGCGGCGCGACCGTCATGCGAACATCGGCGCAGGCGCCATCGGCAGCCGGGCCTTCGGCCGCATCGTGCGTGATCCGCGATTGCGCCGGATTCCGATGGTGATCGAGACCCCTGCCGGCGAGGAACGCGCCGGGCACCGCGACGACCTCGCGCGGTTGCGTCGGATGCGCCGCCGGCTCGCGCTGACGGTGGATCGATGAGATGGACCGGCGGACTCAACCGCCGGTCGGCCAGCTCTTCATCAGGTCGAAGTAGAGCGCGATCGCCATCAACGCGACGATGACCAGCAGGCCGGCCTGCAGGATGCGCTCCTTGAGAGCGATGCTGAGATCGCGACGCAGAGTGCTCTCGACGAGCAGCACGCCGATCTGCCCGCCGTCGAGGATCGGGATCGGGGCCATGTTGAGGATCCCGATGTTGAGGCTGATCAGAGCCATGAAGTAGAGCAGATCACGCAGCCCGCGCCGCGCCGCGACGCCACTGAGCCTGGCGATCTCGATCGGCCCGCCGATCGCGCTCTCGGCCGGGATCTCGCGCTCGAACACCTTGCCGATGAACTCGAAGATCTGGATCGTGGTGTCCCAGTTGTAGCGCGCCGAGCGCACCAGCGCCTCGCCCGGCGGGAAGCGCTGGAACGGGAACTGGTCGATGTAGATCCCCACCAGCCCCTTGCCGTCCTGCTCCTCGGGCACCAGGCGTACCACCAGCTCGCGGCCCGAGCGTTCGATGGTCAGGGCGATCTCCTCGCCCGGTCTCGCCGCCACCAGCCGCTGGAAGTCCTCGACACCGCCGACAGAATGGCCGTCGACGGCCCGCAGGCTGTCGCCGAAGCGCAGCCCGGCGCGATCGGCCGGCGAGCCCGCCATGACGCCGCGCACGCGGGCCGGGGCGGCCGGCATCACGCCGGCGTTGCCGAGCTTGTAGCGTGGGATCTCTACCGGCGTCAGCTTCGTCGAGGCGGTCTGGTCGCCGCGCTGGTACACCACCTCGAGCTCGCGGCCGGCGGCGGTGAGGAACGCCATGCTGACCTGCTGCCAGTCGGAGGTGGGCTCGCCGTCGATCGAGACGATGCGGTCGCCGGGCTGCAACCCGGCCTGCTGCGCCGGGAGATCCTCGAAGACCATGCCGATCTCGGTCGTCTGGTCCTTCTGGTTCACCAGGTCGGTGCCCCACATGAACACGACCGCCACCAGCAGGATCGCCAGCAGCACGTTCATCGCCGGCCCCGCCAGGTAGATGAGGATGCGTTGCCAGCGCGGATGGTTCTGGAACCAGCCGGGGTCGTCGGACTCGCGAGTCGGGTCCTGGCCGTCGAAACTGACGTAGCCGCCGAGCGGGATCAGGGCGATCCGGTAGTCGGTGTCGCCACGGCGGAATCCCCAGATCCGCTTGCCGAAGCCGAGCGAGAAGACCAGCACGCGCACACCGAAGAGTTTGCCGGCGAGGTAGTGACCGGCCTCGTGCACGAAGATGACGACGCCCGCCGCGACCAGGAAGGCGAGGATGTTGGAGAGGATCTGCACGGTGGGAGCTCGTCGGGAGCTCGACGCGGGAGCTCTACGGTAGGCGCCGGGCGTCGCTCGCTCGGCAGAGAGCCGAGCCGCCACGGCGGAGGATGGTCGCCGCTCGCGAAACGGCGAAGCCGGCGGAAGGCGCGCCGCGCGCTGGCTTCAACTGGAGCGTCGGGGCGCTCATTCCCCGTCCTGGCCGTACCGCCGGGGGCGTTGAGCAGGTCTCAGACGAACCACTCCCAGCCGACGCGGAACACCGGCGCCGCCAGGATCGCCGCATCGGCGCGGTCGAGGATGCCGCCGTGCCCCGGCAGCAGGCTGCCGGAGTCCTTCACCGAGACCGCCCGCTTGAGCATCGACTCGAGCAGGTCCCCCAGCTGGCCGAAGGTCGAGGCGACGAGACACACGGCGATGCTGGCGGCGGCTGGCGCCTGCAGCCACCAGGCCGCGAACGCGCCTACCGCGCCTCCCGCCGCGAGGGACGCCGCGGCGCCCTGCCAGCTCTTGTTCGGACTCACCGCGGGGGCCATCTTGTGGCGGCCGAAGCGCGTGCCGACGTAGAGCGCGGCGGTGTCGCCGATCCCGACGATCGCCAGCAGGACGACGACCAGCCGCGGATCGCGCAGGTGCAGCTGCGCGCAGCTGACCACCGCCAGACCGAGGTAGATCCAGGCGAAACCCAGAGTGGTGGCGACCTTGGCGCGCTCGGCGATCTCGCGCCGCAGGCTGAGCGCAGCGATCAGTGGCAGGGCGAGGAGCGCCAGCAGCAACAGCTCGTCGAGCAGGTCGGCCGGCAGCCACGTGGGCAGCGCCGCCGCGTCCTGCGCCAGCAGCAGCGCCAGAGTGAGGCCGAGCCCGAGCAGCGCCCCGAGGCGCAGCGCCCTCGGCGAGTTGGGGACCACCAGCGCCAGCAGCTCGTAGAGGGCGAGGCCGGCGATCACGGTCAGGCCGCCGACGAAGACCGGAGTCGGCAGCACGAAGACTGCCGCGACCAGCAGAGTCGCCAGGACGACGCCGGTGACGACTCGCTGCAACGCTCCCTGGCCTCCCTTGGTGCCCGCGATCGCTCCGGGACGGGACCGGTTCCCTGCGCGCCGAGCTGGCGGCGATCCCGAAAGCGCCGGCAACGTATCACAGGGCAGGTTGGTTCCCCGCCGTGCGCCGAACGCGTGGGAGGCCTCGCCGGCGACAGCGACATGTCCCCAGGGGCGCCTTCGCGGCGGCCGTGTGGGTTCGACCTCAGTCCTCGCCTTCGTCGTCCTCGTCGTACTCGACTCTCTCGAGGGTGAGACCGAGAGCGGGCACGTTGGGACCTGCCTGCGAGCGTGAGGCCCGAGCACCTCCCTCCAGCAGCGCCGACAACCTCGCCTCGTCGATGCGACCGCGGGCCGCGTCCTCGAGGGTGCCGGCGATCGCTCGCACCATGCCGCGCAGGAACCCACGTCCCTCGACCACGAGGTCGACGCGCTGCTCGTCGACCCGCACGATCTCGCACCGCCGCAGCGTGCGCCGGGTGCGCGCCGGAGCGCCGCCGGTCTTGGCGAAGGCGGCGAAGTCGTGCTCGCCGACGAAGCACGCCGCGAGGTGGGCCAGGTGCTCGACCGCCACGTCGGGCCCGAGACGGGCGCGCACCAGCGCCTCGTGCGGCGTCATCACGCCGCCGGTCCACCAGCGGTAGCGGTAGCGTTTGCAGCGCGCGTCGCGGCGGGCGTCGAAGCCGCAGGGCATCGAGCGAGCTCGGAGGATCCGTACGACGGAGGGGAGCAGACGGTTGACGCCGTGCACCCAGGCCATCGGCGGCAGCGGCGGAACGGCGCCTTGCAGATGCGCCTCCTGACCGTCGGCGTGCACTCCTGCGTCGGTGCGACCGGCGCCGACGACGCGTAGGGACCTGCCGCAGAAGGTCTTCACCGCCTCCTCGACCGTCTGCTGCACGGTGCTCGCGTTGGGCTGGCGCTGCCAGCCGGAGTAGGCGGTGCCGAGGTAGGCGATGGTCAGCCGCACCACCGGGGGCGCGTCGTCGCCGTACTGTCCGCCAGGGTCCTCCGCCGCGGTCTGGCTCACCGCCCCTCCGATCCGGCCGGCGCCGAGTGCGGCGAGACGGCGGATTTCCGTCCGTTGCCGGGCTGGTCGCCGCGCCGATCGCCCGTCGGGCTGTTCGGCCTGCGCCGGCGCCACAGCCGCCAGGCGAAAGCGGCGAGGAAGGGCGACCAGACCAGCAGGAAGTAGGAGGGATAGAGCTCGCCCCCGACCAGCCGCGGGAGGTAGGCGGCCTGCATCGAGGCGCTGAGGACCAGCCACTCGTGGCGTCGCAGCAGGGCCGCCGTCGGCAGCACCCAGACCAGGTACCAGGGATAGAGGGTCGCCGTGCACAACATCACCGCGGCGAAGCTGCGGTGCACCGCCAGCAGCGCCCTGCGCTCGTGCCCCTGGTCCACTGCGCGCAGCGGCTCCACGACCTCCGGACCGCGTGCTGGGCGGCTTCGCGCCATCGCCCGATGCAGGGCGAGGAGGAGGAGCGCGCAGAGCAGCACCGCGAGGGTCACCTTGGCGAGCAGCTGGGGGTAGATCCAGGGATAGAGCGCCTCGGCGCCGAGCCGGGGCACCTGGGACTTGAGGAACTGAGTGAGGTCGATGCGATCGTAGAACCTCCAGAGCGGTTCGAAGAGCGGGCCGTTGAACTCCCACGAGACCCCGTAGCGCACCAGCCCGGGGGGCAGGCCGCCGCTGCGCAGGACGATCGGGAGCAGCGTCGCGGCACTGACCAGCCCCGCGGCGGCGGCGAAGGAGACGGCGTGTCGGCGGGTGGCGGCGAGCAGCATCCATGCCGGCACAGCCACCACCGGCACGAGCTTGGTCAGGATGCCCGCCGCGGCCGCTCCTCCGGCCGCGATCGCGGCGCCGGTCGCCGCCATTGCGCCGCGGGCCCTGGGCGCCGCGAGCAGCAGCGCGGTCGCTGCGATCGCCGCGGCGACCCCGATCGGGTCCAGGTGCCCCATGCCGGCGCCCTCGAGGATCACCAGCGGATTCCAGGCGTACCAGAGGACTCTCGCGGTCGGCAGCCGCAGGCGCACGGCGCAGAGCCAGAGCAGCAGGCAGCCCAGCAGGTCGACGGTGGCGACCACTGCCTTGAAGGCGAGGATCGGATCGGGCCACGCCGCCGCGAACCTGAATGCCGTCTGGGCGAGCGGCGGATAGACGCTCTCCACCGAGCGGTGGGCGGTGAGCTCCCAGAGCTCGTCGCGCAGAGACGCCAGGCTCGGGTCGTCCGGCGATGTGAGATAGGGATCGGCCCCCGCCGCCAGCACCCGCCCGTCCCAGACGTAGCGGTAGAGGTCGTCGGAGAGGCTGAGCGGCAACCAGAGGACCAGCAGCCGGGCTACCGCCGCCACCGCGATCATCTCGCGCCAGGAGACCTGTCGCGGCCTGCGCCGGGCGGAGAAAACCAGGGCCGTATACGCTGCGAACAGCACGGTGTAGAAGAGCCCCGGAGAACGATCGAAGTGCCGCAGCAGTGCCAGCCCGAGGAAGCAGCCGAGCAGCGTCGCCGGCGCGCCGCAGCGCGTCGCGATGCGGCGCCAGCCCGGCGGGTGCCCGCTGTCCGGGCAGTGGTCGTCGCCGCCCCCTGCCGGGTGGGTCGCGGCGCGGGCGGTGGGTTCGTTGCCGGTGACGTGCATCGCCTGTCGCGAGGCTCGCACAGAGCGCCAGGCCTGCAAAGGCCGGGAACCTCGTCTGGGCGAGCCGCGGTGGAGCGTGCGGCAGCGCTCGGCGGAGGGCCGTCGTGATCGACTGGACGCCCCCCGTCTGGCTGCTGCTCGAGCCTTGGGACGGTGTTCTCCTGGCGCTCTACTACGGGGCTCTCGGGCTGCTGGGAGTGCTCGGAGTGCACCGGCTGCTGCTGGTGCGTCGAACCCTCGCCGGCGCTGCGATCCAGCCGCTGAGCACCGAGGGCGGTCGGTCGGCCGGCGCCGAGCTCCCATCCGTCACCGTCCAGCTGCCGCTGTACAACGAGCCCCGTGTCGCCGCCCGCCTGGTCGAGAGTGTGGTGGCGCTGGACTATCCGTCGCAGCTGCTCCAGATCCAGGTGCTCGACGACTCCGACGACGCGACCAGCCGGGAGGTCGAGGCCGTGGTGCGCGCGGCGGCGGCGCGCGGGGTCGATATCGAGCATCTGCGTCGCGGCAGCCGGCACGGCTACAAGGCCGGCGCCCTCGCCTGGGGACTCCGCCGAGCGCGCGGTGAGATGCTGGCGGTCTTCGACGCCGACTTCCTGCCGTTGCCGGACTTCCTGCTCCGCGCCGTGCAGCCGTTCAGCGACCCCCGGGTCGGCATGGTGCAGGCGCGGTGGACTCATCTCAACCGCGAGCAGTCGCTGCTGACGCGGCTGCAGGCAGTGCTGCTCGACGCCCACTTCCTGGTCGAGCATCGTGGACGTTTCCGCTCCGGATGCTGCTTCAACTTCAACGGCACCGCGGGAGTGTGGAGACGGCAGGCGATCGAGCAGGCCGGCGGCTGGCAGCACGACACCCTGACCGAGGACCTCGATCTCTCCTACCGCAGCCAGCTCGCCGGCTGGAGGTTCGTCTTCTGCGAGCAGATCGAAGCGCCGGCGGAGCTCCCCGCAGACCTGCGCTCTTTCCGCACCCAGCAGCGGCGTTGGACCCAGGGGTCGACCCAGACGCTGCGCAAGCTCCTTCCGGCGCTGCTGCGGCAGGGATCGCTGTCGCTGCGGGCCCGACTCGAGGCGCTGCTGCACCTGGGCAGCAACCTCGGCTACGTGCCCCTGGTGCTGGTGGCGGGGCTGATGCCGTGGGCCGCCTTCGCCCGCGTCCGCGTCGGTCTCGAGTCCCTGGTCGTGCTCGATCTCGCCCTGCTGCTCCTGGCGACCGGGGCGCTGGCGGTGTTCTATGCCGTCGGCCAGCGTCTCGCCGGCCGCTCGGTGCTCTCCGCCCTGGCGCTGCACCCGGCGCTGGTGGCCCTGGGCGTCGGCATGAGCGTGCACAACGCGGCGGCGGCCCTGCGGGGACTGATCTCGCCGGGCGGCGAGTTCGTGCGCACCCCGAAGTCGGGCCGGCGGGACCGCGAGCCGGTCGCCGACGAGCCCTCGAGGCCGGAGGCGGCGCAGCGCGCCGGGCGTCGATCGACGCCGGTCGGCAGTAGCGGAGCCCAGGTGCTGCGCCCCGAGGTCGCCACCTGGGTCGGCTCCGAGGCGCGAGCCCGTCGAGTCGGCCTGCTGCGTCTCGACGCCGGGCGCTGCCTCAGCCTCGCGCTGGGGTTGCAGCTGGTCTGGGGCTGCGTCCAGGCGGCGAGGCTCGGACTGCTCTGGGCGCTGCCGTTCCAGGCACTCTTCGCGCTCGGCCTGATCGCGGTCTGCGTCAGCGAGGGCTCGGGGCGCGGCATGCGCCGTCGTCTGGCGCGCCGCGCCGGGCGGCGGCTGCGGCGTGGCCGCATCGAGGCGGCCGCGTAGGATTCAGCAGTGAGGGTCGCTGGACGATGACGACGATGATCCCGTGGCGAAGAGGTACCGAGCCCTCGGTCGGAGCCACCGCGGCAGCGACCGACCGCGTCAGCCTGCGCGTCGCCGAGCTCGCCGATGCGCCGCTTCTCTACCGCTGGCGCCGGGCGCAGAGCGTGCGCCGTTTCCAACCGCTGCGCGACGTCTCGGTGGCGCAGCTCCGGGCGGACATCCAGGCGCACGCCGACGGCGATCTCTTCGCCGGGCGCGGAGAGCGCTTCCAGTGGATGATCGAGCGCAACGACCGCGCCGTGGGCTGGATCACCCTGGTGGTCGGCAACTGGGAGCACGGCCTCGCCGAGCTGGGCTACGCGCTCGCACCCGAAGCCCAGGGGAAGGGCACGATGAGCCAGGCCCTGACCCAGCTGATGCCCGACCTCCTGGTGCGCTCGCCGATCGAGCGCATCGAGGCCCGCTGCGCGGTCGGCAACGTCGCCTCCTCGCGGGTGCTCGAGAAGCTCGGCTTCGTGCGCGAGGGCACCCTGCGGCAGTACTTCCGGCTGCACGGCGAGCGCGTCGACCATTACCTCTACGCTCTGCTGCGCAGCGACTACATCCCACGCCTCGAGTAGTTGCTTCCGGCGTGGCGGCTGCGGGCGTGGGGACGCTGTGGGGACGAACCGACGCTCGAGGAACCCGGGAACGACGGGTGCTGGAACGCTACGGGTAGTAGCCGCGGATGGTCTTGACCTCGGCGCCGCGGCCGAGCGTGGGGACCTCGACCTCGACGCTGCGGAAGTCCTGATCGTCGCCGTCGTTGCTCGACTGGTAGGTGAGCAGGTAGCGCGATCGCAGCTCGCGTTCGATCTGGGCGTAGACGCCGGCGAGCTCGCCCACCCCGTCGATGAAGAAGGCGTTGCCGCCGGTCTCCTCGGCGAAGCGCACCAGCTGGCCGCGCGCCTGCCGGGAGTCGCGGCCCTTGATCGCCAGCCCGATCGGATAGATCGCCACACCGGCCCGGCGGGCGTACTCGAGGGTGTCCTCGAACTCGAAGCGGCTCGACTCGTCCTTGCCGTCCGAGAGCAGCAGGATGGCACGCTGACCCTTGATCCCGTTGAGATGGTAGAGGCCGAAGATCAGCGCGTCGTAGAGCGCCGTGCCGCGCTCCGCCTTGAGACCGGCGAGACCGCCCGCGAGCGTGCGCGGATCGTTGGTGGCCTCGACCGCGAGTCGCGGGTGGTCGTTGAAGGTGATCAGGGCGCCGCGGTCCTTGGGCTTGATCGCGGTGTCGAAGAAAGCCAGCGCCGCCTGCTGGGTCTGCGCCAGGTTCTCCTCCATCGAGGCTGAGGTGTCGATCATCACCTGCATGTGGATCGGCAGAGAGTCGACCTTCTCGAAACGACGCACCTCCTGCGCCACGCCGTCCTCGCGCACCAGGAAGTCGTCCTCGGCGAGACCCTCCACCGGACGGCCGCTCTGGTCGACGACGCTGGCGTAGAGCTCGACGTACTGGATCTCGACGGTCTCGAGGTAGTCGGGTGCGTTGATGAACACGAGCTCCTCGGCGGTGGCGCCGTCCGAGAGCGTCGCCAGCGCCCGCACGTAGGTGAGCTCCTCGCGATCGGGCAGATCGACGATCGCCTCCCAGGGCTCCTGGTAGACCGTCGACAGCAACTCCTCACCGACGAAGAACTCGACCTTCTGCAGGAAGCTGCCGTCCGGCACGTCGACCTCGGCGATGGCGCGCAGCCGATCGCTGTGACGGGCGCCCTTGGCCGGTTGGATCAGTCGCACCCTGAAGGCGTTGCGCGCCTGGTTGAGCACCAACTCGTCGGAGGCGAGCTCGGCGCCGGACTCGTCGTGCGCGCTGACCCGCAGCCGGTGGGTGCGCGGCACGCTGCCGAGGTCGAGCTCCACCGAGTAGGGGGCGAACCGCTTCTGCATCCGCACCCGGTCGTCGAGGGAGAAGCGCACCTCGGCGATCTTGTCGGCGCCGGTCACCAGGGTGTCGAAGCGGGTGTAGCCGGTCTGCATCTCGGCGATCGGCGGCACGATCTGGAGGGTCACCCGGTCGGCGCTGAGCACCGCCTCGGCGGCGTCGAGAGCCTCGCGGGTCGCCTCGTCGGGAACCGGGGAGTCGAGGTGCGGAACCTCGACCTCGCGTTCATCGCGGAAGTAGCGCCGCCCCGGGATGTCCTCGAGACGCATCACCCAGCGGTAGGTGCCCGGGCGCAACCGGCGCTCGAAGATCAACGGCAGGATCTCGTCGGCGTCGGCCTCGGCGCCGGTCTCTGGGTCGTCGTCGCCGGCCAAGGGAACGTCGAAGCGGTAGCGGAAGGTCTCGAACAACTTGCCGTCGCGCAGCACCTCGCCGACCAGGGCGAGGTTGTAGGAGCGCGAGGCACCGAGCTCGGAGAGCGACAGCTCGCTGAGCGGCACGGCGATCGTCGTCTCCACCACCACCCGGGTCTTGACGCGCTCCGGGAAACGCACCGAGACCTCGGCCGGGAAGGTCGCTGCCGCCTCCGGCACGTCGGTCGAGTACGAGGCGAAGGTGGCGAGCCACTCCGGCGACGGGTTCTCCGACGGTCGCTCGATGCGAGCCAGCAGCATGTCGAACTCCATCGGCCGGTTCAGCACCTGCAGGATGGTCGGCAGCACCAGCTGGCCGTCCTTGCAGGTGTAGATGTCCTCGAACGCCTCCTGCAGGCTCGGAGCATCGCCCGAGATCGGGCCGCTCATGCGGCTGAACACGGCGTCGAGGCGATCCGAGGGCGTCCAAAGCGAGTACTCGGGGCGGCCGTACTTGCGCACGAAGAGCAGCGTGAACTCGTAGGCGACCCGCTCGGAGCGGCGGTAGTACCAGAGCTCCATCGGGAAGACGGCGGTGGTGCACTGGAAGGGCAGGCGCGCGGTGGGAGCGCCGTTCAGCAGGTAGTAGCGGCGGCGGTCGTCGTCGCCGCTGCCGAAGAGCTGCCGAGCCTCGGCGAGCCGGTCGTACCAGCGCTTGCGGAACTCGTTGCGTGCGTTCTCGGCGTAGGGGTCGCGGATCGACCAGAAGCGCTCGATGAAGGCGTCGCGCTGGTGGTCGCGCTCGATCTCGAGGAAGGCGACGCGCTCCTCGTCGCTGATCAGCACCTCGACGTCGCGAAGCCACTCCTGGTAGCGCTGCGGCAGCGCTTCGGTGCGGCGCTGGATCTCGCGGCGGCCCATCTTGCCGTTGCGGCCGCTGTCCTCGCGGTCCGGTGCGGCGCTCTCGGTTTCCTCGGGCGAGGCGTCCTCCGGCACCGGCTGCGCGGTCGCTCCGCCGGGCACCAGCAGAACCAGCCAGACGACGAGTGCGAGGGCGGCGGAGGCCGCCGAGGTCGCCATGGTCACGCGGGACCGGATCGGTGTGGCGTCGCTAGAATGCATGGTTCGGCTTTCGGGGGAGAGGCCTTTCGACAGGCACAAGGCGCCGTCGCGGTCCGCGCGTCCGGCGCTCGCTCCCTCTGGCTGCGACCTGTGCCGCGAGCTTGCGTCGGTCCAAGGCCACCGGCACCTGGATCGGGAACGCCACGAGCGCGAGACGCGTTCGCAGGCAGTGCTGCAGGGCCAACAAGGACGAGCTCCCGCTGCATTTCGTCGCCGGGCCCCGTCTTGGCGACTCTAGAGTGGCGGCTCCATCGCTCCCTCGACCCTTCTCTTCTCCCTTCTGCCCACTCTTCCACTTTTCCTCCGCCCAACCTGCTGCCCTCCCTGCTTCTGCCCTCTTTCCTTTTCCCTAGTCCCTAGTCCCTAGTCCCTAGTCCCTAGTCCCCAACCCCTGACCCCCGACCCCCCAACCCCCCCCCCCCCCCCCCCGACCCCCCACCCCCCCCCCCCCCCCCCCCCCCCCACCCCCCCCCCCCCCCCCCCCCCCCCCCCCCCCCAACCCCTGACCCCCAACCCCTGACCCCCAACCCCTGACCCCCAACCCCTGACCCCTGACCCCCAACCCCTGACCCCCAACCCCTGACCCCTAGTCCCCTAAGGCCCCCTGGCCCCCGACGTGCCCTACTTCGACCACAACGCCACTTCGCCGCCAGACCCGAGGGTCGTCGCGGCGATGAACGTCTGGCTCGGCGCGCGACACGCCAACCCGTCGTCGCTGCACGCTTCCGGGCGGGCGGCGCGCGCAGCCGTCGAGCAGGCGCGACGTCAGGTCGCCGATCTGCTCGCGGCGCGGCCCGAGGAGGTGGTGTTCGTCGGGTCGGGCTCGGAGGCGAACAACGCGGTGATCGCCGGGCTGATCAGCGGTGAGGCGTCGAGGAGGTCAGCGCCGCCGGCGCTGGTTGTCGCGTCGTTCGAACACCCCTCGGTGCTGGCGGCGGCCGAGCGGGCCGCGACACAGGGGGCCGAGGTGGTGCGGGTGCCGCCGCGCAGCGACGGCCGCGTCGCCGCTGCCGACGTCGAGGCCGAGCTCGCCGGGCTGCGCGCGCGCGGCGGCGCCGAGCGCAGCGTGCTGGTGGCTCTGATGCTGGCGAACAACGAGATCGGCACGCTGCAGCCGGTGGCCGAGGTCGCCGAGCGCTGCCGGCGACACCGGGCGCTGCTGCTCTGCGACGCGGTGCAGGCGGTCGGCAAGGTGCCGGTGGACGTCGCTGCACTCGGCGCCGACTTCGTGGTCCTCGGTGGTCACAAGTTCCACGGCCCGCTCGGCAGCGGCGCGCTCTGGATCAGGAGCGGGATCGAGATCGAGCCCCTGCTGGTCGGCGGCAGCCAGGAGCGCCGACGCCGCGCCGGGACTGAGAACGTGCCGGCGATCGTCGGCCTCGGCGTCGCCTGTGCCCTGGCGGCCGAGGAGCTCGACGATCGTGCCGACCACCTGAGCCGGCTCCGACGCCGTCTCGAGCGCGGCCTGCTCGCCTCGATCGAGGGGTGCACGCTGCACTGCACCGACACTCCCCGCCTCCCCAACACCACCAGTGTTCGGTTCCATGGGGTGCGCGCCCAGGAGCTGCTGATCCGGCTCGATCTCGCCGGCTTCGCGGTGTCGACGGGGTCGGCCTGTTCCTCGGGAGCAGTGGAGGCGAGCCCGACCCTGCTGGCGCTCGGACTGAGTGAGGAAGAGGCCTTGGCGACCCTGCGTATCTCCTGCGGCCTGCCCAACACCGTCGACGAGGTCGATGCCCTGGTGGCGGCGCTCGGACGCGAGAGCGAGGCGCTGCGGCGCGCCACCGCGCGGGTGGCGTCGTGAGCCGTTGGAACTGGAACCCGGCGCCGACCGTCGACGCCGACCACGCAGCGGAGCGGCCGGAGGGCGCGGCGGTCTCCGGCGTCCCGGCCGCGGCCAGGGTGGCGATCGCGATGAGCGGCGGGCTCGATTCCTCGGTCGTCGCGGCGCTCTACGCCGAGCAGGGTCGGCCTGCGATCGGGCTCTCGATGCTGCTCTGGGACGCGGTGCAGACGCCGCGTAACGGTCGTTGCTGCGGCGCCCTCGATCTCGGAGACGCCCGCGTCGTCGCCGAGCAGGTGGGGATCCCGCACTACACGCTGCGGCTCGACGAGGAGTTCCGGCAGCGCGTCGTCGATCCGTTCGTGCGCGACTACCTCGAAGGGCGCACGCCGAGCCCGTGCGTGCGCTGCAACACCTTCGTCAAGTTCGATCTGCTGCTCGAGCGCGCCGCCGCGCTCGGCGCCGCGAAGGTCGCCACCGGACACTACGCCCGCATCGTGCCCGGCGACGGCAGCCGCCGCGGCGAGCTCGAGCTGCACCGCGCCCGCGATCTCTCCAAGGACCAGTCGTACTTCCTGTTCGAGCTCGACCAGCAGCAGCTCGCGGCAGTCGAGTTCCCGCTCGGCGAGCTGACCAAGACGGAGGTGCGAGCGCTGGCGGCGAGGGCCGGTCTGGTCGTCGCCGGCAAGGGGGAGAGCATGGAGGTGTGCTTCGTCGGATCCGGCGTGCGCGAGTTCGTCGAGCAGCAGGTGCGCCTGCGGCCGGAGCTCGCCGCGTCGGCTGCCGGCGAAGGCGCCGAGCCTGCCAACGAAGGCGCCGAGGTGAGCACCCGCGACGGTCGGGTGCTCGGGCGGGCAGAGCCCTACTACCGCTACACCGTCGGCCAGCGCCGCGGCCTCGGCATCGCCGCGCCGGAGCCGCTCTACGTGCTGGGCGTCGAGCCGCGGGCGAATCGGGTCGTCGTCGGCGGGCGTGAGGATCTGCTCGCCGAAGGTCTGCTGGGCGAGCGGCTGCACTGGATCGGCAGCGATCTCGAGGCGGCGACCCGGGACGAGGTGACGGTGCGCATCCGCTCGCGTCACGAAGGCGTCGCGGCGCGGGTGCGGCCGCTCGGCGATGGGCGGGTCGCGGTGCGTTTCGCCTCTCCCCAGTCCGCCGTCGCGCCGGGCCAGGCGGCGGTCTTCTACCGCGGCAGCCGGGTGCTCGGCGGCTGCTGGATCGAGCGCGCCGCGCGCGGCGCGGAGCTCGCCGCCGGCGCAGCCAGTTGGGGCGTCGGCTGATCGGGCGGCGCGGACCCGCTATCCTCTTCGACGGGCACCGCTCGCAACCGCACCGTGGCCGAATGGCCCCGGCAGCACTCAGCGGCTTCGCGACATCCCCACTGCCCGAACCACACAGCGAGATCCCCATGGCCATCGCAGAAGCCAGACGCCGCAACCCCGAGGCGACCAAGGCCTCGATCCTCCGCGCCGCGGAGCGGTGTTTCGTCGAGCACGGGTTCGCCGGCACGTCGATGGCCGACATCGCCCGCCGTGCCCGGGTCACCAAGAGCCTCATCCACCACCACTTCGGCTCCAAGGAGGAGCTGTGGAACGAGGTGAAGAAGAGCCGCATCTCGCACTACGCCGAGGTGCAGCGCCAGCTGATGGCCGAGGCCGACAGCGGCGAGCGGGCGTTGCGCGGCTCGATCGAGGTGCTGTTCAACTTCCTGCGCGACAACCCGGAGTACGTGCGCCTGAACACCTGGATGAACCTCGAGGATCCGAAGCTCTCGACGATGCACTACCCGGACCTGGTGACGGTCGGCGTCGAGCGGGTGCGCGAGGAGCAGCAGGCGGGCAGGATCCGGCGCGACCTCGATCCCAGGAGCCTGATCGTGGCGATGATCTCGCTGTGCACCTACTGGTTCACCGCCAAGAAGACCGGTCTCGCCCACCTCGTGCCGACGGGCGATTCGGACGAGCAGCACCTCGACGCCATCGTCAAGGTGCTGCTCGAGGGCGTGTTGACCCGCAGCGCCCGCGAGGCTCCACAGACCGGCTGAGTCGGCGCCATCCGCCGATGCCTTCGGGGGTGGCGCGCGCCGCCGGCGGTGCAGGCGACGGATCCCTGCGCCGGCACGCGCGACGAGCGCCCGCCCGGGGTGCTGCTACGAGCCGGCCCGGCGCGAGAAGTCGGCCGAGGCGAGCAGCAGCACGAACTCCCCCTTGAGGCTGCCGCGGGCGGCCCTCTCCTCGAACTGCGCCCGCAGCTCACCGAGCGCTCCGCGCACCACCTCCTCGTGCAGCTTGGTGAGCTCGCGAGCCACCACCGCGAGGCGCTCTTTGCCGAACACCTCCTCGCAGTCACCGAGCGTGGCGAGCAGGCGGTGCGGCGACTCGTAGAGCACCAGCGTGTGGCCGAGCTCGGCGGACTGCTGCAGCAGGCGAAGCCGCCGACCGCGCTTCGGCGGCGGGAAACCGAGGAAGGTGAACGGTTGCGGCGGCAGCCCCGAGACCACCAGGGCGGCGAGCAGAGCCGAAGCTCCGGGAACCGGCTCGACGCGCACTCCCGCTGCTGCTGCGGCGCGCACCAGCAGGAAGCCCGGGTCGCTGAGCAGCGGCGTGCCCGCATCGCTGACCAGGGCGAGCCGCCGCCCGGCCGCCAGATCCGCCAGCAGTCGCGGCAGTCGCGAGCGCTCGTTGTGCTCGTGCAGCGACAGCAGCGGCCGATCGACACCGAGCGCCTCCAGCAGGCGGCCGGTGCGGCGGGTGTCCGCGCACACCACGAGATCGGCCCCCTGGAGTGCCTCGCGGGCGCGCGCCGACAGGTCGCCGAGGTTGCCGATCGGGGTCGAGACGACGAGCAGGCGGGCGCGGTCGGTCGGATCCGTGGCGGCCTCTCCGTCCTGCTCGGCGGATCTGTCTGCCGGAGTCATCGGCTGCTCGTGGTGGCCGCCACCGGCGAGTCGTCGGGGTGTCGTCGGCGCACCGTCAGCGGGCGGCGAGGCGACGGTCCCGCGGCGGTGGATAGAGCTCGCGGTAGATGGCGTAGCTGCGCAGCACGCGATCGACGTAGTTGCGTGTCTCGACGAAGCCGACCTTCGACAGGTACTCGGAGCTCTCCTCGCTGAAGCAGTGCAGCTGCCAGAGGTCCGCCTGCGCTTCACCGGCGTTGTAGGAGGCGACCATCGCGGGCTGGTTGCCGCCGCTGCGCTCCTGGAGCTCGGCGAGGTAGGCGGCGCCGAGCTCGATCGCCGTCTCCGGCTCCTGGAGGTCGAGTGGGCCGATCGGACCGAGTCCGATCTCCGCGGCCAGGCGGGTCGCGGTCGGCAGCACGAACTGGGTCAGGCCGCGGGCCGCGGCGCCGGAAGCGGCGCGTGGATCGAAGCGGCTTTCCTCTCGGATCAACGCCACCAGCAGTTTCGGGTCGACGCCGTAGCGATGGGCGGAGCGCTCGATCAGGAAGCGGTAGGCGAACGGATGTGTCGAGCGCCTGAAGACGTCCTCGATCGCCGGCTCCGGAACGCCGTCGGGCACGGCGCGGGCGAGGATCTCGCTGATCAGCAGCGACTCCCGGATACGGTCGGATTTCTGCAGCTCGAGGGCGGCGGTGAAGGCGAGCTCGGGTTGATGGATCGGAAAGTGACGACGCGCCGCCGGAGCGCCGTCGTGCCAGAGGCCGAGAGCGAGCAGCAGATCCTCCGGCCGCTCCAGCCGCGCGTTCCACAGAGGCCACGCCGAAGGCGACACGGTGCGCACCGGAGCGATCTCGCGGCCGTAGGTCCGGCGCACATCGCGCCGCATCAGCTCGAGCTGCTGGGCTCCCTCGCTGGAGCGCGGGCCGTAGAGCACGAAGGCACGGAAGGCACGCCCGGCAGCGGCTTCCTGGCGCGCTCGCTGGCGCCGCCCGGCGCTCTCGGGCAGTGCATCGATGCGAGCCATCGCTTCGCCGGCGAGGGGATGGTAGTAGTCGATCTCCACCGCCTGCAGGTAGGCCTCGAGCGCCTCGACGTGGCGGCCGCCGCTCTCGCGCAGCCGGCCGCGCCAGTAGAGGACCTCGACGCTGGCGCGTCGCGACGCGGCGAGCGCGTCATCGAGCCAGCCCTCCACCCGCGCCGCGTTCTCCTCGCGCTGGCGCACCAGCTCGGAGCTGGCGAGGAAGAGGGCGGCGCGCGCTCGCTCGAGTCTGGCGCTGGGCATGCGGCGCAGCTGATCGTAGAGCTCGAGAGCCGTCGCCTCGCTGCCCAGCCGCCACTCGAGGCGCAGGGCCGAGAGCAGCGACGCGCCGGCGAAGTTGCCCATCGGCTCGCCCTGGAAGGCCTGACGGAAGGCGGCGATCGCCGCCGGCCAGTGGCCGGCGAGCTCGAGCGCGCGGCCACGGTGGTAGAGAGCCTGAGCGGTCTGCTGTGGGGTGCGGGCGATGCGCGCGAGCTGGCCGTAGTCTGCTGCCGCGAGCTCGAATCGCCCGGTCCAGAAACGCCCGCGCACCAGTCGGTAGTGGGTCTGGAAGTCGGCCTCGGTACGGATCGCGGGCCTGTTCTCGACCGCGATCTGCAGCAGCGGTTCGGCGTGCTCGAAGCGGCGGTGGTGATGGAACGCCTCGCCGAGCAGCTGAGCGAGCTCGATCTGCAGCTGCTCCTGCTGCAGCGCCATGAGCTGTTCGGCGGCGAGCAGACCGGTGAGGTCGGTGCGTTGCTCCTCGACCAGTGCCGCCAGCAACTCCCGCGCGGCGTCGCGCTCGCCGCCGCGCAGGGCGCAGCGGGCGTCGGCGAGCATCACCCGTCTTCGTGCCGACTTCGGCAGCCCGCTCTCGGCGAGGCCTCCGAGCAGCCGACAATCGCCGCCTTGCTCGAGGGTCCTCTCGAGCAGGTCGAGGGCGGGCTCGACGAGCGCCTTGGGCGGCTGCCGCCCGAGCAACGTGGCGGTCAGTCCCGCCGCGACCTCGGGATGACCCTGGCGCTCCTGGTTCCGAGCGACTCGGTAGCGGGCGTGGTTGGCCAGCGCCGGTGTCGTCGCCACCACCGAGGCGAAGGCCTGCACCGCCTCCTCGTTGCGTCCCAGCCTCTCCAACAGGTGGCCCTGCAGGTAGGCGAGACCGCGGCGCGCGGCGAGCTCGGGATCTTCGGCGAGCTGGCGTTCGGTGAGCGCCAGGGCCTCCTCGACGTGGTCCGCGGCCTGGAGCTCCACCAGCTCGATCCGTGGATCGTTGACGGCGACGGCGCCGAGCAGGACGAGGAGCTGGAGCTGGATCACGATGGAAGGGAGGGGCCGGCCGGCGCGCGGACGAGGGTTCAGGCGCTCAGTCGTTCGGCGGCGCCGGGTCGTCCGCGGCGCCGACGAAGGCGTCGCCGCCGCGACAGTGAACGACAGTGTGGCACGTCACGCGGGCGCAAGTTTGGCGCGCTCGAGGCCGCGTCGGGAGTTGCTGCCGATCCGTTCCACTTCAGCACCCAATTTCTGCAATTTCAGTTCCATGTCCTGGTAGCCGCGGTCGAGGTGGTAGATGCGGTCGACCTCGGTGACGCCCGAGGCGATCAGCCCCGCGAGCACCAGGCAGGCCGAGGCGCGCAGGTCGGTGGCCATCACCGCCGCACCCGACAGGGGTCGGCGCCCCGAGGTGATCGCGGTGCGCTCGCGCAGCTCGATCGCCGCCCCCATGCGGTTCAGCTCGGGCACGTGCTGGAAGCGGTTCTCGAACACCTTCTCGTGCACCTTGCAGACGCCGTCGACCTGGGTGCCGAGGAGCAGGAACTGGGCCTGGAGGTCGGTCGGGAAGCCGGGGTGGGGCGCGGTGGTGACCTCGCGCGGGCCGAGCTCCGAGCCGCGGGCGACGATCGCCTCTTCGAGGATCTGGAGGTCCGCGCCCATCGCGTCGAGCTCGTTGAGCAGCGGCAGCAGGTCGGCGGCGAGCGCGCCCTCGACCCGCACCTCGTTGTCGCCGAGCAGCCCGGCGATCAGGTAGGTGCCGGCCTCGATGCGGTCGGGGATGATGCGATGGTCGGCTCCGTGCAGACTCTCCCGGCCCTCGATCTCGATCGTCGCGCTGCCGGCGCCCTCGATCTCGGCGCCCATCGCGACCAGCAACGCCGCGAGGTCGACGATCTCGGGCTCCCTGGCGCAGTTCTCGAGCCGCGTTGTGCCGCGCGCCAGGGTGGCCGCCATCATCACGTTCTCGGTGCCGCCGACCGTCGGTTGGGCGAAGCGGAAGTTGGCTCCGGTGAGCCGATCGGCGCGCGCCGTGACGTAGCCGTGCTCGAGGTCGATCTGGGCGCCGAGGGCCTCGAGCCCGGCGAGGTGCTGGTCGACCGGTCGCACTCCGATGGCGCAGCCGCCGGGCAGCGACACTCTCGCCTGACCGGTGCGCGCCAGCGCCGGGCCGAGCACCAGCACCGAGGCGCGCATCGTCTTGACCAGCTCGTAGGGGGCCTGAGCGGTCCAGTCGGGCCTGCCGCCACGCAGCGCGACGGTCAGGCCGCCCTGGGGCGTCTCCTCGAGCACCTGGACGGTGGAGCCGAGGTGTCCCAGCAGCTTCGACATCGTGCGCACGTCGGCCACCGGGGGCACACCGCGCAGCATGACCGGGTCCTCGGTGAGCAGCGTCGCGGCGAGCGCCGGCAGTGCCGCGTTCTTGGCCCCCGAGATCTGCACGCTGCCGCGCAGGCGTCGTTGGCCGTTGATCCTGAACTTGTGCATCGAAACTCCTATCGCCTGACGGGTCGCCTGACGGGTCGCCTGACGGGTCGCCTGACGGGCGCCGGGCTCGTGGATGATCGCAGAGGCGAGGCCACGGCTCGCCGGTCGGGTCGGCCCGTCGGCAGGCCTCGTGGAACCGGCGGGCAGGTCGGCGGCGCCCCGGTGGCTCTGGCGCTGACGGCGTGGTCGGACGCCGCGGCCCGATGCTCACGGGCCTCGTCGCTCACTGCCTCGTCGCTCCACCGCGCTCGCGGTCCCCTACGTCGACCGGCTCGCAGCCGGCTCCCGGCGCGTGCGCCTCCAGCACCAAGACCCTGGCGTGCTCGGCGAGATCTCGGTGCACGGACCGTTCGCGAAAGCGCGGCTGGTCGGCTCTCTTCCCGTCTTCGGTCTCGCACTCTGCAACGCTCGCGGCGTCACTCCGCCCGGCCTCTCGGGCCAGCGCCCGGACGGCCTCCAGCTGTCCGGCTCCGAGCTCGACAACGAGGTGCCTCGCGGCGGCTATTCCAGCGCCCGAGAGCAGTCCCTGGTACACCTCGAGCCCGCCGCCGTCAGCGAACAGTGCCAGGTGGGGCTCGTGCTCGACGACCACCCGCGGCAGGCTCTGGCGATCCGCCGGGTCGACGTAGGGCGGATTGCTGACCACCACGTCGAGCGTGTCGCCGCGGCGGGTCAGCGGCGCGAGGAGATCGGCGGCGAACCAGCCGACCGGGGCGCCCAGCCTGCGGGCGTTGTGGCGGGCGACGGCGAGCGCCGAGAGCGAGAGATCGCAGGCCACGACCCGCCAGGAGGGCCGCTCGAGCTGGAGGGTGATGGCGATGCAGCCCGATCCGGCGCCGACGTCGAGCACCCGGGCGTCCTCGGGGAGATCGAGCTCGAGCACCGCGTCGATCAGGTGCTCGGTCTCGGGCCGGGGGATCAGGACCCTCGGGTCGACGCGGAAGGTGCGGCCGTAGAACTCCCGTTCGCCGACCAGGTAGGCGAACGGAGTCGCCGCGGCCCGCCGGCGTGCCAGCTCGACAGCCCGTGCGGCCACCGCAGGATCGAGTCGTCGCTCCGGGAAGGCGATGAGGCGGCTCTCGTCGAGGCCGCTGGCGTGCGCCAGCAGCCACGACGCCTCGCGCGCCTGGATCTCCTCCGTCGAGTCCTCCAGCAGGCGCCGCAGAGCGGCGAGCAGGGAGGCGACGTCAGTCGGAGGCCCGCCGCCGCCGTCTCCGTCGCCCTGCCCGGCCTCGGGCTCGCCGCGCTGCGCGGCTGCTCGCGCCGACTCGCCGGGGTCGGGCGCACTGCCCGGCGGAGTGCTCAAACCGTCTGGTCGGAGGCACGTTCCTGCATCCGCTCGGCCTGGTAGTGGCTCTCGAGCGGATCGATCAGCGGATCGAGCTCTCCCGAGAGCACCGCCTGCAGCCGGTGCAGGGTCAGGGAGATCCTGTGGTCGGTGACCCGGTTCTCCTTGAAGTTGTAGGTGCGGATCTTCTCCGAGCGGTCGCCGCTGCCGACCATGCGTCGCCGCTCCTCGGACGCCTCGTCGGCGGCCTTGGCGCGCTCGAGCTCGAGCAGCCGGCTCTTGAGCACCCGCAGCGCCTTCTCGCGGTTCTTGATCTGTGAGCGCTCGTCCTGGCACTGCACCACCAGCCCGGTCGGCAGGTGGGTGAGGCGCACCGCCGAGTAGGTCGTGTTGACGCCCTGTCCGCCTGGCCCCGAGGCACAGAAACGGTCGACCCTGAGGTCCTTCTCGGCGACCTCGACCTCGACGTCCTTGGCCTCGGGCATCACCACGACGGTGACCGCCGAGGTGTGGATGCGGCCGGACGACTCGGTGGCGGGGACTCGCTGCACCCGGTGCACGCCGCCTTCGTACTTCAGCCGGCTGTAGGCGCCGCGACCCTCGACGATCGCCGAGACCTCCTTGTAGCCGCCCACCTCGGTCTCCGAGAGGTCGATGATCTGCACCTTCCAGCCCTGCTCCTCGGCGTAGCGTCCGTACATGCGGAAGAGCTCGGCGGCGAACAGGCTCGCCTCGTCGCCACCGGTGCCAGCGCGCACCTCGAGCACGACGTTGCGCTGGTCGTTGGGGTCCTTCGGGCGGAGCTCCTGGCGCAGCTGTTCCTCGAGCGGGCCGAGGCGCTGCTCGAGAGCCTCGCGCTCCTCCTGAGCCAGGGCGAAGAGCTCGTCGCCGCGCTGCAGCTCGGAGAGCAGCTCGTCGTTCTGCTCGAGCTCGCTGCGCACCTCCTGCAGCTGCTTCCAGAGAGTGACCACCGGCGTGATCTCGGCCAGGGCCTGGTTGGTCTCGCGGTATTCCTTGGGGTCGGCGAGCACCGCCGGATCGGCGAGACGCAGGATCAGCTCGTGGTGGGTGCGCTCGAGCTCTCGCAGGCGTTCGTTCATGGTTGGTTCTCGCAGGGGCAGGGATGCCTTCGCCCGGCCGCCGCGCCGCGGTTCGCGATCGAACGCTCGGCGCGCCGCGCCTCGAGGCACCCCGAGGATCAGCGTAGTGAAGCGGCGGCTGGCCGGCAAGCGGGCAGCGGCGGGCAGCGGCTGCTAGCTGGCGACGCTCTCGACGGTGACTCCGAGCCGCTTCATCATCTCGTGCAGCGTCGTCGGCTTGACGCTCAGCATCTCTGCGGCGCGCTTCTGCACTCCGCCGCTGGCGCGCAGCGCCCGCACCACCAGCTGCCGCTCGTACTCGGTGACCGCCTCCTTGAGCGAGACGCCCTCGGCCGGGAGCGGGATCTCGGTCGCGTCCGTGGCGGCGGGCCGACGCATCGCCGAGGGCAGGAGGTCGACTCCGAGCTGCTCGCCGGACGACAGCACCACGGCGCGTTCGATGACGTTCTCGAGCTCGCGTACGTTGCCGGGCCAGGCGTGGTCCATCAGCAGCTCCATCGCGGCCTGCGAGATCGACGAGAGCTGCTTGTCGTTCTCCTTGGCGTACTTCTGCAGGAACGCCTGGGCCAGCAGCGGGATGTCCTCGGCACGGTCGCGCAGCGGCGGCAGGTGGATGGTGATCACGTTGAGCCGGTAGAAGAGGTCCTCGCGGAAGGAGCCCTCGGCGACGAGCTCGTCGAGGTGGGCGTTGGTCGCCGCCACGATGCGGGTGTCCGCCTTCAGCGTCTCGAGCCCCCCGAGGCGCATGAACTCCTTCTCCTGGATGACCCGCAGCAGCTTGGCCTGGGTGTCGAGCGGGATGTTGCCGATCTCGTCGAAGAAGATGGTGCCGCCGTCGGCCGCCTCGAACAGGCCCTTCTTGTGGGACACCGCGCCGGTGAAGGCGCCCTTGACGTGACCGAAGAGGTTGCTCTCCAGCAGGTCCGGCGGCATCGAGCCCGAGTTGACGGTGACGAAGGGGCCGTCCTTGCGCTTGGAGTGGTTGTGGATCGACTTGGCGACCAGCTCCTTGCCGGTGCCGCTGTCGCCGAGGATCAGGATGTTGCTCTTCGACGGCGCGGCGAGCCGGATGAGCTCGAACACCTCCTGGATCGGCTTGCTCTTGCCGATGATGCTGTCGAAGCCGAGTCGGTGGTCGAGCTGCTCGCGCAGCCGCCGGTTCTCCAGCGTCAGGTGGCGCTTCTCGAGGCCCTTGCGCAGGGTGATGCAGACCTCTTCGTTCTTGAACGGCTTGGGCAGGTAGTGGAAGGCGCCCTCGCGCATCGCCTCGATGGCGCCCTCGATCGACGAGTAGGCGGTGATCACCACCACGACCTGGTCCGGGTCGCGCTCGCGGATCAGGCGCAGGACCTCCTGTCCGCGCATGTCGGGCAGCATCAGGTCGAGCAGCACCAGATCGACCTCTTCGCGCTCGAGGGCGTCGAGCGCCTCGCGGCCGGTGGAGGCGCGGATCGGGTGGTGCCCCTCCTCGCGCACCAGCGAGGTCAGGATGTCCTGGAGCACCTCTTCGTCGTCGACGATCAGGATGTTCAGTGCACGACCTCCTCTTCGTCGCCCGCCCCCTCGCGTCGCCCGGAGGCGCGGGGTCGGCGGGCGGCCAGGGGAAGTTGGAGCTCGAAGCGGCATCCGCCCTGCGGCCGGTTCTCGGCCGACAGCGAACCATCGTAGCGGCGCACGATCTCGTAGCTGATCGCCAGCCCGAGGCCGGTGCCGCCGCGCTCGGTCTTGGTCGATACGAAGGGGTGGAAGATGCGCGGCAGCACCTCGTCCGAGATGCCCGGTCCGTCGTCGTCGACCCAGACCGTCGCGGTGTGCTCGTCGGCCTGTACGGTGATCGTGATGGTGCCGGCGCTCTCACCGGCACCGTCTTCGTCCTGCCCGCGGCAGCTGCGCTGCTCGTCGAGTGCCTCGCAGGCGTTGAGCACCAGGTTCGTCGCCACCTGCTGGAGCTCCTCGCTGCCGGCGTTGACGTAGATCTCCTCTCGCTCGCCTCGCGAGCCCTCGGTTGCACCGGCGCGGCCCGCCCAGCGCACCTCGACCGCCGCCTTCTGCAGCGGTGTGTCGAGCAGGTCGACCGCCTCGCGCCAGACGGCGATCAGCGGCACCGGCTCGGGATCGGGCCGCGCCGAGCGGGAGAACTCGAGCAGCCGGTTGACGATGTTCGAGGCGCGGAAGGTCTGCCGCTCCACCTTGCGCAGGAGCTCGTGGCGCGGATCGCTCGGCGGCGTCGAGCCGAGCAGCATCTGGGCGTAGCTGGAGATGCCGGTGAGAGGCGTGTTCACCTCGTGCGCCACGCCGGCGGCCATCAGGCCGATCGTCGCCAGCCGTTCCTTCTCCTGCAGCGCCCGCTCCATCTCGCGGATCTCGGTGGTGTCGTTGACCACCACCACCTTCATCCGCTGCCGGCGCTCGCCGAGCAGGCCGGCGGTGCTGATCTGCAGCTGGCGTCGCCGGCCGTGACCGTCGACGTACTCGGTGTCGAGCAGCGACGATTCGGAGCTCGGCAGGTCGAGGCCGGGCAGCACCTCGTCGATACGACGGCGGCGCAGCGCTGCGCGCTCGAAACCGAACAGCGCCGCGAAGGCGAGGTTGGCGGTGAGGACGCGATCGTCGCCGTCGAGCACGGCGATGCCGGCGGGAGACGACTCGATGATCTCCTCGTTGAACTGCTTGAGCTCGACGACCTCCTGCAGCTGCTGCTGCATGTGCTCGATGAGCTGCGCGTTCTCGATCGCCAGCGCCGCCTGGTTGAGCAGCTGCCGAACCAGCATGGCGTCGTCCGAGCTCAGCGAGGCTCCGTTCGCCTTGTCGCCGAGCAGCAGCAGCCCGATGCGGCGGCTGCGCACCGACAGCGGGAAGGCGGTGCGGTAGCCGAGCGCGGCGAGGCGGCGTTCGGCGTGGGGCTCGCTGCCCGGCAGCCCGACGCCTTCGAGATGGAAGTACTCGTTGCCCCAGATCCGCGAGTCGATCTCGCTGCTGCGCAGCGGTTCGAGGTCAGGCTCCGGGCTCACCGGCGTCATCGCCTCGCCGCGCACCAGGAACAGGTTGCTGCGCTCGACCGCCAGCGCCTCTTCGAGGCGGAAGAGGAGCGCTCGGCAGAGCTGCTCGAGGTCGCGCTCGAGCAGCAGCTCCTCACCCAGCTCGCCGAGCGCGCGGCGACGGGTCAGGGCGCCGCGGTAGTGCAGTCTTTCGAGGGTGGCGCCGATCCCCTGCTTGGTCGGCAGCAGCAGCCCGGCGATCAACAGGCCGCCGGCGACGGTGGTGACGCCGCGCGCCACCGCCAGGGAATCGGGGATGCCGCGCTGCACCAGCAGGCTGAGCACGGCGAAGCCGAAGCCGCCGAGCGAGAGGGTGAGCGCGTAGGTGGCGAGATCGCGCAGGATGACGCTGATGTCCCACAGCCGATAGCGCAGGATCGCCCAGGCGAACGAGAGCGGCACCAGCACCAGCGGCGCCACCGCCAGGGCGCGCAGCAGCTGCGGGGTCTCGATGCCAGCGGCATAGGGCACCGCGTGCAGCGCCAGGAACGGCAGGTAACCGATCGCCAGGCCGAGAGCGATCCAGAGCAGTTGGCGCTCCTCGCGCTTCGGTTCGAAGCGCAGGCCCTGGGCGATCAGCACCAGGACCGCGGCCACCACGTAGAGTGCGATGAGCGCCAGCTCGACCCGATCCAGCACCCGGATCGACAGCGCCGTGGCCGGCCCCGCGAACAGCGATCCGCCGGTCAGCATCTGGTCGAGCAGGAACGCGAGCAGCGCCATCGGCGGTGCGTAGAGCGCCGGGATGAGCAGCCTCAGGGCACCGCTGCGCACCTGTCGCAGCGGTCGCGGGAAGACCAGGAAGAAGTGCAGGGTCAGCGGCGGCAGCAGCAGACGCACCGCCTGGTCGAGGCCGTAGTAGAAGCGCCCGGTCGAGTCGCGGAAGGGGATCTCGGGGCTGACCACGTAGAGGGTCGCCGACACCAGGCACCAGAGATGGAACAGGCAGGTCTGGCGGTCGACGGTGCGCAGCAGGGTGTAGATGCCGATGCCGAGGTAGAACACCGCGATTCCCGCCAGCAGCAGGTAGGCGACATCGATCCGCGGCGGCGGTGGCAGATGGCGCACCGAGGCGAGCTCTCCGCTGCGGATCACCACCACTTCGCGCTCGCCGACCCCGAGCACCTCGGCCTCGCGGACGCGGGGCGGGATCTCGAGCCCGTCGACCAGGACCAGCAGATCGCCTGGGCTCAGCTCGGAGAGCGGCGCGGCGACGGCGGTGACGCGCCACCCCTCGGCGCCGCGTGCCAGCTCGATGCCGGACTCCCGGAAGCCCTGGACGCGGTGGGCGAACGAGAAGCTCCCCACCGCCGCGACCAGTGCCGTTGCCACGAGCAGGACGCCCAGGACCAGGCGGCGGCGAACGGCGTGGTGGAGGAGCATGCGGGTTCGCGGTGGGCTCTGAGTTCAGCGGGGCTCTGAGGTCAGGAGCGGCGGTTCGGAGGACCGGAAGGGGAGCTTGCAGGCGTTGGGCTGGTCCCCGCGGCTCCCGAACCGGCGTCCAAATCTTTGAAAGCAGGATTCGTGCCCGGGTTTCGACGAGTTTTCGACCCTCCAGAGGTGCAGGTGAGCCCTCCTGATCCTGCTTGTTGGATCGCGCTCAGCAGAATGGATCCAAGGAACCGTCGCACGGTTCCCGAGGAAGACGAGTTTCGGCCCCGTGGCCCGCAGCGGCCGCGTCGCCCTTCCTCGCCAGCGTGTCGCCCTGGAACGGAGCCCGGGCTCTGCCCTCTGTGCCTCGGCCGCCGCGTGGTCCGCGGTCGGTGGGCTCAGAAGCGGACCGCGACGCCACCGACGACGCGGCGACGGAGCTCGTCGGCGTCGGCGAGCTCGAACGGATCCGAGCCGCGGCTCACCTGCATGTCGAGCAGGAGGTCCCAGTTCAGACCGGCAGCGCCGAGCAGTCCGCCGAGCCCCTGGGTGACCATCAGCTGCAGGCGGTCCATGTCGTAGCTGTCGACCGTCTCCAGCCGGGTGAGGCCGGTCAGCGACTGCTGCAGTCGATGGAAGGCCACCAGCAGGCCGGTCTCGCTCGACTCGAAGCGGGTGTCGAGCGAGGTGACCAGGTAGTCGACGGCATTCTCGCGCGGAACAGGGCCGAGCAGCACGCCGCCGCCGCCGCTGGCGACGGTCGACTCGAAGCGCGTCTTGATCGACGGGCTGAGGCGCTGGTCGATGCTCAGCCTGACCTCGGGCATGCGATCGCCGGGCACGAAGAGCAGGCTCTCGAACTGATCGAAGAAGTCGTCGCTGAAGTAGAGCCGCGCCACGTCGGCGAACTCGCGCAGGGTGGCGGCGACCTCGATCTGGTCGCCGTTGGCGCTGGTCCGCGTCAGGTGCACCCGGTAGCAGCCCTCCTCGGCCGAGGAGCAGCGTTCGGTGCTGCCGAAGTAGAGCGGCGCGAAGCCGACCCGCCAGGCGTTCTCGTCCTGGTGGATACGCTGGCGCACGCTGGCTCCGGCCCGCCAGTGCGAACCGAGACCGACGATGACTCCGGCCTGCGGCGAGAAGGCCACCTCGCCGTCGTTCATCGTCGTGAACAGGCCGTACTCGATGGTGAGATCGTCAGCGAGCTTCATGTCGGCGACGCCGAAGAGCTCGAAGCGCTCGAGCTCGCCGCCCCGGCTGGCGGGACTGAGCCCCTCGGTACTGCGGTTCGAGTGGCGCACGCCCGTGCGCACCGAGGTGCGGTCGCCGAGGGGGCGCTGATACTGGCCGACGACGTTCAGGGTGCTGGAGCCGATCGGGATGCCGAGCTCGGCGAGGCGCGGATCGCGGTAGAAGTTCGCCTCTTCGGTGAAGTCGGCCCTCAGCTGTGAGGTACCGCCGCCGACGTCGGCCGCCCAGCGCACGCCATAGCGCTCGTAGTCGACCTCGAGCGGTGCGGCGGTGGGGTTGGTCGACGGCGCTCCGAGCTCGCCGCGGTGTCCGCTGACCTGCAGCCTGGAGTTCAGCGGATCGCTGTCGCCAGTCTCCAGATTGAGAGCCAGGCCGTTGGTCGAGCCCAGCGCGCTCGCCGAGGTTCGACCGGACTTCGCCTGCAGGTCGCGGAACGAGCCCTCGACGCCGACCTCGAGGGCGCCGATCTGCGCCGCCACGCTGGCCGCGCCGCCGGTCAGGGTGCTCGATTCGGCCGAGGCGAACTGCCCGGCACCGCTGAGCGCCTGAACCTCGGCGCGGATGCGCGTCGCCATCAGCTCCTCGGCCGCGGTGGCAGGCTGCGAGTGCGACAGCCCGGCGACCGACATCTCGCGCAGCACGTCGGTGGGGATGCGCTCACGGATCGACCAGAAGTCGTCTTCTCCTTCGACCGCGATCTCCTCCTCGGGAGAGAGCGCGAACTCGATCTGCTGGAAGATCGCCGCGTTGGCGCGGGTCACCACGACCATCGCCGGCAGGAAGCCCGGTTTGTGGGCGATGATCTTGTAGATGCCGCTCGGCAGGGCGCCGAAGGAGAACGTCCCTGCCGCGTCGGTGACCACCTTGCGCATGCTGAGATCGGCGAGGCGGTAGGCGTAGACCCCAGCGGACGCCAGCGGCACGCCGTCGTTGGCGACGAAGCCCGAGACGCTCGGCGCGATCGACGAGCCCCCGACCGCGCTGCGCAGGTCGACCTGACGATCCTCTGTGACGGGCGGAGTGCCCGGTGAGGTCGCCGCGAGCAGCAGTGCGGTGATCAGCAGAGCGTTCATGTCGTGGCCTCGGAAGGTAGCGGATCCGTCCAGACGGGAGCGGGCCATCGCAGAAGCGACTCGGACCTGAGCCGAAGCACCGTACAGTATAGAGCGTCACCCTCGCGGGCGCCAGCCCACCCGCCGGTGGCGCGCAGGAGCCGTGCCTCCTCCATGGCAGACAGTACGAGCATCGGGCCGGCGCGGTTGTGACGCACCGCCGGTCAGGTCGCAGCTCCGCTGTGGGCGCAGCAGCAGGAGTTCAGGAGAGCTGGGCGGGCGCGGCGCCCGGCTCCGCCGGCGTGCGGGCGATCACCAGCACCGCGACGTCGCTCGCTCCCAGACGCAGCAGCAGGCGGCAGGCCTGGCGCGCCGTCGCGCCGGTGGTCAGGACGTCGTCGACGAGCAGCAGCGACCGCCCCTCGACTTCGCACGGCTGCCACCACGGCAGCAACGACCGCGCCGGCAGAGCTGGCACGGCTGGCACGGCTGGCACTGCTGGCAGAGCTGGCAAAGAGGGCAAGGAGGCCAACCAGGAGTGTCGCGGTCGCGACCGTCGAGCCGGCGTCGCGGCCGGCTGCCGGATCGCCAGGGCCCGACGTGCCTGCCGCTGGCGGTCGGCGTGGCGCAGCCGCGACAGGGGCGGCCCCCAGCGCCTGCGCAGCGGCGATCGCAGCCCCGAGGCGCAGGGCAGCGCCAGGCGGCGCGACAATCGCTCGGCGAGCCGCGCGCTCTGGTCGAAGCCACGGCGCCAGCGCCTCGCCCAGTGCATCGGCACCGGCAGCAGCAGGTCGCAGCGCCGCAGCTCGTCGGCGAAGGCATCGAAGGCGAGGTCGGCCAGGCAGTCGGCGAGCCAGGCGTCGCCGCCGTGCTTGAAGGCGCGGATCACCCCGTCGAGCGGCGGCTCGTACGAGGCCACCGCGAACAGGCGTCGCCACGGCGGCGGATCGAGCACGCAGGGAGCGCAGGCGGCACCGGGCACGCGACCGGGTCGCAGAGCGCACACCCGGCACGTGCTACGCGGCAGGAAGCGGATGCGGGCGGCGCAGCGTGGGCAGAGGTGCAGGCGGCCCACCGGCCGTGCGCCGCACTCGCGGCAGGGCGTCGGCAGCAGCAGGTCGAGGGCGCTGGCGAGGAGCGGATGCTCCCGCCACGAGGGCCGGGATGCGCTTTCCGGATACGCCGAGCGGCGGCCTGGGAGGCCGAGTGGGGGGCCGTGGAAGGACATGGGCTGGGCGCCACCTGCCGGAACGCGGGACGGAGCACTGAGGTGCTGAGGCGCTGAGGCGATGGGACGATGAGGCGATGGGACGATGGGGCGATGGGACGATGGGGCGATGGGGCGGCGACGGGCTCGTCGCCTGGACGCCGCGCCCTCTGCATTCGTATCTCCTCCGATGCACGACGGCGGCAGCCGTCGCCCGGCGGCCCACGGTCCGTGGCTCCTCTGAACCAGTGCTCGTCCTGCGGGCGCGCACCCGGAAGAACGTCGCCACGGCCCGTATACTGACGCCGCGTCGCGAGCCGGGGACTGGTGCAGCGCCAGCAGCACGCCTCTCCTGATCCCGGTCGGACCCTTCCGCCAGGCCCCGCCCAACGCCGCACCGATCCCGGCGCCGATCTCAACCCTGCGAGGAACCTCAGGCCTTGAAACGACCCCATCAGCGGCGCCGGCTGGCGCCCGTCACCGTCACCCTCTGCGCCGCCCTCCTCCTGGCGCTTGTCGGCCCGGCGTCTGCCGCCGAGTCGCACAACTTCACCGCCAGCCTGTTCGGCACCGTCGGCGGGCCGCTCGACGTCTCCGGAGACGATCCCGGCCTCGGCCAGACCGGCTTCCAGCTCGGCTTCGCCTGGCTCACCCAGCCCAAGACCCAGGTCGGCGTGCGCGTCGGCCAGGTGACGATGGACGGCGAGCAGCTCGAGGGCCTGTTCGACCCCGAGCTGCTCTACGCGACCATCGGCGGCGAGTACCGCTACCGCGAGACCTACTACGAGTCCGGCGTCTTCCTCGGCCTCGGCGTCTACTCGCTCGAGGGCATCGCCGGCGGCGCCTCCGTCGACGACTCCTCCCTCGGCATCAACCTCGGCGTCACCGGCGACTTCCCCTTGACCCGCAAGCTCTCCTTCCTGGCCGAGGTCTCCGTGCACTCCGCCGACCTCGACTACGCCCAGCTCTTCGCCTTCGCGCACCTCGGGCTGGCGTACCACTTCTGAGGTCGCGGCGGCCCAGGGGGCCGAGAGCGCTGCGGGGTTGAGGGTTGGCGGGAACGGAATCGTCTCCGGTTCGCGTTGCGCTTGCCCAAGGGGATCGGTAAACTCCGACGCTTCGTGGGGCCGTAGCTCAGCTGGGAGAGCGCTTGAATGGCATTCAAGAGGTCGTCGGTTCGATCCCGATCGGCTCCACCATCGCTCCTCACTTCGTTCGTCGCGCTCGGTGCGCCGATCGGGATCTCGGCGGACGCGTGAGCCCTGGTGCTCACGCTCGGCAGCGATCCCTCGGTAAGGCGCAGACAGACCGGCGCGCGGAGTCGGCAGGGACGCGAGCTCGGTGCGCC
>QQVD01000044.1 GCA_003388555.1 Acidobacteriota bacterium | reverse complement strand
CCCAGCCCTGCGATCACCAGCAGCGTCCGCTGCAGCTCTGCCCAGTGCCCGGCAAACCCTTCGACGTTCCCGCAGCTCTGCCAGCAGAGCTCAGTGGCGCAGCCGACGACGCGCCCTGCACCGAGTGGGACCTGACGACCAACGGCCAGCGCCCCAGCCCTGCGATCACCAGCAGCGTCCACTGCAGCTCTGCCCAGTGCCCGGCGAGCCGTTACCCCTCCGCCCTTCAGTTCGGCGGCAGCCAACCCGGAGCCGGACGGAAGTAGACGATCAGCCGCGCGGAACGCTGGCGCGGTGCACGGTTCTCGAACACCGCGTGCACCACGGTCACCGTTCCGGTCGGGGTCACCACCGGAGTCTCGACGAAGCGGGCCTGCTGGATCTGGCAGTCCTGTCCCAGGCCGCACTCCAGATAGGTGCCGCGCTCGCCTGCCTGGTAACGGAACCCGACGTACTGAGCCGCGGCCGGCAGCACGATCCCCAACACCGCGCAGGACCCGTCGGCGGCCCCGACCGAGTCGACGATCGCGTCGATGCGCGACGCCAGGTCGGTCGGCAGCAGCCGACGCACGTCGTCGCCGCGAGCCTCCACCAGCGAGCCCGCGAACCGGGCTCCCACGCCGGCGAGCGCTTCGCCGAGTACCGGAGCCAGCCCCGCCAGCGGCGCAGCCAGCCCGCGGCTACACTCGCTGACCGAGCCCGCTTCGAGCGCCGGCACGATGGTCTCGGTGCTCACCGAGAACTCGCCGGGTCGGCACTCGGGGCAGGCGCCGGCGGGAAGCAGCCGTGGGTTGGGGAGCAGGCGCATCGGCTCGGCGCCGGGCGCCTCCGCGGCTGCGGCGGAGGGCGTCTCGAGCGAGATGTCGTCGGGCGCGAGGGCCGCCTCCGTCGGCGGCTCCTCGACCGGTTCCGCTGCTGCAACCTGCGTGGAATCGGCCGTCGCCGGCGCGTCAGCCGCCACCTCGGGCTCGGGCTCGGCACCCGGCCGGCCAGGCTCCGGCGCCTCCACCACGGTCGCCATCCGGCCGCGACGGCGCTCTTCCTCGTCGCGCTCGGCCTGGCGCGCCGCGATCTCCGCCGCGCGGGCCGCGGCGGCCGCGGCCTTCTCGGCCTCCCGCCGCTCGCGCTCGGCCCGGCGCTCGGCGGCGCGTTCGGCGGCGCGTCGATCCGCCTCGGGCTCCTCCACCACCTTGGCCAGGTCACCGCGGCGCTGCCGGCGGTCGCGGCGTTCGGCAGCCTCACGCTCGCGCTCCAGCGCCTTCGCACGCGCCTTGCGCGCCTGCTTCGGGGAGTCGCGCCCGGTGCGCAGGGCGGCTTTGATCTCCAGGTCCGGCGGCAGGAAGACGGCGTCGAGCTCGGCCCAGAAGGTACCCGTGCGCTGGCGGGTGCTGAAGCCGACCTTCGGATCTCCGTCGGCCTCGAGGGCGATGTAGGCGGTGAGCAGCATGTAGCCCTCCCGCCTCAGGTCGACCTGCCACTCCCCCGCGGCGAGGCCCTCGACCCGGGTCGAGCCGTCCTGTCCCGTGCGCAGCAGGAGCACGCCGGTGGCGGAGGCGCTGTCGCGCTCGAGGCGCATCAGCACGTCGACGTCGGGAAGTGGCGCGCCGGTCTCGTCGGTCACCACGATGCGCACGCCGGAGCTGCCCTGCCAGGACTGCGGCAGCGAAGAAGCCTCGAGACTGTTCCGAACCGCTTCCACCTCGCCCTGACCGCTGGCCACCGACGCGAGCAGCGCCATCGCCGTGGCGACGACGCTGCGCGCCAGCCAGGGGAGCGGAGTTGAGGCCTGTGGTCGATTCGACACCAGGAGAACCCGTGAGCACCGGGGGCGCCGGCGGGACGGAAGGCTGGGCGACCCAGTCCGGTCCATCCCCGTGGACGCCACCGAACGCGAGATCATCGAAGAAAACCGCGGGACAGACGAGAACCCTACACCCGAAATCCCACCAGGGGAACGATGCCGCCGGCCCGGGCGCACCCGGCCTCCGGCCCCCCGGAGGCGCTCTCAGGGAGGCGTGACGTTCTTCTCGGGCTCCTTGCGAGGCATCTGCGCGCCCAGCTCGTCACCGCGACGCCTCCAGACGCCGAGCATCAGGGTCAGCAGTCCGAGCACGATCTCGTCGACCAGGGGGATCAGGTCGGGCAGCGCCAGGTCGGCGAGGAAGATCGCCGCCAGGATCAGGAAGAGCTGCGGGAAGCGAAGGCGCTCGAGAAAGCTGAGACCGGGAAGGACCGGGTTGGGAGTCGGCTTGTCGGACATGGTGATCTAGCAACCTCCGGATCGGGTTCACGGATTCCGTACACGACCGGCCGCCGCCCTGCGCCGCCGCACCGCTTCCCGGTCGTCGCGTCGGTAGACGAATCGGAGTCCCGACCACTGCTCGTCGACGGCACAGATCTTGACGTCGACGAGGCCGGCCGAGAGCCCTGCCGCCTGCACCTGGTCGAAGCTCAGATCGCTCTCCAGGCCACTCGTCTTCTTGGGCCAGGAGACCCACAACGAGCCGTCGACCTCGAGCGCATCGACGACCGGCCCCAGGCGTCGTTCGAGCTCGGCCCGGCGGCGCACGAAGAGCAGCACGAAGTCGCGTCCCGCCTGCACCCGGCGTGCGACCTTGACCCCCGGTGGCAGCTGCGCGAGCAGGGGCTGCACCGACGCGGGCACCGCGAGCAGGCTGATGCGGTCCTCCGGCCGGATGCCCAGCTTCTCGACCAGCGTGCGCTTCGAGTAGCCGGCCACCGGTCTCCCCTCTACACCCACTCGTCGATGTAGCGGTCCTTGGCCAGACGCCAGAACACCACCAGGAAGGCAGTGAGCGGGATCGCCAGGATCATCCCCGAGATGCCGCCGAGGGCCGACCCCCAGAAGAAGATCGCGATGATGATGACCATCGGGTGCAGGCCCGTCCGGTCGCCCATGATGCGCGGCGTCAGGATGTAACCCTCGATCATCTGCACCAGTGTGAACACGCCCAGCACCAGGACCAGGAGCAGGCCGCCTCCACCCTCCTGGAACAGAGCCAGGGGGATCGCGATGCCCAGGCCCACCATGTTGCCGAGGTAGGGGATGATGTTGAGGAAACCGAGCGCGAGCCCCAGGACCAGCCCGTAGCGCAGGCCGACGATGCTGAAGCCGACGGCGAACAGCGCGCCCTGCAGGAAGGCGACGATGATCTGACCGCGGAAGAAGGCGACCAGGATGTTGACGAACTCACGCACCAGGTAGACGACGTTCTGGCGCGTCTCCGGCTTGAGGAACGGCAGCAGGTGGTCGATCTCGAGCACCTTCGAGGGGTTGGTCATCAGGAAGAAGGCGAAGTAGACCGGCAGCACGGCCCAGGCGACGATGGTGCCGAACCAGCGCAGCACCACGCCGCCGGCGTTCAGCGCCACGTCGAGACCGCTCTGCACGCCGCGCGCGATCGCCTCCTCCTTGCCCTCGAGTACGTCGCGCACGCGCTGGCCGGCCTCGTTGCTCTCGAGGAAGCTCACTGCGTTGGGCCAGTGCTCGCGCGCCCACTCGACCATCTTCGTCCAGGTCTCCGGCGCGGTGCGGGCAAGCCCGACGAGCTGCTCGACCACCAGGGCGCCGAAGAACCAGCCGAAGGCGACGAGGGGCACCAGGATGGAGAGGAACACCGCGATCAACGCCAGCACCTTCGGCAGGCGCAGCCGTCGACGCAGCAGCTCGAAGTACGGCTGCATCACGAACGCTGCGATCGCCGCCACCGCCAACGGCAGGAACACGTTGGAGAAGCGCGCCACGAAGCTGCCGAGCAGCCACAGCAGGAGCGCCACCGCGCAGACGATCACGAACGTCGCCAGGATGGTGATCGCGGCGCGGACGGTCTGCATCTGGCGGTCGGTGAGATCGAGCTTCATCGCCACTTGGTGTCCTCGCTGACGTCCGATCCTACGCCGTGGCGTCGATGCTTGTTCCGTCGCCGGTACCCGAAGACGCGGCATCCACTCCCGCGTCGACTGGCGGCACCGCTGGCTGGCCGGCTCTCAGCAACCCCCTCTGCTCGAGCCAGCGCCGGCCGTCCTCCGCATCGTTCTCGAACCAGGCCCGGGTGCTGCCGAGGCGGAAGCTGTACCCCCACTCGTCCATGTCCCGCATCAATCGGTCGCTCCCCACACCGTCGAGCTCGTCGGCGAGCACGATCTGCAGGTAGCACACCGCACACTCCTCGATCTCGTCGCCCTCGGCATCGGTGTCGACGACGGAGCGACGCTCGGGCCCCATGCATATGAGGTGACAGCCTTCGTGCAGCGCCGAGTGCACAGGAGTGTCGTCGCGCACGTAGAGCACCCCGGCGAGCATGCCGGCCTCCGGTGCGCCCCAGTGCGAGCCGGGGATCGGCAGACCGGGGTCGACTCGACGCACCTCGATCCCCCAACGGCGCATCAGCCGCTCCAGATCGCCGCCTGGGAGGGCGGCGCAGAGCATCACCTCGCTCATCTGGCCACCCGGCTCGAGGCCGCTGCGCCGAGGGCGCAGAGACCGTTCGCCGCCCTCGGCAGGGCCAGGAGTTCGATTCCGTGCGGCATGGCTCCTGCTCTTCCGGGTCGGACCACTCCGGCGTCGCCGCGGTCGTCTCTCCGCCCGCGTCTGACGGCGACCATGGCTCTCCCAAGGGATTCGACGGGGGCGGCGCGAATGGTACCAGGGTGCCAGCCGAGGCCGGCAGCCGAGGGCCGGGGCGCCAGCAAAGTCGCCGGCGCCATCACCGATCGGTCCGCCGTGGACACAGTGACCCAGTGACCCAGTGACCCAGTGGCCCAGTGGCCCAGTGGCTGGAGGACTCTCCAGATCGCCACATCCTGAAGCCCGGCCGCCACGAAAGTCCCCAAACGCTGCGCGGCCCCCTGTCGGGCGAGCTGGCGCGGTCCGTCCGCCGCAGACCTCCACTGCCCGACCCGCGCCGCGCAGAGCCCCATGCGCCCCGACAAGAGCCCCTCCGATCCACCGTCTCCCCAGCGCGACCCCGCCCCGAACCCGCCGGTGATCGTCGTCGGCGGCGGCCTCGCCGGTCTGACGTGCGCCCGCACCCTGCACCGCGCCGGCGTCGCGGTCCGCGTCTTCGAACGCGCCGATCGGGTCGGTGGGCGGGTGCGCACCGATCTGCGCGACGGCTTCCTGCTCGACCGCGGCTTCCAGGTGCTGAACACCGCGTACCCGGAGGCACGCCGCCAACTCGACCTCGAGCGTCTCGATCTGCGCTCGTTCGAGCCGGGCGCGCTGGTTCGTCTCGGCCGGCGCATGCATCCGGTCTCGGATCCGTTCCGTCGCCCGTCGAAGGTGGTCTCGACCCTGCTCGCCCCGATCGGCAGCTGCCTGGACAAGCTGCGCATCGCGCGCCTGCGCCACCGGGTGCTGCGCCAGCCGGTAGGCGAGATCCTGGCGGCGACAGAGCACACGACCAGGGAGGAGCTGGAATCGCAGGGCTTCTCGGCGCAGCTGATCGAGCGCTTCTTCGAGCCCTTCTACGGCGGTGTCTACCTGGAATCCTCCCTCGAGACGTCGAGCCGCTGGTTCCGGCTGCTCTTCCGTCAGTTCGCCCGTGGATCCGCTGCGCTGCCGGCGGCGGGGATGGAGCAGATTCCACGGCAGCTGGCGAGCGAGCTGCCGCAGGACTCGCTGCGCACCGGCCTCGCCGTGCGCAGGGTGTGGCCCGACCGGATCGAGACCGTGGACGGCGAAGTGCATACGGCACGGGCCGTGGTGCTGGCCTGTGAGGAACCGGTCACCCAGTACCTGCTGCAGTCCGGTGACTGGCCGGACCTCGCCAGCCCCCGAGGGCGCGACCCCGGTGACCTGGCTCGCCGATCGAGAGGAGTCTCCTGCGTCTACCTCGACGCACCCGCGGCGCCGGCGATCGGAGCCTCGTTGGTGCTCAACGGACAACGTCGCAGAGATCTGCAGCGCTGGCCCGACGCGACGATCAACTCACTCTGCGCGCCCAGCCTGCTGAGTGCCGGCTACGCACCGCCGGGTCGAAACCTGATCTCGGTCACGGTGCTCGACGAGCGCCGCACCGCCGAGTTCGATCCCGATCGCCTCGCGGCGGCGGTACACGAGCAGCTCGGCGAGTGGTTCGGCGAGATGACGCGCGGCTGGCGCACCGTCGACGTGACGCGCGTCGACTATGCGCTGCCGACACAGGGCCTGGGCGAGCTGCGCCCCGGTCGTGCTCCGCGACGCGGAGCATTCTTCGTCGCCGGCGATCACCTCGAGACCGCGTCGATCCAGGGCGCCCTGGTCTCCGGGCGCAAGACGGCGGCGACGGTGCTCTGCGACCTCGGCATCGACCGTCGCGCCGCCGCCTGAGCCGCGAATCGATGCCCGAGGGACCGGAGATCCGCAGAGCCGCGGACCGCGTCGAGAAGGCGGTGGCGGACCGGGAGCTGGTCGCGGTCGAGTTGCACTTCGAAGATCTGCGGGCCAGCGCGGCGCAGCTCGTCGGCCAGCAGGTGACCCGGGTCGACACCCACGGCAAGGCGATGCTGACCCACTTCTCCGCGGGGAAGGTGCTCTACAGCCACAACCAGCTCTACGGCCGTTGGCGCATCGCCGCACCGGACGCCGATCCGAAGACGAATCGTCGGCTGCGTGTCGCCCTACGCACCGAACACCGCTCGGCGCTGCTCTACTCGGCGACCGACGTCGACCTGCTCGACAGCGAAGAGCTCGCCGTCCATCCGTACCTCCGTGGTCTCGGTCCCGATCCGTTGTGGGCGCAGACGACGGTGGAGGAGATCGCGGATCGATTCGCCAGTCGCACCTTCCGGCGACGCCGTCTCGCCGGCCTGCTGCTCGACCAGTCGTGCATCGCGGGGCAAGGGGCTTGCTGAAGAAGTCCTGCGGAGCCTCGCGCGGGGATCTGCGTCGTCTGGTGGTGCGGGAACGACGCAGGCGATGCGGTGTTCATCGTCGAGGAGGACCTGTACCGCCAGGCGGCGCAAACCCCCGCGCCCTTTGGGTTTCGACGGCGCCCCGCCATCTCCTGCGTTGCGCTCCCTCTACAATGGCACCGCATTGCGATCGCTCGCGCGCCACAGGATCTGAGCGGGGCGGCGCTCGAAACGAGGCCCGTAAGACTTCTCCAGCAAGCCCCTCACAACTACCTGCGCTCGGAGATACTGCACGTCGCCCGGGTGCGACCGGAGGCCCGCCCGAAGGACCTCGACGACGAGCGGCTGCACGCTCTCGCCGGCGCCGTGCTCGACCTCACCCGGCGCTCGTACCGCAGCGGCGGAGTGACCGTGCCGGATTCCCTGGTCCGCGAGCTGAGGGCCGCCGGATGGAAGCGCCGCCGCGACCGCTTCCAGGTCTTCGCCCGCGCCGGCCGGCCGTGCCGCACCTGCGGCACCGAGATCGTCGAGCTGGACCAGGCCGGGCGTCGCCTCTACCCTGTCCACGCTGCCAGCCGGCCTGAGGGCTCACGGACCGGCCAGGGTCAGAGCTTGGCCGCCCGCTGGTAGCTGGGGATCTCCTGCAGCCCCTCGAAGTAGCGGCGTGCGTTCGGCCCCAGCTCGTCGATCCCGAGCGACGCGGCGAGGTGCAGGCCGTACCCCACCGCGATGTCGGCGATCGTCAGTCGTCCGGCGACCAGGAACTCGCGCCCCTCGCAGGCACTCTCCACGGCGCGCAGGCGACCCAGGAACCAGCGCCGGTAGTCCTCCGCCACCTGCGGCACGCGCCGCTCCTCGGGCTCGAGCCTCGTGTAGCGGAGGAAGAGGGTCTGAGGGAAGGTCAGCGTGGCGTCGGAGTAGTAGAGCCAGTTGAGGTAGGCGCCGTACTCGGGGTCCGACGGATCGACACGCAGAGAGGTCGGTCCGTAGCGCTCGACGAGGTAGTGGCAGATCCCGCTCGACTCGGTCATCCGCACATCGCCGTCGACGAAGTAGGGCACGGTGCCGAGCGGATTGACTTCGAGGAACTCCCTGTGCGCCACCCGGGGGGGGAACGGCAGGACCTCGAGCTCGTAGTCGAGCCCCATCTCCTCGAGCGTCCAGAGGGGACGCATCGAGCGTGCCCCTTGGCAGTGGTACAGCTTGCAGCTCATCTCCAGACCTCGTCGAAGGGCAGATACCAGGGGGGGGTCCGCGGTGCCCGGGGAGCGCCGCGGACGAGCATCGACCCGCCTGTCGTTTCGCGCCCCGCACGAATCGACGCGACGTCGCGTTTTGGCAGAATGCAGTCGATCTTTCCACACTCCCGGCAAGTGTTTGGATGTGGCCCGCGCCTGACCGCGCCCGGTCCCACCCACGCCGCCGAAGAACTCACGGCCTCGCCCAGCGCACGACGCTCGCGGCGGCGGACGGTGCGCAGCGCGCGAGGATTCCGGTGCCAGAGATGAAGACCCCGCCACTGACCGAGTCCCACCCCGAGGCGCCCGGCCTCGACCCCGCCGCCTACCGGCCGCTGGAGCCGGGCGAGAGCTATCCCTCGTTCGTGCCGGCCGGGCAGTCTCCGCTCGAGATGACCCTGCGGGCGGTGGTCGCCGGCATCGTCTCCGGCGTGCTGTTCGGCGCCGCCAACGCCTATCTGGGACTGCGCTCCGGGCTCACCATCTCGACCTCGATCCCCGTCGCGGTGCTCACCGTCGCCTTCTTCAAGGCCCTCAGCGCCGCCGGGCACAGCTCTTCGATCCTCGAAGCCAACACCGCCCAGACCATCGGTTCGGCCTCGAGCTCGGTGGCTTCCGGCGTCATCTTCACCCTGCCGGCCCTCTTCCTCTGGGGTCTGGACCCGGCGCTGCTGCAGATGACGCTGCTGGCGATGTGCGGCGGTCTGCTCGGGGTGCTGTTCATGATCCCGCTGCGCAGGGTGCTGATCGAAGGCGAGCACGGTCGCTTGCCCTACCCCGAAGGAACCGCCTGCGCCGAGGTCCTGGTGGCGGCCCAGGGCGGCGGCAACCGCGCCCGTCCGGTCTTCCTCGGGCTGGCCGCCGGAGCCGCGCTCAAGGCTCTCACCGGGTTGGCGAAGGTGGTCCCCGGAGAGGTGAGCTTCAACGTCCCGCTGCTCAAGAAGAGCCAGCTCGGTTCCGAGGTGTCGGCGGCCCTCTTCGGCGTCGGCTTCATCCTCGGTCCGCGCATCGCCGCGGTGATGGTCGGCGGCGGCCTGCTCTCGTGGCTCGTGATCCTGCCGATCCTCGCCACCTGGGGCGAGGCGCGCACCGTGCCGCTGTATCCCGAGACGGTGAAGACGATCGCCGAGATGGGTCCCTCGGAGCTGTGGACCCGCTACGTGCGCTACATCGGCGCCGGGGCCGTGGCGACCGGAGGCCTGATCTCGCTGGCGCGCAGCTTCCGTACCCTGGTGAGCAGCCTCAAGCAGCGGGTGCAGGCTTCTCCGTCGCCGGGCGAGGGGACGACGTCCGACACCACGGGCGGGCCGGCCGCCGCCAGCCGCACCTCTCTCGACCTGCCGTTCGGCGTCGTGCTCGCCGGCGCCTTCCTGGTCTTCTGCGCACTGTCTTTCCTCCCCTTCGTCTTCGGCGGCTCGACCGCCGCGACCCTGACCCTCGGATTCCGGGTGCTGGCGGCGGTCCTCGTGATCCTCTTCGCCTTCTTCTTCGTCACCGTTTCGTCGCGCATCGTCGGACTGGTCGGCGTCACCTCGAACCCGACCAGCGGCATGACCATCGCCGCGCTGCTCGGCACTTCCGTCATCTTCTACCTGATGGACTGGACCAGCGATTCGGGCAAGGCGACGGCACTGACGGTCGGCTGCGTGGTGGCGATCGCCGCGTCGATCGCCGGCGACACGTCGCAGGATCTCAAAACGGGCTTCCTGCTCGGTGCCACGCCGCGACGGCAACAGCTCGGCGAGATCGTCGGTGTGCTGACCTCGGCGACCTTCGTCTGCCTGACCATCATCCTGCTCGACGCCTCCTACGGCTTCGGCACCACCGAGCTGCCAGCGCCCCAGGCGACCCTGATGAAGCTGGTGATCGAAGGCGTGCTCGAGGCCTCGCTGCCCTGGACCCTGGTGGCGATCGGGGTCGGCATCGCCATCGTCGCCGAGCTCTTCCGCATCCCGAGCCTGCCGTTCGCGGTCGGCGTCTACCTGCCCGTGGCGACGATGGTCCCGGTCTTCCTCGGCGGCCTGCTGCGCTGGAGCTCGGAGCGCTCGGCGCGCAGCGAACCGGAGGCCGAGGGACGCCGCGAGCGCGGCGTGCTGCTCGGCTCGGGACTGGTCGGCGGTACCGGCCTGTTCGGTGTCGTGCTCGCGGGCATCGCCTTCTTCTCGGGTTCGGCGCCGCAGGGCTTCGGCACCGGCTGGGCAGGGCCGGCCGCTCCACTCGTCGGGCTCGCCACCCTGGCGGCGCTCGCCTGGTGGTTCCGTTCCGTGGTCCTCCGCGAACCGTCGGCGAGCCCGGGTCGGGCCGAGTGACGGGCGCCGGCGAGGGTTCTCGTCGACGGACCGGCTTCCGGTGGCGGTGGCGCGCCACCGCGTCGATCGGGCTGCTCGCCGTCGCCACCGCCTGCTCCGGTCTGCGCGCGGTCTCCGACCTCGACTTCGAGCCCGAGGTCGGAGAGCCGGTGTGGGAGGAGGGCGCCGGGCCGAGGGTCGCGTTCGACGCCGCGCACGCCAACTACCACACCGCCGAGGGTCGCTATGCCCCGCTGGCCCGGTTGCTGCGACGCGACGGCTACGTCGTCGAGGGCCTGCGGCAACCCTGGAGCGCCGAGACGCTGCAACCGTACGACCTGCTGGTGGTCTCGAACGCGCTGCACCCCGACGACCTGCGCAGCTGGAGGCTGCCCACCACGCCGGCCTTCGAACGCGAGGAGATCGAGGCGGTCGTGCGGTGGGTCGAGGCAGGCGGAGCGCTGTGGCTGATCGCCGACCACATGCCGTTCCCCGGCGCGGCGCAGGAGCTGGCGCGCGCGTTCGGCCTGCTCTTCGGCAACGCCTACGCGTCCACCGAGAGCGGACCGCTGCCGCCCTTCACCCGCGACGCCGGGCTGGGCGAGCACCCGATCACCCGCGGTCGTGCCGCCGACGAACGCATCGACACGGTGTCGACCTTCGGAGGCCAGGCCTTTCGGGTACACGGTGTGGCGCCGGGCACGATCTCGCCCCTGCTGACCCTGCCCGAACGTAGCGTGCTGCGACTCCCCCGGCGCGCCGGTCGCCTCGGCGAGCGCACCGCCACGCTGCCCGCCGACGGCATGCTGCAGGGCGTCGCCCTGCGCCGCGGCGAGGGGCGGGTGGCGGCCTTCGGTGAGGCGGCGATGTTCTCCGCCCAGCGCTTCGAACGACGCGGCGAGGTGGTCTTCGTGATGGGGATGAACGATCCGGACGCGCCTCAGAACGCGCAGCTCGCCCTCAACGTCGCGCACTGGCTCAGCGGCCTGCTGGACTGAGCTGAAAGCGGGCGCGGGGCTACGCCGCGGTTCAGAGCCGCGGTTCAGAAGCTGCGCAGCAACTGCTCCGCGTCGAGGTCGAGAGCGTGCGCGGCATGTCGCCGCACGAGGGCCGTGAACACCTCGTCGGCACGCTCGCTCGGCGCTCCCAGCACCGCCGAGTTCACCGCACGCACCAGGGCGCCGATCGACCCCAGCTGGTAGTCGCGCCAGCAGGCGTCGAAGTCGTAGCCCTCGACGCCACGCCGCTGCAGCTCACGGTGGTAGCGCTGCACCAATCCCTGCTCGTGCTTGCGGCGCAGGGAGGTGCGCAGGCTGCCGCCGAGGAAGAAGGCGAGATCGGCGGCGCCGGCGCCACGCCCCGAGCTCTGCCAGTCGATGACGAAGACGCGCGGCGACGAGCCGCCTCGAGCCGGCTCGAACAGCAGGTTGTCGCAGCGGTCCTCGCCGTGCAGCTGCGTCCAGGGGGAGTCGGGGTGCAACGGCGCTCCGAGCGCCGGCGAGAGGCTGCGCAACAGCTCGAACACCGGCTCGCTCAGCTTGCCGGCGAAGCGCTGGCAGAAGGCCTCCTGCGACTCGCGGTAGCGCTGCGCACGCCGGCCCACCTGCGGCTCGTCGTCGGGTACCGAGAGCCAGTCGTGCTCGAGCAGCTCCTCGCGCAGCCACCACGACGCGTGCAGTGCCGCCAGCTGTTCGACCGCGACACGCGCCTCCTGCGCCGAGCAGCCGGTGAGGACGTCGCCGCTGATGCAGTGCCGCAGGTCCTCGAGCAGGACGACGCTGTCGATCTCGTTCTCGGCGAGCTCCGCCGCGTAGCAGCGCGGCGTCGCCAGATCGCTGTCCTCACGCAGTCGTCGGTAGAAGCCGACCTCACGCACGTAGCACGAGCGCTCGTGGCCGACGGCGCGGCGCTCCTCGTCGGCGGCAGCGAACTTGCCGATCACCGACTCCGGTCGGGCTCCGCCGTCCTGCGGAGCGGCCGCGTCGGCGCCGTTCCAGTGCAGCTCGAAGCGAACGCAGATCCCGGCCTGGTCGGCTCCCAACCGGTCGGTCTCGAGCAGCTCGGTCTCGACACGTTGCAGCCCTCCTCCGGGCACGATGCGCTCGGCGAGCCAGGAACAGGTGACCTCCTCCGGCCCGCGCGGGAAACCCGCCGACGTGCCGAGGGCGCCGACGCCCTTCCCCGAGCTCCTGGAACGCGGGCTCACCGCGTCGTACCCCCGGCCGCGACACCGGCGTCGAGAGTCGTGACGATCTGGTTCCACCGCCGCAGCTCGGCCAGGATGTCCCGCTTCATCTCGTGGCGCGGCACCGCGCGACCGTTCGAGAACACCGCGAAGACGATCGGCTCGCCGGAGATCGAGTAGTCGTAGCCGGCGAGCGTCTGCACGTGGGTGAGGCTGCCGGTCTTGGCCCGCAGCCGCGGAACCGCTCCCCAGGAGCGGCTGAGGGTGCCCTGCCGATCGCTGGCGAGAGCCACCTCGAAGCCGGCGAACCACTCCTGCTGGCGCGCCCAGCGCAGCACCGAGACCACCGCTCGCGGTGCCAGCAGATTGAACGGCGACAGACCGGAGCCGTCGTCGAGATCGAAGTCGGCCTCGTCGACGCCAACGACGTCGACGAGGAAGTCGCCGAGCACCTCGAGCCCGGCGTCGAGGCGACCGGCGCCGGCGATCTCCAGGCCGAGCACCCGCAGCATCATCTCCGCGTACCAGTTGTCGCTGTCGGCCAGCAGCGGCTCCAGCCATTCGACCGCCGCAGGCGAGATCAGCCGTGCCAGCACGATCTCGTCGGCGGTCTGCGCCGCGGCCTGGTTGAGATCGAGGATGCGGACGGCGCCGTCGAGATCGATGCCGCGGCGACGCAGCGCCTCGGCCATCGCGTCGGCGAACAGCTGCAGCGGCCGCGGCGCCGCGACTCGGATGTCGAACGCCGGCTCACTGATCGGGAACTCACCGCGCACCACGATCGCGGCGCGGTCCCAACGCAGCTGGAACTCGACGGTGCCCTTGCCGTGGCGCTGCGCCGGCGCGGTGACCGCGAGGTTGTAGAGCTCGATCGGTGCCGTGGTCGAGACGATCGCGGGGTCGCCTACACGCCGGCCCGGCCGCATCGAGAGGGGCACCGTGTTGGCGTCGATCGCCAGGGCCGACGGCACCGCGCCGTAGCGGAAGGAGAGGTCGCCGACCGGCCAGTCTGGCGGCGTCTCGCGCCCTGGGAACGCCGTGCCGTCTATGACGAGATCGCCCTGCACCCGCCGCACGCCTCGCTGCCAGAGCGCCTCGGCGAGCTGCTCGAGCGGCGTCCTCGGGTCGCGCTCGAAGTGATTGCGGTTCCAGGTCGGGTCGCCGCGCCCGACGATCGTCAGGTCACCTCGCACCCGGCCGTCGTCGTCGGGCTGGGGCCCGCGCACCACCGTCGCGACACGGTACTCGGGCCCGAGCAGGTGCATCGCCGCGGTGGCCACCAGCACCTTCTGCACCGACGCCGGTGTGTAGAGACGGTCCGAGGCCTGCTCCGCGATCACCGCGTCGCCGCGCACCGCCAGGTAACCGCAGTGGCAGCGATCCGGCAGACCCTGAGCCGTGGCCGGGTGCGTTCCGGCAGTGGCGATCGCCACCAGCGCGAGCAGGATCGCGACCACCGGCCCAGGTCCGCCACACACGTCGGACGGCGACGCCCCTCGCAAGAGGTCGCGTGTCGCGGCGATCGACGTCTGCTGGGTGGGACACATTTGACCGAGGCTCCCTGCTTCTGGGAATCTACACCCATCGAAAGACCGCATCGCAAGATCGTCTCGAACGATCCCGTCGCCCACTCCCCTGCAGAACCCCGATCGGGATCGCGCGTGGAGCGAGCGAACTCCTTGCCCAGAGGGCCGGCGTCTGCGTGGACGTCGGACCACCAGCGCAGTCGCGCCACCGGCGCGCCCCGCGCCTGACCGCGAATCCGATCGCTCGCAACCTGGAGACCACCGATGGCCCGGCAGAACCGAAAGCACGTACCCGAGGAGCAGCAAGGCCGCGAGGAGCCGATTGATACGAGCTGCGAAGCACCCCTGTGCGAGGACCCGCTCGAGACCGCGCCACCGCAGATCGCCGCTGGAGCGGCGACCGGTCCTTCCCGGCGCACCGTGCTCGGACTCGGCGCCGCGGCGCTGGGTTGGACGATCGTGCCGCGCAGGGTGCTGGGTCGCGGCTACCAGGCACCCAGCGACACCCTGAACATCGCGGCGATCGGCGCTGGCGGCAAGGGCTACACCGACATCAGCAGCTGCGAGCACGAGAACGTCGTCGCCCTGTGCGACATCGACTTCAAGCGCGCCGCCCGGGCGGTGGAGCTGTTCCCCGACGCGGCGCGCTACGGCGACTTCCGCGCGATGCTCGACGCCGAGCCCGGCATCGATGCGGTGACCATCTCGACCCCCGATCACCTGCACGCCTTCCAGGCCCTCGAGGCGATCGCACGCGGCAAGCACGTCTTCTGTCAGAAGCCGCTCACCCGCACCATCGAGGAGTGCCAGGCGCTGATGAAGGCCGCCGCGGCCAGCGACGTCGTCACCCAGATGGGCAACCAGGGGCATGCCGACGAGGGCACCCGGCTGATCCGCGAGTGGCTCGAGGCGGGCCTGATCGGCGACGTCGACCGCATCGAGTACTGGACCAACCGCCCGATCTGGCCGCAGGCTCTGGAGCGGCCCACCGAGATGCACGCGGTGCCCGCCCACGTCGACTGGCAGTCCTGGCTCGGCCCCGCGCCGGACCGCCCCTACCACCCCGACTACTACCATCCGTTCAACTGGCGCGGCTGGTGGGACTTCGGCACCGGCGCGCTGGGCGACATCGCCTGCCACTCGATGGACGCCGGCTTCTGGACCTACGACCTGCGCGGCCCCACCACGGTGGTCGCCGAGACCACCAAGCTGTTCGAGGAGACAGCGCCGGCGGCCTGCCGCATCACCTACGAGTTCCCCGCCACCGCGAGTCGCGGACCGATCACCGTGGTGTGGCGCGACGGCGAGCTGTCGCCGCCGAACCATCCGCTGTTCGACGGCGACGAGTGGCCAACGCTGGTGAGCGGCCAGATGTTCGTCGGCTCCAAGGGCCTGCTGATCGCCGACATCTACGGCAACCGTCCGCAGCTGTACCCCAAGGCACTCGCCGAGAAGGTCGAAGCCGAGCCGGTGCCAGAGAAGTACCCGCGCACCGAAGGCATCTACAAGGAGTGGACCGAGGCGTGCAAGGGCAACGGCAAGTCCGGCTCCGACATCGCCACCCACGCCGGCCCGCTCACCGAGATGGCGCTGCTCGGCAACCTGGCCGTGCGCAGCCGCGAGATCGTGCGCTGGGACGCGGCGAAGAACAGCGCCGGCTCCGAGGCCGCCGACCGCTTCCTGAAGGCCGACTATCGCGACGGCTGGTCGCTGCCGGGATAGGGGTCAGGGGTCAGGGGATAGGGGTTGGGGGAACTGGTGAGCCGAGTCGGCGAGCTCGCGCGCTCGACCAACCGCCGAGGCACCCACAGGTGCCGAAGCGAGCGCCAGCGGAGTGCCGCGGGTTCGGCGTCCCGAGCGGTCGTGTCGTCTCGTCCCCAGTCGGCAGCGCTTCTCGACCTTTCGCGCGGAGGCGGGAATCCAGGCGTCGGGTGAGGTCGACACGTTCCCTGGTTCAACTCACCGGATAGCTGGAACCTCGCACGCCGAAGCGGCCGCCAGCGAGCTGAGCCGCAGGAGCGGTCGACGAGCCTGCGAAGACTGACGCTCGTCCCCTAGGCCTCCACCTGGAGGAGCGAGCCGGATGAAGGGGAAACCCCCACCCCGGCCCTCCCCCTGAAGGGGGAGGGAGGGGAGGTGTCGCGGCTCGTGGAGGCGCCAGAGCCCGGTCTGGCTCCGTACCGCACCTCAGACGACGCGGACGCCACTCGAGCAAACGAACACAAGAACGGCGGTGAAGCCGAAGCCTCACCGCCGTCGGTTCACGCCCCGCCCGAACGCGGGGCGCTCACGATGCCTGGCGTCCTAGAAGCGGAAGCCCAGGCTGGCGCGGATCTGTCGCGGCCGCTGGAAGTCGCGCCGCACCGGGCGCACCTCACCGCGGCTGGTGACGTTGATCTGCTCCTGCTGGTCGGTCACGTTGAGCATCTCCATCCGCAGCGTGCCGCGCAGATCGCGGAACAGCGGGAAGCCCCACGCCAGGTTGGCGTTCACGGTGTAGATGTCGTCGAGACGGCGGGTGCCGATCGGCTCGATCTGCAGACCGATGCTGCTGTCGCGGGCGTTGTTGCCGTCGATCGCGATGGCGCTGACGCCTTCGCTACGGCCCCACGGCACACCGCTCTGGAAGCTCAGATGGCCACCCAGGGTGATGTCGTGGTTGCCGCCCACCCGCCAGGTCTTGAAACCGAACGAGTTGAGGATCACCGGCCGGTCGATCAGCGAGTCCTTGCCGAGACGGTTGATCGTCGACGCCGACTGTCCGACGAAGGGCAGCAGCACGTTGCAGTCGACCGGGATGTTGCGGTCCACCTGGTTGCCGTTGCAGGTCGCCAGATTGTCGGCGGTGAGCAGCGTGTGCAGGTTCTCGCCGTACGAGCTGTTGGTGTTGTTCCACCACGAGCCCGAGCCGGTGGTCTCGACCTCCGAGAAGGTGACGTTGTTGAACCAGGCCCAGCCGCCGGCGAAGCGCCGGTTCACCTGGATCTGCAGCGCCTGGTACTCCTTGCTGCCCTCCTGGAAGCTGTCGAGCGCCGACTGCGGCACGATGCCGAACTGCCCGAGGATGCGCGGGTAGTCCTTGTAGTTGGCGGTGAAGTTGAACTGCTGACCGTCCGGCGCCGCCTGGATGGTCGAGCCGATCATGTCGCCGAGCTCCCAGTAGATGCCCTTGACGTCGAGCGCCCAGTTGCGGCTGAACTGCCACTCGTAGCCGAGGATGATCTCGTCCTTGTAGTAGGGCGTGATGTCCGACTGGAACACCCCTTCGTCCACCAGGTCCCACATCTTGCCGGGGGTGATGCGGCGGAAGAAGAAGTTGTAGCCGACGGCCGGGCAGCCACCGCCGAGGAAGACGTTCGAGAAGGCCACGTCGAGGGCGTCGCAGAACAGGTAGTCCTCGTACTCCTCGTAGCCGCCCCACAGATCCTGCAGATGCTCGTTGGTGAACTGCTGGTTGAGCTGGGCGTAGTAGCGGCCGGTGTTCAGGCTGAGCAGCTGCTGACCGTCACCCTTGAGGTCGTAGGTGATGGCGATGCGCGGCGAGAACTGCTGGCCGGAGAACACCTCGCGGTCGACGTCGTTGTAGCCGGCGGTGTCCTCGTAGCGCAGGCCGAGGTTCATCGTCCAGTGGTCGCCGACGGTGAAGCGGTCGCGGATGTACAACGCCAGGTCCTCGTTGCGCGAGTCGCCCGAGCCCTTGAGCGCCTGCAGGAACGGAGCGTTGTAGTCGCGGAAGATGCAGGCGCTGCCCTGCGGCACTCCGAAGGCGGCCGCGGTAGCGGCGCTGATGCGCAACACGCCGCAGTGCTCGAAGCCGAGGGCGCCGACCGCGTTGCTGTAGCCGAACGGCGTCAGGGCGTTGAAGTTGGGACCGCTGTAGAGGCCCGGACGCTGCACGTCGGACAGCCACTCCACCTCCTGCCAGTCGATGCCGTACTTGAGCTCGTGGTTGGCGCCGACGAACTGGGTCGCGCTCAGGTTCGCCTGGTCGCGCGGAAACTCGTTGAGGCCGTAGCCGTTGTCGAGGATCCAGCCGTTGTTCCAGGCGCCGTCGTTGTTGGTGTCGAGGTAGACACGGTAGTTGTTGCCCGGCCAGTGCGGACCGGCGGCCGGGTTGGCCGGGAAGCGCAGCGGGCCCTCACCGTCGGGGCCGCGATCCTGCTGCTTCTGCTCCAGACAGACGTTGACGTCCGGCGAGCCGCAGGCGAGGAACTTGTTCTCGTCCGAGGTCTGGGTGGCGACCTTGGCCTCGACGAAGTAGCTGTTGGTCGCGGACCAGTTCCAGCTCAGCGTGCCGAGGTTGCCGTCGACGACGTGCGGCGTCGGCGTCCAGTAGTCGTTCGACTCTGGGTTGAAGTAGATGCGGTCGGCCGGGGTGTCGATCCAGGAGATGGCGATCTGGTGCGAGGTGCCGGGCTGGAAGTTCAGCTTGGCGATCCGCGCCTCGGTGTTCAGCGACACGTCGACCGGGTCGCCGTTGAGCGCCTTGTCGAGGTCGTTGGTGCTGAAGTCGCTCCAGGAGACGAAGAACCAGGCCTTGTCGCGCGCCAGCGGACCGCCGAGCGAGGCCTCGTAGCCGGTGCTGGTGCCCTCCTCCTCGAACGAGGTGCGCTCGAAGAAGTTGGCCGGCTTGGGGAAGTCCTCGCGCTGGGTGAGCTCGATGTGCGAGTCGTAGTCGGAGCCCCAGTCGACCTCCTGGCGTTGGATCAGGAAGTCGCCGTGGAAGCTGTTGGTACCGGCCTTGACGATGACGTTGGTGGTCGATCCCGCCGAACGGCCGTACTCGGCCGAGGAGCCACCCGCCTCCATCGTCACCTCGGTGGTGGCCGTGGTGGGGATGAACACACGCGAGCCGCCGAAGCGGGCGAAGCTGGTGTCGACGCCGTCGATGAAGACGTTGTTGTCGGCCCAGTGGGCGCCGTTCACCGACGGACGGGTCTGCTGGATGTCCTGGTTGTCGGCGTCGTTGGTGACGCCCGGCAGGGTGTTGATCACGCCGTAGTAGGTGCGGGTGCTGCCGGCGGTCTGCTCGCCGATCTCCGAGGTGACGGTGGCGCCGGCGGTGACGTTGAACTTGTCGACCATCGGTGCTTCCGAGGTGACCGTGATCGTCTCGCTGGTGGCCATGCCGAGAGTGAGATCGACCTGGGCCTTGCCGCCGCCGGTGACCTGGGCGGTGGTCTCGGCGGACTGGAAGCCCTCGAGATCGGCGCGTACCGCGTACTGCCCCGGTTGGAGCAGGGCGAACCGGTAGGCGCCGATCTCGTCGGTCACGGTGACCTGATCGCCGCGCCCGCCGTTGATGGTGACCTGCACCCCCGGAAGCGCTTCACCGCTCGGGCTGGTGATCGTTCCGCTGATGACGCCGGTTTCCTGGCCGTCGCCGAAGACCGGCAGCGCTGCGACGAGCAGCGCCAGCGCGGCCGTCAGCAGGGCCCTACTGGGACTCGAGAGCTTCCTCACGTTCGTCTCCTTGGGAGTGTGGGGTTTCAGGGACAGGCAGAAGGGAACCTACGGTTCGTCGAACCAATCAATTGGAACTGATCCAACTCATTGCATCTGAGGAGACTCCCCCGGAACGGGGGACCGCCCGACCCGGCATCGCGGAAAGCCGCGTCGCCGCTGCGCCGGCTCGCTGCGAGCGAGGCGCGGTCGGGATCTCTTCGAACGTATCTCGGGATGGCTGTCGCATAGTGTATGCAAAAAGCCCACCGCGCAACAGGCGACGCCACCCCAAGACCTGTCGCAAGGGCCAGCTCCCGGCAGAGGAGGTCTCGCCATGCCAGCCGTCGCAGCCAACGATGCAGAGCCGCTCGACGGCCACTGCGCCCGGGTGAGCGGAACTGCATCCGCACACCGGCCCGTCATCCGCTCGACCGCGCCTCAGCCCGGCGAGCCGCCGCCGCGCCGGTCGTGCGGCCGGTGGCGAACGGCGGCCATGATCACCATGGTCCTCGCCGCCGCGGCGGCACAGCTCCCGGCGGCGGCGGCCGGGCTCCTGCCGTCCTCGCTCCTGGCGCGTCTTCCGGCTCAGCTCGAGACCGCCGACGGCGCCGGCCCGGTCGTGAGCCGCTCGCAGCCAGGAGGCGACGACAGAGGCCCCGGCGAGGCGGCGGCTGCCGGGCTGCGAGTCTGGATCGATCCGCAGACGGGAGCCCTGAGCGAGCAGCCGACTCCGCTCCAGCGCCGAGCGCTGGAGATCCAGCGGCAGACCCTCGCCGCCAGCCGCAGACCGGCGCAGCCGCTGCTCTTCGAGCTGCCCGACGGCACCCGCGGCGCATTCCTCGACGGAGCCTTCCTCGGTGCCCTGCACGTCCACAGGGCTCCGGACGGCGCCCTCTCGCCGCTCTGTCGCGAGATCCATCCGGGCTCCTCGGCCGGGCATCCGGCGCATCGCGCCGAGCCACCGTCGGGGGCCGCCGACCTGGAGCTGCAGTGAACGCGCGCCGGCTGCCCTGCCGCCGCAGACTGCTGAGCCTGGCGCTCGGCGTGGCCTGCGCGCTGTGCTTCGGCGTGACCTCGGTCGCCTCGGCGCAGCTGATCGGCACCGTCGGCACCGACCCCAGCCGCCCCTCCGGCACCGACGGCCGCGGCCGGGTCCTGCTCTACGCCCCGCCGGTGCTCTCGCCGGGATCGTCGATCTCCCACTGGGACCTGACCGCGAGCCCCAACCTGCTGATGGAACCGTCCATCTCGGTGCGACCACAGCCACTCAGCGTCGACATCACCAGCGGGGCGCTGCGCGACATGGGATGGACCACCGGCGGCGGCGCGGTGCTGGTGCCGATCTACCTCGACGGCGGCGGGCAGGGATTCAACCACCCGACCCTCGGCCAACCCCGCCGCGCCGCGCTGGCGCAGGCGCTGCAGGTCTGGGGGCAGGTCGTCACCAGCAGCGTGACGATCGAGGTCGAGGTCCGCTTCGACGACGAGCTCGAGTGCTCGGACACCGGCGGCGCCACCCTGGCGCAGGCGGGGCCGACCTTCGTCTTCCAGAGCCCGTTCGGGGAGTTTCCCGACACCTGGTACCCGGGCGCTCTGGCGGAGTCGCTCGCCGGACAGGACCTCAGCGGCAACGGCCCGAACCCCGATCGGGGCGATATCCAGGTGACCTTCAACCCGCGCATCGACCAGCAGTGCCTCGGTCCCGGCACCGGCTTCGGCTACTCACTCGACGGCGTCGTCGGCCCGGGCGAGATCAGCTTCGTCTCCACGGCGCTGCACGAGATCGGCCACGGGCTCGGCTTCCTGAACCTGGTGAACGAGCAGACCGGCGAGCTGTTCCAGGGTCTTCCGGACGTCTACACCTGGTTCACCCGCGACAACGTGCTGCGGCGCCTCTGGGCGATGATGACGCCGGGCCAGATCCGCGACTCGGCGGTGCGCACGGGAGAGATCGCCTGGGACGGCAACCAGGCGAACCGCCAGGCGCGCAACCTGCTCGACGATCAGCCCGTCGTGCGCGTCGACGCGCCGTCGGCCGCGGCGCAGCAGTTCCTCGCCGCCGCCGCCGCCTTCGGGCCGGACGTGCAGACGACGATGGCGAGCGGCGAGTTCGCACTGGCGCGTCCGCCGCTCGCCTGCACCGGCATCGACAATCCCGGCGCCCTCTCGGGTCGCATCGCGATCATCGAACGCGGCGAGTGCCTGTTCGTCGACAAGATCCAGGCGGCACAGAACGCCGGCGCCATCGCGGTGGTGATGGTCAACAACCAACCTGGCGTGATCACCATGGGCGGTGACAGCGGCACCATCGACATCCCGTCGCTGATGATCTCGCAGGGCGACGGCGCCACCCTGATCGACCTGACCCTCGATCCACCGATCGGTGGTGACGACGACGATGACGATGACGACGATGATGACGACGACGACCCGCCCAACGAGGAGCCGAGCGTGTGCATGGCGGGCGACACCCAGGTCTGCCTGCGCTCGGGCCGCTTCCGCGCCGAGCTCGGCTTCGTGCTCGCCGCCGGCGATCCGCCGGGCCTGGCGCAGGCGACGCTCCTGACCGACGACACCGCCTACTTCACCTTCCTCGCGGCGGAGAACGTCGAAGTGGTGGTCAAGGTCCTCGACGGCTGCTCGCTGAACGACCGCTTCTGGGTGTTCGCCGGCGGGCTCACCGATCGCGAGGTGGAGCTGAAGGTCGTCGACACCGAGACCGGCCGGGTGCGGCTCTACCGCAACCAGTTGGGCCTGGCGTTCGAACCGATCCAGGACACCGGAGCCTTCGACACCTGCCCCGGCTGAGCAGCGCGAGCCGATGACGTGGCAGCTCACGTCGAGCCGGCTCGGGTCCTTCGAGGAGAGACTCAGTGAACAGTGGCGCCCAGCAACGATCGGATCGACGTCCCCAGCAGGACCGACGACGCCTGCGCGTCGCGGTCAGCGGCGCCGGCGGCCTGGTGGGGAGCGCGCTGCGCGACGCCCTCGAGCAGCGTGGCGACGAGGTGCTGCCGCTGGTGCGGCGACAGGCACGGCAGGAGGGAGAGATCGGCTGGGATCCGGGCAGCGGCCTGATCGCGCCGGCGCAGGCCGAACGCCTCGACGCCCTGGTCCACCTCGCCGGAGAGAACATCGCCGACGGTCGTTGGACCACGGCGAAGAAGCGCCGCATCTTCGACAGCCGCGGTCCTGCCACCGCACGCCTGGTGGAGAGCCTCGAGCAGCTGCAGGCGCCGCCGGCGGCGCTCGTCTGCGCCTCGGCCTCGGGCTACTTTGGCGACCGCGGCGACGAGCTGCTGCACGAGCAGTCGCTGCCCGGCGACGGCTTCCTTGCCGACGTCTGCCGCGCCTGGGAAGCGGCCGCGGGCGCCGCCGAGGACGTCTGCGACCGGGTGGCGATCGCGCGACTGGGGGTGGTGCTCTCCCGTCGGGGCGGCGCGCTCGGTCGCATGATGCCGATCTTCAAGCTCGGCATGGGCGGCAGGCTGGGCTCGGGCGACCAGTACTTCCCCTGGATCACGCTCGAGGACGCGGTGGCGGCGTTCCTCCTGCTGATCGACGACGCCTCGACGAACGGGCCCTACCACCTGGTGGGCGCCGAGCCGGTGACCAACGCCGAATTCACCAGCGAGCTGGGACGGGTGTTGCACCGGCCGACGATCGTCCCCGCTCCCGCGATCGGTCTGCGGCTGGTGCTCGGCGAGGCCGCCGACGAGATGCTGCTCGCGAGCGCGCGACTGAGCACCCAGCGTCTTCTCGACGCCGGCTTCGAGCACCGCCACCCGATGCTGCGCGGGGCGCTGGAGTCGGTGCTCGGCTGAGCCTTCGGCAGCGGCGGCGCCTTCAGGAACGCCAGCCGTCCCGGGCCGACCCGCCGGGGTTCGTTCAGACCGAGAGCACCTGGGCTGCCCGCTGCAGCTCGGCGGCGAGGACTGTGTGCGGTCGCCCGGGGTAGCGGTCCACGGTCACCGCGGCACCGAGCCGCTCGAGCAGGCTGGCCGTCTCGCGGACCCGCGAGAACGGTACGTGGGGGTCGGGGTCGCCGCTGCTGAGCAACACCGGCGTGCCGTCGAGCCACGGCTGCTCCACCTCGGGATCCGGCGGCCCGTAGCCCGACAGCGGCTCGTCGAGAGGGCCCGGCAGTGCCCCCGTGAACGCCACCAGGCCTCCCCAACGGCCGCCCTCGCGGCCCACCAGCTCGCAGGCCAGGCAGGCGCCCTGCGAGAAGCCGGCGACGATCTGCCGCCGGCGCGGGAAGCCGAGGCCCTCGAGCCGCGCCGAGGAGCGACGGAGCAGCTCGAGCGCTCCCCGGAGCCACGGTTGGTTGCGCTCCGGCGGCGCCAGGAACGAGCTCGGGTACCAGGAAGCGGCCTCGGCCTGCGGCGCATAGAGCGGTGAAGACTCTCCTCGGGCGCCTGTCGGCAGCAGCCGACGCAGGGCGCGGCCGAGCTCGAGCGCGTCCTCGGCGCTGCCGCCGCGCCCGTGCACCAGGAGCAGCGCGAGTCCCGCCTCGGCGGCGACTCCCGGCTCCACCGGTGACGCGGTGGCGCCGCCTGCGGCGACCTCCTCCCGCACCACCCCTCCCTCGACGTCGAACAGAGCCGCCGCATCGCTGTGCGGTAGCCGCTCGAACGTTCGCGATCCACCTTGCACGCCGAGCTTCACGCCGAGCTCCTCTCGTCGCGGGACGTCGCCGGCATCGCCTCTGTCAGGGGTGGCAGCAGGCGCTCGATGCGTTCACGCTGGCTCTCGTACTGCGGCGGCAGTCGCAGCGCCGAGCCGAGCTCCTCGACCGACTCGTCGAGGGTGAAGCCCGGCGGGTCGGTGGCGATCTCGAACAGCACGCCACCGGGCTCGCGGAAGTAGATCGAGTGGAAGTACTGCCGGTCCATCACCGGCGAGACCGCGGCGCCGCTCGCCAGCAGGTGGCTGCGCCAGGCCTGCTCCGCCGGGTCGTCGGCGATGCGGAAGGCGACGTGGTGCACCGTACCGGCGCCGCCGCGCCCGTGCTCCTCGCTGGTCTCGACGTCGAGCACCGCGGCGAACGGATCGTGAACAGACGCGGGGCCGTGACCCGGTGCGGGCGCGATGCGGTGGCGCCTCGTGCCGCCTTCCTCGGCGACCGGCTCGAAGCCCATCACCTGCTCGACGAAGGAGGAGGTGCCGGAGCCGGGGGCCGTCGCCACCGTCACGCCACGGAAGCCGCGCACCGCGACCTCGGGGGCGATGCCGCCGCCGGTCCACGGCGCGGCTCCTTCGAGGCCCGCCACCTCCACCAGCTCGAGCAGAAGACCGTCCGGATCGAGCAGCCGCAAAGTCCGTTCACCAAAGCGCCGCGCCAGCGGCTCGACGGCGACCTGACGGCTCAGCAGATGCTCCTCCCACCACTCCAGCGAGCCCGGCGGCACCCCGTAGGAGGTCACCACCACCTGGCCGGCGCCGCGCCGGCCGCGTCGCGAGCCCGGCCAGGGGAAGAAGGTCATGATGCTGCCGGGGGTGCCGCGCTCATCACCGTAGTAGAGGTGGTGGGTGCTCGGGTCGTCGAAGTTCACCGTGCGCTTGACCAGCCGCTGGCCCAGCACCCGGGTGTAGAAGTCGACGTTGCGTCGCGCATCGCCGCCGATCGCGGTGACGTGGTGCAGGCCGCCGAGCGGCGGGCTGGGGTGCTCGCCCTGCCGTGCCGAGTGGCCTGATCGGGAAGCGGCCTCTCGCGCGCCGCTGCGGTCTTCACGCTGGCTGGTGCTCATGTCTCGTCCCCTCCTCGGGTCGTCTCGTGGCTCGGGCCTCTTCTCTCGGGCCCCTCGGTCACTCGTTCACCCTGCCGTTCTCTCTGCCGTTCTCTGTGCCGTTCTTCTCTGCCGTTCACTCCGCCGCCGGCTGCTCGCTCGGGGGCCGCCGCAGCCTCGCGTCGTCCTCGGGCAGCGGGATGAACTCCTCCGAGTCTCCCGGCACCTTCGCGAAGCGGCCGAGCTTCCAGTCGTTCTTCGCCTGCTCGATGCGGTCGCGCGTCGAGGCGACGAAGTTCCACCACAGGTAGCGCGGCCCGTCCATCGGCTCGCCGCCGAGGAACATGCAGCGGCTGGCGCCGCGCGAGCGCAAAGTCACCTCGTCGCCCGGGCGCAGCACCACCAGGCGCCCCGCCTCGTAGACGTCGCCGGCGATCTCGACTGCACCCTCGACCACGTAGACGCCGCGTTCGTCGTAGTCGGGCGCCAGCGGGATGCGGGCGCCGTCCGCGAGCACCACTTCGGCGTAGAACATGTCGCTGTGGCAGCGCACCGGTGAGGTCTCGCCGTAGAGCGCGCCTGCGATCAGCCGCACCGTGGCGCCCGGCTCGACGATCTCCGGCAGTCGCTCCCGGCCGTAGTGCTCGAACGCGGGTCGGGTGTCCTCGGCATCCCTGGGCAGCGCCACCCAGGCCTGGATGCCGAACAGGTCCGGGCCCTCGGCGCGGTCCTCTCGCGGGGTGCGCTCCGAGTGCACGATGCCCTGACCCGACGTCATCCAGTTGAGCTCTCCAGGACGGATCACCTCGAGCGTGCCGAGCGAATCGCGGTGCTGGATCTGGCCGCGGAAGAGGTAGGTCACCGTCGACAGGCCGATGTGCGGATGCGGGCGCACGTCCATGCCGCGGCCGACCAGGAACTCGGCCGGGCCCATCTGGTCGAAGAAGATGAACGGCCCGATCATCTGCTTCTCCTTCGACGGCAGCGCGCGGCGCACCTCGAACTCGCCGAGATCGCGCGCCCGCGGCAGGATGACGGTCTCGACGGGAGCGTCGCGCACCACCTCGAGGTCGGGATCGGGGCACTGGTTCCAGCTCATTCGTTTCTCCTGTGGGTCATCGGGCGGAGGGCGCTCTCGTGTCTTCGCGGCGTTCCGCGGCGGGCCTGTGGGCCGACGGCTGGAGAGCGGCGAGACGGCGACAGCCGCACCTCCTCACACCTGAGCGGCCGGGCTCCCTCCTCTCTTCGGCAGCGGGGCACTCGACGGATCCGGCCGGGGTCGCGGCCGCCCATTCGGGTGTCAGGATGACTGATCTCCTGTTGCGGATAAACCACGAACTTGTGAAAATATCGTTCTCCTTTCGGCAACAAGCCTGCAACCTGAGGGCCGACCGGAGGAAAACCCGTGGGGCGCTTCAACGAGCTCGAGACCTTCCTGCGCATCGTCGACGCCGGCAGCATCACCGCTGCCGCCGACCAGCTCGAGATCGCCAAGTCGGCGGTCAGCCGGCGCCTGCGCGACCTCGAGACGCGGCTCGGGGTGCAGCTGCTGCAGCGCACCACGCGCACCCAGAGCCTGACCGACGCCGGGCACGATCTCTACCGGCGCGCCCGCCAGCTGCTCGACGACCTCGACGAGGCGGAGCAGTCGGTGCTCAGCCAGCAGAACGAAGCGGTCGGACGCATCCGCCTCGCCGCGCCGGACACCTTCGGCCACCGTCACCTCGGACCGGCGCTGTGCGACTTCCTGACCCTGCACCCGCGGGTCGAGCTCGACCTCGATCTGGACGATCGCCGCGTCGATCTCCTCGCCGAGGGCTTCGATCTGGCGGTGCGCATCGCCGAGCTCGAGGACTCGTCCCTCCTCGCCCGCCGCCTCGCCACCACCGAGCACGTGGCGTGCGCCTCACCGCGCTATCTGGCCGAGCACGGCGAGCCGAAGACGCCGTTGGACCTGACCGGTCACCGCTGCCTGACCTACAGTCGCTCGGCCCGGCCCGGGCAGTGGACCTGGATCGACGAGCACGGCGGGGCGCACGATGTCGCGGTGGGCTCGCAGCTACGCGCCAGCAGCGGCGAGCTGCTGACCTCGGCGGCGATCGCCGGTCAGGGGATCGCCCTGGAGCCCGACTTCATCGTGCACGAGGCGATCGAGACCGGCGCGCTGCAGATCGTGCTCGGCGCGGTGCGCTGGCGGCAACTCGACATCTGGGCGATCTGGCCGCCGGGCCGCTTCCTGCCCCACCGAGTGCGCCTGCTGATCGATTTCCTGGCCGAACGGTTCGCCGGCGTGCCCTACTGGCAGCGCTGCCTCGCGCGACGGCGCGGAACTGGCCCGGCCGCACGATAGGGACGAAGCGGACCGGAGCTGGCGGTCAGCGCTCCGCGAGATCGTCACCCCGCGGACGCGGAGCGGCTTCCTCGAGCCGACGACGGATGGCGCGCAGCTCTTCGAGGCAGAGCCAGGTGGCTCTCGTCAGACCGAAGAGCAGGACCACCGCGACCCCGAGGATCAGGAACAGGACCAGCATCGCTGCATCCTATTGCGGTGAGCGATCGCGCCACCCGCTCCAGCCCCGCGTCGAGGGCCGGGGCGCGAGCCCGCCAGCCGAAACGACGGACAGCGGACCCGGCGAGGCGACTCGCCGCCTGCCGGTCGGCCGCGGCGCGGGCGCGGCCCGGTCGCGGCCCTGCCAGCTCGATCAGCCTCGCCACCAGCTCCTGCTCGTCGCGCCACAGCCAGCGACCGTCACGCTCGACCAGCTCGGGATAGGAGAGGCGATCCGGCAGCAGCACAGCGCAGCCGCGCACCATCGCCTCGACCGCCGCCAGCCCGAAGAACTCGTGCCCGGCGGTCGACACGAAGACATCGGCGCCGGCGAGGATCTCGAGGTAGCGCTGGCGCGGCTGGAAGCCCCAGTCGACCACCACGCCCGCGAGCTCCCGCCGCGCCTGCTCGAAGCACTGCGGCACATCGCGGAAGGCCTGGCCGAGCACCGAGAGGCGCAGCTCGGCGCCGGCGGCTAGCGCCCCGCGGACCGCGCGGAAGAACGTCTCCGGTTGCTTGTCGTGCTCCCAGCGCGCCGCCCACACGACGTGCAGAGGCCCCTCGCCCCGACGCTTCGCCGCTTCACCGGACGCCGTGGTGGAGGACGGCTCGACGCCTGGAGGCTCCACCCGGCAGCGGGCGCGCAACCGCTCGACCTCGTCGTCGAGCCGCCGCTCGGGCATGCGGCGCAGCAGCCGATGCACGCCGTCGAGGAAGGTCTCGTGATGGAAGTTCGAGTTGAACCAGACCTCGTCCGCAGCGAGCGCAGAGGTCAGGTTGGTGAAGGCGAAGTGCAGGTCGCCGTCGTGGGGGCGGCGGTCCGGATAGTCGAGCTGGCTCTCGTGGAAGTAGAGCACCGTCGGCAGCGCCGCGATCGCCGGCGGCACCAGGCCTCGCAGCTCGGCGAGCGACAGCATGTCGGTCGCGAAGACGATGTCCCAGGGCGGAGGCCCTCCTCCATCGACGCGCCCCCGGATCTCGGCGGCGAAGGTCACGGCGGCGTGGCGCATGCGCCACTTCCAGTGCCGCGCCGGCAGGGTCAGCAGCTCGAACCCGTGTCGGCTGTGCGCGGTCCACTGCTCGAGGAAGGCGCGGTGGCTGCCGCCGAAGTAGGGCTCGAGCGCCAGCACCCGCAGCGCGGAGCCGGCAGGACCGGTCACTCCCCGGCCGAAGGTGTCGCCTGCCCGTCTGCTTCGTTCTGCCGCTCGAAGCGCAGATCCATCCAGTCGCAGGCGGCACGGCACAGCCCCTCACCGGGGCGGACCTCGTCGCCGAGCTCGAGGTGGCGGTCGCTGCTCGCCTGGTAGCGCGGCCACTCCGGCGCCCCTTCGTGGTTCGGATCGCCGCTGCGCGCGAAGGCGGTCCAGTAGCCAGAGATGGTGTCGGCGAGCTCACGGTCGAGCGCCGCCGGCTCGGTGCCGGGGACCCGGTCGAGGTTGTCGAAGACGTAGGCGATCTCCGCCGCGTGGTAGGCGCCGTACTGTTCGCCCACCTCACCGGGCGGCACCCGGGTGAAGCGATAGAGGAACACCGGCTGGCTCGCCGACGCGTGGGCACGGGCCCAGGTGCGCATCTGCCAGGTGAACATCTGATCGCCCATCAGCTCGTAGAAGGCCGGCAGCACCAGGTCGTCGCTCTCGACACCGTAGATCACCAGCAGCTCGTCGACCTCCTCGTCGTTCATGCCGCGCGAGGTGAGCAGGGCACGCAGCTGCGAGATCTCGCGTGGACCGATCGGCCCGAGCAGACTCGGCGCCTCGTCGGCGTTGGAGCCCAAAATCAGCGGCACCGCCGCCTGTTCGCCGGCCTCGAAGATCGAGCGCACGTCGCGCGGAAAGACCCAGCCGTCGACGACGCCACGGGTCTGGAAGGCGCCGGGACCGCCGGCGAGCTGCACCAGACGGTCGGCCGGAACGGCGCGCAGCTCGGCCAGGGTCGCGGCACCGGCCCGCTCGGCGAACTTCTCGCCCGCCGCCTCGGCGCTGTCGTCGTCCTCGGCGCCCCGCAGCACAGCCATCGACCCGAAGAGGCCGCCGCTCTGGCCGATGGCGCGGTGGAAGAGCCCCTTGGCCAGCGGCGTGGCGACCAGCGCGTTGACGCTCCACGAGCCCGCCGACTCGCCGAAGATCGTCACGTTGCCCGGATCGCCGCCGAAGCTCTGGATGTTGCGCTGCACCCAGCGCAGGGCGGCGATCTGATCGAGCACGCCGTAGTTGCCCGAGGCCCCCTGCTCCGACTCGGCGCTCAGCGCCGGATGGGCGAGGAAGCCTAGAGCTCCCAGACGGTAGTTGATCGTCACCACCACGACACCCTTCTTCGCCAGCGCGGTACCGTCGTAGACCGGGAGCGCGCCCGATCCGCGGGTCAGCGCGCCGCCGTGGATCCACACCATCACCGGGCGCTTCTCCTCTGGATCGTCAGCGGCGCTCCACACGTTGAGATAGAGGCAGTCCTCGCTCTGTTCCTCGTCGGTCGCCGAGCGGGCGTAGATCGAGGTCTCGGGATAGGGCGCCTGCGGACACGCCGGACCGGTGACGATCGCCTCGTAGAGAGCCGGCCAGGGCCTCGCCGGTTGCGGCGGCTTCCAGCGCAGGTCGCCCTGAGGAGGCGCCGCGTAGGGGATGCCGAGGAAGGCGGTGACCGTCTCGTCGTGCGGCGAGGCCATGCCCGAGACGTAGCCGGTGTCGATGCGGAAGACCGCCGGCAGCGCGCCGGCGGCGCTCGCGGCGAAGGCCACGACCACGACCACCGCGGCGAGGATGTCGCAGCGCAGGAACGGAGAATGGTGACGTCTCATGGCGGCTGCCTCCTTCACGGGTTCCCTGCGGCGCCCTCGGCCCGCACGTCGTAAGCGGTCAACTGATCCCAGTTGCGGACATAGAGAGTGCCGTCGCTGACCACCGGATAGGCCCAGCTCGGCCAACCGCGATCCTCGATCTCGAAGCGGCCTCCTTCCCGGTAGCCCTCGGGCGTCGCCTCGGCGAGCCCCATCTGGTGACGCTCGGAGAGCAGGAAGAGCTTGCCGTCGGCGATCGCCAGCGATCCCTTGCCGACGCTGCGGGCCCGCCACGCGATCTCGCCGCTGGCCAACTCGACGCAGCCCAGGGCCGGGCCGAAGAAGCCGTAGAGGTGGTCGCCGTAGAGGGCGACGCCGCCGTGATGATTCTGCAGGCTGCTCTGGAACCACGCCTCCTCGCTGGAACCCTGGCCGTCGACCCGCACCGCGCCGCCGCCGACGCCGTACGACGAGGTGTAGAAGACCAGGCCGTCCCCTGCCACCGGCATCGCCGCGTTGGCGGTGCCGTTCGCCGGCGCCTCGTAGCGCCACAGCAGCTTGCCGTCCGAGGCCCTCACCCCGACGCCCGCCTCCTGGGTGAAGCCGGCGATCGCCCGCACCCCTCCGACCTCGGTGAAGACCAGCGACGAGTAGCTCGCCGCGTCGGTGAGCTCCCTGCTGCGCCAGACCGTCTCGCCGGTCTTGCGGTCGACCGCGGCGATGCTGCCGCCGCGCCCACCCGGCATCACGTACACGCGCTCGGCGTCGACCAGCGGCGATTCGCTGACGCTCCAGTAAATGTTGCTCGAGTCGAAGCGTTCGAGGATGTTGAACTGCCAGCGCCCCTCGCCGGTACGGCGATCGAGGTACGCGAGCTCACCGGCCTCGTTGAGCACGTAGAGACCGTCGCCGACCACAGTCGGAGTCGAGCGTGGACCCGCTCCCTGGTCCTGGTCGCGGCGTGGACCCAGCGCCCGCCGCCACAGAGTCCGGCCGTCGTCGGCGGACAGCGCGAAGACGACACTCTGGCCGCCCGCGGTGCCCTGCACGTAGAGCACGTCGTCCATCACCGCCACCGAGCCGTAGCCCTCTCCCAGGGTCTCGATCTGCCAACGCACCGGCGGCCCGCCCTCCGGCCACGCGTCGGCCAAACCGGTCGCTTCGCCGACTCCGGTGCGCTCTGGCCCCCGGAACTGCGGCCAGTCGGCGGCGATCGTCAGGGTGGCGACGACAGCGCAGAGCGCGATCACCACGACGGGCTTCGGAGAAGAGTGGCTTCTGGGTGGGTTGGCCATGCGGGCCTCCTGAGATGGATGGGCGCGGGTCGGCGCAACGGTGCCGATCGCTGCGCCGATTGCGGAGAGTCTGTCCTCGAATCTACGAGATTCGCACTCGAGCGTTGCCGACGCCCACGACCCGACCCTTCACGACTCGGCCATCACCTCGCGCCAGAAGTTGCGCAGGAAGGCGGGGCCCGATGCGGTGATGCGCAGCAGATCGAAGTTCGACAGGTGGTTGGAGAAGCCGCGCGAGAACGGCAGCGACAGCCAGCGCCGCGGCAGCTCGCGCAGCGACTGCGCCACCACCTGGCGCGCCAGCGCCGACTCGACCGAGAAGGCGGGGTCGAGCTCGAGCAGCACACCGGCGAGCGCCACCCAGCTCTTGCGCAGCACCAGGAGATTCGGCGGGAAGCGCACCGCGCCGCGCAGCACCAGGTCGTCGATCAGCGCGATCAGCCAGCCGACTCCCGGCAGCCGGCCGCGGTGCACGCTGCGGATCGCCGCGGCGACCGCAGCGCGGAGCTCGTCGCCGTCGACGACCTCCTCGGCGAGCCCTGTCATCGAGCGCTCGAGGCGGCGGCGGTCGAGCAGCAGACCGGCCAGCACCGCCTGCACGATCAGCACCCGCTCGGCCTTGCTGAGCTCGGCGGCGAGGCTCCAGTCGAGCAGCCCGAGTCCGCGCTCGCCGTCGAGCACCATCAGGTTGCCGGCGTGCGGATCGCCGTGCACCAGGGCGATGTCGCGCGCCTGCAGCAGAGGACGCAGCACCAGCGCCTCGAACAGCTCCGTGGCGGTGCGCCGCGCCGCATCACGGTCCAGCGTCGCGGCGCCGAGCGGCACGCCATGCAGGCGGGTCATCGCGAGCAGCCCGCGATCGCGCAGGGGCAGCACCTGCGGCACCCGCACCCGCCGGTCGCGGCGGAACACCTTGCCCGCTGCCTTCAGATTGTCGCGCTCGCGCTCCAGGTCGACCTCCCGTTCGAGCACCTCGCGCATTCTTCCGAACAGGTCGTCGCTGTTGGGCGCTGCGACGCCCTGATCGACGCAGACCCGGGCGAAGATCTCACCGACCTCGGGCCAGATGTCGAGCTCCTCGTCGATCGCCGCGACGGCGCCGGGCTTGTGGACCTTGAACACGCCCTCTTCGACCGAGCCGCTCACCGCTCGGATCCAGCGGAAGGGGACGACCACCGCGACGCTGCCTTCGGCCAGAGTGCTCGCCTCGAGCTCGACCTCGCCGAGCGGGCTCGCGGTGCGCTCGAGGATGCCGAGCCTCAGCTCCTCGTCGACCGGCCGCGCCGGCAGCGACTCGAGCTCGCGCAGCAGCGAGCGTAGCGACTCGGGCAGACGCGGATCGCGGGCGAGGATCTGTCCCAGCTTGTGCAGCGTCGGGCAACGGCGGGCGATCGCCACCAGCTGCTCCTCGACCGACGCTCCGGCGCCGAGCGCGAAGAGGTCCTGCACCACCGCGGCGCGGCGCTCGGGCGGCAGCGCCGCGACGAACGCCTCGAGCCCGGCGACCACCGCCGGGCCGTACTGCTTCAGCTCCTCGGGCAGCAGAGCCTGGAAGCTGTCGGGGACACGGAAGGTGAGGTCGAACACGGCAGTGATCTCGTCTCTGAGGACCGGGCAGGGGCGACTCTGTCCTGACAACGCCTCGCCGCCGATGGGGCTTCCCTGCTCAGTCGCGCGCCGCGGTGCCGCGCAGACGATCGAGGTGCAGGCGCGCCACGTCGCCCATGAAGTGCGGGAACTCCTGCTCCACTGCCTTCGCGAGGTGCGTCTCCGCCTCGTCTTCGGCGCCCTCGATTTCGCGCAGCAGGCCGATGTAGAGGTGAGCGTAGAACCTCGCCGAGGAACCACCACGGTCGGCGACCTCGGCGGCGGCGAGCACCTCCTCGGCGCTTCCCCGGCCGGCGTAGAGGGCGTAGACCTCGGCCAGCGCCGGCCGCGGATCGGGACCGACCGGCAGCATCGTCCGGCGCGCCGCCGCCAGACCGTCGCGACGGGCCGCGCAGAGCAGGTGCCAGGCGGCGTTCTCGACGTCGTCGGGGTTCACCGTGCGGTGGGCCTCGAACTGCGCCGTGCACTCGTCCCACCGTCCGGCGTAGTAGAGCGCGATGCCGCGCTGCCAGAGCTGCGGCAGGAGCTCGGGCCGTTGGGCGAGCGCTGCATCGTAGGCCTCGAGGGCGGCTTCGACCCGGCCGGCGCGCAGGTGCTGGTCGCCACCGTAGAGCAGCTGCCCCGAGCTGGCGGCTTCGGGCTGTGCGGCGCCCGACAGCGACAACAGGGCGACGACCGCAGCGCTACAGATCATCGAAACTGCCGCCGCGACCCCGGCCCTCGGCGAAGCGTTTCGCGCCGGCGACGGTCTCCTTCTCGAGCACCTCGAGCGCGGCGAGGAACTCGCGCTGCATCGCCTCGCCGACGCTGCCCTCGAAGGCGGCGTAGGCCGAGGCGCGGTCGGTGCGCAGGCAGAGCTGGGGGAAACGCACCAGCTCGCGCGCCAGCTCGGTGGCGGCCTGGCGTGCGGCGCCGTCGGGCACGACGCGGTTGGCGAGGCCGATGCGCTCGGCCTCACGGGCGCCCAGCGAGCGCCCGGTGAGGATCAGATCGAGCGCCCGCGACAGACCGATCAGGCGCGGCAGGCGCACGGTGCCGCCGTCGATCAGCGGCACCCCCCAGCGGCGACAGTAGACCCCGAAGACCGCCGACTCCTCGACCACCCGCAGATCGCACCACAGCGCCAGCTCGAGACCGCCGGCGACGGCGTAACCGCTGACCGCGGCGATCACCGGCTTGCTCAGCTCGAGCCGCGTCGGCCCCATCGGCCCGTCGCCCTCGCGCGCCCGCGCCGCGTCGTAGCGGCGGGTGCGCTCGCCACGCGCCACCGCCTTGAGGTCGGCGCCGGCGCAGAAGTGACCGTGCGCACCGTGGAAGACGGCCACCTGAGCCTCGTCGTCGGCGTCGAACTCGCGGAAGGCGGCGGCGAGGCGCTCGGCCGTCGGGTTGTCGACCGCGTTGCGCACTTCGGGCCGGTCGAGGATCACGGTGGTGATCGGCCCGTCGCGCTCGACCCGCACCGTCGTCTCGGACCCTCCGCCGCCGACCTGCACGCCGCTGTCCACCGTCACGCTCCTCTCACGCGCTGCCCAGCCGCGGCGCCGTCGAGCCGAGCTCGTCGGCGAGGCCGTCGAGGTAGGCGACGACGTCGCGGTGCAGCGGGATGCCGTTGGCCGCGCAGTCGGCGCGCGCCGCCGCCTCCTTGACGCCGGCGTAGATCACCTCTTCGCCCGAGCCCTCGATCGGCGGCGTGGCGCGCATCTGGCGCAGGAACTCGTCCATCTCCCGCTTGAACTCGTCCGGGTCGCGGAAGCAGTCGAGCCGCGCTGCGGCGAAGAAGTGGCCGACCTGGTTGCCGAGACCGCCGCCGGCGCCGACTCCGGCCCCGGAGAGCAGCCCACTGAGGATGTCGACCAGCATCGCCAGGCCGTAGCCCTTGTGGCTGCCGAGCTCGTAGGTGCCGCCGAGAGGCAGCAGACGGAACGCCTCGAACGCCGCCGCGGCGTCGGTGGTGCTGCGCCCGGTGGCGTCGGCCGCCCAACCGTGCGGGATCGGCTGACCGGCGCGGCGGGCCAGCATGATCTTGCCCAGCGGCACCGTCGAGGTGGCCATGTCGAGATGGAAGGGCGCCTCGTCGCCGGCCGGGATCGAGACCGCGATCGGGTTGGTGCCGAGGCGCGACTCGCTGCCGTGGGTCGGCACCACCAGCTTGTCGGCGTTGGTCAGCGACAGGCCGATCATGTCGTGGGCGAGAGCCATGTGCGAGTAGTGGCCGGCCGCTCCGTAGTGGCGACTGCCGAGCACCGCGACGGCGCCGATGCCGACCTCCGAAGCCTTGCGGATCGCCAGCTCCATGGCGAAGCGGCCGACCACGTGTCCCATGCCGCCGCCGCCGTCGACCACCGCCGAGACCGGGGTCTCGCGCACCACCTCGAGGCGCGGCCTGGCCTCGATCCGCCCGGCGCGGATGCCCGGGGCGTAGATCAGCTGGATGTAGTTGGAGACGCCGTGCGAGGAGACGCCCATCAGGTCGGCTTCGACCAGCGCGTCGGCGACGGTGGCGGCGTCCTCGGCGGTGAGTCCGAGGCCGACGAAGATCACCTCGACGGCCTCACGCAGAGCGGCCTCGGCGACGCGCACCGACGTCTCCGCGCCACCCGTTTCTGCGCCATCGGTCTCCGGTCCAGCCGTTGCGGCGTCCTTGCGTGCCGACTCGGCTCCTTCGCCTGCGACCATCGGGCTCCTCCCGGCGCCGACGGCGCCTCACGGGGTCAATTCACCGGTTCGCCGCAGTGTACCGAGGGCCGAGGGTACCGAGGACCGAGGACCGAGGACCGAGGCGAGCAAGGCGGGTGAGGTCGCCACACGGTCGACCGCGGCAGAACCCCTCCGTCACGCTGCCGCTATGATCGCGGCGCCCTTCGAACCCACCCATCGACCCCGTCGCGACGGAGCGGCGCTTCGCGCGAACGAACCAGCTGCCGCGGAGCGCATCGCAGCGCACCGGCGGCGGTCCGCGGAGAGCCCACCGATGCAGCCAGAGTCCGCTTCCGGTCCCGACGCGACACAACGCCCCGGCAGCGAAGAGCGCCCCGTGCGCGTCGCCATCATCGGCTCGGGGCCGAGCGGCTTCTACGCCGCCGGCGCGCTGCTCAAGGCCGACCCGGTGGTGGAGGTCGACGTCTTCGATCGCCTGCCGACGCCATTCGGTCTGGTGCGCGGCGGTGTGGCTCCCGACCACCAGAAGATCAAGAACGTCATCCGGGTCTACAACAAGACCGCCGAGCACGAGCGCTTCCGCTTCCTCGGCAACGTCATGGTGGGACGCGATCTCTCGGTCGACGACCTGCTGCGCCACTACGACCAGATCGTCTACGCGGTGGGCAACGAGAGCGACCGCAGCATGAACGTGCCCGGCGAGGAGCTCGAGGGGGTGCACTCGGCCACCGAGTTCGTCGGCTGGTACAACGGCCATCCGGACTTCCAGGATCGCAGCTTCGCCCTCGACCGGGCCCGCCGCGTCGCGGTGGTCGGCAACGGCAACGTCGCGATGGACGTCGCCAGGGTGCTGTCGCAGGACCTGGACGTGCTGGCGGAGACCGACATCACCGACGGCGCCCTCGACGCGCTGCGTGCCAGCACCATCGAGGAGATCGTCATCCTCGGTCGTCGCGGCCCGGCGCAGGCGGCGTTCTCGCCCAAGGAGATCAAGGAGCTCGGCGAGCTGGAGCACGCCGAGCTGGTGGTCGAACCGGCCGAGGCCCGGCTCGATCCGCTGAGCGCCGAGTGGCTCGAGTCGGCGGCGCCGAGCGCCCGCAAGAACGTCGAGTACCTGCTCGAGAAGAGCGCCGAGACTCCCTCCGGCTCTCCGGCGAAGCGCCGCATCTGCTGTCGCTTCCTGGTCTCGCCGACCGAGTTCCTCGGCGAAGGCGGCAAGCTCACCGCGGTGCGCATCGAGCGCAACGAGCTCACCGCGGATCGCGACGGCACACCGCGGCCGCGGGGCACCGGCGAGCACGAGACGCTCGAGGTCGATCTCGTCTTCAAGGCCGTCGGCTACCGAGGTGTGCCGCTGCAGGGGGTGCCGTTCCACGAGCGCTGGGGCATCTTCCCCAACGACGAGGGACGCATCACCGACGGGCCCGGCGGTCCGGTGGTGCCACGCCAGTACGTCGTCGGCTGGGCGAAGCGCGGGCCGAGCGGCCTGATCGGCACCAACGGCCCGGACTCGCAGGCGACCGTCGCCAAGATGCTGGAGGACGTGCCCGCGCTCGGCGAAGGAGCTCCCGAGCCGAGCCGCGAGGCGGTCGACGCGCTGCTGTCCCGGCGCGGCGTCGACGTGGTGACCTTCGAGGACTGGCAGCGCCTCGACGAGGACGAGCTGGCGCGGGGCAGCGAGCGCGGCAAGGTGCGCGACAAGTACCTCTCCGTCGACGAGATGGTCGAGGCGGTGCGCCGGCTGCGCTCGCAGGCCGGCGTCGCCTGACCGCTGTCACGGAGTCCGCGCCGAGTCCGCGGCCGCGGAGATCCCACCGTGCTCTCCCTGCTCACCAACACCGCGATCCAGATCGTCCTGGTGCTCGCGCTGTGGGTGGTCGGCCAGCTCTGCCTGCAGCGCCTCGGACGCTCCGGCCCCGCCGGGCGCCGAGACGTTCCGCTGGCGCTCGCGGTCGGCGTCGTCGTCTGGAGCGCGCTGCTCTTCGCCCTCGCCGCGCTCGGCCTCTACCGCGCCTCCGTCGTCGCACCGCTGACCGCGGCCGCGGCGCTGTTCGCCGCGATCCGGTGGCTGCAGCAGCGCCGCTCGACAGGGAGGGCATCCCGCGCCAGCTCGACGAGCAGTGCAGGGGACTTCAGAGGAACGCCCGACGGGGAGCCCCGCAAGGCGCTGGCAAGGCTTCGTCGCGGCGCCTCGTGCCTGCTCCTCGCGGCCATTTGGCTGGTGCTCGCGGCGCTCTGGATCCAGGCCCACCGTCCCGACGTGGCCCACGACGCGGGCGTCTACCACCTGCGCATCCCCGAGCGCCTGCTCGCCGCGGGAGGCTTCCACGAGGAGCCCTGGAACGTCTACTTCCACTGGCCGCACGCGGTGCAGCTGGTGTGGGGCCAGGCGCTGGCCCTGGGACGGCACGAGGGCACCAACCTGCTGCACTGGGCGTTCACCGTGGCGCTGCTCGTCGCGGTCGCGCGCTCCGTCGCGGCCGGACGCGCGGCGACGGGTCCATCCGGCGGCGAGGCCGCGGCCGCGACCGGCGCGCACCGGGTCGCCGGAGTCTTCGCCGCGATCCTGGTGCTCGCCAACCCCGTGGTGCTGTTCGAGGCGCGCATCCCGTACGTCGACCTCGCCTACGCCCTGCTGCTGTTCGCCGCGTTCCTCGAGCTCGAGCGAGGGCTCTCCGCAGCAGCGGGCGGATCGGACAGCGGTAGCGGGACCGCCGCATCGTTCCCGCGGTCCAGCGCTCTGCTCCTGGGGATCCTGCTGGCCGGCGTGGCGACGGTGAAGCTGAACGGCTTCGTCGGCGTCGCGGCGCTCCTCGCGGTCGCGGTCGCGACACGAGTTCGCCGTCATCCGCCGGATCTCACCGCGACGCTGCTGCGCATCGCCGTACCCATCGCGCTCCTGCTCGGCGCCTGGCTGGCCAAGAGCTGGTGGCTGACCGGCAATCCGGTCTACCCGCTGCTCTGGGAGCAGTTCGGCGGCGCCAACTGGAGCGCCGAGCTGGCCGACCAGCACCGCCAGTGGAACCGCTCGATCGGCATGGGTCGCGAGCCGATCGACTACCTGCTGCTGCCGTGGCGCCTGCTCACCGAAGCCGGCCTCGGCTACGAGCGCTTCGACGGCGAGCTGACGCCGCTCTGGTGGCTCGGCCTGCCGCTCGCCCTGCTCGCCTGCCTGCGTGATCCGCTCGCCCGCCGAGCCGCATCGGTGGCGCTGCTCTTCTTCGCCGGCTGGGCGCTCAGCTCGCAGCAGCTGCGGCTGCTGATCCCGGCGCTGCCGCTGGTGGCGCTGGCGGCCGGCCGCGGCGCCGCCCTGCTGCTGGCCGAGAGGCGTCTCTCGCTGCTCGCTGCGCCGCTGGCGCTCGCCGCGACGGCCCTGCTCCTGGCCGACGGTTGGGTCTACCTGCGCCAGGCTCCACGCCTGGCGGGTGACCTCGTGCGCGGCGGCGCGGCCCTGCGTGAGCAGGTGGTGCCGAGCTGGCACGAATGGGTGGCCGAAGCCACACCGCCCGACTCGCTGGTGCTGCTGCTCGGTACCAACCGGAGTTACGGCGTCGAGCGCGAGGTGGCGGCGGACAGTTTCTTCGAGGCGTCGCAGATCTCCGCCCTCTTCGCCGCCGCCACCGACGCCGACGAGGCCGCCGCGGTCGCCCGCGGCGCCGGCATCACCCACCTGCTGTGGACGGCGCCGGCGCAGCGCTTCCCGTATCCGCCGGCGCTCGTCGCACTGGCCGGCGAGCGACTCGCCTCGCCGGCCTGCACAGTCGCGGCCGACGAGAGCGCGGCGCTGCTGGTGGTGGATTGCTGAGCTCCGCCAGCCGCGTGCCAGCGGCGAGACGACATCGATTTCCCGGACGTGGCTGCGGATAGACTGGCCGGACAGCCAACAGTGGTCTCGCGCGATCCCGCATCGCGGCGCATCGGCACGGGGCCTGCGGAGGGTGAAAGATGGCCGTTCGACGGGTGTTGCCTGCAGTCCTCCTCGCCTCTTCCTGCCTCGCGATCCTCGCCTGCGGCGGCGCAGCGGCCTCGCCGGAGACACGCGCCGACGGCCGACTCCCCCCTGTCACCACACAGGCAGGTGGCGACTCGGCCGACGGCTCCGAGCCGAGACCCGTTGGAGCCGAGGCAGTAGAGCGGCCTGTCGCCGCACCCGAGGCGACAGGCCGGGCCGGCCGCCGCGCCTTCGTCGACCCGGCGACCCTGCGCCTCGTTCCGCCTCCTCCGCCGGACAAGCAGACGCCCGAGACCTTCACCGATCCGCTCGCCTTCAGCGACGAGGGCCTCGAGGTCGAGACCCTGCCCGACGGCACGATGAAGGTGGATCTGCAGGGCCGCTTCCGCCAGGGCCTCTACGCCCGCCGCGGTGCCGACGGCGAGATCACCACCGACCACCGGCCGATCGCGCCGGCCGCGAAGGTCGTGCCGGGAGCCGAGGAGGTGCAGCAGTGAGCTTCCGACGCTATTTCGCCACTGCCGTTCTCGCCACCTCCGTCCTCGCCGCCTCCACCGCATCCGCGGCGGAGATCGTGCTCGCCGTCGAAGACATGCCCGGCGAGGGCTTCAACGATCCGACTCCACGCAGCCCGGTGCCGGGAAACCCGGGGACGACGCTCGGTCAGCAACGGCTGATCGCCTTCCAGATCGCCGCCGACATCTGGGGATCGGTGATCGACAGCGACGAGACGATCGTCATCTCCGTCTCGATGCCGGAGCTCGACTGCGACGCCAACAGCGCCCTGCTCGGCAGCGCCGGGCCGGAATCGGTGTTCGGCAACTTCCCCAACGCGCCGCTCTTCAACACCTGGTACACGGGAGCTCTGGCCGACACACTGGCCGCCGACGATCTCGACCCGGGCTCTCCCGACATCGTCGCCGAGTTCAACGACGCCCTCGACTCCGACCCAGGTTGCCTCGGCGGTGTCGGCTGGCACTACGGGATCAACGAGGCTCCGGGCCAGGCGATCGACTTCATCGAGACGGTGCTGCACGAGATCGCCCACGGCCTCGGTTTCCTCTCGCTGGTCAACCTGAACACGGGAGCCAAGTTCCAGGGCTTCGACGACGTCTACTCGAACTTCCTGTTCGACACCCAGCAGAACCTGCCTTGGCCGGTGATGAGCAACACCCAGCGCCGCAACTCTGCGACCGGCGGCAGCCTGACGTGGAACGGGCCGCAGGTGCTGGCGGACGCCTTTCCCCTGGTCAGCGGCGTGCACCCGTCCGGCAGGGTGCGCATGTACTCGCCCAACCCGCTCGAGATCGGCTCCTCCGTGTCGCACTTCGACACCTCGCTCTTCCCCAACGAGCTGATGGAGCCGTTCGACACCGGCGACGGCGAGGCGATCGTCACCCCCGCGCTGATGGAGGACCTCGGCTGGCCCCTGCGCGAGGGAGTCGAACCGTGCTTCGACGGGCCGACGACCCTGTGCCTCAACGACGACCGCTTCGAGGTCTCCGTGCAATGGGAGAACTTCGAGGGCGCAGTGGGAGACGGCATGTCGGTCCCCCTCTCGGGTGACTCGGGGTTGATGTACTTCTTCGAGCCCGACAACCTCGAGCTGCTGATCAAGGTGCTCGACGGCTGCGGCTTCAACGGCCGCTTCTGGGTCTTCTTCGCCGCCACCACCAACGTCGAGTTCACGGTCACGGTGACCGACAGCCTCACCGGCGACAGCGAGACCTACTTCAACCCGCTCGGCCAGCCGGCCGACGCGGTCACCGACACCGACGCCTTCGACACCTGCAGCGCCGCCACGGTGGGCAGCGGGATGCGGCTCGCGAGGCGTTTCGATCCCGCCTGGTCGGGCTCCAACGATCTCTCGCCGGGCGCCATCGCCGACCGTGCCGGCCGTGAGGCCGAGAAGCTGCTGGCCCAGCTGGCGGCGCTGAGCGGTTTCGACCCGACCGGCGGCGACCTCGGCAGTGCGGCGGCCGGCCTCGGCGCGGCGCCACGCACCCGGGGCGGCCGCGGCCTGAGCGTGCCCGCCGGCCTCGATCTGCGGTCGCGCCAGGCTCCTGCCGGCGACGATCCGCAGGTGGTCGGCGCCGCGGTCTCGACCCCCACCGGCTCCACCTACGATCCGTTCATCGGTGAGGGTCTCAGCAACGGCCAGGTGTTCTCGCTCTACGCCCCGGCGAACCCCAACCTCACCGTCACCTTCGACGGCCTGACCGAGTCACAGCCGGCGTTCGTCGACGGCACCGTGCCGCGGGTCACCGAGAGCGTCTCGGTGCGTCCCTCCGGCAACGCCGTCGACGTCGAGATCTCGATCTTCTCGCGCGGCGGCGAGCCCCTCTTCCCGGACGGCTTCACCGGCGGCGGCCAGCCGCTCACCGACGGCGCGATGATCCTCGGTTTCTTCAACAGCGCCAATCCGCTCGACTTCCCCAACACCGGGGTGCAGCAGGCGACGCTGACCATGCGGCGCAACAACACCGTCTTCGACGTGCTCGACTTCGGGCCCGGCACCCCGAACCCGATCGACGTCTTCTTCTTCGAGGACTCGGGCACGCCGTGGGCGGGCGACTTCGCGGTGCTGATCGCCGACCTGGTCGGCGAGGGCGTCGATGCGCTCGACCTCGAGATCCGCATCGGTGTCGAGCCAGACGATCCCCCGGTGCAACCGTTCGACTGCCTGCCCGGGCCGCGGACCCTCTGTCTCGGCGGCGACGACGGCGACCGCTTCGAGGTCGAGGTCGACTGGACCGACTTCGAGCTCGACAGCGGTCCGGGCAACGCCATCGGCCTCTCGGGCTCGGAGACCTCGGGCCTGTTCTGGTTCTTCGACGTGCAGAACATCGAAATGCTGGTCAAGGTGCTCGACGGCTGCGGCCTGAACAACCGCTTCTGGGTCTTCTTCGCGGCGACCACCAACGTCGAGTACACGCTGAGAGTGACCGACTCGGAGACCGGCGAGAGCGAGACCTATTTCAACCCGCTCGGACAGGCCGCGCCCGCGGTCACCGACACCTCCGCCTTCGCGACCTGCCCCTGAGCCGGCGAGGGCCGGAGCGCCACGCTGGTTCTCCCTCTCGAGGAACGGCTTCCGCGTTGTCTATCCCTTTCTTTCTCGTTAAACTATTATAACTATCCCTCCGGGCGCAGCGCCCGGGGGCGTTCCCTTCCGTCCCTTCGCCCGCTCCGGGCCGCTCGCGGTCCTCCCGTCCTCCCTGCGCGCTCGACGTCGGTCGTGCTGAGCGCGGTCCTCTTTCCTCCGGAGCCTCCGAGGAGAACCAGACCGAGGTGACTCTCGCCACCCAACTGCTCAGCGTCCTGACGGCGGGAGGTCTCTCGGCCCTGTTTGCCTACGTCCTGGTGCGCCGGCCGCCGGCGCCCTACTGGCCGCAGATCCCGCTGATCCTCACCGCCGGCCTGCTCTACCTGCTCGGCGACCTGATCACCCGGGATCCGATCGGACGCACCGCCGAGTTCCTCGGCATCACCCTGCTCTACGCCGGCATCCACCTCGCCTGCTGGGCGTGGCTGGTGCTGGCGCTGCGGCTAGGCAGCGTCGGCCTGCGGCCTGCGGCGATCGAGACCACGATCCACACCACCGGCGCGCTCGCCGCCGTGATCGTCATGCTCGTCGCGACGAATCCGCTGCACGGCTGGGTGCTCGAGCCGGTGCTCGGAGAACGCAACGTCTACCGGCCGCTCTGGTGGGTGCACGCCGGCTTCGCCGCCGCCGAGATGACCACCGCGGTCGTCGTGCTGCTGGCAGCCGCCCGCGCCACCGACCGCGACAGCCAGCGTCGCAGCTGCCTGCTGCTGGCGGCGATCGGAACCGCCGTGGCGGCCGGGTCCCTGACCTACGCCCTGGCGCCCGTGCCGCTGCCGTTCGATCCCGTCGTGCCGCTCTCGCTGCTCGGCTCGATCGCCTTCGTGCTGGGAATCTACCGCCTGCAGATCTTCAACCTGCTGCCCGACACGCTGCCCGAGATCGTCGACCGCACCCTCGACGCGATCGTGCTCGGCGACGGCGGCGGACGCATCGTGTACGCCAACCGTGCCGCGCACCAGCTGCTCGATCTCGACCTGGAGAGCTCGCCGGTGCTCTTCGACCTGCTGACCCAGCATCTCGAGGACGAGACCGGTGAGCTCAGCGAGGACCTGGTGCGCGAGGCCCTGGAGCGGGCGGTCGGCGCCGACTCCACGATGACGGTGCGCACCCGGCGGGAGCCCCGGCGTACCCTGGCGATCCGACTGCACGAGCTGCCCTGGGGACGCTCCAACCTGGCGATGGCCGCCGAGCTGCAGGACATCACCGAGCGGCACGAGCAGCGCCAGCGCCTGCGCCTCAGCGAGCGCCGGCTGCGGCGGCTGATCCACACCGCGCCGGTGGGCATCCTCGCCTGCGACGGCGACGGAACGATCGAGACCGTCAACTCCAGCCTGGTCCAGACCCTCGGCGCCACCAGCAGCCAGGAGCTGGTCGGCCAGAGCGTGCTGCGCGGCAACATCGTGCGCGCCGAGGAGGTGCGTTCGCTCTTCCGTCGCTGCCTCGAGCGCGGCGAGTCGACGTTCGGCTACGAGTGGAACCACACCTCCTCGTGGGGCCGCGCGACCGTGACCCGCATCTCGGTCGAGCCGCTGCGCGATTCCGACGAACGCATCGTCGGAGCGCTGGCGATGGTCGAGGACATCACCGAGGCGAAGCAGCTCGAGCGGGAGCAGCGCCAGCTCGAACGGCGCATGTTCGACGCCCAGAGGCTGCAGAGCCTGGGCATGGTGGCCGGCGCCATCGCCCACGACTTCAACAACCTGCTGACGATCATGAAGGGCCACGTCGAGCTCGGCCTGCTCAAGGTGGACGACGACGAGCCGGTCAAGCTGCACCTCGACCAGATCGCCCAGTCGACCCGACACGGCAGCGAGCTGACCGACCAGATCATGGCGTACGCCGGTCAGGCGCCCGCCTCGATGCACGCCATCGACTGCTCGACCATCGCCGCCGAGATGGAGACGCTGCTCGAAGCGGTGATCGGCAAGCGGGTCCCGTTCGAGCAGTCGCTCACGGCCGATCTGCCCAAGGTGCTGGGTGACAGCGGCCAGCTGCGCCAGATCCTCGTCAACCTGCTGCTCAACGCAGCGCACGCCCAGAAGGGAAGACCCGGTTCGGTGCGGCTGAGCACCCTGCTGGTCGAGTTCGACCCCCACAACGTCCGCGGCCTCGTCGTCGGCTTCGAGCTGCCGCGGGGACGGTACGTCTGCGTCGAGGTCGCCGACGACGGAGTCGGCATGGACGCACGGACCCGCGAGCGCGTCTTCGATCCGTTCTTCACCACCCGCGAGGACGGCCGCGGCCTCGGCCTCGCCGCCACTCTCGGCATCGTGCGTGCCCACGGCGCCGCCCTGTCGCTGGAGTCCGAGGAGGGCGTCGGCACCACCTTCAGGCTCTACTTCCCCGGCATCCACGAGCCGGTGGAGGAAGAAGTCGATGCGCAGCGCGACAGCGGCCCGGCCGGGCGGACCCGCGCGACACAGAAGACTGACGACGGCCGGGACTCGGCCGGAGCCCGCGACGAAGAAAAAGAGGGCGCTGCACCGGGAAGCGCAGCGCCCTGAGGTTTCCCCCACGAGTCTCGGGTTGCTGCCGCCGGGCGCGACCACTGGCTGGGGCGCGAGCGGCGGCTGGGCTCCCGGCTCTCGTTCTATAGAGACGGACGGCCTCCGGAAAGTCGACGCGATTTTCCAAAAAAATGTCGAAAGAGGCCGCCACCAGACCTCGATTCGCCTCAGAAACCGAGGGAACCTCCACCGTCTCGTCTAGACTGATCCGACCCTCGGGGAGCCCCTGTGCCGTCGCGCACCGCGACCGAGGCCGGAACGACCGGCCGGAGCTTTGGATCGTCCGTGGTCCCGGCTCCGCCAACGGCGCTCGATCCGATGATCGGGCGCGGCTAGCCAGCGAGAGGAGGACCTTGCGATGACCCGACTGTGCGAGAAGCGGGTGGTGATCGTCACCGGCGCCGGCCGCGGCATCGGCCGCGAGTACGCCCTGATGCTGGCGGAACACGGAGCCAAGGTGGTGGTCAACGATCTCGGCGGCGCCCGCGACGGCGTCGGCGCCGACCGCGGGCCAGCGCAGCAGGTGGTCGAGGAGATCCGGGCCGCCGGCGGTGAGGCCATCGCCAACGGAGCCGACGTCTCCGACTTCCAGGCCGCCGCCGAGATGGTGCGGCAGGCGGTCGAGACCTTCGGCCGCCTCGACGCGCTGGTCAACAACGCCGGCATCCTGCGCGACCGCATGCTGGTGAACATGACCGAGGCGGAGTGGGACGCGGTGATCCGGGTGCACCTCAAGGGCACCTTCGCCCCCGCCCACCACGCCGCCGCCTACTGGCGCTCCGAGAGCAAGGCCGGCCGCACCCCCGACGCACGCCTGGTCAACACCTCGTCGGTCTCGGGCATCTACGGCAACGTCGGCCAGACCAACTACGGCGCCGCCAAGGCGGGCATCGCCGCCTTCACCATCATCGCGGCGCGCGAGCTGAAGCGCTACGGCGTCACCGTCAACTGCATCGCGCCCGGGGCGCTGACCCGGATGACCGAGGACCTGCAGCCCGGCGAGATCACCGACGCGCTGCGCGAGGCGCGCTCGCCGCGCTGGATCGCGCCGATCGTCACCTGGCTCTGCAGCAGCGACTCGCGCGACGTCACCGGCCGCGTCTTCGAGGCCTCGGGGCGCTTCCTCGCCGTCGCCGAGGCCTGGAACCGCGGCCCCACCGTCGACCCGATCGCCGATCCCAACGAGATCGGCCCGGTGGCCCGCCGCCTGGTCGAGGAGGCGCGCCTCAACACCGGCATGGACGGCAAGCTGCTCGACGGGGGTCTGGAGGACTGAGCCGCTGGCGGGCGTCCGCCAGGCATCGTTTCCACCACCCGCTCCATCGGATCCAAGACTTCGCACCCGTCTCGTCGTCCGCACCTGCGCGGCATCGATGTCCCGTCGAGCAGCCGCCGGGCTGCCGCGCACAGGCCTCCGCCTCCTGACCGGCTCTCCCGTCGGATTTCGCCTTGGCCGCCCCTGCGGCGTCTTCACGTGGACCGAGCGGACCGGCGATCTCCGCCGGCCCGCACAGGCTGGTCCCGGGAGGTCCGCATGCGAGTCGAGAACAAACTCCCACCAATCGTCCCCGCGGTCGCGAGCGAGTCACGGGAACCGGCCTCGGGGGCGACGACACCTTGGTGGCGTCCACTCTCGAGAGTGACGTTGCTCACGACCCTCCTCGCTGTCGCCCTGACCGGCGCCGCGCCGGCGGCGACCTTCACCGTGTGCCCCTCGGGCTGCGACTTCACCACCATCGCCGCCGCCGAGGCCGCGGCCAGCAACGGCGACTCGATCTTCCTCGACATCGGCTTCCCGGTCGTGCACACCGAGCAGGGGGTGGTGACCGACAAGTTCGTCACCATCCTGGGCAACGGCCGCGACGTCACGATCTGGCAGGCGGCCGCGACTCCTGGCGTGGCAGACGGCCGCCACCTCACCGTCGGCGTCAATGGCGCCGTCTTCCTGAGCGACATGACGCTGCGCCACGGCAACGTCACCGGCGACGGCGGCGCCGTGCACGCGATGGGCTCTCTCGGCGTCACCACGCAGTTGACCGTCGGCCGGGCGCGCTTCGCCTGGAACCAGGCGACCGGCTGCGGCGGCGCCGTCTACACCGGAACTGCCTTCGGCGGCGGCTTCAGCTCGACCGCCTTCGAGGACAACCAGGCCGATCGGGGCGGCGCCCTCTGCCTCGAGGGCGCGGGCGCGAACGACACGATCGTCAACACGTCCCTCTTCCAGGGCAACCAGGCGCGCCTCGGCGGCGCCATCTACTCGGCCGGAGTGTTCGACGGCTTCGACGTGACGATCACCGGCAACGAGGCGAGCGAGGACGGCGGCGGCTTCTACGGCCCCACCGACCAGGGCAGAGTCGGGAACGCCACGATCGTCGGCAACACCGCGCCGACCTCCGGCACCGGCGGCTACGTGCGCGGCAGCAGCGTCGCCAACGGGACGCCGCTGCGCAGCTCGGTCGTCGCCCTGAACGTCGGCGGCGACTGCGACTCGCCGCGCAACGCCAGCTCCTCCTGGGACGGCGACGGCTCGTGCAACACCGGCGGCAGCACCGGCGATCCGCGCCTGCAGCCGCTGCGCGACAACAGCTCGCGCAACGGCCTGCCCACCATGGCGCCACGCGAGGACTCGCCGCTGATCGACGCAGCGACCGCGAGCTGCACCTTCATCGATCAGAGGCTGCTCGACCGCGAGCTCGGCGGCGCCGAGTGCGACATCGGCGCCCACGAGCGCTGGGAGTTCAAGACCTGCCAGTCGCCGTTCGCCGCCATCCCCGACGACGACGCGGACGGCTGGTCGCAGACGGTGAGCTTCGCCAGCGTCCCGGGGGTCTTCCTCGGCCACCGGGTGATCGACGTCAAGGCGAGCGTCTTCGTCACCCACTCCTGGGTCGGCGACCTGGTGCTCGAGCTCGAGCACGACGGTCGTCGGGCGCTGCTGATGGACCGGCCCGGGGTGCCCGCCTCGACCTTCGGCTGCAGCGGCAACAACGTGCTCGCCACCTTCGACCGCGACGCCGCGCTCCCGGTCGAGGACCAGTGCGCCGGCGGCACGCCGACGATCGGCGGCAGGGTACGGCCCAACAGCTCGCTCACCGCGTGGAACGGCCAGACCGGCGTCGGCGACTGGACCCTGACCGCGCGCGACGTCGAGGGCGGCGAGACCGGCCAGATGGTCACCTGGTGCCTGTACGTCGAGATGATGGAGGACTTCCTCGACCTGCCCATCTTCGAGGACGGCTTTGAAAGCGCGGACACCTCGGCGTGGTCCGCGACCACGCCCTGAGGTGTCGCCGTCTCCAGGGGCTTGGCTGAAGGCCGGGTCGCTTCGCGATCGGTGCGTTCGGAGAGACCGGCGTGTGACGACTCAGCGGCACCTTCGCGGAGTCGGCGTTTAGACTGCGCTGGTTGCCTCTGCGAGGAGATTCCAGTGCCTGAACGACGTACCGGTTCCAGTGGCCACGGCCGACGAAGGCGTCTCTCTTTCGAACGGCTCGCCGGCCTCGCCGTCACCGCTGCGGCGCTGGCCGCTTCGGCTCCCCTCGTCGCCCAGCCCGACTGGGAGGCACTCGAGCCGGAGATCCTCGAGCACTTCCAGGCCATCGTGCAGCGCGACAGCACCTCGCCGCCGCTGGTGCCGCCGGGCGGCGAGAAGGAGGTGGTCGACTACCTGCGCACCGTCCTCGAGAGCGAGGGGATCCCTGTGAAGATCTTCGCGCTCGAGGAGAACCGTCCCAACCTGGTGGCGCGGCTCGAAGGCTCGGGGAAGAAACAGCCGCTGCTGGTGATGGCGCACACCGACACGGTGAACGTCGACCCCGCCAAGTGGACGGCGGCCGGGCCCTTCAGCGCCGAGCGCAAGGACGGCCACATCTACGGTCGCGGCACCGTCGACGACAAGGACAACGTCGTCGCGGGCCTCATGATCCTGCTCGAGCTGAAGCGCCAGCAGGTGCCGCTGGATCGCGACGTGATCTTCCTCGCCGAGGCCGGCGAGGAGGGCAACACCCACGTCGGCATCGCCTTCATGGTGGAGCAGCACTGGAGCGAGATCGAGGCCGAGTACGCCATCGCCGAGGGCGGCTCGGTGCTGCGCTCGGGCGGCGAGATCTCCTTCGCCTCGGTGCAGACGCTCGAGAAGCTCCCCTTCCGCATCGAGCTCGTCGCCCGCGGCGTCGCCGGTCACGGCTCGGTGCCGCTGCAGAGCAACCCGGTGGCCCGCCTCTCCAAGGCGGTGGCGAAGATCGCCGACTGGCCGTCACCGATGCGCCTCAACGAGACCACCTCGGCCTACTTCCAGCGCATGGCCGAGCTGGTCGAGGCGCGCGATCCGGAGGCGGCCGAGCGCTACCGCTCGGTGCTCGATCCGGAGCGCATCGCGGAGGCCGACGAGCACTTCCGCGAGCACGAGCCGCACCACGCCTCGATGCTGCGCACGTCGCTCTCACCCACCATCCTCGACGCCGGCTACCGGATCAACGTGATCCCCTCCGAGGCGCGCGCCTCGGTCGACACCCGCGCCCTGCCCGACGAGGAGATCGAGAGCTTCCTCGACCAGGTCCGCGCGGTGATCGACGACGACGCGGTGGAGGTCTCGCTCGGTCAGCGCGCCACCCGCCCCGGCTCCGGCGACGCCCGCCTCAACACCGAGGCGTTCGAGGTCATCGAGCGCATGGTGGCGCGGCACTACGACACCGCGACCCTGCCGTCGATGTCGACCGGCGCCACCGACATGGCCTTCCTGCGCGCTCGGGGCATCCAGAGTTACGGCATCGGCCCGGTGCGCGACGTCGAGGACGGCCCCAAGGGCTTCGGCGCCCACTCCGACCAGGAGCGCATCCTCGAGGAGGAGCTCTACCGCTTCGTGCGCTTCCACTACGACGTGGTGGTCGAGCTCGCCGCGGCCCGGTGAGCCGCCGGCCGTCGGCACCCGCGCCCACGGTCCGTAGCCGATCGGGAGCCGGCGGCGGGTCAGCCCTTGTTGCGCTCCCCGGCCGACTTCTTCTTCGCCTTGGGCTCGCCGAACACCAGCCGGTAGATCGCCAGCACGACGAGCGAGCCGACCACCGCCAGGAGCAGGCTGCGCAGGTCGAATCCCTGCACCGAGCCGAGGCCGGCGAAGGTACCGATGTAGCCGCCGAGCGCCGCGCCAGCGATGCCGATGAGGACGGTTACGATGCAGCCGCCGGGATCGCGACCGGGAAAGACCAGCTTGGCGAGACCTCCGGCGACCAGTCCGACCAGCAACCACGAGAGACAACCCATCGCGTCCATCCTCCTTCGCTCTGCCTTGGCTCGCAGCCGGGCGACCCGGCACACCTTCGATCCTACGGGAAGCGAGCTCGGGTGGCGGCGCCGCCGGCGCCTGCACCCGGAGCCTGAGCGGTGGTACTCGACTCCAGCGAGCGATCCGACATGAGCACCGAGAGAGAAACGACCGATCGGCACGACCGCGAGCTGCTGCAACGCGCCGTCGACCTGTCGCGCCAGGGCATGCGCCGCGGCGCCGGCGGGCCGTTCGGCGCCGTGGTGGCGCGGCGCGGCGAGATCGTCGGCGAGGGCTTCAACCGGGTGACCTCGGCCAACGACCCGTCGGCGCACGCCGAGGTCGAGGCGATCCGCTCCGCCTGCAGGCACCTCGGCACCTTCGAGCTGCGCGGCTGCACCCTCTTCGCCAGCTGCGAGCCGTGCCCGATGTGCCTCGGCGCGATCTACTGGGCTCGGCTCGACCGCCTGGTCTACGCCAACACCAGCGAGGACGCCGCGGCGATCGACTTCGACGACGCCGAGCTGTACCGCCAGCTCCGACGCCCCCTCGCCGAGCAGAAGCTGCCGTCGCGGCACCTGCCGCTCGAGGACGCCAGGAGGGTCTTCGAGGAGTGGAAGACGTTCGAGGCCAAGATCCTCTACTGAGCCGGTAGGCCGCCGTGCGACCCACGGCCAGAGGAATCGACGCCACTGGGAACCTCGACCCGGGCAAAACCGCGACAGGCTGTGCACGCCGTCGGCGACGCCAGGGCCTCTCGACCGGACGGGCCCGCTCGCGCGAGCGACGGCCCGACGCGGGCCTCCCTCGGGCAGGCGCCGCAGTCCGCCGCACCCTCACCCGATCGAGCTGAGCGCCTCCTGACGGATCTGCCGCTTGAGGATCTTGCCCGAGGCGGTGCGCGGCAGCGGCGCCGGCTCGAAGCGCAGGTAGCGCGGGATCTTGAAGCGGGCGATGCGCTCGGCGAGGAAGGCGCGCAGCTCGTCCTCGTCGACCGTGGCGCGGCAGTGCACGCTGGCGCCGACCTCCTCGCCGAGCCGCTCGTCGGGCACCGAATAGACGCAGGCCTCGACCACGTCCGGGTGCTCGAGCAGGGCCGCCTCGACCTCGCCGCAGCCGATGTTCTCGCCGCCGCGGATCACCAGGTCCTTGATCCGGTCGACGATGAAGACGTAGCCCTCGTCGTCGAGGTAGGCGACGTCGCCGGTGCGCAGCCAGCCGCCGTCGGTGAAGGTCTCGGCGTCGGCGTCGGGCCGGTTCCAGTAGCCGCGGATCATCGAGGTGCCGCGCACCTGCAGCTCGCCGCGCTGGCCGGACGGCAGCTCGCGCCCCTGCTCGTCGACGACGCGGATCTCGAGCACCGCCGAGCAGCGGCCCGAGCTCGCCGGCCGCGCCAGGTACTGCTCGCCGCCGATGATGGTGCCGATGGCGTTGGTCTCGGTCATGCCCCAGCCGGTGCCGGGCATGGCGTTGGCGAAGGAGCGCTCGATCTGGCGCACCTGCTCCGGGGCACGGGGCGCACCGCCGCCGCCGACCGAGAGCAGCGTGCTCAGGTCGCGGCCGCAGTCCCTGGCCACCCGCACGAGGTCGCCAGTCATCGCCGCCGGCGCCACGAAGCTGACGATCTTCTCGCGCTCGATCAGCTCCGCGGCGAGGCTCGGATCCCACTTGTACATGCTGACGATCTTGCGCTGCGACCGGTACGACGCGAGATAGACCGCGTGCGAACCGGTGGCGTGGAAGAGCGGCACCGCCAGCAACGTGGCGAGCTGGTGGCCGAGCTGCGGCTCCTCCATCTCGTTCTCGATCAGGTTCGCCTGGCCGTCGAGCTCCCAGGAGAGCAGCGCCGCGAGGATGGCGCGGTGGCAGCTCACCGCCCCCTTCGGATGGCCGGTGGAGCCCGAGGTGTAGAGGATCGTGGCGTCGGCCTCGGGGGCGACGTCGACCTCGGGCATCGCCGGGCTGTCGCCCACCTCCAGCGCCCGCCGCGCCAGCATCGCGCCGAGCTCTCTGGCGCCGTCGGGCAGGGCGCCGCGCGGCCGCACCGCGACCACGCGCACAGCCAGCTCCCCCTCGATCTGCACGAAGCGGTCGAGCCGCTCCTGGTCGGCGAACAGCACCTTGGCGCCGCTGTCGCGCAGGCCGTACTCCATCTCCTCCGGCTGCCACAGCGAGTTCATCGCCACCGCGATCGCCCCGACCGACGTCGTCGCCATGAAGGCGAAGATCCACTCCGGGTAGTTGCGCATCGAGATCGCCACCCGATCGCCCGGCACCACGCCGAGCTCGTACACCAGCAGGTCGCCGATGCGGCTGGCCATCGCCCACGCCTGCTCGAACGTGTAGCGCTCGTCCTCGTAGACCAGGAAGGTCTCGTCGCTGCGGTTCTCGGCGTAGAGGTCGCGCAGGGTCTGCGGACCGTTCCTGAACCAGCGGCAAGGCCGCCCGTAGAGCTCGATCGTCTCGAGCTCGAACGGCTCACCCGGGGCGGTCAACCGTGCGATCGCTTCGCTTCGCGTCGGCATCGGAAGGTCTGATCTCCTGCGGACGTTGGGAAAGGCGAAGCTAGCACGACGTCCGTTCGCGCATTCGACGCCGAATGACGCCAGCGCCGTGGCGCCGCGACCCTGCACGCCGAGTCGCAGCGGCCGGCATCGGGGCGTCCAGCCCACGACCTCACAGGAGTCCAGATGAGTGCCCGCGACCTCGAACACTTCCTCCGCCACGTCCGTAAAGACGCGAAACTGGATCGCGAGCTGCGCCAGGTCGAGAACGAGGCTCAGATGAGGGATCTCGCCGAGCGAGCGGGCATCCCCTACACCGAAGCGATCTTCGAGGAGTACCTGCGGCGCCGAGTCGCCGACGATCGGCGCTGAACGTCGACCGGCGGAGCGCTCACGAAGCGGCGATCCACTCCTCGACAGAGCAACCTGAGAGAGTCCGCGCGATCTCCTCGTGGGTCGCCGGGATGCGCAGGTCTCCAGGCCTCGCGCCGAGGGCCACTGCCGCGCCGAGGGCGTCGCGCACCGCGGTCCACACCGCGATCGCCAGCATCAGCGGCGGCTCGCCGACCGCCTTGGTGCTGCGCACGTTGTGTCGGTTGAGATCGTTGTCGAGGATCTCGACCCGCAGGTCGCGGGGCAGGTCGCTGGCGGCCGGGATCTTGTAGGTCGTCGGCGAGGTGGTCAGCAGCTCGCCGCGGCCGTCGTAGACCAGCTCCTCACCGGTGACCCAGCCGATCCCCTGCACCAGACCGCCGACGATCTGCCCCATCTCGATCGCCAGGTGGATCGGCTTGCCGATGTCCATCAGCACGTCGAGCCGCTCGAGCTCGAGCGTTCCGAGCAGGCGGTCGACCCGCACCTCGGCGACGCAGGCGCCGGTGGTGTAGTAGGCGAAGGGACAGCCTCTGCCGGTCTCGCGGTCGAAGTCGATGCCGGGTGTGGCATAGAAGGAGCGCGCACCGAGATCGATCCGCTCGACGTGCGCCCGCCGGCACAGCTCGGCGAAGTCGATCCGGCGCTCGGGAGCCCGGCGGTCGAACACCGCTCCGCCTTCGAAGCCCACCTGCTCCGGCGCCGGCGCCAGGCCGTCCGTGGAGCCCGCGAGCAGCCCCGATGCCAGCTCCGCCAACCGCTCGCGGATCGCCGCACAAGCCTTCACCGCGGCGGCGCCGTTGAGATCGGTGCTGGCCGACGCCGCGGTGGGCGAGGTGTTGTTGTTCTTCTCGGTCGAAGTCGGTCGCACCACCACCCGCCGGTGGTCGATGCCGAACTCCTGGGCGACGATCATCGCCAGCTTGGTGTTGACGCCCTGGCCCATCTCGGTGGCGCCGGTGCTCACCTGCACGCTGCCGTCGGTGTAGACGTTGACCAGGGCGTTGGCCTGGTTCAGCGTCTTGTTGGTGAACGAGATGCCGAACTTGACCGGAACCAGGGACAGGCCTCGCAGCACGCAGGGCGGCTCACCCCAAGCGTCGGTTCGTGCATTGTGCTGGCTGATCTCGCGCCGGCGGAGGCGGTAGTCCGAGGACTGCTCGAGGCGATCGAAGATCTCCGGCAGGAGGTTGCCGCGCACCCGCTGACCGTAGGGGGTCAGCGCTGCGTCGGATGCCTCGTCGGCCGGGTAGAGGTTGACCCGCCGCACGTCGAGCGGGTCGAGCCGGAGGCGCGCGGCGATCTCCTCCATGCAGCTCTCGATCACCGCCATCCCCTGCGGACCGCCGAAGCCTCGGAAGGCGGTGTTCGGCGGCAGATTCGTGCGGCACACCCGGGCGCCGATGCGCACCGCCGGCAGATGGTAGGCGTTGTCCAGGTGCAGCATGCAGCGCTCGAGCACGGCGGTCGACAGGTCGGCGTAGGCGCCGCCGTTCGAACGCACGTCGAGCTCGGCGGCGACGATGCGGCCGCGCTCGTCGAAGCCAATCCGGTAGTCGGTGTGGAACTCGTGCCGCTTGCCGGTGAGCAGCATGTCCTCGTCCTTGCCGTAGACCACCCGCACCGGACGGTGGGTGTGGAAGGCGACCAGGGCCGCGAAGACCGCCGGCAGCGCCGCCTGGGTCTCCTTGCCGCCGAAGGCTCCGCCCATGCGCAGCACCTCGCAGACCACCTGGCTCTGACGCCAGCCGAGCGCGTCGGCGACCACCTTCTGGATCTCGGTGGGGTTCTGGGTCGAGGAGTAGACCAGCAGGCTGCCGCCCTCTTCCGGCACCACCAGGGCGGCCTGCGACTCGAGGTAGAACTGCTCCTGTCCCTTGCTCTCGAAACGCCCCTCGATGCGCTGCCTGGCACGCTCCCAGCCGGCCTCGAGGTCGCCACGTGCGATCTGGCGTTGCGGCCCGATGAACTCGCCGGCGGCCACCGCCTGCTCGATGGTGAGCACCGGCTCTTCCTCCTCGACCTCCACCCGCGCCAGGGCCGCCGCCGCCCTCGCATCGCGCTCGTCGTCCGCCGCGACGACCGCCAGCGGCTGCCCGAGGTAGGCGACGACCTCCTCGGCGAGGACCGGCTCGTCGTGGAAGATCGGCCCCCAGAGGTTGGCGCCGGGGAGGTCTGCCGCTGTGTAGACGCCGACGACCCCCGGCGCCGCGCGCACCGCGTCGAGGTCGAGCCGCGTGACGCGGCCGCGAGCGCAGGGCGCGCCGACCAGCGCGATCCGCAGCTCGCCCTCACGCAGCGGCAGGTCGTCGATGTAGCGCGCACTTCCCTGGACGTGGCCGAGCGCCGAGTCGTGCGGCGGTTGACCGGGCTGCCGTGCGATGGGCCGCCTCGGCCAGCTGACGGCGCTGCTCGCCGCGTCGCCTCCGAGGGTCGCGCTACCGCCGGGCCGATCCAGGTCGCGCTTCATCTCAGGCCACCTCCTCCTGCTCGCCGTGCAGACGGCGGAAGAACGACTCCATCACCTGACGCGCCAGCAGACGGCGGTAGGCGGCGGCACCGCGCACGTCGGAGATGGGGCGGATCTCCGAAGACGCCACCTCGCCCGCCATGCGGAAACGCTCCATCTCGAGGCGCTGACCACGCAGCGACTCCTCGCTGCGCGGCAGACGCAACACGGTGGGACCGACGCCGCCGAAAGCGAGCCGGACGGTGTCGATCCGTTCGCCCTCGAGACGCATCCACAAAGCCGCGGTGAAGGTCGAGATGTCGAGATCGCGGCGGCGCGAGGCCTTGAGCAGGAGCAGCCGTTCGCCGGTCCCCGGATCGGGCACGCGCACCTCGACCGTGCGCAGGAGCTCGTCCGGTTCGAGATCGAGCTGCTTGTAGCCGCGGTAGAACTGCTCGATCGGCAGCCAGCGCGCGCCGCGCTGCGACACCAGCTCGATGCGCGCCGAGGCGACGTAGAGGAACGGCAGCGAGTCGGCGATCGGCGAGGCGTTGACCAGGTTGCCGCCGACGGTGCCGAGGTTGCGGATCTGGGGCCCGCCGAAGCGGCGCAGCACCTGCCGCAGGTCGGCGAGCGACGGCAGACCCTCGATGGCGTCGAGCAGCTCGCTCCAGCGCGCCGTCGCGCCGCAGACCAGGCGCCCGCCGGCCGCAGCGTCCTCCGCCGCGGCGGCCAGCAGCCGCACGCCACCGAAGCCCGCCACGCCACCGAGGTCGATCACGTCTTCGCTCGGCGACAGCTGTCCCTTGTTGAAGCGCACCCCCAGGTCGGTGCCGCCGGCGACCAGGCGCGCCGCCGGGCGCGCCGCACGCGCCGCCAGCAAGCGCTGCTCGTCGCGCGGCAGCTCGAGCACACGACCCCTGTGCTCCAGTCGCACCGGCTCGCGCGAGGCGCGCCCGAGAACCGCCGCGAGGGCCTGCTCGTCGGCGCAGGCCGCCGGGGCCAGCGACTGTGCACTCCGCTCCGCTTCGCGCACCGCGTCGACGATCTGGGCGTAGCCGGTGCAGCGGCAGAGGTTGCCGCCCAGGCCGACACGCAGCTCCTCGTCGTCGAGCTCGGCGGAGCCGGTTCGATCCTGTTCGGCGAGCAGATCGGTGATCGCGATGACGAACCCCGGCGTGCAGAAGCCGCACTGGGAGCCGAAGCACTCCACCATCGACCGCTGCACCGGGTGCAGCTCGGCGAGCGACTGCGCTTCGGCGCGGCCGGCGAGCCCCTCCACGGTGATCACGTGGCAGCCGTCGAGCTGGTGCAGGAAGGCGATGCACGAGTCGATCGCGCGGTAGCGCAGCGCGCCGCTGGAAAGCCCGTCGGCTGTCGCACCTCCGCCGTCCGCGACCGACGGGGCCTCCGACCGGCGGGGCTCACCGACCAGCACGCTGCAGGCGCCGCAGTCTCCTTCCGAGCAGACGATCTTGGTCCCGATCAGGCGCCGATCGCGGCGCAGGAAGTCGGAGAGGGTGCCGAAGGCCGCCTCGCCACCGACCCGGTGCAGCTGCCCGTTGACCGCCAGCACCAGGTGGTCGCGCACGGCATCCCGCGGGTGGGGTTCCGGACCCACTCGTCTCCTCTCGCTCGCGGCCTCGGCCCTCATCGCACCAGGGTCGCCTCGATGTCGCCGAACGGCTCGTCGGTGCCGACGAAAACGCAATTCGGGTTGTCGAGGCCGAACGGCGTCAGGTCGACCAGCGGGTGGTGCTGGTTCGGCAGCCGCAGGGTCACCGCCTCCACCTCGGCGAGCCGATCGAGCACCGCTGTGCCCATCGCGTGCAGGGTCTCCTGCACCGAACGCGAGCGGTGGGCGGCGAAGGTCCCGAGCAGTGCGGCGCGCAGGGCATCGCGCCGCGCCAGGTCGTCGGCGGCGCTGCTCGCTGCGAGAGCCGTGCCGCGCAGCTCGGCCGACACCGTGGTGGCGAAGATGCGGTCCTCGGTGTCAGCGAGGGTGGTGAAGCGATCGCGGTGGAAGTCGGAGAACCCGGAGTCGGAGGTCTTGGCCACCTGCAACCGGTCGAGACCGCAGCGCAGCTCGAGGCCGTCAGCGCTGCAGCGCGCGCTCGCCAGCGCCAGCTCGGAGCCGCCGCGCCAGAACGCCGACGCCGCCACCTCGCCGCCCGCCTCGATGGGCTGCCAGCGCTCCTGCTGCACCTCGATGAGCGCCGCGTCGACGGCAGCGTAGGAATCGACGAAGTGCCCCGCCAGCAAGCTGGCGAAGCGCTCGATCGAGTCGACTCCGTGCTCGCGGGCGAGCACGTAGACGGTGTTCTTCATCGAGTCCGTCGCCACCACGGAGCGGTTGTCGCCGGCTGTGTAGCTGGCGGCGAAGTCGCCCTCGAGAGCGACGTCGACCGTGCAGACCGCGAAGCGGTGCGGCGACACGCCACGGTCGAGATGGGTCAGGCGCACCCTCCGCTTGCCGTAGCGGTGGCGCTCGAGTCTGGGGGCTGCGCACATCGTCGATCGTCTCGATTGTCGCTGGATTCCGGCGACTGCCAGTCGATCCGGGTGAGCGATCGCTCTCCGGGATCCGGGCCCGCAGCGCGGGAGTCGGGGAGCCTGACGCTCCATCATGCCACTACCGCACCGGGAGTGGCCGATCGGCGAACGCGTCTGTAACCCAACGGATGGGCGCTGCCGAAGCTATCGTTGTGTGATGAGTTCGGTCCGCATCGTGCGCAGCCGTCGGGTGTGCGTCGCCGGCGAAGAGCGCGCCGCCGACCTGCTGCTGCGTGACGGACGCATCGTGCGCATCGCCGAGCACGGGGCGCTCGGCGCCCGCGATCTCGGTGATCCCGCGCCCGGCGGTGCGATCGTCGACTTCGGCGCCGCGGTGGTGATGCCCGGTCTCGTCGACGTGCACTGCCACGTCAACGAGCCGGGCCGCACCGCATGGGAGGGATTCGCCCATGCCACCCGCGCCGCCGCGGCCGGCGGCATCACCCTGCTCGCCGACATGCCGCTGAACAGCTCACCGGTGAGCGTCACGCCGCGCGCGCTCGAGCTCAAGTTCGCCGCCACCTCCGGCCAGCTGCTGGTCGACGTGACTCCGTACGCCGGGGTGGTGCCGGCGAACCAGGAGGACGCGGGCCTGCTACGCGACCTCTCGCGTGCCGGCGCCGCCGCGTTCAAGTGCTTCCTCTGCGACTCCGGCCTGGCTGAGTTCCCGGCCGCCGAGCTGGCGCGCCTCGAAGGCACGATGCGGATCCTCGCCGGCCTGGGGAAGCGGCTCCTCGTGCACGCCGAGTGGCTCGGCGAGGTCGACGACGACGCTGCCGGCGCCGCGATCGGCCCGCCGCCGCAGCCCTACTTCGCCTACCTGCACAGCCGTCCAGAGTCGCTCGAGGTGCGCGCCATCGAGCGCCTCTGTGAGCTCAGCCACCGCACCGGCTGCGCCGTGCACGTCGTGCACCTCAGCGCCGCGAGCGCACTCGATCTGCTGCGCGAGAGGCGGGCGGCGGGCGTGCCGGTCACGGTGGAGACCTGTCCCCACTACCTGTGCTTCGACGCGGCGCAGATCGAGGTCGGCGACACGCGTTTCAAGTGTGCCCCGCCGATCCGCTCGGCGGCCAACCGCGCCGAGCTCTGGACGGCCCTCGCCGATGGCACCATCGACTTCGTCGCCAGCGACCATTCGCCCTGTCCTCCCGACATGAAGGCCCTCGACAGCGGCGACTTCGCCGCCGCCTGGGGCGGCATCGCCTCGCTGCAGCTGCTGCTGCCGGCGACCTGGACGGCGGCCCGGGCGCGCGGCCACCGGCCGGCCGAGCTGGCGGCGTGGCTGTGCGAACGGCCGGCTCGCTTCCTCGGCATCGCCGAGCGCGGCATGCTGCAGGTCGGCGCCCGCGCCGACCTCGTGGTGTGGCGACCGGAGGAGCGCTTCCGCGTGCGCGGCGCCGACCTGCACCACCGTCATGCCCTGACCCCGTACGAGGATCGTGAGCTCTACGGAGTGGTCGAAGCCACCTTCCTGGGCGGCGAGCCGGTGTTCACGGCGGCAGGGGGCCCGGCGACGGAGCCGCGGGGCGCCGCGCTGCGGCTGCGAGCTGGCACGGCCTCGTCCTACCCCGGCTTCGCCGCCTTCGAGCGCCGCTTCCGGAACGCACCCGAGCACCTGCGCACGGCGCTGGACGAGTGCTGCGGCGCCCAGGCGTGGCGCGACGCCATGCTACGCCTGGCGGCCGGCGATCGGGACGGATCGCCGACGTCCGGCCCGTTCTGGGCCGACGCCTCGTGTCTGTTTGCGGCCAGCGAGCGCTGCTTCGACATGCTGGACGAGGACGACTGGCGGCAGGCGTTCGCGGCCCACCCGAGGATCGGCGATCTGGAGTCCCTGCGCTCGCGCTTCGGGGCGACTCGGCATCTCGCTGGCGCCGAACAGTCTGGAGCCCGGGACGCCGACCCCGAGGTGCTGCGCCGCCTGGCCGCGGGCAACGAGGCGTACGAGCGCCGTTTCGGTCACGTCTTCCTGATCTGCGCCAGCGGCCGGTCGGCGGAGGAGATGCTGGCCGCACTCGAGCGTCGGCTGGGCAACACTCCGGCCCAGGAGCTCGCGAACGCCAGCGAGGAGCAGCGTAAGATCACCTTCCTGCGCCTGGAGCGACTGCTCGGCACGGCTCCGGAGCCGGCCACGAACCGGTCACCGGGCCCATCACGATGAGTCAACGACGACCGACGAGCCACGTGACGACCCACGTGCTCGACCTCTCCCGCGGCCGGCCCGCCGGCGGCGTCGCGGTGAGGCTCGAGTCGGCCGACGGCGAGGTGCTCGCCAGCGGCGCGACCGACGAGGACGGTCGGGTGGGCACGCTCGGGCCGGCGCGCCTCGCCTCGGGGACCTACCTCCTGCGCTTCTCCACCGGCGACTACCTGAAGCAGAACGGCAACGGCGGAGAGGCGTTCTTCCCGGAGGTCGCCATCTGCTTCGTCGTCTCGGCGGATCAGGCGCACTACCACGTGCCGCTGCTGCTGTCGCGCTACGGCTACTCGACCTACCGTGGCAGCTGACGCGAGAGACCTCTCCGGGGTTTCGCCGACCCGCGCCGGATGGCCGTTCTGGCGCCGCTACCCGAACCTCGCCCAGCCGCGACTGGGAGCCCGGGTGGTGCGCTGCAACGACCAGTTCTTCGGCGCGGCCGAACGGCTGCTGCAGCCTCAGGATCCGATTTTCGTGCCGGGCCGCTACGACGAGCACGGCAAGTGGATGGACGGCTGGGAGACCAGGCGGCGACGCGAGCCCGGCAGCGACCACTGCACCATCGAGCTCGGCGCGCCGGCGCGTCTGTTCGGCCTCGACATCGACACCGCGCACTTCAACGGCAACCAGCCGGAGAGCGCGATCGTCTGGGGAGCGCTCTGCGACCACTGCCCCGACGACGATTCCGACGCCTGGTTCGAGCTGCTGCCCCGTGTCCCTCTCGGCCCCGACAGCCGTCATCGGCACGAGCTCGACGGGCTCAGGCCGGTCAGCCACCTGCGGCTCGAGATCTTCCCCGACGGCGGCGTCGCGCGGCTGCGCGCCTACGGTGTCGCCCGCCGAGACTGGCCGGCCACCAGCACCCCGTTCGACGTCGACGATGCCGGCGGCGGCGAGGAGACCGACGGCGGTGGTGATCTGGTGGACCTGGTGGCGCTCGAGAACGGTGGCGAGGTGGTGTCCGCCAGCGACGAGCACTTCGGCGCCGCGACCAACCTCATCCTGCCCGGTCGCGGCGTCGACATGGGCGACGGCTGGGAGACCCGCCGTCGACGCGGCCCCGGCTTCGACTGGGCGTTGCTGGCGTTGGGATGCCCCGGCCGGATCGATCGTGTCGTCGTCGACACCGCCCACTTCAAGGGCAACTACCCGCACTCCTGCGTCCTGCGCGCGGCCCGTCTCAGCGCCAGCGAAGCGCGCCGGCTGGCCGCGGCCGACCAGCAGCAGTGCGACGCCGAGAGCAGCGCCTGGCCGGAGCTCGTCGAGCGCTGCCTGTTGCGTCCCGACGCCGAGCACGATCTGTCGGCCGACTCGTCCCCGGCGCTGCTCGCGACCGAAGGGCCGGTGACCCACGTGCGTCTCGAGATGCACCCCGACGGGGGCATCAGTCGACTGCGACTCTTCGGTCGTCCCTGCCCGGAGACCGGTGGATGAACGAGCCGAACGCCGCTGCGCGCTCGCTCGCACCGAGGCGGTTGACCCCGGAGGCCTTCGCGCCGTTCGGCGACGTCATCGCGGCACGCGGCGACAGCGAGTCGATCAACCAGGGCACATCGCAGAAGTTCTCCGACCTGGCCCAGGTCGAGCTCGACCAGGGCGACCGCGCCAGCCTGCACCTCTACCGCGCCACCGCCACGCCGCTGCCGACCGAGCTGCGCCTGCTCGAGCGCCATCCGCTCGGATCGCAGGCGTTCGTGCCGCTCGACCGCACCCGCTTCCTGGTGGTGGTGGCGGAGATCCCGGACGGGGGAGAGTCGCGGCCGACCGCCGGGACTCTGCGCGCCTTCGTCACCGACGGTCGCCAGGGCATCCAGCTGCGGCGCGGCGTCTGGCACCATCCGCTGCTCAGCCTCGAGGCCGGCGAATACCTGATCGTCGACCGCTGGTGTGAGACCCCGCGCGAGAGCGAGCGCAACCTCGAGCTGCTGCCGATCGACCCTTGGAGGGTCGAGGTCTCGGAGCCGGCCTAGAAGCCGGCGGTCGAGGAGGCCATCCCTCCGCTGTCGGCCCGGCTCAGTCCGAGGTCGCGGCCGCGCCGGGATCGGCGGCAGACGAGCGAGGCCAGTTCAGCGCCACGAGGCTCTCGAGGCCGCGCACGAAGATCTGGTCGCCGGCCACCGCGACATGCGCCCAGGACTCCTCGTCGACCACGCTGCGGCGATCGAGCAGCTCCAGCTCCTCGGAGTCGAGCCGCAGCAGCAGCAGCGTGCCGTCCGAGTCGAGCGCCAGCAGCCGGTCGCCCCGCAGCGCGACGCTCCAGTACTCGCCGAACGGTGTCGACGTCCACTGCGTCTCGCCGCTGTCCAGCGCGATGCAGGTGAGCCGGCGGTTGCCGAGGTGGATGTAGGCGTGCCCCTGGTGCACCACCGGAGAGGACATGTAGGCATGCGCCTTGTGCGACCAGATCTCCTCGACCTCGAAACCGCCGCCGGTCGCCGCTGCCCGCACCTCGAACAGGTGGGTACGGTTGCGGTAGCTGCTGGTCAGCACCCGACGGGCGTCGACCACCACCGGGGTGAGGATGTTCATGCCCCGGAAGTTCGGGACCTCCCGACGCCACAGCTCGGTGCCGTCCAACGGATCGAGGCCGTGCAGCGCCTCACGGGTCTGCACCACGAGCTGGCGACGGCCGGCGAGCTCGGCGATCACCGGCGACGAGAAGGCGCCGCTGTCGAAGATCGATCCCGCTGAAGCGAGGCTGCGCCACACCGTCTCGCCGGTCCGACGGTCGAGGCGCACCACCGAGTCGGCCGCCTGCACGATGACCCCGTCGCCGTCCAGCAGCGGCGAGCTGGCGAAACCGAACTCGGGCACGCCGGTGCCGAAACGCTGCGGCAGATCGACCGCCCACAGCTGCTCGCCGGTGGCCGGGTCGAGCCGACGCAGCACCTCCTGCATGCCGCCGACGTAGAGCCCGTCCTCCGCCACGGCCGGCGTCGAGCGCACCCAATCGCCGTTCTTGCGGGCGAAGAACGGCACGCTGCCGCTGCCCTGCCAGGACGCCCGCCACAGCTCTTCGCCGGTGCTGCGGTCGAGGGCGCGGGCCTGCTCGGTGCGGGAATCCACCGTCTCGACGACGAAGACCCGGTTGCCGAGCACCACCGGGCCGGGATAGCCCTTGCCGAGGTCGACCGACCACGAGACCTCGAGGCCGGACAGCGAATCCGCCCAGGGCGCGCCCGGCGTGCTGGCGTCGCGCGACGCGCCGCGCCATTCGGGCCAGTCGGCTGCCGCCAGGGCGCCGGCCGACAGGATGAGGACGATCGTGTGGATCGCGGCGGCCGAGATCTTCGGGACGGGCTGGCGGTGTGAGCGCATCGGTGACTCCTCGATGAGTGGTATCGAGGAGCGCTTCGCCAGCGTGCCGGGGCCGGATGTCCGCGGTACGCGAGCAACGAACGGGTGGCTCGGGAGCGTCGCCGCCGCGGCAGCGAGCCGAACCCCGCCGCTCAGACGCTCTGCGCTGCGAGCACGATGCGCTCGCGGTCCGACACCACCACGCCACCCGGTCGCTCGACCGTGATCGCGAAGAGGATCGGCTTACCGACCTCGATCTTGGCCTCGATCGGGATCTCGACGATCCCCGAGCGCGGGATGTCGAAGACTCCGCCGTCCACCGGATAGCGCTCGTCGCGCGTGGCGTCGAAGATCCAGAGCTGGTACTGCCAGACCTCCGGATCGTTGATCGCGAGGCCCGAGATGCGCATCACCCCGGTCTGCAGTCCCGGGCTCCAGCGCACCGTTCCCGTGGCTCCGCCGCCAGCCGCGGGATCCTGCGTGGCCGCCAGCTCGACGGTGATGGCGTCGCCGGCCGAAGCCAGATCGACGGTGCCGTCGGTGGACGTCGTCCCGGCGCCCGCGGTGCGCGCTTCGATGCCCCACCAGATCGCTGCGGCGCACATCAGGGAGGCCGCCGCGGCGATCGTCCAGGCGAGCGCGCTCCCAGGCGACGATGCCGGATCGCCCACGAACGGTTCTGCGGGTTTTGAGAATCGGGAGGGCTCTGCGGCCGTGGCGGCGTCGGTGGAGGGCCGCGTCGACGGGGCGAAGTCGAGCACCCGCCCCCCCGACCCGGCGTCGCCGTCGTCCGGCCGAGATCCGTCCACCGGTCGTTGCTGCGCGGCACTCGCCGCGAGCTGCTGCAGCCGCAAGTCGAGGGAAGAGGGGAAGGCGACGACGTCGTCGGTTGCGGCGGTCGTGGAGCTTCCGGTCGGGCCGGCGAGGCGCTCGCTGGCGAAGGCCAGCTCACAGACGGCGGCAGTGTGTTGCCAGACCTGACGCTCATCTTCGCTCAGGCCGCACTCCCGAGCCAGCCGGTCGAGCTCGTCGGCCTGATCGGCACACAGTCCCTGAGTCGCCTCCTCGACCAGCAGCGCCTCCAACCAGTCGCGCCGAGCGGCGGGACCCTGTGGTGCGTTGCGGGCGGTCATGGCGCCGACTCCTGGGAGACGCCGTCCGCCTCGAGCTGCCCACGCACCTTGGCCAGGGCGCGGCGGATGTAGGTCTTCACCGAGCCGAGCGGCATCTCCAGGTAGTCGGCGATCTCGGAGTGGGACATTCCGACGTGAACGGAGAGTTCGAGAGTCTCTCGCTCTTCCTTGGAGAGGCCGCGCATGGCGCGACGGGCGAAGGCGATCTCGGCGCCAGCCTCGACGGACTCGGCCTTGAGACCGGTGAGACCGAAGAGGGGGTCGATCGCCTCTTCGACCGGTCGCCTCGAGGTGCGGCGGTGCCGGTCGATCAGGCGGCGCCGCGAGATCATGGAGACGAAGGTCGATTCGCTGGCGCGACTGGGATCGAACTTCGCCGCGCTCTTCCAGAGGTCGACGAAGATCTCCTGGACCACGTCCTCGGCGTCTTCACCGGCGCCGGAGGTCCACTTGCGGGCCAGCCACCAGATCAGACCCTTGTAGCGGTCGATGCACTCCTGGAAGGCATTGGCATCGCCAGCCGCGACGCGCTGTAGGACGGTCAGCTCCGCCTGCCCTTCCTCGCGCTGCTCGACTTCACTCATACCCGCGTTCCGCGCTCCGTTCCGGACCTCGCCGCCTCCCGGTACTCCGGGCGACGTCGCACGGCCGGGAACACCGGAGCCGGTTCTCGGCGGCTCCGCAGCGACTTTGCCGTCCACCCTAACCGCTCGCGAGGCGCGGTTCAACGAGGCTGAGACGGGCGCTGCAGCTCTTCGCGACCGGCGAACGGTGTCGAGGCGAGGCGGTGCTAGCAGAGTCATGTCAGGTACGTCGAGTGGTCGTGATGAAGCGCAGAGGGGAACGAGGAAGTGCTCGTCTCGCGGTCACGGCCTCGGCTCGCAAACGCATCCGGCGCGCCACCCGGGCTCGGGAAAAGCCCCTGGGGCGACGCGCCGGCCTCACCGCTATCGGTCTACGTCAGGGAACCAGAACGGTGTCGATGACGTGGATGACGCCGTTCGAGGTCTCGATGTCCGTCTTCACGACCTTGGCACCACCGATCTTGACGCCGTAGGAGGTGTCGATCGGCAGGGTTCCGCCCTGCACGGTCTTGGCCTCGCTCAGGCCACCGACGTCGGACGCCATCACCTTGCCGGCGACCACGTGGTAGAGCAGGACCTGCTTGAGCTTCTCGGTGTCGGCGAGCAGACCCTCGAGGGTGCCGGCGGGCAGCTTGGCGAACGCCTCGTCGGTCGGCGCGAACACGGTGAAGGGGCCCTCGCTCTTCAGGGTGTCGACGAGGCCGGCAGCCTGCACCGCCTTGACCAGAGTGGTGAACGAGCCGGCGGCGACCGCGGTGTCGACGATGTCGGCCTTCGGTTCACTGTGGTCGTTGGCCATCGCCGGCACGGCGAGCAGGCCGAGGACGAGGAGGGGGAGGAGGATTCGGGTCAGTTTCTTCATGGTTCTATTTCCTTTCGGATTCGTGATTTCGGCGCCGACGGGGCGCCGATCGTCTTCTGCTTCTCGAAGCGAACTCGCATGCTGTCCGTCGCACCATCGTTCGCCGTCTCCTGGCCGCCGGATGCGAGATCGTCTCGTGGGCCTCGTGCGGGACCGGGCGTCACCCTCTCCCCGCGCTGGCTCTGCGGACTAGGATCGAAGCGAAGTCCGCCCTGCTCACCTCCCGAAACCAACCTCGACGTCACCGACCGTGCTCGCCATCGCCCTGCTCGTGCTCGCCTACGGACTGCTCTCCCGTCGGCTCGCCTCCAGTCCGATCACGCCACCGCTCTTCTTCGCCGCCGGCGGTCTGGTGCTCGGCGCCGGAGGCTTGGGGCTGATCGGGATGGAGGGAAATGAGCAGGTGGTGCACCTGTTCGCCGAGCTGACGCTCATCCTGGTGCTGTTCAGCGACGCCGCGATGATCGACGCCGGAGAGCTGCGGCGCGACTTCGCGATCCCCTTGCGCATGCTGGCGATCGGCCTGCCGCTCCTGGTCGGCCTGGGGGCGGTGGCGGGACTGTGGCTGCTGCCCGAGCTCGGCTGGTACGGAGCCGGCCTGCTCGCCGCCGTGCTGGCGCCGACCGATGCGGCACTGGGCCAGGCGGTGGTGACGAGGCCGAGCGTGCCGCTGCGCATGCGCACCACGCTGAGCACCGAGAGCGGGCTCAACGACGGCCTGGCGCTGCCGCTGGTGCTGGTCTTCGCGGCGTGCAGCGCCGCCAGAGGCGAAGACGAGCTGCTTCCCTGGGTCGGCTTCGCCGGCCGTCAGCTGGTCGTCGCGGCCCTGGTCGGCGTCGCGGTCGGCCTGCTCGGCGCCAGGTTGCTCGACGCCGCCATCGAGCGGCGCCTGATCACCGGCAGCTTCGTCCGCCTCAGCGGCCTGGCCCTGGCCGTGCTCGCGTACGGAGCCTCCGAGGCGCTCGGCGGCAACGGCTTCATCGCCGCCTTCGTGGGCGGTTTCGCGTTCGGCAACACGTCGAGCTGCGACCAGGAGCCGATGCGCGAGTTCTCGGAGGCGGAGGGCGAGCTGCTGACCCTGATCACCTTCTGTCTGTTCGGTGCGCTCTTCGTCGTACCGGCCGCCCACCTCTGGACTCCGGCGGTCTTCCTCTACGCCCTCCTCAGCCTGACCGTCATCCGCATCCTGCCGATCGCCCTGTCGCTGATCGGGACCGGTCTGCGCCTTCCCAGTCTGCTCTTCCTCGGCTGGTTCGGTCCGCGCGGCCTGGCGTCGATCCTCTTCGCGCTGCTGGTGGTCGACCGGGAGGGCGTGCCGGGCAGCGAGCAGGTGTTCGCGGTGGTGGTGCTGGTCGTCGCCGCCAGCATCGTCCTGCACGGCGCCAGCGCCAGCCCGCTCGCCGACGCCTACGGACGTTGGAGCCGGGGCATGCACAGCGACGCCGCCGAGCACGTGGCCCGGACAGGATCGCCACCGGAAGATCAACAGGACGCCGACAGGGTCGACGGCTGACACCTTCCTCGGGGCGATGCGTACTCCCTCCTGACGGTCGACCACCAGACAGGCCAGTCGAAACAGGGCAGGCGAGACAGAGCCGTCGCCTCACTCCCGGCCCGGCCCGCACGCCGACCCCGTTCCGTGGCCGCGTGCATGCCGCTGCAACGTGACCTGCCCGTCGCCTCTCCTCGTCCCCGCCGCATCCACGACTTCGAGGTCCGCTCATGTCCAAACCAACCGATCCGATATCTCCCGCCGCCGGCTCTCCCCCAACTGCCCTGCGGCTGTGGCCGGGCGCGGCCCTGGCGATCCTCGTCGTCCTCTGGCGCTTCGCCCTGCCGATGGTGCGCGAGAGCTGGTCGCTGGTCGCGTTCATGGGGGCGCTGGTCGGCAGCGGCCTGATCCTGATCTGGTGGCTGTTCTTCAGCCGCGCACCCTGGGCCGACCGGCTGATCGGGCTGGCGGCGATGGTGGTCGCTCTCTTCGCGGTCCCGCCGCTGCTGCACGAGACGATGGCCCAGGCCGGCTACGGGATGCTCTTCCGCTTCTTCGCCATCCCGACGATGGCGGTGGCTCTGGTCGTGGTCGTCGCCCTCACTTCCAGCCTGCCGCCGCTGCCGCGCCGCGCCCTGCTCGCTGTCGGCGTGCTCGTGGCCTGTGCCTCGTGGGCCCTGGTGCGTTTCGAGGGAGCCGACGGAGCCTTCGACGCCCAGCTGGCGATGCGCTGGTCGCCGAGCGCCGAGGACCAGCTGGTCGCGGCGGGCGACCCGGAGATCGAGGTCGCGGCCCAGGCCTCGGAGGTCGAGACCGGCGGCTGGCCTGGTTTCCGCGGGCCCGATCGCGACAGCCGCGTCGACGGGCTGCGCATCGCCACGGACTGGCAGGAGACGCCGCCGACCGAGCTCTGGCGACGACCGGTCGGCCCCGGCTGGTCCTCGTTCGCGGTGCGCGGCGAGCTGCTCTTCACCCAGGAGCAGCGCGGCGACGAGGAGGTGGTGGCAGCGTACCGGGTGCGCAGCGGCGAGCCGGTGTGGAAGCACGCCGACGACGTGCGCTTCTGGGAGGCGATCGGCGGTGCCGGGCCGCGCGCGACGCCGACCCTGCACGCCGGCCGGGTGCATGCGCTCGGCGCCACCGGGATCCTCAACGTGCTCGACGCCACGACCGGAGAGCTCGTCTGGTCGCGCGACACGGTCGCCGACACCGGTGCGACGATTCCCACCTGGGGCATCTCCGGTTCCCCCCTGATCCGCGGCGACGTGGTCTACGTCGCGGTCTCCAGCGCGCTCGCCGCCTACCGCCTCGAGGACGGCGAGCTGCTGTGGAAGACGTCCGACCACGAGGGCGAGGGTTACAGCTCACCGCACCTGTTGAGATCGCCTGGCGGCGACCAGATCGTGCTGCTCGGCGCGGCGGGGGCGCGTGCGTTCGAACCGACCGGCGGCGAGCTGCTGTGGAGCCACGACTGGTCGGGGGCGCCGATCGTGCAGCCGGCGGTGGCGCCGAACGGCGACCTGCTGATCGGAGTCTCCGACCGCAGCGGCGTGCGTCGCCTGGCTCTGAGCCGGACCTCCGGCGCCTGGAAGGCGGAAGAGCGCTGGACCTCGATCCGCCTCAAGCCCTACTTCAACGACTTCGTGGTGCACGAGGGACACGCCTACGGCTTCGACGGCCGCATCCTCGCCTGCATGGAGCTCGAGAGCGGCGACCGGGTGTGGAAGGGCGGCCGCTACGGCAACGGCCAGCTGGTCCTGCTCGCCGATCAGGATCTGCTCCTGGTGCTCTCCGAGGAGGGTGACCTGGTCCTGGTGTCGGCGACACCAGACGGCTTCCGCGAGATCGCCAAGGTGCCGGCGATCGAGGGCAAGACCTGGAACCACCCGGTGATCGCCGGCCAGGTGCTGCTGGTGCGCAACGGTGAGGAGATGGCGGCCTTCGAGCTGCCCGCCGCGGGCTGACGCACCGGCGACGATTCCGTCGATCTGGACGTGGTCGTGGCGTGCGAAGACTCTCCGGGCTGGCGCCGGGACTAGACTGGCCGCTCTCGATCACCGGACCCACGTCACCCGGAGGCCCTGCGATGTTGATGACCGGCCGGCAGTACCGGAGCTCCCTGGCGGACGGGCGGGCGACCTACTTCGAGGGCGCTCGCGTCGACGACATCGCGGCCCATCCGATCCTCGGGACCGCCGTGGACGTCGTCGCGCGCACCTACGATCGCTGGTACTCGCCCGAGCCCGACGCGCGCTCGCCGCTCATGGTGGTGCCGCGCTCGGCGCAGGAGCTGCGCGAGCGCATCCCGCTGCTGCACGAGGCGGGGATGATGGCGCACGTCACCTACACCTCGATCATGACCCTGATCACCGCGGCGGGCCGGCTCGAGAAGCTGGATCCGGTTTACCGTCAGCGACTGCAGCGCTACGTCGACGAGGTGCAGGAGCGCGACCTGCGGGTCACCCAGTGCATCACCGACGCCAAAGGCGACCGCTCGCGCCCACCGTCGCAACAGGACGACCCCGACGCCTACACCCGTGTGGTCGAGCGTCGCTCCGACGGCGTCGTGATCCGCGGCGCCAAGCTGCACATCACCGGCGCCTCGCTCGGCCACGAGCTGATGACGATCCCCACCAAGTCGATGAAGGAGGGCGAGCAGGACTACAGCATCGCATGCGCGGTGCCGGTCAACGCCCCGGGGGTCAAGATCGTCAACACCACCTACGCGCCGCGTCACCACGACCCGCGCGACTTCCCGGTCTCGGGCCGCGACCACTACCCAGAAGGTTTCGTCATCTTCGACGACGTCTTCGTGCCCGAGGAGCGGATCTTCCTCGACGGAGAGTTCCCGTACGCAGCGGTCTTCGCCCACTCGCTGGGGCTGTGGGAACGGCTCGGCGGCCTCTCTGCGATGGCCGACGAGGCCGATCGCCTGGTCGGTCTGGCGCAGCTCATCGCCGAGGCCAACGGCCTGGCTCACGTCGCCCACATCAAGGAGAAGATCTCCGAGATGATCATCCACGCGACGCTGATCCGAGCCTCGCTGGAGGCGGCGATCAGCAACTGCAACTTCGGACCCGACGGCGCGGCGTTCCCCAACGAGCTGTACACCAACGCCGGCAAGTACCACGGCGCGGCGAACTACAACTCGATGGTGCGCCACCTGCACGACATCGCCGGCGGTGCGGTGCTGACCACGCCGGCGATCGCCGACATCGAGAACCCAGAGGTCGGCGGCCTGGTGCGCAAGTACATGAAGACGATGCACGGAGTCGACGGCGAGTACAGGATGCGCCTCTTCCACACCATCCGCGATCTCACCGCCGACGCCTTCGGCGGCTGGAAGCAGGTCACCAACATCCAGGCAGGTGGCGGCCTCTACGCCCAGCGCATCGTCACCCGCAAGCACTACGATCTCGAGCACGCCAAGCGGCTGGCGCTGGCGGCGGCGGGCCTCGACGAAGACCACGCCTGACCGAGGGCGGACCTCCTCAGGTGCTTTCGTGGCCGCCGTGCCTGGCGCAGGCGAGCGTCCGGCGGATGTCCCACGACAGCCGCCCGACGGCCCTTTCTCTCCCTCTGCCCCTCTGCTTTCTGCTTTCTGCCTTCTGCCCTAACCCCTCTTCCCTTTTCCCTTGTCCCTTTTCCCTTGTCCCTTTTCCCTTGTCCCTTTTCCCTCTGCCCTTGTCCCTTTTCCCTTGTCCCTTTTCCCTCTGCCCTTGTCCCTTCTCCCTAACCCCTGACCCCTGACCCCCTTCCGCCCCCTCTTCCCTCTTCCCTTCCCTCACCTGCGCCGCAGCCAGAACAGCGCGATGCCGCCCAGCAGGAGCGAGAAGAGCGCCGCACCGAGGCGGTCGAGGGTGGGGATCTCGAGCACCGTGCCGCCGCCCTCGACCAAGGTGAGCTGCTGCTGCTCGTCGGCGATCTCGATCTCGAGCGGCAGGCCGCCGGGCGTCTCGGTCCAGCCCTTGGTGACGTAGGTGGCGCGCCAGGCGCGGCGGTAGAGGAGGCGGGCGCGGACCTCGACGACGTCGCCGGGGGCGGCGCCGGGGGGCAGCGCGAAGGAGACCTCGACGGTGTCGGTCTCGCCCGACGGCAGGCGGGTGTCGGAGAAGACCCCTTCGGCGTCGATGAAGAGCACCGGTCGGACGACCGGGCCCTGACCGTTGATGCGTCCCTCGAGCACCCGCGCGTAGCCCTTGCCTGGCAAGCCGGCGTAGTCGCCGGGTGCGGTGCCGGGCACGTCGTCGTCGGCCCAGAAGGGCAGCGTCGGACCAGAGAGCTGGGTGAGCGGCTGTCCGCTCAGCGTCGCCTCCACCAGCAGCAGGCCGTTGCGGATCGAGACGCCAGTGGGGAACGCGTGCCCGGCGCCGGCGTTGGTCACGTCGACCGAGACCTCGACGACGCCGCCGGCCTCGGCAGCCACGAGCTGGACGAGGAAGGCATCGGCCAGGGTCGTCGGGGTCGAGCCGATGAAGTCGTGCGCGTGCACCTGGTCGCCGGGGCGCTCGAGACCTTGCGCCTCACAGGCGACGTCGGGCGCCGCCGACGGCGGCTCGTGGCAGTCCTGGCACTCGCGGTGTCCGGGCCCCGGCTGGGCATACGGAGAAGCCAACCACTCCTCGTAGGTGCTCTGGCCCGGCGCTCCGGTGGTCGGGTTGACGTACTGGTGGCAGGAGGCGCACAGCTCCGACGTCTCGAAGAACGGCGCGTACGAGGCGCGCATGAAGCCGAAGTCGACGTCGTCGAGAGGCCCCCACACGAACTGCTCCGGCGAGCTGAAGCCGGCGTCGTCGGGGAAGCGGTAGGTGGAGTTGCCGAGGTGGTGCAGGGCGTTGACGTCGCCGTCCACCGAGTCGATCTGGTGGCAGGCCAGGCAACTGACCCCCTCGAGCGCGGCCGCATCGGTGACCTCGTCGAGGAAGACGTTGCCCGGGTCCAGGGCGTCGGCGAGCGGTGCGTGGCAGGTGGCGCAGAAGCCGGTGTCGTCGGCATCGTGGGTGTCACGGAAGACGTACCCCGCCGATCCGCCGGGCGTCCCGGTGCCCGAGAAGAGGTCGAGCACCCACTCGTTGGTCGCGGCGCGGGCGTGTTCGGAGGGCGCCCAGGCAGCGGTGATCTGCTGGTGGCAGGCGTTGCAGAGCTGCGAGGTGTCGGGGTCGTAGCTCGCCACGTCGGCGGTGGGCAGTCGCCGCAGCTCGATGACCACGCCGACATCGCCGTCGGAGGCCACCGTGGCCCCGGTCAGCCAGTTGGCCGGCTGCCCGCGGTCGTACGGCACCGCGGCGGTGATCGTCGAAGGCACGGCGGGCGCCGTGGGCAGGGTGAAGGATCCGTCCACGGCGCTGATCACCACGGTGGAGAGATCGGTCTGCACGTGCACCCGAGCCCCCGCGATCGGAGTGCCCGTGCCCTCCTCGACCACGGTGCCCGAGATCGAGGCCACGAGGCGCGTCGCCGCGGCGGGCAACAAGAGGACGAGGACGAGGACGCAGAAGACGAGGAGCGGTCGGCGACCAGGAGTTCGGGGCACGAGATGCACGATGATGGCTCGATCCGTCGGTTCGCTGAAGGGAGATCCTCGGCCTGCATGGCGATGCAGCGATCTCTGGTGAGGGAGCGCGCGCACCCTATCAGCGGCCCGACAGAGGCTTGCGGCTCCGCCCGCGGCCCAAGGCCTGGACACCGGCTTTCTCCCGCAACGTCGGCTGAGACTGGAAACAGGATCGCCTCCTACCGTACAGGCCCTCACCTGTCCACTCTTCCAACCGCATCCCCTGTCCTCGAACCCTCGCCTCGGATCGCCTCTCCCCGCGACCGCGCGGATCCGTCTCGGCAACGGATCAGCGGCGAGCCGACGGCTCGTCCGCTGCATCCGTCGTCAACCCTCTCCCCCTTGCGCCGTCTCCTGTTTTTGGGTAATCTAAACTTCAACCGTGGCGCACCTAAAAGGCTGCCCCACGGCACCCCCGAACCTGCTCCCGACCGCCGTCCGCGGAAACCGCCATGCATCCACTCGCCGCCCTGCTCCTCGGCTTCGCCGCTCTCGCCGCCGCGGCACTGCTGCTCTGGCCCCAGCGGGGGCTGGTCTGGCTGGTGCAACGCTCGCTCCGGCTCAGCGAGCGGGTGCTCTTCGAGGACGCGCTCAAGCACCTGTTCGACTTCGAGTACCGCGAGGTGCCGGCCACCCTCGAGAGCGTCGCCGGGGCGCTCGCGGTGTCGACGCAGCGGGCCTCGGAGGTGCTGCAGCGCATGGAGCGGGCCGAGCTCATCGACTTCGACGGTGCCCACTGGCGCCTCAGCGCCTCGGGCCGCAGCGAGGCGCTGCGGGTGGTCCGCATCCATCGCCTCTGGGAGAGCTACTTCTCCGAGGAGACGGGGCTCGAGCCGGCGCGCTGGCACGGCGAGGCCGAGCGGCTCGAGCACTCGACGAGCGCGGCGCAGGCGGAACAGCTCTCGGCGCGCATGGGTCACCCCCGGTGGGACCCGCACGGCGATCCGATCCCGACGCCGGAGGGCGACATCGCGCCGGCCTCGGGCCAGCCGCTGCCGACGCTCGAGATCGGTCGCGTCGCCGAGATCGTGCACATCGAGGACGAGCCGGCCGAGAGCTACGCCCAGCTGCTCGCCGAGGGACTGCACCTCGGCATGCGGGTGCGGGTCAACGAGGTGACGTCGCAGCGGGTGGTCTTCGAGGCCGACGCCTCGGAGTGCGTTCTGGCACCGGTGCTCGCGGCGCACATCGCCGTGCAGCCGCTGGAGAGCAGCGCCGAGATGCCCGGACCGACCCACCGCCTCAGCGATCTGGAGGTCGGCGAGCGCGGTTCGGTCGTCGGCTTCCTGCCGCTGTGCCGCGGTGTCGAGCGACGGCGCCTGCTCGACCTCGGGCTGATCCCCGGCACCGAGGTCGAGGCGCACCTGCGCTCGCCCTCCGGCGATCCCACCGGCTACCGCATCCGCGGCGCGGTGATCGCGCTGCGCAAGGCGCAGGCCGATCAGATCCAGATCGAGCGTGCATCGTGAGCGAACCGATCCAGCGCCCTCCCGCCGGTGACGGCGAGACCCTGCCCGCCGTCGGCCCCGACTGCGCGTCGTGCCCGGCGCACCACATCGCCAACCTCAAGCGGCTCGGTGTCGACATGGGCGAGTACGACTTCGTCGTCGCCCTGGCAGGCAACCCCAACGTCGGCAAGAGCACCGTCTTCAACGCCCTCACCGGCCTGCGCCAGCACACCGGCAACTGGCCTGGCAAGACGGTGGCACGGGCCGAAGGAGGCTTCTCGAACGGGCCGCACCGATTCAAGCTGGTCGATCTGCCGGGCACCTACTCGCTGCTCTCGACCAGCGTCGACGAGGAGATCGCGCGCAACTTCATCCTCTTCGGACGTCCGGACGTCACCGTCATCGTGCTCGATGCCAGCCGTCTCGAGCGCAACCTGAACCTGGCGCTGCAGGTGCTCGACATCACGGATCGCGTGGTGGTCTGCCTCAACCTGATCGACGAAGCCGAGCGACGCGGCATCTCCATCGACGAGCGCCGCCTGGCCCGCGACCTCGGAGTGCCGGTGGTGGCGACCTCGGCGCGTTACGGCAAAGGGCTCGAGGAGCTCAACCGGGCGATCGTCGAGGTGGCGACCGGCACCGTGCGCACGCGCCCCCACCGCGTCACCCATCAGTCGCAGGACCTGGCGCGCGCCGTCTCCCGCCTCGGCGAAGCGGTCGCGGCGGAGTTCCCGCAGCTGCCGAACCCCAAGTGGGTGGCGCTGCGGCTGCTCGACGGCGACCAGCGGATCCGAGAGGCGCTGGAGAGCGGCGAGCTCACCGACCTCTACCGCGAGCCCGACGCTGGCGGAGTGGACGAAGCGTCGATCACCCCGCCCGACCCGCAGCGCGTGCGGCCGCTCATCGAGCGCGCCCAGCAGCTGCGCTGGCGGGTCGGCAAGGACTTCCACCAGAAGCTGATGGAGTCGATCTACACCGAGGCCGGACGCCTCGCCGACCGCTCCCAGACGCTCTCCGGCGAGAAGCAGCGCTTCGACCTCGACAGCACCATCGACCGCCTGGTGACCAGCCGCATCTACGGTTTTCCCCTGATGCTGTTGATGCTGACCGCGGTGTTCTGGATCACCATCGCCGGCGCCAACGTGCCCTCGTCGATGCTGGCGACGTTCTTCCTCGACATCGTGCACCCGTGGCTCAAGGGCGTGTCGGCGGCTATCGGCCTGCCCTGGTGGCTCGACGGGTTCCTGCTCGACGGCATGTACCTCGGCACCGCCTGGGTGATCAGCGTGATGCTGCCGCCGATGGCGATCTTCTTCCCGCTCTTCACCCTGCTCGAGGACTTCGGCTACCTGCCGCGCGTCGCCTTCAACCTCGACCGCATGATGAGCCGGGTGGGCGCGCACGGCAAGCAGGCGCTGACCATGGCCATGGGGTGGGGATGCAACGCCGCGGCGATCGTCTCGACCCGCATCATCGACTCGCCGCGCGAGCGCCTGATCGCCATCCTCACCAACAACTTCGCCCTCTGCAACGGCCGCTGGCCGACCCAGATCCTGATCGCCTCGATCTTCATCGGAGCGCTGGTGCCGGCGGCCCTCGGCGGGCTGGTGTCGGCGTTGGCGGTGGTCTCCATCGCCCTGCTCGGCGTGCTGCTGACCTTTGCTACCTCCTGGGCACTGTCGCGCACCGTGCTGCGTGGCGAGGTGTCGACCTTCAGCCTCGAGCTGCCGCCCTACCGTCCGCCCCGCATCCTGCAGACGCTGTACACCTCGATCATCGATCGCACCCTGATCGTGCTCTGGCGCGCGGTCATCTTCGCGCTGCCGGCTGGAGCGGTGATCTGGACCATCTCCAACGTCGACGTCGGCGAGCTCAGCATCGCCGAGTGGGCGATCCGCTGGCTCGATCCCTTCGGCGCCCTGATCGGGCTCTCGGGCATCATCCTGCTCGCCTACATCATCGCCATCCCGGCCAACGAGATCGTCATCCCGACGATCCTCATGCTGGCGGTGCTGGCCACCGGCATGGGCGGGGTCGGCGAGGGGGCGGGCGTGATGTTCGAGCTCGACTCCACCACGGCCACGGCCGAGGTGCTGCGGGCCGGCGGCTTCACCCTGCTGATGGCGGTCAACCTGATGCTCTTCAGCCTCATCCACAACCCCTGCTCGACCACCATCTACACCATCTGGAAGGAGACCCGCTCGGCGAAGTGGACCGCGGTCGCCTCCCTGATGCCGGTGGTGTTGGGACTCGTGGTCTGCTTCTTCGTCGCCCAGATCTGGCGCCTGCTGAGCTGACTAGAGCGCACGCCACGCCCCGACGAACCCGCGGGCGTCTGGCGAACGGCGGGCGCCGCGGCCGACGCACCATAGACTCGGTCCATCGCTGAGAACTCAGCCGACGAAGTCGGCCGGAGGATCCGATGGCCGATCACGAGCCGTTCCGCGTCGAAGTCCCGGTCCACGAGATCGAGGATCTGCAGCGCCGACTGCGCGCCACCCGCTGGCCCGAGAAGGAGACCGTCGACGACTGGTCCCAGGGCACGCCGTTGGCCTACCTCCAGGAGGTGTGCCGCACCTGGGCCGAGGACTACGACTGGCGCGACCTCGAGACACGCCTCAACACCCACCCCCAGTTCCTCGCCGAGCTCGACGGGCTGCCGATCCACTTCCTGCACGTGCGCTCGCCGCACCAGGAGGCGCGGCCGTTGATCCTCACCCACGGCTGGCCGGGCTCGGTGGTCGAGTTCCTGCAGGTCATCCCGAAGCTCACCTGCCCAACCGAGCACGACGGCACCTGCGAGGACGCCTTCCACCTGGTCGTCCCCAGCCTGCCGGGCTTCGGCTTCTCGGGCAAGCCGGCCGACACGGGGTGGACGGTCGAACGCACCGCCCGGGCCTGGAGCCGGCTGATGGCCGAGCTCGGCTACGAGCGCTACTTCGCCCAGGGCGGCGACTGGGGGTCGGTGGTCACCGCCTCGATCGGGGTCCAGGACCCGGAGCACTGCGCCGGCGTGCACGTCAACATGCCGGTGGTCGGGCCCGACCCGGCGACGATGGACGATCTCAGCGAGCTCGAGAAGCGCGCGCTGGCGGCGATGAAGCACTACCAGGACTGGGACTCCGGCTACTCCAAGCAGCAGAGCACCAGGCCGCAGAGCGTCGGCTACGGGCTCGTCGACTCGCCGGCGGGCCTGGCCGGCTGGATCGTCGAGAAGTTCTGGGCCTGGACCGACTGCGACGGTCATCCCGAGAACGCGCTCAGCCGCACCCAGATCCTCGACAACCTGTCGATCTACTGGTTCACCCGCAGCGGCGCCTCGTCGGCGCGACTGTACTGGGAGAGCTTCGGCAAGATGTCGCGCGACCCGGTCAAGGTGCCGTCCGGCTGCACCATCTTCCCCAAGGAGATCTTCCAGGCCTCGCGGCGCTGGACCGAGAAGCGCTTCGAGAACCTCGTGTACTGGAACGAGGTCGATCGCGGCGGTCACTTCGCCGCCTTCGAGCAACCGGACCTGTTCGCGAAAGAGCTGCGCGCCGCCTTCCGGGCCATGCGTGGCTGACGGCGCCGACCGCACTGGCGAGGGAATCTGCCTCAGATGACGGCGACCTACGACACCTCGGTCGAGCCCCTCGGCTCCGCGTCGGTCACCACGACGACCGGTCCGCCGCGCCGCATCGGCGTCATCGACCTCGGCTCCAACACGGCGCGTCTGGTCGTCTACGAGTGCAGGCCGGGACGATGGTACCGGCTGGTCGACTCGATCCGCGAGCCGGTGCGCCTGGCCCAGGGCATGGCGGGTCGGCTCAAGCCGGCGGCCGTCGAGCGGGCCAACGCGGCGCTCGAGCTGTTCGCCGACTTCGCCCGCGGCGCCGATCTCGACGCCATCGAGGTGCTCGCCACCAGCGCCGTGCGGGAGGCGGAGAACCGCGACGAGGTGCTCTCTCGCATGGCCGAGCTGGGGTTGACGGCGCGCATCCTCCCCGGCAGCTCGGAGGCCGAGTACGGCACCCTCGCGGTCGCCAACAGCACTCAGTTCGCCGACGCCTGGGTGGTCGACATGGGCGGCGGCAGCGTGCAGATCTCACGCATGGAAGATCGGCGCTTCGTCGACGGCGACGCCTATCCCCTCGGAGCACTGCGCCTCTCGGAGGCCTTCCTCGGCCTCGGCGAGGAGAAGCGCGGCGCCACGACGGCGAAGCAGGTCAAGCGAGTCGAGAAGGAGCTGGAGAAGCAACTCGGCCACCTGGCGCGGCGCTTCGCCGACGAGCCGGGACCGCTGGTGGCGATGGGCGGCACGGTGCGCAACCTCGCCAAGGTGGTGCAGCGCAAGCACTCCTATCCCCTCGAGATCCTGCACGGCTACCGCCTGCGGCGCGGCGACCTCGAGGCGCTGACCGAGGAGATCCTCGCCAAGCCGCCGGAGGAGCTGCGGCAGGTACCGGGCCTGTCCTGGGACCGGGCCGACCTCATCGCCGCCGGCGCCCTGGTCTTCCGCTGGCTGCTGCGCACCTCCGAGCGCTCCGAGCTGGTGATCTCCGGTCAGGGCGTGCGCGAGGGCGCCTTCTACCGACTCTTCCAGCCGGCGCCACACCTGGTCGACGACCCCCGCCGCTTCGCGGTCGACAACCTGTTCGCGCTCTACCCGCAGGCGCCACGACACACCCGCAAGGTGATCGAGCTGGCGCTGCTGCTCTTCGACGAGCTGGCGCCGCTGCACGGGCTCGGTGCCGCCGAGCGCGAGACGCTCGCCGCGGCGGCGAAGCTGCACGACATCGGGATGACGATCGGCTACTACCGCCATCATCGCTACGGCTCGCAGCTGCTCACCGCCGCCGGCCTGCCCGGGTGGGAACACTCCGAGCAGGCGATGATCAACCTGCTGGTCCGCTACCACCGCAAGGGCACCCCCAGCCCCTCCGCCTATCCCGGGTTGCTCGACGCCTCGCACCGACCTCGCCTCCTCGCTCTCACCGTCTGCCTGCGCCTGGCCGAGCACCTCGAGCGCTCGCGATCCGGGCGCATCCAGGGGCTGCGGGCGGTGGTCAAGAAGCAGAAGGTGGTGCTGGAGCTGCGCGCCGAGCACGAGCCGACCGTCGAGATGTGGGAGGCGAACAAGGACGGGCCGCTGTTCGAGGAGGCCTTCGACCGCGTCCTGGTGCTCGAGTACGCGGGCGGCGGCGCCGGACTCTGAGGCACGCGGCGGGGTATCCGGAGAGCCAGCGGCCGTGTCCACTTCCACCTCCTCCCCAGAGCAGCTCTTCGTCGACTCCCTGCCGCTGATCGAGCGTCTGCTACGCGGAATCGCCCATCGCTACTGTCTGAGGCCGGAGGAGGCCGAGGAGTTCGCCGCCCAGGCGAAGCTCAAGCTGGTCGAGGACGACTACCGCCGGATACGAGAGTTCTCCGGCCGCAGCAAGCTGTCGACTTACCTGCGGGTGGTGCTGACCAATCTGTTCCGCGACTTCCGCATCGAGAAGTGGGGCAAGTACAGGGTCTCGAAGGCGGCGCAACGACTCGGGCGCCCTGCCATCCTGCTCGATCGGCTGGTGCGGAGGGACCGGCGCAGCGAGTACGAGGCGTTGCAGATCGTGCTGCAGCGCCCCGACGTCGAGGCGAGCGAGGCGGAGCTCGAAGCGATGCTGCTGGCCCTGCCCCAGCGGTCCGAACGACGCGAGGAGACGGAGCCCGACGAGTTCTTCCACCACACACCTTCGAGCGAGCGGACGGACCGCCGCGTGGAAGAAGCCGAGCAGAGCGCGGCGCTGCGTTCGCTGCGCTCCGAGCTCGCCGCGGCGCTCGCCGAGCTGGCAGACGAAGATCGGCTGATCCTGATGCTGCGGTTCTTCGAGGGCGTCACCGTGGCCGACATCGCCCGCCGTCTGGATCTCGAGCAGCGCCCGCTCTACCGGCGCATCGAGAGCACTCTCGCCGAGCTCAGAGGCTCGCTGATCGAACGTGGCGTCGGAGCCGACGCGGCGCGGGCGCTGCTCGCCGACGCCGCAGGGGAGCTGGCGCTCGATCCACCGTCGGCGAGCCCTGCCGGCGGCGCAGCCCCGTCGACGGGAACGCGGGCAACCGCGGCGCCGAGTCCGTCTCAGGAGGAGAGACCATGAGCCGATCCTCGTCCATCGACCGGCTACCGCCGCCCGATCCGGAGCGCATCGCCGCCTACCTCGACGGGGGCCTGTCGCCCGAGGAGCAGGCCGAGGTGCGACGCCTGCTGGCGGAGTCCGCGGCCTGGCGGGAGGTGCTGCTGGAAGCGCAGGATCTGGAGGAGTGGGAGACTCTCGACGAGGCGGCTTCCACCGCCGGCGAGGTGCGCCGCTTCCCCGGTCGCGACGCCGCGAGGCGCGACGCTCCGACCCGCTCCCTGCTCCTCGCGGCCGCCGCGGCCATCGTCGCGTTGGCGGTCACCGCGCCCTTCTGGTTGCGACTGCTCTCTCCAGGTCCGTCGCCGAGCAGCCAACTGGTCGATCGGATCGCCGTCGACGAACGTCTCGACTCCCTGCCACCCGACTGGAGCTATCCCGAGTGGGGCAGCTTCCGCAGTGCCACGACCTCCCCGATCGCTGCCAGTCCACACGTCGACTTCCGCCTCGGAGTGCTGGCGATCAAGCTCGAGGTGGCACGGCGCCGGGGCGACGCCGTCGAGCTCGGCGACGTCGCCTCGGCGATCGACGCGACGCTGGTGGCAGATCTGACGCCGATCTCCGAGCTCACGCTCGAGCAGATCCGGCCCGACCTCGACCGGCTCGGGACGGCCCCGGCGCAGCGCCAGGTCGCCGAGCGGATCGACCGCGAGCTGATCCGCTCGTTCGCCGCCGGAGGCCTCTTCGAGGTGGGCCGCTGGGCTGCGACGGCGCTGATCGCCGCACGCACCGGCGACGACGCCCACTTCGCGGCGCGTACCTACCGGGACGGTCTCGCCGCGGTGCGCGAGCTCGACCTGCCGACGGTCTCGCGCGAGCCGATCGACGCCCTCGCCGCGCCCGGGCTGGACGCCGCCACCGCGCTGCCCCTGCTCGAGCGCCTGGTCGCGACCCTCGGCGATCCGGAGACTTGGGCGGCAGGGGTTTAGGTCAGGGGTCAGGGGTCAGGGGTCAGGGGTCAGGGGTCAGGGGTGTAGGGGGCAGGGGGTGGGGCTCGAGCGCCGGGGGTCGGGGGCCGGGGGCGGGGGGGGTGGGGGTCGGGGGTCAGGGGTCAGGGGTCAGGGGTCAGGGGTCAGGGGTGTAGGGGTCAGGTAAAGGACTAGCAGATCACTGCTCTGCCTGAGTCCGGGCGTGATGCTGTTGTCGCCATCTTCCGCTCTCGTCCCCCGCGCTCTTGCCTTCTCGGTGTTCCCCCGTACTGCCTTACCTTCTCCTGCCTTCCCTAACCCCTTTACCCCCAACCCCTTCCGCTTCCCTTCCCTCACCCCATCGTCTCGCCGAGCACCCGGCGCCAGTTGCCCCAGGCGAGCTTCTCGAGCAGGTCGCGGCTCCAGCCGAGATCCGCCTCGAGTCGACGCAGCAGCACCTGCAGGCTCGCGGCGTCGGGCAGCTGACGGGGCATCAGGGCGCCGTCGAAGTCCGAGCCGAGGGCGATGCACTGCTCACCGGCCAGCTCGAGCAGCGCCTCGAGGTGCCGCAGGTGGTCGTCGAGCGGCGTGTCGGCGAGCCAGCGACCGTCGGCGCGCACGTCGGCGCAGTTGAAGTTGAGGCCGATCACGCCGCCGCTGTCGGCGACGGCGCGGATCTGGTCGTCGAGCAGGTTGCGTGGCTTCTGGCTCAACCGGTGCACCGCGGTGTGGGTCACCACCAGGGGCCGGCGCGACAGACGGGCGACGTCCCAGAAGCCGGCCGCGTTCAGGTGCGCCAGGTCGACGACCAGACCGAGTGTCTCGCACTGGCGGACGAGCTCGCGACCGGCCGCCGAGAGTCCCGGTCCGCGGTCGGGATCCGCCGGGTAGGCGAAGGGCACACCGTGGCCGAAGGCGTTGGCGCGGCTCCACACCGGGCCGATCGAGCGCAGTCCGCGCCGGTACCAGCTCTCGAGATCGGACAGATCCTCGGCGATCGGCTCGGCCCCCTCGAAGTGCAGCAGCATGGCGTGGCGCCCTTCGGCCAGGGCGGCGTCGAGGTCCTCGGCGCCGAGCACCGCCCGGAACGGCGCTTCGCCGCGCTCGTCGCGCCACGCCACCAGACCCTCCCACAGGCGCACCATCGCCTCGGCCTCGCGGCGCGCCAGATCGGGCTCGATCGGCGCCGAGAGCGGCATCTCGTAGGCCGCCTCGCCCGGCGAGGTCATCACCCGCTGCGGTGTGGCAGCCGAGGCTCCAGGGTCGCCCGGGGCCGGCGAGGACCCGGCGCCGCCGCGGCGCGCCTTCGGCGTCGGCACGAACACGGCGTAGAAGCCGCCGCACATACCGCCGGCGCGGGCACGCTGCAGGTCGACGTGCCCGCGCCCCCGACCCTCGGGGCGGCCGCGCACGAAGTCCACGATGCCGAGTCCGCCGTCGTGCAGCCCCAGCAACGCGTCGTTGTGGCCGTCGAACACCGCCACCGACGACGGGCGCCCCGCCCCCTCCGTCCCGGCTTCCCCGCCGCCTCGGGCCTCTCCGGCCGGCGCCTCCGGTTCCGCGCTCACTCGCTGCCGACGCGCGGAAAGCGAGGCGACCGCTTCTCGAGGTACGAGCGCACTCCCTCGCGGAAGTCCTCGGCCTGGAGAGAGCGCGCCATCATCTCGTTGCTCTCGACCATCGACGGGCCGAGTCGCTCCATCAGGTGCTTGTACACCTGCTGCTTCATCAGCCGCAGCGAGGTGGGCGAGGAGCGCTCGGCCAGCTCGCGGATGTAGGCGCGCGCCGCGGGCAGCAACTCGTCGTGCGGCACCAGGCGATTCACCAGGCCCAGCCGGTCCGCCTCCAGCGCGTCGAACCTACGCCCGCTCCACAGGATGTCGAGCGCCTTCGACGGTCCGATCAGGCGCGGCAGGATCCAGCTGACGCCGTGCTCGGCGACCAGCCCGCGGTTGGCGAAGGCGGTGGTGAAGACCGCACGGTCGGAGACGAAGCGTAGATCGCTGAGCATCGCGAGCACGAAGCCGAGGCCGGCGCACGGTCCGTTGATCGCGGCGAGGATCGGCTTGCGCAGCTTGAGGAAGTAGCCGTAGGTGACGTCGAAGTCCGGGCCCATCTCGGGGTCGCCGGGCGACGAGGCGAGCAACTCCGGCAGGGCGCGCCCCGCGCCGTCGCCGCCGCCCTCGGCGGCGCTCGACAGGTTCTCCATGTCGGCGCCGGCGCTGAATCCACGCCCGGCGCCGGTGAGCACGATACCGACGACCCTCTGGTCGTTCTCGGCGCGTTCGAAGGCGTGCCCGATCTCGCTCAGCAGCCGGCCGGTGAGGGCGTTGAGCCGCTCGGGACGGTTCAGGGTGACCGTCGCGACCGGGTCCTCCACCTCGTAGATCAGCTCCTGGTAGGCGGGCTGCGGTCGCGACTCGTCGTGCCGGCCGGCGGCCTCGCCGGCCTGGATCTCGTCGGGTGTGGCGCTCATGCTCGGGGACCTCCGGCGAGAGCTCCCGGCGCCGCGGCGCTGCTCGCAGGCGCGCGCCACGTCGGGCCGGGGCTCGGGGTGGGTGACTCGACGGCCTTCCGGCCGCCTTACGGCCGGCCGCGAACGGCGTCGGCGATCCTACCGAGTCACCGCACCCCGAGCCCCGGTGCCGAGGGGGCGCCCCGCCGCGTCACCCCTCAGCGGCAGCGGTTCTGCACCGCGACAGCGACGCGCTTGTCGTTGTTGCGCGTGTTGCCTTCACGGAAGCTGCCCCCGACGACGTACACCTTCGCCTCCAGATTGGCGTTGTACTGACTGCACTGGATGTCGACGTCGTCGAAGGTGAAGGTCTGGCTGCCGGAGCGGAAACCGCTGAACTGCTGCTTGAAGCTGCGCGAGTTGGCAGGACCGCCCCCCGGAGTCACCTTCAGCTCGAGGAAGACGTTGTAGCCGCCCGAGATGTCGCGGCCGGTGTTGTTCACCGTCACCTTCACCGTGCTCGGGCAGCCGCCGCAGCGCAACTGGGTCGTGTCGATCTGCTCGAGACGCAGATCGGGCGCCCCGAGGGCGCTGCCGCCACCCCCCGTCGACGATCCGCCGCCTCCGGTGGGAGCGGTGCTCGGGCAGTTGCGGAAGCCGAGGCTGCTGCTGGCGCGGTTGTTGCCCTCCTCGCTCTCGTCGACGTCGCCCGCCTCGTCGACTACCAGCTCGTAGGAGTAGCCCGAGCCGCACTCGGGCAGCTCGAAATCGAAGCGCACGCGTTCGCTGCGGTTGACGCCCATCGCTGGGATCGAGACCGTCTCCTCGGTGGTGGTGCGACCATCCGGATGGGTCAGCACCAGCTTGGCCCGCGACGCTCCGGCCGAGCCGCGGCCCTTGTTGCGGACGTAGAAGGTCATCTGTTGGCGGCCGCTCGGGCTCCAGTTGAGCGTCATCGGCCGGCTCGAGCCGGCGTCGAGATCGGGTCGATCGGCGTTGCCACCGTTGCCTCCTCCCGCGGTCGGCCCGCCAGCGCCCCCTCCTCCGCCGCAGCGGTTCTGCACCGCCAGAGCCACCCGCTGCTCGTTGTTGCGGGTGTTGCCCTCGCGGAAGTTGCCGCCGACGACGTAGACCTTGGCCTCGAGGTTGGCGTTGTACTGGCTGCACTGGATGTCGACGCGGTCGAACGAGAAGGTCTGGCTGCCGACCGCGAAGCCGCTGACCTGTTCCTTGAACTGGCGGGCGTTGTAGGGGCCGCCGCCGGGCGTCACCTTCAACTCGACGAACACGTTGTAGCCACCCGACAGGGCGCGGCCGCTGTTGCTGACCACGACGTCGACGGTGCTCGGGCAGCCCCCGCACTGCAGACGCGTGGTGTCGATGCGTTCGATCTTCAGGTCCTGTGCCACCACGGCGCCGGCGCAGACCACCGAACCGACGGCGGCGACCGCCAGGACTCGGCGCAAGCGAGCGAGTCTTCTCGTTTCCATGACCTTCCCTCCTGTGATTCGAGCCGCCTCGGAGCCGCGACCGGCTGCCGGGCTCCCTCGGCCTCTCTCGTTCCAGGAAGACGGATTCGGGGACCGAGGTCACGTCACGACACCTGCGGTCGTCAGGCTTCGGATCCCTCTGTCGCGACGGCGCGTTCTGCTCCATGATTCCCGCCGGACCGCGCTGGCTCGGATCCGGGGATCGCACCCCGAGGAGGTACCTGCCCATGAGCCGTTGGTTCGTCCTCTCCACCGTGGTTCCGAGGCGCCGGGCAGGGATGCCCGGGACGACGAAGGCGATCGCAACGCTGGTCGCCCTGACTGCCGCGACGACGTCCTGCAGCGACTCCTCGCCGACGGCGCCCGATCCGGTCGCGCGGGTGAGCGTGCTGTTCGAGTACAGCTCCCACGCCGAGCCCAGCTCTCCGCCGCCGGTCACCGCCACCGGCTGCGTGCACCACAACCAGAACAACCGCCTCCACGGCAGCTGGGATCCGAGCCGCGGCTACCGCGAGGTCGTCGGTGACTGCCGCGGGACCTGCACCGTGCAGGTCGCCGACGTGCCGGTCGGGGAGCACGTGGTCTGGTTCATCGACCTGCTGTACTGCGGCGAGGACCCGCCGCCCGCCACGCTCGAGGCCTACGAGTCCCTGCGCGCCAACGGCACGCCCCTCGGCCGGATCCAGGACCACCCGAGCGGAGCGCGCGGCGCCTACCTGCGGGTCGACGAGCGCGGCGTCGTCACACCCTGAGCGTCGCCGAGATCCGTAGACGTTCCGTCCGGCGAGAGGCTCGTCACTCCACCCGTAGTGCCTCCACCGGGTCGGTCCGCGAGGCCCGCCGCGCCGGCAGGTAGCTGGCGGCGAGCGCCGCCGCGGCGAGCACCGCCGCGAGCGCCGCATAGGTCCAGGCGTCGAGCCGCCCGACCTGGTAGAGGAAGGTCTCGAGCAGGCGCGAGGTCAGAACGGCCAGCACCACTCCGAGCACGATGCCGACCCCCGTGAGGCGAGCTCCCGAGGCCAGGGACCGTCGCAGCACCTGGGCCGGAGTCGCACCCATGGCGATGCGGATCCCGGTCTGACGCCTCTCCTGACTGCGAGCGAAGGAGAGCACGCTGTAGACCCCGAGCAGGGCCAGCCCGAGCGCCAGACCCGAGAAGACCGCCAGCACCCCGGCGAAGAAGCGCGGCTGGGCGACGGCCTCGGCGAGGCGCTCCTGCATCGTCGCCACGTCGTCGAGCGCCAGGTTCGGATCCAGCTCCGCCAGCGTCGCGCGCACCGCGTCGACCGTCACCTGTCGCTGGTCCGTCCTCACCACCAGTGCCAGGCGATCGAGCAGCCCGGCGAGCATCGGCGGCATCTGTCCGACGGGAACGTAGAAGGCGGCGCTCGCCGGTTCCGACAGCTCCCGCAGCCGGACGTCTCCCACCACCCCCACGATCTCGCCGAAACCGGCGAGCGACTCGCCGACCGCCGAACGGCCCGGCACCAGGGTGCGGGCGAAGGTCTCGTTGACGATCACCACCGGCTCGGCGCCGGCGCGATCCGCCGCGGTGAAGCCGCGACCGTCCCGCAGCGCGATGCCCATGGTCTCGAAGTAGCCGTCGCTGACGATGCGCAGGTCCGCCGACGGCACGTCGCGTGGGTCGCTCGGCTGCTCGCTTCCCTCGACCTGCACCGAGAGCACGATGCGCATCGAGAAGAGCGGCAGGAAGTTCACGTAGCCCGCCTCGTCGACCGTCGGTAGCGTGCGCACCCTCTCCAGCAGGTCTTGGTAGAGGGCCGTGCGGGCCGGGCCGGCCGGGTAGTCGGAGAGCGGCACCGGGACGTACATCGCCAGCGTCTCGCGGTCGTAGCCAGGATCGATCTGCGACAGTGCGACGAAACTCCGCGCCAGCAGGCCAGCCGCGATCAGCAGCACCAGCGCCATCGCGATCTCCGCGACCACCAGGCCGGAGCGCACCCAGGCGCCCGCCGTTCCGCCAGCCACCGGCGCGACGGTCTCCTCACGACCCATCTCGAGCCGGGCGCGCAGCACCTGGACCAGTGGAAGGGTGCCGAAGACCAGGGCGCAGACCAGGACACCCGCGAGCGCGAACACGAGCACCTCCGGATGCAGCGCCGCCTCGCCGAGTCGCGGGATGTCGCCGGGATCGATCGCCCGCACCAGGCGCAGCGAGAAGAAGGCGAGCAGCAGCCCCGCGACGCCGCCCGCGGCCGAGAGCACCAGGCTCTCGGAGAGGAGCAGCCGGGCGAGCCCGCGCCGGCCGGCGCCGAGAGCGGTCCTGGTGGCCAGCTCGCGGCGCCTGCCGACTCCCCGGGCGAGCTGCAGGTTGGCGACGTTGGCGCACGCCACCAGGAGCAACAGCGCGACGGCACCGGCGAGCATGCGGATCGCCGGGCGCACCGGCTCGACCTGCTCGTCGAGCAGCGTCTCGAGCGCGAAGCGCGACGGCGGGCGCTCCTCACCCGCACGTCCCTCGTCGCCCCCGTGCGCTGCGGGTCCGGCGCGCCGCGACGAGCCAGCTTCGCCATCCTCCGCCGCGTCGCCCTGCCCCGCCGGTCCGGGAGACTCTCCCTGTCCGGGGCCGGGAGCGGTCTGGGCCGAGGGTGCCTCGCCCGCCTGCTCCGGCGCTTCGCGCCGCCTCCGGCCTTCGTCGGGCGGCGGCGGGCCGCGACGCAGCGGGCGGGTGGCCAGACCGGCCTGATGTTCGAGCTCGGCGAGCAGGTTCTGGCCCTCGGCGACCGCCTCGTGCAGCGCCACGCCGTCGGCTAGGCGTCCGATGACCGGTAGCGACAGCTCCAGCTCCTGTCCCTCCTCGGCCTGCACACCCAGGGTCCACTGCATCGGCGCCCAGAACTCCACCGTCGGATCCGGGAAGCGGAAGTCGGCCGGCATGACGCCGATCACCGCGTACTGCTCGCCGTCGAGGGTCACGGTCGCGCCGAGGGCCTCCTCGCTGGCCTCGAAGCGGCGCCGCCAGAGATCCTCGGAGAGCACGACCAGGCGATCCGCGCCGCCGCCGACCTCGACCTCGTCGAAGGTGCGACCGAGCGCCGCGGCGACCCCGAGCACGCGGAAGAAGTCGCCGGTGACCCGGCTGCCGTGCAACCGCTCGGGCCGATCGAATCCGGTGAGTGTGACGTCGCTGGTCTGGTACGCCGCGACCGCCGAGAAGGAGGGACTGCGCTCGCTCCAGACCCGCGCGAACCCTAGCGACATGCCTCCCCGTCCGTGCGGTCGGTCCGCGCTCAGAGTCCTGAACCGCAGCACCCGGTCCGCCTCCGGATAGGGCAACGGCTGCAGCGCGACAGCGTGCACGACGCTGAAGATGGCCACCGCGGCGCCAAGGCCGAGGGCCAGCGCTCCGACTGCCGGGACGGTGAACTGCGGCTGGCGCGCCAGGTTGCGCGCCGCGAAGCGCAGGTCGGCGAGACAGCCGGCGAAGAAGGTCGACAGGGTGCGGCTCGACATGGTGGTTGGAGCCCTCACGGTTCTCTCGCCCGGCGGAGCGCTGGAGCGATCCACAGAGCGATCCACGGGTGATCGACGGACTGGTCGGGGATCGGAGACGGGCGGGAGGAGGCCGCGGCCCGGCACCCTCCATCTTCGCTGCAACGACCCGGACGCGACATCGTTCCCGGCGCCGGGGATCGAGCGGTCAGAATAGGCGTTCCAGGCACCGAAGCCTCCGGAGTCGACGCATGGGCCCCGCTCACCGTGACCGCCGTGACCACCGTGACCACCGTGAGGGAGGCGCGAGGCCGGGCTACCGTTCCACGGCCGTCGTCGCCGCGTCCGGTTGCCCGACCGATCCCCGGCTCGCGGAGCTCGCGATGGCGCCGCTGGGCGCCGCGGTCTGGACCGGATCCGGAGAGCTCGCGCAGGGCGGCATCGTCGGTCTGGTGCACGCCGCGACCGGCGCCGCGGGCCGGCGCGGCGACGGCTTCGATCCCACCCGCGACTCGATCGAGCAGGCCGTCGCCAACGCCTTCGCACTGGCGGCGGCGCACGCTCACGGAGCGCTCGCCCTGCCGTTCCTCGCCGGCGGCATCTTCGCGGGTCGAGTGAGGCCGCCGATCACGCCCGACCAGCTCAGTCGCCACATCGCACGCTGCTGCGCTCGCCACCGAGGCGACCTGCGGGCGGTCCTCGTGGCGTTCGGCGTCTCGGAGCACGAGCTCCTCCTCGCGGCGGTCGACGAGGCCGACGACCCCGGGCTCGGGGTCGTGCGCGGCTCGATCACCCGTGCCTCGGATCACGGCTGCCCGGTGATCGTCAACGCCGCGAACCTGGAAGTGCGCTTCGGCGGCGGCGTCTCCGGAGCGATCGGCGACGCCACCGGCTGCCGCGAGGCGATCGATCGGGAGGCCCGTGCCGCGGTGGCTGCCTTCTGGCGCGCCAACTCCTGACCTCCCTCCGCTACCGGAGCTGCTGGCCGGGGTCGTGCAGCGACAGCTCGATGTCGGCGGCGCCCTCGAAAAGCAGCCGCAGTCGTGGACGCGGCGCCGGTTCCGGCGCGATCCCACCGACCATCACGTGCCGGCCGCCCGGCTCGAAGACGATCGTCTCACCAGCACCGATCTCGAGTCGCTCGATGGCGCGCATGCGAGCGACCTCGCCGTCCTGGAAGGTCTCGTGCAACGACGCCTCGAGAGGCGCGCCGCCCGCACCGAACGGCGCCGCGTCGGGGCCGGTATCCGAGCCGTCGCCGCCCGACGGCACCAGCTCGACGCCACGTAGGACCACCGGCACGGCGGTCGCGTTGTGGAGCTCGAAGTACACGGCGCCGCTGCCGGCGGGTAGCACCGCGCGCACGCGACGCACCTCGATCCCGCCCGCGAGCTCGTCCGACGACGACGAAGCCGCCGGATCCGCCGAGGCTGTCGCATCCTCCGGGCCCGTGCAGGCCGGTGACACCAGCGCCCCCAGGGCCACCACCGCCAGCGCCAGCGCCGCCACCCGCTGTCGCCGCGGACGCAGCCCGGTCGACCGGCCCCGGATCAATCCGCCAGCCGCGCGGTGGCGCTGCCCGAGATGACCTCGACCCCGTCCTGGTTGACGGTCGAGATCGCCAGGTCGACCACCGCCTCGCCGTCCTCCTCGCGCACCGCCTCGACGGTGGCGCTCGCGGTCAGCGTGTCGCCCGGCCACACCTGCGCCTTGAAGCGCACGCCGTACTTCTTCAGCGCCCCGTCGCCGACGTAGTCGGTGACCATGCGGCCGGTGAGCCCCATGGTCAGCATGCCGTGGGCGAAGACCTTCGGGTAGCCGGCCACCTCGGTGGCGAAGATCTCGTCGGTGTGCAGCGGGTTGTAGTCGCCGGACGCTCCCGCGTACTGCACGATCTGGGTCCGCTTGAGGTCCTCGACGACCACCACTTCGTAGCGGTCGCCGACCTTCACTGCGCCTGCCTCGAGTGCCATGACTTCTCTACTCCTGCTCGACGACCTGTGAGGTCTTGACCCCGATCGAGCGGGCGGTGACCACCAACTCGCCGTCCTGATCGCGGTACTCGGTGATCGATTCGCTGAAGCTGAGCGTGCCGCCACGACGACCCTGCTTCTCCCACGTCTTGCCCGACCTGACGGTGGCGGTGAGGCGATCTCCGGGGCGCGGATGACGGTGGTACTCGAAGTGCTGCTCGGCGTGCAGACCGGACCCGACTCCCCCCTTCAGGTACTCGGGATCGCCGGTCGGTTCAGCGCCCGACCCGAACCACTTGCCGCCGATCTTCGGGCGCAGGAAGTAGTCGGGATCGAACTGCGCCGAGGCCTGGCAGAAGGTCGGCGGAGCGAGCACGCCGCCGGCCGCGCGGGCGGCCTCCGAGCCAGGGTCGGCGTAGACCGGGTTGGCGTCGCCGACGGCGCGCGCGAACATCAGGATGTGGCTCGCCTCGACCGGGAAGTCGAACTCCTTCAGCTTGGACATCTGTCACCTCCGCGCAGCGGTCCCGCGCGCGACCCGTGCGATCTGATCGGTGGAATCGGAGGCTGCAGCCTACCAGCACGACCGCCGCGTCCCCTCCGGACGGGCGCCGCGAGAGCACCACGGAGGAGCCGGCGCCCACGTCCACGCCGAGCCTGCGTTCCCCTCGCCACGGTCGACGTGACGGACCGCTCTCCTGGATGCAGGGCGCCGTCGACGCGACCGGAGTGTAGACCAGAGGCTTCACACCAGCACAGCGTCGGTCATCACCTCGACCGTGACCGGGCCCCGATGCGCGAAGGCGCGTTCGAGCGCCTCGTCGAGCTCGTCGACCTGGGTGACCCGAATGCCCACTCCGCCGCAGCTGCTGACGAAGTCGGCGAAGTTCGGATTGGTCAGCGAGGTCTGCCAGACATCGAGCTCGATCGCCCGCTGCTCCTTCGAGATCTTGCCGAGCTCGGAGTTGTTGAGCAGCAGGTGGGTGATGTCCATGTCGTGGTGCACCGCCGTGGTCACCTCGGCCAGGTACTGGCCGAAGCCGCCGTCGCCGGTGATCGCGACCACCGGACGACCGGCGAACCGCTCGTCGCTGCGGGTTGCCGCCCAGGCGCCCAACGCTGCGGGGTAGCCGAACCCGATCGAGCCCAGGTAGCCCGACATCAGCACCGAGTGCTCGCGGCACTCGAAGTAGCGCCCGAACGAGTAGGTGTTGTTGCCGACGTCGACGGCGAGGATGGCGTTGGGAGGAGTGTGGCGGTTCATCGCCGCGAACACCGATGCCGAGCTGATGCCGCGGCCCGAGCGGTCGTGTTCGCGGCTCTCCTTCTCGGCCCGCCAGATCGCCCACCGCTCCGCCACCTCGCCGCGCTGGTCGCTCGCCTTCGGCGCGCCGGCGCCGGCACCGAACAGGGCCTCGTGCAGCAGACCGCAGGTCACCGCGATCTCGCCCCACACCGGCGCGTCGACGCGGTGGAACTTGCCCAGCGCCATGGGGTCGTAGTCGACCTGGACGATCGGCTTGTGGGTGGTGATGCCGGTGTGGTTCGAGAACGACGCGCCGAACACCAGCAGCAGATCCGACTCGTTCATGAACCAGCTGGCGATCGGCGTGCCGCTGCGGCCGAGCACGCCACAGCCCAGGGGATGGTGGTCGGAGATCAACCCCTTGCCCTTGAAGGTGGTCACCACCGGCGCCCCGAGCTGCTCGGCGAGACGGGTGATATCTGGCATCGAGAAGCGCGCTCCGTGGCCGACGATGATCACCGGCCGCTCGGCCCTGCGGACCATCTCGGCCGCCCGCTCGAGCTGCGCCGCGGGCGGGGCGATGTCGCGCTGGGTCAGCCGTCCCTCTGGGCCGCCCGGGCGCGCGTCGGGGACCGGCAGTCCCTGCACCTCGTCGGGGAAGACGAGGTGCGCGACGTCGCGCTCGAGCAGGGCGCTCTTGCACGCCAGATTCATCAACTCGACGTGGCGCGAGTCGCGCTGCACCGGCTGCGAGAAACGGGCGACGCCCGAGAACGCCTTGTTCTGGTCGATCTCCTGGAAGGCGCCAGGCCCGAGCACCTGGGTGTCGACCTGCCCGGTCAGCGCCAGGATCGGCGCCCGATCGACCTTCGCGTCCCAAAGACCGGTGAGCAGATTCGTCGCTCCCGGACCGGCGATGGTCAGGCAGGCGGCCGGCGTCCCGGTCAGCTTGCCGTAGGCCGAGGCAGCGAAGGCGGCAGCTCCCTCGTGGCGGATGGCGACGTAGCCGAGGTCGCCGCGCTCGGTGGCGCGCCGCACCGCGTCGGCGAGCGGCAGGTTGGAGTGTCCCACCATGCCGAAGACCCAGCGCACACCCCAGTTGACCATCGTCTCGACCATGACGTCACTCACCGTCTGCTGGTGCGGCTTCTCGGCGGCGATGCCGACCCAGATGCCGTCTTCACGCACCTCGAGGGGGAAGGTGCGCACGGTCTCGTCGTAGCCGCCTGGCGACTGGCCGGTGTGGGGACAGTAGTCCCAGCCGTGCCACGGGCAACGCAGCCAGCCCTTCTCGATCGAGCCCTCGCCCAGGGGTCCACCCTGATGCGGGCAGCGGTTGTCGAGGGCGCCGTAGCGGCCCTCGTAGTGGGTCAGGCAGATCGAGGTGGTGCCCGCGACGACCGTCTTGACGCGTCCCTCGGGCAGCTCGTCGAGGCCCGCGATGCGATGCCAGACGAGTGCGTCCGCCTCATGGTCATCGCTGCGCTGGTGTCCCTGCTCCTGCTCGCCTTGCATCGGAGTCCCTCCTCTCGGGCGTGTCTCCTGCCGGGCTCAGTCGCGAGCGCCGGCGAATCGCACTCCGGCCAGATCGGCGATCTCGCGCTTCCACGAGACCAGATCGCTCTGATCGAAGCCGCTCAAGGAGTCGTGACCGCAGGCACGCGCCATCACCTGCATCAGCTCGACCGAAGCGGAGAAGAAGTTGTGCAGGCGCTTGGCCGAGGCTTCGACCACCAGGCGCTGGCGCAGGTGCTGCTTCTGGGTCGCGATGCCGACCGGACAGTTGTTGGTGTGGCAGGCGCGCATCCCGAGACAGCCGATCGCCTGGATCGCCGAGTTGGCGAGAGCGATGGCGTCGGCGCCGAGAGCGAGCGCCTTGACGAAGTCGGCCGGCACGCGCAGGCCGCCGGTCACGATCAGCGTCACGTCTCCGTCCGCGGCCCGATCGAGGTGTCGCCTCGCCCGCGGCAGCGCCGCCAGCGTCGGCACCGAGATGTGGTCGCGGAAGATCAGCGGCGCCGCACCGGTGCCGCCACCTCGACCGTCGAGGATCACGTAGTCGGCCGACGCCTCGAGCGCGAAGTCGATGTCGTCCTCGATGTGCTGCGCCGAGATCTTGAAGCCGACCGGGATGCCGCCGGTGCGCTCACGCACCTGGTCGGCGAGCGCCCGGAAGTCGGCCGCGGTCGCCAGATCGGGGAAGGTCGCCGGGCTGATCGCCGGCTCGCCCGGTCGCAGCCCGCGCACCTCGGCGATCTGCTCGGTCACCTTCTCGCCGGGCAGGTGTCCGCCGGTGCCGGTCTTCGCCGCCTGACCGCCCTTGAAGTGAAAGGCCTGGCAGCGGGCGACCTTGTCGAGGCTGAAGCCGAAACGGGCCGACGCGAGCTCGTAGAAGTAGCGCGAGTTGCTCGCCTGCTCGTCGTCGAGCATGCCGCCTTCGCCCGAGCAGATGCCGGTTCCGGCGAGCTCGGCACCGCGCGCCAGGGCGACCTTGGCCTCGGGCGACAGCGACCCGAAGCTCATGTCGGAGACCAGCAACGGAATCGCCAGCTGGAGGGGTTTGGCGGCGCGCGGACCGACCACCACGCTGGTCGCCACCTCGGCATCGTCGAGCAGCGGCCTGCGGGCGAGCTGGGCGGTGACGATCTGCAGATCGTCCCAGCTCGGCAGCTGCTGGCGTGGTACGCCCATGGCGGCGGTCGGACCGTGGTGCCCGAGTTTGGTGAGCCCTTCACGCGCCAGCTGCTGGATCAGGCCGTTGTGAGGCTCCTCCGGCGCGCCGTGCACGTCCTGGTACAGACCGAGGTAGGCGTCGCGATCGTAGGGCTGGGGGTTCTCCCGTGCCCACGCCGCGATCTCGTCGTCGTCGACCCAGATCCGCCCCTCCTCGATCCACGACCCGAACCTGTGCAGCACCTCGCTGTTGTCGTACTCGCTGACTCCGGTCCGGTAGCGGTAGTCCCAGCCGTGCACGCCGCAGATGAGGTTGTCGCCGTCGATGTGCCCGTCGGCCATCAGGGCGCCGCGGTGCAGGCAACGGCCGTAGAGCACCGAGGCCTGATCGGCGCCGTCGTCGGTCCGGTAGCGGACGACGACCAGATCCACTCCGGCCACCAGCGCGTAGCGTGGTTCGAGAGGCTCGATCTCGTCGAGCGCGAACAGGGCGGTTCGATTCACGATGTCTCCAGCATGCACGTCACGGGGGAAGCCGACGTCACGGTGTCCGGGTCACCGTGTCGGCCATCGGTTCGGCGAAGATCGACGGGTGGTCTATTCTCCCTCCGCTCGCGCGGCATCATCGGATTCCACCGGATCGCACTCTCTCGACACGGTCGACACGGTCGACACGGTCGAAACCTCGAAACGGTCGACACGGAACGACGCGGCGCCGACTCCGCCAGGCGCCGCGCAGGTGGAGCGGCCGCAGATCGAAACGCGACGCGTGCCTCCGACCCGCGTCGGGTGTGCCTGAGATGAGCCTCCTGGAGCCCCTCGCACCGACCGTGGTCTGGATCCTCCAGCTCTACCTGCTGGTGGGCGCGATCTGGGCGCTGCGCTGGACTCTCGGCGGCATCGAGCGCATCGATCCGGCGGCGCGAGGCGCCGGACTCGCGGTCCGACTGCTGTGGATCCCCGGGCTGGCGGCGCTCTGGCCGCTCTTCCTGCGGCGCTGGCTGCGGCGCTCGGGGCCGCCCGAGGAGCGCAACGCGCACCGCGACGTCGCCGGCAGCCCGCCGCCGCGCCGCGACGCCCCAGCCGGGCTGGGCCGCCGATGATCCGCTCGCTGCGCCGCCGCCACCTCGCGACGTGGGTCCTCTGCACCGCGGCGGTCGCAGCGCTGCTGTTCTGGGCGCTGCTCGGGAGCCCGCCGTGAGCGCCGGATATCGAGTCGTCCTGTGGACGCCGTACAAGAAGCGCCACGATGCCGTGCTGGCGCTCGCGGTGGCGCTGTACCTGGGCTGCTTCGTCGCGCTCGGGCTGACCCGCGATCCGTCGACCACGATCGAGACCCAGCTGATCCGCGGCTTCGGGACCTGTGCGCTGGTGCTGCTGCACCTGATCCTGGCGATCGGCCCGCTGGCGCGCCTCGACAGCCGCTTCCTGCCCTTGCTCTACAACCGGCGGCACCTCGGCGTGACGATGTTCCTGCTGGCGCTGGCCCACGGCGGCTTCGCCCTGGTGCAGTTCCACGCCCAGGGCGACGTGCATCCCCTGGTCAGCGCCCTCTCCAGCCACGGCAGCCTGGTCACCCAGAGCCGCTTCCCGTTCGAGCTGCTCGGTCTGCTGGCGCTGCTCTGGCTCTTCCTGATGGCGGCGACCAGCCACGACTTCTGGCTGGCCAACCTCACCGCGCCGGTGTGGAAAGCACTGCACATGGGCGTCTACGTCGCCTACGGCCTGGTGGTGCTGCACGTCGCCCTGGGCGCGCTCCAGGATCCCGGCCAGCCGGTGCTGCGGGCGGGGCTGCCGATCGGCTTCGCCGTCCTCGCGACGCTGCACCTGGTGGCCGGGAGCCGTGAGGTGGCCGCCGACCGCGAGGCGCCGCAGGCTGCCGGGGGCGGCGGCATGGCGTCACGGGACGACGGTTTCGTCGCCGTCTGCCGGGTCGGGGAGATCCCCGAGGAGCGCGCCACCCTCGTGGTGCTGGCGGGCGAGCGAGTGGCCGTCTTCCGCTACCGCGACGTGGACGGGCGCCAGCGCATCGCAGCCGTGTCGAACGTCTGTCGCCACCAGAACGGCCCCCTCGGCGAGGGCAGGATCGTCGACGGCTGCATCACCTGTCCCTGGCACGGCTATCAGTACCGGCCAGAGGACGGGGCCTCGCCGCCGCCGTTCACCGAGAAGATCCCGACCTTCCGGGTGCGCCTCGACGGCGACCTCGTCCTGGTCGACCCGAGACCGCTGGCGCCGGGCACCCACAGCGAGCCGGCGATCCACCACGATGCGCCGGCGGCGGGCCCGGCCGCGGTGGAGAGCTGATGAGCGACGAGCAGACGACCGAGCGGCCCTCGGGCGGAGCCGACTTCTTCATCGGCTACTCCAGCCGGCGCAGTCCGGCGCAGCGCCGCTTCCTGCGCAGCGCCGCGTCGGTCAGCGTCACCGCGGCCGCGATCCTGGCACTGGCCCTCGCCGCCGCCCAGCCATCGTCGGACCCCGGAGTCTTCGAGTACGGGCGCGTGCGCACGCTCGAGGCCACCGTGCTCGAGGCCTCGGGGGCCCTGGTGCTCGGCGGGCTGCAGCCGGTCGACGGCGAGCGGCTGCCAGCCATGCCGGGGCCCAGTCTCGTCTCGCGCCCGGGAAAACACGGAGCCGAGCAGCTGCTCGATCCGTTCGCCGGCCGGCGGGTCGTCCTGAGCGGCACACTGGTGCATTCGCCAGCCGGCTCGATGGTCGAGATCTCCGGCCCGCCGCAGGCTCGCCGACCGCAAGAGGCCGCGCTGGCCTCCAGCGCCAGCGCTGAGCCCCGGCCGGAGCCGGACGGCACCGGTACGCAGGTCGTCGAGCTGATCGGCGAGATCGTCGACTCGAAGTGTCTCCTCGGCGTGATGAAGCCGGGGCGCGGCGCACGCCACCGGGCCTGCGCGGTGCGCTGCATCAGCGGCGGAGTGCCGGCCGCCCTGCTCACCAGGGAGGAACATGGAGGACGGCTCTACGTACTCCGTGGCGAGGCCGGCGAGCCTCTCTCGAGCGAGCTCCTCGATCGGGTCGGGGTGCCGGTCAGAGTGCGCGGGCGGGTGACGAGAGAGGGCGACCTCTGGCTGCTGCGCACCGCCGCCGCGAGCATCGACGCGCTCTGAGGAGCCGTGGCGACCCGCCGCCCGGGCCTTGACTCCGGGACGTCGCCACCCCTGACGGCGCGGTATGGGTGGCAGGCGGCAGCAGGACTCCCAGCCGATCACCGGCCTTCTCATTCCTCTCACGGCGGTATGCCAGAATCCCGGCCAGCGAATCCCGAGCTCCTCATGGACCGCCAAACCACCCCCTCCGGCACGAGTCCGCGCACTCCGCAGCGCGACCCGGTCTACCCGACCTTCGCCGACCTGTTGCCGACGGGGACCCTGCAGGCGGGTCACTACGAGGCGCGCTTCGCCCGTTCGCTCGGCGAGCTCGACGACGCCCTGCGACTTCGCTTCGAGGTGTTCAACCTCGAGCTCGGCGAGGGGCTGGCGGAGTCCTACGTCACGGGCCGCGACGCCGACGCCTTCGATCTGCATTGGCACCACCTCATGGTGCACGACACCCGCAACGACGAGATCGTCGGCACCTACCGCATGCAGACGGTCGAGATGGCCGATGCCCATACGGGCTTCTACTCCGAGGGCGAGTTCGACCTCACCGGGATGCCCGAGGAGATGCGCTGCCGCAGCGTCGAGCTCGGCCGCGCCTGCATCGCGCGCGACCACCGCAACCGGATGGTCCTCTTCCTGCTCTGGAAGGGGCTGGCGGCCTACGCCGTGAGCACCGGCAAGCGCTACCTCTTCGGTTGCTCTTCGATCACCAGCCAGGACCCGGTCGACGGACTGAAGGCCGAGCAGCAGCTGCGCGACGGGGGCTTCTACAGCCACCTGCAGCTGCCGCCGCTGCCGGAGCTGCGCTGCGACCGGGCGCCGGAGCTCGGCGGCGTGGCGCCGGACGCCGCGGCGCTGGCGCAGCGGCCCGAGATCGAGATCCCACGTCTCTTCGGCACCTACCTGCGCTACGGCTCGAAGATCTGCAGTCCGCCGGCGATCGACCGCGAGTTCCGCTGCATCGATTTCCTCACCGTGCTGGACCTCGAAGACCTGTCGCCGCGGGCGCGCTCCCTGTTCTTCGATTGATGGGCTCGGTTCCCTCCGGCGCCCCGGCCGGCGCCCGGGTCCGCACCTGGTTGCGCGGGCCCGCGGTGCTCGCGGTCACCCTCTTCTGGTGGACGACCCTGCTGGTCGGCAAGCTGCTGCTGACGCCGCTGCCGCGCCACCGGCCCGGGTGGCGCCGCTGGGTGATGCGCCACTGGGGCCGCTGGACCCTCTACGTCGCCGGCGGGCGCCGGCGCGTCCTCGGCCCCGGGCCGGCCGGCCCGGGGCTCTTCGTCAGCAACCACCTCAGCTACGCCGACATCCTGGTGCTCGCGGGAGAGGTTCCCGGCCGCTTCGTGGCCAAGGCCGAGATCCGCGACTGGCCGCTGATCGGCTGGATCTGCCGCTCCGCCGACGTGCTCTTCGTCGACCGCGGCTCGCGGCGCGACACCGCCAGGGTCGCGGCCGAGATGCAACGGGCACTCGATGCCGGCGACACGGTGATCCTCTTCCCCGAGGGGACCAGCACCAGCGGCCACGCGCTGCTGCCGTTCCGCGCCCCGCTGCTGGCGCCGGCGGCGGCGGCGAACCTGCCGGTGCACTACGGCGCGGTGCACTACCGCACCACCCGCGACGACCCGCCCGCCTTCCTGGCGATCTGCTGGTGGGGCGACATGCCTCTGTTTCCTCACCTCCCCAACCTGCTCGGGCTGCGGCGCTTCGAGGCGACGCTTCGCTTCGGACGCGAACCGTTGCGCAGCGCCGACCGTAAACAGCTGGCGCGCCAGCTCGAGCAGGCGGTCGCCGGCGTCTTCGAACCGACGGTCGGCTACGAGCCGCACAGTCCACACGATCCGCGTCCGCGCCACGTCGTCGACGCCGGCGAGGCGGCGTCGCCGGGGGAGCGCGGCTCCAGTGGCCGCGACGGTCCGGCCGTCTCGACGGGCGCCAGTTGACACTCGATCTGCGGCGCGCCGCGCTGCTCCTCTACGTCGTCGCCCTGGCCGCCTCGACCGCGGTGCGCTGGCATCGCGCCGGCAGCCCACCGCAGCTGCCGGCAGGCGCCCAGAGCATCGAGCTGCGCGCCGTCGACCGCGACCTGACGCGACGCCGGGAGGCGGTCGCGGTGAGCTACTACCGCTCCGCACCGGAGGAGGCGGCCGGTGCGGCAGGAGGCTCGGCCATCCCCGTGGTGCTGCTGCACGGCTCACCGGGCGCGGCGTCGAACTTCGACGAGCTGGCGCCGCTCCTGGCAACGCAGCGGCCAGTCCTGGTGCCCGACCTGCCGGGGTTCGGGCACTCGACGCGGCACGTCCCCGACTACTCGATCGCGGCGCACGCCGACTACCTGCTCCAGTTCCTCGACGCGCTGGAGATCGAGAGTGCCCACCTGGTCGGCTTCAGCATGGGCGGCGGCGTCGCGCTGCACGTCGCCGACCGGGCGCCGCAGCGGGTCTCCTCGTTGACCCTGGTGTCGGCGATCGGCGTGCAGGAGCTCGAGTTGCTCGGTGACTACACCCTCAACCGCCTGGTGCACGCGGTGCAGCTCTGGGGACTGCGCGCCCTGACCTGGCTGGTGCCGCACTTCGGTGCTCTCGACCGCGGCATGCTGAGCGTCGAGTACGCCCGCAACTTCTACGACACCGACCAGCGTCCGCTGCGCCGCATCCTGCGGCGCTGGCCGGGTCCGACCCTGATCGTGCACGGCGAGAACGACTTCCTGGTTCCGGCCCAGGCGGCGCTCGAGCACCACCGTCTGGTTCCGCAGAGCGAGCTCGTGCTGCGCGACGACAGCCACTTCTTCCTCTTCACCGACCCCGACGCCGTCGCCGCCCACCTGCGTGGTTTCTTCGACCGGGTCGAGCGGGGCGAGGCGCCGCTGCGAAGGGACGCCTCGCCGTCGAGGCTCGCGGAGGCGGCGCGCGGCTTCGATCGCGGCGCGATCCCGCCGTGGAGCGGCCCGGCCCTGCTGGTGATGCTGGTGCTGATCGCCCTCTCCACCCTGATCAGCGAGGACCTGACCTGTGTCGGCTCGGGCGTTCTGGTGGCGCAGGGCCGACTGTCGCTGATCGCGGCGATCGCCGCGTGTTACGCCGGCATCCTGCTGGGCGACCTGCTGCTCTTCTGGATCGGCCGGACCTTCGGTCGCGCCGCCGTGCGGCGGCCGCCGCTGCGCTGGTGGATCTCGGACGAGGCGCTCGAGGAGAGCTCGCGCTGGCTGCGTCGCCGCGGCGCGGTGATGGTGCTGCTGTCCCGCTTCCTGCCCGGAGCGAGGCTGCCCACCAACCTCGCCGCGGGCGTGCTGCGCACGCGCGGCCCGCGGTTCCTGCTCTACTTCGCGATCGCCGGGGCGCTGTGGACTCCTCCGGTCGTCTGGATCTCGGCGCACCTCGGGCGCTCGCTGCTGCCTCAGCTCGAGGGGCTGCGTGCGAGGCTGCTGATCGCGGCACTGCTCCTCGCGCTCCTCATCTGGTCGGTGCGCAAGCTGGTCCTGCCGCTGCTCACCCACGCCGGCAGGCGCCGCGCCATCGGACGCTGGCAGCGCATCCGTCACTGGGAGTTCTGGCCGTGGTGGCTGGTCTATCCGCCGGTGATCCTGAGGATGCTGTACGAAGGGCTCAGGCGCCGCGATCTGCTGCTGTTCACCGCGGTGAACCCGGCGATCCCGGCCGGCGGCTTCGTCGGCGAGTCGAAGAGCGCCATCCTCGAGGGCCTGCGGGGCGGCGAGTCGTTCCTGCCGAGGTGGCGCCGCATCGACGGCGGCGTCTCACCCGAGCAGGGGATGCGCGCTGTGGAGCGGTTCACCGTCGAGCACGATCTCGACTTCCCGCTGGTGCTCAAGCCGGATCGCGGCGAGCGCGGGCGAGACGTCCGCGTGGTGCACTCGCTGGAGGAGGCCCACGCCTACTTCGAGGGCCCTCCGCGGCCGCGGCCCGCCACTCTGGTCCAGGAGTACGTCGGCGGCGCCGAGTACGGCGTCTTCTGGTCGCGCGGTCCCGACGACGCGGAGGGCACGATCCTCTCGATCCACGAGAAGCGCCGTCCGGTCGTCGAAGGCGACGGCCGCCGCACCCTCGAGCGACTGATCCTGGACGACGCGCGCGCCGTCGCACTGCTGCACAAGTACCGCAACGAGCATCCCGACGCGCACCGCCGCATCCCCGACGCTGGCGAGAAGGTCGTGCTCGTCGACATCGGTGCGCACAACAGGGGAACCATCTTCGTCGACGTCTGCGAGCACGCGACCCCCGAGCTGCACGCCGCGATCGGAGAGATCGCCGACCGTCTCCCCGGCTTCGACTTCGGCAGACTCGACCTCAAGGTCCCCGACGTCGAGAGTCTCCGGTCGGGCCGTGAGATCACCCTGATCGAGATCAACGGGGTCACCTCCGAGGCCGCCCACATGTACGACCGCCGCCACGGGATCCTCGACGCCTGGCGCATCCTCGGCGCCCAGTGGGCGGAGTGCTACCGCATCGGCGAGCAGCGCCGCCGGGGCGGTCAGCCGGTGCTCTCGTGGATCGCCTTCGCCAAGTTGGTCCTGACTCGACGGGTGGGCGAGCCGCGACCCGCTCCCGAGTCGCGCTGAGGCGGCCTTCCGGTACAGTGCGTCCGGTGAGCCGCGCAGCTGGAGAGGACGGTGGCCGCGAGAGCGTCTACGACGCGGTCTCCCTGCGCGAGTTCTGGGGCTTCCTGTCGCTCGCCGCGTTCGTCGGCTCGCTGACCACCTCGTGGAGCGTGCGCCTGCTGCCGCGCGAGCTGCAGGGGTACGACCGGATCCCACCCAACTCCGTCCTGCTGGTGCCGGTGTTCGCGCTCACCGGCCTGCTGCTGGCGCTGCTCGCCGGACGCCGGTCGACCGTCACCGGGCGGATCGGCTTCCTGCTCAACGCGGTGGTGCTGGGGATCAGCGCTGTTCTCGCGTTGCTGATCGCCTCGTGGCTCCTGTCCCGCTGAGCTGGAGTCGCGGCCGCCGACGAGGCCGTCCACACGGCGCTATCGGAGCGCGATCGGAGTGCGATCCGAGCGTGGTCGGGACGCGCGGTCAGCGCCGCAGGGGCGAGCGCCGGCGCGCCGCCAGGCGCTTCTGGCGCTCCTCGTACGCCGCCACCCCGGGCGCCTCACAGCGCTCGAGCGGTGCGCCGAGGGTGCGCTCGATGCTGCGCACGATCGCCTTGTCCATCCAGGTCCCGATCGAGGAGACGACGCCGCTGGCGGCGCCCCGCGCGGTGCGCCCGGCGCGGTGCACGTAGTCCTCGACGGTCTCCGGCAGGTCGAAGTTCACCACGTGCGCGATGGTCGGGATGTCGATCCCGCGCGCCGCGACGTCGGTGGCGACGAGGATGCGGTTCTCGCCTTCGCGGAAGCTCTTCAGCGCCCGCACCCGATGGGTCTGAGAACGGTCCGAGTGGATCCGCTCGACCGGGTGACCACCCGCCTCGAGCACCTTGCACAGCCACTCGGCGTCCGACTTGCGGCGGGTGAAGACGAGAGTGCTCCCCTCGACGTGCTCGAGCAGGGACAGGATGCAGGGCTTCTTGTTCTCTTCGTCGACCAGGTAGAGCCGGTGCTCGAGGCCGGCGGCGGCGCTGTTGTCCGGCCGCAGGTCGACGGTCACCGGATCGACCAGGAAGCGCCGCACCAGGTTCTCGATCTGCTGCGGCATCGTGGCCGAGAAGAAGAGGGTGCGCCGCCGCTCCGGCAGGCGCTGCATCACCCGCTGGATCTGCGGCAGGAAGCCGAGATCGAGCATGTGGTCGGCTTCGTCGAGGACCAGCTCGTCGAACTGCGAGAGATCGATCGTGCCGCGCTCCGAGTGGTCCAGCAGGCGGCCCGGGGTCGCCACGACCAGGGACGGGGTCCGTTCGAGCTGGTCGAACTGACCTCCGATGCGCACGCCACCGATCAGGCAGGCCGCATCGAGCTGACGGTCCGGTGTCGGCTCCTCGACGTCGAGCCCGAGCGCCGCCTCGTCCAGGTCGGCGTCGGCGTCACGAGGTCCGGGCTCGCCACCGACCTGCGCCGCGGCGAGACCCGCACGGAGCTCCTGCCGCGTTCGCCGGCGGCGACGGCCCCGGCGGGCTGAGCCGCGGCCAGACGGCGGCGAATCGGCGCCCGCGGCGCCAGGCCGACCCGGCTCCGCCGCCGCAGCACGCGAGGGCCGCCCGGTGAAGTTCTGCAGAAAGGCCATCGTCTGCAGAGCGATCTCGCGCGTCGGCGACAGGATCACCGCCCGGCCTTCACGTCGCAACCGTTCGATCAGCGGCAGGGAGAAGGCGGCGGTCTTGCCCGATCCGGTCTCGGCCAGACCGATCACGTCGCGGCCCTCGAGAGCGAGGGGGATCACCCGACGCTGGATCTCGGTGGGGAACTCGAAACCGAGTCGCTCGAGGACCCGCAGGGACTGCTCGCTGAGTCCGAGCTCCCTGAAGCCGGGACCTTCCTCGACGCCCCTGTTCTGCTGGATCGCTCCGCCGTACATCTGGAAGAGTATATCGAGGCGAGGGTGCCGAACGCACCGTTTCGACGATCCGTCGCTCGGATCCTCAGCGGCGATACCAGCGGTGGCGCTTGGCTTCGATCGGCTGGGAGGCCGAGCCGAGGGCGCCGACGTTGCCGGAGCGATCGGTCGCCGTCACCCACAGGCCGATGTCGCGCCCGCCATGCACACCGGGCAGGATCTCCACCGTCACCGAACCGTCCTGGACCTCGAGCGGCAAGACGGTCACGGCGCCGTCGGCGTCACGCACCGACAGCTCGGCGGCCACGACCTCGTAGTCGTCGGCGATCTGCAGCGTGAGGCGCAGCGGCTCGTCACGCCGGAACTCGAGCTCCTCCTGCGAGGCACGGCGAATGGTCGGGGCCTGGGCGTCGAGCCGCGCCAGCTGATCCTGCAGTCGTTGCCGCAGCGCCGCGAAGCGCGCCCGCTCCGCCTCGGGGATCTCGACTCCCTCGAGCATCGCCAGTCCTTCTGCGGGCTGACCGGCGGAGCCGGCGCGCTCGACCGCCCCCGCCAGGGTGTCGAAGCGCTCCTGCGAGCGCAGTCGCCTCTCGATGGCGCCCATCTTGTCGATCACGCCGCGCAGATCCGGCCGGGAAGACTGCAGGCTCTGCAGCCTGCGCATGGCCTCTTCGAGCTGTCCGTTCGCGGCCATCTGGTCGGCGCTCTCCTCGACCCATGTCGCCGCGCGCTCGCGTGCCCTCTGTTCCTGCTCGAACTCGGGGTGGCTCGAGCGCAGCGAGTCCGCCTGCGCGAGGATGCGATCCGGGTCCTCGCTGCGCATCGCCTGCTCGAACTCTTTCACGGCGGCGACGGCGCCGCGGGCGCGATCGAGCAGCTCGGTGGCCCCCCGTCGGTCGGCGAGCACGCCCGCTTCACGCGTCGAGATCGAGCCGAGCACCCGGTTCAGGGGACCCTCGCGCCCGCGGGCCAGCTCGCGGCGCAACGCACCCTCCACCTGCGAGATGCGGGCCTGGAGGACGGCGTCGCTGAGCGCCGCATAGGCCGCACAGGCCTCGGACGGCAGGGCTCCCTCCTCTTGCATCTGCTCGAGCTCGTCGAGTGCGCCGCGGGCCCCCAGCAGATCGCCGTCGACGAAGAGCTCCAGGGCGTCGACCAGCTGCGGCGGCAGCTCGACGGGCGCAGGCTCGGCATCCAGCGGGAGGTCCTCGACCGGCGCCTCGGCGAGCGAGTCGACGACGTCGGCCGGCACACTCTCCTCCGCGCCGTCATCACCACCGCCGATCAGACGCACGACCAGCACCAGGAAGGCGATCGTCAACAGGCCGAAGGTGGCTGCCGCCGCGACTAGGAGCCAGCGGGGCATCTTCGGCCCGTCGTCGACCGCCGCCGGCTGTGCCGCCGAATGTGCGGCCGGCTTCGCATCGACCGCCGGCGACTCGCCGCGCGGCGACGGAGCCGGCTCCTCGAATCCGGCAGCGTCCTCGGCGAGGGTCGAACGCGCCGCCGCCTTGCCGCGCCGTGCGGCGGGCGCCGGCATACCCGGTGGTGGGCCCGGCGGGCGCGCCCCGGCGTCGTCGGCTCGGCGAGGCGCCTCGGTGTCCCCACCGCCGGACGGAGCGGCGGCCGGCGGTTGCGCCACGTCCGGCGCCGCGGCGGTCTCCTGCGCAGGGGCGGCGGGCGGTGGCGGCACCGGCGGCAGCACGATCTCGTCGCTGCGCCTCAGGATGGTGGTCTCCTCGGAGGCGGGAGATGCCGGAGGAGTGCGGCGCGGGGCCGTTCCGCGTGGACTCCGAGGACCCATCGCCTGGGTGGCGTCGGCGGAGGAGGCGGCCCGCTCCGTGGACGCCTCGGCCGCCTGCGAGGCCGTGGTGACCGTGGGCAGCTGACCCGAGCGGATCGCCCGCACCTGGTCGCCGCGCACCACCACGGTGGGGTCCTCCGACTGCGCGATGTCGTCGTCCTCGCCCGCGCCGACTTCTTCGCCAGCGCTGTGTGTCGGGGTGGGGGGCGTCGACTCCATCGGGGCCTCGCGAGGCGCTGGTGAGCCATCGACGGGCGCTTCCGCCCCAGTCTTCGGCTCGGCGCCCTCGGCCGCGGAGTCGGACCTGCCGGCAGGAAGGATGACGGTGGCGTCGCCGCTCGACGCCGAGGACGAGGCCGGCAGGCGCACCGAACGGGCGGCGCGGATGTCCGGCTGCGTCCGGCCGGCGGCATCGATCCGGCGCGCGATCTCGGCCGCCATCTCGGGATCGATCGTCGGCGTGATGTTGCCGTCGGCGAGATCCGGGTTCAGCTCGCGCAGATCGAACAGGTCTCGACGGGCTCCCGCCGCCGGGGCGGCGTCGGCCGGCTGCGCCAGCCGGGCCCGCTCCTCGAGCTGCCGCGCCACCTGCTCCACGTCCTGGGGACGGATGCGTTCGAGCGGCTGGGTGTCGGAGACGTCGCGTCCCCCACCGCGGCCGCGCGGCATCGCGTGCTGGATGGCGCGCGCCAGCTCGCTGTAGGAGTCGAGACGGCCTTCGGCGTCGAGCAGGAGACAGCGCTCGAGAACGCCGCGCAGCAGCTCGGGCTGCTGCAGCTGCTGCGAGAGACTGCGTTGGAAGCGCACCGTGGTGCCGGTCTTGACCCGCTTGAGCTCGGCACCGAGGAGCGAGGCGGTGATCGCTCCCAGCGAGTAGAGGTCGGCGCGCCACAGGGCGTCGCCCACCTTGCGGCTCTCGCACAGCTCCGGAGCGGTGAAGGCGTTCGGCTGGCTGTCCGGAGGTCCCGGATCGCTCTGCCAGTCGACCGTGAGCAGCGAGTGCCCCCAACCGGTGAGCCGTGGTCGGCCCTCGCCGACGAGGATGTTCTCCGGCGACAGGTTGAGATGCACCAGGCCGTGCAGCGCCAAGGACTCGAGCCCCTGCGTCAGCTGCACCACCAGGGCCAGCAGCTCGCGCGGTTCGATCGGCATCAGGCGGCTGAGCACCTCGCCCTCGAACCAGCTGCTCACCAGGAACGCGTCGCCGGTGGTCGAGATCCCGTAGTCGAGGATCTCGGGCAGCGTGTGGTGGTTCAGGGACGCCAGGACCCTGGCGGTCATCAGGAACCGCTGACCGAGCAGCTCCGACCCGGGTGTGCGCGACAGGGAAAGGACCTTGACCGCCACCGGAGCGCCGGTCTCGGGATGCTGCCCGCGGAAGGTCCGACCCAGTCCGGTCCAGGAGAGGACCTGCTCCAGCCGGTACTGGGCGGTGAGGTCGGTCGATGGGGACATGGAGCTCCAGACAGCCGGCTCGCTGAGCCCGGAGCTCTCGAGAGCCCACGGGCCGAGATCGGTGGAAACCCGGGAACCGAACCGGAAACCAGGAGTCTACCGAAAGGGATCGGGGCGCTGCGATACGCTCGCCGCCCCTTGGGGCAGCTGCCACCCGAGAGACCATGCCGGATCCGCCTCCCTCAGCGCGACGCCCCGACGGACTGGTGCTGCCGGATCTCCTGCAGCCCGAGCCCTTCCTCGGCGTCGACTACCACGCCCTCGCCGAGGTGCTCGGCATGGCGTTCCTCGGACGCGAGCTCGGCACCCAGATCCACGACCACCTGGCCCGCGCCAGGGTGCCGCCGGCGGGACCCGGCCAGGGGGCCTTCCGACCCGAGTTCTTCGCTCACGACCTGTTCGTGCGCGAGCTGCTGCAGGAGTGCTTCGGGCTCACCATCGACGGCCGCACCTATCCGGTCAACGTCGACTTCCTGTTCCACGTCCTGACCCACTGCCCGACCGACCCGGAGACGGTGCGCTTCCGGCAGGAGATCGTCCAGGAGCTCGAGGACGACTCCGGCTTGCGGCGCGCCACCTACCGCCTCTACCGCGACCTGTTCGACTTCCTCTCGCTGCTCAAGACGCCGGGCTACCAGAGCTCGCTCGACACCACCGGCTACCACCTCGACATCCTCAAGCAGGCGCGGCTGGTGATCGACAGCATGGAGTCCGAGTTCGCCACCGCCCGCTCGGGCCTGCGCCGCCTGCACGAGGCAGCGACGGCGACGCAGTCCGAAGCGCCCTACCGCGGCCTCGCCCAGCTCCTCGACTACGAGCGGGGCATGGCGCGCATGACCCTGGACGTCGTGGTCGGCGGCGACGGACGCATCCGACACTTCGCGGTGCGCGACCTCGAGGAGGCCCGCGCGAACAGGAACTGGGTCTCACCGCTGCGGCGTTTCGTGCAGCGGCTGTCGCTGGCCTATCGCGGCTATCCGCTTTCGAACCGGGAGCTGATGAACAAGCTGGTGCACGAGGTCTTCCGTCAGATCTCGCCCAGCCTGATCCCTCTGGTGCAGCTGCTCGGCCACCTCGAGTTCTACCTCTGCGCCCGCACCTTCCGCGATCGCGCCCGCGCCGCCGGCCTCGAGGTCTGCCTGCCCCGCTTCGTCGACGCCGACGAATCGATGCGCCTCGACGGGCTGTTCAACCCGCTCCTGCTCGCCGAGCCGCTGCCGCCGGTGGCCACCGAGCTGGCGCCGAGCGGCCCACGCCCGGTGACCCTGATCACAGGGCCGAACTCGGGCGGCAAGACACGGCTGCTGCAGGCGATCGGGTTGGCGCAGGTGCTCGGCCAGTCGGGCCTCTACGCGCCCGCCCGTGAGGCGCGGCTACGCATCCAGGACGGTCTCTTCGTGTCGCTGATCGAGGAGGAGGGAGCGCACCAGACCGAGGGGCGCCTCGGCCGCGAGCTGGTGCGGATCCGCTCGCTCTTCGAGGAGCTGGCCACCCGTTCGATGGTGATCCTCGACGAGCTCTGCTCGGGCACCAACCCCAGCGAGGGAGTCGAGGTGTTCTCGATGGTCCTGAGGCTGCTGCGCCAGGTCGAGCCCACCGCCTACGTGACGACGCACTTCCTCGACTACGCCCGCAGCCTGCAGCGCTCGCCGGTGGTCGACGACCTCGAGTTCCTCCAGGTGGAGGTGACCGAGGATCTCCGCTCCACCTACCAGTTCGTGCCCGGCGTCGCCGAGACCTCGCTCGCCGCGGTCACCGCGGAGCGACTCGGGGTCACCTTCGAAAGCCTCGCCGAGTCGATCCAGCGGCGACGCTGAGCCGCCCCGGCGCTGAGCGAACCGCGGCGCCCCATCAGGCGCAGGGGCGCAGCGGCTCGAGCAGCTCGGCGATCGCGGCGCCGTCGGCCGGAGTGCCGGTCCAGTCCACCACCCCATCGGCCTCCTCGGGCCCGTCCCCGTCTTCCGTCGCGGCCGACGGCGCTGTGCGAGTCGTCGCCCCCGCCGAAGCTGCCTGCACCTGTTCGACGAAGTCGAGATCGGTCTCGTCGACCTCCGCGAACCAGATGCCCATGCGCAGTCGGCGTTTCTCGCCACACTCGATCAGAATCAGGGTGGTGATGCCGTCGCTGGCAGCGCCCGCGGCGTCGAACGAGCCTCGGTGCGCCACCCAGGAGATCGCCGCGCCGTCGAGCTGCGAGCGGTCCACCTCGCCGCGGGCGATGACCTCGCGCACCCGCACGTTGATGCCGCTGCTGCGCAGGGCTCTCGGATCGTTGGTGCGCCCCTCGAAGAAGGCCCTCAGCTCCTCCTGCTGGTTGCCGATGCTCAGCATCTCGAGGTAGAGGAAGCCGCGCTCCTCCCAGGGCTGCGGTTCGCCGTTCTCGTCCGGCGGCTGGTCCGACAGCAGCGCCACCTCCATCACGAACGGCAGCGAGAAGGACATCATCGGGTGGTAGCCGTCGGGCAGTCGGGCGGCGTTGAGGGTCTCGCGCGCCCGCTCCTCCCGCGCCGCCGGATCCTGCATCTCGCGCGCCAGCTCGCGCGCCTTGCTGGTCGCCTGCACGACCACCAGCGCGACGACCAGACCGATCACGAAGACCGCCACCGCGCAGCCGCAGGCGACCCAGACGAGGGGTGACGTACGCCGCTGATGTCGCTCGCCGCTGCCGTGCATCGCCACTCCTCCGCCGTCCTCGCCGCCGGTCAGTCGGCACCGAGGCTCGGCACCGGCGCCGTGAAAGGGCTTCGCAGGCGCAGTCTACGCGCGCCTGCGAAGCGACCCCTCCCCCTTGAGCTGCAACCGCCGCTGGCGAGGACCTCGGGAGGCCGTACGGCACGCGGAGGGCCGAGCACGGGGCGGCTCTCCCCGGCGGCGGCTTCGCCTCCACCGCAATGACCCGCACCGTCGCCGGCCGCGACGATAGGCTGCCGGCGCCCTCCGTGGCACCGTGAAACCGACGACGCGAGGAGAAGAGCTTGAGCAACGCATCGAAACCACACGCCGGCAAGGTCGCCGTGATCACCGGCGCCAGCCGCGGCCTCGGCGCCGGCATGGCCGAGCAGTTCGCCGCCGAGGGGATGCGGCTCGGACTGTGCGCCCGCAACGAGCCGATCGCTCCGGAGGACTGTGCGGACTCCGACGTGGTCCTGGCCGCGGTCGACGTGCGCGACGCGGCAGCGGTCGCGAACTTCGCCGAGCAGGTCGGCGCGCAGCTCGGGCCGATCGATCTGTGGATCAACAACGCCGGCGTGCTCGACCCGATCGCGCCGATGCGCGACGTCGAGCCCGGGCAGTTCGCCGAGCACCTCGCGATCAACGTGCTCGGTGTCTTCCACGGCAGCCGCGCCTTCGTGCACCACCTACGCGCGGCGGCACGCGGCGGCGCGCTGATCAACGTCAGCTCCGGCGCGGCGCGCTCGCCCTACGAGGGCTGGTCGGCCTACTGCGCCGCCAAGGCGGCGGTCGATCGCTTCACCGAGGTGATCGCCCGCGAGGAGGCCGCGGCGGGACTACGGGCCTGGGCGGTGGCGCCGGGAGTCATCGACACCGACATGCAGGCGCAGATCCGCTCACGCAGCGCCGAGGAGTTCCCTCTCGTCGAGCGCTTCCGAGAGATGAAGCAGCAGAACGCCTTCTCGACTCCCGCGCAGGTGGCGAAGGGCATGCTCGAGCTCGCCTTCGGCGACGCCGGCAGCGGGCCGGGCGAGGTGCTCGTCGACCTGCGCGGCTGAGGGCGGGCGAGGGCGCTCGACCCGCGGCGACGGCGGAGAGCGATCAGGCCGGGCGCTCGCCCGCCGCGCGCTCCAGCAGCGCGGCACCTCGGCGCGCCGCCTCGAACACGATCTCCGCCTCGTCCAGCGTCAGCACCTCGCGCTCGCGCATCAGCCACTCGCCGCCAACCATGCTGTGCACCACGTCGCTGCCCTTGACCGAGTGCACCAGGTTGGCGATCGGCGAATGCGCCGGCTGCAGGTGTGGAGCGTCGGCGTCGAGCACGATGAGGTCGGCGAGCGCCCCGACCCGCAGCACTCCGGCGTCGGCAAAACCCAGGGCCTCGGCGCCGCCGCGGGTCGCCAGCCGCAGCAGCGTGTCGCCGGAGAGCACCGTCGGGTCGCGGGCCATGTACTTCTGCATCAGTGCGGTGTGGCGGATCACCGCGAACAGGTCCATGTCGGCGTTCGAGGCAGGTCCGTCGGTGCCCAGGCAGAGCCGCACGCCGGCGTCGATCAGCGGCTGCAGCGGGAAGGTCTCCATGGCCAGCTTTGCGTAGGTGATCGAACAGTGCGGCACGTGCACGCCCCGCAGCGCCAGGATCTCGACGTCGCGCGGCTCGAGCACCAGCGAGTGCGCCGCGACGCAGCCGCCGGGCACCTCGAAGACACCGATCGACTCGAGCAGCTGCACCGGGGTCGTGCCGTAGCGACGCCGCGATTCGTCGACCTGGCGCTGGTCCTCACTGACGTGCAGGTGCACACCGACACCGAGTGCGTGCGCCTCTTCGACCACCTTCTCGAGCAGCGGCCGCGAGCAGGCGTAGGGCGAGTGCGGCGCGAGGAAGACCCGCAGCCGTTGCGCTGCGGGGTCCTCGGAGTCCTCGGGGTCCTCGGTGTCGCTGGCGATCGACGCCGTCCACTGCACCGCTCGCTCCAGCACGTCACCGGCCTCGGTGCCGGCACCGGGGTCGAACACGGTCTCGCCGAGGGCGGCGCGCATGCCCGAGGCACGGACCACCGCGGCGACCTGCTCCATGCGGAAGTACATGCAGTTGAAGGCGACGACGCCGGACCGGATCATCTCGACCGCCGCCAGCGCCGCGCCCCAGTAGATGTCCTCCGGCTCGAGGTTCTTCTCGATGCGCCAGATCTCGGGCAGCCAGCGGCTGAACGGCATGTCCTCGGCGGCGCCGCGCTGCAGCGTCATCGGCGAGTGGCAGTGGGCGTTGACCAGCCCCGGCAGCACGAGCGTGCGCGGCACGTCGACGACCTCGAGCTCCTCGCCCGCCGTTCCGCGCTCCAGCGCGGCGGCAACCTCCGGATCCGTCGTCGCGGCCTCTCCGATGGCTGCGATCCGCCCGTCGCGGACGAGCAGGTCGGTGCGCCGCAGGATCGAGCCCTCGTCGTCGAGGGTGACCAGGTCGCCGCCGCGCAGCAGGATCGCGCTCACTCGCCCGCGGGACCGAGCTCGGCGCCCTCGCCGCGCACCTCGTAGAGACGCAGTGGCTCGGTGACGGTGGCGGGATCGAACTCCTCACCGCGCTCCTCGGCGAGGTGGGCGAGCCAGCCGCGGGCCTCCTCGACCTCGAGCTCGCGCACGGTCAGCACACCCTCGGCGACGATCTGCCGTCCCTTGGCCGTCGCCGGGAAGACGATGACGTCGTCCTGCACCTTGAAGCGCAGCGGCTGGCTGCCCTGCCGTTCGACGATCTCGACCCAGCACCCCTTCATCGGGCAGACGTCCTCGACCAGACCGACGATCTGCAGGCGCTGACCGACGTAGGCCTCGGGGTCTTCGAGCAGCTCGCCGACGCGTACCGCCGTGGTCTCGCGCAGTGGCTCGCCGAAGAGCTCGCCACCGTCACCGCCGCCGCCGGAAAGGGTCGCCGCACCCGCCGCCGCGGCCCCTCCCAGCAGCAGGCCGGCGGCGGCCAGGGCAAGCAGGACGAGCCGGAAGAGAGGTTGGAGACGGAGCGGGCGGCAGGATCGGGACATCGATCGGGGCATCGATCGGGACATCGTATGGAGCTCCGGAGGTCGCTGGTCTCGGAGCGGCGGCGAGGCCGCGCCCGGGACGTGGGATTTTCGGTTCAGCAGTCGAGCGACAGGAGTCGCCCCGGCGCAGGATCAGCGTCGATTCTGCCACGCCGTGCCGAGGGGAGTGGCGCGGCTCCGGCTCGCGGGGAGTCCCCCTACGGGCCTCAGCGGCGGGCGCTGGCCAGCACCTTGGCGCGGCGAGTGCGGAACCGGGTCTCGGCGCCGACCTGGTGACGGTTGTCGAGGATCGACGGCGCCAGCAGCGGCTCGCGCATCCAGCTCTCGAGCCGACCGTCGCGCGGGAACCAGTCCGCCAGGGGCTGGGCGACGTCACTCGCCGTCTGCAGCGAGTCCACGATCAGGCGATCCCAGGCCGGCGCCAGCGCCTCGTAGTCGGAGGGCTCGACCCGGCGGCGACAACTCGGCGAGCCACACAGGCAGTCGAAACCGCGCTCGAGGTTCAGCGACGCGTAGTCACTGGTCAGCTGCTCGCCTTCCCTGACGTCCCGCACCGCGATCTCGAGGTTCGCCCCGAGCAGGAACGACGTCGCGTCGCAGCTGTGGTTCATGTAGCGGGTGAAGTCCCAGGGCAGGATGCGCGAGCCGTCGGCACGCACGTACGAGTAGCGCTCGACGAGCGACTCGTACAGGTCGGCGGGCAGGCGTGTCCTGGCCGGGAGCTCGACGTCGAGGGCGTCGTGCACCCAGGTGATGGTGCCACGTGGGATCGGCTGGGTGGCGAAGACGCCGTAGCCGATCTCGGAGTCGATCCAATGCAGTCGCGTCGCGGGGTGGAGAATGACCAGCTCCCTCCTGCGCAGTCACCGCCCCAGTACGGTACGTACGGTTCCCCAGCCCTCGGCGGCTGCTGCGCGGAGCGCCTGCGGCTTCTTCCGCGAGCGTCGGCTGCAACGCCGAGCGCCTCGCGGCGCGGAATTCTGAAGAGTCCCGCGACGAGGATCAAGAAGAATCTGCGCCCTCAGGGCACAAGGGTAACAAGCTCGCCGACCCGCACTGCGCTGCGCCGATGGGCGACCGACTCGGACCCTCACTCGCGGGCGTCCGGCCGTCCGGTCAGCCACTGCTCGGTGAAACGCACGTGACGGATGCTCTTGCGTGCCGGCCCGCCCTCCTCGAGCGGCGGCAGGTGCACGGAATAGGTCACGTGCACCCCGCCGTCGCGGGCCTGCAGCGCCGACGGGTAGCTGTAACGGCCGTCGCTCTCGTCCTCGTGACGCTCGAGGTGGCGCACGGTGCGAAAGGTCTGCCCGGCGTCCTCCGAGATCGAGAGCGCCAGCCGGTGACGGCCGCGGGGCACGTCGTTGTGCACCACCAGGATGCGGCCGCTTCGAAGGCGCAGCGCTTCGACTCCGGCCCCCGAGTCGATCAGGTCGGGGTGGTCGGCGACCACGCTCCACGTCTGGCCTCGGTCGGCGGAGCGCGCCACCTGCACGAGCTTCGGCGGCGGTCCGTTGTCGCGCATGAAGGCGAGCACGTCGCCACCCTCGAGCTCGACCAGGCTCGGCTGCACGTTGCCGCCGCCGACGATCGGCTCGCTCATCTGCCAGGTCAGGCCGCCATCGTCGCTGAAGGCGGTCATCGAGAACGAGAAGCCGTCGGAGTAGAGCCCGACCAGGATCCGCCCGTCCCGCAGCTGGATCGGATGCGGCCTGGTGAACCAGCCGAGCCGACGGGTGAGCTTGTCGCCGGCCATCTCGAGATTGCGCAGGCGCCACTCCAACAGGCGGGCGGGGAGAGCTTCGGGATCGAGACCGAGGCTGGAGAGGTACTCGTCGGTCTTGCGCTGCACCGCGGCGGCGAACCCGTCACCCGGCTTCATGTGCAGCACGAACTCTCGTCGCCAGCGAGGCTGCGGACCGCTCTGCGCGGCGCCCTCCCAGTCCCCCGCCGACGCCACCTTGACCTTCATCAGCGCCGACTCCCAGCGGTTGTCGAGGATCGTCGGCCAGAACAACCAGAGCGCTCCCTCGGCGTCGACCAGGAGGGTGCAGTTGGTGTCCGGGAAGCCAGGGGTGTCGGCGATGACGAACGGTTCGCTCCAACCGCCGCCGGTCGTGCCCGCAGGGCGCCGCGCCGCCCAGATCGCCACGTCGTCGGCCTGGCGCTCGCCGGAGCCGCGGAACCAGACCGCCAGCAGGGAGCCGTCCGGTGTCTCGACGATCGAGGAGCCGTGGTTGTGCAGGGCTTCCAGCGGCAGGATGAGCTCGCCGACCGGCTGATCGTGCACGGCGGAGGCGGCCGCGCCCGATGCGAGCAGCACGGCCACTCCCGTGAATCTCGCGAGAGTCGCGAATCTCGCGAGGCCACGGCGCCGACCCTCGGCACCGACTCCACGGCGACCGCGGAGTCCCGTCCGACGCCTACCCCACCCCCGTACGGGCCGCGGCTTCCGCCTCGAGCTGCTCATCGCGCTCCTCCCTCCGCCCGCGTCCCGGCCGCGCGGGTCGTGTCTGCCCGGGTGATCCGTCGATGTCTGGACGATACTCTTGCAGGTCGACCCCGGACTGCTCCGTGGATCGCCCCTTTGGTGGTCGAGGCCGACACGAAGGGTCGCCGACGAGCGAGAGGCCGGCGAGAGGACCGCCAGAGGAGTCGAGCATGCACACCCGCGTTCGCCCAGCGCCCGAGAAGGCGCCCACCCGCCCCATCCACCACGTCGCGCTGGCGACCCTGCTGGCCACCGTCGCAACGGGTGCCGCGGGCCAGGAGCACCACCCGATGCCGGCCGAGCACGCCCAGCAGCAGGAGAACTCGAACCGCGAGGCAGAGCACCGGCGACACCAGTCGGGCCATGGCGCCCACCACAACCCGCACGGCATGAAGCACGCCTTCGACGACGCCGAGCGCTGGAGCCAGGTGTTCGACGATCCCGAGCGCGACGCCTGGCAGAAGCCAGGCGAAGTCGTCTCGCTGATGGACGTCGGAGAGGGCATGACGGTGGTCGACCTGGGCGCCGGCACCGGCTACTTCCTCGGCCACCTGGCGGCGGCGGTGGGACCGCAGGGCGAGGTCGTCGGCCTCGACGTCGAGCCTTCGATGATCGAGTTCGTGCGGCAGCGCGCCGAGCGCGAGGGATGGAGCAACGTCACCGCGCGGGTCATCCCTGCCGACGATCCCGAGCTCGACGCCCAAAGCGTCGACCGCATCCTGGTGGTCAACACCTGGCACCACCTCGGCGACCGACCGGCCTACGCCGCACGCCTCGCCGCCGCGCTGCGGCCGGGCGGCGAGATCTTCGTCGTCGACTACGAGCCCGACAGCCCGCACGGACCGCCGCGCCAGTTCAAGCTGCCGGCGGCGCAGATCGTCGCCGAGCTCGAGCAGCGGGGCGCACTGAGCGCCGAGCTGATCGACGAGACCCTGCCCCAGCAGTTCGTGGTCCGCGCCAGGCTGCGCGGCCCGGGCGGCGGTGACGGTGACGGTGACGGTGACGGTGACTGAGGAGTTCCGCGCCCCCTGCCCACGCTGCGGCGAATCGGTGCCGGAGGCTGGTAGCCGCTGTGCCCACTGTGGCGCAGTGCTGCTGGTCGACCTGCTCGCGGCGCGCCCGACGGCCGACGAGCGCACCGCCTACGCGATCGCTCGCGAGCTCAAGCAGCAGTGGCCGGAGCTCGATTTCCTGCCCGTCAAGCAGGGGCTGGCCACGGCCACCGTGCCGATCGCGACCGCCGTCACCCGACTGCGGGCGCGCGAGCTCGCGGAGCGGCTCGCCGAGCACGGTGTGCCGACCGGCACCACCCCTCACGACACCGCCACCTCTCCCGTCGCGGCGGCTTTGCAGACCCTGCGCCGCCGCCCGCTGCTGCCCGTCGGCGTCGCGGCACTGGCGGCGATCGTCGCGTTCCTGATCGTGGCGCGAGACGGCGACGACGATGGCGACCCGATCCCCGCGAGGCGACTCGCAGGGAGCTCGTTGCCGGCGCCGAGCATCCGCGAGGTCGCCGACCGCGCCCTGCCCGCCCTCGTCTCGCTGCGCTGCGCCACCTCCTCGGGAACCGGGTTCCTGGTCTCCGACGAGCTCGTGGTCACCAACGCCCACGTGCTGTGCGATCGCGGCAGGACTCCGGTGGAGGTGGTGTTCGCCAACGGGCGCGAGACCGGCGGCCGCACGGCGCGGCAGGACGAGCGCCTCGACCTCGCCCTGGTGCGGCTCGACGAGCGGGTGCGCAGCGTCACGCCGCTGGCGCTCGGCGACGCCACCACGCTGCAGCGCGGCGACGAGGTGCTGATCTTCGGCAACCCCCTCGGCCTCGACTTCACCCTCGGCCGCGGCCTGGTCAGTCACGACGCCCGCAACCTGATGGGAGTGCTCTACATCCAGGTCGACGCCAACATCAATCCGGGCAACAGCGGCGGCCCCCTGTTCGACGCCGCCGGACGCGCCGTCGGCATCGTCTCGATGACGGTCGGCGAGACCACCGGCCTCGGGCTGGCGTTGCCGGTGAACTACCTCTACGAGGCCGAGCCGCCCTACCTGCCCCGTCCTCCCGGCGCCGACAGCGCGGTCTGGCGCGAGCGGCTGGCGCGGGCCGCCGCCGAGGACCGCCGCGCTGCCTCCGAGATCACCGAGATCTACGAGCAACCGGTGCTGGCCCAGGCACTGATGTACCCGACCCACCAGGGCCCCGCCGGCGTCACCGCCCTCGTCGTGCGGCGCTTCCCCGGCGTTCCGAGCAGCGAGAAGTACTACTTCTCCTTCCACGAGCGACGCGGCGACCGCCTGCTCTGCTCGGCGCTCGGCGAGGCGACACAGTGGCGGCCGCTGCGGCTCGAGGAGATCGACGGTCTCGACGAGCGCACCCATGAATGGGCGAGCGGCCACGGAGTGCTGCAGGAGCTGCACGTCGGCGAGGTGCAGGTGCAGCTCGATCGCTGCCCCGACGCCCGCGAGCTGGTCGGCTCGGAGCTGTGGCTCGAGGACGGTGACGCCGAGACGCAGCGCATCGAGGTCACCGCGCTGTCGATGCCGCTCCCGCTCGGCCGAGGCGGCGCCGCGCGGCGGTGAGCTGAGCCGCGGCTCGACGGCCGGGCTTCGATCTCAGCGCGTAGGGCGCTTGGTGAGCAGGCGGTCCGCGGCGGAGAAGACCTCGACCAGGTCCTCCAGCGGCTCGGCGGCGCGCGGGTCGCGGCAGCTGTGCAGCACCACCTCCTTGGCCAGCAGCAGCGCCAGGTAGCGCAGCAGGATGCCCGGCTGGTCCGCGACCTCGCGGTAACTGGGGTGCGCGGTGTTGACCTCCCAGCGGTCCTCTTGCAGGCGGGAGCGCCAAGCGGCCCCCGGCTCGTGCACCAGCTCCGGCTCGGGGATCGCCTCGCCCGGCCCCGTGAACACCGACGGCATCCTGATCTCGACCGGGATCTCGCAGGTGGCGACGCGAGGTGACGGATCGTGTACTCCGCCCGGTGCTTCGGCGACCACCCGCACGGAGCCCGAACCCGGCGTGATACCGGCCTTCAGTCGCACCCTGGGGCTCGTCCCCTGCTGCCGCTCGAGCTCGCCCTCGAGCCCGACCAGGCGCCAGAGGAAGTAGGTCGTGCCGTCGATCAGGCGTCCGTCCTCGTCCAGCACCTCGGCGCGCAGCCAGCGTGAAGACCCGCACGTCATCGTCACGCTCGAGGGCACGATGCGCACCGAATCGAGCGGCCCGGTCGGTGAGCTCTCGATCGGCGGCACCGAGCTCTCGAGCAGCTCGATGTCTCCTCGCGGCGGCTCGGCCGGCGACGGCGGCGAGGAGTCGGCGGTCTCCCCCTCCGCCGGCACCTGCTCGTCGCCGGCCAGAGACCCGTCGGCGTCCGGCGCCCGCGACCCCTCCTCCGCCAGGCGCTTCGACGCATGCTGGGCGCGCTCCGTCGGCAGCCCGCCGTAGCGCGGCAGGCTCTCGAGCACGTCGTGGAAGACCGTGCGCAGGCGCTGCATGGTGGGCCGGTCGAGCTCCTCGTTGCGCTGCTCCTCCTCGCGATCCAGGAAGTGGCGCAGACGCGGCTCGATCGTGGCGAGGGCCTGACGCAGAGCGCTCGCCGCGGCGCCCGGGAGCACGCCGCGGCGCGAGCCGGGAGCCACCGGCAGGAGCGGATAGTCGACCACCCCGGTGAGCCGGGGGTCGGTCCACGGCGCGTGGTCGAGCCCGACGTGCCCGAGCTCGGCGAAGCTGGTCGCCACCAGGGTCCCGGCGGCATAGAGAGCCACCGGCTCCGAGCTGCCGCCAGGCGCCACGAAGAGATCCAGCCGCACCGGCGGCTCCCCGGTCGAGATGGTCAGCTCGTCGAGATCGAAACGCACCCCGGCGAAGCGCAGCGGCGAGACGCGCAACGACTTCCTGCCCCGTCCGCGGGCCAGGCGGTCCTCGATCGAGAGCTCGACGTCGCGCGCCAGCAGCTGTCCGCGCAGCTCGGTGGCGAGGTAGTCGCCGAGGCGCCGCGCGCCGAGCACCGGCATCGCCTCCCGGTGCAGGTCCGAGACCACCACTTCGGTCTTGGTCTGCTCCGAGGGCTTGGCGCCCGGGATGCCCTCGATCCGGTACTCCGGCCGGTCGCGCCGCAGGATCAGGCGCAGCGGGCGCTCCCCGGCCCGGTAGGAACGGATCTCGAGGGTCTCACCCAGACTCCAGAATCCCAGCAGCCCGATGCCGTACTGCCCCTGGGTCATCAGCTCGTGGCGCTGACGCGGCGTCAGCCTTCGCTTGCGACTGTGGCCGATGTGCGTCGCCAGGTAGCGCAGCGCCTCGTCGAGGGGCAGCTCCGGGATCACGCCGCCGCCGTCGTCCAGCAGCGTCAGGCAGCGCACCCGACTTCTGCGGGCGCGAACGACCGAGATCCGGCGCGCCCCCGCGTCGAGCGCGTTCTGCACCAGCTCCGCCACCGCCTTGCGCGGATCCGGCTGGCTCATCGCCAGCCAGCGGATCAGATCGAACGGATCGTGGACCGAGAGCCGGCCGCTGCGGGCCCTGCTGCCGTTGCGCTGTGCTCCGTCGGCGTCGCCCACGGCCGGCAGATCGACTTCGGGGAGAGAGCGCTGCTGGCTCATGGATCCAGCAGCTTAGCGCGTCGGCTTCCAGGGCAGCTCGGGTAGACCGCGGGGGGCAGGGGTCAGGGGTCAGGGGTCAGGGGTCAGGGGTCAGGGGTCAGGGGTCAGGGGTCAGGGGTCAGGGGTCAGGGGTCAGGGGTCAGGGGTCAGGGGTCAGGGGTCAGGGGTCAGGGGTCAGGTAGAGGGATAGCAGATCAGTCCTCGGCCCGAGTTCCGGCATCTCTGCCGCCATCGCCTCTTTCCGCCTTGCCTTCTTCTCCTGCAGTCGCTTCCCTTCCGACCTTCGTCTCCTGCCTACGACATCCTTCCCTCTTGCCGAACTTGAACCCCAATCCCTAACCCCCAATCCCCAAACCCTAGCCCCGAGCCCTAAGCCCGAGGCCCCCAGGTCGAGGGACCAGGGGAAGAGGGAAAAGGGAAAAGGGCAGAAGGGACAGGAGAGAGCAGAGGGAGGGAACAGCGTCAGGGGGTCAGGGCGGTGGCGGCGGGCGATGGATCGCCAGAAACCCCTACGGCACGTACCAGATCGGCGACGACCAGGCGCGCTCCTGGATCGTCTTCGCCAGCCCCTCGCGCGGCTCCACCCCGGCGCGGATCGCGTCCCAGGTCGACCAGCGGCAGGTGGGATTCTCGAGCACCCGGACGTAGTAGAGCGCGCGCTCGGTGCGCGAGAAGTCGGGATCCGTCCACAGCGCCTTGAGCTCGGCGGCGCCGACACCCTGCGAGATGCTGCAGTCGCCGAGATCCACCGTGGCGCCGTTGTCGGGGCAACGGTGCGTCACGGCGTCGGGCTGAGCGCCGTCCGAGCAGGCGACGTCGTAGACACGCTCGCTCGGCCCCTCCTCGGCGTCCAGCCACACCTTGACGATCTGCAGCCGCTGCAACGGCGCACTGTCCGGGTCGCCCACCGCCCAGGCGAGCAGACGCGGGATGTCCGCGGTGTCTGCGTTGGTGGCCGGGTCGGAGCCCGAGAGCAGGTCGCCTCCCATGGGGACGCCGCCGGCGTAGGCCTTGGCGACCATCTCCGGGTCGCCCAGCAGGTCCTCGAGGTAGCCGTAGCCGGCGAAGAAGCGGATGCGGATGCGCGGCCCGGAGGTGGCGAAGGTCTCCTTGCGCCGCATCGCCTCGAACAGCGACTCGCGCGTGTTCTCCTCCGCCCACACCCCCGCCAGTCCGGCGGCACCGAAGAGCGGGAAGGCCTTGCTCGCGGCGTATTGCGAGCCGTCCTCGCGTGGCTCGTCGAGCGGCACCGAACCGCGCAGCTGGGCCGTACCGTCGGCCGCACCGACCTTGCTGACGTAGTTGTCCTCCTCGACCAGGCCGGCAGCGTTGTGCGAATCGCTCGCCGCGACGAAGCCGAAGCGGAACGGGTTGTAGCCGAGCTCCTCCTCCAGCACCAGTCCGTTGCGCAGCGCCTCGCGCGCGTAGCTGCCCTTCGGCTCGCTGTAGAGCTCGGTGGCGATGCGGAACGGGAAGATCTCGAAGTCGGCCCACTCGTCGTTGGGGGAGAGCATGGGGTGCACCTCCGAGGTGCCCTTGATCTGGCTCAGCTCGATGATCGGCTCGTTGCGCATCCGCTTCTCGGCGTACGACGCGTCGAAGGGCGAGCCGTCGAAGCGCGACAGCTGGAACATGGCGCCGTTGGAGCCGTTCGAGTTGTGCGGGATGGCGATGGCGTCGCGGCCCTGGGCCCGTTGCTGGTCGAGCCAGTCCCAGAGGCCCTCGGGGTCCTGGCTGTCGTTGCGGCTGAACGGCAGCTCGGGAACCTCGCTGCCGCGGAAGATCACGTTGCGGTGCAGGTTGCCGCGGTCGTCGGTCGACGACGTGTACTCGTAGCCGATGAAGGTGGTGAAACGGCCCGGGTCGTTGTGTCTCTCGGCGGCCTCGACGACGTCGCGCCAGGCCGAGGCGCGCACCTCGGGCGAGTCGACCTCATCCATCTCGCCGGTGCCCATCGCGACCAGCGCCCGCTGGAAACCGCCGGCGACGCCGAGCTCGCGCAGCTCGGCGGCGAGCGTCGTGTCGTAGGTCGGAGAGCCCTGCTCGTACATCGCCGGCACCACGCCGAGATAGAACGCGTGGTCGGTGACCGCCTGGAAGTCGAGCGGTCCGCTGTCCATCTGCATCTCGTAGCCCGACGGGTGCGGGATCGCCTCGCCCTTGGCGAAGCGGTAGGCGGCGTCGGGGGTCTCGCGTACGCCGAACAGGTAGGCGTCGAACGAGTGCTTGGTGTGCACGTGCAACTCACCGAAGTAGGCGTTGCGCAGCGGGTTCGGAGCGGGCGTCTCGGACGTCGATGCGGATCCGTCGCCATCCGCCGGACTGCCCGAGTCATCGCCGCAGCCGGCAGCGAGAAGTGCCGCCAACAGCGCGACGGTGGTGGCAGTCTCGAATCGCCGCGTCGATGGCGATCGTCTCGGTCGGGTCTGGCTCGACGGCATGGGGCCTCCTCGGCGCCAGTCCACGAGGGATCGCAGATCCGCCTCGAACCCGGCGCGCTCTCTCGACTTGCGGGGATGGAGGACGAGTGTACTGCCGAAGCCGGATCGACAGGGGGAATCGTGTCCGGCCGGCCGGCGCCGAGGTGTCGCGGTCAGGACGCCGACTCGTCGTCACCGTCTTCGGCCGGGCCCGGCGCCGCTCCTCCACCAGACCCTGCGGCGCCGCGAGGACCCGGACGTGGCGCAGCCGTTTGCCGCCCGGCGCCGCTGTCGATCTCCCGCGATGACGAGTCGAGGTCGACGATGCGTGCGGCACCGGCCATCTCGACTGCGAGGACCTCGGCGAGGCGGTAACCGTAGTAGGGGTGTTCGTGCTCGCGGCGCACCGCGAGAGAGAGCCCGCCCAGCTGAGCCTCCTGACCCTCGACGTAGATCACGAAGTCTCCTGCACTCGGCGGGTCGGCGAGGAGTGTGGCGACCGGACGATCGAGGTAGAAGTAGAGCGACGCATGCTTTCCCGCCTTGTCGGCCGGCGGCGGCACCAGGAGCGCAGCGTCCTCCGGCAGTGCCGGTTCGAAGTGTGCCGCCACCTGCGACAGATCCCGTTTCTGGGCCTTTCGCGGCCAGAAGACGAACGACACTGCCACCGCCGCCACGAGCGAGCAGACGATCATCCGGGTGGCGAACTGCTGCTCGCCGGCTGCCCGCGTCAGCCGCGCCAACCATCGTGTGGGGGACGCCGCCAGAGCGGCGAGCACGAGGAGTGAGAGTGCGATCGGCCAGGTGAGGACCGAGGCATCGAGACCGACGTAGATGCCGGCCGCCGCCCCCAACGTCGCCAACATCGCGGCAGAGAGACCGAGCGCCCGCCGCGTCTTCGGCCAGCTCCGGTCGAGGTGCGCCGCGACAACGCCGCTGGCGACACCCAGCGCCGGCAGCAGAGGCAGGTAGTAGCGCATCTCGTGGGTCGGGACGATGATGAACGCCCCGACGCCGCCGAGCAGGAACCCACCCGCCGCCAGCACGAGCTCACGGGCCTGGCGCGGCAGGCCGCTGAGCACTCGTGGCACCGCGAGCAGCACCAGACTCCAGGGCGCCGCTGCCGCGAAGATCATCAGCGGCTTGAGCAGGGTGCGCCCGAGCTCGCCCCAGGTCCACCCCAGGGCTCGCCAGCCGGCCTCGTCGCTCGCCTGGGAGAGCACCGCCAGCCCGTCGCTGCGGATGGCCGACGCCAGGTAGGCGGCGATGGCGAGCACGCCGACCAGCGCGCCGGCCAGGTGCGGCAGGCTCCAGAGAGTCCGCCACCGGCCTACGAGGACGGAAGCGACCAGGAGGCCGGGGCCGAAGACCATCGCCGCCGGCGCGCCCTTGGCGAGGAAGGCCGCGGCGAAGGCCAGGTAGGCGACGAGCCAGAGGCCGAGCGCCGGCCGAGCGCGGGTCAGCGCCAGGCAGGCGCAGAGGATGGCCAGGCCGCAGGTCGAGAAGAGGACGACGTCGAACTCGGCCAGTCGCACCTTCTCGAGGAAGAGCGCGCCGCCGGTGGTGGCGGCGACGGCGTAGAGCCCCGCCCGCGGACCGAGTCGCCGGCCGACGCAGACGAAGAGGACCAGCCCGAACGCCACGGCGCTGCCGGCGAACGGCAACCGCAGCAGCAGCTCGCCGGGCTCCTCGACGAGCGCCTGGGGGATCGCCGAGAGCCAGTACGCCAGCGCCGGCTTGTAGGTGTAGATCTCACCGTAGACACGCGGCACCGCCCAGTTCGAAGACTGCAGCATCGAAGCGGCGCCGTCGACCACCATGCCCTCCATCGACACCAGGCCGAAACCGCCCAGGTTCAGCAGGCAGGTGGCGAAGAGGATCGACAACGCGGCGATTCCGGAAGGCCCCCACCGATCGAAGGGCGACGGGTTGGTCTCGGTTCCAGGCATCGGTTCGGTCACATGGCCTCCAGCGGATCTCGTTCTCTTCGTCTCTGCGTCGCCTGCCGCGAGCACCGCCCGGGTCGCGGCCCGGCGCGGCTTCAGCCGGCTCCGTGCCGAGCATCTACGTTCGATTCGACCGGTTCGATGCACCTGGCTCGTCGGATCCTTCGCCCTTCCTGCGCAGGGACCCCGCGCGAGCCCCAACCAGCAGAGGACCCAGCGCTGCTGCGGGCGCGGACACCGGGACTCGAATCCGGCAGACCCGACAAAGGAGCTCGGCCGCCGCGACAACCGCTACGAATCCGAGGCAGGAAGCGCCTCGCCAGAGCCCGGTCGCCACTCCGCTTCCTCCTCGGCCGCGACCCCGTCGCCCGCCTCGATCGCCTCGACGATGGCCCGCGCCGCGACCCGGTGGGCGACGGCCGTCCAGTGGCGGTCGAGCCGGTAATAGAGACGCTGGGCGGGCGAGCGGTCGCGCGCCGCCCGGAATGCCGGCAGCAGGTCGACGGAGCGCGCCCCCACGTCGGCCAGGATCCTCTCGAGATCGCGGCGCAGTGCCCGCGCGTCGGCGGCATCGCCGGGCACCGTCTCCTCGAGACCGAGATCGGTCGGCGCCGGCACGATCGCCACCACGAGCTCGGCGCCGCGCCGCGAGGCTGCCTCTTCGAGCGCTTCGAGCGCCCCTCGCATCGCCGCGAGGTCCTCGTCGGTGGCACGAGCGGAACCGAAGCGCGGGGCACTGGCGCCGGCCCGGACCTCTCCCTTGAGCCGGTTGCTGTGGAAGAGCAGCAGGTTGAACACCGCCGAGTGCTGGCGCAGCCACTCCTTGACCGTCGAGCCCGACTCGAGCTCCGGCTCCACCAGCTCCAGCCTGCCGGCCGCATCGACGCGCGCGTGCAGGAGCGAGCCGTCCCGGCCGTCGACGTTGTCGCTGAAGTCGTTCCAGAAGAAGAGGTAGAGCAGCACGTCCCCGGCGCCGATCAGGTCGCCGGCGTACTCCTCGAAGAGGCGCAGCTGCTGCAGCGGCCCGGTGGCGCTGAGCCCGAGGTTCTCCACGTGCCAGCTCGGTCGCAGCAGCGAGATCCGGTCGCTGATCACCTCACCCTGACCGACGCCCCAGCCCCAGGCGAAGGAGTCGCCCAGCAGCACGATCCGGCGCTGGCTCGACTCGATCGGGCTCTGCACCGCCGGCCTTCGGAATCCTCGCCCGTCGAGCTCCGTCCAGGCGTCGATCTCGCCGGTGCGGAAGCGGCCGGCATGGTGCGGGCGGCCGTGCAGTCCGATCAGCGGATGCGGCTGGTGGAAGGAACGGAAGACGTTGGCGTAGGCGGGTCGGTAGCCGGCGAGGCGAAGCCCGGCTTCGACGATCAGCAGACCCGCGACCGTGCCGGCGAGCAGCAGCAGCAGGCGCGCGCGGACGACGCGGCGGGAGCGCGGCACTTCCGTCGAGGTTGCGGGCGTGGTGCGATCGGTGGGCACGGACATCTGGGCGGTGAAGGGCGGCAGCCCGTGGTGGAGGGAGTCCTCTCGCCGTCCGAGCGGGCGGAGCGGCGCCGGCAACCTAGCAGTCCCGGATGGCCCTTCGGGCCACCCTCAAGATGGATGCAGGTGGGTGCCTGGGGTAAGGACGGGCAGCCGCGGGCAATCGTGGATTCTGGCGCTTTACGATCCGTCTCTCGGGCCATTCTCAAAGCAGACCGTGGCCGGCCCTGTGTGGAGCTGTGCTCGAGATCCCGCGGTCCCCGCCGGCCGCTGTCCGATCCGGCGCCGAGCTCGCCGCGATTCCGGCTCGCCGCGAGCCACGACTGTCTCGGTACGGGCGCTAGCGCTCCTTCCGCGTCAGCTGGTGGCCCCGGCCAGCAGAGTGCGCAGCAGCTGGTCCAGCGCGGCCTGCCAGGCGAGCGGCGCGCCGGCGAGATCCTGGCGGTGAAGACCCGTGCGCACCTCTTCCACCTCGGCCGACTCGAGCAGCTTCTGGGCGCCGAGCGCGGAAGCCCTGAAGGGAGTGCGCACCGCCCAGATGCCCTCGGCTCCGCTCCGCACGATCTGACCCTCGGCGTCCACCAGCACCCCGGCGACCTGGAGCACCCACACCGGAGTATCCAGCGAGGTGAGCCAGGGAAGCGGCTGGGTGTGGCCAGTGCCGAGCCGGATCTCCTTGTGGCCCCTGATCCCGCGCTGGCGGATCCAGTGCTGCGCCACCTGCAGCTCGAGCACCACGGCGCCACCGGCTCCGAGGGCTTCGAGCTCGGTGGCGACCAGCTCGCGCCAGGCGCGATTGGCTGTGGTCGTCGAGAGCACGTTGGCAGGCTCGTCCTGCGAGCACTCGCTGGCGAAGTCCAGCACGCAGCCGAGGGCCGCGTGCGGCGCGGCGGCGCCGGGCCCGGCGATCTCGACCAGCGGGCGGCCGGCGAGTGCAGCGTCAGCCGCCAGCCATTCATTCATCTCCTCCCGCAGCAGCTCCAGCTCGGCGAGCGGAAGCCAGCCGGGCGGCATCCCCTCTGGCAGGGTCAGCACCACCGGCAGGGCGGCGATCGGCCTGGCCGACGCAGCAGCGGCGAACGCCTTGGCGGCCCGCCCGTCGCGATAGTAGGGCGGGGCGTTCGCCGGCTTCGTCGTCGTGGTGGTGCCGCTCGCCGGGGTCCAGCCGAGGGCGGATCCAGAGGTCCAGAAGAGAGCGAAGAGCAGCGCCGACGCCAGGCGCAACGAGAGCGGCAGTCTCCCCCCGAATCGGCGCAGGGGTGAGGGAGAGCGGGTCATGGGTCAGGCTCCTCGAGCGTCGGTCGCAGCGACACTCGCGGCAGGGCGCCACGGACGTCGCGCGAGCGCTGGAGTCACCGACGCCCGAAGACCGGGCTCGCGCCGCCCGACGTCTTCGGCGCGATGGCAGGAGAACAGCCTCATCGCTCTCCGTCATCCCGCGATGGCGACAATTCCCAGCTCCTGCGCGACCTCTTCGGCGACCGAGCCGGCTCCTGGAGGCCGAAGACGATCAGACGTCTGCACCCTCCGAGCTCGTCGCACTCCGACAGGCGCTCCGACACAGCTCGCGTAGCCACCGATGCTCGGGGTCGCCGCTGCAGCGAGAGTCCCACAGCATCGATTCGGCGAACGGCCGTGCCGCGAAAGGTGGTGACACCTTGCGCAGCGGGTAGCGGGCACAGCACTCGTCCGCCTCGTGCTCGGTGAGCAGGGCGACGGCATCGCAGGCGAGGAGGATCTCCGGAATGACCAGGGTGCTCGACACGGTGATCAGCCGACGCCGCTGCAGACCGCGACGGGACAGCTCGCGGTCGAGCTCGGTCGAGAACCGGTAGCGCGAGGGGCGCGGGCGGTGCACGACATGGTCCAGGCTGGCGTAGCGACGCCAGCTGAGGCGCTCGGGAAGGTCGAGGTCGGCGCGCACCAGACAGACGTGACGCGCGGTGAACAGGGTCTCGCTGCGCACCTGCGGCGGCAGCTCGAGATCTCCGGCGTAGCAGACGGCGAGGTCGAACTCGCCCCTCGCCAGCAGCGCCGCGATCTCGTCGCCCGGAAGATCCTGCACCTCGAGCGACGCCCGGGGCGCCAGGTCGCGCAGGGCTCGAACCAGCCCCGGCACCAGCACGATCTGGGCCGAATCGACCGCCAGCAGGCGGAAGGCTCGCTCGATCCGTCCCGGATCGAGCTCCCGCTCACGGCGCAGCACGGCCGTGACACGCGCCAACGCCTCGCCGAGCGGTCGCTGCAGACGGAGCGCCTCCGCGGTCGGCACCATGCGGTTGCCGCGACGCACCAGGAGCTCGTCACCGAACTGCCGGCGCAGGCGGCGCAGGGCGTGGCTGACCGCACTCTGCGAAAGAGCCAGGCGCCCGGCCGCCGCGGTGACGCTGCCCTCTTCGAGCAGCGCCTGCAGGGTCACGAGCAGATTCAGGTCGACCTGGGCCAACTCGTTGACCAGGGCGGGCCGGAGGGTTGCATCGCGCTCCAAGTCATGAACAGCGCTCATTACCGAGAGAAGACTAATTCATTTGATCGATCCGGCGGCGCCTGCAACGATCTCCAGCAACCCACACCACGAAGAGCCCCCAGGGAGACCTTCCCGGAGCGGGACTCACGCCATCCAACACTGCCGCACGACAGGAGCCTCCATGCGTCTCGCCGATCTCGCCGACCCGACAGCGACCGAGCCGCACGCACGACGTGGGGAAATGGGAGCCCGGCACCTCGTCGCCCTCGTCGCCGCCCTCGTCGTCGCCCTGCTGCTCGCCTCCTCGGCCCCCATCGCGAGCAGCGCGGCCCGCGACTTCGGCGCCGGTCCGGACGCCTGGAGCGGCGACCTGACGCCGATCACGTCCGCCGAGTGGACGCGGGCCCGCGCTGCGCACCTGCTCGAACGGGCCGGCTTCGGCGGTACCCCCGAGGAGGTCGAGCGGCTGGCCGCGATGACGCCGGCCGAGGCGGTCGCCTTCCTGGTCGACTACGACTCGCTGCCGGACGGCGATCCAACGCCCTTCGACGAGTCTCCGATCTACCCCAACGGCTACAAGTTCCGCTCGATCCAGGAGCTGGCGCGCGAGGCGATGACCACCGGCAAGGCGCTGGGCATCGACGCCCGCCGTGAGGGCAAGTTGCCGCTGCAGCCAGGCATCGACGAGTTCTACACCCTGCTGTGGAGCGACTTCGGGGAGATAGCCCGCGCCGGGCAGTGGTGGGCGGAGCGCATGCTCACGACCCCGCGGCCCTTCGAGGAGCGCATGACCCTCTTCTGGCACGACCACTTCGCCACCAGCCAGGAGAAGGTGCACCGCCACCGCAAGATGATCCGCCACGTCGACACCCTGCGCCAGCACGCGCTCGGCGACTTCGAGGACCTGCTCGTCGCCGTCTCGCAGGACCCCGCGATGCTGATCTGGCTGGACAACAAGGACAACGTCAAGGGACACCCGAACGAGAACTACGCGCGCGAGATCATGGAGCTGTTCACCATGGGGGAGGGGAACGGCTACACCGAGGCGGACATCCGCGAAGTGGCGCGGGCCTTCACCGGCTGGACGATTACCGAGGACCACACCACCGACCCCGGCGACGGCGTCTTCGTCGATCGCGCGGAGCTGCACGACGACGGTGAGAAGACCATCCTCGGCCAGACCGGCGACTTCGACGGCTACGAGGCGATCGCGATCATCGTCCGCCATCCGGCGACAGCGCGCTTCATCACCGAGAAGATCTACCGCTACTACGTGCGCGAGGAGCTCGACAGGGCGCTGCACGATCGACTCGCCGCCGCCTTGACCGAGGGAGGATTCGAAATCGCTCCCCTGATGAAGACGATCTTCCTGTCGCGCGACTTCTACTCCGAGCCGACGGTCGGATCGATGATCAAGAGCCCGGTGCACCTCGTGGTCTCGACCTACCGCAAGCTCGGCCTCGACGAGATCCCGGGCCTGCCCGACTTCGGCGAGACCACCGGCAGTCTCGGGCAGTCGCTGTTCCTGCCGCCCAACGTCGCGGGCTGGCCGGGCCACTACAGCTGGATCAACCCGGCCACCCTGCTCAGCCGCGGCAACTTCGTCGAAGCGCTGCTCTTTCCGCCCGATCCGATGCTCATCGAGCCGCCGGACAAGGACATCCACCCCGGCTACCGCAAGATCCCCGTGATGTTCCCCGACTACGACATCGTCGGCCACGTCTGGGACCAGCGCACGATGCGCATGGAGCCGGTGCCGCTGGTGCTCTACGACAAGTACCTCGCCGGACTGCCGCCGCACGAGGTGTTCGCGATGATCGAGGACGGTCGCGCGGCGACGATGGAGATGGGCGAGTCAACGATGATGAACGGTGCCGCCATGGGTACTTCGAAGATGGCCCAGGTGGCGCACGGTGAGCAGTACAACCTCGCGGTCGGGGTCTACAACGGACACGTCGAGGCCAACCGACGGGTCAAGCCGATCCCGCGCGTCCCGGCGGCGATCGATCTCGTCGCGGTCGCCGAGCGCTACGAGATCGACACCGTCGCCGAGCTCGTCGACCACTTCATCGAACGCTTCCTGCGCGTCGAGATCCACGCCGACCGGCGCGCCGCGATCGAACAGTTCGCGCGCCAGCAGCTCGGTGCCGACCAGATCGCGCGGCCCGTCGACGACGCGACGCGCGCGTCTCTCGAAGAAGGCCTGCGACGCGTCCTGCACCTGATCCTGAGCACCCCCGAGTACCAGCTCGCCTGAGGAGGCCACCGATGTTGATTCGCAAGAACCCCCTGGCGCCGTTCAGCCGGCGTGACCTGCTGAAGGCCGGCGCCTACGGCCTCGGCGTCTCCACCGGGCTCCCGGGGCTGCTCACGAGGGTCGCGCGGGCGCAGACCACCAGCGCCCTCGACGGCAGCGAGAAGAGCCCCGACCGCATCCTCGTCGTCGTCGAGCTCGCTGGCGGCAACGACGGTCTCAACACGATCGTGCCGTACGGCCACGACGCCTACTACCGAGCACGTCCCAAGCTCGGCGTCGCCCGCGACGAGGTGCTGAAACTCGACGAGGAGCTCGGGCTGCATCCCTCCTGCACCGGCCTCGAGAGCCTGTTCAAGGAGGGCAAGATGGCGGTGGTGCACGGCTGCGGCTACCCCGATCCCAACCTGTCGCACTTCACCGCGATGGGCTGGTGGCACACCGGCGTCCCGCACGGCAACGCCGAGTACGGCTGGCTCGGCAGATTCGCCGACGCGTACTCGCAGCCGATCGACAACTACATCGTCAACGTCGCATCCCAGCAGTCGATGGCGGTGACCAGCGAGATGCACTCACCGGTCGTCTTCGACGATCCGGAGCGCTTCGGCCGCTTCGGCACCGCCGCGCAGCAGAAGGTGTTCGAGACCTTCGGCGAGGTCTACCCCACAGGGAACTCGTCGCTGGACTTCGTCAACCGGGTCTCGCGCACCGCCACGGCGGGCGCAGCCTCGGTACGCAACGCGTGCGCCGAGTACCGCTCGCTGGTCGACTACGGCAGCGACAACGACCTCACGCTCGACCTCAAGAAGGTCGCCGCGATGATCGCGGCCGAGCTGCCGACGCGCATCTACTACGTGCAGATGGGTGGCTTCGACACCCACGCCGCGCAAGCCGGATCGCACAACACCCTGCTGATCTACATGTCGGACGCTCTGCGCGGATTCATCACCGACATCGAGCGCCTGGGCCGAGGCGACGACGTCGCGGTGATGGTGTTCACCGAGTTCGGCCGCCGGGTCGAGGAGAACGCCAGCGGCGGCACCGACCACGGTACCGCCACGCCGATGTTCGTGCTCGGCAATCGCGTCGCAGGAGGCTTCTACGGCCAGCACCCGAGCCTCGAGCAGTTGCACGACGGCAATCTGGTGATGACCACCGACTTCCGACGCGTCTACGCGACGATGCTCCAGGGCTTCATGGGCTACAGCGACACCGACGCCGTGCTGAAGGGCGAGTACCCGCCGATCGATCTCTGGACCTGAGTCCGCATTCGGCTGCAGCTCGACGGCTCGCCCCTCGAGGGCTCAGCGCTTCTTCGGCGGCGCCTCGTTGACCCAGCGCCACTGCTGCTGGTGCCGGCGGTCGACGCGGCGCAACTCCAGAGTCTCGATCGGGCCTTTGCCACGCGTCAGCCTCACCGCCTGGCTGTGGAAGTCGAGGTAGCGGCGCTGGTCCATCTGCTGCGGGAAGTTGGTGCGCGGCGGCTCGCTGCGGCGCGGCCGCTCCACCACACGAGACGTCGTGTGGCAGCTGTTGCAGGGTGGCCCCTCCCCCCAGCCGGAGTTGCTCAGCACCGCGTCGAACCAGCTCACCTGGCCCGACTGGTGGGCGCCCTGCTCACAGGGCCCGCCGTAGCACTGGGCGGTCACGGCGGGGGCGAAGACGACGAGCAGCGCGGCGCCGACGGCGAGCAGCAAGAGGACTCGAAGAGCAACGCCATGGGCAGCGTCGGTAGCCAGGGCAGTGCGGGCGGATCTGGGGAAACTCACGGTGGACCTCCTCCTTCGTTGACGAACCTGTGGGCGAGCGATGACCATCACCGGTCGCTGCACAGTCCGCGACGAATCGAGGGAGATCCCGCCAGGCGCACCGCTACCGGTTGGCCAGTCGTCCCCGCGCCAGGCTCACGAACAGCCCGAGAGTCAGGAGGGAGACGCCGGCCAGTCCCAGGAAGGCGCCGCCGTAACCGAAACTGGGGATCCACCAGCCGGCCGCGCGCGTCGCCCACACCTCGCAGAGGTTGATCCCGGCCATGAAGAGACAGAACTGGGTGGTGGCCAGCGACGGCAGCGTCGCGTCCATGAGCAGTGCGTACGCCGACGAGGTGGCGGCGCCGATCGCCACGTAGAGCAGCACGTAGAGGGCGAAGAAGCCCAGCACGGGTATCGCTTCGGCCAGCGTCAGCGCCAGGGCGCCGATCGTCGCGACGAGCAGGATCGTCGTCGCCTCGGCCGCAGCGACCAGGCCGAGCCGGCTGCCGCGGCGCGCGGCGCGATCGGAGAGCACCCCGCCGAGGGCAGCGCCACCGATCATCGACGCGACCACCGGCAGCAGGAAGAAGGAGCCGATCTGCTCCTGGCTGGCTCCCTGGTCGAGCAGGAAGGGACCGGCGAGGGCGGTCGCGCCCTTGAAGGCGCCGCCGACCGCGGTGGCGAGCAGGAGCCCGATCCAGGTCGACGGCTGCACCAGCACCGCCCGCCAGGCCGCCGCGTAGCCGCCACGCGTCGGGCCGAGTGCGGACGGCAGGGCGACCTCCCTCGCCTGCGGCTCGCCGACCCTCGAGGGCTCGAGGGTCGCCGGAGGCCGGCCGGCCAGACGATGCGCCACCGGCACCGCGAAGAGCATCAGCAGCGCGACGACCGCGACGACGGCGAGGATCAGCACGTCGTCCGACCAGGTCGCCGCGACCAGCAGGGCGCCGCCGCCGAACAGCGCTCTGGCGACGAGCATGCCGCCCTGCATGAAGGCGTTCACCGTGCCCCGGTCGGCGGGCGCAACGCTACGGATCGCCAGCGAGTCGACCGCTGCATCCTGGGTGGCTGCGCAGACGCCGTGCGCGAGCACCAGGAGCACGAGCAGCTGGTACTGCTCCCGCCAGTCGATGAGCAACAGGGGCAACAGGGTGAGTGCCATCCCGGACTGGGCGCACAGCAACCAGCCGCTGAGCCCGAAGCGCCGGTGCTGCACGCGGTCGATCAGCGGCGCCCAGAGGAACTTGAAGGCCCACGGCAGCACCAGCCAGGAGATCAGCAGCGCGACTTGCGCCGGCTCGACGCCCTGGGCGCGCAGCCGCACCGGCAGCGCCCACCACAGGAAGCCCATCGGGGCGCCCTCGGCGAAGTAGAGGCCGGCGAAGACCAGACGCAGCCGTGCGGCGTCGCGTCTGGGATCGTCGCCCATCGTCGCAGCCCCGAAGCGGCGTTCAGCGTGCCTTGACGTAGCGCACCGGCGTCACCGGCTCGAGCTTGAACAGGTCGGTGCGGCGGTCGCGCAGCGGCCGCACACTGCCGGTCGCCCGGTTCACCTCGAGCGACGAGAGATCGAGGTCGCAGATCACCACCGTCTCGCTGTTGGCCTCGGCGACGCCGGCGACGCCGTCCTCGGGAAAGCCCATGTCACACGGGGTGCAGACCACCGACAGCGAGTAGTTGATCAAGAAGTTGTCGACCTGCGGCAGGTTGCCGGCGTTACCGGCGAGCACCGCGTAGATGTAGTTCTCCACGCACCGCGCCTGCGCCGAGTGGCGCACCCGCTGGTACGCCTTGCGGGTGTCGGTCGAGAACGGCACGAAGAGGATCTCGGCACCGGCCAGGGTGAGCAGGCGGGTGACCTCCGGGAACTCGACGTCGTAGCAGATCTGGATCGCGATGCGCGCGAACGGCGTCTCGAACACCGTCAGGCCCTCGCCGCCGCGGATGCCGTATTCGGCGCGCTCGAACGGCGTCGGGTGCAGCTTGTCCTGGCGATGCACCTTTCCCGTCGGCGTGAACAGGAACGCCACGTTGCGGATCTGGTCGTCGACGACGCAGGGATGCGACCCGCCGACGATGAACAGTCCGGTCTCGCGCGCCCGGTCGATGAACATCTTCTGGTAGCGCTGCTCGAGTGCCGCCAGCTCGCGGATCGCCTCGGCGTCGGTGAGGCCCTTCGGCAGCGTCGAGAAGAGCTGCGCCGTGAACAGCTCGGGGAAGAGCAGGAAGTGGCAGTGGTACTCCTCGGCGGTCGAGACGAAGAAGTCGACCTGGTGCTCGAACTCCGCCCAGGTCTTGATGTTGCGCATCAGGTACTGCGCTGCGCAGACCCGCACCTTGCGCACCGGGCGCTTCATCGGCGCCGCGGCGATGCGGCGCTTCGGCTCGCGGAAGTCGGGGTTGGCGAGTTCGAGGAAGGTGGCGTAGTCGAGGCTCTGCTCGTCGCGCAGGTAGCCCATGTGCACGCTGCGCACGACGTAACCCGCGCGCAGGTGAGCGTTCAGCGACGAGTCGCGCAGCTCTCCGGCGACCACCTTGTCGACGTACTCCTCGGCGGTCATCTTGCCCGCGTGCTCGGCGTAGCCGGGTATCCGCCCGCCGGCCACCATGCGGCGCAGGTTGTAGCGTTTGAGCAGCCGCTTGCGCGCCGCGTAGAGCTTCTGCGCGATGCGCTGACCGCGGCGCTCGGGGAGCACCCCGATGTCCGCCCCGTAGAGGGTGTCGCCGGCCGGGTCGTGGGTCGAGAAGGTCGCCGCGCCGGTGATCTCGGAGTAGCTGTACCAGGGCGAGTCCTCGTCGAGCAGCACGATGAGCGAGGTCGCGTAGCCGACGATCTCGTTGCCGTCGACCGCGATGAGCTGGCCCTCGGGAAAGGTGCGGACCTGCAGCTCGAGCTCGCGCGGCGTGCACAGCGCGGTGCCGGTCCGGCTGCCGTAGACCTTGCGCTGGCACTCGTAGAGAGCGTCGACGTCCTCGAGCTTGGCGCGCCGCACGGTGATCTTGGACTCGCGTTCCGCGCCCGCCCTCGTGGCGGAACCGTCGTCGCCGGAGCGGCGGCGGCCGGCAGCGCCTCCCGCAGCACGTTCTCCGGCCTCGGTCCCCTTCGTCTTCTTCTCGTTCTTGTCGGGCATCGGATGCACTCCTGTGGTCGAGTCGTGCCGCCTCAGGTGGACAGCGGACGCGGGCGCGAGCGAAGGGGGGCGCCGTCGCCCTGCTCCTCGCTTCGCCGGCGCTGGCGCGGCCGCGCGCTCGTCACGCGCCGTGCGGCCTAGCGCCGAGTCTGCCGGGAATCCGGGAGCCGTCCTGGCGCCGCCACCACGAGCTGTCCCGCTGCGAACCCCAGGCGACGAACGCCGCGGTCAGTCGGCGAGCAACTCCTCGATGTCACTCGCCACCGCCTCCATCGGATCGCGCAACTGACGCTGCTGCGCCGGCGTCGCGCTGCGGGCCTCGGCCCGCGCCTCGGTGAGCTCGCTCTGGGCCTCGGTGGCGAGATCGCGTCGCCGATCGCCCTGCGCGCCGCGCGCTTCGGAGATCAGGTCGCGCGCATTGCCGAGGTACTGACGGGCTCTCTCGAAGGCCGATCCCTCGGCGGCCGAGGCTCCCAGCGAGAGGAAGAGCGGAGCGGCGTAGGCCGAAGCACCCGCCGCTCGGAGCAGGAAATCGCGACGGCTGGGAGTCGACGGAGCAGCGGCTTCGGAGGGCGGGATCCGGTCCCGCGGCGGATTCTTCTCACTCATGACCCGGTGGATTATAGGTCGACGCCGGCTCGGCCCCGCTCTCGGGGCTCCCACCAGGTTCGAATCGACGATCCCGGAACGGTCGTGAGACCTCGAGCAGCTCGATCTGTTGCAGCCACTCGACGAGGCTGGCGAGCGCGGCGAACGAGTCAGCCAACGGCCCGGCGGCGGCGAGGGTGTCGAGCACCGCGATCGTCCGGCGGCGCCGCAGCTGCGTCTGCACGGGGTCTCCTCCGCCGTCGCCGACCACCAGCAACAGCGAGCCGACGCCCTCCCGGGGTCGCAGTGCCGCCGCCACCGCCACCGTCTCAGAGGAACCATTGGAGCCCGACGAAAGCGGAGGGTCGCCCGCCTGGCGCAGATCGACGACGAGCCGGTCGCCGTCCAGGCTGACCGCCGCCCGCACGGCCGCGGCGGTCGCAACGGTCGCCTCCTCGACGTCGAACCGCTGCCGCCGCTCCGCAAGCGGGTCCTGGCGATCCGGGCATGGCGAGCCGCAGGCCTCGCCCGACCCGTCCGCAGCGCCAGCGAGGAGGCCGGCCTGCGTCCAGGCGATCAGCAGGCTCCAGACGTCGTCCTCGATACGCGCTCGTGGCGCCCCGAGACCTGCCGCGATCTCGTCGATCAGCTGCTCCGGCTGGGCGCCCTCGGCGAGGCCCGACCACACCGTCGCGGCGAGCGCGTCGAGGCCGTACGCACGCCGCTTCACGGAGTGCCAGAGCACCAGGCCGTCGTCGCAGCACAGCCAGCGCACGGCCGCCGCCGGATGCCGCCGCGGCGGCGACGCGAGGGGCACGCCGCGTCGCCGCGCCAGCGCACGATCGAGCGGTCTCGCCAGCGGAGCGAAGCTCGTTCCCAGCGCCTCGGCAACCTCGCCGACGACCTCCTTTGCCGGCGGCCAGAGCGGCTGCCAGCCGCCACGGGCCGCGAGCTCGAGGGCGCTGCGCCGGCGCCAGTACTGCTGCCGCTGCTCGAGCGGCGCCGAGGGATCCGGATCGGTCGCCTCCAGGCCCGCCTCGAGCACCGCCAGCTGGTCGCGGATCAGCTCACCCTTCACCGCCGCGTAGAAGCCGGGAGGGTCGGCGCCCGGAGCGCGTCCGTCCTCGTCCTCCATCGGCGGCGCCACGTTGCACTCGAGAATCCAAGGCCGCAACCGCTCGTCGAGCTGCAGATCGACGCCGAGGAACTCGAAGCAGCCGGCGAGGCGCCGGGTCACGGCGAGGCTCTCGAGCAGGGCCTGCTCGCGGACCGCCAGCAGCATCGCCGCGAGCTGTTCGTGGATCTCGGCGCGCAGCGATGCTGCGTCGTGCCCGAGGGTCTCGATCCAGCGCCAGTAGCCGCCGAGGTCGGTGCTGCGCACGTGCCAGGGGTGCTCCGGGTTGCGGCGCTGCACGATGGTGTTGATGAAGTGTCGCAGCGGATCGCGGGCCGCGTCCCCGGCGGTGGCGTAGGGCCGCGTCGCGACGCGGCAGGTGCCCCGGCGGTGCACGTAGGCGATCAGCGGATCGAGCGAGGTGATCAGCAGGTAGAACCGCAGCCCGTACTTGTGGCCGTCCAGCAGATGCGGCTCCAGGTACTCCTGCACCAGCCAGTCGTCGCCGTCCGGGAGCTGGCCCTCCGCGTCCACCAGGCGAAGCCCCCGGCCGAGCGACGAGGCGCGAGGCTTCAGCAGCCAGCGTCGCTCCCGCTGCGCCGCCGCGACCCGTCGCCACTCGCCCTCCTCCTCAGGGAGGAGGTATGTGCGTGGATGGCGAGCGGCCTCTCGCATCCAGCCCGCGGCGCGGCGTAGGTTGACGCACAGGTCGCTCTTGATCCCGTAGGCCGCCATGCCCGGGAACCTGTTGATCCGCGCGCCGGACCGCAGGCGCTGGAAACGGGAGGGGTCGGGCAGGGAACGCGCGAAGTAGAGCTGAGGGCGCTCGTCGCCCCGGCGCCAGCCGCGCTCCTCGAGGAACGGTCGCCAGGCCTCCACCTCGAGCGCGCGCAGCTCGGGATCGAACCCGTAGGTGCGCTCGGCGACCGACACGATGCAGCACGGGCCTCAGGCGGCCCGTATGGCCAGGTAGGCGCGCCGTCGGATACGCCCGGTGACGGTGCCGAAGAGGTCGGTCACGGCCATCTGAACCTTGTACTTGCGGCGCAGCGCCCGCCGCGCCCGCTCCTGCTCGTCGCGCTCCGCAAGGATCACGGTCTCGGTGTCGAGCCACTCGCCGACCAGCTTGCCTCGCACGTCGCACGGCGCCACCTTCGACTGCGAGAAGTTGCGCAGCCGCTTGACCTTGCCCGAGTCGGCCATGGTGAAGGCGTAGGCAACACCCTCCTCGAGCGCGAACCACACCGGTGTGGCGACGGTGCGGCCGTCCTTGCGCCGCGTCTGCAGGCTCAGGTAGTCGTGACCGGCTAAGGGAGTGAGGTCGGACACCGGGGCAGTCTACTCGCGGTCACCAGGCACCCAGAGCAGGTCGAGCCAGACCAGACGATGGTCTGAGGCCAGCTCGGCGTCGGCGGCGCCCTCGGGATCGACGTCGGGGTCGGGCCAGAAGACGCCACCGCCGGCGATCTCCAGATCCCGGCTCGGCAGCACGTAGTCGATGCGGCTGCCGCGCCCCGAGGTGCCGCGCTCCCAGAAGTCGGGAGGACCGGGCGCCCGCCCAGTCGTCGCTCCCTCGCTGACGGCGACATCGCCGCTGTCGCGCACCCGGTGGTGCTCGAGCAGCTGCGAGATCGCGGTGCGGCCGTAGACCGGCTCCTGGTTCGGACGCGCGTTGAGATCGCCGACGATCACGAACGGGGCCGCGCCGCCACCGCCACCGCGCCGCCCCTGGTCGTCGACGATCCACTCGGCGCCGTCGAGGTACTCGGACCACAGCCGGATCTCGTCGAAGTTACGTCGGCCGTTGCGGTCCTCGTCGCCGTCGAAGCCCTGCGGCGTCGGATGGCTGACCAGCAGGCGCAGGCGAGCCGGATCCAGCGACCCGTTCCTGGGCACCAGCACCGGCAGATCCCAGTGCGACTTGCTCGACAGGCGGAAGACCCGTCGCACCTCGGGTGGATAGAACGACGTCGGCAGCAGGTTGCCGGGCAGGTCGGCCCAGAGCAGACGGCGGAAGGTGCGAGCGCCCTCCGCGTCGAACGGGAAACGGGACAGCACCGCCATCGCGTACTGACCCGGATAGACGCCGAAGCCGTAGCTGTCGTTGCCGTGCCGGCGTTCGCCGCGGTCCGCGGCGGTGGCGACGTGCCCGTCCCCGTCGAGGTCGAGTCCGGTGAGCTCGCCGGTGTTCGAGGGCGCCGCGTAGACGTACGGATACTCGGGCGCACCGGCCGGCCCGAGATGGCGGTCGCGCAGCTCGCGTGCCGCCAGGGCGTCGTCGCCGTCGACCCAGTCGATCTCCTGCACCACCAGCACGTCGGGGCGCACCCTCGCCACGATGCGCGCCGCCGCCGCCACCTGCTCGTCCGCCGGTGCGGCGCGGATCTTCTCCAGCGACAGCTCGCGCACGTTGAACAGGGCGACGCGCAACGCAGCGGCTGCCGTGCCGTTCGGGGCGTCGGCCGGCTCTGCGGGGCGTCGGCTGCCCCCGCAGCCCGTCGACCACAGCGCCGCGAGCATGAGCAGCACGGAGACCGGAGGTCGGCGGGACCTGATCGGAGCGGCGGCCATGCTCCTCTAGCTTATGGTCATCGCGGAGCGGCAGCGTGCGCCGGCGCCCTCGATCCGCCAACGAAGCCACCGCTCGCGACGGCGCACCGCGGAGCGAAACGACGAACGAATCCGTAGCAGGATGTCGAAGCCGCCGGCCGTTCGTCCCGGCTTCCTGCGTTACTTCGACGAGGCCCTGGAATCGGGACCGTACCGAGCAAGGGCCGGATCCGGCCGCACGAATCGCCCTGCACTGCCCTTGCACTGCCCTTGCACTGAGAGGAGATCGCCATGGCTCGGGGATGTGCCGCCTTCGTCGCCTTGCTGGCCGCGTGCATCGGCGCCGAGTGGTGGTTGCTCAGGCAGATCCACGGCGAGGTGGTGTGGTGGCACCCCGCGGTGCTCGGCCTCTCCACCACCCTGGTGATCGGCGCGCTGTGGAAGATCGGCCAGAGCCTCTTCTTCCTGACCTCGCTCCTGCCGGCCGGGCTCGGCCGCCGCGACGGCGCGCGGGTGGTGATGAGGGGCGAGATCCATCCCGTCGGCGAGGCCCTCGCGGCGCCGCTGAGCGGCGGTCGTGCGGTGTACGTCGACTACGGAGCGCGCGCCCTCGGCTCCGGGCAGTCGAACGCCGTGGTCGCCAGCGGCATCGCCTTGGCGCCGGCGGTGCTGCGCCTGCCGGGCAGCAACATCGACCTGCGCGGCTTCTGCAGACCCCTGCACCTGGCGCCCAGCCGGCTCGACGACGAAGCGCCCCGCCACTTGGCGCGCTACCTGCTCTCGCATCCCGCGCCGAGCTCCTCGAACCGGAACGCTCCGGTGAACCACTTCGAGATCGAGCCCGACGAGAGCGGGGCGGCGCGCGCCGAGCGCATCGCACCCGAGCTGGCGAAGCGCGTGTACGCGGAGCTCGCCGCCGCCGGCGAAGAGCCCGGGAGCGACGAGTGGGTCTACGACCCGGTCGAGTTCCCGCCTCAGCCGCCGGGATCGCTCGAACAGCACCTGAGGGAGGGCAACTACCTCTTCCAGGAGAAGGTGCTGCGCCCTGGCGACGAAGTCACCGTCGTCGGAAGGTGGCGCAGTCGACCCGAGGGCATCGACCTCGGCAAACCGCTCTCGGGTGTCGGGCGCCTCACCCGTCGCACCCCGCTCGGCCTCTTCGCCGGCGACCTGGCGACCGCGCTCGTCTCGCTGACGATCTGGACCGTCGCCGCCACCGCGCTGCACCTCGTCTTCCTGCCGGCACCCGCCGAAGACCTGCTGCTGCGCGCCGGGGTTCCCGAGGCCATCGTCGCGCCGACGATCGAGCTGGCTCGTGGCTTCACCCCCCGGGGCCCCGCCGTGCTCGACGCCGACGACCCGGATCTGATGAACAGGGCAGGAGACGAGATCGACGGGCGCGAGCGCATCGAGGCCCTGAGCGCCGAGGTCTCCGGCACGCTGCGCGAGATCAACGTCGGCGCGGTGAGGCCGGTCGACGGGATCGCCTGGCGCTACCAGGCTCCGGCTTTGGATCCCGACGCGCCTGGCGGTGACGGCGGCATCGTCTCGCTCTGGCGCGATCCGCTCGACCTGGGCGAGGCGGAGGGCGGCCGGGACCGCGGGCTCGAGGAGCGCGTCGTGGTCCTGCTCCCCGACCGCACCATCGCCAGTCAGCTGCTGGCGCCGCAGACCCCGTGCGCGCCGGTGCACACGGCGGCGCTGCTGCGCCTGCGCGGCGCCCGCTGGGTGCGCCTCGAGCTCGACGCGCAGCTGCGCCCGCTGGCGCTGCAGCTGGGCATCGCGAGCGGCCCGAGCGTCACCTCGTATCAGGTGGGCCGGGGACCGATCCGCGCCAAGCTCGAGGAGACGGACGGCCGCATCGAAGGCACGGTGCGACACCAGCAATGGGGCCGCCTGCGCCTCTCGGTGCCGGTCGCGCGCGCCGCCGTCTCCGAGATCGACTGGTCGAGCGACACCGCGATGGAGGAGGAGGTCCTCGGCGTCGTCGACATCCTGCGCCGGGCGGCGGCGGCGCGCGACGCAGCCGCGACCCTGGCGGCACTGCGCATTCCCGAAGCGGCCGCGGCGGCGCTCGCCGAGCTGCCCTCCCTGCGCATCGACCTCGAAGCCTACGAGGAGCTCTTCCCGACTCCAGGCGGGCCGGTCGGGCTCAGCCTCGAGCCGAGGCGCGCGATGGCTCGCCTCGAAGGTCGGGCGACGAGCGGCGGTGACTACGTCAACTTCCTGCACCTTCGCGCCTGCGACGCGCGCCCGGTGCTCGCCGGTGTCGCCGTCAATCCCCAGTGACCGTTGGCGCGACCGGCGCAGGTCGCCGCCACAACCTCGACTCCGACGCCACGTAGCAACCCTGGACGTGACCTCGCTCTCCGCCATCTCCCTGCTGTTGATGCTCGCTGCGTTCGGCGCATCGGCCTCGCCACCGCCCGGCGACGAGGACACCTGCTCGCTGCCCGAGCTCACCAGCCTCCCGGCGTGGTTCCGTGCCGCCGCCCCGCTTCCCGGGCGACTGCGTCCCTCCTGCCGCCTCAACCCCTTCTTCCACCGCGTCGATCTCGACGGCGACGATCGCGTCGATCTGGCCCTGCAGGTCGTCGACACGACCAGCGGAGCCGCCGGCATCACCCTCGTGCAGCGCGCCGACCTCGCCCTGACCGTACTGGGAGCCGGTGAGGAGTTCGGCAACGGCGGCGACGACTTCGCATGGCTGGACGGATGGAGCGTGCTCGAGGCCGACGATCCCGCGCTCGACGGCCTCGACTTTTGCGGCGAAGCCCTGCTGCTCGTGAAGTGGGAGGCGGCCAGCGCCTTCGTGGGGTGGACCGGAGACGGCCACGTCTGGGTGCAGGCCGGCGACTGACGGCCCGGCTACTATGCGGCCGACCTCGGGAGGACCAGCGATGAAGGAGAGAGGCGGGGAGATCAGCGGTTCCTGCCTGTGCGGCGCGGTGCGCTACTCGGCACCGCCACCGACGCTCTTCTGCGCTCACTGCCACTGCGACTACTGCCGACGGGCCCACGGCGCGGCGTTCGTCACCTGGTTCGGGCTGCGCGAGGAGTCGTGCCGGGTGGCCAGCGAGGACGACATGCTGCGCTGGTACGTGTCCTCGCAGCAGAGCCGGCGGGGCTTCTGCGGCCGCTGCGGCACCACCCTCTTCTTCGCCAGCGAGCTGTGCCCCGGCGAGATCCACGTCGCCCTGGCCACGGCGACCACGCCGATCGATCGCCAACCGGAGCTGCACTGTTTCCACGATCAGCGCGTGGCGTGGGTACGCGTCGACGACGGACTGCCGGTGTACGAGTCGGGCGCCGACGCCTTGAAGCGCTACCGGGCCGTGAAGCCACTCTGCGGATGAGCTGTGCGCTCGTCCACCGATCGCTCACTCGACACAGCGCGGATCGTCGGGACGACGCGCCGCCTCCGCTGCGATCCCATCCAGAGTCTCGGCCGCACCCGCGTAGTCGGCCCAGTCGGTGCGTCTGCGCACCACGGCACCGTCGAGCTCGAGCACCATCACCATGTCGATGACCCCGGTCCACGACTTCTGCTGATCGCCGGTCAGCACGCCACAGCTGGTCACGGTCGAGCGGATCGTGCCCACCCAGAAAGGGGGCGAGGCGAACTCCTCGAGGATGCGCATCTCGATCCCGAGAGTGCGGTACTCGGTGTTCGTGTCGCGGAAGAAGGCGACGATCGACTCGCCGCCGACGAGCTGCCACGGATCGCCGAAGCGCACCGAGGTCGGATCTTCGAACACCGACTCCGCGTCGTAGAAGCGCTGCTCCTCGTCGTAGTCCATGGCCGCCACGGCGGCCACGTACCGGTGCGCCACGGAACGCAGGTCCTCCGGGCTCTGCGCCGAGACCGGGGCGTCCCGTGGCAGGATCAGGGCGATGAGGAGAGAGACCAGGATCTGGCCAGGGCGCACGGCGCGCCGGGATCTCCGCGACGTCGACTGTGGACTGGTCTCGTCTTTCACGAAAGGACCCCGAGAGGCGATGCACTCCGATCTGGCGGAACCGACGCCGGAGCGGAGGAGCCTCAGCGTACACCGTGCCTCGCCTCGCCCAGTGACGAGCCGCCGCCCCCGGAATACGTTCATCCCATTCCTCGCGGCGCTCGCCTGCAGCGGTCCGGCCGCGCAGGACTCGAGCGACTCGCCGCGGCCCGAAGACCCTGTTACCGAATTGGCCGAGATGACCGAGGTGACCGCCGATCCGGCCCGCACCCTCTCCGGCACCGACTGGCCGCAGTGGCGCGGTCCGCGGCGCGACGGCCGTCTTGCCGACGCGAACGGCGACTGGCCGGGAACGCTCGAGCGGGAATGGAGCGTCACGGTGGGCGACGGCTACTCTTCGCCGGTGGTCGCCGGCGGGCGCGTCTTCGTGCACCAGCGAAGGAACGGCGAAGAGGCGCTGCAGGCCCTCGACCTCGGCAGCGGCGAGCTGCTCTGGGAAGCCACCGGTGAGGCGCCGTTCGCCGCCAACAGCTACGCCGTGGACGAGGACGCCGGTCCTTTCGCGACGCCGCTGGTGGTGGCCGGGGACGGGCCCGGAGGCCTGGTCTACAGCTTCGGAGTCAACGGCGTGCTCGAAGGGCGCTCGGTGAGGGACGGCGCCCTGCGTTGCCGCCTGGCGCCGCCGCTGCCCGACACCTCGAAGATGTTCACCGGAGCGGCCATGTCGCCGTTGCTGGCACGCGACGGCGCGGTGGTCGTGCACGTCGGCGACGACCGCGGCGGCCGCATGGTCGGCTTCGACTGCGCCGCCGGGCAGGAGCGTTGGAGCTGGTCGGGCGACGGCCCGGGCTACGCGTCGCCGATCCTGTTCCGCCCCGGTGGTGCCGACGCCGGCGAGCAGATCGTCACGATGACCGACCGGTCCGTGGTGGCCCTCGACCCGGCGTCCGGCGAGCTCCTCTGGCGCTTCGACTTTCCCGACGAGTGGAACGAGAACATCGTCACGCCCCTCGCGGTCGGCGACCTGGTGATCGTCGCCGGCGTGCGGCGCGGCACCCTGGCGCTGCGTCCGGTACGCCGAGGTGAGAGCTGGCAGGCCGAAGTCGCCTGGGAGCGTCCCGAGCGCACCTTCTACATGAGCTCGCCGGTGCTCTTCGATGGTCTCTACGTCGGCTTGTCGAACAAGAGGAAGGGCCAGCTCGTCGCCCTCGACCCGGCGACCGGCGAGGACCGCTTCGAGGGCGAGGGCCGATTCGCCGACGGCGCCTCGCTGGTGGTCGCCGGCGAGCAGCTCCTGGTGTTCACCCAGGCCGGCGAGCTGGTGGTCCTCGCCTGGCGGGAAGGCCGACTCGAGGAGACCGCCCGCATCGAAGTCGCCGATTCCGCGGTGCGCGCCCACCCCGCGGTGGCCGGCGATCTTCTGTTGGTGCGCGCGGCTGGCGAGCTGATCGCCTGGCGGATCGGCTGAAGACGCGTGCGAAGCTGCCGGCTGTGGGATCGAGCAGAGAGAGGCGACAGCGCAGGTGGGGGGGCGGCGTGCCTTGCACTCGTCGGACGTGACCGCCGGGGCCTCGGAGGTGAGGCGGGTCGCGATTCCGCGTCACCGGAGCGCTGACGGGCTGAGCCCGAAGAGGAGGGAGGGGCCGATGCACTGGATCCTGCTCGCCACGATGGCGCTCTCGACGACGACCGTGCAGGGTCAGGCAGCTCCGGCCGCGAGCCTGGCGGCCGCGCGTCCGCCCAACGTCGTCATCCTGTTCGCCGACGACCTGGGCTACGGCGACCTGTCGAGCTACGGCCACCCCTACAACCGCACACCCAACCTCGACGCGATGGCCGCCGAAGGCCAGCGATGGACCGACTTCTACGTCGCGGCGCCGGTCTGCTCGCCGAGCCGCGGCGCCCTGCTCACCGGCAACTACCCGAACCGCTCGGGGCTCTACGGCCGCCGGCTCAACGTGCTGTTCCCGGCGATCCCGGCGGCCTGCCGGCCGAGAGCGTCACCCTCGCCGAGGCCCTGCGCGGCGCCGGCTACCGCACCGCGATCGTCGGCAAGTGGCACCTCGGCGACGCGCCCGCGGCGCTGCCCACCCGGCACGGCTTCGACTACTGGTACGGCCTGCCCTACTCCAACGACATGGACTGGGCGCAGGGCCCGGAGTTCGACGAGATCCTCAGGATGGCCGCCGACGGCCGCGGCGCCGAGCTGCAGGAGGTGTTCGCAGCCCGCCGGGAGCTCTACTTCGATCCCAAGATCGACCACTGGCAGGTGCCGCTGATGACCAGCCGCGCCACCGCCGACGGCTACGACGACGCGGTGATCGAACGCCCCGCCGCGCAGCCCACCCTGACCCGCCGCTACACCGAGGAGGCGGAGCGCTTCATCGCCGAGAGCGGCGACCGGCCGTTCCTGCTCTACCTGCCCTACGCCATGCCGCACACGCCGCTGTTCGCCAGCGACGCGTTCTCCGGCGTCAGCCCAGGCGGCCTCTACGGCGACGTGATCGAGGAGATCGACTGGAGCGTCGGCCGCATCCGCGCCGCGCTCGAGGCCCGCGGGCTGGCGCGGCACACCCTGGTGGTCTTCACCAGCGACAACGGCCCGTGGCTGGCGATGCGCCATCACGGCGGCAGTCCCGGACCGCTCGACAACGGCAAGGGCACCACCTTCGAAGGCGGCATGCGGGTGCCGGCCGTCTTCTGGTGGCCGGGCACGGTGCAGCCGGCGCTGGTACACGACATCGGCTCGACCCTCGACCTGCTGCCGACGATCCTGAGCCTGGCGGGCATCGCGCTGCCGGAGGGTGTCGTCGACGGAATCGATCTCAGCGACACGCTCACCGGGGCGGCGCCCGGCCGGCGCCGCGAGATGGCCTACTACCGGGGCGGCGAGCTGCAGGCCTACCGTCTCGGCCGGCACAAGCTGCGGCTGGTCTCGGCCGGCGCCTACGATCTGCCGCCGGAGCGCACCGTGCACGATCCGCCGCTGCTCTTCGACCTGCGCGCCGATCCGGGCGAGCGCTACGACGTCGCCGCCGCACATCCCGAGGTGGTGTCAGCGATCGAGGCGGCGATCGCCGTGCACCGCGAGGGCCTCGTCGACGCGACGCCGCTGTTCGACCGGCGCCTCGGCGGGCCCGGGGCGAACTGAGGTGCGCTGGCCGCTGCGACCGGTCCCGCTGCTGGCGCTGCTGCTCTGCGTCGGCGCCGCCGCTGGCCGCGCCGCCGAGCGCCCGCCGAACATCCTGCTGCTGGTGGCCGAGGACCTGAGCCCGCGGGTCGGCCCCTACGGCGACACGGTGGCCCGCACTCCCAACCTCGATGCGCTGGCACGGCGCAGCGTGCGCTTCGAGCGGGTGTTCACCACCGCCGGAGTGTGCGCCCCGAGCCGCGCGGCCTTGATCACCGGCCAGCACCAGATCAGCTTCGGGGGCCAGCACATGCGCACCTCCACCGGGCCGCTGGGCGAGTACTACGCGCAGCCGCCGGCGGGATTGAAGGCGTTCCCCGAGCTGCTGCGCGCGGCCGGCTACTTCACCTTCACCGACGGCAAGCTCGACTACCAGTTCAGCGGCATCGCCGCCGGCAGCGGCCCGTTCACCCTCTGGGACGCCGAGGGAGCCGAGGCCCACTGGAGCCAGCGCGCGCCGGATCAGCCCTTCTTCGGCCTGATCAACTTCCTGCACACCCACGAGAGCGGCGTGATGCGGCCGGACGGCGAGCCGCTGAGCGCCACCCACGCGCAGACCCAGAGGTTCCGCCGCCAGCTCGGTCTGGTGTCAGACGCGGTGACCGATCCCGCCGACGTCGTGCTGCCTCCTTACTACCCGGACCTCCCCGCGGTGCGCCGAGACCTGGCACGCCACTACGACAACGTGCACGCGATGGACCGCCGGGTGGGCGAGCTGCTCGCCGCGCTCGACGCCGACGGCCTGGCGGACGACACCATCGTGCTGTGGACCAGCGACCACGGCGACGGCCTGCCGCGGGCCAAGCGCGAGCTCACCGACGCCGGCCTGCAGGTGCCGATGCTGCTGCACATCCCGCCGCGCCACGCGCCCGCCGGCTGGCCCGGGAACGGCATCGACGACCGGCTGGTGAGCTTCGTCGATCTGGCACCGACGGTGCTCGCCTGGGCCGGGGTACGGGCGCCGGAGGCGCTGCACGGCCACGACTTCCTCGGCGAGACGCGACGCCGTCACGTCTTCGCCTCGCGCGATCGAATCGACGAGATGACCGACCGCCAGCGCGCGGTGCGTGACGAGCGCTACAAGTACATCCGGAGCTGGCACCCAGATCTGCCCGGCGGCCACCCGCTCGACTACCGCGACAACCTCGACATGGTGCGCGCTCTGCGCCAGGCGTATGCCGCCGGCGAGCTCGACGCTGCCCAGCGCCAGTGGTTCGAGCCGGTCGGCGAGGAGCGTCTCTACGACACGCTGGAGGATCCGCACGAGCTGCGGAACCTGGCCGCGGACCCAGCCCACGCCGAGGTCCGGCGGCGACTGCGTGACGCCCTCATCGACTGGTTGGCCAGGGTCGGCGACCTCGGGCGTCTGCCGGAGGAAGAGCTGCGGGCGCGCTTTCTGGTGGACGGCGAGGTGCCCCGCACCCCGGCGCCAGCGGCGCGCATCGAAGGCGGCAGGCTCATCGCCGAAGCAGTGGACGGCGCGTCGATCGGATACCAGCAGGGCGCCGGACGCTGGCGGCTCTACAGCGGGCCGGTGGCGGTCGACGGGCCGGTGAGCGTCAAGGCCGTGCGCTACGGCTGGCGCGAGAGCGAGGCGGTGACCGCTTCGCCCTGACCAGCACCTACGACCAGGCTCACGGCGTCGCCGGGTAGACGACGCGAAATCCCAGGTGCGAGGTCGAGAAGTCCCGTTCCTGCGGATGCCGCGCCGCCGGCCGGTAGCGGCGACAGGAGTTGGCGGCGCAGAGGTACGAGCCGCCCTTGATCACACCGCTGTTGGGGTCGCCGGCGTCGAAGCGATCGGCCGTCCACTCCCAGACGTTGCCGGTCATGTCGTGCAGGCCGAAGCCGTTGGCCGGATAGCAACCCACCGGAGCGGTGCCGCGGTGGCCGTCGGCGCCTTCGTCGCTCAACGGGAACTCGCCCTGCCAGGTGTTGGCGCGGCCGGGGTCCCGCTCCGGCGGCGGACCGTCGCCCCAGGCGTAGCGGCCGCCGTCGAGGCCGCCACGCGCCGCGTACTCCCACTCCGCCTCGCTGGGAAGGCGCCCGCCGACCCAGGCGGCGTAGGCGCGGGCGTCCTCGTAGGCGACGTGCACCACCGGGTGGTCCCAGCGTCCCTCGAGATCGCTGCCGGGACCTTCCGGTGCCCGCCAGCTCGCCCCGGCCACGAAGTGCCACCGGCCCCCGGCCCCGTCGGCGGGCGGAAGGAAGACTGCCGAGCCCGGCACCAGCTCCTCGGGCGCGATGCCCGGGTGCAGGGCCGGGTCGGGGTCGCGCTCCGCCACCGTCACATGGCCTTCGGCGTCGACGAACTGGGCGAAGCGGGCGTTGGTGACCTCATGGCTGTCGATCGTGAAGGCGGCCACCTCGACCTCACGGCTCGGGCCCTCCTCGGGGTAGCCGTCGTCGGCGCCCATCCGGAAGGCACCACCCGGCAGCTCGATCCGCCGGCTCGCTGCAGCGCACGTCGACGCCGCCGGCTCCGCCGCGGCGCAGCCGGCAGCAGTGAGGCCCGCCACCAGCAGCGCTGCCGCGATGGCGGGTTCACTCATCGACGCACCTCGGCAGCCATCGCCCAACCCCCTACGGAGTCGCCACTGACCAGGCGGAGCTGTCGCCGGACTCGAACCCGTCGGCGAAGAGCGTCGCCAAGAATCCGACCTCCTCGACCCGCACGTCGACGGTGGACGGGCCCCGCCGTCCCGGCAGCTCGATCCGCAGCCGCGCCCCCCTGCCCTGTTCCTCGGCGAGGAAGCTCGCCTCGACGCAGCGCGACGCACTCGCCTCCTCGATCGGCAGGGTGAGCATCTGGCGGTCGATGCAGCTGCCCAGCGGCGTCGCGGCCGCACATGACGAGACGGCGAGCGAGCCGTCGCCGTCACCCGGATCCTCGACCCGGTAACAGACCCTTAGCAGGTGATCGGGCGGCACGTAGAACCGCCCGTGTTCGCGGAAATCGCCGGTGTCCAGCATCATCTCGCCGCTGCCGACCGTCGCGGTGCCGCCGCCCCCCGCATACGACCACCCCGCATCGGAGCTGCCGCTGCCGACGCGCTCGAACGCCCCGTTGACCAGCCCCTCGCGCAGGGTGAAGTCGAACAACACGGTCTGCTGGTTGGGCGGGTCGGTCGGGCAGGGCGGCACCGTGCCACCGAGCTCGCTCGAGTTGAAGCCGTCCACCGTCTGATCGAGCGGAGCGTCTCGGCCGCTCACCGCGCAGCCGACGATCCCGGGGTTGAACCAGCCCGCCGGCGCCGGGCCGCCGCTCACCGTCAGCGCGTACCAGCCGTGCACGTCGCTGTGGCAGATGTCGTTGCCCTGGCCATCGCCGACCGTCGTCATGTCGAAGTTCATCGCGCCGTCCAGGAAGATGCCGTCGGGATCGAGGAAACCGGGCAGGCAGCCGGTGCGCCAGAAGTTGTCGTGGTAGCCGAGGCCCGACCAGGAGACGACGCCGCGGTCCGAGTACTCGGGGTGCTCCTGGTTGACGTCGAGGTCGTCGAGCCCGCCACGCACAGCCCCGTAGATCGCCAGCTCGACGCCGCTGGCCTGCGCCGAGCGGTTTCCACCGGTGTCGTGCGGGTCGAGCGTGGTCATCTGCGCTGGCGCCGGCAGGCCGGCCGCGATCAGGCGCTCGGCGACCTCGCCGTTCACCACCGCGCCGCGGCTGTGACCGACCAGGTGCAGGCGCGCGAGGTCGACGCGTGGGTCGGCGTCCGCCAGCGACCACTCGACGAGATCGGCGAAGAGCGCCTCCGCCGCCGCCTCCGAGAAGCCGGAGCCGAGGTCGTTGCTCTGCTCCGCCCAGTCCATCACCACCAGCACCGGCCCGGAGGTGCCCGGCGGGTCGTCGCAGGCCGGATGGGCGCAGGGCAGCAGCGCGCCCGAGCCGGGGTCGTAGACCACGATGCGACCGGTCCCGAGACGGTCGCGGATCGCATCGGCGAGATCGAACATCCAGTCGGCGAGGGTGCCCGAGAGGCTGAAGCCGTGGGTGATGACCACCGCCGGCTCGGCGACGCCGCGTGGCGGTCCCGGCCTGGCCGGCGCAGGACCGAGCCCGACCGCGAGCGCCGCGATCGCCGCCGCGACGACGACCCCTCGGCGTGGAGCCGGCCGCGCACCGGGTGCGGGCCGGATCGGGGCGACACCCCGCCGAAGGTCGTGGCTGGTCGGCCGACGTCGATGCGATGCCATCGTCCTCACCCTACTCGAATCGCAGGCAACGGCCCTTGCGCCGGGGTTCCGCAGCGGCCGGGTCCCTGGTGCAACCCGTGACGACCACTTCCGTATGCTACATAGGTGACTCCCTCGACGACGCTCTCGACGACCCCGGCCCTGGTGCTGCACGCGGTGGCGACCGGCCACCGCTACGGCTTCGACGTGATGGACGCCACCGGGCTGCCCAGCGGCACGGTCTATCCGGCCCTGCGCCGCCTCGAGGACTCCGGCTTCGTGCGCTCGAGCTGGGAGCCTCACGCCCGCGCCGAACGCGCCAAGCGGCCGCGACGCCGCTACTACGAGGTGACAGCGAGCGGTGTGACCGCGCTCGAGGCAGCCCGTCGCCGCTTCCCCTGGCTCGGCGCCGTCGGATCGACGTCCGCCACAGGAGCCGAGCCATCGAAGGCCTGAGCAGCGGACCCGGCAGCGACCGACGCCGTCGTTGGCTGCGCCTCGTCGCCTGGCTGGTGCCGGGTGACCGTCGCAGCGACTGGCTCGAGGAGTGGTCGGCGGAGCTCGCCGCCCGCGATCAGGCGCCGCGGGAAGAGTCACACCGGCTGGCGAGGGTCGGCGAGGCGGCGGGCGCGCTACCCGACGCGTTCTACCTGCGTTCACGAGACCTGAGGATCGAGCCGATGTGGAAGGACCTCCTGTTCGCCCTGCGATCGATGGCCCGCCGTCCGGGCTTCACCTGCGTCGCGGCCACGACTCTGGCTCTGGGGATCGGTGCCAGCACCGCGATCTTCTCGGTGATCGACACCGTGCTGCTGCGTCCGCTGCCTTACGAAGATCCGCATCGACTGGTGCATCTCTGGGAGACCAACCCCGACCGCGGCTGGACCCAGGCGGAGGCGGCGCCGGCCAACTTCCTCGACTGGAAGGAGCAGAGCGGGTCCTACAGCCACCTGGCCGCCTACTCGGAGTATCCGCGCAAGCTGATCCTCGGCGGTCAGGACGAGCCTCGCCACGTCCTGGCGGGTCAGGTCAGCGGGGACTTCTTCGAGGTGCTGGGAGTGCGCGCGGTACTGGGTCGCACCTTCCGCACCGAGGAGACCTGGGGCGACGGCAAGCACCGCGTCGTCCTCGCCCATGCGCTCTGGCAGAGTCTCGGCGCCGACCCGAGCCTGGTCGGGCGGACCCTGTCGCTCAACGGCGTCGAGGCGGAGGTCCTCGGCATCCTGCCGGCGGGATTCGAGTTCCTCGATCAACCGGTGCAGGTGTGGACTCCCTTCTCCTGGTCCGAGGAGTCGCGCCAGGCGCTCTGGTTCCGCCGCGCCCACTTCGTGCGCGTCATCGGGCGCCTGCGTCCGGAGGTGACGGTGAGCGAGGCGCGTGAGGAGCTGGCGACGATCGCCAGCCGTCTCGAGCAGGAGTACCCGGTGACCAACACGCGCATGGGAGCCGGCCTGATGCCGCTGCACACCTGGTTCGTCGGCGACACCCGAATGCCCCTCCTGGTGCTGCTCGGCGCCGTCGGCCTGGTGCTCCTCATCGCCTGCGCCAACGTCGCCAACCTGCTGCTGGCTCGCACGACCGCACGGCTGCGCGAGCTGGCGGTGCGCAGGGTGCTCGGCGCCGGGCGCGGCCGGCTGATCCGACAGCTGCTGACCGAGAACGGCCTGCTCGCCGGCCTCGCGGCGCTCGCCGGTCTCGTCATCGCCCACCTCACCCTCCACCTCCTGGTGAGGCTCACGCCGGAGGGCGTGCCGCGCCTGGCGCAAGTGGCGCTGGACGGGCGCGTGCTCCTGTTCACCATCGCGCTGGCGGCCGCGACCACGCTCGTCTTCGGGCTGGCGCCGGCGTTGCTCGGAGCCCGTGCCGGCGCCGCGGTGCGCGCTCCGCGAGCCACCGGAGCCGAACGGGGCGAGAGCCGACTGCGGCGCGGCCTGGTGGCGGCCGAGGTCGCCCTGGCCCTCGTCGTCGTGCTCGCCACCGGACTGCTGACCCGCAGTCTTTGGAACCTCTACGCGGTGGACCCCGGTTTCGAGGCCGGAGACCTGCTGGTCACCGAGGTCGGGCTGCCTCCCGCGCTCTACGAGGACGCGGCGAGCGTCGACGCCTTCTTCGCCCGGCTGGCCGAGGAGATCCGTTCCCTGCCCGCGATCGACGAGGTCTCGACCACCGGCATGCTGCCGATCGACAGCAGCGGCTGGTCCGGCGACCTGTCGGTGGAGGGTCGCGGCCCCGGCCAGCACGCCACCGAGGTGCGCTTCGCCCAGATCGGGCCCGACTACTTCGCCACTCTGCGCACGCCGGTTGTCAGCGGCCGCGAGTTCAGGCCCGGTGACGCCGCCGAGGCGCCGCCGGTGGCGATGATCAACGAGTCGATGCGCGAGCTCATGTTCGCCGGCCAGGATCCGCTCGGAGTGCGCATCGCCTCCGAGCGCGAGCCGACGGAGTCGACCTCCTGGGCGACGATCGTCGGCGTCGTGCGCGACATCCGCCAGTTCGGAGTCGACGAGGAGCCGCGGCCCCAGATCTTCTATCCCCTCGCCCAACAGCCGGATCGGGTGCGTTCGGTGCTGGTGCGGGTCGACGGCGACGCGATGGCGATGGCGCCGGCGGTGCGCGCCGCCGTGTCCCGACTCGACCCTCGTATTCCGCTGACCGAGGTGCGCACGATGGAGGGCGTCGTCGACCGATCCCTCGCCCGTGAGCGCTTCGTGCTCTCGCTGCTGCTCGCCTTCGGCTCGCTGGCGATCGCCCTCGCCGGCATCGGGACCTGGAGTGTGCTGACCTACACCGTGGCCAGGCGACGCACCGAGATCGGGGTGCGCATGGCGGTGGGAGCGAGCGGCTCGGAGATCCTGCGTCTGGTCCTCGGAGACGGCATGAGGCTGGTGCTCGCCGGGCTGCTGGCCGGCGGCGTCGGCGCCATGCTGCTGACCCAACACCTCGAGTCGATGCTCTTCGGCGTCGGCACCCTGGACCCGGCCTCCTTCGCCGCGGCCGGCATGCTCCTGGCTCTGGTCGCGCTGATCGCCTGCGTGCTGCCGGCGCGCGCCGCGGCGCGACTCGATCCGGCGACCTCGCTGCGCTCGGAGTAGCCGGCGCAGCGGAGCGAGAGAGCGAGGCTCAGCCTCCACAGCCCCACGGCGACGCAGGAGTCGACCGAGCACGGCGCCACTTCGCAGCAACCCCCTAGCTCCTCTACGATCGGGCACCGCTGCCCCGCCCCGGCCGCTCCAGCCGGCCGCGCCGTCTCGCGGCACCCGGAGTCGGGAGTCGGACCGCCGACCGGATCGGATCGTTGCGCCCATGAAGCTCGATCGCCCCACGCGCCGCCTGCACCTCGATCCCCACGATCCCGCCTTCGTGCAGGATCCGCACGCCGCCTACCGCCGTCTGCACGCCGAGTGTCCCTCGGTCTTCTGGGTCGAGCTCGACCGCTGGTGCTTCTTCGGCCACCGCGAGGTCGACTCGATGCTGCGCAGCCGACGGCTCGGCCGCAGCCTCGAGGGCGTGCCCGGCGTCGCGGCGAGGCCGCCGCTGCTCGACGTCGACCGCCACAGCCTGCTCGAGCTCGAGCCTCCCACCCACACGCGTCTGCGCCGGCTGGTGCAGGGAGCCTTCGTGGCGCGCAGCATCGAGGCGCTGCGACCGCGCATCGAGGCGCTCTGCCACCAGCTGATCGACGAGCTCGAGGCCAACGGATCCTCCGCCGACCTGCTGCCCGCCTGGGCGACGCCGATCCCCGTCGTCGTCATCGCCGAGCTGCTCGGCGTCCCTCGCGAACAGTGCGACCGTCTGCTCGCCTGGTCGCACGCCATGGTCGCGGTGTACGAGGTCTCTCCCAGCGAGGGGCAGATCGCCGCTGGCCGCGCGGCGGGCGACGAGTTCGGCGCCTTCCTGCGTGACCTGCTGGCGCGCCGCCGCCAGGATCCACGCGACGACCTGCTCACCCACCTCGCCCGGGCCGAGGCGGAGGGCGACCGGCTGAGCGAGGAGGAGCTGATCTCGACCTGCATCCTGCTCCTCAACGCCGGCCACGAGGCGACGGTGCACGCGCTCGGCAACGCGGTGCTACGCCTGCTCGAGCAGGCCGACGCGCTGGCGACATGGCGCCGCGAGCCGCAGCGGACCGCGGCGGTGGTCGAGGAGCTGCTGCGCTTCGACGCGCCGGTGCACCTGTTCAACCGCTGGGTGCTCGAGGACCAGGTCGTCGACGACGGCGCCGGCGACCCGGTCGAGCTGCCCCGCGGCGCCCAGGTGGCGCTGGTGCTCGGGGCGGCGAATCGCGATCCGCGCGTCTTCGCGCAGCCCGACCGGATCGAGCTCGAGCGACCGAAGAACCAGCACCTCGCCTTCGGCGCCGGCCTGCACCACTGTCTCGGCGCACCGCTGGCGAGGCTCGAGATGCAGGTCGCCCTGCCGATCCTGTGGCGCAGACTCCCCGGTCTGCGCCTCGACGGCGAGACGCGCTTTCGCGACTCCTACCCGTTCCGCGGTCTCGAGACGTTGCCGGTCAGCTTCTGAGGCGCCGCCGTTCTCGGCACCTCGGTGCGCCACCGGAGCACGCTCCGCGCCACCTCAGGGTGCGACCGAGCGCGGCGTCGCCGCGGCGGGTGCGGCGCAGCGCTGGCCCCAGTCGAGCCGCTGCGACAGCCGCGGACCCGCCACGTCGAGCGCCTCGTTTCCGAGCTCGCCGAGCTCCGCCAGCACCAGGCACAAGAGCGGCTGCAGCGAGTCGAGCTGCGCCAGCGAGAGATCCTCAGTGGCGGCGAGCCCGACGCTGGCGGCCTGCTCGTCGACGCTGAGGATCACCTCGCGCTCCTCGCCCCTGCGGTCCTCCAGCACGCCATCGACCGTTTGCACCGCCTGCTCCCAGATCTCCACCTCGGCGACGCCCGCCCTGCGGCAGCTGTAGCGCTCGGTCGGCCCGAACAGGCCGCGCGGATGGTAGAGGCGCAGCGCGATCCCCTGTTCGTGCACCGTCACCGTCATCGTGCTGCGCAGCGGGTAGCCGCTCACCACGCGCGGCGCGGCACTCAGCGAGACGCCGCGCATCATCGGCGAACGGTAGACGTCGAAGCACTGCTTCCCACCGGGATGGAAGTAGGCACAGCCCGAAAGCACGGCGACGACCGTGGCCGCCGCCCCTGTGAGCGGCCGCCGCGACAGAGCGGAAACTACGGGACCTCGTCGCTGCATGCAGCTTCCCATCGCCCCAGCGTAGCGCCCGAGCACCGTCGAGCGGCTCTTCCCGCCTCCCGTCTCCCGTCCCTTCCCGTCCCTTCCTGACCCCTATACCCTGACCCCCAACCCCTCCCGCCAACCCCTCGGCCGCGCGTCGCTGCCGCGTAGCGCCCGAGCGCCGAGGAACGGCTCGTCCCTCGGCGCCCTGGATCCGCCTCGGCGGCTGTGCTTCAGCGCCCGAGCCGTGTCACTTCCACCCGGGTCAGCGCCAGGGTGCTCTCACCCAGCGGCTGGTCGTTGCGGTCGAGCGCCACCTGGAGTTGGGCGCCGCGACGGATCGAGATCGGGAAGTCGAAGCTCGACTCGTTGCCGGACACCCGGAAGGTGAAGTCGACGCTGCACGACGCGAGCCGATCGTGCAGCGGCGAGAAGCTCTGCAGCTGCGACACGGTCGGCGCCGAGCCACGGGAGGGAGTGGGGCAGGCCACCCACTGGTTGCCGTCGATCAGCAGGAGGAAGGTCGCCTGGGCGCTGTCGGTGGTCGTCGGATCGTTCGGATCGAACGCCAGCAGGCCCTCGACGTGCACCCGGTAGAGGCCGTTGCGCCGCAGCTCGATCGCTTCCGCGGTCGCCTCGATGACGCCGCCGCGGGTCTGGGTGTAGATGACCCCACCGTCGTAGCCGGTGAGGATCTGCACGTCCTCGTCGGCCGGCGGCCCGACGAACAGCGACACGCCGAACGCCGAGAGCCCTGCCCAGGTGGGAGAGGACGCCGCCGCGAGGTCCTCTGCCGCGGAAGCGGGGATCGCGGCCAGCAGAACCAGCAGGGTCAGCAGGGTCAGCAGGATCGGCAGGATCGGTGGAGCCGTCGGCGCGATCGTGGTCGTGCGGCGTCGGCTCTGGGTCTCGTTGGCAGTCGTTGCGGGCATCTCCTGGTCTCCTTGGTAGGTGCTCGCCGACGGGTCATCCGCGGCGATCACCTGGCGAAACGGAGGGCGGCCGGAAAGGGCGACACGCTTTCTCGGTCCGATTTCTCGACTCCCCTGCCGCGGCCCGAGGCCCGGGCGATACGCCGCGGCTGAGGCTCCACGTCCGCCACCCGTTTGCCTCGCCGCGGCTGCGGCCGTACCCTGTGCGGGAACCACCCCGACAACGGAAGCGGCCTGCATGACGAGCGAAGTCGGCCCCAGCCGCGGCGAGAGGACCGCCGCGCCCTCGCAGATCGAGCGACTGCTCGCCGCCGCCCGCGATGGCGAGGCGCAGGCGCTCGACGGTCTGGTGCCGCTGCTCTACGAACGACTGCACCTCCTGGCCAGGCGTCAGCTTCGGCGCCTGCGTCCCGGCCAGACGCTGCAGACCACCGGTCTGGTGCACGAGGCCTACCTGAAGCTGGTCGACCAGCGGCGCACCGACTGGCAGGACCGCAACCACTTCCTCTGCGTCGCGGCGGTGGCGATGCGGCAGATCCTCGTCGACCACGCCAGGAGGCGCAGCGCCCGCAAGCGGGGCGGTCGCGACGAGCCCCTGTCGCTCGACGGCAGCGTGCTCGAGAAGGCCGGCTCGTCGAGCGGCGGCGAGCGGGCGACCCGGCGCGCGGTGGAGATCCTCGACCTCGACCGCGCCCTCGGGGCTCTCGAGCGCGTCGATCCGCGCCTCAGCCGTCTCGTCGAGATGCGCTTCTTCGCCGGCATGACGATCGACGAGTGCGCCGCGACGCTGCAGCTCTCCGAGCGCACCATCCAGCGCGACTGGCGCAAGGCCAGGGCGCTCCTGCACCGCGAGCTCGCAGCGCGGTGAGCGACCCACCACAGCGTCGTCCCGACGACCGGGAGCACGGCGGCCGCCGTAAGAGCGGATCGGGGTCCGCCCCCTGGGAACTGGTCGAGCCGCTGCTCGACCAGGCGCTCGAGCTCGAAGGAGAGGCGCTACAACGCTTCCTCGCCGGGATCGCCGAGCCCGAGGTGCGCGCCGAGGTCGAGGCGCTGCTCGACGCCGACCGCTCGCCGGGCCTGCTCGACAGCCCGCTCGAAGGGCTGCTCGGCGACCTCGCGGCGGAACCGGACAGCACGGCGCAGCCGACCGAACCGATCGAGCTCGGCCCCTACCGACTGCTGCGACGGATCGGCTCCGGCGGCATGGGAGTGGTCTGGGAAGCGGAGGACCGCCGCCTCGGCCGCCTCATCGCGATCAAGCAGCTGGCCTCCCTCGACCGCGGCTCGGCGGTGGACCGTTTCGAGCGCGAGGCGCGTAGCTTGGCGCGCCTCAACCACCCGAACATCGTCACCATCCACAGCGTCGAGCGGATCGACGGCCGGCCGATCATCACCATGGAGCTGGTGCGCGGTCGCACCCTGACGCGGCTGATCCACGAAGAGGATCTGCCTCTGGCACGGCGATTCGACCTGGCCGTCGAGCTCGCCGAGGCGCTCGCCGCTGCCCACGGCGCCGGCGTCGTGCACCGCGACCTGAAGCCGGCCAACGTGATGGTCACCGACGCCGGCCACGTCAAGGTGCTCGACTTTGGGCTCGCCAAGGTCATCGATTCGGTGGCGACACAGAAGACCACCGCGTTGCGCACCGCCCGCGGCGTCGTCCTCGGCACGGTGCCGTACATGTCGCCGGAGCAGATCGAGGGTCGTGCGGTCGACCACCGCAGCGACCAGTTCTCTCTCGGGTGCGTGCTCTACGAGCTCTTTGCCGGCCGCAGGGCCTTCGACGCCGAATCCTCCAGCGCGGTGCTCAGCGCGATCCTGCGCGACCAGCCGCCGCCGATCGGGTCGATCTGCCCGGACCTCCCGCCCGGTCTCCAGGTGCTGATCGCCCGTTGCCTGCGCAAGTCGCCGGAGCGCCGCTTCGCCGACACCGCCGAGCTCGCCGGCCGGCTGGCCGCCCTGCGCGACGACGTCGTCCGCAGGGCCGCGCCGCAGCCCTGGAGCTCCGCCTGGCATAGCCTGGTGTGGCGTCTCACCGGCACCCGACGCCGACGCCTGGCGCTCGTCGTCGTCGCGGCGACGCTGGCCGTCGCCGCGACCGGGATCCTGCTGCTGCCGCAGCGGATGGCGCGCGACGCGAGCCTCGACCCGGCGGCGACGACCGTCGGCGCGGGAGCTGGCGGCACGGCGCGCGAGCCGACGCGACTGGCGCTGGCCTCGTCGATCGACGAGCGAGGAGAAGCAGGCAGCTCGGTGGCCGGTGCCGAGATCGTGCGTGGCCTGGAACAGCAGCTGGCGGGCGTCGATGGGCTGCAGCTCGAGGCCCTGCCGAGTGGCCTGGGCCCTGGTCAGGAGCGGGAGATCCTGCGGCGCACCGGCGCCTCGCACCTGCTGACCGTCGAGTCGACGGAGCCGGATCGGGATCCTGTGGACGGTGAGCCCGGCGCTCTCGAAGTGCAGGTAGCGCTCTTCGCCGACGCCCACGGCGCTGCCCACAGGGCCAACGGGGCCGACAGCGCGGACCTGGCTCCCACCTGGACCGAGAGCTTCCGGGGCACACGTGACGATCTGCAGGCGCTGCTGGCGCGGATCTCCGGCACGGTCGCCGATCGGCTTCAGCTCTCCGCGCCTCGCGACCGCTGGGCGGCGGCCCACGCCGCCCGCCCCGCCGCCTACCTCGCCTACCTGCGGGGTCTGGCGACCGCCGACGAGGCGTCGACGGTGCAACGCTTCGAGCGCGCCGCCACCGCCTTCGGCGAAGCCTGCCGGCTCGACCCCGAGTTCGCCGACGCCTGGGCACAGCGCAGCATCTACACCGCGATGGCGGTGGCGCACGCTCTCTACGACGACCGCGAAACCGCCATGGAGGAGAGCCGCGCCGCCTACCGGCGGGCCCGCGAGCTGAAGCCCGAGGCTCCCCTGGTACGTCTCGCCGAGGGCTATCTCGAGTACTACTTCGAGCGCGACTTCGAGCGCGCCCACACGATCTTCGCCGAGGCCCTCGACGAGCGGCCGCACGACCTCGACGTACACAAGGCGATGGGAGCCATCCAGCGGCGGCGGGGCAGGTTCGACGACACCGTCCGGCACTGGCAGACGGTGCTGGCAGCCCGTCCGCAGGAGCAGTCGGTGCTCTACGACATCGCAGCGACCTTCGACGCGATGCGCCACCACGACCACGCAGCCGACCTGTTCGACCAGTTGCTGGCTCGAGATCCACACCAGAGCTCGCTCTACGTGCACCGCGCGTGGGTCGAGCTGCGTCGCAGCGGCTCGGTGCAGGGCGCCCGCGAGTTCCTCTCCCACCTGCCCGAGGAACCGCCGCTGATCCCCGAGCTCTGGCGCATGGCACGCGACTACACGGCCTACCGTGCCGCCCTCACCGCCATCGAGCCCGGGGAACGTGGTCCGGACCTGGCGATGTGGTCGATCCTCGCCGGCTTCGCCGAGCGCCAGCTCGGCCGCGAGGAGGTGGCGCGAGGCCACTTCGCCGCCGCCCTCGAGATCGCCGAGGAGCTCTTCCTCAGCTCGGACCGCCAAGCCGATCGTGCCCCGCCACTGAGAGGGTTGGCCCTGGCCTACCTCGGCCGGTCCGAGGAGGCGATCCGGGTGGCCCGCTCGCTGCCGACGATGACGAGCCAGGGCGACCACTGGACGGGCCCGCGAGTCGGCGAGGCGCACGCCGAGATCCTCACCGCGGCGGGCGCCACCGACCTCGCGGTGCGCCAGCTCGAGCGCGTGCTCGAGACCCCCTACATCGGCGCCCTCTCCGTCTGGCAGCTGCGCCTCGATCCGATCTGGGATCCGCTGCGCGGGGATCCCGGCTTCGAGGCTCTGATCTCCACCCCATAGCCCCTTCGACCCTGTACCCCTGAGCCCCCTGCCCTCTTCCCCTCCTCCCCTCCTCCCCTCTTCCCCTCTTTCCCTCTTTCCCTCCTCCCCTCCTCCCCTCCCCTCTTTCCCTCTTCCCCTCTTTCCCTCTTTCCCTCTTTCCCTCTTTCCCTTGTCACTTTTCCCTCTTCCCTTGTCCCTCTTCCCTTGTCCCTCTTCCCTTTTCCCTCTTCCCTTCTTGCCTTGTCCCTCTTCCCTTTTCCCTCTTCCCTTCTTGCCTTGTCCCTCTTCCACCTACCGACCGTTCGGCAGAGATGCGATAGCCTGTCGCACACCAACCGCCGGCCGAGCGCAGCCGCTCGCGAGTCCGCTCGCCGACCAGCGCGATCCCGGCGCCACACCGGTGCACGCAGCTCAGACCTTCGTGCGCCGGCCGACCGACGGAGGAGTCCGGCCGCACCGCCGCGGTGCCGCTGGAAGGTCCCTCGTCCTCGCTCCCACTCAGCGCAAAGGAGATCTCCACCGATGACCGCGATCACGGACATGGTCGACTACGAAGTCAACGACGACGGCATCGCCGTGCTCACCGTCGACAACCCGCCCGTCAACGCCCTCAGCCAGGGCGTGCGTCAGGGGCTGCTCGAGGGCATGCAGAAGGCGACGGCCGACGACGACGTCAAGGCGGTGGTGCTGCACTGCGCCGGGAAGACCTTCATCGCCGGCGCCGACATCACCGAGTTCGGCAAGCCGATGCAGCCACCGAGCCTCTTCGACGCCCAGGACGCGATCGAGAACTGCCCCAAGCCGGTGGTCGCCGCGATCCACGGCACCGCGCTGGGCGGCGGCCTCGAGGTGGCGATGGTGGCCCACTACCGGGTCGGCGACCCCAACGCGAAGTACGGCCTGCCCGAGGTCAATCTCGGCCTGCTGCCGGGCGCCGGCGGCACCCAGCGCCTGCCCCGCGTCGTCGGCGTGCAGAAGGCGCTCGAGATGGTCACCAGCGGCAAGCCGATCGGCAGCAAGGAGGCGCTCGAGCACGGCCTGATCGACAAGATCGCGCCGGAGAACCAGCTGCTCGAGGCAGCAGTGGCGTTCGCCGCCCAGGCCGCCAACGAGGGCTGGGAGCTCAAGAAGATCCGCGATCGCGACGAGAAGCTGAAGGAGGCGAAGGAGAACCCCGGCATCTTCGACGGCTTCCGCCGCGCCATCGCCCGCAAGACCCGCGGCTTCGTCGCCCCCGAGTACAACATCCAGTGCGTCGAGGCGGCGGTCAACAAGCCCTTCGAAGAGGGGCTGAAGGTCGAGCGCGAGCTGTTCATGAAGTGCATGACCTCGCCCGAGTCGGCGGCGCAGCGCTACTACTTCTTCGCCGAGCGCCAGGCCGGCCGGGTGCCGGGGATCGAGAAGGACACGCCGCGGCGCGACATCCGAACCGTCGGCGTGCTCGGCGCCGGCACCATGGGTGGCGGCATCTCGATGAACTTCGCCAACGTCGGCATCCCGGTCACCATCGTCGAGCGTGAGCAGGCCGCCCTCGACCGCGGCCTGGCGGTGATCCGCAAGAACTACGAGCGCACCGCGAAGAAGGGCCGCATGTCGATGGACGACGTCGAGCGCTGCATGAGCCTGATCAACGGCTCGCTCGACAAGCAGGACTTCGCCGACTGCGACCTGGTGATCGAGGCGGTGTTCGAGAACATGGAGCTCAAGAAGACGATCTTCCGCGAGCTCGACTCGATCTGTAAGCCGGGTGCGATCCTGGCCACCAACACCTCGGCCCTCGACGTCGACGAGATCGCCGCGGAGACGAAGCGACCGGAGGACGTGCTCGGCCTGCACTTCTTCTCGCCCGCCAACATCATGCGCCTGCTCGAGATGGTGCGCGCCGAGAAGACCGCCGACGACGTGCTCGCCACCAGCCTCGACGTCGCCAAGCGGATCAAGAAGATCGCCGTCGTCGTCGGCGTCTGCCCCGGCTTCGTCGGCAACCGCATGCTCTTCCAGCGCGGCGCCGAGGCCAACCGCATCATCCTCGAGGGCGTCACCCCGGCGCGGGTCGACCAGGTGATCTACGACTTCGGCTTCCCGATGGGCCCGTTCGCGATGTCCGACCTGGCGGGGCTCGACATCGGCTGGGACGAGAAGACCTCGAGCTCGAGCAGCGTGCGCGAGATCCTCTGCGAGTCGGGCCGGCGCGGCCAGAAGAACGGCCGCGGCTACTACGTCTACGACACCGAGACCCGCGCCAGCTCGCCCGACCCCGAGGTCGAGCAGATGATCCGCGACTTCGCCGCCAAGCAGGGCATCGAGCAGCGCGACGACATCTCCGACGAGGAGATCCTCGAGCGCTGCCTGCTGCCGATGGTGAACGAGGGCGCCAAGATCCTCGACGAGGGCAAGGCGATCCGCTCCAGCGACATCGACGTGGTGTGGGTCAACGGCTACGGCTGGCCGGTGTACCGCGGCGGCCCGATGTACTGGGCCGACCAGATGGGCACCGCCAAGGTGCTCGAGAAGGTGAAGGCCTACAGCGAGAAGCTCGGCGGCGAGCACTGGAAGCCGTCGGCCCTGCTCGAGAAGTTGGCCGGCGAGGGGAAGGGCTTCGCCCAGGCGTAGCGGCCCTCCCGCTCACGGCGGGTGAGCGCCGTGGCGGTCCGGCTCGTCGTCGGGTGGCATCGTCGCCTCGAAGGGAGAGGTGTGCCAGGGCTCCGCCGGGTGGCGGGCGGAGCCCTGACGCGCCGTGCCGAGGGCCTCGGCACGGAGTGGCCTTGTCCTCCCAACACCCGCCGCCACACCTTCGCCGACAGACGCCTCTTGATCCGGGCTCCGCCTCAGACGCGCCCGCGCCTCACCCGAGGCATGAATGCGCTAGCTTCGAGGCATGAGGACAACCGTCGATCTCAACGACCAGCTCCTGCGCGAGGCCAAGAAGCGCGCCGCCAGTGAGGGCAAGCCGCTGCGAGTCCTGATCGAGGAGGCGCTGCGAGCGATGCTCCAGACGTCTCCCGAGGGAGGCCCCGAGTACCGGCTCGAGTGGCGGACCGAGAGAGGGCGGCTGCAGACAGGGGTACGTCTCGACGACCGCCAGAGTCTGTTCGATCTGATGGAAGGACGAGGTTGACGGGGTGATAGCCGTCGACACCAACATCCTGATCTATGCCCGTCGCGAGGAGCTCCCGGAGCATGGAGTCGCCCTCGACTTGTTGAAGAGCCTCGCCGAGGGCCGGGTGCTCTGGGCGCTCCCCTGGCCCTCTGTGTACGAGTTCCTCAGGGTGGTCACCCATCCAAGGGTCTTCGACCCACCGACGGACCTCGACGCTGCACTCGACGACCTGGCCTCGTTGCTGCGGTCGCCGTCGCTCGTGCTCCTCGGCGAGGGCCGCGGACACTTCCGCGAGCTCCGGAAGGCCGCGCGGTCCGCGAGGGTCTTCGGCAACTTGGTTCACGAATCCCACATCGCCGCGCTCTGCCTCGAGCATGGCGTCACGGAGCTCCTCACGCGAGACCGCGACTTCGCCCGCTTCGCAGGTCTCGCGACCCGGGATCCGTTCGCCGGAACCTGAGCTGTCGCTCATCCACGCGTCGCCTTTCGCCTGCGGAGCTGGGCTCGGCATCGCTGGATCCGGCTCGACCGGTGTCGGGTTCCCCTAGCTTCGGGTGTGCCCACAGGTGTTCCCAGGCAAGAGCCCGCCGGGCGGGGGTCGCGAGGCCGCACTCTCCGAACCCGCCCGCGGTGCATCGCCACGCAGTCGCCACCGAATCGACGCCGTTCCTGGGCCGGGCGTCTCGTCGCCGGTCGGGCCCTGCGCCGCTCCGCCGTCAGCTCGTAGCGAGCGGCTCCCTTCAGGTAGGTGCAGGTCGCGAATCGACGCCACCTACGCCCCCGCCGGAGGTCCGTCTTGCCCCGCCTGCCCCGCTTCGTCCCTCCAGGCAAGCCCATGGTCGTCACCATGCGCTGCTTCCAGTCGCGCTTCCTGCTGCGGCCGAGCGACCGCATCAACGCGCTGATCAAGGGCGTCATCGCGAGGGCGCAGCTGCTCTACGGCATGACGATCCACGACCTCGTGGTGATGAGCAACCACGTGCACCTCTATCTGTGCCCGCGGGACCACGAGCAGCTCGAAGCCTTCCAGCGCCACATCGGCAGCAACCTCTCCAAGGAGATCGGGGCCGAGATCTCCTGGGAGGGCGGGATCTTCCACGGCCGCTACAGCTCGGTGCC